>NZ_DASVSH010000029.1:0-1573 GCF_036388215.1 Sphingomonas sp.
GAAACGGGTGACCCGGCGCGCAGACGATGTGCCATTGCTGAAACTCGCCGGCGCCGAACGGCTCCAGCTCCGGGTGAAGCCCCCAATTGGGGTGACGCCCCCCCGCCTGATTGTCCCAGCGCGCCAGCAGAAAGCGCGCGCCCACCTCCCGGAGCCGGTCAAGGGGCCGGTGGCTGCTGCTCTTGATGTCGAGATAAACGCCGCCGACCGCATACATCAGCAGGTAGCGGAACAGATCCGCCCGCGCCGCGCCGTAGGAAGGATCGATCCTGCGGTACTCGGCGAGGATCCCGCTGCCGTAATGCCCAAGGATCAGCGCTTCGATGTCGAGGTCGTCGTACAGGCGATAGTCCCACCCGGGATTGTCGCTGCGCAGCCGGTCCGCATTGGCGAGCAAAGCGGGCGGGAGGTTCTTGGTCGGGAAGGTCTGGTGAATGATGCGCGGAATCTCCGCGCCTTCTTCGATCCGCGGCAGAACGATGTCGCTTTCACTCATTGCTGCTCCAGATCGGCGCGGGCGGCTTAGGGTAGATTTCCGGGGCTTGAACGGCCACTAGGCTGCCCGAGACTTAGGCTGGCGCGCTCAGCGAACAAGGGATGTTATGAACGATACCGACGCTGCGGAAAAGAGCGCAACCGGCTCGATTTTCTGGAGCGGGGCCGCCGCTGTCTACGCGCTGATGGGCCGCGCCCGGCGCCTGCAGCTCGTTGCCACGCTTATTCTCATGACGTTCGGGGCGGTGGCGGAGCTGGTCACGATCGGGGCTGTCCTGCCGCTGCTCGCGCTTGCCGCCGACCCGAGCTATTTCGACCGCTTCCCGGCGGCCCAACACGTTCTGGCGCTGTTCGGGGCTGAACCGGGTGGCAATCTGGTCGTTCCAGCGGCCACGCTCCTCGTCGCCGCCGCGATCTTCTCAGGCATCGTCCGCCTGGCGCTGGCCTGGACCAGCTATCGGTTCGTGTACGGCGTGGGCTACGACATCAGCATGGAGATCTACCGACGCCTGCTTCGCCAGCCGTATGAACTCTACGTCCGGCAGAACAGCAGCGTCGCCTTGTCCGCCGTGCAGAAGATCTACAGCGTTATCGTCGGCATCGTCTCGCCCGTACTGCTGGCCTTCACCTCCGCGATTATCTCGATCTGCATCGTTGTTTTCCTGTTCGTGATCGATCCACGCACGGCGAGCTTCGCAACCCTGTCGGTCGGCGCCCTGTATGTCGGCATCAGCCTTGCGTCCAAGAAGGTCCTCCTCGCCAATTCACAACGCATTTCGGCCGTTCACACAGAACGATTAAAGGTGGTCCAGGAAAGCTGGGGCGGGATGCGGGACATCATTCTTGAGCATTCCCAGCCGCTTTTCGAACGCAAGCTTGCCGCGCATGAGGATGACATGCGGCGTTTGTGGGCGACCGGCAACTTCCTGACCGATGCGCCGCGATTCATTGTGGAAGGCATCGGCATCATCGTCGTCGCTTTGCTGGCGGTGTATTTCAGCTTTCAGCCGGGCGGGCTGCTTGCCGCGATCCCGGTGCTCGGCGCGCTCGCGGTCGGCGCGCAGAGGCTGCTGCCGCT
>NZ_DASVSH010000030.1:0-274550 GCF_036388215.1 Sphingomonas sp.
TAGCCTTCTACCCTCACCCTTCCACCGCTACGCGCCTCCCTCCCTCTCCCAAGTGGGAGAGGGACTGGCCTTAGCCCTCGGGCGGGATCGGCGCTTCTTCCGGCTTCTCCAGCTGCAACCCGTGCCGCATGAGCATGGGAATGTTGATCATTGCGAAGACGACGGTGATGATTGGAACGCCGGGAAACTTGAAGGTCAACCAAGTAGTCATATCATCGGTCGCTCCTGGCGCGGTGATCCGCCACACCACCTCATTTAAAATCGCCATCGCCACGAAGAACACAGCCCAATTGATTGTAAGCAATCGCCAGCCCTTGGCTGAAAGGCCGGGGTACGCAGTCTCAAGTAGCATCTGAAGCAGTGGCTTGTGGGTTGCGAGGCCGTAGCCGAGAATGATCGCAAAGATCGAGTAGACGATCGTCGGCTTCATTTTGATAAACGTAGAGTCGTGAAAATAAAGGGTGAGGCCGCCGAACACTAAGACTAGTGCGCCGGATATCCACAGCATTGGCGAAACGTGGCGCGTCTTCCACCAACTCAGCGCCATCGCAGCAGCCATCGCGATCATGAAGGCAGCCGTGGCGGCGAATATCCGCTCAAGCGGAGCTCCGGGCACTAAGCTGTTCACCGCGAAAAACACGACCAGCGGGCCGAAATCTATCAGCATGCGGAGGCCGGGGGACGCGGCTGGTTTCATATTTGACGCCATTTCAAAAAAATCCGCTCACCCTGAGCTTGTCGAAGGGTCTTTGCAAAAAGCGGTAGAGTTAAAGAAGGGCCTTCGACAAGCTCAGGCTGAGCGGGGAGAAGTGAACTCTTCCACGCCCGCGATGATCCGCGCAACCTCGTTCGCATCGAACGGGCGGAGATCGTCGACTTTCTCGCCCACACCGATCGCGTGGATCGGGAGGCCGTATTTCTGAGCCGCGGCCACGAGGACGCCGCCGCGCGCGGTGCCGTCGAGCTTGGTCATCACCAGCCCCGTCACTCCGGCGACTTCCTTGAACACTTCGATCTGATTAAGCGCGTTCTGGCCAGTGGTGGCGTCAAGGACGAGGACCACATCGTGCGGCGAAGCGGGGTTGATGCGGCCCAGTACGCGGCGGATCTTGGCGAGTTCGTCCATCAGCTCGCGCTTGTTCTGGAGGCGGCCGGCGGTATCGACGATGAGCACGTCGATGCCCTTTTCGGTGGCCTGCTTGACCGCTTCGAAGACTACGCCCGCGGCGTCACCACCCTCGGGGCCGGTGACGATCGGCACGCCGATACGCTCGGCCCAGGTGCGCAACTGGCCGATCGCGGCGGCGCGGAAGGTGTCGCCCGCGGCGAGCATCACCCCGTAATCCTGTTCGAGCAGAAGATTGGCGAGCTTGGCGATGGTGGTGGTCTTGCCGCTGCCGTTGACGCCGATGACGAGGATGACCTGCGGGCGGGGGAAGGCCGCGATCTCGAGCTTCTTGCTGACGGGATCGAGGACCTTGGCGATCTCCTCCGCGACGATCAGCCGGATGCCGAGCTCTTCGAGGTTGCGCTCGACTTGCGCTTCCTCAAGCCGGCCGCGGATGCGGGCGGCGGTGGCGGGGCCGAGATCGGAGGCGATCAGCGCTTCCTCGATCTCGTCGAGCTGTTCGGTGCCGAGGCGACCGAGGCCGATCCCGGCGAGGTTGCCGATCAGGCGGTCGGAGGTCTTCTTGAAGCCGCCGAGGAGGCGTTCGTGCCAGGAGGGGCCGGTCATGCCCCGACACCGATGAGCTTGCCGTCGTCGATACCCGTCACTGTAACCTCTACGATCTCGCCCACACCCGCTCGTGCTGAGCCTGTCGAAGCACCCTTCGACAAGCTCAGGGTGAGCGGAGTAGGGGCTAGGCGTACTTCGGCGAAATTGGGCGTGTGGCCCCGATCCCCCAGGCGCTCTACCAGCACTTGCTGCTTGCTGCCTATCAGGCTTTGCAGCCAATGCGCGCGGGATTGTGCCGCCGCGGTGCGCAAACGCGCGGCGCGGGCTTTGACGATCTCGGGCTCGACCTGCGGCATCCGTGCGGCGGGCGTTCCAGCTCGCGGGCTGTAGGGAAAGATATGCCCCTGGACGATCTGCGCGTCGGCGATCAGCGCGAGCGTGTTGGCGAACATCGCTTCGGACTCGGTGGGGAAGCCGGCGATCAAGTCGGCGCCGATGGCGATCTCCGGTCGCGCGGCCATGAGGCGCTGGGCCAGGGCCACGCTATCGGCTCGGTTATGGCGGCGCTTCATCCGCTTGAGGATCATGTCGTCCCCCGCCTGGAGCGAGAGATGGACGTGCGGCATGATCCGCGGCTCCTGAGTGAGGAGCGTGAAGAGGCGGTCGTCGATCTCTATGCCGTCAAGCGACGAGAGGCGAAGGCGCTTGAGGGCGGGGATGCGATTGAGGATGCGCTCGACCAGGGCGCCCAGGCTCGGTGAACCCGGCAGATCGGGTCCGTAGCTGGTGAGGTCCACGCCGGTCAGCACCACTTCGGCATGGCTTTCGGCCAGCATGGCGATGCGGTCGATCAGCGCGCCGGCGGGCACCGAGCGGCTGTTTCCGCGGCCAAAGGGGATCGTACAGAAGGTGCAGCGATGGTCGCAGCCGTTCTGGACTTCGACAAAGGCCCGGGCATGGGTGGAGAAGCTGGCGGCAAGGTGCGACGCCGTTTCGCGGACGGCCATGATGTCCTGCACCTGCACCCGCTCGGGTGAGCCCCAGGCGAACGCATCGAGCTTCTCGGCATTGCCGATCACGCGGCTCACTTCGGGCATCGCGGCGAAAGAGGCCGGGTCGATCTGAGCGGCGCATCCGGTCACCACCAGCTCGGCATCGGGCCGCTCGCGATGCGCGCGACGGATCGCCTTGCGGGTCTGCTTGACGGCCTCGTTGGTCACCGCGCAAGAGTTGACGACCACCGTGTCGCGATCGTCCAGCAGGGCGCGGATGGTTTCGCTCTCGGCGATGTTCAGCCGACAGCCGAGACTGATGAGGTGAGGGGATGGCATTGGCGGACGATCTAGGGATGGGCGAAGGGGATGTCCACGCACAGGCGCGCGAAGTGCTGGGCTTCTGGTTCGCGCTGACGCCGGAACAGCATTTCGCCAGGTCCGAGCCGCTCGATGCCGAGATCGGTGAGCGCTTCGGTATGTTGCGCGATGCTGTGCTGGCGAGCGGGGCGGCGGAGTGGCGGGAAAATGCGGATGCCTTGCTAGCGGCGATCATCCTGCTCGATCAGTTCAGCCGGAATATGCACCGTGGCACGGCGGGTGCTTTTGCCGCGGACGGGCTGGCGCTGGAGCTGACATTGGAGGCTATCGGCAAGGGCTGGGACGCCGATATGTCCAAGGAACGCCTCCAATTCCTCTATATGCCGCTGATGCATTCGGAGGGCCGCGAGATGCAGCAGTTGAGCGTGGAAAAGTTTGGCGCGATGGGGGATGCGGACATTCTCGAATTTGCCAAGAGCCATGCCGAAGTGATCGTGCGCTTTGGGCGATTTCCCTCGCGCAATGCGGCGCTTGGCCGCGAGTCAACGTCCGAGGAGATCGAATATCTCAGCCAGCCTGGCGCTGGCTGGTAGCGATCTGTGGGGTGGGGGCGGGGGCGGGCGCTTCCTGATCGGCGGGCACCTGCTGATGTTGTTGCTGGAGCAAGCGGCGCTCGGCGAGCAGGCGGCGGACATTTGTGACCGATAGCGGGCGGCCATAGAGCCAGCCCTGCGATTTGGCGCAGCCGAGCGCGCGCAGCCGCTCTTCGATCTCGACGGTCTCGACGCCCTCGGCGGTGATCGGCAGGTTGAGGCTTTCGCCCAGCCCGACGATCGCATTCACGATCGCGGCCGAATCCGCATTGTCGTTGAGCGACATCACGAAGCTCTTGTCGATCTTGATGCGATCGAACGGCAGCGCCCGCAGATGGGCCAGCGAGGAATATCCGGTGCCGAAATCGTCGAGCGCGAGCCGCACGCCCTGATTCTTCAGGCTGCCGACGATGGATTGGGCCAGCGCCAGATTGTCGAACAGCGAGCTTTCCGTGATCTCGATCTCCAGCCGATTGGCGGGGAATCCGGTTTCGGTGAGCACCTTGATGATCTTCTGCGCGAGCCATGCGTCGCGAAGCTGCCAGGGCGAGATGTTTATCGAGATGCTGAGCGAGGAATCCCAGTCGCGCGCGGCGAGGAAGGACTGGCGCATGATCGAGAGCGAGAGATCGGCGATCATGCCCGTCTCTTCGGCGATGGGGATGAACAGCTCGGGGCTGATCAGCCCGCGTATCGGATGCTCCCAGCGCGCGAGCACTTCGAAACCGTGGAGCCGGCCGGTGGAGAGATCGACCTGCTGCTCGAAATAGGGAACGATCTCTCCGCGCGGGATGGCGGTGCGCAGACCGCTTTCCAGCTCGTTGCGCACCTGAAGCTCGCGCTCCATCGAATGATCGAACCAGGCATAGCGGTTCCGCCCCGATTTCTTGGCCGCATACATCGCGATATCGGCCGAGCGCATCAGTGCATCGATGCTGGCGCAATCGAAATCCGAGCGCGCGACGCCGAGCGAGCAGCTTATGTGTAGCCGAAGCCCCTCGGCCTCGAAGGGCTGGGCCATGCGGTTCACCAGCTTCTCGGCGATCCGCTCGACAAAGCTAGGCTCTGCGGGGTCGAACAGGAAACCGCACGAAAATTCGTCGCCACCCAGCCGCGCCGTCAGCGCGATCGGGGGCATCACGGCCGCGATCTCGGCCGCGACCGCGCGCAGCAGCGCGTCACCGACGGCATGGCCGTGCATGTCGTTGATTGTCTTGAAGTGATCCAGATCGAGCATGAGCATCGCCATCGCCTTGCGGCGGCGAGTCGCGCGGACGAACATCGCCGCGCCTTCTTCCGCGATCGAGCGGCGGTTCAGGAAGCCGGTCAACGGGTCGCGCGCCGCGAGGGCCTGGGCGCGCTCTTCCGCGACAGTGCGGATGCGGACTTCCTGGCTGAGCGCGGCGTGGCGGCGCCATCCGATCAGGATGAGCGCCACGTTGAGAAGCAGGGCAATGACGAGCGTGCGATCGGCAGGCTCGCCGCCCTGGAAATAATGCTGGAGCGTCTTGGACAGCACCGAGCTGCCCGTTCCCACGAATAGCAGGATCGCGGCAACGCTGATCGCGCCCGACAGCAGATTAGGCCGCTCGGTGGGCCCCTCCGCATTGGTCTCGTCTTCGTCATCCAGCGACATAGCCGGGATTCACTCCCCCATAGGACAATGCGGGTGTGCCATGGGAGGGTGTAAATGGAGTTAAGGCGGGGGCGGTTGCGTTTCACCTGGGTGGCCGCTATGTGCCCGCCCATCCGTTCCACGGAACGCGAGACGCATCAGCGCCCACGGGTGCAGGCCGGCCGACGAGGTTTCGTCCGCCGGCTCGCTTTGCGTTTGGCGTTGCGGGCACGAAAACCGGAGTGATTTTGGTCTCATGTTCGAAAGTCTGAGCGAGCGGCTGGGCGGCGTTTTCGAGCGCTTGCGGGGCCGTGGCGCGCTCAACGAAGCCGATGTCCGCACCGCCATGCGCGAAGTGCGGATCGCGCTGCTGGAGGCCGATGTCGCGCTTCCGGTGGCGCGCGACTTCGTGGAGAAAGTGACCGAGCAGGCGATCGGCCATCAGGTGCTGCGCTCGGTCACGCCAGGGCAGCAGGTCGTCAAGATCGTCCATGACGCGCTGATCGACATACTGGGCAGCGACACTGCCGAGCTGGAGTTGGGCGTCACGCCGCCCGCCGTAATCATGCTCGTCGGGCTTCAGGGCTCGGGCAAGACGACGACCACCGCCAAGCTGGCGAAGCTGCTGGCCAAGTCGCAGGGCAAGAAGGTCATGATGGCGTCGCTCGACGTCAACCGCCCGGCCGCGCAGGAGCAGCTGGCGGTGCTCGGCACCCAGACCGACACGGTGACGCTGCCGATCGTCACGGGCCAGACTCCTATCGAGATCGCCCGGCGTGCGATCAGCTCGGCGAAGCTTCAGGGCTTCGACGTGCTGATGCTCGATACCGCGGGCCGCCTGCACGTCGATCAGGCGCTGATGGACGAAATGAAGGCCGTGGCGGATATCGCCAGGCCGGCCGAAATCCTGCTGGTGGTGGATTCGCTGACCGGTCAGGACGCAGTCAACGTCGCCAAGAGCTTCAGCGATCAAGTGCCGCTCACCGGCGTGATCCTGACCCGCATGGACGGCGATGCGCGCGGCGGCGCAGCGCTTTCGATGCGCGCCGTTACCGGGAAGCCGATCAAGTTCACGGGCATGGGCGAGAAGCTCGACGCGATCGAGCCGTTTCATCCCAAGCGCGTTGCGGGCCGCATCCTGGGCATGGGCGACGTGGTCTCGCTCGTCGAGCGGGCGGCGGAGGCGATCGACGCCGAAGAATCCGAGCGCATGGCGAACCGGCTCTCCAAGGGCCAGTTCGACATGAACGACCTGCGCAGCCAGCTCGCGCAGATGCGCAAGATGGGCGGGCTGGGCGCGCTTGCCGGCATGATCCCCGGCATGAAGAAGGCGCAGGCGGCGATGACCAATAGCGGCATGGACGACCGCATCCTGCTGCGCATGGACGCGATGATCACCTCCATGACTCCCAAGGAGCGCGCCAGGCCCGAATTGCTCAATGCCAAGCGCAAGATCCGCGTGGCCAAGGGCAGCGGCACCACGGTTCAGGACGTCAACAAGCTGCTCAAGATGCACCAGGAAATGCAGACGGCGATGAAGCGGCTCAAGAAGATGGGCGGGCTGAAAGGCATGCTCGGCATGCTCGGCAAGGGCGGTCCCGGCGGCGGGATGGCCGGGCTCGGCAATGCGCTGGGCGGCAAGGACATGGGCCCGCAGCTAGGCGAGATGATGGGCAAGATGGGCGGAAACCTGCCCGGCCTTCCGGGTGGGCCGAACCTGCCCCCTGGCTTTGAGAATTTGCTGAAAAAGAAATAAATCAACTCAAGATACCAAGAAGGAATATCTAATGGCTCTCTCTATTCGCCTTTCGCGCGGTGGCTCCAAGAAGCGCCCCTATTACCGGATCGTCGTGGCCGATGCGCGGTCTCCGCGTGATGGCAAGTTCATCGAGAAGATCGGCACCTACAACCCGCTCCTCGCCAAGGATTCGGCGGACCGGATGAAGCTCGACGCCGAGCGCGCGACGCATTGGCTCAAGATGGGGGCGCAGCCGACCGACCGCGTCGCCCGCTTCCTCGACACGCTGGGCGTGAAGGAACGCGCCGCGAAGAACAACCCGAACAAGGGCAAACCGGGCGAGAAGGCCGTCGAGCGTATCGAGGAGCGCGCCGAAAAGGCGAAGGCCGCCGAGGAAGCCGCAGCCGCAGCCGCCGCAGCGCCCGCGCCCGAGCCTGTAGCCGAGGAAGCTCCGGTGGAAGAGGCTCCCGCCGCTGAGGAAGCTCCCGTCGAGGCGGTCGCCGAGGAAGCTGCCCCCGCCGCTGAGGAAGTTCCGGCCCCCGCGGCCGCTGCGGAAGAAGCTCCCGCCGACGAGGCTCCCGCAGCAACCGATGTGCCCGCCGCAGAGGAGGGCGCAGAGGGCCCCGCTGCAGAAGAAGCTCCGACCGCCGAAGTAGAAGCCGAAGCCCCGGCCGAAGAAAAGTCGGAAGGCTGAGGCACTTGCCGGCCATCGTGCGTTTCCTCGGAGCAACCCGCACCGAAGGAGCGCATGATGGCCAGCCAGAACGGCCCCGACGAGACCGAGCGTGAAAACCCCGGCGACACCCAGACCAACCCCTCCGGCGTCTCCAGCGACCAGCCAGCCGAAGGCTCGGACGATGCCCCCGGCCCACAGCCCGGAAGCCCGAGCGGCTGAGCGTTCGGTAACGCTGGCCGCGGTGATCGGCGCGCACGGCATAGCCGGGGAGGTGCGCTTGAAGGTCTTCGCGCAGGATTTCGCGAGCTATAAATCGTTCAACCAGGGCGCTCTGAACCTTATTTCGCTACGTACAGGTTCCAACGGCGCGATCGCGCGGTTCGCGGAAGTAACCGACCGCAATGCCGCCGAGGCACTGCGCGGCACTGCGCTCACCGTGCCCCGCTCGGCGCTGCCGCCGCTGGGAGAAGGCGAATATTACCACCACGACCTGATCGGGCTGCCGGCCATATCCGAGACCGGCGAAGTCCTGGGCAAAGTCGTCGCCATCGACAATTACGGCGCGGGCGACGTGCTCGAGATCGAGCGAGAAACCGGCAAGCGCTTCATGGTGCCGATGCGGCTGGAGGCGGTTCTCGAATGGGATGACGCGCGGCTGGTGGTGGCTGCCGGGTTTGTTGAAGTGTGACCCTCTCTGCCCCTCTGGTTTACTTCCCCGCCGACCATTATATTTCTACCCACTCCGGCAAGACGGTCACGACCTCAGCATAGAGCTGCACGGGATCGTATCCCAGCGCCTTGGCGATGACATAGAACTCGATCAGGTCCACCCGTCTCACTCCGGTCTCGATCACTGAGACGAACTTTTGGCCCTTCCCAAGCCGACGCCCCAATTCCGTTTGGCTCACGCTCGCGTCTTTCCTGGCTTTCACCAGCGCATTCACGAGCACCTTATAGGCGTCCGTGAACATTGAGGTCGGCATGTGCTGGCCCTTCTCGGAGCGTGGTCCAGCGTGTTGATCTATAGACGGTTATGGGATAGATGATAATCGTCTAGTTATTGAGGATGACCGGCGCGTTGGCTAGTCTCCATGTATTTCAATGGAATAGGGGGTAGCTGTGAAGCCAATCTTCGCGTGGGGCGCATTGATCCTGGCACTTCCGTTCATGGTCGGATGCACAACGATCAAGAAAGCGACAGCCGGCCTGTACGGGGCCGTCTTCCCAGGTGCCATTTTTGATCCCAAGAAGTATAAGGCTGTTGCCTTTGACTACGCCACAAGCCCGTCAGCAGCCGAACAAAATCGGCACCAAAACATTAGGTTCGATGGCTACTATTTCGGTGTCACCACTAATGTTTCCCAGCGAGAAATCATCAGCCAACATATCTATGTGACACTCTGTGAAGACCGGGCGCGGCAGCAGTGCGCAACCAAGATCGCGGTCCACGACATAATTCAAGAAAGGTCATGAGCATCCCCCGCGGGTCTCCCGTTACATTCTACGGCCGGGTCGGCGAGATACAGTCGATTGAATATGGGAACTTGAGCGTCACCAATCGTGACGGTTCCCTCAGCAACGCTGTCTTCTATCTCAAGGCCCATCAGATTTTGCCGCGATGAGAGGGCTCAACGGATCGGGGGAGGGGCAATATGAAAAAGGATCAAAGTGCGCCCGTGGCTCACCTGCCTGGCAGGATCAATGTGGCCCTTGGGCTGGGTGCATTGCTCCTAGCAAGCGGGTGTTCAGGGGCAATGGGGAGCTGGCCTACTGAAGAAGAGATGCGTCCTTTAGTTGAACAAGCTCTAATTAAAAATATTTCTTATCAAGAATGTGCGAGCGCTATTGAATTTGGCACGGGTAGGAAAGTTGGCGGGCCAGCTCTTAAATCATTCTCGGTTGTCAAAAAAGGGAACGTAGAGAAGGGTGTTTATCCTGCTATGATAGAGGCGACATATCTGTGCGATCCTACCCAAACATTTGGATCGTCACCTCAGCAAGAAAAAATCTCCACAAAAAGCATGCGCGTGTTATTCCGGAAAGACGAATTCGGGACTTGGCAGAGTTTGTCTCCACAGGACGGTTCTGCATCCATGCCATGAAGCCTTCCGACGTTTTCTAGCGCCGGATCGGTCGCTGCTCGGCCAGCATGTTGCGGATCGTGGTTGCGGCCACGCCGGCTTCGCCCATCGCATGGCTGATCTGGTCGAGGCCCTTGGCGACATCGCCAGCCGCGAACAGCCCGGGGATCGACGTGCGCTGGTGGTCGTCCACTTCCAGGCACCCGTCCTCCGCCGCGCGCGCGCCGGCCATCACCGCCAGCTTGGAGCGAATGCGCGAGCCGAGCGCGGGGTATAGCGTATCGAAAGCCAGACGGCCGTGCGAGGTATCGAAAGCGATGCTATCGCCTTCGATCGCGTAATTCCCGCACGGGCCATCGACGCGCTTGATCCCCGCGGCGTCGAGTTCGCCTTCATGCTCTTCTTCGATCTGGTGCTCGGCATCGGGCGCGATCAGTGTCACATCCGCGCTGTAGCCGCGCAGGAACAGCGCCTCGCGTGCGCCATGACCGCCCGTGCCGATCACAGCGATTTTCCTGTCCGTGACTTCATAGCCGTCGCAGATCGGGCAATAGCGGACCAGGCCGCGCTGCAACGCTTCACCATGGAGCGCATCAGGCATGTCGGGCCGGTGATTGACCACGCCGGTCGCGAGCAGCACGGAACGTGCGGCAACTTCGCGCTCGCCGATGCGGACGCCGAACCCATCGTCGAGAACGCGCAGGCCGGTGACTTCGACCTGCTCGCGCACCGCGCCATATTGCTCGGCCTGGGCCAGCATGCGGGCCAGGAGGTCCCTCCCGGCGATGCCCTCCGGATAGCCGGCATGATTGTGCGTGCGCGGGATCAACGCGGCGCGGCTGTCTCCCGAATCGAACAGCCGGATCGAGAGATGAAAGCGCGCGAGATAGATCGCCGCGGTGAGTCCGGCGGGGCCGGCGCCAATGATGATGCAATCGTCCATCGGCGGCGAAGCGCATGAGGCAGGGAGTGGTTCCTTGACGACCCACGGTGATGTATATACATAGTGTATGCACGGAGGTGGTTATGGCTGAAAAGATTTCAAACCGGGTTCGCGAATTAAATCGAGTGTTCGGGTCGGCACCGTGGCTCAAGCCGATCGACAAAAAGGATTACAGGGTCAAGGTGTTCAAGTCGGGCAATTCGGTCGCGCTTCGGATGCCAGCGGAACTAGGCCTGCTACCGGGTTCTGAGATGAACCTCCGCGTTGAAAATGGTGAAGTCATGTCGCTTGAACGTATCGACCGCCCGAAGCGCAAGTTTAACGTGGCCAAAGTCTGTGGGTCCGCAACCGGCCTCAAGCCAATCAAGGATGAAGATCGCGTCTTTGAAGAGAGGCCTCTGGCTTGGCCGAGCCGAGGCCCGGTTGATCCAGCGTGAAGTACATGCTGGACAGCAATGCGATCATTGCTCTGGTAATGAACAGCAGTGCGCTGATGGTAGCTCGCGCCGCCGAATGCGACGAGGATGATATTGTCACAAGCGCGGTCGCCTTCGCGGAAGTGGCCTACGGCTCGACGCGCGAGAAGCCTCCGGCGCTGGATCAGCTTCGGGCGTTTGTCGAGGAAGTACCGGTGTTGTCGTTCGACTACAAAGCCGCCCTGGCGTACGCAAACCTGCCGTTCAAGCGCGGAGGCTATGATCGCCTTATAGCTGCGCATGCACTTTCGCACGATCTTGTTGTGGTGACTGACAACACGCGGCACTTTGCCGACGTACCGGGGTTGAATGTCGAGAACTGGACCCTGTGACCTTCGCCGCCACGGTCCTCACCCTCTATCCCGAGATGTTTCCCGGACCGCTGGCCATTTCGCTTGCAGGCCGGGCGCTGCGCGAAGGCTTATGGAGCATGGACGCGGTGCAGATCCGCGACTTTGCGACCGACCGCCATCGCTCGGTGGACGACACGCCGGCCGGGGGCGGGGCGGGGATGGTGATGCGGGCCGATGTGCTGGCCGCGGCGCTGGACAGCGTCGCGCCGGGGCGGCCCGTGCTGGCGATGACGCCGCGTGGCGCGCGCCTCACGCAAGAGCGCGTTCGCTCGCTGGCAGCGGCCCCTGGCGTCACCATATTGTGCGGCCGGTTCGAAGGCATCGACGAGCGTTTGCTGGAGGCGCGTGAGATCGAGCAGGTCTCGATCGGCGACTATATCCTCTCGGGGGGCGAGATGGCCGCGCTCACCTTGCTGGACGCTTGCATTCGGCTGCTCCCCGGCGTAATGGGCGCGCCTTCAAGCGGTATGGACGAAAGCTTCGAAACGGGGCTGCTCGAATATCCGCAATATACCCGGCCCGCCATATGGGAAGGGCGCACGATCCCCGAAGTGCTGCGATCGGGGGATCATGCGAGGATCTACGCCTGGCGGAAGCTGCAGGCGGAGACCGATACACGGCTAAGGAGGCCGGACCTTTGGGAGCGCCATGAGGGCGCTCGGGTCAGTTCTCCCTCTGGCGCGCGGCAAAAGAAGGAAGAATGACATGAACGTCATCCAGACGCTCGAAGCTGAGCAAATTGCCAAGTTCAATGAATCGAAGAAGGTGCCCGAATTCCGCCCCGGCGATACGCTGAAGGTCGGCGTGAAGGTCGTCGAAGGCGAGCGCACCCGCGTGCAGAATTACGAAGGCGTGTGCATCGCCCGCTCGAACAAGGGCATGGGCAGCAACTTCACGGTTCGCAAGATTTCGTTCGGCGAGGGCGTCGAGCGCGTCTTCCCGCTCTATTCGCCGAACATCGACAGCATCGAAGTGGTCCGCAAGGGCGTGGTGCGTCGCGCCAAGCTTTATTACTTGCGCGGCCGCACCGGCAAGTCCGCCCGTATCGCCGAGCGCCGCGATGCGCGCCCGACCGCGGAAACGACTGCCGCCGAATAAGTTTGCGGGCGAGAGCCCAGGGGCAAGCGACGGGGCGCGGCGGCATTGGCCGGCGCGCCCCGTTTCGTTCAATCGGCCGCCGCGAGTGCTTCCTTCAGCTGCCTCGCGCGGTCGTGACCGCGCTGAACCGAATCGAAGCATATCCGGATCACGCTGTTTGTGCCGGATGAAATATGCTCGTCGGCAATGGCGCGCTCGAACTCTTCCTTCAGATAATCCTCGCCGCGCTCGACTTCGCTGATAATCGCTTTGTCTCCGCCACCGAGCGCTGACCGAAGGTCCTCGATGCGGCGGTGAATCGCCGCGGCGGTCGAGCCATAATCGGCGGGCGTCCCGCCCAGTTCGCGGCTTCGCGCGGACAGTGCTTCGACCACTTCGCGGCGCTCGGCGGCCATCGAAGTGAAGAACTCGGTATAGCGGTCGCTTTCCGCATGTTCCGCGGAATGCTCATAGCCCTTGATGCTGTCGATCGTCGTGACGATCAGATCGTCGAGTTTCGCGATATCGGTGTTGTCGGACATGTGGTTCTCCCATGCTGTTGTTAAGGAAGAAACTTGCGCGGAGCGGGCTTGCTCCGCGCAAAGAGAGTCAATCGGGGCTTAATGCGCGGCGTAGCTTACGATCTCGAACTCGGTTCCGTCATAGTCGAAGAAATAGAAGCGCCGGCCGGGTTCGTAATCGCCGTGCGAGAAGGGGACCAGGCCCGCGGCGACCACGCGGCGCTCGACTTCGTCGAGGTCATCGACCTGGATTCCGATATGGTTGAGGGGGACGCCCTTCGTGAACTTGCCCGCTATACCCTCCGGCGGGGTGTAGACCGCGAGATATGCGGTGTCGTCGCCGACATGGATCGTGCGGCCATTATCGC
Source organism: Sphingomonas sp. (assembly GCF_036388215.1). Classification (GTDB taxonomy): domain Bacteria; phylum Pseudomonadota; class Alphaproteobacteria; order Sphingomonadales; family Sphingomonadaceae; genus Sphingomonas. The sequence continues at coordinate 13,433 of NZ_DASVSH010000030.1, forward strand.
GCGCCGGGCCCTGCCAGCGGATACGCCAGCCGAACAGGTCGTGGAGCAATTTCGCCATCCGCTCGGGATCGCTGACGGTGATGTTGACGTGCTCGATAAAGGGAACGGGCATGGGATTCCTTCCTTGCTAGATTGCCATGCCGAGAGCAGCTACAACCTCAACCTAAGTTGAGGTCAAGCGGTAATTTCAGGAGAGCGGATGCCGCGCGGGAACGAGCTTCTTACGATCGGTGAGCTCGCGGCGCGAACGGGACTCACGGTGTCAGCGGTGCGCTTTTACGAGTCAAAGGGGCTCGTTCATCCGATCCGCACCGGGGGCAACCAACGGCGCTTCCTGCGCGCCGACATCCGCCGCATCTCGTTCGCGCTGATTGCGCAGCAATTGGGTTTCACATTGCCCCAGATCGCCGCGGAATTGGCGCGGTTGCCACAGGAGCGCGCGCCGAGCGCGGCCGAATGGAGGCGTACCGGGGCGGGTTTTCGGCGGGTGATCGAAGAGCGAGTCGCGCAGATGCAGCGCATGCTCGACAATCTCGACGGCTGCATCGGCTGCGGGTGCCTGAGCCTGAAGAAATGCGCACTCTATAACCCGCAGGATCGCGCTGCGCGAAGCGGCGCCGGACCCAGGTTCATTACCATCGGGCGGGCAGCGGCAATGGGGACCGATACGCCTTTACCCGCGCACATTCCCCCGCGATAACGCGCTCCAAGGAGACTATGGGATGCGTAAATGGCTGGTTGGATTGGCCCTGTTGGGAGTGCCGGTAGTGGCGAGTAGCGCAGTGGCGCAGGACCTGCCGCTGGAGCGCGTATTCGCCAGTCCCGATCTCGCCGGACCAGCGCCCAGGCTTCCCAAGCTCTCCCCCGACGGGTCGCTGCTGACCCTGTTGCGCAACCGCGCCGACGAGAAGGATCGGTTCGACCTTTGGGCAATGGACACCGCCACCGGGAAATGGCGCATGCTGGTCGATTCGAAGAAGGTAGGATCGGGCGCCGAGCTCTCCGAGGCCGAGAAGATGCAGCGCGAACGCGCCCGGATCACCAACGCCAAGGGCATCGTCAATTATTCATGGTCGAGCGACGGCAAGTCGATCATCGTGCCGCTGGACGGAGACGTCTATCTTGCCGGCACCGACGGCAAGACCAGGCGGCTGACCAATTCGCCGGAAGGCGAACTCAATCCCGCGATCAGCCCGAAAGGCAATTTCTTCAGCTTCGCGCGCGGCCAGAACTTCTTCGTTCAGCCGCTAGACGGTGGCGAGGTTCGCCAACTCACCAGCGATGGCGCAGGCACCGTCCATTGGGGCGAGGCGCAGTTCGTCGAGCAGGAGGAGATCCACCGCTATGACGGCTATTGGTGGTCGCCCGACGAGACATATATCGCGGTCGAGCGCTTCGACGAAGCGCGCGTCGGCGTGGTCAGCCGCGCGGCGATCGGCGCGGACGGCACGCGGGTCTATTCGCAGCGCTATCCCGCGGCGGGCACGCCCAACGCAGTCGTCGACATCTACGTGATGAAACCCGATGGCTCGGGGCGAGTGAAGGCCGATCTGGGCGCCAACGACGACATCTATGTCGCGCGCGTGTCCTGGGCGCCGGATGGCAAGGCGCTGTATGTACAGCGCCAGAGCCGCGACCAGAAGACGCTCGACATGCTCAAGGTCGATCCCGCCACGGGTAAGTCCAGCGTGCTCTTCACCGAGAAGTCGAAGACCTGGCTCAACATCACCGACGCCTATCGCTTCCTGGAGGACGGCAGCCTGATCTGGCCCTCCGAGCGCGACGGCTATCGGCACCTCTATCATTTCAACAAGGGCAAATGGCGCCAGCTGACCAAGGGCCAGTGGGTGGTCAACACGCTTGCCGGCGTCGATGAAAAAGCAGGCAAGGTCTATTTCGTCGCCAACAAGGATACGCCGCTGGAAATGCAGGTCTATTCGATCGACTTGAAGCGCCCCGATGCCGTCACGCGGCTCACCGAGGCGGGCTATTTCAACACGGCCGTGATGAACAAGACCGCGACTCGCTTCATCGTCAGTCGCTCGAACGCCGGTCAGCCGCCGCAATCCTATCTTGCCGATCAGACCGGCAATCGGCTGGCATGGATCGAGGAGAATGCGCTGAGGGAGGGGCATCCTTATCACCCGTATCTCGCGAGCCACCGCGCCCCGCAATACGGCACGCTCAAGGCTTCCGACGGGACCACGCTATATTGGGAAATGATCAAGCCGAAGCTGGAGCCAGGCAAGAAATACCCGGTCTTCGTGGAATATTATGGCGGACCGGGCACCACGCAGCGTGTCGCGCACAAATGGGAAAACCCGCTGGTCCAGCATATCGTCGATCGCGGCTATATCTATTTCCAGATCGACAATCGTGGCTCGAATTTCCGCGGCAAGGCGTTCGAGGATCACCTGTACCAGAAGCTCGGCACCGTCGAGGTCGAGGATCAAATCGCGGGGATCGACTATCTGAAGACGCAGCCCTTCGTCGATGCGGATCGCATCGGCGGCTACGGCTGGTCCTATGGCGGCTTCATGACGCTCAAGCTGCTTGAGGAGCACCCGGGCGTGTTCGCCGCCGCGGTATCGGGCGCACCGGTGGCGAAATGGGGCCTATACGACACCCATTATACCGAGCGCTATCTGGGCGACCCCAACAAGGATCCCAAGGCCTATGCAGCGGCCGATCCGATCGGGGACGCCGGCAAGATCCGCGATCCGATGCTGCTGATGCACGGCATGTCCGACGACAATGTCGTGCTCGACAATTCGACTGTGCTCGCCGCCAAGCTTCAGGCGGAAAACCGGCCGTTCGAAATGATGCTCTATCCCGGCAAGGCGCACAGCGCACCCAAGGACGTGCATGTCTGGACGACGGTGCTAAGGTTCTTCGACCGCCAGGTGAAGGGCCGCCAGAAATAAGCCCTCTCGACGCGATTGTTTGGCACGCGTAACGTTCGCCGGACAATCGCTGAGGGGGCAAGGCGGATGGCAGACGGACAAGTTGCGCTCGCGCCGGTGGCGGGCAAGGCGCGGATCGACGTGCTCGATATCCTGCGTGGGATCGCGATTCTTGGGATATTCTTCATGAACATCCCTTTCATGGCGGCAGAAATCTCGAAGCTGTTCGTCAATGTCACGGCGATCGGCTGGACGCCGATGGACCAGTTCGCCTGGTGGGGCGTGCATCTGTTCCTGGAGGGCACCCAGCGCGGGCTGCTCGAAATGCTGTTCGGCGCGGGGCTCATGGTATTTGCGGCGAAGGCGATGACGCCGGACGGGCCGGTCGCCGTGGCGGACCTCTACCAGCGCCGCAACCTGTGGCTGATCGGCTTCGGGCTGCTCGACATTTTCGTGCTGCTCTGGGCGGGCGATATCCTCCATATTTATGGTCTCGCGGCATTGCTGTTGTTCCCGTTTCGCAGGCTGGGCCCAAAATGGCTGCTCGCGCTGGGCATGGGCTTCGCGCTCTTCAATCTCGTCTCGGGCGGGATCCAATATGTGAAGCGCGTCGAGCTGGTGCAGCAGGTGGAAGCGGCGCAGGCCAAGCAGGCCGCGAACGCTCCGCTGAGCGTCTCTGAAAAGAAGACGCTGGAGGATTGGGCCAAGAAAGTGGAGCGGCGCCGCACCGGCGGGCCCGAGATGAAGCAGACCGCCGAAATGGAGAAAAAGGGCCATTCGGGCGGTTTCATCGAATATGCCCAAATGAACATCGGGTTCTTTGTCGGATTCGTCCTTTCCTCCCTGCCTTCCAACGTGGCCGAGGCATTCTGCATGATGCTGGTGGGGATCGCCCTGTGGAAATGGCAGGTGATCCAGGGCGGGCGGAGCGGGCGCTTCTATCTGGTTCTCATGGCCGCCTGCTATGTGTCCGGGATCACGCTTCGGTGGATTGGCGGTCACGAGATCCTCGATCTCACCCCGGCGGCGAAGATACATTGGGCGACGGCGGAATTCGCCCGGATGGCTATGTCCGTGGGGCATGTCGCTCTGATAAACCTGCTGGTGAAAGGCGGGGCCGGCCGGTCGCTGCTGGCCCCATTCAAGGCGGCCGGGCGCATGGCCTTCTCGCTCTATTTTCTCCAGAACGCGCTGGGCATGTACATCCTTTATGCCCCCTGGGGGCCCGGCCTGTGGGCGCGGCAGGGCTGGGCGGATATGGCGGGCACCGCGCTGATGGTGATCGCGGTGCAACTGGTGCTGGCGAACGTCTGGATGCGATATTTTTCCTGCGGGCCGCTGGAATGGGCGTGGCGCAGCCTGGCTTATGTGAAGTGGCAACCCTTCCGGAAGCGCCCTGCGGCGAGCGAGCCTATCGCGGCGTAAAGCAAAAGGGGCTTTACGCAGTGCGGCATGGCGCGCATTTGCGCGGCACGGCGGCATCCCCCGCCGGCTAAAAGGGACTTGTAATGGGCTACCGTGTCGTCGTCGCAGGCGCCACCGGCAATGTCGGTCGCGAAATGCTGAACATCCTTGCCGAGCGGGAATTCCCAATCGACGATCTGGCAGTCGTCGCATCGTCACGCAGCCAGGGCGACATGGTCGATTTCGGTGACACCGGAAAACAGTACAAGGTCCAGAACATCGACAATTTCGATCCAGCGGGTTGGGACATGGCGCTGTTCGCGATCGGCTCGGAAGGTTCGGCGCTGCACGCGCCGCGCTTCGCCGCGGCGGGCTGCACGGTGATCGACAATGCCTCGCTCTACCGGATGGACCCGGACGTTCCGCTGATCGTGCCCGAAGTGAACCCCGAGGCGATCGACGGCTACCGGAAGCGCAACATCATCGCGAATCCGAATTGCTCGACCGCGCAGATGGTGGTGGCATTGAAGCCGCTCCACGATGCGGCGCGGATCAAGCGCGTGGTGGTCGCGACTTACCAGTCGGTATCGGGCGCGGGCAAGGCGGGGATGGACGAACTGTTCGAGCAGAGCCGCAACATCTTCGTCGGCGATCCCGCCACGCCGAGCAAGTTCACCAAGCAGATCGCGTTCAACGTGATCCCCCATATCGATAGCTTCCTCGACGACGGATCGACCAAGGAAGAGTGGAAGATGGTGGTGGAGACCAAGAAGATCCTCGATCCGAAGATCAAGGTGACCGCGACCTGCGTGCGCGTGCCGGTGTTCGTTGGGCATTCGGAGGCGATCAACATCGAGTTCGAAGACGATCTGAGCGCGGCCAAGGCCAAGTCGATCCTGCGCGAAGCCCCGGGCGTCATGCTCATCGATAAGCATGAGGATGGCGGCTACATCACTCCGATCGAATGCGTGGGCGAATATGCGACGTTCGTGAGCCGCGTTCGCGAGGATCCGACCGTGGATAGCGGCCTGAGCCTGTGGTGCGTCAGCGACAACCTTCGCAAGGGCGCGGCGCTGAACGCCGTGCAGATCGCCGAATTGCTCGGGCGGCGGCATCTGAAGAAGGCTGCCTAGCTTGCCGATTGCGCTGACTCCCTATGCCGGCGAGCCCGAACTGGGCGACCCTGTGCTCACTGGGGAGTTTGCGGGGGAGCTAGCGAAGATGGCGCAGAACGCGCACAGGCCGCCCTGGTGCAGCTACCTGGCATGGCGCGACGGGCAGGCGGTGGGATCCGGCGGGTTCAAGGGGGCGCCCGATGCCGATCACGCCGTGGAGATCGGTTATCTGACCTTCATCCCCGCGCGCGGAAGCGGCGTGGCGACGGCATTGGCCGGCGCGCTGGTCCGGATCGCGCGGACGGAGGGCGCAGCGTTGGTCGTGGCGCACACGCTGCCGGAGCAGAACTCCTCGACGCGTGTGCTCGCCGCCAACGGTTTCACCAAGACGGCGGAGGTTCACGATCCCGAGGACGGGCCCGTCTGGCGTTGGGAACTTCAGCTCTGATTTCGAGGCATGGCGAAGCGGGGTTTCAGGAGATCGCAGGCCACCGACCCGCCGGGTGCGGTTGCGAGACTGATAGCATTTTGCTATCATAGCGCTTGCCGGCCTCGCTTTCATCGAGGCTGCGGTGGAGGTGCTTCCAAGCATAAATCTGTCGGCGAGCATTGGAAATCGGGCTTGAGATTGAGCATCCGATCTACGACTGCGTCTACCTAGCCCTGGCAGAGCTATTGGAAGGAATCATCGTAACTGCGGATTTGCGGCTCATAAACAGAGCTGGGCCGTATAGCCGGCTGCTGCATCCGCTCGCCTGAACTCAATGCCCCGCCGCCGATGGATCGGGCTTCCCGACCGGCCCTTTCGGCTTGCGCAGGAACAGCACCAGTGGGACCGACAGGGCGGTCACGATCATCATTGCGTAGAAATCGTTCAGATAGCCGATCATCAGCGCCTGGCGGTTGATCTCGGCATTGGCCATGGCGAGCAGCGTGTCGCCTGATCCGCCCAGCGCCTGGAGCAGCCCGGGATCCATCATGTTCAGGTTCTCGGGATTGACCTTGGGCGCCATGTCGGAGTGGCTGATCTGGACGCTGCGGGCCAGCAGGGTGGTCACCAGCGAGATGCCCACCGACGCGCCGATGTTGCGCGACAGGTTCATCAGCGATGAACCCTCGGTTCGATAGCGCGGGGGCAGGGTGGCGAAGGCGAGGCCGTTCAGCGGCATGAACACCAGGCCCATGCCCAGGCCCTGGATGAAGCCCGAAAACACTAGTGGTCCGGTGCCCATTTCAAGCGACCAGTGCGTCATCTGCCAGAGCGAAAAGGCGGCGAGCGACATGCCCATCCCCACGAGCCAGCGGGCGTCGAAGCCGCGCTGAGTAAGCTGCGCCGAAATGGCCATCGTCAGCACCACGCCAATGCCCCGGGGCATCAGCAGCAGGCCAGTGTCGAAGACCGAATGGCCATACAGATTCTGGAGCATCGGCGGCAGCAGCGCCATCGTTGCCATCATCACCACGCCCATCACCAGCATGAAGCCGATCGCAGTGACGAGATTGCGGTTCCTCCACAGCTCACGGTCGAACATCGGCTGTTTCGCGGTGATCATGTGGATCGTGAACATCCACAATGCGATTCCGGCGATCAGCATCTCGATCCAGATCTCGGTCGAGCCCAGCCAATCCTCGCCCTGTCCGCGGTCGAGCATGAGCTGCAACGAGGCGATGCCGAGCGTGAGCATCGAGAAACCGAATATGTCGAATCGCCGCTTTGTGACGGGGCGGGTGGGCAACAGCCACCACAGGATCGCGATGCAGATCACGCCGAGCGGCAGGTTGACGAAAAACACCCAACGCCAATTGAAGTTGTCGGTCAGCCATCCGCCGATGACCGGGCCCATGATGGGTCCGACCATGATCCCCATTCCCCAGATCGCCATGGCCTTGGCCTGGCGCTCGGGCGGGTTGATATCGAGCATAACCGTCTGGCTGAGCGGATTCATGAATGCCGCAGAGACACCCTGGAGCAGGCGGAACAGCACCATCTGCTCCAGGTTTTGCGCCATTCCGCACAGCGCCGACGCCACGATGAAGCCGACCGTGGAGAGCAGGAACAGGTTGCGTGAGCCGATCCGGTCGGCGAGCCAGCCTGTGATCGGAATCGCGATCGCGGAAGCCACGATATAGCTGGTGAGAACCCAGGTAACGGTGTCGGCAGTCGCGCCCAGCGCCGTTTGCATGTGTGGAAGGGCCACGTTCGCGATCGTCGAATCGAGAATCTGCATGATCGTCGCCAGCATCACGCCGAAAGTGAGCAGGCCGCGATTAGCGACGGGCAGCGCCGCCACGCCGGGCGCCGGCGCGGGCGGGGCTGTTGGGCTGGAGGTTTGGGCGGCAGTGGCCATTACGCGCTTACTCGACAGCTATTGTACATCCACCGTCACGTCGGCGGATAGGCCGGCGATCAGCGGACGCGAGCTTTGCTCGTCGATGGCGATACGCACCGGCACGCGCTGGGTCACCTTCACCCAATTGCCGTTCGCGTTCTGCGCTGGCAGCACCGAGAATTCGGAGCCGGTGCCGGCACCGATCGAGGCTACATGCGCCTTCAGGTGGAGCCCCGGATAGGCATCGAAGCTCACTTCGGCCTGTTGCCCGACGCGCATCTTGTTGAGGTCGGTTTCCTTGAAATTCGCCTCAAGCCAGGCGCCCTGGCCGCGCACGATCGTAAGTGCGGGGAGGCCGGTCACCATCATCTGGCCGACCTGTAGCCGGTCCGACTGGCTGACGATGCCATCGGCGGGCGCGTAGACCCTGGTCCGGCTCAGATCGAGTTGGGCCTTGGCGAGCTGGACGCGCGCCGCAGCGAGCTGCGGGTTCTCGCCCGCAGAACCGGTGGAGAGCTTGGAGCGCGCCTCGGCGGCGTCGGAGGCGGCGCGGTTGACGCTGGCGCGCGCCTGCTCGACCGAATGCTGCGCCTGTTCCAGCCGGGCCCGGGTGGTGAAGCCGCTCTTCATCAGCTCTGCCTGGCGGGCATAATCCTGTTGCGCGGCCTGAAGGGTGTCGCGCGCCGCCTGGATATCGGCGCCCGTCCCGGCATAGCTGGTTTGCAGCGTCTGGACGTTGACTTGCGCCGCCGCGATCTGCGCCCGTGCCGATGCCACTGCGATCCGATAGGGCTCGGCATCGATCTGGAAGAGCAGGTCGCCCTTCTTGACGATCTGGTTCTCCTTGACCGCGACATTCACGATGCGGCCGGCCACGTCGCTCGAAACCGATACCTTGTCCTGGCTGACATAGGCATTGTCGGTGGATACAGTCCCTCCGCCGGTGAGATAGAAATAGCCCACGATTGCGAGCAAGACGAGCGGCACGCCGAACATCAGCAACGGACGCAGCCAGCGGCGCTTCGCGGGCGTCACGACGATTGCCTCGACCGGAGCGGCCACCGGTTCCACCACGATCGCCTCCTGAGAGGGTTTTTGGAATTTGGGATCTGCGTCAGCCATTGGCGGCCTCTTTGCTTTCTTGCGTAGGAGTAAGATTTGCGCGGATCGCATTGAGCGAACCGATGAGTTCGTCGCGTTGCCGGGCGGATAATCCCTGAAGCGCCCCTTCGATCATCTCGCTCGCAACGTCGCGAAGGTCATCCAGAACGGGGCGGGCCTTGTCGGTCAGAAAGATGCGCCAGGCGCGGCGGTCGGCTGGGTCGCGGCGGCGCTCGACGAGCCCGGCTTCCTCGAGCCGATCGATCATGCGGCACGCCGTGATCGGCTCCACTTCGAGCAATTCGGCAAGTTGGCCCTGGTTGACGCCCTCACGCCATTCGAGGATCTTCAGCGTGCGCCACTGCGTACCCGTCGCGCCCGTGGTGCGTGCGCGCTCATCGAAGCGGCGGCGCATCAGGCGGGAGACATCGCCCATCAGGAAGCCTAAAGTCTCGGTCATGGCGTGCACATAATAAGCATAGTTATGAATTGCAATCCGCAACTGGATTGCAATGTGAGCCGCAGCGATTGCATGGGAGGCAAGATGAGCGAGGAAATGACCGGCGGATGCCAATGCGGGCGGGTGCGGTACAGCGTTCACGTGGCGGACTACGAAGCTTATCTTTGCCACTGCAGGATGTGCCAGCGCGCCACTGGCGGGCTCGCCGCCGCGTTCAAGAGCGTGAAGAAGGCCGACGTGACCTGGGAGCGTGAGCCCGATTATTATGCGTCCTCGCCCATCGCACGGCGCGGCTTCTGCAGCGCATGCGGCACGCCGCTCACCTTCGAATTTCCGGACAGTTCGCGTATGGACCTGACCATCGGCAGCTTCGACGAGCCGGGCCGGTTCGTGCCGACGCAGCATTACGGCGCGGAGAGCATCCACGAGCAGTGGCTCGACACGCGCGACTTGCCCCGATACCGGACCGAGGACAATCCGAACGTCGTCAACCGCTGGATGGACAAAGTTGGCAGATTACCCGACTGAAACGCACCGCTTCACTTCGCCTGACGGAGTCGAGCTTGCCTGGACCGAGATGGGTGAGGGGCGGGCGGCCGTCCTGATCCATGGCTATTTTTCGAACGCGCAAGTCAACTGGATCAAATACGGGCACGCCGCCAAGCTGGCGGCAAAGGGCTTTCGCGTGATCATGCCGGATCTGCGCGGGCACGGCCTCAGCGGCAAGCCGCACGATCCCGCCGCTTATCCGCCCGATGTGCTGATGCGCGATGGCTTCGCGCTGATCGGGCATCTGGGCCTGACCGATTACGATCTCGGCGGCTATTCGCTGGGCGGACGCACGGCGCTGCGGATGCTGGTCAACGGCGCGACGCCGCGGCGCGCGGTCCTGAGCGGCATGGGGCTGGCGGGGTTGGTCGATACACAGGGGCGGGGCGCCTATTTTCGTCGTGTTCTTGCCAATCTCGGCAGCTTCGAGCGCGGCACTTCCGAGTGGATGACCGAGGCCTTCCTGAAGACCACCAAGGGCGATCCCCAGGCGTTACTCAATGTGCTGGAGACCTTCGTGGACACCAGCGAAGTCGAAATCGCCGCGATCGACGTGCCCATCCTGGTGGTGACGGGGATCGATGACGACGACAACGGATCGGGGGAGGCAGTCGCGAAGCTGCTCCCGCACGGCCGCTTCGCATCGGTGCCGGGCAATCACATGAGCGCCGTCGTCCAGCCCGAGCTGGGGCAAGCAATCGCTGACTTTCTCGCAGCTTGACGGGCCATCGAGGCGCGCGCACTCTGCGCGCCATCCAGAAATCCAGTCCCGAGGTTACTCCATGATCCGTACCGGCATCTCCGCGCTGGCGCTCGCCGCCATGCTCGCCTTCGCGCCTGCGCAGGGCCAGACCGCCGCGCCCACCGCTGCCGAGGCGCAGGCGTTCCTCGATCGAGTCCAGGCCGAATATACGACATTCAACCTGACCGCCGCGCGCGTTCAGTGGATCAACGCGACCTTCATCACCGACGATACCGATGCGCTGGCCGCCGAATATGGCGCGCGCGGGACGGAGATGGCTGTCAAGTGGGCGATCGAGGCGGCTGCTTTTCAAAAGGCGGCCGGGCTCACCGCCGAGCAACAGCGGCAGCTCACCATGCTGCGCGGCGCGATCACCCTGCCTGCGCCGACCAGGGCGGGCGCCGCGACCGAACTCGCAGAGGTGTCTACCAAGATCGGATCGATGTATGGCAAGGGGAAGGGCACGCGCGGCGGCAAGCCGACCAACGGCAGCGACCTCGAAGCCGCGATGGGCGAAAGCCGCGATCCTGCCGAACTCAAGGAGATGTGGACCAGCTGGCACGACAATGTCGGAGCCCCGATGCGCGGCGATTATGCCAGGATGGTGGGCATCGCCAACGAGGGCTCCAAAGAACTGGGCTTTGCCGATACCGGGGCGATGTGGCGCTCCAACTACGATATGGCGCCAGCGGACTTCATCAAGCTGACCGACGGCATCTGGAACGATTTGAAGCCGCTTTACACGGCGCTTCATGCTTACACCCGCCGCAAACTCAACGAGAAATATGGCGACGCGGTCCAGGCCAGGACCGGCCCGATCCGCGCCGATCTGCTCGGCAACATGTGGGCGCAGGAATGGGGCAATATCTATGACGTGGTCGCGCCCGCAGGGGCGGGCGAGCTGGGCTTCGATGTCACCGAATTGCTGACGTCGAAGGGCTACGACCATATCAAGATGGTCAAGGCCGGCGAGAATTTCTATTCGTCGCTGGGCCTCACGGAGCTGCCGGCCAGTTTCTGGGAACGCTCGCAATTCCTAAAGCCGCAGGACCGCGAGGTCCAGTGCCATGCTTCCGCCTGGGATGTGGACGAGAAGGACGATCTGCGGATCAAGATGTGCATCAAGGTAAATGCGGACGATTTCGTCACCATCCACCACGAGCTCGGCCACAATTATTATCAGCGCGCCTATAAGGCCAAGCCCGCTTTATACCGCAACGGCGCCAATGATGGCTTCCACGAAGCGATCGGCGATTTCGTCGCGCTCTCGATCACGCCCGATTATCTCGTCCAGATCGGGCTGCTCGAGCAATCCAAGGTGCCGAGCGCCGACAAGGATGTGGGGCTGTTGCTCCGCCAGGCGATGGACAAGGTGGCGTTCCTGCCCTTCGGCCTGCTGGTCGATAAGTGGCGCTGGGGCGTGTTCGACGGATCGATCCCTACCGGCGGATACCAGGCGGGCTGGGACAAGTTGCGGCTGCAATATCAGGGCATCGTCGCGCCGGTCGCCCGCGATGAGACGCGTTTCGATCCGGGCGCGAAATATCACATCCCCAACAACACGCCTTATGCCCGCTACTTTCTGGCGCGGGTGCTCCAGTTCCAGTTTTACAAGGCGGCGTGCGATCAGGCCGGCTGGAAGGGCCCGCTGCACCGCTGCTCGTTCTTCGGCAACAAGGAAGTGGGCGCGCGGCTGAACAAGATGATGGAGATGGGCGCGTCCAAGCCCTGGCCCGATGCGCTCGAAGCGTTCACGGGCAGCCGCCAGATGTCCGGCAAGGCGATGGCGGAGTATTTCGCGCCGCTGAAGAAGTGGCTGGACAAGCAGAACAAGGGCCAGCCGAGCGGCTGGTGAGACAACAACAGGGGGGGTTGAAAATGATCAGATTGGCGATCGCATGCGTCATGCTATCGGTGCCGGGGGCCGTAATGGCCCAGTCGAATGGGGCGTCCGATCCCGTGATGGTGGAGATAGTCGCATCGGGCGAAGTGACGGTTCCGGCGCAACGCTTTCGGATGTCGGTGACTCTCACGGCAAAGGGCCCTAGCGAAGAGGCGGCGAAGGCCGCGCTTGCCGCGAGCCGGGCGAAGCTCGTCCAGTCGCTCGACGGCCAGAATGTGCATGAGGCGCAGGCCGATCCGTCGCCGGGAGGCACTTCGTTCATGAGCCTGTTCGCTAGCCTTGGCGGGCGATCGAAGCCGACCGTCAGCATGGATTCGTTCGGCGACGATCCGGATGCCAAGCCCCAATCGATTGCTAGCGAGACCATCCAGTTCGATGCGCCCACCCGTGCCGCGGCCGGAAATGTTCGCCAGACGGTCGAAGCCGCCGGTGGGACCACCGCGGAAGAGGTCGTGGGACTGTTGGACGACTATCCCGCCGCGTCGCGGCGGGCCAAGGCCGACGCGTTGGTCAAGGCGCGCGTGCAGGCCCTCGCTTATGGCGAGGCGCTCGGCCTTCGCCAGGCCAACATCACGCGCATCAGCGAAAAGCAGGACATCATGGGCGGAACCCTCGGCTTCCTGTCGCAGATCGTCGGCATGTTCGCACCCAAGTCGGGTGCCGAGACCAACGATGTGACCGTGCGCGAGAGCCTGACCGTCGAGTTCAAGCTCAGCCGCTAGGGGGGTCTTGATCGGGGATCATGTTCTCGTCGGCGATCTGCGCCTGCCATTCATCCGAGCTGTCGGTTCCGTCGGGCTGGTGGGCGCCGCCCTCTTCCTGGGCCGGCTGTTTCTCGGGATCGATCACGGGCATTCTCCTTCGCGTCCGTAAACGCAGGAGCGGCCACGCATATCCTTAGCGGAACGGCGGCTCGTTGAATGCGCGAAGCTTGCGGGAATGGAGTTTTGCTCCTTCGCGGCGCAGCTCTTCGCACGTCTCGATGCCGATCTTGAGATGTTCGGCGATCGCGCGTTCGTAGAAGCGGTTGGCCTGGCCGGGGAGCTTGAGTTCGCCGTGCAGCGGCTTGTCCGAGACGCACAGTAGCGTGCCATAGGGAACGCGGAAGCGGTAGCCCTGGGCCGCCAGCGTGGCCGATTCCATATCGACCCCCACAGCCCGGCTCAGCGAGAAGCGAAGCGCCGTGGTGGAATAGCGCAGCTCCCAGTTGCGATCGTCGGTCGTGACGATCGTGCCGGTGCGCAGGCGGCGCTTGAGCTCGTCGCCGGACTGTCCCGATACCGTCTCCGCGGCGCGCGCCAGCGCGAGCTGGACTTCGGCGATCGCCGGGATCGGTATCTCCGGGGGGAGCACATCATCCATGATATGATCGTCGCGTAAATAGGCGTGGGCGAGCACGTAATCGCCGATCCGCTGGCTGGGGCGAAGCCCGCCGCAATGGCCGATCATCAGCCAGGCCTCGGGGCGAAGCACCGCAAGGTGATCCGTGATCGTCTTGGCGTTTGACGGGCCGACGCCGATATTGACCAGCGTGATGCCGGATCCGTCTGCGGCCATCAGGTGATAGGCCGGCATTTGGTGCCGTCGCCAGGCCGAGCTGTCGTTGAGCAGCCGATCCGTGTCGTCCCCGGCCTCGACCAGGATCCCGCCCGCGCCCGAGACGCCGGTGAAGCGGCTGCCCTCGCCAAGCTGGCCGCAGGCCCAGCGGATGAACTCATCGACATAACGGTGATAGTTGGTGAAGAGAATATATTGCTGGAAATGCTCGGTGGGCGTGCCGGTATAATGGCGTAGTCGTGCGAGCGAGAAATCGGTGCGCAGCCCGTCGAACAGCGCCAGCGGCCGCGTGTCGTCAGTGGCGATCCACAGGCCGTCCGCGATCTCGTCGCCGATATGCGCAAGCTCGGTCGCCGGGAAATGGCGAGCCAGCTCGGTTGCCGAAACTTCATCCAGGCTCAGCGCATGGCCGGGATCGAGCACATAAGGGAAGGGGATCTCTTGACGCCCGGTGCGCGCGTGAACCTCGACCTCGTAATCCTCGATCAGGAAAGTGAGCTGCTCGATCAGGTAATTGGCGAACATCGCGGGCTTGGTGACGCTGATGCGGTATTCGCCTGGCTCCACCAGCCGGCCGAACGAGCGCGGCGGCACCGGGCGGTCAGTGCCGCCCGAATAACGTATATGAATCTCGGGATAAGCGAATGAGCCGTCGTGTCGCGCCTCCCGCGGCGGTGGCGTGCCGTTCGTCAGATATTGTGTGAGTGCGGCCTGAAGCCGCTCGACCGATGCGCGGTAAAGGCGGTCCAGCTCGGCGACGATGTCTGATGCTTGAGTCATCTTCGACGGCTAATGCGCAAAGATGACGGTGGCAAGACCTGCGGCCCGCCGCAACTAGCGAAGGGCCGCACGCCGGTGACGCGGTGATTACTTCTTCTTGCCGCCCTTTGGGGCCTCGCCGCCACTGCGCTGAGTGGCGGCATAGACGACGCCGCCCACCGCGGCAGCTGCGCCCGCAGCTATCGCGGCCGCGGCGAGAGGGTTTTCCTTCGCGGCGCCTACGGTCGCTTCCACGGCGTCTGTAATGGCTTCCTGCGCGGTTTCGAGAAACGACTTGGCGCTGTCCAAAGCGGTGTCGAGCGCGGCGGGCGAGGCTTCGTTCGCCGCGGTTGCTATGTCGGTGGTGTTCGTGTCGGTGACCATGGGTTGTTCCCTTCCAGAATTACCGGAAGTCAACTCCACCATGGCCCACGAGTTCCGTTACGCGACCGTGATTACAGCCTGCCGAGCAGATAATCCGCCGAGCTGACTTCGAACTGGCCCGGCGCTTCCACATTGAGCTGCTCGACCACGCCGTCATTTACCAGCATCGAGAAGCGCTGGCCGCGCCCGCCCATGCCGAACTTGCTGCCGTCCATCTCCAGGCCGACTGCCTTGGGAAAGTCGCCATTGCCGTCGGCGAGCATCGTCACCTTGCCCTCCACGCCATTGGCCTTGCCCCAGGCGCCCATCACGAAGGCGTCGTTGACTGCGGTGCAGGCGATCTCGTCCACGCCCTTCGCCTTGATCTCGTCGGCCTTCTCGACGAAGCCGGGAAGGTGCTTGGCCGAGCAGGTGGGCGTAAACGCGCCGGGCAGCGAAAATAGCGCGACCTTGCGGCCGGCGAAGAATTCCTCGGACCCGACCGGCTCGGGGCCGCTTTCGCCGACCTTGATGAAAGTGGTGCTCGGCATGCGGTCGCCAACCTGGATGGTCATGTCACTTCTCCTCAAAAGGGGTTCCCTGTCCCAATCGGCGCGCTTGGCCGGTTTTTCAAGCATGGCGGAGCCGAAAGCGCATCGGTAAGTTGTTTGTCACATGGAGTCGGCGCCCTTTCTCACCGGACAGTTCCTGCTGGCGATGCCAGGGATCGGCGACCCGCGCTTCGAGCGCGCGGTGATCGCGATGTGCACGCATGACGAGGACGGCGCCCTGGGGATAGGGATCGGCGAGACGATCGAGGGGCTGGGCCTGCACGACCTGCTTCGTCAGTTCGAGATCGAACCGGGCGATGCACCCGATGCCGCAGTGCATTTCGGCGGCCCGGTCGAGCCGCGCCGCGGCTTCGTGCTCCACTCGACCGATTGGGGCGGGCAGGACACGATCGACGTGGGCGGCCGCTGGGCGCTCTCCGGCACCGTCGATATCCTGCGCGCGATCGCGGAGGGCAAGGGCCCGAGCCGATGGCTGGTCGCCTTGGGCTATGCCGGCTGGGGCGAAGGCCAACTCGACGCCGAGATGGCACGCCACGGCTGGTTCAACACCGAATCGACACCGGAGCTATTATACGGCGTCGATGCCGAAGACCGCTGGGTGGTGGGCTTTGCGGGTGCGGGGATCGACCCCCGAATGCTGGCGAGCAGCGCCGGCACCGCCTGATCCGGCGAACCAGCCCTCAGCCCGCCGGCTTGTGCCAGATGACTTGCGGCTCCAGCACATCGACGCGCAACACCGAGGCCATGCGCGGCTGCGTGCAGACTGCGGCGAGGCTTTCGACCGTAACCTCGTCGCGGGTCTGCTGGTGGCGAAGCAGGAAACGCACCGGCAATTCGCAGGGCTTGGCCCTGGCGGTCTTGACGGTCAGTGCCGCCTTGCGCGGGCGGAGCGCATATTGAAAGCGGTTGCGGCCCCAATAGGGCTTGGCGCCCGCGCGTGCAGAATTGATGTAGAAACCGACCAGATCATAGCCTTGGGTCTCGTTGACGACGACCAGGCAGCCGAGCTGGTAGCAACCGTCCTTCTTGAAATTGGCGAGCTTCATCTCGAAGAGCATTGCCTGGGCCGTGACCTGGCCCCCGCTGATGCTGGAGATCGGAGCGACCCCGCTGGCTTCCGACTGGGCGAAGCCGCTGCTTGGGATGAGCGCGGCCACAAACGCCGCGGTGATAAATTTCCACATTGACCAGACCTTTCAGTCAGGAGACGGCGCGTCTCGCAAACATTATCATGCCATACATTCGGCACGCAATCCGCCTTCATCGTACATCATATAAAGATATCTTTATATCTGACTTGCGCTCGATCAACTGAGCTTGTAGTGGCCCCATAGATGGTCGGCGGGTGCGTGCCCGCGACCCGCAATCTATGCCAATGGAGATCAGTCAGTGGCTACCGTGCTTGAGAAGAACGACTATGTGATCGCGGACATCGCGCTCGCCGATTTCGGCCGCAAGGAGATCGAGATCGCCGAGACCGAAATGCCCGGCCTCATGTCGCTGCGCCAGGAATTCGGCGCTTCGCAGCCGCTCAAGGGCGCGCGGATCACCGGCTCGCTGCACATGACGATCCAGACCGCGGTGCTGATCGAGACCCTGACGGCGCTCGGCGCGCAGGTCCGCTGGGCCACGTGCAACATCTTCTCGACGCAGGACCATGCCGCCGCCGCGATCGCCGCGACCGGCGTGCCGGTGTTCGCTGTGAAGGGCGAGAGCCTGGCCGAATATTGGGATTATGTCGGCGACATCTTCTCGTGGGACAAGGAAATCGAAGGCCAGACCTCGAACATCATCCTCGACGATGGCGGCGACGCCACGATGTTCGCGCTGTGGGGCGCCAAGCTCGAAGCCGGCCACACGATGCCCGAGCCGGAGAATGAGGAAGAAGTCGAGATGCAGCGCGCGCTCAAGGCGTTCATCGCGCGCAAGCCCGGCTACCTCACCGAGACGGTCAAGAATTTGAAGGGCGTTTCGGAAGAGACCACGACCGGCGTGCATCGCCTGTACGAGATTTCGA
Organism: Sphingomonas sp.; assembly: GCF_036388215.1. Classification (GTDB taxonomy): domain Bacteria; phylum Pseudomonadota; class Alphaproteobacteria; order Sphingomonadales; family Sphingomonadaceae; genus Sphingomonas. The sequence goes on from NZ_DASVSH010000030.1 coordinate 31,208, forward strand.
AGAAGGGCGAACTGCCGTTCCCGGCGATCAACGTGAATGATTCGGTGACGAAGTCGAAGTTCGACAATCTCTATGGCTGCAAGGAATCGCTGGTCGACGCGATCCGCCGCGCCACCGATGTGATGCTCGCCGGCAAGGTCGCCTGCGTCGCCGGCTTCGGGGACGTCGGCAAGGGCTCGGCCCAGTCGCTCCGCAACGGCGGCGCGCGCGTGATGGTCACCGAAGTCGATCCGATCTGCGCATTGCAGGCGGCGATGGAAGGCTTTGAAGTCGTGACGATGGAAGAAGCCGTGCAGCGCGCGGACATCTTCTGCACCGCGACCGGCAATGCCGACGTCATCACCGCCGAGCATATGGCCGCGATGAAGCCGATGAGCATCGTCTGCAACATCGGCCATTTCGACAGCGAGATCCAGATCGCCGCGCTTTCGAACTATGAGTGGGACGAAGTGAAGCCGGGCACCGACCTGGTCCGATTCCCCGATGGCAAGCAGATCATCATCCTCGCCAAGGGCCGCCTGGTGAACCTGGGCTGCGCGACCGGCCACCCGTCTTTCGTGATGTCAGCCAGCTTCACCAACCAGACGCTGGCGCAGATCGAGCTCTTCACAAAGGGTGAGAACTACAAGAACGAAGTATATGTCCTGCCGAAGCATCTCGACGAGAAGGTCGCGGCGCTGCATCTCGAAAAGCTGGGCGTGAAGCTGTCGAAGCTCACTCCGAAGCAGGCGGGTTACATCGGCGTTCCGCTCGAAGGTCCGTTCAAGCCGGATCATTATCGGTACTGATTTAGCGATATGTGAATTGGATGGGCCGCGCTTTCAATCAGGAGGCGCGGCCCCTTCCTTGGGCTATGCCTCCAGTCAGGCGAATACCGCTAGCATTGAGGGCATGACCCTCACGGCTTTCCGCTACCGGATCGGCACCGCTAGCCCGTTTCTCTTGAGTTAAACCGCGCTTGGAGTCCTAGCCAGTTGCTTTCCCGGGAGGCGGCAGATCATTCTTTAGGGGGAGTTCCGGTCCGCCCCCTTTCCCGTCGCTTTTGTCTGGAGTTTTCTTCTTGGCGGTGGCCCGTTTGCCCGTGCCGCTTCCCCCGCCGCGGCCCGTGCCGATACTGCCTCTCGCGCCGTCACCGCCCTTGGTGGTGATCGCGCCCGGATTCCCGCCTGCGCCTTTCTGAGCCACTTCGAACCTCCACTATGAGTGAAGCTCAACACCGAGCAGCACGCCCAGTTCCGAATATTAGCAGTGACTTAGGTTAGGAAATCGTCGGCAACGTGGGGGATAGCGGCTTGACCGCGAACGTCGATTCAACCGCACCGATCGCGGATTGTTCGCTGGATCGACAGCGGCCAACAGGTGTGCCGGAGGTACAATCCCTCTGGGTCGGTGAATGTTGAGCCCGAAAGCCCTAATCTTCATCAGCATTCGCGCTAATGGTGATCAGGCGGCGCTAGATCCGATCCGCCGGCAGCAATCATCTTCCCGCCGGGCAGTGCTTTGCCTAAGGACGGGCAATGAGCAGCAACCCTAGCCCCGAGCAAGCGGCTTGATCCTGATTTCGCAATCCGCGGCGGCGCTTGCCGGTGCGGCGCTGGCGTTGCTCGTCATCGGCGCGGCCTGGGCCTTGCTCACGGGGCTGAAAGCACGCGCCGAGGCGGCGGCGATGGCCGACGATAACAGTCGTTTCGAAACCCTTGTGTCGGGCTCGCCTGCACAGCCGATGATCGTGCGCGCCGATGGCCGGATCGAGGTGCCGCGTCGGCTGGCCGATTGGCTGGGGCTGGAGACGATACCGCGCGAGCTCGATGCGCTTGCCGGGGGAGAGGGCGGGCTGATGCCTGAAGATGCCGATGCGCTGGCGGTGCATGTCGCCGCCGCGCAGAAGGCCGGCAAGCCGTTCAGCCTGTCGGTGCGGGCCAAGGGATCGGAGCGCGCATTGCTGGTGATCGGGGAACGCGCCCCCACTGCGGTCCATGCGCCGGGCGGAGTGGTCCTGTGGTTCCTCGATGCCACCGAGAGCCAGGACGAGATCAACCGCCTCCAGCGCGAATCGACTCGGCTGCGCGCGGCATTCGACGCGCTGACTGCGCTGATCGAGGCTGCGCCGATGCCGATGTGGTATCGCGGGCCGGATCTCAAGCTCCTGATGGTCAACTCGGCCTATGTGACCGCTGTCGAGGGCGGCGACAGCGAGGATGTCGTCGCGCGCGGGCTAGAATTGGTCGAGGGCGCGGGGCTGGGCGGGCCGCTGGCGAATGCAGCGATCGCTCGGGACACTGGCGAGCCGCAGACCGCCGCCATGCCCGCGACGATCGGCGGCAAGCGCAGGATGCTGCGGCTCCACGATGTGCCGCTGCCGACTGGTGGCGTTGCGGGGTTCGCGGTGGATATCGAGGAGCTGGAGCAAGCGCGCGGCGGTCTCAAGCGCTTCGGCGACGCCCAGCGCGCGATGCTCGATCGCGTCTCGGCGGGCGTCGCGCAATTCGGTTCGGATCGCGCGCTGATCTTCTGCAACCAGCCGTTCCGACGCATGTTCGCAATGAAGAACGAGTGGCTGATCGACCGCCCCGAATTCGATCGCGTGATCGAGCGGATGCGTGAGGCCAAGCGCCTGCCCGAAATGCGCGATTTCCCTGCATGGAAGGCCGAGCGCCGCGAATGGTTCGTCGCGCCCGATGCGGTCGAGGAAAACTGGCATGTCGGCGCCACGCATCTGCGCGTCGTCGCCCAGCCGATGCCCGAAGGAGGTTTGCTCCTGTTGTTCGAAGACCGCACCCAGCAATTCGAGCTCCAGCGCGAGCATGGCGAGATGCAGCAGGTGCGCACTGCGACGCTTGAGAGCTTGGCCGAAGCCGTCGCGGTGTTCGGCAAGGGACGCCTTCAGCTATGGAACCGCAAGTTCCGCCAAGTCTGGGGCTTTGAGGATGCCTTTCTCGACGGGCACCCGCAGATCCTTGCGCTGGTGAAGGCCGCCGGACCCAAGTTGACCAATCCGGCCAAAGCCGATGTGATCGGCGACCTGGTGCGGCTCGCGGCGCAGGATCGCCAGCAGCGCGGCGCTAGCATCGTCTTCGCCGACGGGCGCCATTTCGATTTGAGCGCGGTCCCGCTGCCCGACGGCAATGCGCTGGTGACGATGCTCGACACGACCGATCAGCACCGCGTCGAGCGTGCGCTGCGCGATCGCAACGAAGCGCTGGAGGCCGCCGACCGGGTCAAGACCTCGTTCGTTGCGAACATGAGCTACGAACTGCGCACGCCGCTTACTTCGATCAAGGGCTTTGCCGAGATGCTGCATGGCGGCTTCGCGGGTAAATTGAGCGAGAGCGGAACCGAATATTCGGAAGCGATCCTGGTTTCGGTCGAGCGGCTGGGTGCGCTGATCGACGATGTGCTCGACCTGACCCAGAGCGAGGGCGCGCCCATCGAAAAGGGCGCGGTGGATATCGAGATGATTGCCCAGGGCGCCGCCGAAGCGATTGCGCCGCTCGCCCGCGAAAAGGCGATCGACCTGGCGGTGGACGATACGGGAACGGCGGGCAGCGTGACCGGCGACGCGCGGCGGCTGCGCCAGGTTATCGAGCATCTGCTGCGCCATGCGGTGGCCGGTACGCCCGCCAGCGGCCGCGTGCTCCTCCACCTCGACGGCAACGATAAGGTCGCGCGGATCATCGTCTCGGATGACGGGCCGGGAATGAGCAAGGAGGCCGCGGCCAGCGCGTTCGACCGGTTCGCGCAAGGCGGCGGCCGCAATGCCGAGCGGGCGCTGGGCCTCGGACTCCCGCTCGCCCGGCAGTTCGTCGAGGCGCATGGCGGGCGGATCGAGCTGATTTCCGAGCCGGGCGAGGGGACGCTGATCACGGTGGAATTGCCGCGCGGGTGATCGTTCTGGCCGATCCGCAAGCGTCGCATTCGCTCGGGCAGCGCCTGGCCGCCGTCGCCCGCCCCGGCGACGTGATCGCGCTCTCGGGCGAACTAGGCGCCGGCAAGACCAGCATTGCGCGCGGGCTGCTTGCCGCGCTTGGCCTCGACGGTGAGGCGCCGTCCCCGAGCTTCGCGATCGTCCAGCCCTACGAGCCGCCGGAAGTACGCTTCCCCGTGCTCCATATCGATCTCTACCGGATCGAAAACCCCGACGAGGCGGAGGAACTCGGCCTGGACGAGGCGCGGGGCGATTCGCTGCTGATCGTCGAGTGGCCCGAGCGGCTTGGGGAGGATTTCTGGTCCGAGGCGCTGTGGCTGTCCCTCGAAGTGACGCCGGACGGCGCGCGCGCCTTGACAGCGAAGGTGCCGGCGGCATGGAGGAACCGATGGCCCCTGATATGAATCCGCCCGCTTCCGCGCCCGCTTTCCTCGTTTCGGCGGGTTGGGGGGGCGCTGAAATCCGTCCGCTCGCCGGCGACGCTTCGTTCCGCCGTTATTTTCGGGTGGTGGAGCATGACCGCACCGCGATCCTGATGGATTCCCCTCCCGACAAGGGAGAGGACCCGCGCCCCTTCATTTCGATTGCGCGATGGCTCACTCAGCGGGGCTTCGCCGCGCCCGAAATATTGCACGAGGATCTGGATCAGGGCCTCGTGCTGCTCCAGGATTTCGGCGATGCGCGGATGCGCGAGACCGTGGACGCCGCCCCCGAGAGCGAGCTTCGGCTTTACGAGGAAGCGGTCGACCTGCTGGTGCGCCTGCGCGATCATCCGGCGGCGGCGGATATCGGGCCATACAGCCCCTCGCAATATCACCGCGAGGCCAAGCTGCTGCCGGACTGGTATTGCGGCGCGCTCGGCCTCCATGTCGATGCGCAGGGCTATAACGACGCCTGGAACGCGGCGCTCGCCCCCGTCCTGACCGGTCACACGCCCGTCACGGTGCTGCGCGACTATCACGCCGAAAACATCATGCTGATAGAGGGCAGCGAGAGCTTGGGGCTGCTCGATTTCCAGGACGCGCTGGCCGGCCATCCGGCCTATGATCTCGTCTCGCTGTTGCAGGACGCGCGGCGCGACGTGCCGCCCGAGCTCGAGACCGCAATGCTCGACCGCTACAAGCGCAGGACGGGCGTGGGCGACGAATTCGACATTGCCTATCACGTGCTGGGCGCGCAGCGGAACGCCAAGATTATCGGCATCTTCACGCGGCTTTGGCGGCGCGACGGCAAGCCGCGTTATGCCGGGCTTTGCCCCCGCGTCTGGGGATATCTGGAGCGCGACCTCAAGCACCCCGCCTTGAAGCCGGTGGCGGATTGGTTCGGAGCCAATGTGCCCCAGGATATGCGTGGCGATCCGATGACCATCGCAGGCGAATGACCGTTTATTCGCTACGTCCCCAGCCGGACGCTCCCGTTCCCGAAACCGCGATGGTGATGGCCGCGGGGCTGGGCAAGCGCATGCGCCCGCTGACCGCGACGCGGCCCAAGCCGCTGGTCGAGATCGCGGGCAAGACGCTCATCGATCACACGATCGGGCACCTGCGCGATGCGGGGGTGAAGCGCGCCGTGGTCAATGTACATTACCTCGCCGATCAGATGGAAGCGCATTTGCGGGCCCGGGCGACGGACTTGGAGGTGATGATCTCCGACGAGCGCCGGCAATTGATGGAGACCGGCGGCGGCATCGTCCAGGCGCGCGAATTGATCGGCGACGCGCCGTTCCTGTGCGTGAACAGCGACAATCTGTGGATCGACGGACCCACCGACGCGATCCGCCAGCTCGCCGCGCGCTGGGACGACGCCAGGATGGATGCGCTGCTCCTTCTGGTGCCGCTCGCGCGGGCAAACTGTCATCGCGGCCACGGCGATTTCCGGATGGACCCGTTCGGCCGGATCACCGAGCGGCGCAAGCCCGGGCGGCTGGCGCCGTTCGTCTATATCGGCGTGTCGATCCTCTCCCCGCGCATCATCCGCGACTGGCCCGAGGGTCCGTTCTCCACCAATTTGTTCTTCACTCGCGCGCTAGAGGCCGGCCGCCTATGGGGTGTCGTGCATCAGGGGCTGTGGTTCGATGTCGGTACGCCCGCCGCGATTGGCGAAGCAGAGGCTGTGCTGGCCGAGATGTGACGATCTTCCTACTCCCCTTCGGGAGAGGGTGGCCGAGCGAAGCGAGGTCGGAGAGGGGCGGTTATCCACAGGCCCCTCTCCCCGACCCTCTCCCCTGAAGGAGAGAGGGAGACTAGAACTGCCGGAATGCCTACCCGCCTTCATCTCTACGCCATCCCCCCGCATCAGGCTTTCGCCGATGTACTCGCCGCTGGGCTGATCGCGCGGTTCGGCGGGGATGCGCTGGGGCTGGCGCGAGGCGTGGTGCTGGTGCCCAACAACCGCGCCAAGCGATCGATCCAGGACGCTTTTGTCCGCGCGAGCGGGGGCGGGCTGCTGCTGCCGCGCCTCGTCGCGGTCGGTGATCCCGAGCTCGACGAAGCGGTGTTCGAAGCTATCGAGGATTCGGACCCCGTGCCCCCCGCTGTCGATCCGCTCCAGCGGCGGATGATCCTCGCGCGGCTGATCCTGGAAAGCGGCGCGCAGGCCGATGCGGCGGAGGCAGTGCGGCTGGCGGGCGATCTGGCCTCGACGCTCGACCAGCTGCTGATCGAGGAGGTCCCTCCGCACAGGCTGCGCGACCTCGATCTCGGCGATCTCCAGGCACATTGGGAGCGTTCGCTGGCGCTGTTCGAAATCGTGCTGAAGCGCTGGCCGGGCGAACTGAAACGGTTGGGGCGCATTGATCTGGCCGAACGCCGGACGCGCCTGTTGGCCAGGGTTGCGGAGCGCTGGCGCGACGCGCCGCCTGCGGGCTTCGTCTGCGCGGCAGGCGTCACCGCCAGCGCGCCGGCGATCGCGAGGCTGCTGCGCGTCGTTGCCGGCCTGCCGCAGGGCATCGTCGTGCTGCCTGGGCTCTCGAAGGGGATCAGCCAGGCCGAATGGGATTCGCTCGGGCCTCACAAGCCCGATCCCGTCACCGGCCGCCGCAAGCGCGCTTATGAATCGCACCCGCAATTCCAGCTCAAGCTGCTGCTCGAGCGCATGGGCGTGAACCGCAGCGAGTTCGCGATCTGGCAGGGCGAGAGCGAGCATGACGCGGCGCCCGCGCGCAGCAAGGCGATCGCCACCGCGATGGCGCCGCCCGACCTGACGCGGGAGTGGAGCGGGCTTCACTATTCCGCGCGACGGCTGGACGGCGTGCGCGCCTTCGAGGCGGCGACGCTCGCGGAGGAGGCCCAGGGGATCGCCCTGGCGCTGCGCGAAATACTGGAGACCCCGGGCAAGACCGCCGCACTGGTCACCCCCGATCGGGCACTGGCGCGGCGCGTGGTCGCGCATCTCGCGCGGTGGGGCGTGACTATCGACGATTCGGCGGGCGAGCCCCTCTCGGTGTTGCCCCCCGGCACGCTGCTGCTGGCGCTTGCCGAAGCCGCCGCGCAGGATTTCGCGCCGCTGCCCCTGCTCAGCCTGCTCAAGCATCCCTTGGTCATGCCTGATGCGCGGCTGGAATGGCTCGAAGGCGCGCGGCTGCTCGATCGTGTGCTGCGCGGCCCGCGTCCTGCCCCCGGACTGGCCGGAGTGGATCGGCACCTTGCCGAGCAGGACGGGCGCGACGGCGGGCTAAGGCGCGCGGCACAGGCCTGGTGGGCCGGCGCGCGCGCACTCCTTGAGCCGCTCGAGGCGGTGTTCGCCGCGGGTCCCCAGCCGCTGCCCGTGATGCTCGCGGTGCTGCGCGAAACGGCGCAGGCGCTCGGCGGCGACGCATTGTGGAGCCGCGCCGAGGGCCGCACCGCCGCCGATTTGCTCGATGCGCTGGAGCGCGAAGCCGCGTTCGGGCCTCCGCTGGCCGATCCCGCCAGCCTGGCTCCGATATTGCGAACGCTGATGGACGAGAATGCCGTGCGTCCACCCCAGGGCGGACATCCCCGGCTAGCCATTCTCGGCCTGATCGAGGCACGGCTGCATAATGCCGATCTGATGATCCTGGGCGGGCTTAATGAGGGCGTATGGCCTGGACTGCCCGCGCCCGATCCCTGGCTGGCCCCGCGCATCCGCGCCGAACTGGAGCTGCCGGGGCTGGAGCGCCGGATCGGAGTGTCGGCGCATGACCTGGCAAGCGCGCTGGGTGCGCCCGAAGTGCTGCTCACCCGCGCGCGCCGCGATTCCTCCGCCCCAACGATCGCCTCGCGCTTCTGGCTGCGGCTCGAAGCCCTGTCGGGCGGGCTGGAACGCGCGGGCGACCTCGCGGCCTGGGTGGGCGCGATCGACGATCCGGGTCAGCACATTCCCGCCGCGCGGCCCGCGCCGTCGCCCCCGATCGCCGCGCGGCCCAGGATCATATCGGTTACCGAGGTCGATCGGCTCAAGGCCGACCCCTATGCCTTTTATGCCAAACGCATGCTGCGCCTTGCCCCGCTGGATCCGGTGGACGCCGATCCCAGCGCGGCGTGGCGCGGAACGGCGGTGCACGATGTGCTCGAGCAATGGGGCCGGCACGACGATTGCGCTCCGGACAAGCTTCATGCGCGCGCGCTGGCCATGCTGGCGGACGAGCGCACCCACCCGATGATGCGAGCGCTATGGCAGCCCCGGCTGATGGAAGCGATCGACTGGATCGCGCAGGAAATCGGGGCGCAGGCCACGGAGGGCCGCCGCGTTCTGGGCGTCGAGCAGGAAGGCAAGATCGGCTTTGCGGGCGTCACGCTCAAGGGCAAGTTCGATCGGATCGATCGGCTGCCCGATGGAGCGCTGGCCGTGGTCGATTACAAGACCGGCCAGCCGCCCAGCCCGAAAGCTGTCCGCGCCGGATACAGCCTCCAGCTCGGGCTGCTGGGCCTGATAGCGCAGGAGGGCGGTTTCGACGGGATCGCAGGCGAAGCACGCGGCTTCGAATATTGGTCGCTTGCGCGCAAGAATGGCGGCTTCGGCTATATCGACTCTCCTGTTTCGCCCCGCAAGCGCGATCCGATCCCGGCGGACGAATTCGTGGGCATCGCGGGCGAGAACTTCCTGCACGCGGTGCAGGATTGGCTCACGGGCGAACAGCCGTTCACGGCAAAGCTCGTCCCCGAATATGCGCCCTATGCCGAATATGATCAGCTGATGCGCCGCGACGAATGGTATGGCCGTGACTGAAGCCCGCACGCTCCATCCGCTGAAGGGCAATCAGCGCGCGGCCAGCGATCCGGCGCGCAATATCTGGCTCTCGGCATCGGCCGGGACCGGCAAGACCCAGGTGCTCGCCGCGCGCGTGTGGCGGCTGCTGCTCGGCGGCACCGACCCCGGCGCGATCCTGTGCCTCACCTTCACCAAGGCCGGCGCGGCGGAGATGTCCGAGCGGATCACCAGCAAGCTGGCTGAGTGGGTGCGCGCGGATTCTGTGGGGGTGTTTAACGATCTCGAAGCATTGGGCGAGAAATCCGGTCCGGACCAAGTCGCCAGCGCGCGGACGCTGTTCGCCAAGGTTCTCGATGCGCCCGGCGGGGGCCTGCGCATCCAGACGATCCACAGCTTCTGCCAGACCCTGCTATCGGCCTTTCCGGTCGAGGCCGGGCTGGTTCCCGGCTTCCGTCCGCTCGACCAGCGCGAGGAAGCGGTGCTCGCCCGTGAGACGCTTGCGGAGATGCTTGTCGTTGCCGAGCGCGAAGGGCGGATCGGGCTGATCGAAGCGGTAGGCGCGCTGAGCCTGAGGCTGGGAGAGGGACAGGCCGAGGCGTTTCTGAAGCGTTGCGCCTCGGCTGGCGAAGCGATGGCGTCGCTGCCGAGCGGCATCCAGCCTTTCCTGCGCCGCGCAATGGGCTTACCGAGCGGCGATATCGGTGACGAGTTGGAGCGTTGCTGCGCCGACGATTCGTTCGATTGCGCGGGATTGCGTCAGGTGCTGGCGGCCAATCGCAATTGGGGCACCGCCACCGGCGTTTCGCAGGCTGAAGCCGTCGAGCGCTGGCTTGGGGGCCACGCAAAGGAGAGGGCAGCGGGGCTTGAGGCGCTCGGCCTCGTTTTCCGCACCAAATCGGGCGATCCGCGCAAGGTCTCGGCAAAGCTGATCGCGGCCGACGCCGCCTATGAAAGCCTTGCCGAGAGCATAGGTGGCCGCTGCGCGGAATTGCTCGCGATGAAGGTGCAGGCCGATTACGCCGATCTGCTCGCGCGCGGGCTTGAGGTGGGGCGCGTCTATGCCGAGACCTATGCAGGGGCGAAGCGCCGCGTGGGCGCGGTGGATTTCGACGATCTGATCCGCTCGGCCGTTGCCCTGCTCGGGCAAGAGGGGATGGGCGATTGGGTTCGCTTCAAGCTGGACCAAGCAACCGAGCATGTGCTGATCGACGAGGCGCAGGACACCAATCTCAAGCAATGGACGATCGTAGATGCGATCGTCCAGGAATTCGCGGCGGGCAAGGGGACGCGCGAAGCCGGCGCGCGCACCCTCTTCACCGTGGGCGATTACAAGCAGGCGATCTTCAGCTTCCAGGGCACCAGCCCCATCTATTTCCAATGGGCGCATGGGCGCTTCACCGACATGTTTCGCCTGACGCCGGAATTCGAGACCGAGGCGCGCGAGCTGGAAGCCCTGTCGCTCACGCACAGCTTCCGCTCGACGCGGCCGATCCTGGAATTCGTGGACGCGGCGCTCGGCGTGCTTCCCGAACCCGGCATGGGCGCGCTGAGCGAGGCCGAGCCGCATGCCAGCGAAGTGGCCGGCCCGGGTACAGTAACTCTGTGGCCGCTTACCACCGATGGCGGCGCCGAAGCGGATGAGGAAGAATGGGTAAGCGACGCCACACGCGAGCACGCCAAGCGCCTTGCCCGGGCAATTCGCGGCTGGACCGATGGAAGCGTCCTCAAGCGCGATGGGACCCCGCTGGGGCCGGAGGACGTGATGGTGCTGGTCAAGCGGCGGGGCGAACTGGCATCGCTGATCGTCGCGCGGCTCTATGCAGAGGGCGTGCCGGTGGCGGGCGTGGACCGGCTGCGGCTCAATGCGCCGCTGGCGGTGCAGGATCTGCTCGCCGCGATCCGCTTCGCGCTCCAGCCTGACGACGATCTATCGCTGGCTTCGCTGCTCGTCTCGCCGCTGATCGGATGGAGCCAGGACGAACTGATGACGGGCGCGGTGCGCGAGCGCGGTGGCCTGTGGCGTCATCTCCGCGCCACCCAGCCGGCGGAACGGCTCGCGCCGCTGGAGCAATTGCTGCGCCAGGCCGATTTCACCACGCCCTATCGCTTCCTCGAAGCGATCCTTTCGGGCGAGATGGATGGCCGGCGCAAGCTGCTGCTCCGGCTGGGCGAGGAAGCGCGCGATCCGATCGAGGAGTTGCTGAGCGCCGCGCTCAATTTCGAAAGCGTCGCGACCCCTTCGCTCCAGCGTTTCCTCGACTGGTTCGATCGCGGCGATGTCGAGATCAAGCGCGAGGCCGATAAGCCGCGCGGCGCCGTTCGGGTGATGACGGTACACGGGGCCAAGGGGCTTCAGGCGCCGCTGGTGATCCTGGCCGATGCGACAGTGGATCCCGGCAAGAGCCCGCGCGACTTCCTGCCCTGGCAGCCGGATGGATATGATGGCGAGCCGTTCCCGATCTTTCGCCCGCGGGCGGCGGAGCAGGGCGGGGCGCTCGACAGCGTGGTCACCGCCGCCGCCAAGGCGGAGATGGAAGAGCATTGGCGGCTATTCTATGTCGCCGCCACACGCGCGGAGGAACGGCTCGTGATCGCCGGCGCCCTCGGCCCACAAGCAAAAGGCGAGGCGCCCGCCGTGAGCTGGTATTCCGCATGCGCACGGGCGTTCGATGCGCTGGGGGTCGAGGGCGCGGGCGCCCGCGAATTTCATGGCATTGTCCCGCCCGCGCCAGCAGCGCGCAGAAAGCCGAAAGCCGCGCAGATTTTCGAAACACCGGTCCTGCCCGCATGGGTGACAGCCTCCGCGCCCCAGGAATCGCGACCGCCGCGGCCGCTGGCGCCGTCCTCGCTAGGGGAAGACAGCGTCGCCGATCCCCCGCCAACACCCGCGCTGCGCATCGCCGCGGAGCGTGGCCGATTGCTGCACGCATTGTTCGAGCGGCTGCCCGGCGTGGCGCCGGACAGGCGCGCGCAGGCGGCGGACCGCTGGCTGGCCGGGGCGGGGGGCGTGGAGGATGCGGCAATGCGCCGCGCGCTGATCGAAGCGGCATTGAGCGTGACCGAGGATGATCGCTTCGCCGAATTGTTCGGGCCGGAGTCGCTGGGCGAAGCACCGATCGCCGCCGTGGTGGGGGCAGGCGTGGTCGTGACCGGCACCATCGACAGGCTGGTCGTAACGCCTGACCGGGTGCGCGTGGTCGATTTCAAGACCGGCCGCCGCGCCCCGGCCTCGCTGGAGGATGTGCCCGCTTATCACCTGCGCCAGATGGCCGCCTACGCCGCGGCGCTCGCGGTCATCTTCCCCGGGCGGGCGATCGAGGCGGGTCTGCTCTACACGGCGGGCCCCACGCTCTACCCGCTGCCCCTGGAGCTGCTGTCGGCGCACAAGCCCGGCTTCGCCGCCTCGGAGCAAAGCTTGCCTTCGCGCGCTTGAGCCGGAAGGCCCGCGCACCTAGATTGTACCCCACACAGGAGAATTCCCATGGCCACCAAGGCGACCACCGACGCGAGCTTCGAATCCGACGTACTTCAGGGCGACAAGCCCGTGCTGGTCGATTTCTGGGCCGAATGGTGCGGCCCGTGCCGGATGATCGCGCCGGCGCTCGAGGAATTGTCGAGCGAGATGGCCGATCAGGTCCAGATCGTGAAGGTCGATATCGATGCGAACCCCGAAGCGCCGGGCAAATATGGCGTGCGCGGCATCCCCACCATGATCCTGTTCAAGAACGGCCAGCAGGCCGCGACTCAGGTCGGTGCGCTTCCCAAAGGGGCGATCAAGCAGTGGCTCGAACGCGAACTCTGACGCTGGCTCAAGGGTAATCCGCCCGCACGAAGAACAGTCCGTCCGAAGGCGCGTTGAGCCCCAGCTCCGCGCGGTCGCGGGCCTCCAGCGCCGCGGTCATGTCGTCCGGCGTCCATTTCCCCTGGCCCACCAGCGCCAGGCACCCGACCATCGAGCGCACCTGATGATGCAGGAATGACCGCGCGGACGCGAATACGCTGATCCGCTCCCCTTCGCGCACCACTTCCAGCCGATCGAGCGTCCGCAATGGGCTGTCGGCCTGGCAATGCACCGAGCGGAAGGTGGTGAAATCGTGCCGCCCCACCAACCGCGCCGCGCCTTGGGACATTGCCTCCGCATCCAGCGGATTGGCTACTCGCCAGGCCAGCCCCCTCTCCCAGGTCAGCGGCGCGCGGCGCTGCACGATACGATACTCGTAATAACGGGCCAGGCACGAGAAGCGCGCATGCCAATCCGCCGCCACTTCCACGCAATCGAGGATCGCGACCGGATCGGGCCGCAGCCGGGCGTTGAGCGCCTCCATCAGCCGAAACGGCGTGATCGTGCGTGCCACATCGAGATGCGCGCGCATCCCTAGCGCATGCACCCCGGCATCGGTACGCCCGGCGGCATGCACCGCGACGCGCTCACCGGTGATTTCGAACGCCGCGTCCTCGATCGCCTGCTGCACGCTTGGGCCATGATCCTGCCGCTGCCAGCCCATGAAGGGCCGCCCGTCATATTCTACCGTGAGAGCGAACCGCGTCAAAGCTGGGTGCCGGCCGGGATGGGAAAGCCGCGCAACATCTCCTCAGCCGTCATAACGCCCCGCCCGGCACGCTGGACGAGAACAGGGCGGATCGCGGCCTCCAGACAGGCGATGCCAAGGCGGTCATCGAGAACCAGCCCCGGGGCACCTGTATCAGGCGTGACTTCCACCCCCAGCACACGGATGCGCTCGCCGCCGAACTCGAAATAGGCCGCCGGGTGAAATGCCCGCACCTGCCGATCGACCTCATTGGCGCTCAGCCTGAAGCGCAGCCGCGTCTCTTCCTTGGTAACCTTGGGAGCGTAGGTGACGCCTTGCTCGGGCTGGGGAACCGGCCAATAGGAATCCGGATCGGCGAGCACCTGCACCATCAGCCGCGCGCCCATTCTGCTCAATTCGGTGGTGAGCTGTCCCACAGTCTTGCGGCCGATCGGCGTCCGCCCCTCGATCAGCACCGGCCCGGTATCCAGCCCCGCCTCCATCTGCATGATGCCCACGCCGGTCTCCGCATCGCCGGCGAGGATCGCCCGCTGGATCGGCGCGGCGCCCCGCCATCGCGGCAACAGGGAACCGTGAACATTCAAGCAGCCGAGCCTGGGCGCCTCTAACACTGGCCGGGGCAAGATCAGGCCATAGGCGGCCACCACGGCGACATCGGCATTCCAAGCCGCGAATTCCGCCTGCGCCTCCGCCTCGCGCAAGGTTACCGGCGTACGCACCGCGATGCCCAGGGTCTCGGCCCGCGTGTGAACCGGGGAGGGCGCGGTCTTGCCGCGATTCCCCCGCCGCGGCGGCTGGCTGTATGCCGTAACTACATCATGCCCCGCCTCCACCAGCGCATCGAGCACCGGTACGGCGAATTCGGGCGTTCCCATAAAGACGATCCGCATGCGGGCGCTTTCGGATCGGATTTCGCGCCACGCAACCAAAAACCGCTCACCCTGAGCTTGTCGAAGGGTGCTTCGACAAGCTCAGCATGAGCGGTTAGAGGAAGGCGCATGGCCTCCCACGAGATCGAAGCGCTCACCCAAGCCCTGTCGCGGCTGCCCGGCCTCGGGCCGCGCTCCGCACGGCGCGCCGTGCTCCATTTGCTCAAAAAGCGCGAGACTGCGCTCGATCCTCTGCTCGCCGCTCTCGGCGCGGTCAGCCAGAAGCTCGGCACCTGCGGCATCTGCGGCAATGTCGATACCGTTAGCCCCTGCTCGATCTGCGCCGATCCCCGCCGCGAAGCGCGTTCACTCTGCGTGGTGGAGGAAGTCGCGGACCTCTGGGCGCTCGATCGATCGCGCCTGTTTCCCGGCAAATTCCACGTCCTGGGTGGCCGGCTATCGGCGCTAGAAGGAATCCGGCCCGAAGATCTGCGCATCGACAGCCTCGTCGCGCGGCTTTCGGCGGGGGGCGTGGACGAAGTCGTCCTGGCGATGAACGCAACGCTCGAAGGGCAGACCACCGCCCATTATGTCGCCGAACGCATCGAGGCGTTCCCCATCCGCGTCACCCAGCTCGCCCATGGCCTGCCGGTGGGCGGGGAGCTCGATTATCTCGACGAAGGCACGCTGGCCCAGGCGCTCAGGGCGCGGCGGCCGGTCGCCTAGCACGTTCCCGTCCCTTGCAGGGAGGGGCGCAAGAAACTAAATCCCCATCCATGGCAGTCCTGCAAATTCTGGAAGTACCCGATCCGCGCCTTCGCATCATCTCGACACCCGTCGAGACCGTGGATGACGATCTGCGCGCGCTGATCGATGACATGTTCGATACCATGTATGACGCGCCCGGCATCGGCCTCGCCGCGATCCAGGTGGGCGTGCCCAAGCGCGTGGTCGTGATGGACCTGCAGGAGCGGGAGGATGAGGAAGGCAAGCCAATCCGCGAGCCGCGCGTCTTCATCAATCCCGAAATCCTCGATCCGGCCGAGGAGCAATCGGTCTATACCGAAGGCTGCCTCTCGGTTCCCGAGCAGTTCGCCGATGTCGAGCGCCCCGCCCGCTGCCGCGTCAAATGGCTCGACGAGACGGGCGCCGAGCATGACGAGGTGTTCGAGGGGCTGCTCGCCACCTGCGTTCAGCATGAAATGGATCATCTCGAGGGGATCGTCTTCATCGACCACCTCTCCCGTCTCAAGCGCGACATGATCCTCAAGAAGCTCAACAAGGCGCGCAAGGCGGCTGCGTGATCAGCTTGCGGTAATCCAAGCGAGCCGATAGGGTTCGCCTTCTGTTCCCGGGAGGCCGAATTGGATCTGCTCGTTCTCGCCATTGCCATCGCCGGCCTGGTCACGGCCTTCACGATCGGGCTGTTTTTGGGCGGCCGGCCGGCCGTGCAGATGCGCCGTGAACGCGACGCGCGCGAGGCCGATTTCAGGGCTGCCGCCGCGGAACTGGGCCGCGCGCAGATCGAGCTGGCGACGCTGAAGGCAGAGACGACCGGTCTCGAATCGCGCTTCGCCGAACTTGCCGGGCGTATCCTGGGCGAAACCCAGAAGAACTTCCTCGAACGCGCCGATCAGCGGTTTGCTCAGGCGGGCGAGAGCAACGAGGCGAAATTGAAGGCCCTGCTCACCCCCGTGCAGGAGACGCTGAAGCGTTATGAGGAGGGGCTGACGAATGTCGAGAAGGAGCGGGTAGGCAGCTATCAGGCGCTGCGCGAGGCGGTTACCTTGCTCCATGCCGGCCACACCCAGGTTCGCGACGAGACCGCCAAACTGGTCAACGCGCTCCGCGCCAGCCCCAAGGCGCGTGGACGCTGGGGCGAGCAAAGCTTGAAAAATGTGCTCGAACAGGCCGGGCTCTCCCAGCACGCCGATTTCGCCACCGAAGTCTCGGTAAACACCGAGGACGGGCGTCTCCGCCCCGATGTGATCGTGCGGCTGCCGGGCGGACGGAAGCTCATCATCGATGCCAAATGCTCGCTCAATGCCTTTCTCGACGCGAGCGACGCGCATGACGACGCGACCCGCGCTTCGCATCTCCAGCTTCATGCCGCCGCCATCCGCCGCCATGCCGAGCAACTGGGGTCCAAGAATTACTGGGCGCAGTTCGGCGACGCGGCGGATTATGTGATTCTCTACATTCCCGGCGAGCATTTCCTCACCGCCGCGCTGGAGCAGGATGGCGGGCTGTGGGAATGGGCGTTCGAGCGACGCGTGCTGCTTGCCACGCCCACCAATCTAGTCGCGATCGCGCGCACCGTGGCCAGCGTCTGGCGGCAGGAGCGGCTGGCGGAGGAGGCCGCGGAGATCGCCCGGCTGGGCAAGGAACTGCATTCGCGGCTGGCGACGATGGGAAGTCACATTGCCCGCATGGGCCGCAATCTCGAAGGCGCCAGCAGCGCCTATAATGCGATGGTCGGCAGCCTGGAGAGCCAGGTGATGACTCAGGCCAAGCGCTTCGAGGCGCTCGAAGTGTCGAGCGGCGCGAAGGAGATCGAGCCGCTGCCCATGGTCGAGACCGCGATCCGCCCCCTCACCAAGATGGCGGCGCTACCAGTCACGCCAGCACTGGAAGACGCCGCCGAATAGGTTCAGCGCCGCCCGCGCGGGGCCAGCACCATCGTCTCGCCGCGCCGACCGGTCAGCACCAATTTTCCGTTGCGATTGCTGCTCACGCTCAGCCGCTGGCCGAACAGGCGAAGGACCGCGGCCTCCTGCACGTTCCCGCCGCGTGTCACGCAAGCGCGCCGCGTCGTCGCGAGAGGTCCCGCGGCGATCCGGCCGCGTTCGAAGCGGAAGCTGCCGTTGAATTTATTGCAACTCGCATCGCCGCTTATCCGGTTGCCGCGGAAGCTGACATCGGGGGACGTGCGCGGCGCGACGAGGCGGCCGTTTATCGACTGGATCGTCCACTCGCCTTCGATCATCGATCGGGGGGCGGACTCGCTGCCGGATCCTTCCCCGCCGCAGCCCTTATAGACGCGGCCATCCACCGTGACTGTCACCGTGTCCGGATAAACCCGGTCGCTCATGCCGTCGCTGCAGCGGACGTGATTGGTGTTCACGCCGATCCGGCGCGACTGCCAGATTTCGCCCGCGAACCCGTGGATCACCTTGGGCGCCGGCACCACGACAGGCTGGCGGTCCGGAGCCTCGAAGCGCATCGTACGTCCGTCGATGGTGAGCGCCCAAAAGGGTTCGGTGCCGCGCGCAACATAGGGATCGACGGGAGTCTGCGCCGCGGCGGGCAGGGCAGTCATCGAGACCAGGGCGGCGGCAATCAGCTTCTTCATCGAAAAATCTCCTCGGAGGTTCGCTGTCGACGATCCGCGCTGAACGCACGGTGGCCGATTTGTTTCGCTACCGTTCAGTGATCTACGGCGGCTAAGCCCGCCGCCGCTGGTTCAGCACCTCATAAGCCATCACTGCGGTGGCCACCGCCGCGTTGAGCGAGTCGGCCTTGCCCAGCATCGGAATCTTGACCCTCACGTCGCAAGCCGCGGCCATGAAATCCGGCATCCCTTGCGCTTCGTTGCCGGTGAGCAGGAAGGTGGGCGCTTCGTAGCGCGCCGCCTGATAATCCAAATCGGTGTCGAGGCTGAGCCCGACCAGCTGCCCCGGCCCCTTGCGCAGCCAGGTGGCAAACTCCGACCAGGGCGCGCGCGCCACCGGTATGGTGAACAGCGCGCCCATACTGGCGCGGACTGCCTCGACCGAGAAGGGATCGACGCACTCGTCGATCAGGATCAGGCCGCCCGCGCCGATCGCGTCGGCGGTGCGCAGGATCGTGCCTAGATTGCCCGGATCGCGCAGCCGCTCGGCGACCAGCCAGATGGGGGCCGCGCTTCGGTCCAGATCCTCGAGCTTTGCTTCGAATTCGGGAAAAACGCCTACGACCGCGCCGGGATTGTCCTTGCCCGAAAGCTTGGAAAGGATGTCCGCATTGGTCTCGATCGCCTCGCCCGAATGCGCCTCCACGCCTTCGATCAGCGCCTGCACCAGCGGATGGTTCGCGCTCTCCCGGGCATAGAAAAGGTATTCCGGCAGCCGCCCCGCCTCGCGCGCTTCGGTCAGGATGCGCAGCCCTTCGGCCAGGAACAGCCCTTCCTCACGCCGATGCTTCTTCTCGCGCAGATTGCGGACGCGCTTGATGAGGGGATTGGAGAAGGCGGTTATTTCGCGGGGCATCGCGTCAGCCCTAGATGATCGACGAAGGGATCGAAATCGCGATCTGAATAGAGAAGCGAATATCCCTCGGCGATGCAGCGGGTCGCGATAAGCGTGTCGATGGTCTTGCGGATCGTGATGCCGCGGCGGCGGAGTGCTCTGAAATTCTGTGCCGCCTGCAGAGCGACCTGGGCCCCGCCGATCTCGATGACAGGCGCTCTCGCCATGATCTTCCAGACCTGGGCAAACTCCAGGTCGCTGGTGAAGCCTTGCAGAACCTCGGTGAGGATCAGATCGCCGGATGCCAATTCCTCGGTGCCCAGCAATCGATCGAGCCGATCGGTCTGCGGGGTCGCAACTCCGCGGAAATAGTCGATCCAGATGCTTGAATCGACGAGAATCATCAGTCGAGACGCATAGCCTCGAGATCACCTTCCCAAGATGTGAGCTTGCCGCGATACTTACGAATTTCGGCCTGATTGCGAAGCCGGACCATCGTTCGGAGCGCTTCCTCGACAGCCTCGCGCTTGGTTCTCGCGCCCGTCGCCCGCATGGCGTCCGCCATTAATTGGTCGTCGATCACGATATTGGTGCGCATGATGTGTATCCTCGAGCTATGACATACACATAGGCTGGAGATGGCGGGGATTCAATCCTCGCCGAAACGCGCCTCGACCAGCTCGACCAGCGCCTGCACCGCGCCTTCGGCGCCTGCGCCCTCGGCGCTGATAGTGATCGTGTCGCCGCGCGCGGCGCCCAGCATCATCAGGTCGAGGATCGAGGTGCCCGACGCGCTCGATCCATCCTTCTCGACGGTGAGCTCGACAGGATGGCTGGTCGCCAGCGTGACAAAGGCCATGCTGGCCCGCGCGTGGAGCCCGCGCTTGTTCTCGATCGTTACCGAGCGCTGGCAGCGGCTCATGCCGCCGCCTCGCCGAGAACTTCAGAGGCGACGGTGATGTATTTGCGGCCTGCGTCCCGCGCCGCGGCGACGGCTTCGGTGACTTTCATCGCCTTGCGAGCGCTGCCCAGCCGGATCAGCATCGGCAGGTTGATGCCCGCGATCACTTCGATCTTGCCGGCTTCCATAAGCGAGATCGCCAGATTGGAGGGCGTGCCGCCAAACAGGTCGCTCAGCACGATCACGCCCTGGCCCGCATCCACCTTGGCGATGGCGGCGGCGATGTCGGCGCGGCGACCTTCCATATCGTCCTCGGGGCCGATGCAGATCGGTTCGATCCGCTCCTGCTTGCCGACGACATGCTCCATCGCGACCACGAACTCTTCGGCGAGCCGACCGTGCGTCACGAGTACCAGACCGATCATTCTAACTCAGCCTTCTCATGCCACCAGCGGCGCCCCCTCAAGCGAGTCCTGCGGCGCGGTCTGCAGGTCGCGGTGGGTCACCGTGGGCGAAAATCCTTCCTGGCGCAACCGCGCCGCCATCCGTTCGGCGACATGCACCGAACGATGCCGACCGCCGGTGCACCCGAATGCGACAGTCACATATGCCTTGCCCTCCGCCTGATAGCGCGGAACTAATAAAAGCAGCAGCGATTCGATCTGCGCCATCGCCTCGGCATAAGCGGGGTCTGCGGCGACATAGGCCGATACGTTCGCATCCTTGCCGGTGCCTGGCCGGAGCGCCTTGTCCCAATGAGGATTGCGCAGGAAGCGCATGTCGAGGACCAGATCCGCATTTCGCGGCAGCCCCCGCGCGAAGCCGAAGGAAAGGATCGAGAGCGTCGTTTCGCCCACTCCGTCGCCGGAAAAGGTCGATCGGATCTGCTGCGCCAGCTCGTGGCCGGCCAGGCTTGTGGTATCGACCAGCCGGTTCGACCATTCGCGCAAGGGGGCCAGCAATTCGCGCTCGCGGGCGATGCCGTCGGAGGCGGGGCGGTCCTGTGCCAGCGGGTGCCGGCGGCGCGTCTCCGAATAGCGGCGCTCCAGCTCCGAGCCCGCACACTCAAGGAAAAGCGTGCCGACATCGTGCCCGTGATCCTCGCGCAGCTTCTTGATGCGCCGAACGATGCTCTCGGCGTCGAAACCGCGGGTCTGCGTGCCGATCCCCAGCGCGAGGGGTCGTTCGTCGTCGCCATCGGTGCCTTCGGCGGGCGCGGTGTCGAGCAGCCGGTTGAGCAGGAGGAGGGGCAGATTGTCCACCGTCTCCCAGCCAAGATCCTCGAGCGTGCGCAACACAGTCGATTTGCCCGCGCCGGACATGCCCGTGACGAGCAGGATATGCTTCGGCTTCCGGCTCATTTTCGCTGCTTGAGCCACAGCTCGGCCTTGATCGGCGCGGCGGGATCGCTGGAGGCGAGGGCGAGCACCGGCACATCGATGCCGGAGATGCTGCGCGTCCGCTTGTCTTCAGGGAAGCGCGGGCCGGCGTCGAGCAATACGATAAGCAATTCCACGGGCACGCGCTCCGCATGCGGCGTTTCGACAATGCCCAGTCCCCGCACTTCGATCCGTCCGCCCGCGCCGGCAACCGGGCTCGCCAGCAACACGCCCTCGTGGCGCAGGCAAACCGTTTGCGCATCGGCGACCAGAGTCGCCCCGCGATCGATCATTTGCAGCGCCAGGCCCGTTCGGCCTTCCCCTTCGCGGCACTCGATCAGTACGCCGCGCCCGTCCACGGCGACGCAGGCAGCCTGGATCGCTTCGGAAGAAAGCACGGCCATCAGCTCCGCTCCGCTCTGGGCAGCCGCACTACGAAGCGCGCTCCGCTCACTCGATCCTCCCGCGATTCCACTACAATGCTCCCCTGATGCGCCTCAACGATCGTGCGGGCGATGGCAAGCCCCAGCCCCGAATGCCGGCCAAAGGCTTCGGTCTCGGGGCGGACCGAATGGAAGCGCCGGAAGATATTGTCGCGGGCGTCCTCGGGAACGCCGGGGCCCTCGTCCTCCACGCTTATCGTCAGCGTCTCAGCGTCGCTTTCCGCCGATATTCGGATCGTCCCGCCGGGGGGCGAGAATGAAATCGCATTCTCAATCAAATTCTCGAACACGCGCTCCAGCCGTCCGCCTTCGCCAAGCACATTGAGTGCGGTCTTGGGCTTGGCGGCGAAAGCGGCGCGAATGCCGCTAGGCAGGCCGCGGGCCTCGCGGCTGTCGAGCAGCGCCTGGATCATCGCGCCCACGTCCACGGGCTCGAAGGTCGCCCGGCTGAGTTGTGCGTCCAGCCGCGACGCGTCGGAGATATCGCTGATCAGGCGATCGAGGCGATGCACGTCGTCGCGGACGATCTCGAGCAACTGATCGCGGTGCTCGCGCTTCTTCACGCTGGTGAGGCTGTCTACGGCCGATCGAAGCGAGGCGAGGGGGTTCTTCAGCTCGTGCGTCACGTCCGCTGCAAAGCTCTCGGTCGCATCGATCCGCGCGCGTAGCGCCTGGCTCATGTCGGAAAGCGCGCGGGCGAGCAGCCCGATCTCGTCGCTGCGCTCGGGCAGCCGCGGCACCACGACTTCGCGCGCGCGCCCCAGGCGCACCCGAATCGCCGCGCGGGCAAGCAGCCGCAGCGGGCGCACGATCGTCCGCGCCAGGAACAGGGAGAGAAGGATCGACGCCAGCGAGACGATCAGCAGCACGATTCCCAGCCGATAGCGCTCCGAGCGCACCGTCTGGGTGATGTCGCGAGCATTGACCGTAGTCATGACCACGCCGAGTCCCGTGATCGGCGCGGCGGCGGTGATCACCGGCGTGCGATCCGGCGCGCGCCAGACCGTCGCGGCGGAACCGTGCACTGCCTGCGCGGTGCGCACGTCGGGCCACTCCAGCCCATGATCGCGTGGCCGCTCGCGATACGCCGGCGCCCGCGTGGCGCCTGCCACGGTATCGATCACGGCGTCGAGCCAGCGCGCCGCTTCCAGCCCCCAGGGATCCTTGTCCGGATCCCGCAGGGTCGCATTGCGAAGACCCAGTTCGCGGCTGTCGGCCAGCGACTTTCCCTCGTCGTCGAACAAGCGGATGCGCGTGCCCATGTCGCGCGCCAGGCTGAGCACCAGCAAGTCGCGGCGCTTGGCGTCCTTGTTGGTCGATGCGAGCGCCTGCGCGATCAGGCGCGCCTCGCGGCTCGCCTGCTCGACTCGGCTGTCGACCATCCTGCTGCGGTATGAATCGAGATAGGAGAACCCCCCCCCGAGCAGCGCCAGCGCGAAAATATTGACCGCAAGGATACGCGGCGTGAGGCTGACACGGTTCGACCATTTCAGCCCGAGCGCCTGATCGTCATTCGTCGGAGAAGCGGTATCCGGCCCCATAGAGCGTCTCGATAGCATCGAATTCAGGATCGACCTGCCGGAATTTGCGGCGGACGCGCTTGATATGGCTGTCGATAGTGCGGTCATCGACATAGATGTCGTCCTGATAGGCGGCATCCATCAGCTGGTTGCGCGTCTTGACGATGCCGGGGCGCTGGGCGAGCGTTTCGAGGATCAGGAATTCGGTGACGGTGAGCGTCACGTTGTTTCCGGCCCAGCTCACGCGGTGCCGTGCCGGATCCATCGTCAGCCGTCCCCGCTCTAGTATCTCGGCCGGAGTCTCTTCGCTGCCCTCGGCGTTGGGCAGGGTGGCCTCGGTGCGGCGCAGGATCGCGCGGATGCGAGCGATCAGCAGCCGCTGGCTGAACGGCTTGGCGATGTAATCGTCCGCGCCCATCGCCAGGCCGAGCGCTTCGTCGAGTTCGTCGTCCTTGCTGGTCAGGAAGATCACCGGGATCGCGCTCTTCTCGCGCAGCCGGCGGAGCAACTCCAGCCCGTCCATGTTCGGCATCTTGATATCGAGCACCGCCAAATCGGGCGGATTCTCGACCAGCGCCTTCAATGCGCTCTCGCCGTCTGAATAGACGCGGGTCAGAAAGCCTTCGGTCTGAAGCGCGATCGAGACCGAGGTCAGGATGTTCCGGTCGTCATCGACCAGCGCGATAGTCGCTGTCATGTGCCAGTCATAGCGTTGCAACCGCGCATCACCAACCGCGTAATCGAAAGTTCGTGGGACACAATCCAATGACACCGCTTACCCGCATTGACCCGCGCGCGTAGCTGCCTAATGCGTCTCAACATATGGATATTGTGCGCCCGGGAGGCGCTGAGGAGGGACTGTCTTGAACGACCGCGCACCGCGCCATGGTCTCGATGCGCAAGGCATCGGAACCGGGGCTGAGATTTTCTGGAATCTGGGAACTGCTCCATTGGTGGAGCATGCCGTGCGCCGCGGCGAGGGCAGGCTGGCGGCAGATGGGCCCCTCGTCGTCACCACGGGCAAGCATACGGGGCGAAGCGCCAAGGATAAATATGTCGTCCGCGATGCGACGACGGAGGACAATGTCTCGTGGGGCAATGTGAACCGCGGCATGAGTCCCGCGCATTTCGCCGCGCTCAAGGCCGACTTCTTCGCCGAAATCGCCCAGCGCGAAATGCTCTTCGTCCAGGACCTGTACGGCGGCTCGCAGCCTGAGCACCGCGTCAACGTCCGCGTGATCAATGAGCTTGCCTGGCATAACCTTTTCATCCGCACGCTTCTGGTCCGTCCCGACGCGAGCGAACTGCCCGGCTTCACTCCCGAATATACGATCATCGACCTGCCGAATTTCAGGGCCGATCCCGAACGCCACGGCTGCCGCAGCGAGACCGTGATCGCGGTCAGTTTCACCGAGAAGCTGATCCTGATCGGCGGCACGGCCTATGCCGGCGAAATGAAGAAGAGTGTGTTCGGGCTGCTCAACTATCTGCTGCCCGCGGACGGCATCATGCCGATGCATTGCTCGGCCAATATGGGCGCGAATGGCGATACGGCCGTGTTCTTTGGCCTGTCGGGCACGGGGAAGACCACGCTTTCGGCCGATGCGAGCCGGACGCTGATCGGCGACGACGAGCACGGCTGGTCCGACACGGCAGTCTTCAATTTCGAAGGCGGCTGCTACGCCAAGATGATCAACCTTTCGGCCGATGCGGAGCCCGAGATATTCGCGACCACCAGGCGCTTCGGCACGGTGCTCGAGAATGTCGTGATGGACCCCGAAACCCGCGCGCTCGATTTCAACGATAACAGCTTGGCCGAGAACAGCCGCGGCGCCTATCCGATCGAGTTCATCCCGAACACATCGAGCCAAAATCTCGGCCCCGTGCCCAAGAACATCATCTTCCTCACCGCCGACGCGTTCGGCGTGATGCCGCCGATCGCGAAGCTCACGCCCGAGCAGGCGATGTACCATTTCCTCTCGGGCTACACCGCGAAAGTGGCGGGCACCGAGATCGGCGTGACGGAGCCCGAGGCGACATTCTCCACCTGCTTCGGCGCCGCGTTCATGCCGCGTCACCCTTCGGTCTATGGCAATCTGCTCAAGAGCCGGATCGCCAAAGGCGGCGTGGATTGCTGGCTGGTCAATACTGGCTGGAGCGGCGGCCGCGCCACCGATCCCGGCATCAAGCGCATGCCGATCAAGGTGACCCGCGCCTTGCTCAATGCGGCGCTGGACGGCAGCCTGAACGAGGTCGAGTTCCGAAAGGATCCCAATTTCGGCTTCATGGTGCCGGTGACCGCTCCGGGCGTGGACAGCGCGATTCTCGATCCCCGCGAGACCTGGGCCGACAAAGCCGATTACGACGCGACCGCGGGCAAGCTGGTGGACCAGTTCGTAGATAATTTCGCTCAATTCGTGGATCATGTTGACGAGGGCGTGCGACAAGCCGCGCCTCAAACAAAAGCCGCCGCCTGAACCGACCATTCGCCCCGCCTTTTCTCTACTGACAGCGAAATCGCCCGCCGGGGCGAGGGGCCTGATCGCGTGTTCGTTGGAGCGGGCAGACTGGACGCACGAGGCGCATCTGGCCGCATGCCTTTATCTGTTGACCGAACGGCGCGATCTGGACGTGGACGCCGAGATCGCCGGCCTGATCTCCCGCTTCAACGAAAGCGTGGGCGGCGTGAACGACGATCAGGGCGGCTATCACGACACGATCACGCGCGCCTATGTGACGGGGGTGCGCCTGTTCCTGGCCGAGACGGAAGAAGCGGGGCTGAGCGCGCAAGTCAACGCGCTGCTGCTTTCGCCGGTGGGAGCGCGCGAATGGCCGCTACGCTTCTATAGCCACGATCTGCTCTTCTCGGTCGCCGCGCGCCGCGGATATGTCGCGCCGGACCTCGCGCCGCTGGCTATTCCGCGTGCGGCTCCCTAGATTAGAAGCACTGACTGGCAAATCCCTTCGTAGGCGCCGGCGGCTGAGAGACCTATGTGCTCCCGCTTACGATTTCGGGAAGCCTCATGAACGTCGATCCTGCCACATCAGAAGAACAGCCCGTCGCGCCCCCGGCTGAGGCCAATGCGAAGCCGCAGTACAAGCGCTTCCGCAAGCGTTTCGACACCGTGCGCCTCACGCCCGAAGCCGCGGCCCGGCAGGGCAAGGCCGCGACCGCGGCGTTCCTCGCACTCAAGGACCGCGACGCGATGATCGCCTTTCTGAACACGCACGACGACGCCTTGGGCGGACGCCCGATCGATTTGGCGGTGGAAAGCGACGAGGGGTTGAAGGCAGTCGAGGCGGCTCTGGCCGCGCGCTAGGCCTTCTTCGCCGCCACGTGCCGATCCACGATCTGCCCCAGCACCGTCATCGGCACATTGCCGCCCAGAACCACCGCATCGTTGAACGCGCGGAAGTCGTAGCGGTCGCCCAGCGATGCCCGGGCGCGCTCGCGCAACCGATTGATCTCGCTATGGCCCACTTTGTAGCCGCAAGCCTGGCCCGGCCATGAGCAATAGCGGTCTACTTCGCCGCGGACTTCCTCTTCCGATGAACCATTCGCTTCGACGAACCACTTGATCGCCTGCTCGCGCGTCCAGCGCTTGGCGTGCAGCCCAGTATCGACCACCAAGCGGCATGCGCGAAACCCGAGCGACTGGAGATAGCCCAGCTTCTCGGCCGGGTTGGCGGCATAGACGCCCAGTTCGTCGGCGATCTGCTCGGCATAGAGCGCCCAGCCTTCCGAATAGGCGTTGAACGATAGGAGCGAGCGGATCAGCGGCAGCTTGTTCGCATATTCGCCCTGCCAGACATGTCCGGGGATCGCCTCATGATAGGCCAGATCGGGCAGGCTGAAGCGCGAATGCAGGCTCGTCGTGCGCAAGTTGATCCAGAACTTGCCGGGGATCGTCCCGTCGATCGATCCGGCGCCGCCATAAGCACCCGGCGCGCCGGGCTCTTCCTCTGGCGGCAAGCGCTTCACTTCCACATTGCCCTTCACCAGCGTGTGAAACGCCTGGGGCATGCGGCTGCGGATGTCGGAAATGCGGTCGTTCAGGAATTTCATGATCTCAGCGCGGCCGGGATCGCCGTCGGGGAAGGTGAAGCGCTTGTCCTTGGCCAGGGCTTCCATGCGCGCGCCGACGCTGCCGGTCGAATAACCTTCCTTCTTGAGGATCGCGTCCATCTCGCTCTGGATCGCGGCGAGCTGTTCCAGGCCCATTCGGTGGACTTCGTCGGGAGTCATCGCCGTCGTGGTGCCCGCGCTCAGCGCCCAGGCGTAATAAGCGTCGCCGTCCCTGAACTTCCAGACCCCCGCGTCGCTTGTCGCGCGCTTGCGGTGCCGCTCCAGCTCGGCGATCTGGCGGCCGAGCGCTGGGCCGATCTTGTCCTTGGCAAGCAGCCATGCGCGATACCCGAAATCGCCGCCCATCCCAACGGTGCGGTTCGCCACTGAAGTCACCACGCCCCAGCCCGCGCTGTTTCCCGCGCGCGCCAGCTTTATCTGGGCCAGGCATTTGTCGAGCAGGAAATCTGGGGCGATAACGCCCTTGCCGGCTGCGATCTTGAGCCGCTGGGTCTCGCCGTCGAGCTGCTCGGCATAGCTTTCCAGCCGGTCGAGATAGGCTTCGCCATCCTCGGTGTTGGCAATCTGGTGATCGCTGTCGAGGAAGCGCGGCACATCCAGAAAGGCGCCGACATTCTGCACCACCACATAGGGCGAGTTGCGCCAGCTCCCGACCGCCACGTCGCCATAGCCGAAGGCGAACCCCTTCAGCGCATTGCCATATGCCGCCTGCACGACATCCACATTGGTGCGCATGATCGGGCTCAGCGCATTCAGGTCGAGCTTGGCGATATCGGCCAGCGCCTTGCTCAGATGCGCGGCGAGCGCAGCCTGTCCCTTCGGCGAACGGTCGGTCAGGCGATGCTTGAGCATTGCGTACTGGCCTTTGTCGATGCCCAGCGTGGTCGCGCTCTCGGGATAGTCCCGCAGGAGGGTCTGCGCGATTCCCGTCAGCAGCTTCTCGGCCTGTGCATCGTCGCCAGGTGCGAAGGCGCGGGCCGTGGCGGGGAAGGCGCCCAGCACCAGGCCGGCGCCCGTGCCCAGCAGAAGGTCGCGGCGATTGCTAAGCATGGGAACTCCTCAAACTGTCAGGCGATGACCGGCTCTACGGTGAGCGATGTGCCTTGCGCGCCCGTGATCCGCACCTGCGCGCCTGCGGGCGCATCGGCGCCGCAGGCCAGCCATTCGCTGTCGCCCACGCGAACTTTCCCTCGGCCCGAGCGGATGGGATCAACGACCGTCACGACTTGCCCTATCAGACGCGCGACGCGGTCGTTGAGCAGCGGATCGGCATTGGGCACCGGATGCCGCAAGTACCAGCGCCGCCCCAATCCGACCGCCGCCGATGCGCCGACGGCGAACAAGGCGACCTGGAACAGCAGCGGGAAGTGCGGGAACAGCAAGGTCACCAGCCCGGTCAGCGCTGCGCCGGCCGCGACGAACACCAGGAAGATGCCTGGCACCATCAGCTCGGTGAGAGCCAGCAAAGCCGCGAGGATCAGCCAGGCGAGCCCGGGCGAACCGCCGATCAGGTCCCAGTCCATCGGCTAGCTCCCAGCCGGGCCGAAGGGGGCCGGCTTTGGGCGCGGGGGCGCGGGCGGGATGGGGGGCTTGGGGGCGCCGCCGCCTGAAGGCCCGCTGATCGCCTCGCGCGCCAGCTCGCCAATCCCGCCCAGCGTGCCCATGAGCTGAGTCGCCTCCACCGGGAACAGGATTGTCTTGGCATTGGGTGAAGTCGCGAACTTGCCGATCGCCTCGACATATTTCTGCGCGATGAAATAGTTGATCGCCTGCGTGCTGCCCTGCTCGATCGCATCCGAGACCATGCGGGTAGCCTCGGCCTCAGCCCCGGCGGAGCGCTCGCGCGCTTCGGCGTCGCGGAACGCGGCTTCGCGGCGGCCCTCGGCCTCCAGGATTTTGGACTGCTTTTGGCCCTCGGCGCGCAGGATCTCGGATGCGCGGGTGCCTTCGGCCTCGAGGATGTTGGCGCGCTTCTCGCGCTCGGCCTTCATCTGGCGGCCCATGGCGTTGACGATGTCGGCGGGCGGCCGGATGTCCTTGATCTCTACGCGGGTGATCTTGACGCCCCAGGGGGTGGTCGCATGATCGACGACGTTGAGCAGGCGGGCGTTGATTTCGTCGCGCTTGGACAGCGTCTCGTCCAGGTCCATCGAACCCATCACGGTGCGCAAATTGGTCGTGGTTAGCTGCAGCAGCGCCACATAGAGGTCCGAGACCTCATAGGCCGCCTTGGCGGCGTCGAGGACCTGGAAGAACACCACGCCATCGGTGGAGATCATCGCATTGTCCTTGGTGATGATTTCCTGGCCCGGAATATCGATCACCTGCTCCATCATGTTCACCTTGCGGCCGACGCGATAGAAGAATGCGGGATAGAAATTTAGGCCGGGCACCGCCACCGCGGTGAAGCGCCCGAAATATTCGATCGTATAGTGATAGCCCTGGGTGACGATCTTCACGCTCGAGAAGAGATAGAGCAGCACCACCGCCACTGCCACCAGCAGAAAAATGTTGAGCACGTCCATCCCGACTCCCCTCGCAAACTTTCGCCCTTGGTAGCATAGCGTAGCGCCATGACCACAGCAGCTTTGGCCCCGCGCACCGCGCTTTTCCTCCCCGCCTCCAATTCGCGCGCGATCGCCAAGGCGCGTGAGCTTGGCGCGGACATGGTTATCCTCGATCTCGAGGACGCGGTGAAGCCCGAGGACAAGGATGCGGCCCGCGCCGCTGCCGTGGAAGCAGTGGCGGAGGGGTTCGGCAAGCGAGTGAGCGCGATCCGCATCAACGGCTTCGACGCGCCCGAACATGCCGCCGATGTCGCGGCGGTCGCGACGTCGCGTGCAGACTACGCCGTGCTGCCCAAGGCCGAGAGCGCGCAAGAAATCGCCCGCCTGACTCAGGCGCTCCGCAAGCCCCTGCTTGCGATGATCGAAACGCCGCGCGGCGTGCTCGCCGCCCCCGATATCGCTGCGCTCGAAGGAGTTATGGGTCTGATCGCCGGCACCAACGATCTGGCCGCGACGCTTCACTTGCCCCCGTCCTCGGGACGCGAGGCGATGAACCTTGCCCTCCAGACGATCGTCCTCGCTTCCCGCTCCGGCAACGCCTGGGCCTTGGATGGCGTGTTCAACCGGCTCGACGATCCGGATGGTCTGGAGTGGGAGTGTCTGGCGGGCAGGGGCTTGGGCTTTGACGGCAAGACCTTGATCCATCCCAATCAGATCGCGATCGCGGCTCGGGCATTCAGCCCCACCCAGGCGGAAATTACCGAGGCCCGTGCGCTTGTCGATGCGGCTACGGGCGGTGCCGAGCGTTTCAGGGACCGGATGATCGAAACCATGCACGTAGAACGGGCGAAGAATTTGCTGGCCCACACCGGGCCGTATGGGAGCGCAAATGCCGGCTGATCTCAGGGCGCTGCACGACGAGATGTCCACGGCGCTTGCCGAACTCGACCGGCTCACTGCCTCGGATAGCCCGGATCACATTGCTATCCCCGCAGCCCGGCTCCGCCTGAGCCGGGCGAGCGGCCGCCGCCGCAGACTGGTCGATGCAATGACTACCCGTTTGCTTGGAAGCGTCTCGCCGGCCGATTCGGATCGCTTGCGTGCTCTGCGCGAAATTAACGCGGCGCAACTCCATGCCTCTACCTCGCATATCGGCAAATGGGGCATGCGCCACGCGCTGGAGGACTGGGCGGGATATTGCGAGGCTTCGAAGCGCATGCGTCAGTCGCTTCGCGATCTGATGGCCGAGGACCGCAGGACCCTCTATCCGCTGCTCGACCGGAAGGCCCCCTAGCGCATCCCACCCCCTGCGGTTACATGAGCCGCCAACCTCCGACTCAGGACTGCTGGCGCACCCATGGACATTCCCCTCGGCCTGACTTTCGACGACGTGCTCCTGTATCCGGGCGAGTCCGAAGTGCTGCCGAGCATGGCGGACACCCGTACGCAGATCACGAGGAGCTTGGCGCTCAACATTCCGCTCATTTCGTCCGCGATGGACACGGTCACCGAGGCCGACATGGCGATTGTCATGGCCCAGCTCGGCGGGCTGGGCGTGCTCCACCGCAATCTCGATGTCGCGCAGCAGGTGGACGCGGTGCGGGCGGTGAAGCGCTTCGAGAGCGGGATGGTGATCAACCCGATCACGATCCGCCCCGGCGGCACGCTGGCCGAGGCGCGGGCGCTGATGGAGCGCCACAAGATCAGCGGCATCCCCGTGGTGGAGGATAGTGGCAAGCTCGTCGGCATTCTCACCAACCGGGACGTGCGCTTCGCGGAAAATCCCGGCCAGCCGGTCTCCGAACTCATGACCAGCGAGAACCTCGCCACCGTTTCCGCCGGCGTCGGCAAGGAAGAGGCGCGCCGCCTGCTCCATGCGCGCAGGATCGAGAAGCTGCTGGTGGTGGATGAAAGCTATCGCTGCGTAGGCCTGATCACGGTCAAGGATATCGAAAAGGCGGTGAACTTCCCCGACGCCACCAAGGACCCGAGCGGCCGGCTCTGCGTCGCCGCGGCGACCACGGTGGGCGACAAGGGCTTCGAGCGCACCGAGGCGCTGGTCGATGCCGAAGTCGATCTCATCGTAATCGACACCGCGCACGGTCATAACCGCGAAGTCGGCCGCGCGGTCGAGCGCGTCAAGAAGCTCTCCAATCGGGTTCAGGTGATCGCCGGCAATATCGCCACCGCCGAGGCGGCCAGGGCGCTGATCGGCTCGGGCGCGGACGGATTGAAGGTCGGCATCGGCCCGGGTTCGATCTGCACCACGCGCATCGTCGCGGGGGTCGGGGTTCCGCAGCTCACCGCGGTGATGGAAGCCGCCGGCGAAGCCGCCAAATCCGGCGTGCCGGTCATCGCCGATGGCGGCATCCGCACATCGGGCGACATCGCCAAGGCGCTGGCCGCAGGAGCCTCGACTGCGATGATCGGCTCGCTGCTCGCGGGCACCGAGGAAGCGCCGGGCGAGACCTTCCTCTATCAGGGCCGGGCGTACAAATCCTATCGCGGCATGGGCTCGGTAGGGGCGATGGCCCGCGGCTCGGCCGATCGCTATTTCCAGCAGGACATCAAGGATCAGCTCAAGCTCGTCCCCGAGGGGATCGAGGGCCAGGTCCCTTTTAAGGGCTCGGCGCGCGATGTGGTCCACCAGCTCGTCGGCGGGGTAAAGGCGGCGATGGGCTATGTGGGCGCGGCCACGATCACCGATTTCCAGCAGAAGGCCCGCTTCGTGCGGATTACCAATGCGGGACTGCGCGAAAGTCACGTGCACGACGTGACCATCACTCGAGAGGCACCTAATTATCCCACGCGGTAGATCATGACCCCCGCTGCACGCCTCCAGGCAGCGACCGAACTGCTCGACCGGATCGTCACCGCTGCCCGCGATCAAGGCGCGGCAGCCGACACGCTGATCGCGCGCTGGTTCGCCGAGCGGCGCTATGCAGGATCCAAGGACCGCCGCGCGATCCGCGAACTGGTGTACGAAGCGATCCGCCTGCTCGGCGTCCGGCCCGAAAGCGGGCGCGCCGGGATCCTGGCGCTCGCCAGGGCGCGCCCGGAGCTCGTCGAATTGTTTGACGGCACGCCTTATGGTCCGCCGGCGATAGACCCCGCCGAGCCGGTCGCGGAGGCTGGGCTGATGCCGAAATGGCTGGGGCTCGCGCTCAAGCGCTCCGGGCTCGCCAATGCCGAACAGGCCGCGTTGCTCCAGCGCGCGCCGCTCGATCTGCGAGTCAACAACCTCAAGGCCGACCGCGATGCCGTCGCGGCGGAAATCCCGGGGTCGGAACCCTTGCCGTTCCTGCCGGATGGCCTGCGTATTCCCAGCGACTTGCCGGTCGAGCAATTGCCGTCGTTTCGCGACGGGCGAATCGAAGTGCAGGACGCGGGAAGCCAGCTCGTCAGCCTCGCCAGCGCGGCGCGCCGGGGCCAGCATGTCGTTGACTTGTGCGCCGGGGGCGGGGGCAAGACGCTGGCGCTCGCGGCGATGATGGCCAACCACGGCAGCATACTCGCATGCGATGTGGATCGCGGGCGGCTTCAGCGGCTGCCGCCCCGCGCCGAGCGCGGGGGCGTCACCATCGCGGAGACCCGGCTGCTCAATCCGGGGCAGGAATTTCACCAGCTCGCCGATCAGGCCGGGCGGGCGGATGTGGTGCTGATCGACGCGCCCTGCTCGGGCACGGGCACGTGGCGGCGCAACCCGGAGGCGCGCTGGCGACTCTCGCCCGATCGACTGGCCAAGCTGGGCGAGACCCAGCGCTATCTGATGCGCCTCGGCGCCGAACTGGTCCGGTCGGGCGGGGCATTGATTTATGTGGTGTGCTCGCTGCTCGATGACGAAGGCGCGAGCCAGGCCGAAGCCTTTCTCAAGGCCTATCCGGGGTGGAAGGCCGAGCCGCTTTTGCTGGGCGCGGGAACCGCGCACGGGCCGGGGCTTCGCCTCACCCCGCTGGCTGACTCGACGGACGGGTTTTTTGTCGCGAGGATGATCCGGCCGTGATACGTGCCAAGGCCAGTCTTTCGGAGTTTTCGATGCGCGTTTCCGCGATTTTCGCCGCCGCCGCCCTGCTCGTGCTGTCGGTCTCGACCTCCCTGATGGCGCAGCGTCCCGACGCTCAGATCGATCCGCGCTCGCTCGCGCTGCTCCAGGAAGGCCGCGCGGCGCAGGCGGCGGGTCAGACCGAGGCCGCCAACGACGCGCTGGAGAGTGCGCTGGCGGTGGACCCACGAAACCGCGAGGCGTTCGTGCTGCTGGCGGAGATCGCGCGCGGCCGCAATCTGCCGGGCAAGGCGATCCGCCTGTACCGCGAAGCGCTGCTGCTGGAGCCGAACGACCTGTCCGCATTGCGCGGCCAGGGCGAAGCGATGGTCGCCAAGGGCGCGATCGAGAAAGCCAAGGGCAACCTCGCCAAGATCAAGACCATCTGCGCGACGGGCTGCAACGACGCCAACATGCTCGCCGCCGCGATCGCCAAGGGTCCGCCGGTCACCACGACCGCCCAGGTTGAGAAGCCCGCGACACCCGCCAAGCCTTGAAGCTTGCGGCCGCCGCTTTCGCGGAAGTTTAGGCGAAGGTTAGGCCAATGCGCGGTCAGGCAGGCGCGCGAAAGGTCACACAAGGGTCACACTATCAACGGCCTTCGCACGCTGCGAATGTTCCCAATGTTCGCACTGGCCATGGGCTTTTTTCGGACCGACGATTTCAAAGAGCGGCCGGGACTGCCGACCGGCTCAGCCAAGCAGGCGAAATCCTACATTGCAAGCGGGATGAACATCGCCGTTCTTGGTGGGAAGCGGTCATTGCCAAGGCGACGGAGGGTCAGGCTTTTCGCGGCGTCGCGATTTCCAAGCGGCGATTGTCTCGACTGCGGCACTCATCATGACGTCGCAGTCCGCGACCGGTCCCGTCCACGTGCGGGTTAGTTCGTCCTCGGTGTCGTCGTTCGTGTCCACAGCTCTGGCATGAACTGAAGTTTTCCCGTCTTCGGGTGCGTCCACGGAAATCTGGAAGCACTCGAATGGCGGATCGCCCGGTGTGTGGAAAAATCGCGCAGGCGCGTTCGCCCATTCGGTAAACAGCGTTGTATTCAGCGCGGCGACCCACTTTTCAATGATCGGATCAATTTCGGCATAGGTCGACATGTATGCACTATCGCGATCTCTGCCGAGGACCGCAACCAAGTCGGAAGCTGTCAATGCTCGCTAGAAGGTCGTCTAACCTTTCGCACTCAGCATCCGCGCCAGCGCGACGAAATCCTCGACCGCCACGGTCTCGGCGCGGCGGCTGGTGTCGATACCCAGCGCGTCCATCGCCCCCAGCGCGCCCGGCACGCCCTTCAGGCTCTGGCGCAGCATCTTGCGGCGCTGGCCGAATGCCGCCGCGGTGATCGCCTCCAGCGTCTTGAAGCGCACGCCCTCGGGCTCGGCGGCGGGCACGATATGCACCACGGCCGACATCACTTTGGGCGGCGGCGTGAAGGCCGAACGGTGCACCGTCATGGCTATCCGCGGCGTCGAGCGCCACTGGGCCAGCACCGCCAGCCGCCCATAGGCGTCATCACCGGCCTTCGAGACGATCCGGTCGGCCACTTCCTTCTGGAACATCAGCGTCAGGCTTGCCCACCATGGCTCCCAGCTCGTCGAGAGCCAGCCGACCAGCAGCGCGGTCCCGACATTATAGGGCAGATTGGCCACCACGTGCGGCTTGCTCTCGAACAGCCCGGGCGCGTCCACTTCGAGCGCATCGCCCTCGATCACGCGAAGCTTGCCCGGGAAATGCTCGCCGAGCTCGGCAAGTGCGGGAATGCAGCGCCGGTCGCGCTCGACTGCGATCACGCTCGCGCCGGCATCCAGCAGGGCGCGCGTGAGGCCGCCCGGACCGGGACCGACCTCGAACACTTCCCCGCCAGTCAAATCTCCCGGCACTTTCGCGATGCGGGCGAGCAATTGGTGATCCAGCAGGAAGTTTTGCCCCAGCGCCTTGCTCGCGCTCAGCCCGTATCGCTGGATGGTCTCGCGGAGGGGAGGGAGGTGGCTCACCCAATCCCCATACCGCTCATGCTGAGCTTGTCGAAGCACGATTAGGGAGGTGCCCTTCGACAAGCTCAGGGTGATCCTTCGACAGGCTCAGGATGAGCGGCGTTGGAGCTCGGGGGGCGCGGGATCAGAGGGCAGTGTCGGCCCTGCGTTGCGCGGCGCTGGCGGCCATGCGGATCGCGGCGATCATCGCGCCGGGATGCGCCTGGTCCTTGCCCGCGATGCCGAATGCAGTGCCGTGATCGGGCGCGGTGCGCACGATCGGCAGGCCCAGGGTGATGTTCACGCCTTCGTCGAAATGGAGCGTCTTGATCGGGATCAGCGCCTGATCGTGATAGGGGCAAAGCGCCACGTCATACCCCGCCCGCGCGCGCGCGTGAAACATCGCGTCCGCCGCGAAGGGCCCGATCGCGTCGATCCCCTCGGCGCGGAGCAGCTCGATCGCCGGCAGGATGATATCGATCTCTTCGCGCCCGATCGCACCGCCTTCGCCGGCATGCGGGTTCAGCCCGGCAAAGGCCAGCCGCGGCCGCTCGATGCCGAAATTGCGCAGCACCCCGCGCGCGGTCACGCGCGCCTTGGCAAGGATCAGCTCGATCGAAAGCGCCCCGGGAACGTCCGCTATCGCCAGATGCACCGTGAGCGGCACCACGCGCAGCGTGGGGCCGGCGAGCATCATCACGGCATTCTCGCCCGAAATTCCGCAGCGCTCGGCGACGAATTCGGTCTGGCCAGGGTAGGTGAAGCCGATGCCGTAGAGCTGCGCCTTGGATACCGGGCCAGTGACCACGCCCCCCGCCGCTCCGGCGCTGGCAAGCCCTACCGCTATTTCGAGCGATTGAAGCGCGGCGCGCGCGGTGCTGTCATTGGGTGTGCCGGGAACCACCTCGCCGCCGTCTCCTACCGTGAGAATCGGCAGGGCGCGGGCAAAAGCGGAGGTTGCCTCTTCGGGATCGGTGATCTGAACGATCGGGCCGTCCCATACCTGCCGAATGGCGCGCGGATCGCCGACGGCAAAGAAGGGAGCCAGCGAATGCAGCTCGCGCGCTTTCCAGGCCTTGGCGGTGATCTCCGGGCCGACTCCGGCGGAGTCGCCCATCGCTACGGCGAGCGGGGCTATCATCCGCTCAACCAAGGCGATCAGCGATACTCGACCAGCGCGTCCCGGCGGAGGTCGCGAAGGATGCGCTGGGCGCGGATATTGGTCCGCTGCTCGGTGATCGAGTCCTTGAGCTGGTCGGCGGAGGGCGCGCCCGGCGCGGGTGGATCGTCGCGGCCGCAAAGCACCAGCACGCTCACGCTTTCTTCGATCGAGCCGAACGGGCGCGTGACCTGGCCCACCTGAAGCGGCAACAGGATGTTCTGGACGCTGGTGGGCATGTCCTTGATAGCTAGCCCATCGCGGTCGGCGACCTCGGCGTTTTGCGCGGCCGCCACCTTCGCCACATCGCCGCAGCCCTGGATGGCCTGGGTCGCCGTCGCGAATTGGCCGGCGATCGCCGTCGCCTGCGCTTCGGTCGTGCCCTTTGGGAAGCGCACGGTGATCTGGCGCAGGCTCAGCCTGGCCTCACGCGGGTCGGCCATCAGCACCTGGCGCTTCTCGGCCAGGTAAAGAATCGAGAAGCCGGTCGGCAATTCGATCGGGCCGGCGACCTGGCCGGGTTGCATCGTCAGGACGGCCTGGGCCAGCGCGTCGGGCAGCATGCCCGGACGCACCCAGCCCAAATCGCCACCCACCGACTTGGTCGAAGCTTCGGAATAGGTCTTGGCGAGATAATCGAAGGGAATGCCCTCGCGCATCTGCTGGATGATCCGGGCCAGGCCTGCTGCTTTTTCCTGCGCCTGGTCGGGTGTGGCGTTCTGATAGATTTCGTAGACGTGATATTCGTCCGAACCCTTTTGGGCTTCCAGGCCGGCCAGGATTTCCTTCACCTCGGCATCGCTCACGTTGATATCGACTCGCCGGTTCAGCAAGCGCCTCCAGGCCATTTCGCCTTCGATCTGACGGCGGATCGATCGCTCGGCCGATCCCACCTGGCGCAGCCAGCCGCGGAACGCATCCGGCGTGTGGCCATATTGCTTGGCCACGCGCGCATACGTGGTGTCGATTTCCTTCTTGTCGATCGTGATGTCGTTGGCCTTGGCCTCCTGGATCTGCAGCGTCTCGTCGATGATCTGGCGCAGCACGGTGAGGCGAAGCTCGTCGCGTTCCTGGGGCTTCAGCTTGAACTTGTTGATGGCGATGATCAGGTTCACGCGCTGCTCGACATCGGTGCCCGTGATCACCGCATCATTGACGATCGCGGTTGCCTTGCGGATGTTGGGGTCGGCCTTGCCGAAGATCATCAGATTGGCCGGAAGATCGAGCCCGGCCGCGATCTTGCCGAGGTCCGGATCAGGCACCGTCTGTGCCATGGCGACCGATGCGAACCCAACGGCCGCTAGCATCAAGACAGTCTTGCGGCCCAAGCGGATCGCCTTTGCAACACCGATTTTCACTTGAATCCGTACCCTCATCCAAAACGGAGATCGCCGCGCTTACTGACGAATTGTGCCTGAACCAAGGCTGACGGAGTTCTTAGCGGCCCAAGTTCTTGAACGCCAGACTCAGGATATAGCTGTTGCCCCGCCGGGCATCGCCCGTCGTCTCATAGTCCCGCTTCCAGGTGAGGCCGAGGCGGAGGCAATCGTCCTCATATGTTACACCCAGCCTGTGGCGGACCGGCTCGAAGCCATCCGCCTGCGATGTCACGTCTTCGTTCCGGTCCGTCAGGTCGATCAGGATCGAGCCGGAGACCGACCAGAAGCGCGCGACCTTTACGCGCCCGCCGATCCGCGCTTCCTCCCGATCCTGCAGATCCTCAAGCGCGGGGCCGATGTTGCGATTGAGCCGTAGATAGCCGAGCTGAAGATAGGTTTCGCGCGAGCCGAGCGCGGCATCGACTTCGTTTCGGCGAAAGGCGAAGCCGTCCTTGTCGATCCGGTAACGGTGCGTGACGCTCACGAAATCGCGAAAGCGCACCACGGTGCGCCCGACGATATCCGAAACGCGATCGGTGAGCCCCGTGCCGTCGGGGAAGATCGAGGGGCTGGACGACAGCCGATAGCTCTGGCCGATATTGGCATCGAGCGAAAAGCCCGGAAGATAGAGTGCGTAATCCACTCCCCAGGTGAAGCGCGTCGAATCCTCGAAGCGATCGTAGCCGGGAAAGCGGTTGAGCGCGAAGAGGTTCGAATCCTCGAGATCGACCGCGCGGGCATCTTCGTTCGGGACTGCGAGGTTTTCCAGCGGCGGCGCGGCGACCACCTGAAGCCGCGGCGTGATCCGCTGCGTGCCCCCAAACAATTCGCCGATCAGCGGCCATTTCATGTCGAGCGCGACCGCGCCGATCCCGCGGAACCGGAAGCCTTCCTCACCGCGATAGCTGGCGACGGCGGTGGTCAGCGTGTCGCTGGCGTTATACGCATCGCCGCGCGCATAGGCCGTGAGCGTCAGTTCCTGGCCCCAGGCCGTGAGCCGGCGCAGGTCCCAGCGGGCGCTGGCGAAAGCGCGCTGCGAATCCTGGCCGTCCGCCCTGCCGATCGCCAGGCTATTGAGCTGGAACTCGAAACGCCCGCCGATCAGCCCATCGTCCATCCGCCGCCGGTAATCCACTTCGGGCAGCGCGAGGGGCTGGAGACCCTGGCGTTCGCCAACGCGCAGCGTCTGCACTGCCCAGGCATTGATCGAGAAATAGCTGTCGGGATCGATCCGCTCCAGCCGGATATTGTTGCGCAGCCGATCGTCGCGCGAGATATCGTAGCGGCGCAGGAAAGTCCGGTCGGAGGCCAGTCGGATCGAAGCGCTCGCCGCCCAGTTGGGGCTGAGCTGGAAGCGGCCGACTCCGTCCAGATAGCCGCGAAAGTCGGTCTTCGATGTGGCCGGCGTCAGCGGCACGGTGAGGTCGTCCGAGCGGCGGCTATAGGTGCCGTAGGCGCTCACCTTGAAGGCGCCGAGCCTGTTCAGTTCTCGATACTCGGCCTGGAGCATCGGGAGCACGCCGGTGAAGACGCGCGGAGTGACGGTCAGGTCGCGATTGGGCGCCAGGCTGAAATAATAAGGCAGCGCGAACTGGAATCCGTTGGTCCGGCTGTATCGCAGATCGGGCATCAGGAAGCCGTCGTCGCTCTGGCCACCCACCGGGTGCGAGAATGCGGGCAGGGGAATGCTCGCTATGCCAAACACGGAGACCCGCGCGCCGGTGTAGCGTATGCGCCGCTTGTTCGGGCTATACACGACTCGGTCGGCAGTGATCTTCCACGAAGGCTCTTTGGGGCAATTCGCCGAATCGGTAACCGTGCAGGGGGTGTAGGCCGCGTTCTCGACCGTGATGATCCCGCCTTCGCGCGTGCCGCGCCGGGCGGCGATCCTACCGCCCGCATCGAGCACGACGAGCATGTTCTCGACGACGCCGTCCTTGAGCGAATCGGTCAGTTCAATGCTGTCGCCATAGGCCGCATCGCCTTCCGGATTGACGATGACGATATTGCCGACCGCAGTCACCTGGCCCGTCTTGCGGTTCCACACCACGCGATCGGCGCGGAGCCGGTCGCTGCGGCGAAAGAGGCGGACATCGCCGCTCGCGGTGACGATCTCGGCTTCGAAATCGTAATCGATCTGATCGGCGTTGAACTGGATTTCGTTGCCATTGTCCGATCCCGCCGCAGTGGAGGGCGGGGGCACTTCGACGGGGCGGTCCTGCAGGTCGGGCTGGCCGAGCTCGGGCTTCTGCGCCGGCGATTCGGGTGGGGCCGCGGTCTCCTGCGCGCGCGCCTGGGCGGCTGGGAGCAATCCCAGCGCGGCCGAGAGCAGCAAAGCCTTGCGCGTCACTTGTATTCCCACCTTTGATCGAACTCCCACGCACGCGGCTTGCCCGCCCTATCCCAGCGGTTCCGCCATCGCAACGCCGTGCGCATTGGCCGCAACGCTTCTCCCGGCTAACAAGAGCCATGCAAGTCGATTTCTACCACCTTACCCACACCCCGCTCGAGCGCGTGCTGCCGCAAATCGCCGAAAAGGTGCTGGAAAGCGGTCGGAGGCTGCTGGTGGTTGCCGGCGATGCCGAGGCGCGCGGCAAGCTCGACCAGCTGCTGTGGTCGTATCGGCCCGAAAGCTTCCTGCCGCACGGTCTTGCCCCCGGCCCGGACGATGCGCGCCAGCCGGTGCTGATCGCCGATACGTGCGAGGCCGCGAACGGCGCGCGCAATATCGCGCTTGCCGATGGTGTCTGGCGCGACGAAGCGCTGGCGTTCGACCGCGCGTTTCATTTCTTCGACGAGGACGCGATTGCCGAGGCGCGGGCGGCTTGGAAGGCGCTGGCCGATCGCGACGGCGTTGAGCGGCGCTATTGGAAGCAGGACGAAAATGGGCGCTGGGAGAAGGCGGCTTAGCGATCATGGTTCGCGCTTGATCGGGTCCTTCTTGACGCTCTCGATCACACCTTTCAACGGTGCCTCGCCATAAGCGGAGGGAACCTCCTTTGCGATGGGCTTGCAGATCCCATATTCGCCCGCCGGGCCGCCGCTATGCTCGCGCACCGTCGCCGGCTCGTAGGATATGTCGTAGGCATCGGCGATCTGGTGCATACGCAGCCCGGCCATACCCATCAGGCGGTTCGTGAAGCGCGCCTGGCTGACCGCGTCGCGTAGCGAAACCGCCTCGACGTCGGATAGTCGCCTGCCGGGTCCGACGATCCCGTAAAGTTTGGTCCAGATGTCCAGTTCTCGCATGTTCGCCGCGTTGAGCTGGGTCACGAATTCATACGTGCCCGAGAGATTGTCGAGCGAGTCCCGATCGAAGTGCGTTGCGGTCTGGGCGCTGACGACGCTGTCCCACACGCCGCGCGTCCAGGTGCGGTGCGGCGGGTTGCCGATCCTGCCGAGCGGTGGGAGCCGACCCGCTTCGGCGGCCGCGTCGATGATGACCGCAAGCTCGTCAAGCCGGCGCTCGACGCACGACGCGAGCTTGACCCGCTCCTGAGCCTGGCCGATGGTCTCGCCCAGTTCGGCGGCCATGGCATTGCGCGCGTTGGCGACTTCGACCCGCCAGCCGATCTCGTTGGCGATCGCGCCCAGGCCGAGAGCGATCAGCACACCGAGCACCACGCTGCCCACTTCGCGGACGAATTTCT
This sequence comes from Sphingomonas sp., assembly GCF_036388215.1. GTDB lineage: Bacteria > Pseudomonadota > Alphaproteobacteria > Sphingomonadales > Sphingomonadaceae > Sphingomonas. Next base: position 72,993 of record NZ_DASVSH010000030.1, read on the forward strand.
GCGCGCGTTCGGTGCGCCAGAAGCGCGGCCGGGTTGGGGGAGTCTCGGCAGTCATGATGCTGCGGATTTGTAGGGCTTGCGGTCCACGATCAGCGGCTGGCACAGGGGCTGGCGCTTCCTGGTCCTGCCGTCGAACGATTCATAGGTTGCACCGGATGGGAAGCCTTCGATCGCTATCCCGTCCGCTTTGAGTGCCTCGTCGGTCTGTTCGGCTATGAGCCCGAGCCATCTTCCGCGGGTCTTTGCTTGCGCCCAGGCGTCCAGCAGGGTCGCCAGCAGATCGCTATCGACGGGTCCCGGCGCGCCCTCCAACAGCGCGAGGGTGGCCCATGGGGCAAGCTCGGCCTGGGTTTCCTGGTCGTAATAGTCGCCCATGCGATAGTTTGCCGTATATTCGCGCGCCTTTTCGCGGGGCATGTGGAGCAGGACGCCCTCGCCGGTCGCCGTATCGAGCGCGCTGGAATCGGTCGGCCGCCTGCCCGGATCCCCAATGCCGCCGATATGCGGCAGGAGATGGGTGCGCCTGGCCTCGGCCAATATGCCGCCGATTTCGGCCAGCCTTTTAATGACGCAGGGTTGATAGACCCGGCGCTCTGCGAAGTTGAAGCGGTTTCCAGCTAGCTCGGCGCGCATCGCCTCGGTCCCGACCGCGACACGCCATTGCCAGCGGCCCCAGTCGGCGATCTCACCGATACCCAGCGCGATGAGGACGCCGAGGACGACGCTGCCGACCTCGCGGATGAATTTGGACTGGCGCTCGGTGAGCCGTCGGCGCGGCGCGGGTGCGGGTTCGTCGGTCGGTTCGGTCAAGTCATGGTCCCCGGCTTGCATCCTGAACGGGGCGAGCCTAAAGCGCCGCGACTTTTCCACAACTCAAAATACAGGAGCCGCACGGCCATGGCCGCGACCCGGACCTTTTCGATCATCAAGCCCGATGCCACTCGCCGCAACCTGACCGGCGCGGTCACCAAGATGCTGGAAGAAGGCGGCCTGCGCGTCGTCGCTTCGAAGCGCATCCAGATGACGCGCGAGCAGGCCGAAGGCTTTTATGCGGTGCACAAGGAACGTCCGTTCTTCGGCGAGCTCGTCGAATTCATGATCTCGGGCCCGGTCGTCGTGCAGGTGCTCGAGGGCGAGAATGCGATGCAGCGCAACCGCGACATCATGGGCGCCACCAACCCGGCCAATGCCGAGCCAGGCACGATCCGCAAGGAACTGGCCGAATCGATCGAGGCAAATTCGGTGCACGGTTCGGATTCGGACGAGAATGCCGCGATCGAGATCGCCTATTTCTTCAAGCCGGAAGAAATCGTCGGGTAATTGCGCGACAACGACCTACTTTCAGGATGGGCGCTCATCGTGGACAGGATCGTCCGCGGTGAGTCCCTTCATCGGCCGATCGTTACCGTCGGCCCAACACCAGAATTGCTCAGTCGCTACGGGCTGTCCTCCGGCGGTCTGATGATGAAGGCGGCAAAGGTCGCCACTTGCAGAAGAATCCATCCAGAGGTTCCTCTGGATGTCTGGCACAACCTGCCTAGCCTGCTGGCCAATCCTTTAGCGATATTTCCTTCGGCACGTCGAGACGGATCGGTCGTAACCCTCTTGATCGTGAAAGACCGTGACAACAATCCTATCGTTGTTGCGATCAGCCCTGATGCCAATATCGGCCATAACGTCGTGCTTTCCGTTTACGGCAAAGATGCAGGTTTTGGGTGGGCGGCAACCGAAATGGAAGCGGCTCGCAAGGAGGGGTTGCCGGTATATGAAGGAAATGGCTTCGCTGCCTCTTTGCCGCAGCCGCCAGCAGTCGAAACTGCCTCCTCGTCTCACGGTCTAATTCCGTCTGACGGGACAGCGAAGCCAAAGAGGGATATACTCTCGATAAAGAAAAATTCAAGTTAAAGTTGAATCGACGGGAGGTCCGGCGCTGCTGTCGGCTATCCCCGCGGCAAGGTGATCGTGGCCGCCAGGCCGCCGCCTTCGCGGTTCGCCAGCGTGATCTCGCCGCCCGCGTCGCGGACGATCGCGCGCGCGAGCGCCAGGCCCAGGCCCACACCGCCGGTGTCGCGATTGCGGGATTGCTCCAGGCGCGTGAACGGGTCGAAAACCTTGCCCAGCGAGCCCTGGGGAATGCCCGGGCCGCGGTCGCAGACCTGGATCGTCACGGATTTGCCCTCGCTCCTGAGATAGACTTGGGCTCCGCCGCCATATTTTACCGCATTTTCGATCAGGTTGCGCACCGCGCGGCGCATCAGCGACGGGCGCAGGTGCATCGTCAGCCGCGGCGCTTCCTCGAACTCGACTTCCTTGTCGAGATCGCGGAAATCCTCGACGACCGCATCGACCAAAGCCGATACGTCCACTTCGGTCAAAGGCTCGCTGGGGCGGCCCAGCCGCGCCAGCGACAGGATATCGTCGAGCGTGCCGCTCATTTCCTCGATCGTATCCGCCATGCGCGCGCGATCTTCCTCATCCTCGACCGATTCGATCCGGACGCGCAGCGCCATCAGCGGGGTGCGCAGGTCGTGCCCGATCGCGCCGAGCATGCGGTCCTTCTCGTCGAGCATCGCGTTCACGCGCAGGCTGAGCGCATTATAGGCCGCGATCACGGCGCGCACGTCGCCAGGCCCTCGCTCGGCGACGGGATCCGCATTGTCACCCGGGCGAAATCGCTGCGTCGCTTCCGCCAGTTCGCGCAAGGGCCGCGCGATGCGGCGGCCCGCCCACAGCACTGGAAACAGCACGACGATGTAGAGAATCGAAGTCTGCGCAAGCAGCTGCCAGATCAGCACGCGTTCGCCGCGCGACCACCCGCTGCGGAGCAGCAGCCAGCTCTTTCCCGGGAGATGAATGGCTATGCTGAGCTCGGCGCCCAGGCGGCGGAGACGATCCGCGCGTTCCGGGCTGACCTTGCGCTTTTGCAGCAGTTCGTCGTCGATCGGCCGGATGACCGCGATCACTTCGCCTGGCTCAACGCCGGCTTCGATCAATCCCTGGCGTATGTCGTTCTCGATGTCGGTGCGACGCGACAGGCCGGCTTCGATCGGATTGGCGGCAACCGCTTCGACACGCTGGCCCGCGCGCCGAGAGCCACGTTCGCGCCGGGGCTCGGCAGTCGGCAGGGCGGGGTTGTTCAATCGCTCCGCCGCGTCCGCGAGCCGAGTGACGGCAGGAGCAACGACCTGGGCGAAGCGCACTCCGCGACGCTCGTTGAGCAGCAGCCCGAAATTGATCGCCTGGGCGACGAACAGCGCAACGCCGACAAGCAGCGCGATCTGCCCCGTCAGGCTCTTGGGCAGTATGCGCCTCAAATCCGTGTCTCGCTCACAAGCGAGTCACTTCGGCGGCGAGGGTATATCCGCCGCCCCACACGGTCTTGATCAGCGACGGGGCCTTGGGGTCGGTTTCGATCTTCTTGCGCAGGCGGCTGACCTGATTGTCGATCGCCCGATCGAAGGCGGCGGCTTCGCGTCCCTGGGTCAGATCGAGCAATTGATCGCGGGTGAGCACGGCCCGCGGCCGAGTCACCAGCGCGTGGAGCAGGTTATACTCGCCGGTGGAAAGTGGAACGGAGACGCCGTCGCGATCGACCAATGCGCGCTCGCCCGTCTTCAGCACCCAGCCGGCAAAGGCGAAGCTGCCGCTCTCGGGCGCGTTCTGGCGCGTTCCTCCCGCCGAAACGCGGCGCAGGATCACCTTGATGCGCGCGGCCAGTTCGCGCGGGGAAAAGGGCTTCACGACATAATCGTCCGCGCCCATTTCAAGGCCGACGATCCGGTCCGTCTCTTCGCTGCGCGCCGTGAGGAGGATAACCGGCGTCTCGCTGGTCTCGCGGATGTGGCGGCAAAGACTGAGGCCATCCTCCCCCGGCATCATGATATCGAGCACCACCAGATCGATCGCATAGGCTGACATGCGCGCCCGCGCGCCCTCGGCATCGCCCGCCTGGGTCACGCGAAAGCCCTGCTTGGTCAGATATTGCGCAAGCGGCTCGCGGATCGATCGCTCGTCATCGACGAGCAGGAGGTGGGGCAGTTCGGACATATAAGCGCCGTACAAATCAGAGGATCAGGCCCCGGAATCAGGGAAGTGCCGGGCGGGAGGAGGAGGAGATCCGCCCGGCACCCTGGTCCGGCCCTAGCTGCCGTTGGCAGGTGGGACGGGAGGCTGTGGCGGGTGCGGCATATCCCCACCGTAATGACGTCCATGGGACCCGCGATGGCCGCGGCCACGGCCACGGCCGCCGGCCATTTCACGAAACATCTCGCGGACGAGCTGGCGCTCGGCCTGGTCGATCCTGCGGTCTCCATTGCGATCGATGAAATCGAAACGGCGAAGCGCGACCGCACGCTGTTCGTCGAGCGTCACCGCACCATCGCCATTGGCGTCGGGGCCGTGCTTCATTCCGGGACCGCCGCCTTGCATACCGTCCGGGCCGCCGCGCATGCGCCGGCCCATGCCACGTCCCATCGGCCCGCGCATCGCCCTGCGCTCGTCCATGGTGATCTTGCCGTCCTTGTTGGCGTCCACGGCGGCGAAGCGCGCAGCTACTGCGGCGGCGGTTTCGTCGCGGGTTACTATTCCGTCCTGGTTGGTGTCAGCCGGCATCATCCCATCGCGCATCATGCGCGGCCTGGCATCCTGCGGCTGGGTTTGATTTTGCGCCGCGACGGTGCCCCCGGCCAGCAGGGTCGCGCCGAGCAGCGCGGAGATCAGCATCTTGTTCATCGAGCGAACTCCCGAAAGCGGCGCCTATCCCCCGCGAAGGGCATTTCTGAAGGTCGCCTGTCTCACATATTTGTCAAGCGTTCAGGAAATTGTCGCAATTTGTCGCAAAACTCAAAACGAACGCTACTAATGTCTTCTCAGCCAAAAATGGCGACGCCCTGCATGGCGTCCGCGATCGGCTCGCCGGTCGCGTTCCAGATCTGCATCCGCTGGCTCGAATAGCCGTCACGCGCCACGTCGGCATGTGCTGCCAGAAGCCACCAGCCGCTGTCCGTAACGGGCACGGGCATAAGGAAGTTTATCTGCCAGTTGAGCGAACTGAGCGGCACTCGCTTGTCGGCGAACAGCTTGAGCGCGGCGGGGGGCAGCCCATCGCCGATCGCCAGCAACTCCACGAACGGGTCGAGCCGCGCTCGCGCGCGCAGCCTCGCCCAGCGTCGCCATTCCGCAGGCCCGAGGCCTTCCTTGCAATCGACGAATTCGAAATTGCCGATGAACGAGGTTTCCGGACCGACAAGGACTTCCGCATCGGGCCCAGGTGCGGGCAGAGCGGCGCGCGGTGCGGTGTCGTGGGCAAGTGTCGAGGGAAGCGCCGCCATGAAGACAAAGGTCGCGCGCAGGCCCAGCCCTGCCTCGCTGACGACATCCGCCTGAAGGAAAGCGGCATTGCGCCCGCGGCGAAGCTTTGTGGCCTTGACCGTCACTTGGCCGGCAAGCGGCCCGATAAAGGCGATCTGGGCGGAGCGCAGCGGCGGCAGATCGGCCTCCAGATCGAGCGCCGCCTGCAGCGCCAGCGCCGCCGACAGCCCGCCATAGGCTGTACGGCCCTGCATCCAGTCAGGCGGAATATCGCAAGCGAAGCCATCGCGCATCGGCATACGTGCGGCGAGGATGTCGGCGATCGGCGTCATTTCCCCAGATACCCCTCGCGGCGGCGATTTCCATACGCGAAATTCGAAAAGCGACTGATCCGATCAAGCCTTGGCGGTATTGGCCGCGGTCTGGCCGAACAGGACCTTGCGCTGCTCGTCGGTCATCGGGGCGGCATGGGAGCGCACTTCGTTGCCTCTCTCATAGGCGCGGATCGTGGCGGGCCGCGCCGCGATGGCTTCGAACCAGCGCTTCACGTCGGGGAAGTCGTCCAGCTTCTGCTTGTGCGCCTCATGCGGCACGATCCACGGATAGATCGCCATGTCCGCAATCGAATAGCTGCCGCCGGCGACGAACTCGCGGCCGGCGAGCCGCCGATCCAGAACGCCGTAGAGCCGGTTGGTCTCGTTGGTGTAGCGATCGATTGCATAGGGCACTTTCTCCGGCGCATAGATGTTGAAATGCCCGTTCTGCCCGGCCATCGGCCCAAGCCCGCCCATCTGCCACATCAACCATTGCAGCACTTCGATCTTCTCGCGCTGATCGGCCCCGAAGAACTTGCCGGCCTTGTTCGCCAGGTAGATCAGGATCGCGCCGCTCTCGAACACGCTGATCGGCTCGCCGCCGTCCGCAGGGGCACGATCGATGATCGCGGGCATGCGGTTGTTGGGGCTGAACTTGAGGAAATCGGGATTGAACTGGTCGCCCGTGCCGATGTTGACCGGCTTGATCTCGTAGTCGAGGGCCGCTTCCTCAAGGAAGAGGGTGGCCTTGTGGCCGTTCGGGGTCGGCCAGTAATAAAGCTCGATCATCGGAAACCTCCTTCGAGGGCGGAGATAGGAAGCCCGTTTCATTACGCAACCGGCTTTTGGATCACCTGCACCTTCGGCACGACGCGCAGCAGGATGATGAGCACCGCGGCAAAGGCAAGCCCGGACGCCACGACGAAATTGCCTCCGTAGAAGCCGCGCTCCGCCCCGAACGCAAGCGCCTGGCTGAGCATCAGCGGCGCCACGATCACCGCTACGCTGTTCAGGCTGGCCAAGCCCCCTTGGAGCGCGCCCTGGTGCGATGGATCGGTCATCCGCGACAGGAGCGCGTTGATGGAGGGATAAGCGAGCGCCTGGAATGCGCTGATCGCGATCAACGCATAGACCGCCCATAGATCGCGGGCGAAGATATAGCCGGTGAAGACGAGCGCGCCCGCGAGCATGCCGATCACCACGGTCCGCTCCTCTCCAAAGCGGGCGATGGCCCGCCCCGTGACGAGCGTCTGGACCAGCGCCATGCACAGGCCGGATGCGGCGAGCGACCATCCGATCATCCGCTCGTCCCAGCCCAATGCGAGCCCGCCGAAAAAGGCCCAGGTCGTGGGATAGACCATGTGCGCCACCTGCCAGAGAAAGGCGGCGGCGAGCAGCCACTTGGCATTGCCTGCCTGCATCAGCGGGCGGAAGGCGCCGACGACGTTCGCCTGACGCCAATCGAAGCGGCGGCGCTTGTCCTCCGTCATGGTCTCGGGGAGCATGAAGAGGATCCACAGCGCGTTGATCCCGGCGAGCACCGCGGCGGCGATGAAGGGCGCGCGGGTGCCGAAGCCCGCCAGCAGCCCACCCATTGCCGGCCCCAGGATGAAGCCGATGCCGAAGGCAGCGCCCATCAGGCCGAAGGTGGCGCCGCGCTTTTCCGGTGGCGTCACGTCGGCGAGCACTGCGTTTGCGGGGCCATAGGTGGCGCCGGCGATGCCTGCGACGATCCGGCCTGCGAAGAGCCAGCCGATCGTCGGGGCCGCCGCCATCAGGGCATAATCGATCGAGAAGGCGATCATGCCGAACAGCAGCACCGGGCGCCGCCCGATCGCATCGCCGAGGCTGCCGAGGATCGGCCCGGCGAAGAAATGGGTGACGGCATAGGCGACCATCATCCAGCCGCCGATCCGCGTCGCATCCTCCAGGCTCACATTTGCCAGCTCGACGATCAGGCGGGGAAGGACCGGAAGCACGATGCCGAAGCCGATCGAATCGATCAGCACGGCGGCAAGCACGATCGGCACCGCGCGATGATGGAAAGTCATGATCCTCAACTCCCATGGCTTGACGCCGGCCACGCCATACCGCACCTTCGAAAGTAACGCAGAACAGACCGCCGGGAGAGAAGACTTGGCTACCGCACCCGAAATCGACGAGCAGGTGAATGCGCTGGACGCGTTTCGCGCGCAAGTCCGCGATTGGCTGGCGGAGAACTTCCCGCCAAGCCTGAAGGGCAAGGACAATGCGATGTCCGCAGTGGAAGGGCCGACTGAGGAGGATGCCGAGCAACGCGCCTGGCGCGAAGCGATGGGCGCCACGGGCTGGGGCGTGCCCACCTGGCCGAAGGAATATGGCGGGGGCGGGCTGAGCCGGGCCGAGGCCCGGGTGCTCCAGGAGGAGATGACGCGCGCCGGCGCATGGAACCCGATCGGGGGCATGGGCGTGATGATGTTCGGCCCGACGCTGCTGGAATATGGCAGCGAGGAGCAGAAGCAGGCGCATATCCCGGCGATCGCGCGCGGCGAAGTCCGCTGGTGCCAGGGCTATTCGGAGCCGGGAGCCGGGTCGGATCTCGCCAGTCTGCAATGCTTCGCGCAGGATGCGGGTGACCACTATATCGTCAACGGCCAGAAGACCTGGACCAGCGGCGGGCAGTGGGCGGACAAATGCTTCATGCTCGTCCGCACCGACAAGTCGAAGAAGCACGAAGGCATCACCTTCCTGCTCTGCGACATGGACACGCCCGGCGTTGAGGTGAAGCCGATCGGGCTCATCTCCGGGTCGTCGCCCTTTTGCGAGACCTTCTTCACCGATGTGAAGGTGCCCAAGTCCAACCGTGTAGGCCGCGAGGGCGAGGGCTGGACGATCGGCAAGCGCCTGCTCCAGCATGAGCGCAACAGCCTGTCCGGCGGCGGATCGGCGGCGGGGCGGATGTTTTCCGGCGTGCCGCTCTCGCAGATCGCCAAGAAATATGCCGGCGCGGACGAGCGGGGCCGGATTGCCGATGCCGACCTGCGCACCCGGATCGTGCGGCACGAGATGGACCTGCGGGCCTTCATGCTGACCCTCCGCCGCGCCTCGCTTGAGGCGAAGTCGAACCAGGGGCCATCCGCAGCCACGTCGATCATGAAGAATGTCGGCGCTCGGATCATGCAGGAGCGATCCGAGCTGCTTATCGAGATCCGCGGAATGGCCGGGCTCGGCTGGGAAGGCGAAGGGTTCGACGAGGATGCGCTCAAGGACGTGCGCCACTGGCTCTTCGGCAAGGCGGTGTCGATCTATGGCGGGTCCACCGAAATCCAGAACAATGTGATCACCAAGCGCATCCTGGGGATGCTGGATCATCAGTGAAATCTCCCTCTCTCCGCTCGCGGGGAAAGGGCCGGGGAGAGGGGGCTATCGAGAGCGCGGTGCACATGCCCCTCTCCCTAGCCCTCTCCCCTTGAAGGGGAGAGGGAATAATAGAATGGCCGCGTTGACCGAAGAACAGACAATGCTGCGCGATATGGCGCGCGAATGGGCGGACAATGAATCGCCCGTCACTGCCTTTCGCAAGATGCGCAACGGCGCTCCCGCGAGCTTCTACGACCCCGAGGCCTGGGCCATGCAGGCCGAAATGGGCTGGGCGGGCATCCTGGTGCCTGAGGAACATGGTGGCGTGGGCATGGGCTATCTTTCGCTCGGGCTCGTGATCGAGCAGCTCGGCCGCAATCTCGCGGCGACGCCCCTTGCCGCGACCGCGGCTGCGACGGGCGCGATCCTGCTTGGCGGATCGGATGCGCAGAAGGCCGAATGGCTGCCCCGCATCGCCGCGGGCGAAATCGTCGCGGCGCTAGCAGTGGACGAAGGCCCCCGCTTCGCTCCGGAGAGCATCGAGGCGGCGGTCGAGGGCGGCAGGCTCAATGGCGCCAAGCAGTTCGTGGCCGAAGGCGACAGCGCCCAGCTCTTCGTCGTAGCCGCCGCGGACGGCCTGTATCTCGTCGCGGGCGACGAAGGAGTCACGCGCGCGCCGCGCAAGATGACCGACTCCCGCAGCCACGCGCAGATATGTTTCAAAAATGCCCCCGCTACCAGGCTTGAGGGCGGAGAGGACCTCCTCACTCAAGTAACCGATCGCGCCGCGATAGCCGTTTCGGCGGAGATGCTGGGCATGGCGGAAAGCGCTTTCGCCCAGACGAATGACTACCTGAAGACGCGGGTCCAGTTCGGCCAGGCGCTGGCGAGCTTCCAGGCGCTACAGCATCGCATGGCGCGGATGTTCACCGAGCTCGAACTGATGCGCTCGGCCGTGGAAGGCGCGCTGGAAGCCGCTGATTCCGGGCGCGCGAATATCAGCCAGGAGGCGAGCCTGGCCAAGGCGGTGGCGAACGAGACGCTGCACCTGGTCAGCCGCGAAATGGTCCAGCTTCACGGCGGCATCGGGATGACCGATGAGCATGACGCGGGCTTTTACCTCAAGCGTGCGCGGGTGCTGGAGCAGATGTGGGGCAATGCAGCGTGGCATCGCGATCGCTTCGCCCGGCTTAACGGCTATTGAGCGAGTGAAATACATTAGCGGATCGCTCGGTGCGTGCTGCTTGGCCAGGGTTATGGCATTTGCGCAACACTGCCGCTCCAGTCGCCTTTTGCAACGCTTGTTATGCTTGACGGACGCCAGGGAAATAGCTGTATTCGAGTTTGCGGTATGGAACTGGAAAGTTCCGGCCAATGTGGGAGAGGAATGATGATGCGGTTGCGCCTTTTAACGGCTTGCGCGGTGCCTGCGCTGATCCTGGGGATCGCGGCGCCCGCTTATGCGCAGGATGCCCAGACCACGACCGAGGCCGATGCGGCCGAGGATCAGACAGATTCAAGCACCATCGTCGTCACGGCGCAGGGCCGCGCACAGGCGCTGGCGGATGTCCCCCTGGCGGTCTCCGCCGTCAATGCGGAGACGATGAGCAATTCGGGCGCGAACGATATCCGCCAGCTCAATCAGCTTGCCCCGTCGCTGCTCGTCTCCTCCACCGGCAGCGAAGCCAATGGCTCGGCGCGTATCCGCGGCATCGGCACTGTCGGAGACAATCCGGGCCTTGAAAGCTCGGTCGCGGTGTTCATCGACGGCGTCTATCGCTCGCGTTCGGGCATCGGGCTAAGCGAATTGGGTGAGATCGAACGCGTCGAGGTTCTGCGCGGACCGCAGGGCACGCTGTTCGGCCGCAATGCGTCCGCCGGCCTGATCCACATCATCAGCAAGTCGCCTTCCTTCACCTTCGGCGCGAATGCCGAGGCGAGCTATGGCAATTATGACATGTACCGCGTTTCCGGGGGCATCACCGGGCCGCTCAGCAAGTCGATCGCAGCGCGGCTGGACGGCGTCTATGTGAAGCGCGACGGCTTCTATCGGGATCCCGCGAACAACACCGATGTGAACAACCGTGACCGCTATTTCCTCCGCGGCCAGCTACTGTTCGAGCCCACCAGCGAATTGAGCGTCCGCCTGATCGCCGATTACACCAAGCGCAACGAAGCGTGCTGCGGCGCGGTCTATATCGATCGCGGCGCGAACCAGTTCATCGGCGATCTGAACAACGTCGCCACGCCCATTACCACCGGATCCTTGCCGCCCGCGAACGGCAACAACATCATCAATGTGCTGCGCGATCTCGGCCAGAACGTCGCGGCGTTCAATACCACGTACAGCCGCTCGCTGTCGGTCACGCGGGGCCGCTTTTATGAAGGCGAGACCGAAGACCGCGGCGTGTCGCTCCAGGCCGATTATGATTTTGGCGGCGCAACGCTCACTTCGATCACCGCCTATCGCAAATATGACAGCAATCAGGGCGGCGACGTCGATTACAGCACCGTCGACATCCTCTACCGGGCGGCCGACGGCAATGGCAGCCGCAGCTTCGACACGTTCAGCCAGGAACTCCGGCTTCAGGGCGCGGCGTTCGGCGACACGCTCGACTGGCTTGTCGGCGGGTTCTTCGCCGATGAGACGCTCAACGTAACCGATAACCTGCGCTTCGGCACCCAATATGGCAGATACGCGGCGTGCCGGCTGATCAGCGGCGGCGGATTGGCGGCGCTCTATTCGCCGACGTCGCCGGGCTGCCTCGCCGCGCGCCCGGCGGCATTCGGCGCTGCCTCTCCGCTGATCTACGGCGCGATCGACAATCTCGACGCAATCAACGATCGCGGCACCACCCTGGATCGCTATCGCCAGAACAGCCGCAACTATGCTGTGTTCACGCACAACATTTTCCACCTTACCCAAACGGTCGATCTGACGCTGGGCCTGCGCTACACTTCTGAGCGCAAGCGCATGAATGCGGCGTTCGGAAACAACAATACCGGGTGCACCGCCAACCAGGCGTTGATCGGCGGCTTCATCAATCCGGCGAGCCCTGCATTCAACGCGGGCCTCTTCGGGGTCAGCAACTCGATCCTGGGCCTCTCTTGCGTGGGCAACTCCACCGCCGAGATCAACGGCGTCTCGATCGCCGACAGCCGCAGCGAGGACGAGTTCACGGGTACAGCGGTCGCTTCGTGGAAGCCGACGGAAGACCTGCTGCTTTATGCGAGCTATTCGCGCGGCTACAAGGCAGGCGGCTTCAATCTCGATCGCTCGGCGCTCAAGGCCCCGACTGCTACCTTCGCCAGCCTTGGCGGAGCGCAGGCGCTCGTCGGCAATCTCCAGTTCGACCCCGAGATCGTGAATTCCTACGAAGTCGGCGCGAAGTTCCAGCGAGGCCCAGTCAGCATCACGGTCACGGGCTTCCGCCAAGAGTTCAAGAACTTCCAGCTGAACACGTTCGACGGCACGGTCTTCATCGTCCAGAACGTCAATGGCTGCTCCACGGATCTGGGCGGCGCCGATCGCGATCAGAGCGTTCGCGTGGGCGGGGCGAATTTCGTCAATCCTAACATCGTGGCGGGTTCGGCATTCAGCCTGAACCCGGCGGCGGCGACAGGCGCGTGCGCGGCGGGCGACGTGACTTACGGCGTGCGTTCGCAGGGCGTGGAGCTGGAAGCATCGCTCAGCCCGCGCGCCGACATGCGCTTCAATCTGGGCCTGACCTATGCCGATACGCGCTATCGGGACAACCTGGTGGGGAACGCCAGCGGCGCGCCGCTCAGCCCGTCGCTGCGCAAGCTTCCGGGAGACAATCTGTCGAACGCGCCCGAGTTCGTGGCGACGGCATCCTATGCCTGGACGCCTTCGCTAGGGGGATCGGGCCTGTCCGGGCTCTTCTATGTCGATAGCCGCCTGTCCGACGATTATAATACCGGTTCGGATCTCTTCCCGCAGAAGGAGCAGGACTCGTTCGTAGTGGTCAACGGCCGCATCGGCATCCGTGGCCCGGACGAGCGCTGGGGCATCGAAGTCTGGGGCCAGAACCTGTTCGACAAGGATTATGCCCAGGTCGCGTTCAACTCGCCCTTCCAGGAAGGCGGCACCGGCGTTCCGCCCTTCGCGGCAGGGCTGAACGCATCGCCCTTCGTCGATCCGCAATATCCCGGCGGTCGCCAGATCTTTTCGCAATTCCTCGCAGAACCGCGGACCTATGGCATAACGTTGCGCGGGCGCTTCTGATTGGATGGGGGAGGGCGGCCAGGCCGCTCCCCTCTTCATCCCGATGGTCGATTTCAATTCAGCGGCGAACGCAGCCGATGCCCGGGCGATGAAGCGGCGGACGCTGACGCTCGCATTGCTGACGCTCACCTATTTCTTCAGCTATATGGATCGGCAGATCCTCGCGATCCTGCAGGAACTGATCAAGAAGGACCTGCATCTCAGCGACACCCAATTAGGGTTGCTCTCCGGGCTCGCCTTCGCGATTTTCTATGCGACTCTGGGCATCCCGGTCGCCAGGCTGGCCGACCGCGCGAACCGCAGGAATATCGTCGCGATCAGCCTCGCGATCTGGAGCGTGATGACGGCCGCTGGCGGTCTCGCGCAGAATTTCACCCAATTGCTGATCGCGCGAATTGGCGTCGGCATCGGCGAGGCAGGTTCCTCTCCCCCCAGCCATTCGATCATCGCCGACCTCTATCCGCCGGACCGGCGGGCGGGGGCGATGGGAGTCTATTCGCTGGGAGTGGTGCTGGGCGCGGCGCTTGGCACTTTTATCGGGGGACTCGTCGCCAGTGCTTATGGCTGGCGCGCGGCGATGTATGTGATCGGCCTGCCGGGCGTCGCGCTCGCAGTTGTCGTCTGGCTCTTCGTAGTCGAGCCGCGCCGGGGCCTGGCCGATCCGCGCCCTCACGATCCGGACGAGGCGGTGCCATCGCTCCGCCAGGGCTTCGCCTCGATTCTGGCGACCGCGCCGGCGCTCCATCTGGTGATGGCCGTGACGCTCACTTCGATGATCGGCTATGGCCTGACGGCTTGGGGACCGAGCTTCATGGTGCGCTCGCTCGGGTTCACCGTGCGCGAGATATCGCTGTACGTAGCCCTGCCCGCGGGCGCCGCCGGTGCGCTCTCGGCAGTGTTCGGCGGTAAACTGGCGGACAGGCTGGCGCGATCGCACGGGCTCTATGCACAGGCGACGATGGTAGCCGTGCTAAAGACGCTGGCATTGCCCTTTACGCTGGGGTTCTTCCTGCTCGGCAGCCCTGCCGCGGCGCTGGCCAGCTATTTCGCCTATGTCCTGCTCGCCAACAGCTATCTCGGCCCAACTTTCGCGCTGATCCAGGGACTCGCGCCGGTGCGGCTGCGGGCCTTGTGGGCGGCGATCACGTTGCTGGTGATCAACCTGATCGGGTTGGGGCTGGGGCCGACGCTGGTGGGCGTGATCAGCGACCTGCTCAAGCCGTCGCTGGGTACGGAGTCCCTGCGCTGGTCGATGCTGATCTTCGCGGCCGTGACGCCTTGGGCGATCTTCCATTTCTGGCGCGCCGGCGTGCTGCTCAAGCGCCAGGCTCAGCTTCAGCCCTCGAGCACTTTGTCGTCGAACAATCCGAATGCGAGCGTGGAGGCGTAAAAGGCGATCGCCTGGCCGCGGGGCATCGCGCTCGCCCATTTCCGCATGTCGAACGCGGCGTTCTGGAGCGCCATCAAGGCTTGCGAGGCGACCAGCGGATCGATCGGCCGGATCGAACCTTCGGCGATACCGTCCGACAGCATGCCGGCGAAGCGCCGTGCGATGCGGTTCGAGCGATCGATCATCGTGGAGCGCACGCGCGGGGGGAGGCCCGAGAGCGCGGTGGTGCGCAGCAAGGGGCCGCGCTCCGAGAATTGCACGTCGAGCAAGGTCGCCATCGTGCTTTCGAGCCGCTGCCAATGGCTGCCCGCATGGCTTTCCGCCAGCCGCTGCGCATCGGCGATGATGTCGAAGCTGCGCTTGTAGCAGGCGATGACCAGCTCGTCCTTGGCGTCGAGATGGTGATAGAAGCTGCCCTTGGTGACATTCAGTTCGCTCGCGATCTTCTGCACCGAAGCGCCGCGATAGCCGAGTTCGTTGATCAGGCGAGTGGCCGCCAGCAGGAAGGCGTCGCGGCCCGGCTCGGGCTCGTCATGCTCCAGGTCGAGCATCTCGGGAGCCCAGGCCTGGCCGGGCGCTGCGATGCCGCTGCGGAACACCTCCATCAGCCGGGCTTCGACGCGGGGATATTCGTCCACTTCGTAGCGCGCCAGCCAGGCGGGCAGCCAGAAGGTGTTTTCGAGCAACACATGTGCCCGCGCCCCATGCAGGTCGGTCTGCGCGCGGTTGGCGGCCGGCCCCCACAGGCTGCGCGTCTTGCGGAATATCCCGCGCCAGCGCTCGAGCAGTGCGCGCTTCACTGGCCCTTCCATCGCGCGCAGATCGGAAAGGATCGCGAAGTCGCGCTCATCGCCGCGGCGAATGCGCGCGAGCCTTTCCATGTTGATGGTGAGATAGCGAGCAACGCGCGCCTGCGGGTCCGCTTCCGCCCCGGCCTCGTCAAGCATCGCGGCCAGCCGATCAAGCGTCTGCTCGAAAGCGGCGGCCGCCAGGTCTTCCTTGCGCTTGAAATAATAAGTCACGCTGGTGGTATTGAGCCCAACGCGCCGCGCAACATCGGCGAAGGTCATTCCCTTCGCGCTCTGCTCGTTGATCGCGTCGGCGGCGGCGGCCAGGATCGCATCGCGCTTCGCCTGGAAGCGCTTGGTTCCGGCGACTTTTTCGGGCGCGTTCATCCGGCGCAGCTTACCCAATTTGGCCGCGGGCCAAAGCGCTTTTTTGAAAGCGCCTTGCGTCCAGATTCTAGGGCCGGTGCCCTTTACCGAAAATCGGGTACGCTCTAAGCCAATGTCGACAATGGGACGGAGAGAGTGCGATGGACTTCACGCTGACCGAGCGCGAGACCTATTTCCGCGATCGCGTGAAGGCGTTCATCGACAGCCGCATCCGGCCTCGCGACGCCGATTACCATGCCGAGGCGCATTCCGGCGAGCGCTGGAAGGTCAATCGCGTGCTTGAAGAGGTCAAGGCCGAGGCCAAGGCGCAGGGGCTGTGGAATTTCTTCATGCCCCCACATTCGGGCCAAGCCCATGTGGACGACAGCTTCGAGTTTCAGGGCGCGCAGCTAACCAATCTCGAATATGCCCTGTGTGCCGAAGAGATGGGCCGAATCGGCTGGGCGAGCGAAGTGTTCAATTGCTCCGCGCCTGACACCGGCAATATGGAAGTGTTCCACCGCTATGGCACCCGAGCGCAGAAGGACCGATGGCTGAAGCCGCTGATGGAAGGCGAGATTCGTTCGGCCTTCCTGATGACCGAACCTGCCGTCGCTTCCTCGGATGCGACCAACATCCAGACGGCGATGGTCCGAGACGGGGATCATTATGTGATCAACGGGCGCAAATGGTGGTCCTCGGGCGTGGGCGATCCGCGCTGCAAGGTCGCGATCGTGATGGGCAAGACCAATCCCGATGCTGCCAGGCACGCGCAGCAGAGCCAAGTCCTCGTGCCGCTGGATACGCCCGGCGTGAAGATCGAGCGAATGCTTTCGGTTTATGGGTATGATCACGCACCGCATGGACACGGCGAGGTGCTGCTTGAGGATGTGCGCGTCCCCGCCGAAAACATCCTGCTCGGCGAGGGGCGCGGATTCGAGATCGCCCAAGGGCGGCTGGGGCCGGGCCGCATCCACCATTGCATGCGCACCATCGGCGTGGCGGAAGAAGCGATCGAGGCAATGGCCAAGCGCCTGCTCAGCCGCGTCGCCTTTGGCAAGCGGATCGCCGACCATTCGATCTGGGAACAGCGCATCGCCCGCGCGCGCATCGATATCGAGATGACGCGGCTGCTTTGCCTCAAGGCGGCGGACATGATGGACAAGGCGGGCAACAAGGCCGCTCAGCTCGAGATCGCGATGATCAAGGTCCAGGCGCCGACAATGGCGCTGCAGATCCTGGATGATGCGATTCAGGCGCACGGCGGCGGCGGCGTATCGGGCGATTTCCACCTGGCGCATGATTGGGCGGCGGTGCGCACCTTGCGTTTCGCCGACGGACCGGACGAAGTTCACAACCGCGCGATCGCGCGCAACGAGTTCGGGAAATGGGGCGAGTGGAAGGTCGATAGGCCGTGAAAGCCGCGGTCCTTCACGAAGCCAAATCGCCCCTCCAGATCGAGGACGTGCAGGTCTCGAAGCCCGGCTCGCGCGAGGTGCTGATCCGCACCGTAGCGTGCGGGGTTTGCCGTTCCGACCTCCATTTCGTCGACGGCGCGTTCCCGCACCCCGTGCCGACCGTGCCGGGGCACGAAGCAGCGGGCGTAATCGAAGCAGTGGGCAGCGATGTCGCCCACCTAAAGGTCGGCGATCATGTGATCACTTTCTTCACCGTTTTCTGTGGCTCGTGCGAGATGTGCATCACCGGGCGTCCCTCGCTTTGCATCGATCCCTCGACGCGGCGGCCCGCCGACGCCGAGCCACGGCTGAGCCTTGCCAACGGCACACCGCTCGCGCCGTTCCTCAATCTCTCGGCGTTCGCGGAGATGATGCTCGTCCACGAAAACGCATGCGTCACGATCAGCAAGGAAATGCCGCTGGACCGGGCGGCGCTGCTGGGCTGCGCGGTGATCACCGGCGCGGGCGCGGTGTTTAACGACAGCCGTGTGCGCCCCGGCGAGAGCGTGGCGGTGATTGGTGCGGGCGGGATCGGGCTGGCGGCGATCAATGCGGCGAAGATCGCGGGGGCGGGGACGATCCTGGCGATCGATCCGATGCCCGAAAAGCGCGAACTGGCGCTCAAGCTCGGCGCGACGCATGTCATGGACCCGAGCAGCGAGACGATCGTCAAGGATGTGCTCAAGCTCACGGGTGGCGGAGTGCATTATGCGATCGAAGCGGTCGGCCGGCCGAACACCGCCGAACTTGCCTGGAACATCCTGCGCCGTGGCGGCACCGCGACGATCCTGGGGATGATCGCGCCGGGGGGCAATGTCAGCCTTCCGGGGCCGACCTTTCTTACCGGCAAGAAGATTCAGGGCTCTCTGTTGGGAAGCACGCGCTTTCCTATCGACATGCCGCGGCTGGTCCAGATGTATCTCGAAGGATTGCTCGATCTCGACACGATGGTGGCGGAGAGGATCAAGCTTGTGGATGTGAACGACGCGCTTGAGAAATTGCGCGATGGGCACAGCGTGCGTTCTGTGATCGAGTTCACATGAGCGACCTTGACGAAATCGGGCTCGGCGAGTGGCTGACGCGAAACGTCACCGGGTTTGCTGGACCGTTCACGATCGAGAAGTTTGCCGGCGGGCAGAGCAACCCTACGTACCGCATCCAGGCCGTCAGCGGCGCTTATGTGCTGCGCCGGAAGCCGTTCGGGCCGATCCTCCCCTCGGCGCACGCAGTGGAGCGCGAGCACCAGTTGATCGCGGCGTTGCACCCCACCGGCTTCCCGGTCGCGCGGCCTTATGGACTCTGCCAGAATATCGAAGTCATCAGTTCGCCCTTCTACATCATGGAAATGGTCGAGGGGCGGACGCTTTGGGACGGATCGCTGCCCGGCATGACGCCTGCCGAGCGGACAGCGCATTACGATGCAATCACCGATGCGCTCGCCGCGCTGCATTCGGTCGATTATGCCGCTGTCGGCCTCGGCGAATACGGCAAGCCGGGCAATTATTTCGAGCGCCAGGTCGCGCGCTGGTCGAAGCAATACCGCGCCAGCCAGACCGACGACATGCCCGAGGTGGAGAAGCTGATCGCGTGGCTGCCGCGCACCGTGCCCGAACAGACCCGCACCGCGATCGTCCATGGCGACTTCCGCATCGACAACATGATCTTCGCGCCCATCGGACCGCGCATCGCCGCGGTCCTCGATTGGGAACTCTCCACGCTCGGCGATCCGCTCGCGGACTTCTCCTATTACCTGATGAGTTGGGTGACCGAGCCCGAGGGACGTTCGGGCGTGAAGGGCATGACCGGCGACACAGGAATCCCGACGATCGAACATGTCGTGGAGCGCTATTGCGCCGCGACGGGCCGCGACGGCGTTCCCGATCTCAACTGGCATTTCGCGTACAATCTCTTCCGCCTCACCGGCATCGTCCAGGGCATCAAGAAGCGGATGATCGACGGAAATGCGTCTTCCGCCCAGGCAGCGGCAACCGTTGAGCGATTGCCGGGGCTGGCGGCGTCGGCGTGGGGATTCGCGCGGGAGGCGGGGGCATGAGGCTTCAAGGCAAGGTTGCGATCGTGACTGGCGCCGGCTCGGGCATCGGGCGCGCGACGGCTCGGTTGTTCGCGGCTGAAGGCGCGCGCGTGGTCGCGGCTGACGTGAGCGATGCGGTTGAGGAAACGGTCGCCGGCCTCGACAGGGCCATCGCCGTCCGCATGGACGCCGGCAGCGAAGCCGATGTCGAGCGCGTTGTCGCCATGGCCTGCGACAAGTTTGGCGGGCTTGATATCTTCTATGCCAATGCCGGCATTTCAGGCGGGGGCGAAGGCATCTTCGATTCCTCCGTGGCATTGTGGACCGAAGTGCTGCGGGTCAACCTGATCGGCCCTGCGCTGGCCATCAAGCATGCCGCGCCCCGGATCGTGGAGCGCGGCAGGGGTGCGATCCTCTGCACCGCCAGTGTGGCGGGCCTCCGCTCGGGTGCAGGCGGCCCGGCTTATTCGGCGAGCAAGGCGGGCGTGATCAATCTGGTCCAGACGGCCGCGCAGCAGCTTTCCACTTCAGGCGTCCGCGTCAATACGATCTGCCCCGGGCTCATCGAAACGGGCATGACCCAGCGTGCATTCGATTACGCCCGCGATAACGGCAAGCAGGACAAGCTCGGCCAGCTCAACCCGCTGCGCCGGGCGGGCCGACCGGAAGAGATTGCGAGGGTCGCGCTGTTCCTCGCGTCCGACGAGGCCAGCTACGTCAACGGGCAAGCGTGGGTGGTGGATGGCGGGCTGTCATCCAGTCACCCGGTGACGCGGCAATTATTCGGGAAGACGTCGTTCTAATTCCTTCTCCCAAAGCGAAGGGAATTATCCCTTCAGCCTAATCAGACCCTCCTGCGCCACGCTGGCGACGAGCCGCCCGTCGCGCGCGTAAATCCGCCCCCGATTGAAGCCGCGCGAATGGCCGGACCAGGGGCTGTCCGTCGAATAAAGCAGCCATTCGTCAAAGCGGAAGGGCTCGTGCAGCCACAAAGCGTGATCGAGGCTTGCGGTCTGCACCTTGCCCGTCATCCACGAAACCCCATGGGGCAACATGCAAGTGCCGAGCAGCGCCATGTCGGAGGCATAAGTGAGCATCGCGCGGTGGAGCGCCGGATCGTTGGGTAGCGGACCGACGACGCGGAACCAGCTATGCTGCACCGGCTCGCTGGGCTCTGGGCGAAACCAATTGCGCGGGGCGACCGGGCGGATTTCGATCGGCCTGGCGCGAAGGAAAAAGCGGCGGAACTTCTCCGGCACCTGCTCCTGCACTTCGTCACGCAGCTCACGTTCGGACCGCAGCGTTTCGGGCATCGGCACGTCGGGCATCTTTTCCTGATGGTGGAGCCCTTCCGAGGGAAGCTGGAAGCTCGCCGTCATGTTCAGGATCGGCTGACCCTTCTGCATCGCGATGACGCGCCGATTGGCAAAGCTGCGCCCCTCGAAATCGCGCACCACGCGGTAGATGATCGGATGATCCTCATCGCCGGGCCGCATGAAATATGCATGGAGCGAGTGGGCGATCTTGTCGTCACCGATCGAGCGCTGCGCGGCCTGCAGCGCCTGCGCGACCACTTGCCCGCCGAATACCCGGCCAATTCCCCCGGGATTGCGGGGGCCTCGATAGAGGTCGGTATCGATCTCCTCCATGTCCAGCAGCGTAGTGAGCTGGGCGACGAGATCAGCCGGGCTCTTCTGGTCGGACATCAATATCCCGCCGCTTGCGCCAGCGCGTCGGCGTGGAAATTGCTGTCGCCGAACATCTCGGCCAGGACGCGCGCTCGCTTCATGTAGAAGCCGATATCATATTCGTCGGTCATGCCGATGCCGCCATGCATCTGCACGCCTTCCTGCACGGCGAGCGTCGCCGCAAGGCCGGTCATGGCCTTGGCCACCGACACGGCCTCCGCGGCGTCCTGAGCGGAATCCAATAGCTGCTGCGCCTTGAGCACCGCGGCGCGCGCCACTTCCATCTCCGAGTAGAGATGCGCCGCGCGGTGCTGAAGCGCCTGGAAACTGCCGATCAGCTGGCCGAATTGCTTCCGTTCCTTGAGATAGGACACCGTCATGTCCATTGCCCCGCCGCCTACACCGAGCAGTTCCGCCGAAGCGCCGGTGCGGCCCGCCGCGAGCAAGCGGGCGAGGGGGGCGTCTCCGGCATCGACCTCGCCGACCACGGCGTCGGCATCCACTTCCACTCCGTCGAACTGCAGGTGCGCCGCCAGGCTCGCGTCCGCAAGTCGCTCGGGACTGGCGGTGAGGCTCTTGGCGTCACCGGGGATAGCAAACAGCGTGGTCCCGCCCTCGGTCCTTGCGGCAACGAGGATCAGGTCTGCGATATGCCCGTGCGCTACGAAGCGCTTGGCGCCGGTCAGCCGAAAACCGTTGCCCGCCCGCTCCGCCCGCATTTCGACGCGGCCGTCATGCTTGCGGCGCTCATCGATGGCCAAGGCCGCGACGGTTTCCCCGGCCAGGATGCCTGGATACCAGCGCGCGGCATGCGGCGTGCCCTGGAGCGCTTCGACGGCCGCGACGGCTGTAGACAGGAAAGGGGAGGGGGACAGGTTGCGCCCGATCTCTTCCAGCACAACCCCCGCCTCGACATGGCCGAGGCCCAGGCCCTGGTCCGCCTCGGGAATGAGGATACCGGTCAGGCCCATTTCGGCGAATTGCTTCCACAAGCCGCGGCTGAAGCCGGTGGCGTCCCCCGCATCGCGCAGCGCGCGCATATGGCTGACGGGCGCGTGTTCGGCGACGAAGTCGCGCGCGGTTTCGCGGAGCATTTGCTGTTCATCGTTGAGGTAGAGCGGCATTGTTCTGTCTTTCTTGCTCCCTCTCTCCGCTTGCGGGGAGAGGGCTGGGGAGAGGGGGCTGGTGAGAATGTGCAGTACTTGCCCCTCTCCCCGACCCTCTCCCCTGAAGGGGAGAGGGAGTTAAGAAGGAAGATCCAAAATCCGCTTGGCGATGATGTTGAGCTGGATCTCGCTCGTCCCGCCCTCGATCGAATTGGCTTTGGTACGCAGCCACGCGCGCGGCGCGGCGCCGCTGGCGGAAGCTTCGCTTTCCCATTCAAGCGCGTCGCTGCCGCCCGCGGCCATGAGCAGTTCGTGGCGCGCCTTGTTCAGCTCGGTGCCGTAATATTTCATCATCGAGGGCTGGGCGGGGTGCGCCCTGCCGGCCTTGAGCTCATCGATGAAGCGCTCGGACATCGCCGCGAACGCCCTGGAGCGGACCACGAACATCGCGATCTGCGCCCGCAGGATCGGGTCGATGCCTGCCCGCGCGGCCTCGATAAGGGGGTCCGCGCCGATTGTGCCAAGGCCCATGCCCGAGATCATCTCGCGCTCATGGCCGAGCAGATATTTGGCGACGTCCCAACCTTTATTCTCGTCATGGAGACGATTGGCCTTGGGCACCTTCACATTGTCGAAGAAAGTCTCGCAGAATGGTGAGTTGCCGCTGATGAGCAGGATCGGCCTGGTGCTGACGCCTTCGCTAGCCATGTCGAACAGCACGAAGCTGATGCCGCCTTGCTTGCTGCTCTTGTCGGTGCGCACCAGGCAGAAAATCCAGTCCGCCTTGTCGGCATAGCTGGTCCAGACCTTCTGGCCATTGACGATATAGTGATCGCCCGCGTCCTCGGCGGAGGTGGCCAGCCCCGCGAGATCCGAGCCCGCATTCGGCTCCGAATAGCCTTGGCACCACCGGATTTCGCCGCGTGCGATCTTGGGCAAGTGTTCGAGCTTCTGTTCCTCGGTGCCATATTTGAGGAGCGCGGGCCCAAGCATCGAAATGCCGAAGCTGTTGAGCGGGTTGCGGCATTTGAGCCGCGCCATTTCCTCGCGAAGGATCTTGGTCTCGGCCGGGCTGAGTCCACCCCCGCCATAGGCCACGGGCCAATCGGGAACAGTCCAGCCCCGCGCGCCCATCCGGTCCATCCAGAGTTTCTGGTCGGGATGTGCATATTCGGGATTACGCCCGCCCCAGGTGGCGTCCTTCTCGCTGCGCATGGGAGTGCGCATCGAGGGCGGGCAGTTTTCCTCAAGCCAGGCCCGGGTTTCGGAGCGGAAGGTTTCCAGTTCCTCGGTCATTTCTATCCTTCTTCTCCCTCTCCCCGTTTTCGGGGGAGAGGGGCGGGGTGAGGGTCTTCTTTTTTGCAAGCGTCTGGAAGAAGACCCTCACTCTCCCACCGCTTCGTGGCGGGCCCCTCTCTCTCCCGCGAAAGCGGGAGAGGTGTACTTGCTCAATTGAACCGCTCGCCCTTCTCCGCTTTCTCGCGGAGCAGGGGCGCGACTTCGAAGCCATGTTTTTCCAGCCCCGCGACGATCTTCTTCAGCCCTTCTGTGTCGCCCCAGAACATCGGCCCGCCCCGATAGACCGGCCAGCCATAGCCGTAGATCCATACCACATCGATATCGCTCGCCCGCTGCGCCTTGCCCTCGGCCAGGATCAGCGCGCCTTCGTTGACCATAGGGTAAAGCGTCCGCTCCACGATTTCCTCGTCGGTCACTTCATGCTGCACCGCCCCCGTTTTCTTGCGGAAATCCTTGATGATCTCGGCGACGCGGGGGCTGGGCGAAGGATTCCGCTTCTCGTCATAATCGTAGAAGCCGGCGCTCTTTTTCTGGCCCCAGCGGCCCTCGGCCGCGAGTGCATCGCGAATATTCTCGATGCGCGTTGGATCGCGGTGCCAGCCGATATCGACGCCCGCCAGGTCACTCATCTGGAACGGGCCCATCGGCATGCCGAACTCGACATGGACCTTGTCGATCTGCTCGGGGGTCGCGCCTTCCATCAGCAGCTTCATCGCCTCGACCTGGCGCGGCATCAGCATGCGATTGCCGATAAAGCCGTGGCAGACACCCGCAACCACTGCGACCTTCTTGATCTGCTTCGCGATCGCCATTGCGGTGGCGAGCACGTCGTCGGCGGTCTTGTCGCCGCGGACGACTTCCAACAGCTTCATGACATTGGCGGGAGAGAAGAAGTGCAGGCCGAGAACGTCCTGCGGGCGGCTGGTCGCCGCCGCGATTTCGTTCACGTCGAGGTAGGAGGTGTTCGAAGCGAGGATTGCGCCGGGCTTGGCGATCTTGTCGAGCTTGCCGAAGATGTCCTTCTTTACCGACATCTCCTCATAGACCGCCTCGATAATCAGGTCGCAATCGCCGAGATCGTCGAAGTTGAGCGTGGGCGTGAGCAATCCCATCGCCTGATCGACCTGCTCGGGCTTGATCCGGCCTTTGGCGGCGGAGCCCTCGTAATTCTTGCGCATCACTCCGGTGCCCCGATCGAGCGCTTCCTGCTGCATCTCGACGATCGTCACAGGAATGCCTGCGGAGAGGAAGTTCATCGAAATCCCGCCGCCCATCGTGCCCGCGCCGATAACGCCGACCTTCCTGATGTCGCGCAGCTTGATGTCTTCGGCGACGCCGTCGATCTTGCCCGCCTTGCGCTCCGCGAAGAAGATGTGGCGCTGCGCAGCGGACTGGACGCCCATGATGAGCTTCATGAAGCCCATGCGCTCTTTCTGGACGCCCTCGGCATAAGGCGTGCCCGCGGTCTGCTCGATCAGGTCGATGATCGTTGCGGGCGCCTCGAAGCCGCGGAAGCGCTTCGCGTTGGTCTTGCGGAAGGCGTCGAAGACTAGGGGATCGACGGTGACCGGACGCTCGCTGGAGCGCGAAATCGGCTTGCCGACGACTTCGTTGGCGAAGGCCACCGCGTCGGCGAGCAAGCTGTCCTCCCCGGCGATGCGATCGACCAGGCCGGCTTCCTTGGCCTGCGCGGCGGAGACCGGATCACCCTTGGCGGCCAGCTCGAGCGCGAAGGCAACGCCGGCCACGCGCGGCATGCGCTGCGTGCCGCCGGCACCGGGCAGGATACCGAGCTTGACCTCAGGCAGCCCAAACTTCGCCGAAGGCACTGCGATCCTGTAATGCGAAGCAAGCGCTACTTCGCAGCCGCCGCCCAGCGCGGTGCCGTGGATTGCGGCGACCACTGGCTTGTCCAGCGCTTCGATCGCATCGACCAGCACGGGCAGCGAGGGCTCCTGCATGGGCTTGCCGAATTCGGTGATGTCGGCGCCCGCGAAGAAGGTCTTGCCCGCACATGCGATCACGACCGCCTTGACGCTGTCGTCGCTCCTCGCTTCCTCGATCCCGGCCTGGAGACCCTGGCGAACGGCCGCGCCGAGGGCGTTCACCGGCGGGTTATCCGAAGTGAGTATCAGGACATCGCCCTGGCGGCTGGTGGTGATGACGGACATTCTAGTCTCCAGATTATACGAGTGCCGAATAGATGAGCGTCTTGAGCTCGCGGCGGATGGTGAAGGCGGATGAGGGGCTGACCTGCGTCATGAAGATCATGTGCAGCCGCTCTACGGGATCGATGAAGAAGGCAGTCGAGAACATTCCGCCCCAATAATATTCGCCCTCGCTGCCCGGGAGCAGCGTCTTGGCGACGTTCATGGTCACCGCGAAACCCAGGCCGAAGCCGGTGCCGGCGTTCGTCGTTTCGCTGAACAGGGACTGCGACATGCTCGCCAGATCGGAATCGCCCGGCAGGTGGTTGCGCGTCATCAAGTCGAGTGTCTTGCGGCTCACGATCCTTGCCCCATCGAGCACGCCACCGTTCAGGCACATCTGGCAGAATCGATGATAATCGAGCGAAGTGGAGACCAGCCCGCCGCCGCCCGAAAGCTGGGCCGGCGGCTTCGCCCAGGCCGACGCGGCGCCGGCATCATACATCACCCGGCCCTTTTCCGCCGTGATCGCATAGCAATCGGTGAGGCGGTGGAGCTTGTCGTCCGGCACCTGAAAGAAGGTATCGTTCATGCCCAGCGGCGCGAAAATCCGCTCGCGAAGGAAGCTGTCGAGGGCCTGGCCCGAAACGCGCTGCACGACTGCGCCGAGCACATCCGTCGAGACCGAATAATTCCATTCGTCGCCGGGAGAGAATTCGAGTGGCAGCTTGCCCAATTCGGCGACGAATTCGTCGAGCGTCAGGCCGCCATGCCAGCGCTCGAGCTTCAGGTCGCGATACGCCGCGTCGATCGGTGTGCGCTCCTGAAAACCGTAGGTAAGGCCGCTGGTGTGCCGCAGCAAATCAATCATTCGCATTGGCTGAGCGGCAGGGCGCGTCTGCCAGGCGCCATGCTGACCGCCGGTAAACACAGGCTGATTTTTGAATTCGGGGAGGATGCGGTGCACCGGCGTGTCGAGCGCTACCTTCGCCTCTTCCACCAGCATCATGAAGGCGATCGAAGTTATGGGCTTGGTCATGGATGCGATGCGGTAAAGTGAGGTTTCATCCACAGGGGATCCGCCATCCCGTGCAAGACCCTGATGGGAGAAATGCACGATTTCACCACCGCGAGCGATCAGCAGCTGGCAATTGGGCAGCAGCCCCGAATCGAGATAGCGTTCCCGCAGATAAGGCTCGATCCGCGCCAGCCGCGATGCATCGAAACCCAGTGCTTCAGGGGCGTAGCCCGTCATGGAAATGCCATACCTCTCGTTCGAATCCCTGTCGCCGCTTCCGGCGGCCGCGGTCGAACTCCTATTGCCTTGAGCGCTGTTTGAATCAACACTAACGTGATTTCGGCGTGGCCTTGCGGCCAAACCCAACATTCAGAATGACATATGGAGACTATGCGCTTGGCCCCCGATCCGATCGTGCCGCTGGACCCGAATTGGCCCGCAATGTCACTGGAACAGGCCCAGGCGCTGCTGACCGCGCCGGGCGCCAGGTTCGAGATGGATACGGTGGAAATCCGGGGCGTGCCCACGCGCGTCTGGAAGAACGCTCCTCCGACGCTACGGCTTCTGGCGCAAATGGTGCGCGCTTATGGGGCACGCGAGTTCACGGTCTACGAAGACGAGCGCATCACCTATGAGGCGAACTACCGCGCCACTTCGCACATTGCGCACAAGCTGATCGGCATGGGCGTGAAGAAGGGCGACCGCATTGCACTGGCGATGCGCAACCTGCCCGAATGGCCCGCGATCTTCTTCGCCGGCGCGAGCATCGGCGCCATCATGGTTCCGCTCAACGCCTGGTGGACCGGAGGCGAACTCGAATACGCGCTCAACGATTCGGGTGCGAAGTTGCTTTTCGTAGACGGTGAGCGGCACGAGCGGCTGAAGGATTGCTACACCAAGCTTCCCGCGCTTGAGCGGGTCGTTGTGAGCCGCGCTAAGGGCGAGCTCGACGGCAGCGCGAGCCGGCTTGAAGTGCTGATCGGCACGCGCAGCGACTGGGCGTCGCTGGAAGATATCGGCTTTCCCGATGTCGAGATCGCGCCCGACGACGATGCGACGATCTTCTATACCAGCGGGACGACGGGTAGCCCCAAGGGCGCGCTGGGCACCCACCGCAATTTCTCCACCAACATAATGTCCAGCGGCTACACCGCCGCACGCGCGATGCTCCGCCGGGGGGAAACGCCGCCGGCAACGCCCGAGCCGAAGGTGATGCTGCTGGTCATCCCGCTCTTCCACGTCACTGCCTGCAGTGCGGCGTTGATGACGGTCGTGGCGACCGGATCGACGCTGGTCTTCATGCGCAAATGGGAGCCTGAGCTTGCGATGGAACTCATCCAGCGCGAGGGCGTGCATGCGACGGGCGGCGTGCCGACGATCGCCTGGCAGCTCATCGAGCATCCCGAGCGTCACAAATACGACCTCTCCAGCCTGGAGAGCATCTCCTATGGCGGCGCGCCCTCCGCGCCGGAACTGGTAAAGCGCATCTTCGAGGAATTCGGGGCGCTGCCCGGGAACGGCTGGGGAATGACCGAGACGACAGCGACGGTCAGCCAGCATTCCGCCGAGGACTATCTGAATCGCCCGACCAGCGCCGGGCCGCCCGTGGCCGCGGCCGACCTCAAGATCATGGACCCCGAAGGCGAGCGCGAGCTTCCGACCGGCGAGGTCGGCGAGCTATGGGCCAGCGGGCCGATGATCGTGAAGGGCTATTGGAACAAGCCCGAAGCGACTGCCCAGACCTTCGTCAACGGCTGGGTGCGCACCGGCGATCTGGCGCGGATCGATGAGGACGGGTTCCTCTATATCGTCGATCGCGCCAAGGACATGATCATCCGCGGCGGCGAGAACATCTATTCGAGCGAAGTCGAGGACGTGCTGTATGCCCACCCTGCCGTGACCGACGCGGCGCTCGTGGGCGTGCCGCATCGCCAGCTTGGCGAAGTGCCGGCGGCGGTGGTGCATCTGGCGCCGGGGACCAGCGCAACCGAGGCCGAGCTCCAGGATTGGATCCGCGAGCGGCTGGCCGGGTTCAAGGTCCCGGTGCACATCCGCTTCGTAAAGGACACATTGCCGCGCAACGCGAACGGCAAAATCCTGAAGACGGACCTGCGCCAGCTGTTCGCGGCCGAAGCTACTTCCTGATCGGCGCTGCTATTTCGGGCCGAGCGCGAAATCCACGCTGACAGTCGCGCCGGTCTCGTTGGTGCCTGCCATCAGGGGCGGGGCCGGTGCAGCTTCGACGGCAACGGGGGCCATGTCATAGCGTGCGTCCATCGTGGCTACACCGGGCTGCGCATTGTCGCGGATGCGGAGGACGCGGGCGACCTTGAGCCCGGCAGCTTCCGCATAAGCGTCGGCGCGGGCGCGGGCGGCCATGAATGCGGCGGCATAGGCGCTTCGGCCGGCTGCCTCCGGATTGGCGGTGCGGAAATCGGGTCCGGACATCGTATTCGCGCCCGCGGCGGTGGCGGTACCGAGTGCCTGTGCGGCCTTGTCTACCGCGCGCATGCGGACATTGACGGTGTTGCCCGCCTGGAACTTGCCCCGGTTCGGCCCCCAATCCTGCTTGGCGATCGATATCTGGCTGGTCTGGATATCAGCTTCGACGACGCCCTCTGTCTTGAGCGCGGCGATGATGGCGGCCATCTTGCGAGCGTTCGCGTTGCTCGCTTCCGCCGCGGTCGCACCGAAGGTGGAGACGCCGACCGAGAAGCGGGCCTCATCGGGCTTGGACTCGGCCTTGCCGGTGGCGACCACCTGAACCAGCACTTCGTCGCGGGCGACGCCGCGAGGATCGGACGGGGGTGGCGAGCACCCGGCTGCCGCCAAAGCCAATACAGTAAAGGGCGCGAGCTTGAGCATGGACCTCTCCCTAACTTTCGGAAATGATACATTGTATCGCGGGTGTTGCAACAGGTTCGTCAGGTGAGGACGGAGCGCACCGCCGCCTGCCATCCCGCCAGTCGTGCCTCCCGTGCCCCGGCATCCAGCTTCGCCTCGAACGTCTGCCCCGGCCCGCGCATAGCAGCCGCATCCTCAAGAGACGCGAACATCCCGCAACCAACCCCCGCCAGCATCGCCGCGCCCAAGGCGGTCGTCTCCGCGAAATCGGGCCTGTCGACCGGCAAATCCAGCATGTCCGCCAGATCCTGTGCGATCCAGTCGTTGGTCACCATGCCGCCGTCGATCCGCAGCCTCGCCCAATCGGCGCCGTCGGCCGCGAAGGCGGTCTTCAGATTGTGACTCTGATGGGCCATCGCCTCCAGCGCGGCGCGGACGATATGCGCGCGGGTGCTCGAAAAGCTGAGACCGGAAATCGCGGCCCGGGCCTCCGGCTCCCACCATGGCGCGCCCAGGCCGCTGAGTGCGGGAACCAGGAATACGCCGCCATTGTCTTGCACCGAGCGGGCAATCGCCTCGGTCTCGGGCGCGGTCTCGATTAAATTGACCGAATCGCGAAGCCACTGGATCAGGCTGCCCGCAACGAACACCGATCCCTCGATCGCATAGGTCCGCCGTCCGCCGAGCTGCCAGAGCACGGTGGCGAGCAAACGGTTCTTCGAAGAGGGCGGGGTCGCGCCCGCATTGGTCAGCACGAAGGCGCCGGTGCCGAAAGTGGCTTTGGTGTCACCTTTGGCGAAGCATGCCTGGCCGATGGTGGCTGCCTGCTGGTCGCCCGCCATGCCGCATATCGGGATCGAACCGCCGAACACCGGGGTGGTGCCGTAATTGCCCGCGCAATCGACGATCTCGGGCAGGGCGTCGCGTGGCACGTTGAACATGCCGAGCAGGCCGTCGCTCCAGCCGCCCGAGCCGAGGCCCATCAGCAGCGTGCGCGAAGCGTTGGTCGCGTCGGTGATGTGCAAGCCCCCGGTGAGCTTCCATACCAGCCAGCTCTCTATCGTGCCGATGGCCAGCCGCTCGCCCGCACCCTTCAACTGCGGCCAATGTTCCATCGCCCAGGCGATCTTGGTGCCCGAGAAATAGGGATCCAGCAGCAGCCCGGTGCGGGCCTGCACGCCGGGCTCCTCGCCCGCCTCACGCAACTTGCGGCACAGGGGCGCGCTGCGGCGATCCTGCCAGACGATCGCCGGGGCCAGCGGCTCGCCGGTCGTCTTGTCCCAGAACACGATGGTCTCGCGCTGGTTGGTGATGCCGATAGCCGCGATCGCGCCCGGACCACCCGCCTTCGACACCATCGCCGAAGCGCATTCCAGGCTTCGGCGCCAGATTTCGTTGGCGTCATGCTCGACCAGGCCGGGCCCCGGATAATGCTGGGTAAGCTCGGCCGCGTGCGACCCAAGGCATTTTCCATGGGGGGCGAACAGCATCGCGCGAGTGGAAGTCGTGCCTTCATCGATGACCAGGAGTATCTCGCCCATCGATACAGGCTAGCCGGGATTACAAGCGCTGCAAATGCCGCTAGAGAACGAATGGGTGTGGGAGGCATTGTGAGCGACAAGTCCGAAACCATTGGCAATGGCGGTCCGCCCCAGGAGGGTGGCGTTCCAGCCATGACGCCCACAGAACCGATCCTCGACACCCAGGCGGAGGAGAATCTTGGAGACGGGCAGAAGCGCGACCGCCTGATGGCGTCGCTGGTGCTGTTTGCCGGCGCCGGGCTGCTGCTGGCGCTGCCCTTCGCGCTCCAGGCAGGCTCGGCCTTTTTCCTCCCGCTGACCATGGCGATCGTCATTGCGATCGCGCTGGTGCCCTTGCTTGAGTGGCTGGAGCAGCATCGCGTGCCCGCGCCGGTGGCGGCCTTCACTTGCGTGCTGCTTTTCCTCGTCGCCGCGAACGTGGCGCTCGCCTCGATTGTCGTCCCCGCCTGGCAATGGGTGCGCGATCTGCCCGCCAAGATTCCCCAGATCCAGGCCAATCTGAAGCCCTTGTTCGATTTCTATGCGAACCTCGATCAGTTCATGGACAAGACGCTGATGAACTTCGCCAACGAGCCGATGCGGCAGCAGCCCGAAGTGATGGCCACCACGCCGCCGCGCTCGCTGCTGGATCTGTTCGCCACCTCCGCGCCTTCCGCGCTGATCGAGATGTTCTTCGCGATCCTCGTGATCTACTTCTTCCTCTCGGGCTGGACGCGGCTGCGGCGCAACGCGATCACGTCACGCTCCAGCTTCGGCGGCGCGATGGCGACCGCGCGGGTGATCCAGGACGTGGTGGACGACACCTCGGCCTATCTGGGCACGATCACGGTGATCAATCTGACCCTGGGTCTCATCGTGGCGGGCGCTTTGTGGATGATCGGCATGCCGACGCCGCTGATGTGGGGCGGCATCGTCGCGCTGCTCAACTACATCCCCTATTTCGGGCCGGTGCTGGCGGCATTGCTGCTTGCGATGGGCGGGCTGATGACCTTTCCTGATCTCTTCTGGGCGTTGATCCCCGCGGGCATCATGATCGGCGCGCACCTGATCGAAGCGAACGTAGTGACGCCGCTGATCGTCGGCCATCGCTTGACGATCAGTCCGATCCTCATCCTGATCTCGCTAAGCTTCTGGGGATGGATCTGGGGCACTGTCGGGGCGCTGCTGGCCGTGCCGCTGCTGATCATCGTCCAGACCGTGCTCAAGGCGGCGGGCAAGCCCGATATCGCAGGCTTCCTGTTCGAGCACGGCACCCTTGTAGGCGACCAGAATGAAGCGCGAACGCAGCGCTGGCAGAGCCGCGACCAATCCGGTTGACAGCAATTTGAGGCGCGGCTAGTGCCCGCCTCCTCGCACGGATCATGCGGGTGTAGCTCAGTTGGTTAGAGCGCCGGCCTGTCACGCCGGAGGTCGCGGGTTCGAGCCCCGTCACTCGCGCCATCCCCCGCATTTGCAGGCAGATGGCGCCAGCGGCCCGCTCTTATTTCCCGATCCTCGCATCCAGCGCGTAGCGTCCCGCGCCGATCGCGGCGAACAGCAGCCCGAACAGGATCAGGCACGTTGCCGGAAAGGCGCCGCGGATGCCGAGCTTGGCGTCGACCATCGCCACCGCAACTGCGAAATGAACCGCGCACAGCAGCCCCGCCCAACGTGTGCCCAGGCCCGATACGAACGACAGGCCGCACAGGAATTGCGCCCATACCGAGAGGGGCGCGGCGAACTCGGGCATGGGGAATCCGCTGACGCGCAGGAACCCCGCGAACTCGGCCATGCGCTCGCCGCTCGCGATATTGTCCCAGACACCCCAGATCAGGAATCCGCCCAGTACCAGGCGCGCGATCAGCAGCGCCGCATCAGTGAATTGCGCCCAGCCTGATTGGATGATGCGCCTGTGGAGATCGTTCATGATGTCCTCCCGGATCGAGTGACGTAGGCGCGTCGGGGAGGAAGCTATCACGCTCGCCAGCGCCCTGTCTCCATCCATATCACCAGGGGGCGGAGCGGGAGTATCCACACGATGCCGGCGACAAGGTAGATCGGAAGCTGTGCGAGTACCGGCAGCGCGCCGATATAGCGGGAGAAGGTGGCGATCAGGATGATCCACATCAGGATCCACGCAATGATGGCCAACGCCCCCGCGGGTTTCCGCCAGCTCGGCTCTATGCCTCGTTGTGCCAAGACATGCCTTTCTCGGTAATAATGGCGTGGAGCGGGACATCCCAAATGTCCGCCGGGATAGCGGGCAGTTCCTGCACCGACCAGGCCACGCCCACGCGCCAGGCTGCTTCATAACGGGCGAAGGCGCGATCGTAATGCCCCGCGCCCTGGCCCAGCCGGTTGAAACGGGCATCGAAGCCGAGCAGCGGGGTCAGAATCACATCGGGCGCCGCCTCTTCGCTCGCGGCGTCGGGCTGGCGCAGGTTGAACGGCCCGGGAACGAGCGCGGCCCCGGGCTGCCAGATAAGAAAACGGATCGGCGCGGAACGGCCGGTCACGAAGGGCAGGGCGATCCGGCATCCGATCCCGGAGGCGGCCGCAGCAAGTTGCGACGGATCGGCTTCGCTGCCGACCGGATGATAAGTCGCGACGGTCATGCCCGGCTTCAGACGCTCGACAAACGCCTTGGGCGCGATGATCGCCGCGCTGCCCGCCGCGGCGAAACCGTCGCGCGCGGCGCGGAGCTGGGCTCTCAGGGCGGGCTTGTCTGGACTAATGGTAGCTGGGCTCATGGAATCAGGTGGCGGGTCCGCCATGGCCGTTTGCTTGAATATCCTCTGACGCCGTAAACGTCAGGTGGGGACCATGTGCCGCAGACCAGGATCTGCACAGGGACAGCCCCCTTGGATGATGAATCGCCTCAGGGATAATCGCTAAAGCTCGTACCGGGCAGAGCCCGCCGCCCCTTATCTAGGCGTTCCGGGCGTCTTCCTCAAGAGCCGCGGCCACTGCTTCCAGCCGATCGGCGATTCTATCGAGAAGGACGGGGGAAACTCCCCCTGAAGGGTTGCGCTCGCCTTCGTCCAGGATATCGGCGAGGATCAATGCCAGATAGACCAGTGTCCGCTCCGCGTTGAGGCCGCCCGAGGCGCGCAGCGCGGTCGCGGCGTGCTTTTGCAGGATACTCTCCAGGTGACGCAGGTGCGTCTCCTCGCCGTCCCGCGCGGCGACCGAATAGCTGCGTCCGGCTATGCTTAGCGTGACATCGGCCATCAATCGGTCTCGTCTTCGGATTCACGTGCGATCAGGGTATCGAGCGAGGCGACGGTGTCTTCGATGCGGGTTCGCAGCCTTGCGTGGCGCTGCTGCATCCGCTCGAGCGCATAGGATTTCGCGGCGCTTGCCGCTTCGATCCGCGCGAGCGCCTGTTCGATGCGGTCTGCGGGATCATCAGCCATAACCACCGGATAAGCATGCCGGGGATGGGCTTCAACCCCTGTTCGCAACTGCTTAAGGCGAGCCGGTTGACGCGCGGGCGCGCCCGCCCCAAAGGCGTGCGCATTGCCACCCGGGAGTCTTCCTTGACCGCATCCTTCACCGATTGCGCCAATGCGATCCGTGCGCTCGCCATGGATGCCGTGGAAGCAGCGAATTCCGGCCATCCGGGCATGCCGATGGGAATGGCCGATGTCGCGACCGTTCTTTTCCAACGCTACCTGAAATTCGATGCGGCCGACCCCAAATGGCCCGACCGTGACCGCTTCGTGCTGTCCGCCGGTCACGGCTCGATGCTGCTTTACGCGGCATTGCACCTGACGGGCTATGCCCGGCCTACCATCGAGGACATCAAGGCGTTTCGCCAGGTCGGCAGCCCCTGCGCCGGTCACCCCGAGAATTTCGAGCTGCCCGGCGTCGAATGCACCACCGGTCCGCTGGGGCAGGGGCTGGCGATGGCCGTGGGCATGGCTATCGCCGAGCGGCATTTGAACGCCGAATTCGGCGACGCGCTGGTCGATCACCGCACATGGGTGGTCGCGGGCGACGGCTGCCTGATGGAAGGCGTCAATCACGAGGCGATCGGAATCGCCGGGCATTTGAAGCTCGGGCGACTGATTGTTTTATGGGACGATAACAAGATCACGATCGACGGGCCGATCTCGCTGTCCTCGAGCGAGGACATTCCGGCGCGCTTCCGGGCCACTGGATGGCACGTCGTCGAATGCGACGGGCATGACGAAGCCGATATCTCGCGCGCGTTCGATGAAGCGATCACCGATGAGCGCCCGACGCTTGTCCGCTGCAAGACGATCATCGGCAAGGGTGCACCCAATTTTCAGGGCACGAGCAAGACCCACGGCTCGCCGTTGGGTGCTGACGAAGTGGCCGCAGCGCGCGAGACCCTGGGCTGGCGCCATCCGGCGTTCGAGGTGCCGGACGATATCCGCGAGACCTGGCTGACGGCCGGCAAGCGTGGCGTTGGACCTCATAGCCAGTGGCAACAGCGCGTTAAAAACTCCTCAAATGCAGCCGAATTATCGCGGCGGATGGCTGGTGACCTGCCCGCCAGTTTCTCGCTCGATGCGCATATCCAGGGGCTGATCTCCGACCCCAAGAAGATCGCCACCCGCACGGCGAGCCAGCTCGCGCTCGACGCGATCAATGCCGCGCTCCCCGAAACCGTTGGGGGCTCCGCGGACCTGACGCCTTCGAACAACACCCTCACCAAGGGCCTCGAAGACCTGAACGCGGACAATTACGGCGGCCGCTACATCCGCTATGGCATTCGCGAATTCGGCATGGCGGCGGCGATGAACGGCCTGGCGCTTCACGGTGGCGTGATACCCTATGGCGGCACCTTCCTGGTGTTCAGCGACTATGCCCGTCCCGCGATCCGGCTTTCGGCGCTCCAGCGCGCCCGCGTCGTCTATGTGATGACGCATGATTCGATCGGGCTGGGCGAGGATGGACCGACGCATCAGCCGGTCGAGCACGTGATGTCGCTGCGGCTGATCCCGAACCTGGAAGTCTGGCGGCCGTGCGATGCCGTCGAGACCGCAGAGGCTTGGGGCGCCGCGGTGGCGCGGCGCGACGGGCCCTCGCTGCTCGCGCTTTCGCGTCAGAATCTCGCGCAATTGAGCACTGGCGGTGCTGCCATGGGCGGATATCGCCTGATGGCGGCGAAAGCACCGCGCAAGGTCGTGCTGATCGCCTCGGGCTCCGAAGTCGAACTGGCCGTGGCCGTGCGCGAGGCGCTGGAAGCCGAGGGATTCGGTGGCGATGTCGTGTCGATGCCATGCTGGTCGCGCTTTGACGCGCAGAGCCAGGAATATTGCGACGATATCCTGCCGCCCGACATCCTTCGCGTCTCGATCGAGGCGGGGGTTACTACGGGCTGGGAGCGCTACACCGGCATCCACGGGCTGCGTTTCGGTCTGGACCGTTTCGGCGCTTCCGGCCCGGCGGGCGATCTCTTCAAGCATTTCGGCCTCACGGCCGCGGCGATCGTGCCGCAGATTTTGGAACGGCTTAACGCCAATTAGTCCGCTCACCCTGAGCCTGTCGAAGGGTCGCTGCCGCAGGGCCCGCCTTCGACAAGCTCAGGCTGAGCGGGGATAAAGGAGACTGACATGACCAAGGTTGCGATCAACGGTTTCGGACGCATCGGGCGGCTGGTGGCGCGCGCCATTCTCGAGCAGCCGGATTGCGGCCTCGAATTGGTGACGATTAACGACCTCGCCGACGCCAAATCGAACGCCTGGCTGTTTTCGCGCGACAGCGTCCATGGCAAATATCCCGGCACCGTCACCGCCGAGGGCAATGACCTGGTGATCGACGGCAAGAGGATCGCCGTGACCGCCGAAAAGGACCCCGCCAACTTGCCGCACAAGGCCAACGGCGTTGAGCTGGTGCTCGAATGCACGGGCTTCTTCACCGATCGCGAGAGCGCGCAGAAGCATATCGACGCGGGTGCGAAGAAGGTGTTGATCTCGGCCCCGGCCAAGGGCGTCGATCTGACGGTCGTTTACGGCGTGAATCACGACAAGCTGGAGGCGGGCCACACCATCGTCTCGAACGCTTCCTGCACCACCAACTGCCTCGCCCCCGTCGCTAAGGTGCTGAACGATGCGATCGGCATCGAGCGCGGGCTGATGACTACGGTGCACGCCTATACCAACGATCAGAAGATCCTCGATCAGATCCACCCCGACCTGCGCCGCGCTCGCGCCGCCGCGATGAACATGATCCCGACGACCACCGGCGCGGCCCGCGCCGTGGGCGAAGTGCTCCCCGAACTTAAGGGCAAGCTCGATGGTTCGGCGATCCGCGTGCCGGTTCCCGACGGGAGCCTGATCGACCTGACATTCACGCCTTCGCGCGACACGACGAAGGAGGAAGTCAATTCGCTCCTAAAGGCCGCGGCAGAGGGCGCGATGAAGGGCGTGCTGGTCTATTCGGACGAGCCGCTCGTCTCGATCGACATCGTCCATACCCCCGCTTCGTCCACGATCGACAGCCTCGAGACCGCCGTGATGGACGGCAAATTGGTGCGCGTGGTCAGCTGGTACGACAATGAATGGGGCTTCTCGAACCGCATGGTCGATACCGCCGCGGCGATGGCTCGCCTCTAACGCGCTGGGAGAGCAAGATGGCGCGCAATTTCAAGACCCTGGACGACATGGGCGACCTAGCGGGCAAGCGCGTGCTGGTTCGCGAAGACCTGAACGTGCCGATGGCCGATGGCGCCGTAACCGACGATACGCGGCTGCGCGCGGCGGTGCAGACCGTCGCCGAGCTGGCGGACAAGGGCGCCAGGGTGGTCATCCTCGCCCATTTCGGGCGGCCCAAGGGGCAGCGCACCCCTGATATGAGCCTGGCGCTGGTCACCAAGCCCTTCGAGGCCGTGATCGGCCGCCCGGTGCGCTTCATCGATGACCAGCAGGCGTGCGATGTCGTTCACAAGATGCTCGATGGCGAGATCGGCATCCTCGAAAATACCCGCTTCGATCCGGGTGAGGAAAAGAACACGCCCGAAACCATCGATCGCCTTGCCGCGCTGGGCGATTTCTATGTCAACGACGCCTTCTCGGCCGCACACCGCGCGCACGCCTCCACGGAGGGCCTTGCGCACAGGCTTTCCTCGTTCGCCGGCAGGCAAATGGAGGCCGAGCTTGACGCCTTGGACAAGGCCCTCGGCAATCCCGAGCATCCCGTCGCCGCGGTGGTCGGCGGTGCGAAGGTATCGTCCAAGCTCGATGTGCTCAAGCATCTGGTGGCGCGGGTGGATCACCTGATCATCGGCGGCGGCATGGCGAACACCTTCCTCGCCGCGCGGGGTGTCGATGTCGGCAAATCCCTGTGCGAGCACGATCTGACCAGCACTGCCGAGGAAATCCTCGATGCGGCTGATCGAGCCAATTGCACCGTGCATCTGCCCTACGACGTGGTGGTCGCCAAGGAATTCAAGCCGAACCCGGCGACTCGCACCGTCAATGTCCACGAAGTAGCTGCCGACGAAATGATCCTCGATGTCGGCCCCGCGGCCACCGAGGCGCTGGCCGACGTGCTCAAGAATTGCCGCACGCTGGTCTGGAACGGGCCGATGGGCGCGTTCGAGACGCCGCCGTTCGACACGGCCACGGTGAGCTTAGCCAAAACCGCCGCCGCGCTCACCCGCGAAGGATCTTTGGTCTCGGTCGCGGGGGGCGGGGACACGGTTGCCGCGCTCAACCAAGCCGGAGCGGCCGGGGATTTCAGCTTCGTCTCGACTGCGGGAGGAGCATTCCTCGAATGGATGGAGGGCAAGGAATTGCCCGGCGTCGCTGCGCTTTCGCGCGGCTGAAGACCAAGATATCAAACCGACAAAGCTATCAGGGGACCGGAACGGACATGCAGACTTCTGAAATGACGGCGAAGATTGCCGGGGGCAAAGGCTTTATCGCTGCGCTGGACCAGAGCGGCGGATCAACGCCCAAGGCGCTGGCCGGTTACGGCATCGAGGCAGCAGCATGGGCCGACGAGGCGGGCATGTATGGGTTGATCCACGACATGCGCAGCCGGATCATCGGCTCGCCCGCGTTCACCGGCGACAAGGTGATCGGCGCGATCCTGTTCGAGCGGACGATGGATGGGCAGGTTGGCGGCAAGCCTACTCCACAGGCGCTGATCGAGAAGGGCGTCGTGCCTTTCCTCAAGATCGACAAGGGCCTCGAGGAGGAGGCGGACGGCGTCCAGATGATGAAGCCGATGCCGGGCCTCGACGCTCTTCTGGCGCGGGCCAAGCAGCTCGGCGTGTTCGGGACCAAGGAGCGCTCGGTCATCAACCTCGCGAACAAGGACGGTATCGCGGCGATCGTCTCGCAGCAGTTCGTTGTCGGCGACCAGGTGGCAGCGCACGGGCTGGTCCCCATGCTTGAGCCAGAGATCAATATCAAAAGCGCGGAGCGCGCTGCCGCGGACCTTATTTTGCGTGATGAACTTCTGGCGGCACTCGACGATGATGTGAATGGGCCGAAGTTCATGCTGAAGCTCTCGATTCCCGCCGTTGCCGGAACGTTCGATGCATTGGTCGATCACCCGCGCGTCCTGCGTGTGGTGGCGCTCTCCGGCGGATTCAGCCGCGCCGATGCATGTGTCGAGCTGGCGAAGAACCGCGGCATGATCGCCAGCTTCAGCCGTGCGCTGCTTTCCGATCTGCGCCACCAGATGAGCGACGCCGAGTTCGACAGTTCGCTGGGCGAGGCGATCGACGAAATCTATACCGCCTCGACACAGAAGTCCGCAGTTCCGGCATGACCGCACGCCGCCCGGTTCTGGCGGGCTTGGCGCTCGCCATGCTGGGCGGCCCGGCATTCGCAAAGGGAATTGCGATGGAAGAGATCGACCCGCCGTTCGGCATGATCGGCAAGATCAAGGCCGTGCCCGGCAAGCGCGCCGCGCTGATTGCCATTCTCGGCTCGGGCACGGGTGCGATGCCGGGGTGCCTGGCCTACCTGATAGCCGAGGACGCCACCGACCCGGATGCGATCTGGATCACCGAGATCTGGGACAAGAAGGAAAGCCATGCGGCTTCGCTGGCGTTGCCCTCGGTAAAGGAAGCGATCCGTCTGGGCCGCCCGCTCATCGCTGGCTTCGAGCTGAGCGCGGAGACTCGCCCGAAGCCCGGCGCAAGCTTCGTGAAAGCCTGACGGGTCTAGGCTGTATCGATTCAACCTGTCCTTCCTCGCCCCCTGAAAGGGGGAGAGGGTTGCGCAGACTTAGGTCGGCATCTTCAGCCGGCCTTAGTCGAAGCTGGGTGAGGGGTGCGGTTGCGCAGCAACCGCGCGGAGCTTTGCTCCGCCCTACCCCTCTCCAGCTGCGCTAGGCAGCAAGCTGCCAAGCTTCGCTATCCTCTCCCCTATCAAGAGGAGAGGATACTTAAGGCTGAATGTCGATACAGCCTAGCGCGTCGCCTGCCGAACGATTGCCTTCAATGTGAGCGCGTCATCGATCGCGGCGACATCGATGTCATTGTTGAAATAGGCCCATACCTCCCGCCCGGATCGGGCCTGGTCCACCATCCAATCCGCCCATCCGAGCAGCGTCTGCTCGGGATATCGCCCCCAATATTTCCCCTGGCCCCCGTGGAAACGCAGATAGGCGACAGGGCCGATCGCCACGCGCTCGGTGGCAAGCCCCGCCATGTCGTGCGCACAGAAGCTGGCGCCATATCGTTCGAGCAATTCCAGTGCTTCGGGCACATACCAGCTCCTGTCGCGAAACTCGAAAACACTGGTCACGTCCTTCGGCACAAGCTGGAGGAAGCTTTCGAGTCGCTCCAGGTTTAGGCGGAAACGCGGCGGAAGCTGGTAGAGGATTGGCCCCAGCGTCTCGCCCAAATGGCGAAAGGGCGGCATCATCCGCGCGAGCGGTTCTTCGCAATCCTTGAGCTTCTTCGCCTGGGTCAGGAAGCGATTCGCCTTCACCGCATAGCGGAAGCCCGCCGGCGCCTGTTCGCGCCACGCATCGAAGGTTTCGCTCTTGGGCAGGCAATAGAAGCTGTTGTTGATCTCCACCGTGTCGAACTGCTCGGCATAGAAAGCGAACCAGCGCTTGACCGCAAGCTTCTCCGGGTAGAAGCGGCCACGCCAATGGCGATAGTTCCAGCCGGAGCAGCCGATGCGGATGGCGGAGTAGGGCATGAGCGAACCTGATCAGGGCGGACTATTGGACGACAACGCGCTGGAAGGCTTCGCGGCCCAGTTCGTGCGCGATCTCCGCCGGCCGCCCTGCCAGCTCTATCTGATTTCGCCGCTCGATGTGACCGGGGATTTCCCCGATCGGCTGAAGCGCGCTCTGGATGCGGGGCCTGTCGCGGCGTTTCAGCTCCGCGTGAAGGGCATGGATCAGCATGAGGCCGCGCGGCTGGGTGAGCCGCTGCTGCGCATCTGCGCTGATGCCGACGTCGCCTTTATCGTCAATGACGATATGGGCCTCGCCAAGCGGCTGGGCGCGGACGGCGTGCATCTGGGTCAGGGCGATGGTGACCCGCGCGAAGCGCGCGCTCTTCTGGGCCCGACCGCGCAGATCGGCGTAACTTGTCATGCCAGCCGGCACCTGGCGATGGAGGCGGGGGAGGACGGGGCCGATTATGTTGCGTTCGGCGCATTCTATCCGACCAATACCAAGGAAACCCATCACCGACCCGTGCCCGCTATTCTCAGCTGGTGGTCCACGATGTTCGAAATCCCCAGCGTCGCGATCGGCGGGATCACGCCGCAGAATGCCGCGCCCCTGATTGCTGCCGGCGCGGACTTCCTTGCGGTGAGCAATGCCGTCTGGGCGGGCGACGAAACCGCGGCAATCGGGGCATTCACGGACCTGCTGGCCAACTAGATCGTTCTGCTGTCGAACCATTGTGCGACAGGAGATCAATTCGGTGCGGAAACAACTATTCATAGCGCTATGCCTCGCGGGAGCGTCGCTCGGTTCCGTGGCGTCGGGGCAGACGAACTCCTCGTCGCGGCCGCCGATCGACAATACGATTCTTCACGCCCAGGTGATCCTCGATCACCTCGGCTTTTCGCCCGGCATCCTCGATGGACGCGAGGGCCAGTCGCTCACCGCCGCGCTCAAGGGCTTCCAGACTTCGCGTGGGATGACCGTCAGCGGCAAGCTTGACCCCGCGACGCTCAGCGCTCTCTACCCCTATCGTGCGCTCCGCCCGATGCGGACGCTTACCCTGGACGTCGCGACGATCGCTGGTCCCTATGTGAATCCCATGCCGAAGGATCCCGAGGACCAATCCAAGCTTCCGTCCCTCGCTTATACGCGGCCGATCGAAAAGCTGGCCGAGATGTTTCACACGACGCCCGAGGTGCTGGTCGAGCTGAATCCCGGCGGCGGCGAGATCAAGCCCGGCGCGACCTTCGTTTTCCCCAATGCCCTTCCTTCATCGCGCGATTATCCTTCCGAACTGCGCGAGGATTGGCGCAAGACGCTGAGCGATCTCAATGTGGATGCCAATCAGCCCACGGGCGACCGGATCGTGGTCGATAAGTCCGAAAAGGCGCTCAAGGTCTATAATGGGGAGCAGCTCGTCGCCCAGTTCAGCGTGACCACGGGCAGCGAGCATGATCCCCTCCCGATCGGCACGTGGAAGGTCAACGGCGCGGACTATAATCCGAAATTCCATTACAATCCGGACCTGTTCTGGGATGCCAAGAAGGGCGACGATCCCGCAATGCTGCCGCCCGGCCCGAACGGTCCGGTCGGCGTCGTATGGCTTGATCTATCCAAGGAGCATTACGGCATTCACGGCACCCCCGAGCCCCAGACGATCGGCCGAACCCAGAGTCACGGCTGCATCCGGTTGACGAATTGGGATGCCGCGCGGCTATCTCTGATGATAAAGCCGGCGACACCTGCGGTATTCCAGGAGTGACGGATTGATCTGGCTGAAGCGAATCGGGTGGGGGGCCGCGGCGATCGGGCTGCTGCTGATCGCCGGATTCGTTTCGCTGGTGCGCATTACGGTCAGCCCGGCGACGCGCGAGCAGGTCGCCGCGATGCCGACCATGGTTTCCGACCCGTTGCTGGGCACAACCCAGGTGCAGATGTCCGCCGGTGGTCCGCTGATAATACCCGTCGCGGGCGTGGGCGCACGCCAGCTCAGTGATACCTGGGGGCAGAGCAGGGGCGGGGGCACGCGCGTCCACAACGCGATCGACATCATGGCCCCGCTCGGAACGCCCGTGCTCGCGGCGGCGTCCGGCACGGTCGAGAAATTGTTCGAGAGCGCGAATGGCGGCCACACGATCTACATTCGCACCGCCGACCCCACGGTAATCCATTATTATGCGCACCTCGACAGTTACGGGGTGGGCGAGAAGCAACAGGTTCGCCAGGGCGATGCGATCGGCACGGTCGGCAATACGGGCAGCGCGTTCGGCGGCGCGCCGCACCTCCATTTCGAGATCAAGGTCGTCGCTCCGGGCGAGCGCTGGTGGCAGGGCACCAATGTGAACCCCTATCCCTTGCTTGCGGGGACCGCGCCGCGCCGCTAAAG
Organism: Sphingomonas sp.; assembly: GCF_036388215.1. Classification (GTDB taxonomy): domain Bacteria; phylum Pseudomonadota; class Alphaproteobacteria; order Sphingomonadales; family Sphingomonadaceae; genus Sphingomonas. Next base: position 116,359 of record NZ_DASVSH010000030.1, read on the forward strand.
CGCGCCCTCGCTCTTTCTCAGGCAAACAGGTCTCGATCCCATGAAGATCAGTGGCGTGGACATCCGTCCGGGCAACATCATCGAATATGAAGGCGGCATCTGGAAGGCCGTCAAGATTCAGCACACCCAGCCCGGCAAGGGCGGTGCCTATATGCAAGTCGAGATGAAGAATCTCATCGACGGCCGCAAGAACAACGTTCGTTTCCGCTCGGCCGAGACGGTCGAGCGCGTGCGCCTCGACACCACCGATTTCCAGTTTTTGTTCCGCGACGGCGATGCGCTGACCTTCATGGACAAGAACACCTATGACCAGATAACGCTCGACGCGGGCATTCTCGGCGATGCCGCGGCGTTCCTGCAGGACGGGATGGACGTGGTTATGGAGCTTTACGACGAGCGCCCGATCTCCGTGCAGCTTCCAGACACGATCGAGGCGCTGATCGTGGAGGCGGACGCCGTGGTGAAGGGGCAGACCGCCTCGTCTTCGTACAAGCCGGCCATGCTCGAGAACGGCGTTCGCGTCATGGTCCCGCCGCATATCGGCGCGGGCACGCGGATCGTGGTCGATGTGTACGAGCAGACCTATGTGAAGCGCGCGGATTGATTTTCTTAGCCCTCTCCCGCTTTCGCGGGAGAGGGTTGGGTGAGGGTCTTCTTCTTTTTCGGCCGCCGGCAAAAGAAGAAGACCCTCACCCTCCCGCCTTCGGCGGGCCCCTCCCTCTCCCGCGAAAGCGGGAGAGGTGTTTACTGGAGCGATTGCATTGGTTTCCCACTCCGGCATTATCACGGTGATCGAAAAGGCCTGCCGCAAGGCGGGGCCGCGGCTGCGTCGCGATTTCAACGAAGTCTCGCAGCTTCAGGTCAGCCGCAAGGGGCCGGCGGACTTCGTTTCGATGGCCGACAAGCGCGCCGAGGACACGCTGATCGAAGAGCTGCGCCATGCGCGGCCGGACTGGGGTTTCCTGGTCGAGGAGCGCGGCGAGATCGAGGGCGATCCTAGCAAGCCGCGCTGGATCATCGATCCGCTGGATGGAACCAGCAACTTCCTTCACGGCATCCCGCATTTCTGCATCTCGGTCGCGGTGGAGGATCCGCTCGGGCCGCAGGGCAAGCCCGAGATCACGCACGGCTATGTCTATCAGCCTCTGAGCGACGAAAGCTTCTGGGCCGAAAAGGGCCGCGGCGCGTGGTTGCAGGGCCAGCGCCTGCGCGTCTCGGCGCGGCGCGATCTTGCCGATGCGCTGATCGCTACCGGCATCCCCTTCCTCGGCCACGGCAATTTCGCGCAGTGGAGCCGCATCTTCGGCGCCGTTGCCCCCGAAGTGGCAGGCATCCGCCGGCTCGGCTCGGCGGCGCTCGACATGGCCTGGGTCGCCGCGGGGCGCTTCGACGGTTTCTGGGAAAGTGACCTCAAGCCTTGGGACGTTGCCGCCGGCATGCTGCTGATCAAGGAAGCGGGCGGCTTCGTCACCGATTTCCGCGGGCAAGACATGTCGATGGAGCGCAGCCAGTTCCTGGCCGCGAACGACGTGCTCCATTCGAAGCTGCACAAGCTGGTGGGCAACGCCCTGCGCTGAGCGTTATTGCGAGTTATTCTCACGAGTTCCGGGCCTTGCCGCCAAGGGGGCATCGTCCTAAAGCCGCCCCACGATTCCGCATCCGCGAGAAGGCATCTTGGTCGACCTATCCGAATATCTGCCGATCCTCCTGTTCCTCGGCGTGGCGATCGTGCTTTCCAGCGCGTTCGTGTTTCTGCCCATGGCTGTGGGGCGGCTAACCGGGGCGCATAAGCCCTCTCCCGAAAAGCTCACCGAATATGAGTGCGGCTTCCCGGCTTTCGAGGATTCGCGCAGCCAGTTCGATGTGCGTTTCTATCTGGTCGCGATCCTCTTCATCATCTTCGATCTCGAAGCCGCGTTCCTGTTTCCCTGGGCGGTGTCCGTGTTCGATCTCGGCTGGACCGCGTGGATTTCGATGATGATCTTCATCGCCGAACTCGCGCTCGGCCTTGTTTATGCCTGGAAGAAGGGAGCCCTGGAGTGGGAGTAGAATACCGCCCGCCGGAGACTTCGGAGTTCCAGCACGGTGCCGCCTTGCCCGGTGCCGGCACGCTACCCGACGTGGGCTTCCTCAACGACATCAATGCCGAGATCGGCGACAAGGGCTTCCTGGTCACGTCCACGGAGGACCTGTTCCAATGGGCGCGCACCGGATCGCTCTGGTGGATGACCTTCGGGCTGGCGTGCTGCGCAGTCGAGATGATCCACGTCAACATGCCGCGCTATGACATGGAGCGCTTCGGCGCCGCGCCGCGAGCATCTCCGCGCCAGTCGGACGTCATGATCGTCGCGGGCACGCTCTGCAACAAGATGGCCCCAGCGCTGCGCCGGGTCTATGACCAGATGTCCGAGCCGAAATACGTCATTTCGATGGGCTCGTGCGCCAATGGCGGCGGCTATTATCACTACAGCTACAGTGTCGTGCGGGGCTGCGACCGGATCGTGCCGGTGGATATTTATGTTCCCGGTTGCCCGCCTACCGCCGAGGCTTTGCTATATGGCGTGATGCAGCTCCAGCGTAAGATACGCCGCTCGGGGACGCTCGAGCGGTGAGGAGTGCAGCGCCTCGCATGCTGGAGCGCGACGAGTCGATCTGGGCGCCGCTGCTCGGCGAGGAGGGCGTTCTGCGCCGTCCTGGCCTCGAAGTAGCGTTCGACGTTACGCGCGCCGCGTTGCTGCGCGTAATCGACAGGCTCCGCGTCGAGTTCGAATATCAGCAGCTCATGGAAATCGCGGGCGTCGATTATCCCGAGCGGGCGGAACGCTTCGAGGTGGTATACTGCCTGTTGTCGCTGACCCAGAACCACCGCGTCCGCTTGCATGTCAGCACCGACGAAGTGCAGGCGCTGCCCTCGGTCACCCATATCTGGCCGGTCGCGGGCTGGCTCGAGCGCGAAGTGTACGACCTCTATGGCGTGCTGTTCGACGGCAATACCGATCTGCGCCGCATCCTGACCGATTACGGGTTCCAGGGGCATCCGCTCCGCAAGGACTTCCCCATGACCGGCTATGTCGAGCTGCGCTATTCGGAAGAGTCCAAGCGGGTCGTTTACGAGCCGGTGAACCTCGCGCAGGACTTCCGAAATTTCGACTTCCTCAGCCCCTGGGAAGGCGCGGCCTATGTGCTGCCGGGCGATGAGAAAGCCCCGGGGCCGGGGCCTGGGGACACGCCGCAGGGCAAGTCCGCACCATCCCCATCGCCGGCTCCAAGCGCGCCCGCGGCGCCCGAAGCCAAGGGCGCGCCGACACCGCTCAAGGCCGATGAGATCGCCAAGGCAGACGCTCCAGCCGCCCAGCCCGCCAAGCCGCGCGCCAAGCGAGCGAAGACCGTTGAAAGTCCTTCACAGACGGGCGCGGGCGAGAACTCGCCCGGCAATCAGCCCGAGTCCAAGCCCAAGGATCCCGATGTCGTGCCCAGCAAGGGCAAGGGCCAGAACCAATGAGCGATTCCGTCGATCAGATCTTGGAGCACGGCGCCAGCGGCCCAACCGCGGGCAATACCGAGATACAGAACTACACGATCAATTTCGGGCCGCAGCATCCCGCCGCACACGGCGTGCTGCGCCTGGTGATGGAGCTGGACGGCGAGATCGTCGAGCGTATCGATCCGCATGTCGGCTTGCTCCACCGCGGCACTGAGAAGCTGATCGAGTACAAGACTTACACCCAAGCTCTCCCGTACTTCGATCGCTTCGATTATTGCTCGCCCATGGCGATGGAGCACACTTATGTGCTCGCGGTCGAGAAGCTGCTCGATCTCGAAGTGCCGATCCGCGGCCAGTATCTCCGCGTCTTCTTCGCCGAACTGACGCGCATCAAGAACCACATGCTCAACCTCGGCAGCCACGTCATGGACGTCGGCGCGATGACGCCGAACCTGTGGCTGTTCGAGTTGCGCGAAGACTGCATGAACTTCTATGAGCGCGCATCCGGCGCGCGCATGCACGCCAATTATTTCCGCGTCGGCGGGGTGCGGCAGGACGTGCCGCTCAAGCTGCTCACCGACATCGCCGAATGGCTCGATACGCGCCTTCCGCGCCTGTTCGAGGACGCGATCAGCCTTGTCGCCGAGAACCGCATCTTCAAGCAGCGCAACGTCGATATCGCCGTGGTCAGCCGCGACGACGCGATCAAATGGGGCTTTTCCGGCCCGATGATCCGGGCGGCGGGCATTCCCTGGGATCTGCGCAAATCGCAGCCTTATGACGTGTACGACCGCATGGAGTTCGACATTCCGGTGGGAACCCGCGGCGATTGCTACGATCGCTTCATGGTTCGCGTTGAAGAGGTCCGCCAATCGGCGCGGATCATGAAGCAGTGCCTGCAGGACATGCCCGAAGGCCCGGTGATCACGCTCGACCGCAAGGTCGCTCCGCCCAAGCGCGGCGAGATGAAGCAGTCGATGGAAGCGCTGATCCACCACTTCAAGCTCTTCACCGAAGGCTTCCATGTTCCGGCGGGCGAGGTTTATGTCGCGACCGAGAGCCCCAAGGGCGAATTCGGTGTCTATCTGGTCAGCGACGGCACCAACAAGCCCTACCGCTGCAAGGTCCGCCCGACCGCGTTCAGCCACCTCCAGGCAATGGACTTCATGTCGCGCGGCCACATGCTCGCGGACACCACGGCCATTCTCGGCGCGATGGATATCGTGTTCGGGGAGTGCGACCGGTGAGTCTCCTCCAAGCATCACGAGCGGTTTTGCTACTCTTCATTCTGTTTTTCGAGGCTGTTGTTTTTTTCGCGAAGCAATTGCCAGAATTCGGATTGATACTGGGACTGTTTTCGGGCTTCGGCGTCGTTATGAGCGCTACGGTCTGCGTTGCGGCCCAGGCGGCAACCGTTGCACAGAGGCGCCGTAATGGCTGACGCACCCCAAATCCCCGACGAAGCCGAGACCCGCGCGCGCTGGGGCAATTTCGCCTGGACGGCGGAGAACGCCGCCAAGGCGCGCGAGATCGTCGGGCGGTATCCGCCGGGGCGGCAGCAATCGGCGTCGCTTCCCTTCCTCGATCTCGCCCAGCGCCAGGTGGGCGCGGAGACGAATACGCAGGGCTGGCTGCCGGTGCCGGTGATCGAGTTCGTCGCGCGCGAACTGGGCATGCATTATATGCGCGTGTTCGAAGTCGTCAGCTTCTACACGATGTTCAACATGGCGCCCGTCGGCCGCTATCACGTCCAGGTCTGCGGCACGACGCCATGCATGTTGCGTGGTTCGGACGATGTGATGGCCGCGTGCAAATCTCGCGGGCTTCGCAAGGGCGCGACCACGGCGGACGGCATGTTCACCCTCAGCGAAGTCGAGTGCCTGGGCACTTGCGCCAATGCGCCGATGGTGCAGATCAACGACGATAATTTCGAGGATCTGGATTTCGAAAAGACCGTTGCGATCCTCGATGCGCTGGCCAAGGGCGAGAAGCCCAAAACCGGCCCGCAGATCGATCGCCAGACCAGCGCCGCCGAGGGCGGGCCTACCAATCTGACCGCGATGGTATCCGAAAATCACGATTACCGGGGGGAATGGGCGTGAGCGACAACAAGAATCTGATCGTCACGATCCTCGCGATCATCGGCGGCATCGTCGTACTCGGCTGGCTGCTGCGCTTGACGTTCGCGCTGCTCGGGCCGCTGATCATCATCGGCATCGCGGTGCTGGTCTATGTGATGTTCATGAAGGGCAAGGGCGCCAGGTGATGCTTGCCGGAATTTTCCAATGTTAGAAGATCGGGACCGCATCTTCACCAATGTCTACGGCTTCCAGCCGTGGAACCTGTCGGCTGCGCAAGTGCGCGGCGATTGGGATGCGACCAAACAACTGATGGCGATCGGCCAGGATGCGATCATCGACCGCATCAAGGCTTCGGGGCTGCGCGGGCGCGGCGGGGCAGGGTTCCCGACCGGCATGAAGTGGAGCTTCATGCCCAAGGAGCCCCGTCCAGATCGCCCGAACTTCCTGGTGATCAACGCCGACGAATCCGAGCCCGGCAGCTGCAAGGACCGCGAGATCATCCGCCACGATCCGCACAAGCTGATCGAAGGCGCGCTGATCGCGGGCTTCGCGATGCGCGCGCGCGCTGCTTACATCTATATCCGCGGCGAATATATCCGCGAGGCCGAGACGCTCTTCGCCGCGGTGGCCGAGGCCTATGCCGCCGGCCTGATCGGCAAGAACGCCAGCAAATCCGGCTATGATTTCGACGTCTTCGTCCATCGCGGCGCCGGTGCCTATATCTGCGGCGAAGAGACCGCGATGCTCGAGAGCCTGGAGGGCAAGAAGGGCCAGCCGCGCCTCAAGCCGCCATTCCCGGCGGGCGCGGGGCTCTATGGCTGCCCGACAACGGTCAACAATGTCGAATCGATCGCCGTCGTGCCGACGATCCTGCGGCGCGGTCCCGAATGGTTCTCGTCGTTCGGGGCGGAGGGGAACAAAGGCACCAAGCTCTTCCAGATCAGCGGGCATGTGAACAAGCCGTGCGTGGTCGAGGAAGCGATGAGCATCCCGTTCCGCGAGCTGATCGACAAGCATTGCGGCGGCATTCGTGGCGGCTGGGACAATCTGCTCGCGGTGATCCCGGGTGGCTCGTCGGTACCGCTCGTCCCCGCCGAGCAGATCATGGACTGCCCGATGGATTTCGACGGGCTCAAGGCGCTCGGCTCGGGCCTTGGCACCGCGGCGGTCATCGTGATGGACAAGTCCACCGACATAGTCCGCGCGATCTCCCGGCTCAGCTATTTCTACAAGCACGAGTCCTGCGGCCAATGCACCCCTTGCCGCGAAGGCACCGGCTGGATGTGGCGCGTGATGGAGCGCATGCGCACCGGCGACGCCGAGATCAGCGAGATCGACACGCTCTATCAGGTGACGAAGCAGGTCGAGGGCCACACCATCTGTGCGCTGGGCGACGCGGCGGCCTGGCCGATCCAAGGGCTGATCAAGCATTTTCGCCCTGAGATGGAGCGCAGGATCAACGAGCGTAACGGCACCGCCGAAGCACCGATGCAGGAGGCTGCGGAGTAATGATTGTCGTTGCGGCCTCCGTGTTGATGGCGATGTCGCCGGGCCCGTTTGCGCTCATGGCTGCGCCGTCGCTTGTGGTGGGGCAGGACAAAAGGGGCACGAAGTCGAGCAAGCTCTCGGAAGCTAACGAGCATCGCAAGATTTTGCGTGCCTATGCGCTCTGTGTGGCGGACTCGGACCCGAACGACATGACCGACCGGGCAGTTCGCGCGGTAATGGAAAACGGCGCAATGTCGCGCAAGGCCAAGGACGGTGCTGCCGTTTTGGCAAAAAGCTGGTGCCCGACGATCATGGTTGGTCACAATGAAAAATTCGGGTGGCTTTCCTATCCGGCAGAGGCGCTGCGCGGGCAACTTTTCCGCGCCCGATACCTGCTGAAAATGGCAGGCAAACCAATCGGGCCGCCGCTCGAGTCAACCGAACCCGCCTGGCGGCTTCCTGCAGACGATTCGTATCGACCGGCGCAGATTTTTGGCGAATGTATCGTACGCAAAGCCCCCGAGCTGAGCCGGACGGCGATAAGCGGCAAGATCGTCGCGACACCGGAAGAGAGCGAGTCCTATGCGGCGCTGAAGCCGACGATTGCGGCTTGCGTCCCCGGCGGAGTCACGTTGACACTAACCCGCGCCTTTCTCGAAGCGACAATCGCCGAGGCACTATTTCACTTTGCGACGGTCACGCCGACGGTCGTAAGCCACGATGCGAATATCAGGAGCGCGCAATGATGACATTTGCAGTTGCCACCACTCTTTTGCTCATTGGGGCACCGGCCCAGGCCAGCGCCGATACCGCGATGTCGATCGCAACCTGTGTCGCCGACAGCGAGCCGCGCGGCGTGCGCAAGCTCCTGTCGACGCTTCCGGGATCGGACGACGAGGCCAGGGCGTCGCGCAAGCTCGCCGTCGCCTATGACGCGTGCCGCGGTACGGTGTGGTATGATTTCGCCGATGCGCGTGCGCTGCTCGCGGTTGCGATCATGGCGGGTTCCGCTAATCGGCCGGGCAGTGTCGCAGCTTCGCCCTGGTATGCTTCCGCCATTTCCGGCCGGTCCGTCGGGGTCGACTATAGTGCTGCGGAGGTTGCCCGCCAGCAATACGGCACCTGCATCGCCGCCGCCGCGCCCTCCGCCTCGGCGCAGCTCGTGATGGCAGCGCCCGGTAGCGCCGAAGAACGCGCGGCGATCGGCGCTCTCAAGCCGGTGCTGGGCGGGTGCATCGTTCAGGGCCAGACGGTGAAGCTCACCGCGTCGAACCTGCGGCTGATGCTCGCCGAGCCGCTCTACCACGCGACCGCCAATTGAGCCCTATCCTGCCCCGTATCCGTATCTTGCTGGCGCTTTGCGCGGCGCCTCTCGCTGCGCATGCGCAGGAGCGGATTGCCGCGCCCACGGCAATGTACCCGGTTGGAGCAGGGCCGGCCGAAATCTCGAATGCGAAATCGATCTCCGAGGCCAATCGGGGGCGCATGGCCGGGGCTGAATTCGCCCGGTGTATCGCGTCAAGATCAGCCAAGCGCGTCGACGCGGTGTTGGCCATGCCGAACGGCGACGCTTACAACCGGGCCCTGGTCGGGCTTGCAGACGATTATTGCCTTTCCGGCGGCCAGTTGAGATTCGACAGCAATTTGTTTCGTGGGGCGCTTTTCGTTCAGCTCTATCGCCAGCGCAGTGCTGCGGAAGCCAAGGGGAAAGCATGGTCCCGCAGCCTGGCCCCGTTCGATCCCGGCGCACCTGCCTCGCCCGTGGAATTTGGTCAGGCGAGACTGCTATCGTTCGCGGACTGCGTCGTCCGCCGCAACCCTGCTTTTGCTCGCGAAGTCGTGCTGTTGCCGACCGCGAGTCCGGGCCAGGAAAACGCGATCCGGCAGCTGAAAAACGATTTGGCCCCGTGCTTTCCGGCCGGGAGTACAATGACACTGAGCAAGCCCGTTCTGGAGGGCGCGCTCGCCGAAATTCTTTATCGAACCCCTGCCGCGTCGCTGACGCCGGCGGCGCAGGAAAAGAAGTAATGCCCAAGCTCAAGGTCGATGGAATCGAAGTCGAAGTCCCCCAGGGCGCCACCGTGCTCCAGGCCTGCGAAGCTGCGGGCAAGGAGATTCCGCGTTTCTGCTATCACGAGCGCCTGAGCATCGCGGGCAATTGTCGCATGTGCCTGGTCGAAGTGAAGCCCGGGCCGCCCAAGCCGCAGGCAAGCTGCGCGCTGCCCGCCGCCGACAATCAGGAAATCCGCACCGACAGCCAGATGGTCAAGGCCGCGCGCGAAGGCGTGATGGAATTCCTGCTGATCAATCACCCGCTCGATTGCCCGATCTGCGATCAGGGCGGCGAATGCGATTTGCAGGACCAGAGCCTCGCTTACGGCAAGGGCCACAGCCGCTACACCGAGAACAAGCGGGCCGTGACCGAAAAGTACATGGGCCCGATCATCAAGACGATCATGACTCGCTGCATCCAGTGCACGCGCTGCGTCCGCTTCGCGGAGGAAGTCGCGGGCGTGGAAGAGATCGGCGCGATCTATCGCGGCGAGGACATGCAGATCACCACCTATCTGGAGCACGCGTTCAAGAGCGAGCTTTCGGGCAACACCGTCGATCTCTGCCCGGTCGGCGCGCTGACGCACAAGCCGGTGGCGTTCGAATATCGCCCGTGGGAGCTGCGCCGCAACCTTTCGATCGACGTGATGGACGCGGTCGGCACCAACATCCGGCTCGACAGCCGGGGCCGCCAGGTGATGCGCGTGCTTCCGCGGATCAACGAGGACGTGAACGAGGAATGGGCGCACGACAAGACGCGCTATCACGTTGACGGGCTCGTCCGCCGGCGCCTCGACAAGCCCTTCGTGCGCCGTGACGGCAAGCTGGTCGAAGCGAGCTGGGACGAGGCGTTCGACGCGATCGTCGCGGCAGACGCCGGATCGAGCGTCGCGGCGATTGCCGGCGACATGCTCGACTGCGAGACGATGTATGCCGCGAAAAAACTGGTGAATTCGCTCGGATCGGAGCTTCTCGAAGGTCGCCAGACCGGCATGGCCTATGACGTGACCAATTTGGGCGCGGTCGCATTCAACACCACGATCGCGGAGATCGAGAATGCCGACGCGATCCTGCTGGTTGGCTCGAACCTTCGCTGGGAAGCCCCGCTGATCAACACGCGCGTGCGCAAGGCGATCAAGAAGGGGGCAAAGGTTTTCGCGATCGGGCCGGAGACCGACCTGACCTATAAGGTCGAGTGGCTCGGCAACGATCTGGGCCTGCTCGGCAAGATGCCGGAGAATCTCGCCCAGGCGATCGACAATGCCGCGCGCCCTGCGCTGATCCTCGGCCCCGGCGCGCTCAAGGACGGGCATGGCCCGGCGCTGGCATTGGCCAAGGGCTTCCAGCGTGCCCCCACTGAAACGCAAAGCGCCTGGAACGGCTTCAACGTGGTCCACACCGCCGCCGCGCGCATGGGCGGTCTGATGCTCGGTTTCGCGCAAAAGGGCGGCATCGCGGATATCGTTGCCGCCGCGCCCAAACTCACCTTTTTCCTCGGTGCCGACGAAGTCGATTTCTCGGCGTTCGCGGGAAGCTTCAAGGTCTATATCGGCCATCATGGCGACAAGGGTGCGCATCACGCCGATGTGATCCTGCCGGGCGCGACCTATGCGGAGAAGCCGGGCACCTATGTGAACCTCGAAGGCCGCGTCCAGCGCGCCGACCGCGCGGTATTCGCCCCGGGCGATGCGCGTGAGGACTGGACGATCCTGCGCGCGCTCTCGGAAAAGCTCGGCAAGCCGCTGCCGTTCGACAGCTATGCCGAACTCCTCGCCGGGATGTCTTCCGAAGCGCCCGAATTGGCGCAAGAGGGGCTGATCCGTTACCCATGGTCGCCGCCCAAGCTCTTCTCGAAGACGAGCGGGCCGGTGAGCTATCCGATCCAGGATTTCTACCTCACCAACGCCATCTGCCGCGCCAGCCCGACGATGCAGCGCTGCTCGGCCGAGTTGGTCCACGGCGAAGATTTCGCGGAGGCGGCGGAGTGAGCAAGCAAACGCACGTCGCCCTCACCCTTCCGGCGCCTTCGGCGCCTCCCTCCCTCTCCCAATGGGAGAGGGAAGGGGCCCGCGACGCGCAGCGTCGTGGGAAGAGTGAGGGTGACGAAGGAACTCACATATGACGGCCTTCTTCCAGTCCATCAGCCTGTTCGGGTGGCAGCCTTTCGCCAGTTACAATCTCGCCTGGTTCACCGCCACGATCGCCGGAATCCTGCTCATCGCGTTGCCGCTGATGCTGGCTGTGGCGATGATCATTTATGCCGATCGCAAGATCTGGGCGGCGATGGCGCTGCGCCGCGGGCCCAACGTCGTCGGCCCGTTCGGGCTGCTCCAGTCGTTCGCCGATGGGCTCAAGGTCTTCCTCCAGGAAACGATCATCCCGTCGAGCGCGAACAAGACGCTGTTCCTGATCGCCCCGATCATCACTTTCACGGTCGCTCTGATCGTGTGGGCGGTGGTGCCGTTCCAGGCGGGCGTGGTGCTCGCCAACATCAATGTCGGCTTGCTCTACGTGCTCGCGGCATCGTCGCTCGGCGTCTATGGAATCATCCTCGCGGGCTGGTCGTCCAACTCCAAATACCCCTTCTATTCAGCGATCCGCGCCGCGGCGCAGATGGTCAGCTATGAAGTCTCGATCGGCTTCGTGCTGGTGTCGGTCGTGTTGTGGGCCGGGACGTTCAATCTGGGCGGCATCGTCGAGGCGCAGCGCGGGGCGGCAGTGTTCGGGTGGGTGAACGGTTTCGTCGCCAATCCGCTGCTGTTCCCGATGTGGGTGGTGTTCCTGATCTCTTCGCTGGCCGAAACCCAGCGCGCGCCGTTCGACTTGACCGAGGCGGAGAGCGAGCTTGTCGCGGGGTACCAGACCGAATATTCGTCGATGAGCTTCGCGCTCTACTGGCTCGGCGAGTACGCCAACGTGCTGCTGATGTGCACGCTCAACGCGACTTTGTTCTGGGGCGGGTATCTGCCCCCGGTCGATTGGGCGCCGCTCTATTGGGTGCCCGGAATCCTCTGGCTCTTCGCCAAGATCCTGTTCTTCTTCTTCATCTTCAGCTGGATCAAGGCGACCGTGCCACGCTACCGCTACGACCAGCTGATGCGGCTGGGATGGAAGATATTCCTGCCGCTGTCGCTGATCTTCGTATTCCTCGTTTCCGGATACCTGATGTGGCTCCGGGTTGGATTTCCCGCATGAGCCTCGCCCAGATCATCCGTTCCTACACCTTGTGGGAGTTCCTGAAGGCCCATTGGCTGACCTTGCGCTATTTCTTCAAGCCCAAGGCTACGATCAACTACCCCTATGAGAAGAACCCGCTCTCGCCCCGCTTTCGCGGCGAGCATGCGCTGCGCCGCTATCCCAATGGCGAGGAACGCTGCATCGCCTGCAAGCTGTGCGAGGCGGTGTGCCCCGCGCTGGCGATCACGATCGAGGCCGAGCCGCGTGAGGACGGCAGCCGCCGCACCACGCGCTACGACATCGACATGACCAAGTGCATCTATTGCGGGCTCTGCCAGGAGGCGTGCCCGGTGGATGCGATCGTCGAGGGGCCGAACTTCGAATTCTCGGTCGAGACGCGCGAGGAGCTGATCTACCAGAAGGATAAGCTGCTCGCGAACGGCGACCGCTGGGAGCGCGTCCTCGCCGCGAACCTTGCCGCCGATGCACCGTACCGTTAATGGCCCCGCAAATCGTCCCCACCTCCGCTCAGGCTGAGCCTGTCGAAGCCTCCCTCCCCGGGCGGCAACCCTTCGACAAGCTCAGGGTGAGCGGAAAATCTGGAATGTCCGTGCTTTGATCCAGATCCTCGCCTTTTACCTGTTCGCCACGGTCGTAATCGCGTCCGGCGCGATGACGATCCTGTCGCGCAATCCGGTGCATTCGGTGCTCTGGCTGATCCTGGCGTTCTTCAACGCGGCGGGGCTGATGGTGCTCGCCGGAGCCGAGTTCATCGCGATGCTGCTGGTGATCGTATACGTGGGCGCAGTCGCGGTGCTGTTCCTGTTCGTCGTGATGATGCTCAACATCGATTTCGCCGAGCTGCGCGCGGGCGTGATGCGCTATGCTGCGGTCGGCGCCTTACTGGCGCTGGCGCTGGCGGCGGAGATTGTCGTGGCGGTCGGCGCGTGGAACGCCGGCGGGCTGCAGATGGGCCGCCGCATTGCGCCTATCGATCGGGAGGTCCCCAATATCGAAGCGGTCGGCCAATTGCTCTACACGCGCTATCTGTTCGTGTTCGAGGGAGCCGGGCTGGTGCTGCTGGTCGCGATGATCGGCGCGATCGTGCTGACCTATCGCAAGCGCAGCGACGTGCGCCCGCAGAATATCAGCCACCAGATCAATCGCCGCTCGAAGGATGCGACCCGCAACACGCAACCGCCGGTGGGGCAGGGGGTGGAGTTGTGATGGGGTCTGCCACAATGATCCTCCCCGGTACGGGGAGGTGGCAGCGCGAAGCGCTGACGGAGGGGGCTCTCTCCGAAGTACAGCACTTGCGGCACGCCCCCTCCACCAGCCTGCGGCTGGTCCCCCTCCCCGTGCCGGGGAGGATCGAGGCATTATGATCGGCGTTACCCATTACCTTGTAGTCAGCGCGATCCTGTTCACGCTTGGCGTCCTCGGCATCTTCATGAACCGCAAGAACCTCATCGTCATCCTGATGGCGATCGAGCTGATCCTGCTGGCGGTGAACCTGAATCTCGTCGCCTTCTCGAACGCGCTGGGCGATCTCGTCGGCCAGGTCTTCGCGATGTTCGTGCTGACCGTCGCTGCCGGTGAGGCCGCGATCGGGCTCGCCATCCTCGTCATCTATTTCCGCGGCCGCGGCACGATCTCGGTCGACGACGTCAATCGGATGAAGGGCTGATGTCTCCCATTCTCTTCATCGTATTCCTGCCGCTGCTGGCGGCTATCGTCGCCGGGCTGGCCAACAAGACGTTCGGCTCGGTTTTCCCCAAGGTGGTCACCACGGGCGCGCTGTTCGTCGCCTGCGCGCTCTCCTGGCCGATCTTCCTGAGCTACATGAGCGGCGTCGCTGAGCCTAATGTAGTGCCGGTGCTCAACTGGATCACCAGCGGCGACATGCATGTCGATTGGGCGCTGCGCGTCGATGCGCTCACTGCGGTGATGCTCGTCGTGGTCACCAGCGTCTCGGCGCTCGTCCACCTCTATAGCTGGGGCTATATGGACGAGGACCCCGATCAGCCGCGCTTCTTCGCCTATTTGTCGCTCTTCACCTTCGCGATGCTGATGCTCGTGACCGCGAACAATCTCGTCCAGATGTTCTTCGGCTGGGAAGGCGTAGGTCTAGCTTCCTACCTCCTGATCGGCTTCTGGTTCCGCAAGCCATCGGCCAATGCCGCGGCGATCAAGGCATTCGTCGTCAACCGCGTCGGCGATCTCGGCTTCATGCTCGGCATTTTCGGCACATTCCTGGTGTTCGGCACGGTCGATATTCCAACGATCCTCGCCGCCGCGCCCAATATGCACGGTTCGACTATCGGATTCCTGGGGCTCCGCGCGGACACGATGACCGTGCTCTGCCTGTTGCTGTTCCTCGGGGCGATGGGCAAATCGGCGCAGCTCGGGCTTCACACCTGGTTGCCGGACGCGATGGAAGGACCAACCCCGGTTTCGGCGCTGATCCATGCCGCGACGATGGTGACTGCCGGCGTGTTCATGGTCTGCCGCCTCTCGCCGATGTTCGATCAGAGCGCGGTCGCGATGGGGGTGGTGACCTTCGTCGGCGCGGCCACGTGCCTGTTCGCCGCGACAGTCGGAACGGTGCAAACCGACATCAAGCGCGTGATCGCTTATTCGACCTGCTCGCAGCTCGGCTACATGTTCTTCGCCGCCGGCGTGGGCGCGTACGGCGCGGCGATGTTCCACCTTTTCACGCACGCATTCTTCAAGGCGCTGCTGTTCCTCGGCGCTGGATCGGTCATCCACGCGATGCACCACGAGCAGGACATGCGCTATTATGGCGGGTTGCGTAAGCACATCCCGATCACCTTCTGGACGATGATGGCGGGCACGCTCGCGATCACCGGCGTCGGCATCCCTGGCATCTTCGGCTTCGATGCGATCGGTTTTGCCGGCTTCCATTCGAAGGACGCGATCATCGAGGCGAGTTGGGCCGCCGGTGTGCCGAGCGCCTTCTGGGTCGGTGTGTTCGTCGCGCTGCTGACGAGCTTCTATTCGTGGCGCGTCGTGTTCCTGACCTTCTACGGCGCACCGCGCTGGACGCAGTCGGAGCACATCCGGCACGCGATTCATGACGCACACGGACACCATCACGACACGCACGGTCACGGAAACGAAGAGGCCAACGCCCCGGCGCAGGAGGATGCCGGCCACACGCCGAACGCGCACGAAGCGCTCCATGCGCCCGCAGAGGGCACCGGCGGCTATCATCCGCACGAGAGCCCCTGGGCCATGCTCGTACCGCTGCTGCTGCTGTCCATCGGCGCGGTTTTCGCGGGTTTCGCTTTCCACGGCTATTTCATCGAGCCGGAAGCGGGCGAGCATTTCTGGAAGGGCGCTCTCGCGTTCAACGAGCATCTGATGCACGCGATGCATGAGGTTCCGGTGCCGGTGAAGCTCTCCGCGACGATCGCGATGCTGCTCGGCCTCGGCATCGCCTGGTATGCCTATATCAAGCGCCCCAGCTTCCCCGTGGCGTTCGCGGAGCAGTTCGGCGTCCTCTACCGCTTCCTGCTCAACAAATGGTATTTCGACGAGATCTACCATTTCCTGTTCGTGCGCCCCGCCTTCGCGATCGGCCGCCTGTTCTGGAAGGCGGGGGACGAAGGCATCATCGATCGCTTCGGCCCCAACGGCATTGCGCGGCTGATCCAATTCAGCGGCGTTGGCACGGCCAGGCTGCAATCGGGATATCTCTACACCTATGCGTTCATCATGCTGATCGGCCTTACGGCTGCGCTCACCTGGGTGATCGCAGGATGAGCGGTTTCCCGATCCTCTCGATCATGCTGGCGATCCCCGCGGTGGCGGCGGTCGCGTGCCTGTTCTCGAGCGCCAGTAATGCCCGCTGGATCGCGCTCGCCGCCACGCTGGTCGATCTAGCGCTCGGCATCTGGCTCTGGACCAGCTTCGATCAGGGGCCCGGAGCGGCGCAGTGGCAGTTCGTCGAGCATTTTCGACTGTTCGGCGTGGGCGGAGTCGATTTCGCTTGGGCGCTGGGCATCGACGGTTTCGCGCTGATGCTCATTGTCCTTTCGGTCTTCCTGATGCCGATCTGCATCGGCGCGAGCTGGAGCGCGATCGACAGGCGGGTGCCTGAATATATGGCTGCGTTTCTCGCCACCGAATTGCTGATGATCGGCACCTTCGCGGCGCAGGACCTGCTGCTCTTTTACGTATTCTTCGAAGGCGGGCTGATCCCGATGTTCCTGATCATCGGGATATGGGGCGGCGCGAACCGTGTGTACGCCAGCTATAAATTCTTCCTCTACACGTTGCTCGGCTCGCTGCTGATGCTCGTCGCGATGATCGCGATGATCCTGAGCGCGGGCACTGCATCCATCCCCGAGCTGATGGGCCATGATTTCCCGGCGCACTGGCAAAGCTGGATGTGGGTGGCGTTCTTCGCCAGCTTCGCAGTCAAGATGCCGATGTGGCCGGTCCACACCTGGCTCCCCGACGCGCACGTTCAGGCCCCAACGGCGGGTTCGGTGATCCTGGCGGGCGTGCTGCTCAAGCTTGGCGGTTACGGCTTCCTGCGCTTCAGCCTGCCGATGTTCCCGGAAGCTTCGGCACAGTTCATGTGGCTGGTTTTCGCGCTCTCCTGCGTGGCCGTCGTCTACACTTCGCTGGTCGCTCTGGTGCAGTCGGACATGAAGAAGCTGATCGCCTATTCCTCGGTCGCACACATGGCGATCGTCACGATGGGGCTGTTCGCCTTTAACAGCCAAGGCATCGAAGGGGCGATGATGGTCATGCTGGGCCACGGGCTAGTCTCTGGCGCGCTCTTCCTGTGCGTCGGCGTGATCTATGATCGGCTGCATACCCGCGAAATCGACCGCTATGGCGGTCTCGCGATAAACATGCCGCGCTATGCTGTGTTATTCCTCCTCTTCACCATGGCGGCGGTGGGCCTGCCCGGCACTAGCAATTTCGTCGGC
The DNA here is from genome assembly GCF_036388215.1 of Sphingomonas sp. GTDB lineage: Bacteria > Pseudomonadota > Alphaproteobacteria > Sphingomonadales > Sphingomonadaceae > Sphingomonas. The sequence goes on from NZ_DASVSH010000030.1 coordinate 133,605, forward strand.
GAATTCCTGGGGCTTGCGGGTGTGTACAAGGTTTCCACCTGGACCGCGCTGATCGGTACGACGGGCATCATCCTGGGCGCGGCATATATGCTCTATCTTTATCGCCGCGTTGTTTTCGGCGAGCTCACCAAGGACGATGTGCGCGCGATGCCCGATCTGAATGCGCGCGAGCTGTGGCTGCTCGCTCCGATCGCTGCGGCGGTGCTGTGGATGGGCGTCTACCCTGAGAGCTTCCTCGAGCCGATGCGGCCCGATGTCGCTCGCTTGGTGGAGCGGATGAGCCGCGCCGCGCCGGCCGGCGATTCGCAGCCGACCCCCGGAAAGGCGGCTCCGGCGGCTCATGGTGAAGGCCATGCTGCGCCCGCTGCTTCCGCCCAGCACGGGAGCGCCCACTGATGAGCTATTCCCTGCAATTGATGATGGCGCTGCCCGAGCTGGTGCTCAGCGTCGGCGCGATCGCGCTGATGCTGGTCGCAGCCTGGGGCGGGCAGCAATCGACAAAATTGGTGAGCTGGGCGAGCATCGCCGTTCTGATCGGCGCGGGCATCTCCCTGGCTGGCCCCGCATCCGCGGGCGGCGAGGCGTTTGGCGGCCTCTATCGGCCTGACATGTTCGCCGCATTCGCCAAGGCGCTGATCTTCTTCGCGGCCGCGGTCTCGATCCTGATCGCGCCGCGCTTCTTCCAGTCCACATCCGGAGACGATCTTCGCCCCGAATATCCGGTGCTCATCCTGCTTTCCACGGCCGGCATGGGGATGATGGTTTCCGCCGGAGACCTGATGAGCCTGTATATCGGCCTCGAGTTGCAGAGCCTCTCGGCCTATATCCTCGCCAGCTTCATGCGCCGCGACGTGCGATCCGCCGAGGCAGGCTTGAAGTATTTCGTTCTCGGATCGCTTGCCTCTGGCATTTTGCTTTACGGCATCAGCCTGGTCTACGGCTTCAGCGGCACGACATTGTTTGCTGGGATTGCTGACGCTTATGCCGGCGGGCGCTCGATGGGGTTGCTGTTCGGGCTGGTGTTCGTCTTTGCCGGCCTGGCCTTCAAGATCAGCGCCGTGCCGTTCCACATGTGGACCCCAGACGTCTATGAAGGCGCGCCGACCCCGGTGACGGCCTTCTTCGCCTCCGCGCCCAAGGTCGCGGCAGTCGCGCTCGCTACGCGGGTCGCGATCGAGGCAATGGGTCCCGCAATCCACGACTGGCGCCAGATCGTGATCTTCGCGGCGCTGGCATCGATCATCTTCGGCGCGGTTGCTGCCATCGGCCAGACCAATATCAAGCGGCTGCTCGCTTATTCCTCGATCAACAATGTCGGATTCGCCTTGATCGGCGTGGCGGCGGGCGGCGAGGCGGGCGTATCCAGCGTGCTTTATTACATGGCGATCTATGTCGTAATGACGCTGGGCAGCTTCCTTGTCGTGCTCCAGATGCGCGGGCCGGATGGCCAGCCTGTCGAGAGCATCGCCAGCCTATCCGGGATGTCCCGCACGCGGCCCGGGCTGGCACTGGCATTGGCGATCTTCATGTTCAGCCTTGCGGGCATCCCGCCGCTGCTGGGCTTCTTCGCCAAGCTGCAGGTGTTCGTAGCTGCGGTGGATGCCGGCCTGTTCATATTCGCGGCGGTGGGCGCGGCGGCTTCGGCGATCGGAGCCTATTATTATCTCAAGATCGTCAAAATCATGTACTTCGACGAGCCGGCGCCGGCATTCAGCGGCAAGACCCATCCCGTCGAGGGTGGACTGCTCGTGCTAGCGGCAGCGGTGATATCGCCGCTCGGCTGGCCGCTGCTCGGCTATCTCGAAATCTTCACCGCATCGGCTGCGAAGGCGCTGTTCTGACCGCGACGATACGTACCGTCGCCGAAACGGGATCGACCAACCAGGACATGGCCGGTCTTGCGCGCAGCGGCGCGAGCGAGGGCCTGTGGCTTCGCGCCGAGCGCCAGAACGCGGGCAAGGGCCGGCAGGGCAGGGCCTGGGTTTCCCCGGTCGGCAATCTCTATGTCAGCACCCTGGTGCGCGTCCGCCCCGGCGAGCCTTCGCCCGCCACGCTGGCGCTTGTCGCCGCGGTCGCGCTCGAAGAAACCGTCGCGGTCTTCGGGGTGCAGGCGATGCTCAAATGGCCCAACGACCTGCTTGTGAATGGCGCAAAGCTCTCAGGCATCCTGCTCGAGCGCGTGGACGACGCGGTCATCCTCGGCTTTGGCGTCAATCTCGCCCATTGCCCTATTGGCCTGGGCCAGCCGGCGACCAGCCTGAACGTCTATGCGCCGGCCCCGGAGGCGGAGGTCTTCGCCGAAGCGCTCGCGGAGATTTTCGCGCGCTGGCTTTCGCGCTGGCGAGACGGCATCGCACCTGTCCGTGATCGCTGGCTCGCCCGCGCACATCCCATCGGCACCGCGCTTACCGCACGCCTTGCCGATGGGACGAGCCTGGACGGCCTGTTCGGCGGGCTCGACAAGGATGGCGCGCTGATGCTGCGCTTGGCCGACGGCACTGTCCGTGCCATTCACGCGGGCGACGTGTTCCTGCTCTGAAAGGGCTTTTCGATGCTGCTCGCGATCGACGCCGGCAACACCAATGTCGTCTTCGCACTGGTGGAAGCCGGCGAGATCCACGCGCGCTGGCGCATCGCCACCGATCCGCGCCGCACGGCGGACGAATATGCGGTGTGGCTCAGCCAGTTGCTTGGGCTTGAGGGCTTCGAGATGGCGTCGGTTACCGCCGTGATAATCGGCACGGTGGTCCCGCGCGCGCTCCATAATCTTCAGGTGCTCTCGGCCAAATATTTCAATGCGGAGGCAGTGATCGCGGGGCAGGGTGAGGCAGGCTGGGGATTCCAGCTCGATGTGGAGGAGCCGCAAAATCTGGGCGCCGATCGCGCGCTGAACTCGATCGCCGCGCATGCTGGACATCCCGGCGACCTGATCGTAATTGATTTCGGCACCGCGGCGACCTTCGACGTGATCGATTATACTGGGGCCTATAAGGGCGGGATCATCGCGCCCGGGATCAACCTGTCACTCGACGCACTGGTCACTGCCGCCGCCAAGCTCCCCCGCATCGCGATCGAGGCGCCGAAGGGGAATCTCTCGGTGATCGGCCGCAACACCGTCGATCAAATGCACATCGGTATCTATTGGGGCTATGTCGCGATGATCGAGGGGCTCGTCGCGCGGATGAAGGCGGAGGTCGGCCGCCCGCTCAAGGTGATCGCCACGGGGGGCCTCGCGGTGCTCTTCGAGAAGCATACGAACGTGTTCGACGCGATCGAACCCGATCTGACGATTCAGGGGTTATGGATGCTGTGGAAACGCGGCCGCTGACTCCATTCAAGGAAATATGGTGACACCAGGTAACGAACTACTTTTCGTCGCGCTCGGCGGATCGGGCGAGATCGGCATGAACGTCAATCTCTATGGCTGCCAGGGCAAATGGCTGATGGTCGATTGCGGCATCACCTTCGGCGATGCGCAATATCCGGGCGTGGACGTGATCCTGCCCGACCTCCAGTTCATCGAGGAGCGCCTCGACGAGCTGATCGGCATCGTGCTGACGCACGGGCATGAAGATCATATCGGCGCCTTGCCCTATCTGGCCGGCGAGCTGGGTGTGCCGCTGTATGCAACGCCATTCACCGCCGGGCTGATCAACGGCAAGCTCGAAGAAGAAGGCAATGCCGACCGGATCGAGCTGAAAATAGTCAAGGAGGAAGGCCCGTTCCAGATCGGGCCCTTCACGATCACCTATACTCCGCTCGCGCATTCTATCCCCGAGGGCAACGCGGTGCTGATCGAGACGCCTTACGGCAACGTCTTCCACACCGGTGACTGGAAGCTCGACGATGCGCCCGCGCTGGGTGGCGCATCGACCGCCGCCGAACTGACTGCGATCGGCGACAAGGGCGTGCTCGCATTGGTGTGCGATTCCACCAACGTCTTCAATCCCGAAGCCTCGGGCTCCGAGATCGACGTTCGCACCGGGCTTGATGAAGTGGTCGCGGCGATCAAGGGCCGCGTGCTCGTCACCACCTTCGCGTCCAACGCCGCCCGCCTCCAGACGCTGGGCGAAGTCGCGCGGGATTGCGGACGCGAATTGTGCGTCGCGGGCCGTTCGCTCGATCGCATCATCCGCGTCGCCAAGGCGACCGGGTATCTTCGCGATTTCCCTGACACGATCGACTTCGAAACTGCGATGTCGCTGCCGGCAAACCGCGTGATGATCATCGCCACAGGCGGGCAGGGCGAGCCCCGCGCGGCGCTCAACCGCATCGCGGAGGACACGCACGTCCTAAAGGTTCACAAAGGCGACACCGTCATTTTCTCGTCCCGCCAGATCCCCGGCAACGAGATCGCGATCGGCAAGATCATGAACACGCTGGCCGGAAAGGGCGTGGAGATCATCACCGACCGTCAGGCCTTTGTGCACGTATCCGGCCATCCTGGACGTCCCGAGCTGGCCGAAATGTACAAGTGGATAAGGCCGGAAATTCTGGTGCCGGTCCATGGCGAAGTCCGCCACATGCACGAGCAGGCGCGGTTCGCCTTGTCGCAGGGTGTGCCCCAGGCGATCACGCAGGTGAACGGGGATATCTGGAAGCTCGCGCCGGGGAGGCCCAAGCAGATCGGGCACGCGCCGGTGGGGCGGCTTGTCCTCGACGGCGACGTGATCCTACCCGCCGATGGCTCCACGATCAACGAGCGGCGGCGCGTAGCGCTCTACGGGCAGATCTCGGTGGCCGTGGCGATCCGCCAGGGCAAGCTGCTCGGCGAGCCGCAGGTCCGCCTTCAGGGCGTGCCTGTGGAGGAAGACCGCGACAATTTCATCGCGGATGCCTCGAATGCCGCGGCTCAAACGGTAAGCAAGGAAAGCAGTCGCGATCTGGAGAAACTCCGTGAGGCCCTGCGGCTCTCGGTCCGCCGCGTCGCGGTGCGCTACACGGGCAAGAAGCCCGTGGTCGATGTGCTGATCGTGCAGGCCTGACATGAAGTGGCAGTCCGCCCTTGCGATCTACCTCCTGTTCTGGGCCTTTTCGGTATTCCTCGTGCTGCCCTTCGGTGTGAAGACCAGCGAGGAAGCGGGGGTGGCTATGGTGCCCGGCCAGGCCCAGAGCGCTCCCCATGAATTCGACGTCAAGCGTGTGATGATCCGCACGACGATAGTCGCGAGCTTATTGTTTGGAATTTTCCTGGCGAATTACATCTTCGGCTGGGTGACGACCGAGACGCTGGATTGGGTGAACTAGCTCCGCAGCCGCTCGATCGCCTGTGCCAGCGCTACATACAGCTTGCCCATGTCGGACGACAGCAATGTAACTCCGAGCGGCGATCCATCACGCAGCACGAGGATCTGGCGGAGCATCGCTTCGAAATCGTGGATGTAGCGATTGACGTTGTCGCGGAAGCCATCGTCCTCGTCATAGAGCCGGTGGATTTCCCTGGCGTCGCCCGAATCGAGCACGCGGACGGCGCGGCGCGTGAAGACGCCGCGGTCACCCTTCAGATATGCCGCCCAGGCGCTGTCGGTGACGTCCGACGCGAAGACCTTCGTGATGTCGATGGCGTTCGAATTCAGCGCTTCGATGAGCAGCGAGACGCGGCGGGCGAAATTGTCGCCATCGGCTTCCTCGCGCGCGGCGCGGCCGGCTTCGATCTGCGCTTCGACCTTGCCGGTGCTTTCAGCGAGTTGGAGCATCTGCTGCGTCAGCCGCTCTGAAGCGCGGGTGGCCGCCCCAACGGCGGCTTCGGTTGTGGTGGCGAGCTCGCCCAGCTGACGGCGGACGGTCTCGTCCATCGCGCGGCGGAGCGCAATGGTGCTGGCTTCCTCCAGCGCGCGCGTCGCACCGGGGACGATTCCGGCAATCGCCTCGCGCGCATGGTCGGCGGCGGCGACTGCGGTCTCGCGAACGCGAAGCAGCGCATCCACCAATTGGGGCGCGGCGTCCTCGGCGAAGCGGCGTGTGGTGGCGATCGTCTCGTCGACGATTTCTTCCAGCGCGTGCGCGCGCTCTCCGCCGGTCTCGAGGGTTTCAAGCAGCGACGCCTGGGTCTTGGCCAGCGTGTCGCGCTGCTGGCTTACTACGTCGGCAATAGCTTCGATCGCGTCGTGCGTGCTCTCAGCGGCGGTGACCAGCGCCAGCAATTCGGGTTTCGCGCCGGCCACGATCTGGCGGCTCGCAGTGATCCGCGCGTCAAGGCGGGCCAGCGCTTCGGGCAAAGTCTCGTCGATTTCGCGCGCGGAGGCGTCGAGCGCGGTGAGCAACTCCTCCGAAGTGGCGATCACGCGGTGCGCGATCGTATCGCCGATGTTGAGCGCCTCGGACATGGCATCCACCGAACCATGCAGAGCCCTAACCGATGCGGCGAGGCCCTGGGTACGGTCCATCCCCGCCGCGTGCAGCACCTGAAGCTCGCGATCGAGCCGGTCCACGCCGGTGGAAAGTCCCGCGAACAGCGCATCGCCACGGCTATGTTCTTCGCCCAGCCGCGTGCCGATGCGCCCGATCGCTTCCTCGATCGTCGCCATGCGTTCGCCCAGTGCTTCTGCGGTATCACGGCCCGCCCGATCGAGTGCGGCCTGGTTGGCGCTCAGCATCGCAAGGATCGCTTCGCCCTGCGTTGCGATGCCCTTGCGCGCTTCGTCCACTGCGCTCGCGGCGCGATCAAGCACGGTATCGACTTCGGCGGACATCTGACCGGTTACAGCTTCCAGACGCGCGCTGGCTGTCTCGCTTGTCGCTTCCATCCGCGCGATGTGCGCCGCTAACCGCTCCGCCGCGCCCCCCGCGATCTGATCGGCCTCACGCCCGCGCTCGCTGAGGGCCGAAAGCTGGGTATCGAGCGAGGCGGCGCGCTGACTGGCCAGCAGCCCGGCTGCATCGACGCGCTCCGAAAGCCCGCGCATTTCCTCATGCGCTTTCGGCAGCGATGCGAGCACGATCGAAACACGACGCTCGGTTTCCCCGGCGGCGAGCGTAAGCGTGCGGCTGCTGCTGTCGAGCGTGGCGGATTGGTGCGCCACGGTCCCCGCGACTTCGGCGATCTGCTCGGCCGCGCGGTCGCCCATCGCGATCAATATGTCGGTCTGTTCCGCCAGCGCCGCGCGGTTCTCGGCAATTTTCCTGGAAAGCGCCGCGACTGCCCGCTCGAGCAACGCCGCCTCCGCGCGCATCGTCTGCGCGGTGGCGCCGAAGCGCCGGGCCTCGCTGCGGCTGTTTCGCATCGCCAGCAGGTAGAGGAGGCCGATCAGCAGCGGCGGCACGCAGAGCGCGGCGATCAGCTGGACAAGCGCGACCGGTTCCATGCCTGCCTGAACCGCGGGTAATGCCAGCCAGCCCAGCCCCGCGAACGAGCTCAATGCCGCAACGATGGCAAGGGCCGCGGGCAGCCAGCTCCAGTCGCGGCGCGGCTCCGGCGCGTCTGCTTCGTCGACCAAGTGCGCCTCCAACGAAGGCGCCACCGCTTCCGCGAGGACGAAAGGCTCGTCGGCTATGGCGAGCATCGGCTCGGCTGGATTTCCCCCTATCATGTGACGCATTTACCACATTATCGCGGCTTACCAACAGCGGAAGGAAACGGACCGTTAACGCGCTCCGCGATACCTTAAACACATGGCGTATGATCCCGGTGCAATCGATGCGACCCTGGCGGCCGCGGTGGGCGACGAGCCTCAGCTAATCGCTGAGCTGCGCGAGGCTTTCCTTGAGGGCGTTCGCCGCTGCCTCGAGGGGATGAAGGCTGCCGACACGCCCGATGGCTGGAGCGGCGCCGCGCTGCGGCTGAAGGGCCTGGCCGCAAGTTTCGGCGCGGTTCGCCTGATGGCGCTGGCTTCGGAAGCGGCCAATGGACCGTCGCGGGACGGCGCCGTCCTCCGCAAGCTCCATCGCGCGGTGGAGCGCCTGTAGCCCCCGTTCAGCTTGGATAAATGGCCAGGTGTGTTATGGGCTCGCTCACCCAGGGCCCCGGATCCGTGCGCAGGCATAACTTCTCACTCATTCTGATCGCCGCAGCTCTGGGCTGGAGCGAATACGCCATTGCCCAGAATGCCGCGCCTGCGCAGGACGAGGCAATCACGGTCACCGGACGCAAGCTCCCGGCAAAGGCGGTGCACCGCTACGTGCGCCAGATCACTTCTTCGGTGGATGGCCAGCTCACGCGGTTCAACCAGCCCGTTTGCCCCACGGTCATCGGCTTTCCCGAGCAATATGGCGGGATAATCGCCAAGCGTATCCGCAGGGTGGCGTCGGAAGCGGGGGTGCGCCTGGCCAAGGAAAAGTGCCGGGCCAATCTGGTGCTGATCATCGCGAGGGACGCGGACATGCTGGTAAGGCAGTGGCGCGCGAAGAGCCCGGGCATTTTCGAAGGCGTGGATTCGTCGGCGCTGCAGGTCGCCTATCGCAGCGGACCGGTGCACGTGTGGAACACCACCGAATTGCTCAACGAAGATGGGCAGCGCGCAAGCGGCGGGACGATGACCGTCAAGTCAGCCTCTATCCTGACGCTTCCAACCCAGCATGCCATTGCTGGCTCGATGATCGTAATCGATGATGACGTTACGATCGGCAAATCGCTGACCCAGATCGCCGACTATGCGGCGATGCGCGCGCTGGCCGGGGCTACGCCGCCGCGCGAGGGACTGGAGGCGGATACCATCCTGACGCTTTTCGATAGCTCCGTTTCTGCGCCGCTGGCGGTCACGGCCGTGGACCGGTCCTACCTGGCCGGCCTTTATAGTGGACGTGCCAACCTCAGCTCGACGAGCGCGATGCAGCGAATTTCCCGCAGGATACGTCGCGACGCAGAGGCGCGGGGCGAAGTGGCGAACAATTAGCGCTTGCGGCTGAGCTCGCGCGTCGCGTCTTCGAGACCGGCTAGCGTAAGTGGATACATGCGGTCGTTCATCAGCTCCCGCATGATGCGCACCGATTGCGTATACCCCCATTGCGCCTCGGGCAGCACGTTGAGCCACACTGCCGCGGGATAGGTATTGGTCAGCCGCTGCATCCAGACTGCGCCCGCCTCCTCATTGAAATGCTCGACCGAGCCGCCTGGATGCGTGATCTCATATGCGCTCATCGATGCGTCGCCGACGAAGATCACCTTATAATCATGGCCGTATTTGTGAAGGATATCCCACATCGGCGTCCGTTCGGTGAAGCGCCGGCGATTGTCTTTCCATACGCCTTCATAGGGGCAATTGTGAAAATAGAAGAATTCGAGGTTCTTGAACTCGCTGGTCGCGGCTGAGAACAGCTCTTCGCAAAGCTTGACGAACGGGTCCATCGAACCGCCGACATCGAGGAAGAGCAGCAGCTTGACCGCGTTGTGCCGTTCGGGGCGCATGACGACATCCAGCCAGCCCTGCTTGGCAGTGCCGTCGATCGTCGCGTCGATATCGAGCTCGTCGGCCGCGCCCTCCCGCGCGAAACGGCGAAGGCGGCGTAGCGCGACCTTGATGTTGCGGGTGCCCAATTCCTTGGTGCTGTCGAGATTCTTGAATTCGCGCTGATCCCACACTTTCAGCGCACGCCTATGCTGTGATTCGCCGCCGATGCGCACGCCTTCGGGATTGTAGCCCGAATTGCCATAGGGGCTTGTGCCGCCCGTCCCGATCCACTTGCTGCCGCCCTGATGCCGGCCCTGTTGCTCGGCAAGCCGCTGCTTGAGCGTCTCCATGATCTCGTCCCACGATCCCTGCGACTTGATTGCGGCCATCTCGTCAGGCGTCAGAAATTTCTCCGCGACCGCGCGCAGCCAGTCCTCGGGGATCTCGGCCGGAGCGACGCCATAGCTGGTGGAGATCCCTTTGAAGACCTTGGCGAAGACCTGGTCAAAACGGTCGAGCAGGCCCTCGTCCTTCACGAAGGTCGCCCGGGCGAGAAAATAGAAAGCCTCGGGCGTGCGCTCGATCACATCGCGATCGAGTGCTTCGAGCAGGATCAGATGCTCTTTCAGGCTGGCCGGAATGCCGGCGGCGCGCAGCTCATCGAGGAAGGAGAAGAACATGCCGCTTATTCCGCCTCCCGGCGTCCATGCACAAGCTCCACCAGCACGAACGAAATGATCATCAACAGATACCAGGCGCCAAGCTTCGCGGGTGAGACCATGTGCCAGCCATCCTCCTGGCCGGGATAGAGCCAGGCGCGCGAGAAAGTGCCCAGATTCTCCGCGAACCAGATGAAGATCGCGACGAGCAGCCAGCCAAGCAGCAGCGGCATCCAGCGCTCCTCGCGCCAGACCTTGAAACAAGTGCGCGTGCGCGCGAACAATATGGTCGTGGCGATGAAGAGACCCAAGCGAATGTCGGGCAGCCAATGGTGCGCGAAGAAATTGACGTAGATCGCCGCTGCGAGAATCCAAGTCGTCCAGCGCGGAGGATAGCCGGGAAAGCGAAAGGCGAAAATCCGCCACACGCGCGCGATATAGCTGCCGACCGCACCATACATGAAGCCGGTGAACAGTGGCACGCCGCCGATCCGCAACAGGCTGGGCTCGGGATACAGCCATGACCCATGGGCGGTCTTGAACAATTCCATCACGGTGCCGACGAGATGGAAGGCCAGGATGACCTTCGCCTCGCTCCAGCTTTCCAGCCTGAACGCCAGCATTGCGGCCTGGATCAGCACTGCCCCAATGACCAATGCATCGTAGCGCGCGAGCGGCGCTTTCGCGGGATAATAGAAATGCGTGCCCATCAGCATCGCGAGCATCAGCGCGCCAAACAGGCAGGCCCAGCCCTGCTTGAAGCCGAACAGCAGGAATTCATAGGCCCAGGCTCGCCAGCCCGGCCGTGGCTCGAACGCCTCGAGCCGCGCGCGGACGCGGGCGAAACGGGTCGCGCCCGCGCCTCCCCGCCGGCCGGCTATCCGATCGGCTCCGGCTGCCGCGGATGGCGCGGCAGGGCAGGGTCGAGCACGGCCCAGTCCGGCGCGCTTTCGCTCCAGATCACTTCGGTAGGGCGCACGAGGTTCGGGTCGTCGAACGCGCCCGCGCGCACGCCTAGAAAAGCCGGATCGCGGGCAGGCCCGGTTAACAACGCCGTCCCGCAATTCGGACAGAAGCCGCGCCGCATCACGTTCCTGCTATCGGCGAGGCTCTCGTACCAGTTGACCTCGCCGGTGAACGAGACCTGCTCAAGTCTATACAGCGCGTTGGTCGTCCCGTTGCCTGCGGCCCAATATTGGCAATCGCGGCACCAGCACGTCCGCGTCCGTAGCGGCTCGCCCTCTATCGCGATGCGGACCTTGCCGCACAGGCAACCCGCATTGATGGTCATTTGCCCTGCTGCCGCCGCGCCATGAAGGCCAGCCGCTCAAACAGCATCACGTCCTGCTCGTTCTTCAGGAGCGCGCCGTGCAGGGGCGGGATGGCCTTGGTCGGGTCACGGTTCTGAAGGATTTCGAGGGGCATATCCTCGTGGAGAAGCAGCTTGAGCCAGTCGAGCAACTCGCTCGTGCTCGGCTTCTTCTTGAGGCCCGGCACGTCGCGAATATCGTAGAACATGTCCATCGCCTTGCTCACCAGGATCTTCTGGATCTTGGGGAAGTGGACGTCGATGATCGCCTGCATTGTCCCGCGATCGGGAAACTTGATATAGTGGAAGAAGCAGCGGCGCAGAAACGCGTCAGGAAGCTCTTTTTCGTTGTTCGAAGTGATCACGACGATCGGCCGCTCGACCGCGCGGACCATTTCCTTGGTCTCGTAGACATGGAATTCCATGCGATCGAGCTCCTGGAGCAGGTCATTCGGGAATTCGATATCGGCCTTATCGATCTCGTCGATCAGCAACACGGGCACTTCGGGCGCGGTGAACGCCTCCCACAGCTTTCCCTTACGGATGTAATTGCCGATGTCGTGGACTCGCTCGTCGCCGAGCTGGCCGTCGCGAAGGCGCGCTACCGCGTCATATTCGTAAAGGCCCTGTTGCGCCTTGGTGGTCGATTTGACGTTCCACTCGATCAGCGGCGCGCCCACGGCCTTGGCGATCTCATAGGCCAGCACGGTCTTGCCCGTGCCGGGTTCGCCCTTGACGAGGAGGGGGCGTCGCAACGTGACCGCTGCATTGACCGCGACCTTGAGGTCCTCGGTCGCGACATAGCTCTTTGTGCCTTCGAAACGCATGGGCACGGCTTAGATGGCTTGGGTTGCGCGATGCAACCCGTTCTTACAGCTTGTCGCGCGCGCCTGCTCGGGCTTCCAGCAAATCCCATAGCCCGCGATGCTGGGCGAAAAGCTGTTGCGCACCGAACAGCATCGCCCGCTCGATCGCGCCTTCGCGCACCAATGCGTCGATCACGGTCGCGGTTTCCTCCAGCGCGGGCAGTGCCAAGGGGGGAGGGGTGAGGCCCAGGCGATCGGCGGCGGCGTCCAGAACCCTGCGGATTTCGACCCAGTCCACCGCGAGCCCGATTGCCGCGCCGATCGCGCAGCCCGCGCGATCCGATTGCGCCAGCATTTCGAGCGCATGGCGCTGGGCGGACGCGGCGGCCTCCGATTCGGCATGGCCGGGCGTGCTGGGAAGCGGACCCGCGGCGGCCACGATCCGGGCGAGGAGCGCGCGCTCGGCAATGAAAGCCCCGCTCGCCGCGTCAAGCCAACTCCGCTCGGTATCGGATCGGGCATGGGAGACCGCGTGATCGATGATTCCCGGGTAGCGGCCGTGAAGAATGCACAAGTAATGCGCGGCGTCGGCGAGATCGCGCAGCGGCTCGATCTTGGTCTGGAGCCGCTGGAGATAGGGGTGATTGGCGCTGCCATCGGACCCTGCCAATGCGCCGAGGGCTCCCCAGCCACCCGCCAGTCGCGCAACTTGTACGGTATCGAACGGCATAAGCCCCCAGATGCAAACCTGACCGGCGGAGAGCCGGCGCAATGGTGATGCATCGCAGGGATATACCGAAGCGCGTAAAGACGTGGTTTAGCCGGGGTTTACCACTCATAGAGCCTCTGTGCCGGAGCGGGATTCTGCCGCCTTCGGCCATTATCGTCGCAGAACCTAGGTGTGAAAGGCGGGCGGCCGCCCAACCTTCATTTCGCGGGCGGAGACCCGCAGGGTACGTTTTTCGCCGACCAGTCGATCTCATAGGTCGCTGGCACTCGCTTTCCATCCCCCACCTGCTGCTTCTTGCTCGCCGGGTCGTAGGTGATCCAGCCCATGCTGTTGTCGAATGCGGCAATACGGCCGTTGTCCCTTTGCGCGGTTGCCGCATCGATCTCCGGATGCTCGACGCGCGAGCCCCGTACCATGCGGATCGCACCATCGCGAAGCTCGAAGGCACGGTAGTAATTGCGGCCGAAGATCCGCGTGTCGAACGCGGATTGGGACGACCATTGATAGGGCTGAGTCGAGCCAGGCAGCCGCACCGTCGTCACATGGCAGGTGAACTCGGGCTTGGCGTAGAACGGAAGATTTTGATCCTGACCAGCGCCGCGCACCCGGCGTTCGGGGGGATTGAACCCTCCCCCAGCCAGGGCCAGCGATTTTTCGCCATCTTCGTCGGTCCAAGCGACGATTCCGGTGCCGGTGATCGTGAGAATGCTCGCAGCCGCCTTCTCGTCGTAGTGCCATTTGACGTCGTCGATCACCTGCCAGGTATCGCCGACCGCTTCCTGACGAAAGCTGTTGAGTAGCTGATCCGGAGCGACCGCGGATAGCTGAGCTTGCTGCTGCAGGCCCTTCAGCCCGCGAATGATCGTGGTGCTGGTGATCCGGGCGGGCTTGTCGAAGCCCGCCCGGGCATCGATCTCGAAGGTAGAGACCTCGTCGGGCGCGGTCGGCGCCTGCCATTCCAGACGCTCGATCGAGCCGCCCTGCACCCTGAGCGGGAGGACCCATCTGAACGGGAACACCGGAGCCGCGGCGGGCCCGGCGACGGGGGGAAGCGTGCCGTCTAGCCAATAGACCGCATCGCCGATGCGCGCGCGCACGATCACGTGATCAAACATGCCCGGATTGGGCAGGCGCTCGTCGAGCCCGTCGTCGAGGCCAGCGGAGTTGACGAGCACGGGCTCAGCTTCTATTTTCAGCTCGGCAAGCAGGGCCAGCAGCAGCGCGGTCTTGCCCTTGCAATCGCCGTATCGCCGCTGCCACGTCTCTTCGGCAGTGCTGGGAGTCAGATTACCGCCATCCAGCCCAACGTAGATGTAGCGCACATCCTGCTGCACCAGCTTGAGCGCGGCGCTTGCGCGATCGAACGGATTCGACCTGGCGGCCGCAATACGGCTCGCCTCGCGCTTAACCGCCGAGCCTTCAGAGAGCTTCGCCGCTTTGACATACAACGGCGCGAACTGGCGGGAGACGGCGCTCCAATCGGGAAAGTTGCTGAACTCGACGATGCGCTTCCAGAGATGCCGGGGTGGCGCGTCCTTCGCGAGGATCACCGCGGGGGGATTGTCGAAGCGGAAATCGATCGCCTGGGCGCTTTCCGCTCTGGCGGCCTGCATGTCGGGAGTCATTTTGATGCTGGGCTTGCGGCTCTTGGCCCAGCTCAGCCGCAGGCGGTAGCGGCCGGGCGCCGGCTGGGGAGCGAGGGTCAGGATCCCCGCGACGTTGTTGCGCAGCGTGGGATCGCTATTCGGCAGGGTTAGGCCAACCTCCAGTTCGTCGCCGACGCGCAAGTCGGGGATGCGGAGGATCGCGGTCAAGCTGCCGTCCAGCCTTGCCGCTTCGAGCTGATCCTCGCGGCGCAGGATTTCGAAGGATGCTTTCTTCAGCACGTCGATCGTCTCGCCATCGCGGTAGACGCGGATGACATGGACGGTCGGGGCGCCGGCGGCGGGATTCCACGCGATCGACACGTTGCCGAGCTGCAGCGCGTTCGCATGGAGAATCCTGGTGCGATAGCCGAGGTATTGCGACTGGCCCTGATCGTCGAGATGCACGACGAAATCCTGGCGGCGCACGAACACGAGGCCACCGGCATCCTGGGGCACCGGCAACAGCTCGGATTCGCTGACCCAGGGCGGCCGAGGTCCCTGCCGCACCTGATCGTTCTGGGCGGATGCCGGCGCGCCCGCGAGCACGGACACAAAGAACAACGATATTGGAAAACGCACTATTTATCCCCCACGAGCCGCATAATGGCTTGAGACCTAAGGAATGCAATATCATACGCGCACGCGTGAGCGGGCTGCCCGATGCTGGGTGCCAGCGCAGCGGCCCTTCCAGGCCTCCGGAAAGAAGAAAAGGCACGGGCGTCAAGCCCGCGCCTTTTCTAACCCAACCCTAGTCCTCCCTCGCAGGGGAAGGTAGGCGAAGGAGTTACTGATCGAGGAACGACCGCATCTTCCGGCTTCGCGACGGATGCTTCAGCTTGCGCAGCGCCTTCGCCTCGATCTGGCGGATGCGCTCGCGGGTGACCGAGAATTGCTGGCCGACTTCCTCGAGCGTGTGATCGGTGTTCATGCCGATGCCGAAGCGCATGCGCAGCACGCGTTCCTCGCGTGGGGTCAGGCTCGCCAGCACACGCGTCACCGTCTCCTTGAGGTTCGCCTGGATCGCCGCATCCACCGGAATCACCGCGTTCTTGTCTTCGATGAAATCGCCGAGATGCGAATCCTCCTCGTCGCCGATCGGCGTTTCGAGGCTGATCGGCTCCTTGGCGATCTTCATCACCTTGCGAACCTTTTCGAGCGGCATGCTCAGCCGTTCGGCCATTTCCTCCGGCGTGGGCTCGCGGCCCTGCTCGTGGAGGAACTGGCGGCTGGTCCGCACCAGCTTGTTGATCGTCTCGATCATGTGGACCGGGATGCGGATCGTTCTTGCCTGATCAGCAATGCTGCGGGTGATCGCCTGGCGGATCCACCACGTCGCATAGGTGCTGAACTTGTAGCCGCGACGGTATTCGAACTTATCGACCGCCTTCATCAGGCCGATATTGCCCTCCTGGATAAGATCCAGGAACTGTAGCCCGCGATTGGTGTATTTCTTGGCGATCGAGATGACGAGGCGCAGGTTCGCTTCGACCATTTCCTTCTTGGCGATACGCGCCTCGCGCTCGCCCTTTTGCACCATGTTGACGATGCGGCGGAATTCGCCGAGCGCCATGCCGGTCGCCTGGCTGATCTCGCTGATCTCGATCCGGATGCGATCGACCGCGCCGCCTTCGTTCTCGGCGAAAGCGGCCCATTTCTTGTCAAGCTTCTGGACTGCGGGCAAGAAGCTCTCGTCGAGCTCGTGATCGACATAGCGATCGAGGAAGTCCTTGCGCGGCACCTTGTGGCGCTCGGCGAGGCGCAGCATCTGGCCGCCTAGCGCCGTGAGCCGCCGGTTGAAGCTGTAGAGCTGGTCGACGAGATATTCGATTTTGGCGTTGTGGAACTGGACGCTTTCGACTTCGGCCGTCAGCTCCTCGCGCAGCTTGTGATATTTGCGCTCGTCGCTCGCGCTCAGCTCGCCGCCCGCCGCCATCGCATCGAGCCGCGCTTGCTGGACCTTGCTGAACTTCTTGTAGATCGACGTGATGTTGGCGAACTTCTCGAGCGCTTGCGGCTTGAGGGTCTCTTCCATCTGGGCGAGGCTGAGAGTGTTGTCTTCCTCCTCGTCGTCCGAAATCCGGGGAGCCCGGCGCTCGGTCATCGAATCCTCGTCTTCTTCCTCGACGACTTCCTCGACTTCTTCCTCTTCCTTGAAGCTGGCGCCGGCGGTCTTCTCGCTGATCTCGCCGGTATCTTCTTCGGCATTCTCGACCTGCTCGGCCGAGGGGCCCTTGGAGAGCATCGCGTCGAGATCCAGGATCTCGCGTAGCTGCATCGTGCCTTCGTTGAGCGCGTTGGACCAGCCGATGATCGCGTTGAAGGTGATCGGGCTTTCGCAAAGCCCCAGGATCATCGTGTCGCGGCCGGCCTCGATCCGCTTGGCGATGGCGATTTCGCCCTCGCGGCTGAGCAGTTCCACCGCGCCCATCTCGCGCAGGTACATGCGGACGGGATCGTCGGTGCGATCGACGGTTTCCTTTTTCTTGACGGGCTCGAATGCCGAATCGTCGCTCTCGGGCGCATCCTCCGCTTCGTCGGCCTTGTCTTCCTCGGCCTCGCCGTCCTCGCCGCCTTCTTCATTCTCGACGACGTTGATGCCCATATCGTTGAGCGCGGACATGACGTCCTCGATCTGCTCCGAGGTCATCTGATCCTGCGGGAGCATCTCGTTGAGCTGATCGACGGTGATGTAGCCGCGCTTCTTGGCCCGGGCGACAAGCTTCTTGAGCGTGCCCTCGTTCAGATCGATCAGGGGCGCGTCGCCTGCTTCACCAGTCTCGGTGACGTCCGCCATGGTTGCCTTGGCCATCAAAATCCTCAAAATCAGATGGCGGCTATTTTACTAGCCGCCCTATTCGTCCAATTCGTCTTCGTCCGCAAGCATCAGATTGGCAAGCCGCGCCTCCAGTTCCTGACGCTGCCGGGAAAGCGCCTGCTGCCGCGCAAATGCTTCGTCCGTCGTGTCCTTGCTCAACGCCGCGGTAGCTTCGGCGAGCGCCGCGTCGACCGCGGGCTGCGCCACCATTACGGCGATGGCTTCGTTCAAATCCTCGCGCGCCCGCGCCTCGTCCTCCACATGCGTTCGGGTGAACGAGAAGGGCAGGGCATCAGCCCTCAGGAGATCGCTCGCCACCGAGTCGAAACCGGATTTCGCCAATATGGTGAGGACTTTGCCCTGATCAAGCTGCCGATCCTCTAGCGCCACATCGATCACCGCCTCGAACAATTTGCCGAGCGCGCCGCTGGCGGTGCGCAAACTGCCGAGCACTTCCATGTGCCGTGCGATTTCGGCGGGATGGCGGATCAGCCCGGCAAGCACCGCGCGGGCCAGGATCGGATCGAGACCACCTGCCTGAACCCCCCGCATCGTCGCGCCCGGCATGGTTTCGGGCGGCTTCCATGGGCCTTTCTGGCGCGCGGCCCGCGCACGGGGCTGGAATTCCCGGCGTGGCGTATCGAACAGGACATCGAAGCGGCGGCGGAATTCGGCGACATATTCGGTGCGCACGCTAGGCTCCGCAATCGTCTGGGCAAGCTCGGCGAGACGGCGCTTCAGCCCCGCGCGGCGCTCGGGCGTGTCCAGCGGCTCGGCGACGACTTCACTTTGCCATAGGCGATCCACGAGCGGCTGAGCCTTGGCCAGCAAGGCTTCGAACGCCGCCGGCCCCTGGGCGCGGACCAGATCGTCGGGGTCCATCCCCTCGGGCAGGGTCACGAAAGCCAGGCTGCGGCCCGGCTGGAGCATCGGCATCGCGCGGTGCGCGGCGCGCAATGCGGCCTTCTGCCCCGCGCTGTCGCCGTCGAAGCAGAGCAGGGGGGTCTCCGCCATCCGCCACAACCGCTCCAACTGGTGCTCGGTCAGCGCGGTTCCCAGCGGCGCGACCGCCTCGCCGAACCCGGCCTGCGCCAGCGCGATCACGTCCATATAGCCCTCGACCGCAATGGTCCGGCCGGTCTTGCGCGCAGCCGCCTGGGCGCGATCGAGATTGTAGAGCGTGCGGCCCTTGTCGAAGAGCGGTGTCTCGGGGGAGTTGAGATATTTGGGCTCGCCGTCGCCGATGATGCGGCCGCCGAACGCGATCGTCCGCCCGCGCACGTCGCGGATGGGGATCATCAGCCGGCCGCGGAAGCGGTCATACGGCTCCTTCGCCTCGACCTGGATCAGCAGCCCCGCCTCGACGAGCATCGGATCGCCATATACCTTTAGCGATTCCCTGAGCTTCCCCCGCGAGTCGGGAGAGAAGCCAAGGCCGAAACCGCGAGCGAATTCTTCCCCGATCCCGCGCTTCTTGAGCACGGCGCGCGCCTCAGCTCCCTCGATCCCCTGGAGCCGCTCGGAAAACCACCGCGCGGCATCCTCCATCGCCTCGTGCAGCCCCTTTGCGCGCTCTGCCTTTTCGGCGGAACGGCGGTCCTGCTCGGGCATCTCCAAGCCCGCGGCTTGGGCCAGCTCCTTCACCGCATCGATGAACGGCAGCCCCCGCTGATCGGTCATCCAGCGGATCGCGTCGCCATGCGCCGAGCAGCCGAAGCAATGGTAAAAGCCCTTGTCGTCGTTGACGTAGAAGCTTGGCGTCTTTTCGTTGTGGAAGGGGCAGCAGGCGCGGAATTCGCGGCCGGCGCGCTGGAGCTTCACGGTGCGCGCGATCAGGCCCGAAAGGAGGGTGCGGGCACGGAGCTCGTCCAGGAATTGCGGCGTGAGGGACACTTACTCCCCCTCCCTTCCAAGGGAGGGGGCTGGGGGGTGGGTGAGTCCACGATTCCACTGGCGCACAGGTAAACTCCGCGCCCGGGCGACGATCGTTTCAAGTACGCCGTCGATGTTTGTCGCGACCTCTGAATTCGTGAAGCGGAGCACCGTGTATCCCAACTGGCCAAGGCCGGTATCCCGATCCCGATCCTTGTCTGCATCGTGCGTATCGCCATCGACTTCCACCACCAACCCGATATTCGGACAGCAGAAATCCACGATGCAGGGCTCTATGGTGTGCTGGAACCGAAACTTCAGCCCCTCGATCTGCGAGGCTCTCAGGCGCTGCCAGAGCTTCTCTTCCATCGGGGTGGGGGCTTGGCGCAGTTCTTTTGCGCGGGCTCGCATGTTTTGTCTGCTTTGCGTGAACACTCACCCACCCCCCAACCCCCTCCCTTGGAAGGGAGGGGGAGCTTAGTCTAGCTCAAAGCCGCCTTCACAGCCGCGCTCGCCTTGCTCATATCCAAGCTCTTCGCATGCCGCGCCTTAAGCTCTGCCATTACCCGGCCCATGTCTTTCATGCCGCTCGCGCCCAGCTCCGCCTTGATCGCTTCCACAGCAGCGGCGGTTTCCTCCGCGCTCATCTGCGCGGGCAAGAACCGCTCGATCACCGCGACTTCCGCCGCTTCGGCATCGGCCAGCTCCTGCCGCCCGCCCTTGGCGAACATCTCGATCGATTCGCGGCGCTGCTTGATCATCTTCTGCAGCACTTCCACCACCAGCGCGTCGTCATCGTCGGGGGCTTTGCCGGTGCGGGCCTCGATATCGCGGTTCTTGATCGCGCTGAGCATCAGGCTGATCGCGTTGCGGCTTTCCTTGTCGCCGGCCTTCATCGCCGCGATCTGCGCGGCCTTGATATCGTCTCTGATCATTTTCTCTTCTCGGTGAATCGGGTTTGTGGGGGTGTAGACCCGCGAAGCGGTTGACGCGAGGGGGGAGGGGGTCTAGCCGCCACCCCTTAGCGACATCGCCGATTTCCACTGGAGCGCCACTCACCCATGGCCGAAGCCAAACCCATGCCCGCGCCTGAAGGAGCCACCGGCGTTCTGGTGCTCGCAAGGGGGGACGTGGTGTGGGGCCGCGGCTTCGGCGCCGAGGGCCAGGCGGTGGGCGAAGTGTGCTTCCACACCGCGATGACCGGCTATCAGGAAATCATGACCGATCCGAGCTTCGCCGGGCAGATCATCAACTTCACCTTTCCCCATATCGGCAATGTCGGCGCCAATCCGGACGATGTAGAGGCCGACGAGCCGCATGCTTTGGGCATGATCGTTCGCGAGGACGTGACCGAGCCGAGCAGCTTTCGCGCGACCGAGCATCTGGATGCATGGATGAAGAAGCATGCGCGGATCGGGCTGTCGGGGATCGACACGCGGGCGCTGACGCGCCGCATCCGGGCCGGTGGCGCGCCAAACGGCGTGATCGCACATTCGCCCAGCGGTGAATTCGATATTCCGATGCTCCTCCAGATGGCGCGCGAATGGCCGGGGCTGGAGGGAATGGACCTTGCGATCACGGTGAGCTGCGAGACCCATCGCGGCTGGGAAGGCGGCGTGTGGCGGCTGGGCGCCGGTTATGGAAAGTCACACGAGGGTCACACTGTCAGCTCCAAGCGGCCGCACGTAGTTGCGATAGACTATGGCAGCAAACACAATATCTTCCGCAATCTTGTTAAGGCTGGTGCTGAAGTTACCGTGCTGCCCGCCACGGCAAGTTTCGAGGAGGCGATGTCGTTGGACCCCGACGGCTTCTTCCTCTCCAACGGCCCCGGCGATCCCGCTGCGACGGCGGAATATGCCGTGCCGGTGATCCGCCAGATGCTCGACAGCGGCAAGCCGGTATTCGGCATCTGCCTGGGCCACCAGTTGATGGCGCTCGCGGTGGGCGCGCAGACGAGCAAGATGTTCCAGGGCCATCGCGGCGCCAACCACCCGGTCAAGCGGCTGAGCGACGGCGCGGTGGAGATCACCAGCATGAACCACGGCTTCGCGGTGCTGAGCGAGACCTTGCCCGCCAATGCGCGCGAGACGCATGTGTCGCTGTTCGACGGGAGCAATGCGGGGTTCGAGCTGACGGATCGCAAGGCGTTCGCGGTGCAATATCACCCCGAGGCCAGTCCCGGGCCGCAGGATAGTTTGTATCTGTTCGAGCGGTTTGTGGGGATGTTGAGGGAAGCTTCTTGATGATCACGATAGCTGCCTTGGCGCTGGCCCTGACGCCTGTACCTTTGGCGGGATGCGAAGAGGCGGTTGCCCGCTTAACCCGTGCTGCGGGCTCCGACACAAGGGTCGTGGTCTCTTTCACCGGCTCCCAGAATTCTCTGTCGCAACTTGATTCGGCGTCGGATCCGAGAGCAGAACCCTCTCTCTTTCCCGTGTCGCCTGATCTATTTGTTTTTACCCTCAATCTGCGACCATATCAGATTAGCGGGTTTGACGCCGAGGCCTTCGCAAGGCGCACATGCTCGCTCGAACGGTCGAAGGGCGCGCGATTCAACGGTGTCATGTCGTTCAAGCGCGAAAGCATGACCAAGGACGGACGAACCCTGTTCCGCGAGAACATGATCGACGCGGTCATGGCCGAGTTTCAGAGCAAATAATGCCCATACGCACCGATATCTCCTCGATCCTCATCATTGGCGCAGCCTCCCTCACCCCCTTTAGGGGGAGAGGGAAGAGCCGCGCAGCGGCGAAGGGAGCGGGGGGAGTGGGGATTGCCTCGCGGGTTCATCCCACACCCCCCTCTCCCAACCCTCTCCCCCTGAAGGGGGAGAGGGCTTTAGAAGTCTCTTCCCAGCGCCATCAGGATGGCGCGCGCGACGCCTTCCGGATTGGTCATCGCGTCGTTGTTTGCGAAGCGGATTACGCGCCAGCCTTGCGCTTCGAGTTCGGCGGTTCGGCGGGCGTCATAAGCTTCGCGGCCGGCATGGGTTTCTCCGTCCAGCTCTACGATGAGGCGATGCGAGCGCGCCACGAAATCGGCGACGAACGGCGCGCGGACGTTCTGGCGGACGAACTTGATGCCCTGAAGGCGGCCGGCGCGGAGGATTTCTCAGAGCGCGCGTTCGGGGTCGCTCATGTTGGTGCGGAGTTGCTTCGCTCGGGCTCTGGTTTCGATGTTGCGCTTCATTTCGCCAACTCCCCCCTCTCCCCAACCCCTCTCCCCCTGAAGGGGGCGAGGGGCTTTTTGGCCTCATAGCAAATGCCCAAACGCACCGACATCTCCGTCAACGGCGCGGGGGCCATCGTGATCGGCCAGGCGTGCAAGTTCGATTATTCGGGGACGCAGGCGATCAGGTCGTCCACGGATCAATCAGCCGCACCCCGGTCCATTCGAAATCACGGGTGTTGCGCGTCGCTACTGGGCAATCCCGCGACAGCGCCTGAGCGGCAAGTTGGATATCGAGCAGCTTCGTTTCCTGCTTTTCCAGCTTTTGGTGGGCAACCAGAGTTCCGAAAACATGCGCGGCTCGTGCGTCGAACGCCAACGTCCGTTCTGCGTGGAGCATCTCGAGGTCGGCCAGCCATTGCTCCAGCGCGGACCGCCGTGCCGCTGTCTTTGGGTTTTCGATACCTAACCGAATTTCCGCGATCACGATCGTTGATAGCCAGAGCTTCGGACCATTCGCGGCCAGCCATGCCGGCACTTGCGGATAAAGTGCGGGCCGGTTCGATGCGCTCCAGACATTTGTATCGACCAGGATCACAGATCGGGAAACTCGATATCCTTGCCGATAGCCAATTCGGGGATTTCGAGTTCGGCTCCGTTGGCGACCTTGATCAGGTGGTCGACGAACTCGGCGCCACTCATAGCCCGCAGCCATGCACCGCGATCTTCGGTTGCAGACGCGTAGGTCCGTTCGAGCAAGGCGCGGAGTTCGGCCTCCATCGATCGGCCGTTCCTGACCCCCGCCAACCGTGCAGCCTGCTTAATCTCCTCGGGAATATTCCGGATCGTCACGCTGCCCATCGCCGGCTCCTGTGATTGCAATGCAATCAATGTATTCAATGAGAGCATCCTGATCAATGCCCAAACGCACCGACATCTCCTCGATCCTCATCATCGGCGCCGGGCCCATCGTCATCGGCCAGGCGGCCGAGTTCGACTATTCGGGCACGCAGGCGGCCAAGGCGTTGCGCGAGGAGGGGTATCGCATCGTCCTGGTCAATTCGAACCCGGCGACGATCATGACCGATCCCGACATGGCGGACGCGACCTATGTGGAGCCGATCACGCCGGCGATCGTCGCCAAGATCATCGAGAAGGAGCGCCCCGACGCGGTGCTCCCCACGATGGGCGGGCAGACCGCGCTGAACACCGCGCTGGCGCTGGCGAACGATGGCACGCTGGAGAAGTTCGGCTGCATCATGATCGGCGCGGATGCCGAGGCGATCGACAAGGCCGAGGACCGGTTGAAGTTCAAGGACGCGATGACGCGGATCGGGCTCGAATCCGCGCGCTCGGCAATCGCGCATAGCGTGGCCGAGGCGCTGGAGGGGCTGGAGAAGGTCGGGCTGCCGGCGATCATCCGGCCGAGCTTCACCATGGGCGGCTCGGGCGGCGGCATCGCCTATAACCGTGAGGAATTCCTGAGCATCGTGCGCTCTGGCCTCGACCTGTCGCCGACCACCGAGGTGCTGATCGAGGAATCGCTGCTCGGCTGGAAGGAATATGAGATGGAAGTGGTCCGCGACCGCGCGGACAATTGCATCATCATCTGCTCGATCGAGAATGTGGATGCGATGGGAACGCACACCGGCGATTCGATCACCGTCGCGCCGGCGCTGACGCTGACCGACAAGGAATATCAGATCATGCGCAACGCCAGCATCGCGGTGCTGCGCGAGATCGGCGTGGAGACCGGCGGCTCAAACGTGCAGTTCGCGGTTAATCCCAAGGACGGGCGGCTGATCGTCATCGAGATGAACCCGCGCGTGTCGCGTTCGTCCGCGCTGGCCTCCAAGGCGACGGGCTTTCCGATCGCCAAGGTCGCAGCCAAGCTGGCGGTGGGCTACACGCTCGACGAGATCACCAACGACATCACCGGGGCGACGCCCGCGAGCTTCGAGCCGACGATCGATTATGTCGTCACCAAGATACCCCGCTTCGCCTTCGAGAAGTTCAAGGGCGCCGAGGCCACGCTGGGCACCGCGATGAAATCGGTCGGAGAAGTGATGGCGATCGGCCGCAACATCCATGAATCGATGCAGAAGGCCCTGCGCGGGCTGGAGACGGGCCTTAGCGGTTTCAACAATGTCGATCGGCTCGCCGGCGCACCACGCGACGAGATCGAGGCGGCGCTGGCAATCCGCTCGCCGGATCGGCTGCTGATCGCGGCACAGGCGCTCCGCGAGGGTTTCACTGTCGCCGAAATCCACGCGCTCACTGCCTATGATCCCTGGTTCCTCGATCGTATCGCCGAGATCATCGCGGCGGAGGAGCAGGTCTGCCGCAATGGGCTGCCGCAGGATGCGCCGGGCATGCGGCGGCTCAAGGCGATGGGTTTCAGCGACAAGCGCCTTGCCTTCCTGGCACTCAAGTCGGTCAACATGCGCCGCGGTTCGGAAACGATGGCGCGCAGCCACGGCCTGATCGGTGAAGTCGTCAAGGCGATGACTGGCGGCGTCACGGAAATCGATGTCCGCGCGCTCCGCCACAAGCTGGGCGTGCGGCCGGTCTTCAAGCGCATCGACACCTGCGCCGCCGAGTTCGAGGCGAAGACGCCGTACATGTACTCCACCTATGAAGCCCCAAGCTTCGGCGAGCCCGAGAACGAATCCGAGCCGAGCGATCGCCGCAAGATCGTCATCCTCGGCGGCGGGCCGAACCGGATCGGGCAAGGGATCGAGTTCGATTATTGCTGCTGCCACGCCAGCTTCGCGCTCGCCGATGCGGGCTATGAGACGATCATGGTCAATTGCAATCCAGAGACGGTGAGCACCGATTACGACACGTCCGACCGCCTCTATTTCGAGCCGCTGACCGCCGAGGACGTGCTCGAAATTCTCGAGATCGAGAAGTCGAACGGCGAACTGGTCGGCGTCATCGTCCAGTTCGGCGGCCAGACACCGCTCAACCTCGCCAAGGCGCTGGAGGATGCGGGCATCCCGATCCTCGGCACGTCGCCCGACGCGATAGACCTGGCCGAAGACCGCGAGCGCTTCGCCGATCTGGTCGGCAAGCTCGGCCTTAAGCAGCCCGCGAACGGCATCGCCCGCAATCGCGACGAAGCGGTCAAGATCGCCGAGCGGATCGGTTACCCGGTGCTGATGCGCCCCAGCTATGTGCTCGGCGGCCGCGCGATGGAGATCGTCGATTCGACCCTCCAGCTCGACGATTACATCCAGACCGCGGTCCAGGTGTCGGGCGACTCACCCGTGCTCATCGATCAGTATCTTCGCGATGCGATCGAAGTGGATGTGGATGCGATCTGCGACGGGACCGATGTGGTGGTCGCCGGCGTGCTCCAGCATATAGAGGAAGCGGGGGTCCATTCGGGGGACAGCGCCTGCTCGATCCCTCCCCACGGTCTTTCGGCCGAAGTCATCGCTGAAATCGAGCGCCAGACCGAGGCGCTGGCACATGCGCTGTCGGTGAAGGGCCTGATGAACATCCAGTTCGCGGTGAAAGAGGGCGAAGTCTATCTGATCGAAGTCAATCCGCGCGCCAGCCGCACCGTGCCCTTCGTCGCCAAGGCGATCGGCTTCCCCGTCGCCAAGATCGCCAGCCGCGTGATGGCCGGCGAAAAGCTCGCGGACCTGCCGAAGCTGAACCGCCACATCGAGTATTTCGCGGTCAAGGAAGCGGTTTTCCCGTTCAATAAATTCCCCGGCGTCGATCCGGTGCTGAGTCCCGAGATGAAATCCACCGGAGAAGTGATGGGAATCGCTGCGGATTTCGTCACTGCATTCGCCAAGTCCCAGCTCGGCG
The DNA here is from genome assembly GCF_036388215.1 of Sphingomonas sp. Lineage (GTDB taxonomy): Bacteria > Pseudomonadota > Alphaproteobacteria > Sphingomonadales > Sphingomonadaceae > Sphingomonas. The sequence goes on from NZ_DASVSH010000030.1 coordinate 159,761, forward strand.
CGGGCACCATTCTGCCCGCAAGCGGCACGGCGTTCGTAAGCGTCAAGGATTCGGACAAGCAGAAGATCCTCCCAGCGGTCGAGCTGCTTCGCGGCGCCGGCTTCCACATCCTCGCCACCGGCGGTACCGCGGATTATCTCGAACAGGCGGGAATCCCCGTCGAGCGCATCAACAAGGTGGCGCAGGGCCGGCCGCACGTGGTGGACCGGGCCAAGGATGGCGGGATCGACTTGATCTTCAACACCACGGAGGGCTGGCAGGCGCTAAAGGATTCCAAGGAAATCCGCCAGGCCGCGCTTACTCAGAAGATTCCGTACTTCACCACTGCCTCCGCCAGCACGGAGGCTGCACGCGCGATTTCGGGCGGTGCAACGGCTGACCTTGCAGTGCGTTCGTTACAGTCCTATTATTCGCACTCGCACAATTAATCCTCCCCATCGATGTTAGTGTGCGGCGCCTCCGCGGTGAGGCGCTTGGCGGCGGGGCGTTGACGAAGGACTGAGACGATGGCCACGGTCGATAAGATGCCGATGCTTCAGGAGGGCTATGAAAAGCTCACTGGCGAGCTGAAGCGGCTAAAAGCGGAACGCCCGCTGATCGTGGATGCGATCGAGGAAGCGCGCGCGCATGGAGATCTTTCGGAAAACGCCGAATATCACGCCGCGAAAGAGCAGCAGGGCCAGAACGAAGCCACGATATCGGATATCGAGGGCAAGCTCTCGCGCGCCCAGATCATCGATCCCAAGGATCTTTCAGGCGACAAGGTCGTGTTCGGCGCAACGGTCACGTTGCTCGACGAAGACGAGAAGCCGATCAAATACCAGATCGTCGGAGAGACCGAGGCTGATGCCAGCAAGGGCCGCATCTCGTATAACTCCCCGATCGGCCGCGCGCTGATCGGGCGCAAGGTGGACGAGGAGATCGAAGTCTCGGTCCCCGCCGGCGACCGCTATTATCTCGTGTCGGCGATCGAATTCATCTGATGATCGCCGGACGCCGTATCACGGCGACCGGGGCCATCGTCGCGGTCACCGTGCTGGCGAGCATCCTCGTGAGCCTCGCCAATATCGAAATGGAAGCAAGCATCCGTGGCGGGTTCATCCCGGCGCGGCTGAGCGGCGTGATCGATTTCACCGGCGTCGCTGCGGTGCCCGCGCTACTGACGCCGCTGAGCTGCACCTTGCTTCACGCCGGGCTTTTCCACCTTGGCATGAACATGCTGATGCTGGTCGTCACCGGACAGCCGACGGAAAAGACGCTGGGTCCCTGGGGCCTGGCAATTCTATATGTCGTCGGCGCCTATGCGGCGGCGGCGGCGCAGTGGCTGGTCGATCCGGTCTCGGTAATTCCCATGATCGGGGCGAGCGGCGCGGCGTCGGCGGTCGTGGGAGCCTATTCGCTGCTTTTCGGACGGTCGCGCGCAAAAGCAATAGGCCCGATTTCCGCCCAGGCGGTGCACGTGATCTGGCTGGCGCTGGCCTGGACCGCGATCAACCTTTTGTCGGCGTTCGCGTTCCTTGGAGCAGGCATCGCCGTTGCTGCCGCTGCGCATATCGGCGGATTTCTTGTCGGCCTGGCGCTCGCCAAGCCCTTGCTCCGGTGGCGGTGGCGAAACGCTTAGCCGCTTTTGTCCGCGTCGGGATCGAGCAGCCGGTGCAGGTGCACCACCACATAGCGCATTTCGGCATCGTCGACAGTGCGCTGCGCGGCCCCGCGCCAGGCCTTTTCGGCGCTGGCATAGTCCGGGTAGATGCCGACCACGTCCAGCGACGAGGGGTCCTTGAAGTCGAGCGTCTGCGGATCTTTCACGCGGCCGCCGAAGACGAGATGCAATTTGCTCAAATGAGCCTCCAGGGGGAAGGACGTTCGCCCCAGGCCTTAGCGGCTACGGCATCGCGCTCAACCCCCAATCAGGCCTTTCGCTACGAAGCGCTCTTCGCGGCGTCGATGACATTGCCGAACAGCGCGCCGATCTTGTCCTTGGCCGCATTGCGATCGGGCAGCAGTGCCTCGATTTCAGCGCGGCCGGTTTCCTTGGCTGCGCCGATCGCCGCCGTGGCGCGGTCGGCAAGCTTCTGGCCCACCGGATCGAGCAGTTCGCGCTCCTTGTCGAGGCGCGGCAGCAGCATCCCGACGACGACGCCCAGCGCCACGCCGCCGGCGACCAGCGCAATCGGATTGGCGCCGGTGTCTTCGGCCTGCTGGGGGGGCGTGCGGGGGGCTGTGTTCATTTCCGAGGTCCTTTCGTTGCCGGCGTCGCGGCTCGTTGGTTCAAACCCTTGTCGGGCTCGCGGGTTTCATTGCGGCGGCGGACTATGTCGCCGATCCAGCCGCGCGCCATCACCAGCCCGATCGCCCCGACTATACCGGCGGCGGCAACCGGGCGGCGGCGCACAGCGTCGGCGCCCTTGCGCGCCACGCTAGCTACGCCCTGCGCCGCGCTCTCCACTGCGTCCTGCGCAAGATGGGAAGGCTTGAGGCGATCCTGGACCACCGCCAGCGTGCCGAACAATTGCCGGCGCGCCGCCTCGACCTGTGCCTGTGCCGCGGCTATTTCTATCGAATCAGGGGTCATGACTTCTGGCCCATCATGCGCTTCACATGCGTCCAGGCGAGCCAGCCCAGGATCGCGGCGATCGCCGTTATGCCCGTAAAGACGATCAACGTCGCCCAGCCGGGGCCGACAAGGGAGGAGAGGGTAAGCACCAGTCCCACTGCGAGCGCGACAAGCGCCACGAACGCAAGCACCAGCGCGGTGGCGCCCATCCAAAGCATTGCCGTGGCATCGCGAAGCTTGGAGCGGGCGAGCGTGCGGTAATAGCCGATCTCGGCCTGGGCGTAGCCCTTGCCGTCCTCGACCAACCGCCCCAGCAGCTCGCCAATCCCTTCATCCTCAGGCTGCTGGATCACGTTGCCCTATGCCTTTGTCGAAGGCTTGTCTGGGTCGGCGGCGTCGGCCGCGGCGTCGATCCCCGACTTGATCAACCGCGCGAGCATGAAGCCCACCGCCGCGGCCGCGCCGACCGCGATGACGGGGCTTTTCTTCACGAACCCGCTGGCGTCGGCGATGAGGTCATCGACTTCCTTGCCGCGCAGGCTCTCGGCAAAGCTCGAAATACCCTCCGCCGCGGAGCGCGCATATTTGCCATATTCCTCACCCAGCCGCGCATCGACATCGAGCGCCGCGCCTTCGAACATCTTGGCTACTTCGTCCAGTGCGCCGGTTGCGCGGTCCTTGCCTTCGCCGGCAAAGGCGCGGGCGCGCTCCGCGGCCTCGCTTCCAAGCTTGCTCGCCTGTTCGCGAATCTGATCCGCGGGGCCGCGCCTGGGCTGGGCCGTGTCCGCTGCGGGAGCTTCGGTCAGCGTCTCGTTGATCGTGGGGGTCTCGCTCATCGTGATGCCCTCATTCGCCGTGTTCCCGCTCGCCGAATTGTTCGTCGTTTCGTCAACCATGCTCAATCCTCCATGTCTTGCGCGAAACAACAACGGCCTCGTTTGCGAGTTCCATCACTAGCCGTTAGAGGGCGCGCAAGCGCCCCATGCCTGTATCTAGGGAGACCGTTACATGACCGCAATCATCGACCTTCACGCCCGCCAGATTCTGGACAGCCGGGGCAACCCGACGGTCGAAGTCGATGTGTTGCTGGAGGACGGAAGCTTCGGCCGCGCCGCCGTGCCCTCGGGCGCATCCACCGGCGCGCATGAGGCAGTCGAGAAGCGCGACGGAGACAAGAGCCGCTGGCTCGGCAAGGGCGTTCAGGCGGCGGTCGATGCGGTCAACTCGGAGATCGCGGAGGAAGTTCTGGGCCTCGACGCAGAGGACCAGGCCGATCTGGATCGCGCGATGATCGAGCTGGACGGCACCGAGAATAAGGGGCGGCTGGGCGCGAATGCGATCCTCGGCGTCAGCCTCGCGGCCGCCAAGGCAGCGGCCGAGGCGCGCGGGCTGCCACTTTATCGCTATGTCGGAGGGGTCAACGCCCACATTTTGCCGGTGCCGATGATGAATATCATCAACGGCGGCGAACATGCCGACAATCCGATCGACTTCCAGGAATTCATGATCGTGCCGGTCGGCGCGGAAAACATCATGGAAGCGGTGCGCTGCGGATCGGAGATATTCCACACGCTCAAGAAGAAGCTCCACGAAAAGGGGCTGGCGACCGGCGTGGGCGACGAAGGCGGCTTCGCGCCGAATCTCAGCTCGACCACCGACGCGCTCGATTTCATCATGAGCAGCATCGAAGCCGCCGGCTACAAGCCCGGCGATGACGTGATGCTCGCCCTCGATTGCGCCGCCACCGAATATTATCGCGACGGCGCGTACAAGATGGTGGGGGAGGGCAGGACCTTTTCTTCGCTGGAGAACGTCGATTTCCTCGCGGACCTTTGCGCCCGATACCCGATCTTCTCGATCGAGGATGGCATGGGCGAAGACGATTGGGATGGTTGGAAAGCGCTGACCGACAAGCTCGGCGCGAAAATCCAATTGGTCGGCGACGATCTGTTCGTGACCAACCCCAAGCGGCTGAAGCGCGGCATTGACGGGGGCTATGCCAATTCGCTGCTGGTTAAGGTCAACCAGATCGGCACGCTGAGCGAGACGCTGGAGGCCGTCAGCCTCGCCCAGCGCTCCTCCTACACCGCCGTGATGTCGCACCGCTCTGGGGAAACCGAGGACGCCACGATCGCCGACCTCGCCGTCGCGACCAATTGCGGGCAGATCAAGACCGGCTCGCTCGCCCGCTCGGATCGGCTCGCCAAGTACAACCAGCTTATCCGGATCGAGGAAGAGCTGGGCGACGCCGCGGTCTATGCGGGGCGATCGGTGCTTAAGGCATAGAATGCCCCTCCCGCTTGCGGGAGGGGCTAGGGGAGGGCGTGTCCGCACACGATGTCCTCTCGACAGGCCCTCCCCCGACCCCTCCCGCAAGCGGGAGGGGAGTAGATTAAGTATGCATTCAGAGACATTCCGGTCTTGCTTAACGAACAAGGTTAAGCAAGAATCACCAAATGTCGCGTACCGCTTCTCCCATGCAGACCCTGCTCCGCCGCGCCGGCGTTCCCACGCTGGCGCTGATCGCAATCGGGTTCTTCGCCTATAACGCCGCGCTCGGCCCCACCGGCCTAGCCGCGGCCAAGGACTTCAAGGTCGAGCTGGAGCAGAAGAAGGTCGAGTTCGCAGCGCTCGAAAAGCGCAGGGCCGAACTCAAGAACCGTGTCGATCTGCTCGATCCCAAGCGTGGCGCCGATCCCGACCTCGTCGATGAAATGGCGCGCAAGCAGCTCAACGTGGTCCGTCCGGACGAAGTGATCATTCCCCTAAAGAAGTAAGGCGTTGAACGGCGCGGAAAACCGCGCGTTGACGTTGCGTCCGGGCCGATAACGCGCTTAAAGGCTCGCCCCTGACTATCCGGGATGAGGATTTCCTGATCGTGGCAAAATCGCCGGCGAAGCAAGCACCGACCCAGCCCGCAGCATCGAACCGCGAGCGGCCCAACGAGCCCCAGCGGTACAAGGCCTCGAAGGAGGAACTGCTCGAATTCTACAAGCAGATGCTCCTCATCCGTCGCTTTGAGGAGAAGGCCGGCCAGCTTTACGGCCTCGGCTTCATCGGTGGCTTCTGCCACCTCTATATCGGCCAGGAAGCCGTTGCGGTCGGGCTCCAGTCTGGCTTGGACGGCGAAAAGGATTCGGTGATCACCGGCTATCGCGATCACGGCCACATGCTCGCTTACGGCATCGACCCTAAGCTGATCATGGCTGAGCTGACCGGGCGCGGCGCCGGCATCAGCCGCGGCAAGGGCGGATCGATGCACATGTTCTCGACCGAGAAGAAGTTCTACGGCGGCCACGGCATCGTCGGCGCACAGGTCTCGCTCGGTACGGGCCTCGCCTTCGCGCACAAATATAACGAGGATGGCGGCGTCGCCATGGCCTATTTCGGCGATGGCGCATCGAACCAGGGCCAGGTCTATGAATCGTTCAACATGGCCGAGCTTTGGAAGCTTCCGATCATCTTCGTGATCGAGAACAACCAATATGCGATGGGGACCAGCGTCAATCGCTCCTCGGCGGAAGATCAGCTTTACAAGCGTGGCGAGAGCTTTCGCATTCCCGGCATCCAGGTGGACGGCATGGACGTCCTGGCTTGTCGCGGCGCCGCCGAAGAGGCTTTGGCCTGGGTCCGCGCGGGCAAGGGACCGATCATCCTCGAGATGAAGACCTATCGCTATCGCGGCCACTCGATGTCCGATCCCGCCAAATATCGCAGCCGCGAGGAGGTCCAGTCGGTCCGCGACAAATCGGACCCGATCGAGGCGGTGAAGCGCGAGCTCGAAGGCATGGGCATTACCGAGGAGCAGCTCAAGCCGCTCGAGCAGGAAATCCGCAAGATCGTGGGCGAAGCCGCCGATTTCGCCGAGCAGACCCCCGAGCCGGACCCGGCCGAATTGTATACCGACGTGCTGGTGGAGTCGTACTGAGATGGCGATCGAACTGAAGATGCCGGCGCTGTCGCCCACGATGGAAGAGGGCACGCTCGCCAAATGGCTCGTCAAAGAAGGCGACACCGTCAAGTCGGGCGACATCCTGGCGGAGATCGAGACCGACAAGGCGACGATGGAATTCGAATCGATCGACGAAGGCACGATCACGTCTATCCTGGTCGCCGAGGGCACCGATAACGTGAAGGTCGGCACTGTGATCGCGACGATCGCCGGGGAAGGGGAGGACGCGTCCGCCGCGCCGCCTCCCGCACCCGCCGACCAGAAGTTCGAGCCGACCCCGGACAGCAGTCCGCAGGAAACCGGCACGACGCAGCTTACGGCCGCCGTCGAAAAGACCGTGGTCGCGGCCGATCCCGCGATCCCAGTGGGCACCGAGATGGTCAAGACCACCGTCCGCGAGGCTCTTCGCGATGCGATGGCCGAGGAAATGCGCGCCGATCCCCGCGTGTTCGTCATGGGCGAGGAAGTCGCCGAATATCAGGGCGCCTACAAGGTGACCCAGGGCCTGCTCGATGAGTTCGGCCCCAGGCGCGTGATCGATACGCCGATCACCGAATATGGCTTTGCCGGCATCGGCACCGGCGCGGCGATGGGCGGCCTGCGCCCCATCGTCGAGTTCATGACGTTCAATTTCGCGATGCAGGCGATCGACCACATCATCAATTCGGCCGCCAAGACCAATTACATGTCCGGCGGGCAGATGCGCTGCCCGATCGTGTTCCGCGGTCCGAACGGTGCGGCGTCGCGCGTTGGCGCGCAGCATTCGCAGAATTACGGTCCCTGGTATGCCAGCGTCCCCGGCCTGATCGTGATCGCGCCCTATGACGCGGCGGACGCCAAGGGGCTGCTCAAAGCGGCGATCCGCAGCCAGGATCCGGTGGTCTTCCTGGAAAACGAATTGCTCTACGGCCGCAGCTTCGATGTGCCCAAGCTCGACGATCACGTCCTGCCGATCGGCAAGGCGCGGATCGTGCGGGGTGGCAAGGATGTGACGATCGTCACCTATTCGATCGGCGTCGGCGTTTCGCTCGAAGCGGCCGAGGCGCTAGCGGCCGAGGGCGTGGATTGCGAGATCATAGACCTGCGCACGCTGCGCCCGCTCGATACCGCGACGGTGCTCGAAAGCCTCAGCAAGACCAATCGCATGGTCGTGGTCGAGGAAGGCTGGCCGACCTGCTCGATCGCCAGCGAGATCGTCGCCGTGGCGATGGAACACGGCTTCGACGATCTCGATGCCCCCGTGCTGCGCGTCACCAACGAGGATGTGCCGCTGCCTTATGCCGCCAATCTCGAAAAACTTGCTCTGGTGAGCGCCGCCAAGGTGGTCGAAGCCGTCAAAAAGGTCACCTATCGCTGAATCCGGAACCTCTCGTGGCGGTCGCTGGTTTCGCATCAGCAACAAGATGGGAGTGAACGGCATGGCTGACGAAAAGGTGACGGTGGTAGACGCGACCGGTGATCGCGGCGGCGGCTCGGCAGTGGCGATGATCGTCGGGATCGTCGCGATCCTGGCGATCCTCTATGTGCTGTTCGGCACCAACCTGCTGAGCGGCGAGACGAAGAAGATCGATGCCGACGTCAAGATCGAGACGCCCAGCAAGTAATCCTCTCCGGCGGCGTCAGCAGGTGGAGGCGGTGACCCCGGTCACCGGATAGACGCCGTTGCTGCCGCCGGTCAGGTCCCTCCGGTCGCGCACCATCATCGATGCGATCTCGTTGATCTCTGTGGTGGGCGAAAGCGAGCTCTTCACCAGCGGAATATATTGATAGCGGACCTCGACGAACATCGTCGCGCCGTTGTCGGGGGCAACCGCCTGCCTGCCGGCCGGTCCCATGCCGGCGATATTGCTCGAATTGGCGACGGTTCCCCAGCTAGAGGTCCAGCTGGTCTTGTCGCCCTTGCAGCGCTGCCAGCGGATTTTGTAGCGCGCTGTCGTGTTTGGATTCGCGACGGGCTCCAGGCTCGTGATAATCACGCGCCCGTTGGTTAGCAGCGCAAGCTCGCCCGATTGCAGGTTCGCACCGGTCAGCAGATCGTTGATGTCAGCCTCGCTGATGGTCTTGGCCTGAAGCTGGGTGCCGCTGCCGATGCGCGCGGCATTGTCCGCCAGATGCAGCGCGATCTGGCTGATCCGCGTCTTGGTGATGATGAAATTGGTCAGCTCCGCCCCCGTCAGGCTCATCGCCAGCAGGATCGGCAGCCCGAATGCGAATTCGAGCAGCGCCAGTCCGCTGGTGTCGCGGCCCAGGCGACGCCCGGTGTTGCACAGGGAGGCGAGCACGCGCCTCATGTGCAGTTCCGCACGGTCGGCACCGCCTGATCGCCATAAGGCTGGTTGCGCAGCACCGTCGAGGCAGTCACTGTAGTGGTGTTGGATCCCCCCACGAAGCGATCGAGCGGGAAGAAGCGCGGATAGCTGACTGCGACTGTGTAGACCACCGCGTCCTTCGCCCCGCCCTGGCCGCTATTTGCGCCAGAGGCGTTCCACACCCCATTGTTGTTGGTGTCCTCATAGGGCTCGCCGCCATTGCACGTGCCGTTGGCATTGGTGTCGGTATACGGCTCGAAGCGCGCCGCCGATGCATTGGCGAACGTGCGGTAATATGCCCGGCTGATGTTCACGGTCGAATTGTTGGCCAGCGCACGGATCTGGCTGCGCACGCGATTGTCCAGCGTGGTTTGCTGGTTGGTATCGAGTCCGGTCTCCAGCGATGCGTCGCGCGCCACTTTCTGGACGATGCCTTGCAGCGTGCTGCGCAGGTACAGCGTGTGCGAAATATCGAATGCGCCCACCAGCATCATGCAAAGCACCGGCGCCACGATCGCGAATTCGATGATCGTCGCGCCCCGCTTGTCGCCGGCGAGCCCGCGCGCCAATGCGCCGCGCCAGCGCCTGGTCCAGAGCGTCGGTTGCCTCACCGCGTGAGCCTGAGCTGCGATATCTGATCCGCGATCGACTTGAACGTCGCCTGCAGCGTGGCCGCATTGGTCGCGTTGAAATAGCGGCCCGTCGTGGCGCACGCCGTCATCCGGGTGTTGGTCGTCGAAGACAGGCTTCCGAAGGTGATGACCCAGAGCGTGATGTTCTTGTTCTTGATCGCGGTGCACAGCGCCTCGGTGCGCGCGTTCACCTGCTGGGTGAGCGTTCCCGTATCGGTGCAGCCCTCGGTCGGCACGACCGAGGAGTCGGTCTGGCGCCGATCGAACCAGGCCACGCCATAGGCCTGGTAATTGCCGTCGTTGGTGCAGGTGTCACCGTCGGTCATGAAGATGATGTGGCGCTCGATCTCGCCGCCCTGGGGGGTATAGTCGTTCTCGGATGCGAATATCCCTGTGGGCGAGGCGAAGCGCGCGCCCCACAGCAATCCGATGTCGTGATAGGTGTTGCCGCCCGGCGAGAGGCTGTCGACATAATCGTCGAAAACCGAGGCCGTGGGCCAGGATTGCAGCTTCTTCGCCTGCTCCGGACAATCGTAGGAAGACTGGTTCCCATAATCCAGGGTCGTCAGTGAAGTCGCCAGATTCCATCCCGTGGCGCCATTGCGAGTGTAGATCAGGTCTGGGAGCACCGGTCCCCACTGCGTTGTCGCATCGCCGGTGCTCGGAACCAGATCGATATTGAGATCCTTGGCGCCTGATGGGATCGGGCTATACGTGGCCTGCTTGACCGTGGCGCGCTCTTCGATGCATCCATCCCAGGTGATCGTCTTGTTCGTGCCCCCTGCGGCGATCGGCCAGACAAAGCTGTTATTCCAGCTAGTGCCGTTCTTGAGCAAACCCACATTCACCGGGAGGCGCGCATAGCGCCATCCGCTGAATGTCTGCGTCGAGGTCGTCTGGTATGTGTAGTAGCGCCGAGTTCTGGTTTGCGTACCGTAGCAGGTGCCGCCGCTCCAACTCTGGGCGTCGTAGGTATAGAAATCCTGCCGACGGGTGGTTCCGCCAGCGATCGTAACCGGCGCATCGCTGTAGTTGAACGATGCGACAAAGGCGTCGTTACAGTTGCTCTGCGGGAGGACGGCGGATGCCGGCGTAGTGCCGAGAGTCTGAGAACTGGTCTCGACCCACGTGTTGCTGCTGCTGGTCGAGTAGGTCGCTTCGCGCGTCTGATATTGCCAGGTGCTGGCGAACCAGTCCGTCGGCAGCAGCTTTCCGACATTCACGTTCGTCGCATAGGGCATGAAGCCGAAGCGGATCTGCACCTGGTTGCCGGTCCCGCCGCTGGGAGTGCCCGTGGTGCAGGTGGCGTCGGTATCAAGTCGAGCCACGATTTCGTAGAAGCATTTCACCGCGACCTTGAGCGCCGCCATCTTCGTCTGCGTATCGCCAAGCGGGATGTCATTCATCGAGCCCGTGGTGTCGAGCACGAACATGACGTCCGTATTTGGAAGGCGCATTTCGGCGTCGCAGTTTACGGTCAGCGTCTCGGTCGTGCGGCCGAAGATGCGCATCAGCGTCATCGGCAGTGTCGCGGAGGCGGTTCCCGTCACTTTCCCCGCATTCTCGGTATAGGTCCGCGTAACGTTGGTCGCGCCATAGGCCTCGCTATTATAGTTCGCGTCGAAAAAATCCTCGGCAGAGGTGCGCGGATAATAATTGCTGTAGCTCCAGGTGCCGCCGCCCATCGCCTTGCGGCCCGCGAGAGCACCGGCGTCGCACGCATGTTGCAGCCGCGTCTTGACGATGTACATGCGGCTGATGTCCACGCCGCCGCCGACCATTCCCGCCAGCGGGATCAGCGACATCGCCATCAGCGCCAGCGTGTTGGCGCGCGCATCACGGATCAGCGCGCTCAGGAACGAGCGCCCGTTCTTCCGGCTGCGATGCTCTTCTGCGCCCATGGCTGTGGCCCCGATACCCGATCAACGCGGCATCATGCCCGCCGCACTGCTAATGCCCTCTAAAGGCCCATGGTTAAGGCTTGGCTTATGCCGGAGCTGAGGCGGATGGCGTCATGACGTCGGAAAATCCCGAACGGGCCCTGGCGCTCAGCTATGCGGGGGAGGGGCGCGGCGCGCTGGCGGCGCTGCTGGCATTGGACGACGCGCTGTCGCTCTTGCTCCGAACGACAAGCGAGCCGGCCCTGGGCCAGATGCGCCTCGCCTGGTGGCGTGAGGCGCTGGAACGTCTGGATCACGCGTCCCCGCCGGCCGAGCCCGTGCTGCGCGCGATTGCGGCGGAACTGCTGCCGCGCGGGGTTTCAGGACTATCGCTGGTGCCGATCGTCCATGGCTGGGAAGTGCTGATCGAGGAGGAGCGGCTGGACGCGGATGCGCTGCGCCGGTTTGGCGAAGGGCGGGGAAGCCTGTTCGTCGCGGCGGGCGTCGCGTTGGGCGCGGCCCCCGCCGACCCGGTGGCGCAGGCCGGGCAGGGCTGGGCGCTCGCCGACCTCGCGCGCAATCTGGGCGCACCGGCAGAGGCGGGGCTCGCCAGGAAGCAGGCCGAACCGCTTCTGGCGCTTGCTGGGGGTGGCCGCTGGAGCCCGCGTGGGCGCGCGCTGGGAGCATTGGCGCATCTCGCCCGGATGGACCTCGCGCTGCCAAACGATGTTTCACCCCCAATCGGTTCGCCCAGGCGCGTTGGCCGCCTGCTCTGGCATCGATTAACTGGACGATAGCCGCGCTGCTGGTCTAGCCTGACGTCAAGACAGCGGGGGACGTGCCATGTGGCGGTATTTCGTGGGTGCAGGGGCGGCTTTACTGCTCGCCGTGGCGGGGATGTTCCTGTTTCGGGGAACGGCGGCCTCGCGAGCCGAGCTTCCGGCCGCGCCGGCCGCTGTCGCTGAAGCGGCTGAGGAGGAAGCGCTTCCCGATGAAGCACCCAAGGCCTCCGCTAAGACCCGGGAGCAGAAGCGTTTCGATCGCTATGACAAGGATCGCAACGACGCGATCACGCGCGAGGAATATCTGCTCTCGCGCCGCAAGGCTTTCGCCAAGCTCGACGCCAATGGCGACGGTAAATTGGCCTTCGAGGAATGGGCGATCAAGACGACGGACAAGTTCGGCGGCGCGGACAAGGATAAATCGGGCGCGCTGACCCGCGCCGAATTCCTCGCCACGGCGCCCAAACCGCGCAAGGCGGCGCCCAAATGCGCCTGTCCCAAGCCCGCCGCCAAAGCGGAGCAAGCCGACGAGCAAGAGTAGCTTGCAATGTAGGATTTCGCCTGCTTGGCTGAGCCGGTCGGCATTGCCGCCCGCTCTTTGAAATCGTCGGTCCGAAAACCTCATGGCCAGTGCGAACATTGGGAACATTCGCGGTGCGCACACCGCGCGTTGGCCTAAACTTTGCCTAAACTTTCGCGGGTCTCACGCAGCCATCCAGTCGGCGAATGCCTCTCTCGCCCGCGCCGTGTACATCAGCTTCCGGTCCGCCTTCTTGCTCTTGCCGGGGATTGGAGGGAACAGCCCGAAATTGACGTTCATCGGCTGATAGGTCTCGACCTCCGCCTCGCCGGTGATGTGCGCGAGCAGCGCCCCCAGCGCCGTGGCGCGCGGGGGCGGGGCGAGGGCAGCGCCGCCAAGTTCGGCCGCCGCGAAACGCCCTGCGAGCAGTCCGATCGCGGAGCTTTCGACATAGCCCTCGCAGCCCGTGATCTGCCCGGCGAAGCGGATATTAGGCAGCGACTTCAGCCGCAGCGTGGAATCCAGGAGTTCGGGTGATTTGATGAAGGTGTTGCGATGCAGCCCGCCCAGCCGCGCGAACTCGGCTTTCTCCAGTCCGGGAATGGTCCTGAAAAGAGAGACTTGGTCCGCATATTTGAGCTTCGTCTGGAAGCCCACCATGTTCCATAGCGTGCCCGATGCATTGTCCTGGCGGAGCTGGACGCAGGCATAGGGCCAGCGACCGTCGCGTGGATCGTCCAGCCCCACGCCCTTCATCGGCCCGAAGCGCGGCGTATCGATTCCGCGCTCCGCCATCACTTCGATCGGCATGCAGCCTTCGAAATAGGGAACGTTCTCCCACTCGCGGAACTCGGTCTTCTCGCCGTCAAGCAGCCCCTGGATGAAGGCAAGATACTGCTCCTTGTTGAGCGGGCAATTGATGTAATCCTTGCCCGTCCCGCCGGGCCCCACCTTGTTCCAGCGAGACTGATACCAGGCGACATCGAGGTCGATGCTCTCGAAATGCACGATCGGGGCGATTGCATCGAAGAATGCGAGCTGATCCTTGCCCGTAGCAGCGCCGATGCTGTCGGCCAGGCCTGGCGCGGTGAGCGGGCCGGTGGCGACGATAGCCAGCCCCGCATCGGGCAGTGTATCCACTCGCTCGCGGACGATTTCGATATTGGGGTGCGCCATGAGCTCGGCCGTGACGCCATCGGCGAAACCGTCGCGGTCGACGGCTAGCGCAGACCCCGCGGGCACCTGATGCTTGTCGCCCTGGGCTAGGATCAGCGATCCCAGCGCGCGCATTTCGGCATGGAGCAGCCCCACCGCATTTCGCTCGGCATCGTCCGAACGGAAGCTGTTCGAGCAGACCAGTTCGGCCAGCCGGTCGCTCTGGTGCGCGGGCGTCATCGTGCCGCTGCCCCGCATTTCGGAGAGGCGGACCTTGAAGCCCGCATGGGCGAGCTGCCAGGCGGCTTCCGATCCGGCGAGGCCACCGCCGATGATGTGAACGTCGTGTGTCATCGCAGAGCCGATAGCCGTGCGGGGCCGGGATGACAAAGGGTGCGAGGACGTTAAGGTCGGGCATGCCGTTTCGCCCGATCGACATGCTCCTGTTCCTCGCGCTGGTCGCGGGTTCGAGCTATTACGCCGACCATTGGCTCAATCTCCACGGGACCATCGCTACGGCGTGGAAGGGCCTGGGCGTCGGCCTGCTGGCGCTCTGGGCCTTTGCGCGCGGGCGGCCCTGGATCGGGCTTGTCCTCGCATTCGGGGCGTTCGGGGACGTGCTGCTCGACGCGGTGAGCCTCACCGTTGGCGCGATTGCCTTCCTTGCGGGCCATATTCTCGCGGTGGGTTTCTACTGGCGCCATCGCCGAAGTCCGGCCCTTCCTGTATTCCCGGTTACATTGGTGATCGGATCGGTCGCCGGGATGCTGACCGCTTCCGGCAACTGGGTCGGTGTCGCGATTTATTCGCTAGGGCTCGGGTTGATGTTCGAGACAGCGTGGACGAGCCGTTTTTCCCGCACGACCGTAGGGCTGGGGGCGGCTCTGTTCGTCATATCGGATCTACTGATCTTCGCCCGGCTCGGCCCGCTGGCCGCGTCGCCCTTGCCCGGCCTGCTGATCTGGCCAACCTATTTCGCCGGTCAGGCGTTGATTGCCTGGGGCGTGGTATCGGAGTTGGCGCGTGAAGATCTACACGATCGGATATGAGGCCACGACGATGGCCGAGTTCATCGCGGCGCTGAAGGGCGCAGGGGTGGAGCGGTTGATCGACGTGCGTGCGCTGCCCCTCTCACGCCGGCCGGGCTTCTCGAAGAACATCCTCGCGGCCAGCATTGGCGAAGCGGGGATCGAATATGTCCACCTCAAGAACCTGGGCACGCCTAAGCCAGGGCGCGACGCCGCCAAGAAGGGCGATGTCGCCACGCTGGAAGCAGTGTACGAAACCCAGCTCGGCTTGCCCGAGGCTCAGGCCGAGGCGGCGCGGATGCGGGCGCTGGCGGCGGAGAAGCCCAGCGCGTTGCTATGCTACGAACGCAATCCCGAGCATTGCCACCGCACCTTGCTGCTCGAGGCGGAGGGCGAGGGCATGGAAGTGGTGGACCTCTACCCCTGAGCCTCGCGCCATTCGCCGGGCTGAATGCCCTCTACGGCCCAATCGCCGATGCTCCATCGGACCAGCCGCAATGTCGGGTGACCGATCGCGGCAGTCATACGGCGAACCTGGCGATTGCGGCCTTCGCGGATCGTGAGCTTAATCCAGCAATCGGGAATGTTCTTGCGGACGCGGATCGGCGGATCGCGGGACCATAAGGCAGGATCGTCGATGCGTTCAGCCTCGGCGGGGAGCGTCGCGCCGTCCTTCAATCGGACGCCGCGCCGCAACTGACCGAGCGCCGCTTCCTCCGGCTCGCCTTCGATCTGGACAAGATAGGCCTTTGGCATCTTGAACCTTGGATCGGCGATCCGGGCCTGGAGGCGGCCGTCGTCAGTGAGGAGGAGCAGGCCTTCGCTGTCGCGGTCCAGGCGGCCGGCGGGGTAGACGCCGGGGACCTGGACAAAATGCGAGAGGTTGGGGCGGTTAAGCTCGTCGGTGAACTGGCAGAGCACGTCAAAGGGCTTGTTGAACAGGATCAGCATGTCGCGGCCAGCGCCTCCGCCACCTTGATCCCATCGACTGCGGCGGAGAGGATGCCGCCGGCATATCCGGCGCCTTCGCCGGCGGGGAACAGGCCCTTTACCGTGAGGCTCTGAAAGTCCCCGCCGCGAGTGAAGCGGACGGGGGAGGACGTGCGGGTCTCGACGCCGGTCATGACCACTTCGGGATGGTCGTAGCCGGGGATTTGCTTGCCGAAGACGGGGATCGCCTCTCGCATTGCTTCCACCGCATAGTCCGGCAGGCAGGCCGCGAGGTCGGTGGGCGTTACGCCAGGGCGGTATGACGGCACCACCGAACCCAAGCTCTCCGACGGTCTGCCCGCGAGAAAATCCCCCACCCTTTGGGCCGGGGCCCTGTAGTTCGAGCCCCCCGCGACATAGGCTAGCGATTCCCAGTGGCGCTGGAAGGCTAGGCCCGCCAGCGGATCGCCAGGGTAATCGCGCTCGGGATCGATCGCCACCACGAAGCCCGAATTGGCGTTGCGCTCGTTGCGCGAATATTGGCTCATGCCGTTGGTGGCGACGCGGCCTTCCTCAGATGTCGCCGCCACCACTGTGCCGCCGGGGCACATGCAGAAACTGTAAACAGTCCTCCCGTTCGAGCAGTGATGCGAGATGTGGTATTCCGCAGCACCCAGGATCGGATTGCCCGCATCGGCCCCGAACCTCGCCTTGTCGATCCAGCTCTGCGGATGCTCGATCCGCACGCCGATCGAAAAGGGCTTGGCCTCGACGAACACACCGGCCGCCTGAAGCATCGCGAAAGTGTCGCGGGCGCTGTGGCCGATCGCCAGGATCACGCGGTCGGCCTCTAGATACTCGCCATTGTGGATGTGCAGGCCGCGGACCTTGCCGCCCTCTATGTCCAGCCCCTCCACCCGGTGCTCGAAGCGGTATTCGCCGCCCAGGCCCTCGATCGACTCGCGGATGCTCTCGACCATCGTTACCAGGCGGAAGGTGCCGATATGCGGGTGGGCCTCGGTCAGGATTTCGGGCGGGGCGCCGGCCTTGACGAACTCCATCAGCACCTTGCGGTCGAGATGGCGGGGGTCCTTGATCCGGCTGTAGAGCTTGCCGTCCGAAAAGGTGCCCGCACCGCCCTCGCCGAACTGGACGTTGCTCTCGGGGTTGAGCACGCTCCTGCGCCACAGGCCCCAAGTATCCTTCGTCCGCTCACGCACAACCTTGCCGCGATCGAGGATGATCGGCCGCAGCCCCATTTGCGCTAGGATCAGCGCCGCCATCAGCCCGCACGGCCCCGCGCCGATCACCACCGGGCGCAGCGCACCGGCGGGCAGGGTGCGCGGCACGATCCGGTAATGCGTGTTCGGCGTGCGCTGGACGTTGCGGTCCTTGGCGAAGCGGGCGAGCACCGCCTCCTCGTTCTTCACATTGACGTCGATCGAATAGACCAGCCGGATATTGGCCTTGTCGCGGGCATCGTGGGCGCGGCGGGCGACGACGTGCTTGATCAGATCGCGCGGAGTGATCCGCAGCCGCTTGCACAAAGCGGCGGGGATCGCCTCGCCAGGGTGGTGGAGCGGCAGGGACAGTTCGGTGACGCGGAGCATCGGCGCGCTTTAGCGGGGCAGGGGCCGCCCGCCAACCTGGGCACCGGAGCCAGGCAGCGCGCGAAAGGTTAGTAAAGGTTAGGCCAAGACGGGGGTTGCGCCTCCCTTGCCGGGCGCCGGCGCGCGCCGCGAATGTTCCCAATGTTCGCACTGGCCATGGGGGGTCAATCGACAAAGGCCGGGCGGCGGCGAAGCTGTAGGCATAGCCGAGCCCGAGCTTCGCGGCATGCTCCGGCGTCATCGGGCTATCCGTCCAATTGGAATAGCGACGCCGCACCGTGGCGCGCAGCGAATAAGCCGAGCGCGGCGATGAAGGCGATCTGGCGGTCTGGCGTCCAGCCGCCGGCGCAGGCGCGGCGGGGGATGTGGGGGGTGAAGCGGAGGAGGAGGTGTGTGGCCATGTTCGCGCGGTTCCGGGTTGTGAATGGATGGGGAACATGCCATGGTTTGGGGTGTGTAGGACAGTCGATATTAGACGGTCAGAACGTAAAGCCAGATAGCAATTGGACAAGTTGCGATTGTCTTGAAACTCCGGTTTTCATGAACACGCCGCGAAGCTGCACTCTGGCCGTACCCTCCGTGACCTTCAGGCGCGCGGCTGCCTCTGCGAGCGAAAAACCGGTACCTAATGCGCGCGCCAAGCGGGCTTCAGCAGGGGTGAGATCGAACAACGTCCGAAGGAGGTCTGCATCTGGCACGCTGCTATTGTTGCCGTCTGCAACCACGAGCAGGAGGCCATCCGCCTCGAACAGATCACGGCTCGCGCCCGGCAGAGGAAGCAAGTGAAGGACGAATGCCTTGCCGTCGTCATCGGAAGGAACCGCCAGGGAACGCGAGGCCGCTCCGGCATCGATCCGCCGTTCTAATGCCTCGCTGAACGCGGCATCAAGCCTGGGATTCAAAAATCGGACCCTGCCCAGTGGATCAATCATTAAGTTGCCAAGCCGTTTGGCAAAACAATCGTTCATCGAACGCAGTCGGCCATCCCCGCGGATGACTGCGGCAGCCACATTGATGGCCGAAAGCCCCTCGACGACCGCACTGGTGCGCAAGGTTCGGATTTTGGCAGAGAGAGATAGCGCGCGGCCGAGATGCGGCCTGAGGCGGTCAAGATAGGGCACTGCCTCCGCGGCTTGCCGGTGGCAACCGAAACTCTCGACAGCGATCAGCAGGGCGTCATGCTCGACGCCCTGCATAACAGTCCCGACGCCCCCAACATATCCGTGCGATGACAGGCAATCGCGATATGCAGGCAGGGCCTCGATCTCCTCGATGCTGCGGTAATCAATTTCAGCGCGAAAGCCGGGATGCATCTCGGCTACAAGCGGCGCAGTTCGCGACGGATCATCAAGCAGACCCAGTTCAGCATATTCAGCGACAACGCCGGTGATTCGTGGAGATGCCGTCCAAGTGATGCCGCTTGGCGATAGTATGATAAACAGGCTGCCCATCGCATCTACGTGATCCGCCATCGCATCCAATGTGTCCGGCCACCGGTCCGGATACGCCGCTGCTTCGTAAATATCGGATATAAGTTGCTCCGACGAGCGTCTTGGCATCGGCTCATTCCCCCCCAACAGAATAAGGATTGAGAAGCTGGGCAAGTCAATGATTTCCGATGTTATCCCATTTGGGAGTTGTGCCTTTCCATAGGTGCCCGGACACTTAGCCACGAATTGGAGTAGTGGCATGAGACCTGTCCCGCGCGCCTCGACCTTGTCCCGATTGGTCCTTGCTCTGACGGCTATGGGCACGGCGGTGGATGCGGCATGCGCGCAGACGTCTGCGGAAGATGCCCAACTCAATGCCGCCTTGCGCCAATTCGACCAGACCTACCAGCAAGCCTGCGTCGATCAGCGCCAAAACGAAGACTATATGGTGAAGTTGTGCGAGGAGATGCGGCAAACCAGGGCATCGATGAGCGCGGAAGCTCCCGCGAGGCGGGTCCAGACAGCGCCTAGACCTGCGCCTATGCCGATGCCGCCATCCTCGCCATTCGGGCCACTTCCCGCTGGCGTTGGAAACCAGGCCCAGCGGGATTTCTGGGCATCGCGGTGCCAATATTTGCCGGACGATGGCTCTGCAGCGTCATTGGGCTGCCGGCAGACTTATCAGATGCTGACGAACGCTCCACGGGCGCCGGTTCCGTATCCGCAACCCGGCACGGCGCGAACGCAAGGCATGCCGGAGCCGAGCTATAGGGGCGCCAACGCTATTCACATTCCTACGCCCCCATTGCGGCCAACCGCCACAACGTCTGGATCGCGGCCCAGCGGGTCTACCAGGACACCAAATTCGACTGGCTCAGGCCCCAATCGCTCGATCCCGACAACTGGCCAGCCGGTGACGCTCTACAACTGCATCTCGGATAGGGTTGAGCGGAGAGGGACCCAAAATCCGGTGATCGTTCTGACCAATCGCTGCAATGCCCAGGTGTATTGGAGCCTTTGCGTGATCAAGACCGGGGAGTTTGGCCCGAGCCGTTATCCCGGGACGACGGCTGCCGGCAGCTCGTCCAGATACGAACTTTGGCTGCCGAAATCGGAGGGCTACAGCTACCGCTATAATTGGAGCGCGAACGATCCGGCTCCTGCGGCGTCCTGCAGCCTCTGATTGGTCGGAGGCGAGCGTGTAATATAACCACGGTCTATCAGCTCGGCCGCAAAGGCTAGACCGTGGGGAGAACAGCGCTGGTTGGGAGGCTGCGGTGTCGCAAACTGGAAAATATACGATCAGCTGTCAAGCTGCCTAGCGCGTGAAAACACTAATCGAAGCGGAGATAAAAAATGAAAAAAGTGGTCCTATATGCCGCAGCAATTCTGACAACCTACCCGGTTGTTGCTCACGCGGATACAGCTTGCTGGGCCATCGGCTATCGAACAGATGAAAGTGTAGGGAACGGGAATTATCCGAAATATGTATATTATTCATCGACCTTCGCCGACACCTCCCGGAGTTCTGCTGAGGCCAAATTCACAGAGTATGTCAGAACCCGCTATGGCCGTACTTACCAGGGGGTTCCGGTTCTAAATATTTATAAATCTCGGTGCACGAGCAATGACCCCGAGAATATTGCTGAGGACGGCGAACGATCTGCTCGCGGTGATGGCGGAACACTTTCCGTGCGAGTGATCAATACTGGATGGCGCCCTTAGTGCCATGCCATACATATCATTTAGCGAGTACGGGATCGCATTGCGAGTGCTCGCCATCAGAGGGAAAATATGGCCGCTGGACCTGTATATCTTACGTTTCTTGAAATAAGCTTGACCGAATCTCCTGCTTTCTATCAATTTATTTCCAATGTATTGATAGGTGATCTATGAAATACACAGGGCGATGGCACCGAATTTGTTCGGTAACATTTGTATTGCTGACAATTTTTGCACATCCTGCTTACAGCCAGACCTCGCAAGGAAGCCAGAATGTGCTAGGATTCGTGTTGGGCACAGACAGAGTCGTCCTTGAAAGATCTTGGGCACTTGAGCCTCTCACGACGTCGCAATTTAGAAATGCCTTCAAGGTGCGTTCTAATGCGTTCTCTGACGAAAATGATCCTCTCAATCTGGCGCTCCCAAACTTTGTAAGGGAGCAAAGCGTCCAACAAATGACGCTATATTTCGACGATAACGGAAAACTATACAGAGTTTTGGCCGAGATAGGTAATCGCCAGGGGAGCATCTTTGATGGCGCTGACGGATTTGCCGCATATTTCGCTGCGATAAATTCGGCAAAAACGCGTTATGTGCAGGGAGCAACCACAACATTGCAAAGCCCAATCACGCTGGAGAACTTTTCTTATCGATGCAGCAAGCTGAAGGATTGGTCGGGATATTATGATGCTAGGCGCACGATCAGAGCAGAATCATCAAATATCATGGTGGCCAGGGCAGTGACTGAATACTGCGATCCTCAGAGCCCCGAGGCTCACTTCTCCCGCGGTGCGTACGAACTCCTGATTCTCCTCGAAGTCCAAGGATGGCTTGGTATTCCACGTGGTTCTGCGACGCTAAAGATCATCGGCTGCCTACCGACCGGCGGATACAACACCTGCGAATCTCAGCGTAACGCTTTTAAAAAACAGGATAACTTCTAGCAGATTTGAAGTTTTCTGAGGGTGCCAAGCGGTGAGCGGCTCACACCGCCTCCGGCCGCCTCGCCTTCATTTCATCATTCAACATCTCCGCCAGCAGGAACGCCAGCTCCAGGCTCTGCCCCGCGTTCAGCCGCGGGTCGCAATGGGTGTGGTAGCGGTCGGCCAGGTCGAGTTCGGAGATGTCGATCGCGCCGCCGGTGCACTCGGTGACGTTCTGGCCGGTCATTTCGGCGTGGATGCCGCCGGCATAGGTGCCCTCGGCGCGGTGGACGGCGAAGAAGCCGCGGACTTCGGCGAGGATGCGATCGAAGGGGCGGGTCTTGTAGCCGTTGGCGGCCTTGACGACGTTGCCGTGCATCGGATCGCAGCTCCAGACCACCGGGTGGCCCTCACGCTTGACGGCGCGGACGAGGGGCGGGAGGCCCTTTTCGATCTTGTCATGCCCATAGCGGGTGATGAGCGTGATGCGGCCGGCGGTGCGCGCGGGGTTCAGCGTGTCGAGCAGGCGGAGGAGTTCGTCGGGCTCGAGGGTGGGGCCGCATTTGAGGCCGATCGGATTGCCGATGCCGCGCAGGAACTCGACATGCGCCGAACCCTCGAAGCGGGTGCGGTCGCCGATCCAGAGCATATGGGCGCTGGTGTCGTACCAGTCGCCCGTGAGGCTGTCCTGGCGCGTCATCGCCTGCTCATAGGGGAGCAATAGCGCTTCGTGGCTGGTGAAGAACTGCGTGCCCTTGAGCTGGGGGACGCTGTCGGCGTTGATGCCGCACGCCTCCATGAAATCGAGCGCTTCGCCGATGCGGTCCGCGACGTCGGCGAACTTGGCGGCCCAGGGGCTGCGGCCCATGAAATCATGGGTCCATTTGTGGACCTGATGGAGATTGGCATAGCCGCCGGTGGCGAAGGCGCGCAGCAGGTTCAGCGTGGCGGCGGACTGGCTGTAGCCCTGGAGCATGCGGGCGGGATCGGGGACGCGCGCCTCGGCGGTGAAGTCCATGCCGTTGACATTGTCGCCGCGGTAGCTGGGGAGCTCGACGCCATCGATGGTCTCGGTATCGGCGCTGCGGGGCTTGGCGAACTGGCCGGCCATGCGGCCGACCTTCACCGTAGGCAGCTTCGAGGCGAAAGTGAGGACCACCGCCATCTGGAGCAGCACGCGGAAGGTGTCGCGGATGTTGTTGGGGTGGAATTCGGCGAAGCTCTCGGCGCAATCCCCGCCCTGGAGGAGGAAGGCTTCGCCGCGGGAGACGCGGGCGAGTTCGGCAGTGAGATCGCGGGCTTCGCCGGCGAAGACTAGCGGCGGGTAGGAGGTGAGGGTGGTCGTCGCGGCGTCGAGGGCCGCGGCATCGGGGTAATTGGGGAGCTGGCGGACTTCGAACTCGGGGTTGGTCCAGCTGGAGGGCGACCATTGGGTGCCGCCGGGCGCGGGGGCGCGGGCGGCGACGTACCAGTCGGCATGATGGGCGATGCCGTTGGCGGCGATCTGGTTGACCACCTGCGCGTTGGCGCGCTTGCCGTCCTCCTCCCAGCCCTGAACGGTGGAGCCGGGGGAGTCGTACCACGCGCCGAACGCTGCTCGGGAAAGGGAGCGTTCCTCGCGGAAACGACGAATCTTGGTGCCTGCCAGGGTGGTCATGAGGCGCGCTTACCTTGATTGGGTAAGTTTGCGCAACAACATTCTGGTCTTTGTCCCGAATTGGGTGAAGCTCAGTCGTCGCCAGGAGCGCAGGTCCAGCCGATGATGGCGGGATATTCGGCCACGTCTTGCAAGTCGCCGATCCAGAACTCGTAGCTGGCGAGCCGCTGGCCCCTGGGGCCGAGCAGGCGGACGCTGAGGATATCGGTGTAGCGCATCGCCCGAGCCAGCGCGACGCCGTCGCCGGGGATGAGGGTCCAGCGGTCCGAGCGGGGGCGGCGCTTGAGGGCGAAGGGGACGGGGCTGGGACTGGCGTCGATGAAGACCTGAGCGGAGGCGGCTCGCGCGATTGCTTTGGTCAGCGGCACCTCGATCATCTGGATACTGCCCTCGCGCTCCTGGCGGGAGAAGCGCGCGTGGAGCCAGGCATTGCCGTCCCGAGCCTTGTGCGCCCATTCGGCAAAGGCGTCTCGGGCGCCGCGGCGCGCCTCGGTCATGTGCAAGTCGCGCACGGCGTTGAACGTGCAGCGCTGGCGGCCGTCGGCCATCTGGCGAGTGTCGATGACGCGGGTATCGACGCGCTGCGCGACGGCCGGGGCGGCGAGCAGGCAAAGTCCGGCAATGGCGGTGAGGCGCATCGGTTCTCCTTCAATAGCCCGCGGCGAGATCGACTTCGTTCTTGAGCGGCCGCCCTTCGACAAAGGCGTGGAGGTTCTCCACGAAGAGCGCGGCGGCGCGCACGAACATTCTGGTCTGGCTGCGGCCCGACAAATGCATCGACAGGATGATGTTTGGCGCGGTCCACAGCGGATGTTCGGGCGGGAGCGGCTCGGGCGTGACAGTATCGAGGAAGGCGCCGGCGATGCGGCGCTTGGCGCATGCCTCGATCAGCGCATCCTGGTCGATCAGCTCGCCGCGGCCCACGTTGATGATCCAGGCGGAGGGCTTCATCGCCCGCAACTCCGCCTCCCCGATCATCGCGGCGCTCTGCGGGGTGGCGGGCGCGGCGAGGAATATCCAGTCATAATCGCCGAGCCTGTCTCGCCACTGATCGGGGCCGATCGTGCCCGGTGCGCCCGAACGGGTGACGCCGGTGACCGTCACGCCGAACGCCGCAAGCCGCTCACCGATCAGCCTGCCGATCGTGCCGTATCCGATGACGAGCGCATTGGTTTCGAACAATTCGAGCTTGCCGGGCGCGTCAAAGGGCCATTGGCGCGTGCCGGCGATGCGCACGACCTGGTCGAAGCGCTTGGCGGCGACCAGCGCTCCCATCACGGCATATTCGGCCACGGTGTGGGCATTGACGCCGCTGCCATTGGTGACGCGCGTGCCGCGTGCCTTCAGCGCCCGGGTGTCGAGGCGATCCAGCCCGGCATAAATGGTGGACAGCCATTTGAGCTTGCCCGCCGCCGCCACGATCCGCGCCCATTCGCCGGGCTGATTGTTGTCGAGCCAGCCGATATCGGCATCAGCCACCATGGCGATCGCTTCATCGGGGCTGGCGAACCAGTGCACGTCCAGGCCGGGGGGAAGCCGGGGCTCGACGAGGGGGCGGGCGAGGGCTGGGAGAACGGCTTTCATGGGTGTAGCTTAGCTGATCCTCCCCGGCACGGGGAGGGGGACCAGCGAAGCTGGTGGAGGGGCCGTGCCGCGAGCGCGTCGCCGGTGGAGAGCCCCCTCCGTCAGCGCGTTGCGCTGCCACCTCCCCGT
Source organism: Sphingomonas sp. (assembly GCF_036388215.1). Classification (GTDB taxonomy): domain Bacteria; phylum Pseudomonadota; class Alphaproteobacteria; order Sphingomonadales; family Sphingomonadaceae; genus Sphingomonas. Next base: position 184,561 of record NZ_DASVSH010000030.1, read on the forward strand.
GGCGGGAGGATCAGAGCGCCGGCTTCCAGTCCCAGCCGAGCGGATCGCCGTCCATCACTTCGACGCCGGCGGCAGCGAGCTCGTCGCGGATCGCGTCCGAGCGGGCGAAGTCCTTGCCGGCGCGGGCTTCCTTGCGTTCAACTAGGCGGGCTTCGATGTCCTCGGCGCAAACCGTGGCGCTTGCCGGGCGGATGCGGAGGTCCGAGCGCCTAGTCGATAGGAGGTTTAATCCGAGAACCTCATCGATTGTGGCAATGAGATGCCAGCGCTTTGTATTGTCGATGGTCGGATCAACCAGCACTTCTTCTAGAAGCGGGAGGCACCGTGGCGTGTTCAGGTCCTGTGAGATCGCGGCCTCAAAATCCGTAAGAACCCCAGCCACGTCAGCCTCGGCCCATTTTTCACGCGGAATGGGCAGGTAGCGCGAAGGGTGATTTACGGCGTCTCCGGTGGCTTCGTATTCCCGCCAAAGCTGGACATCGACGACCTTGATCATCCGCTTAAGTCGCACGAGCGCTGCCGCCAAGTTCTCAGTACTGAACTCAAGCTCAGACCGGTAATGCGCCTGGAGACACAGCAGCCGATAAGCGAGGGGATGCACGCCGGCGTCGATCAGCGACTGGAGCGTCGTGAAGCCCCCTTTTGACTTCGACATCTTGCCGCTGCGATCGACCAGGAAATTGTTGTGCATCCAGAAATGCGCACCACTGTCGCTACAGCCGCAGAATGCCTGGTTCTGCGCGATTTCGTTGGGGTGATGGATTTCGCGGTGATCGATGCCGCCGGTGTGGATATCGAACGGGGCGCCGAGATATTTCAGGCTCATCACCGAGCATTCGAGATGCCAGCCGGGCGCACCCATGCCCCAGGGGGAATCCCATTCCATCTGGCGTTGCTCGCCCGGCGGCGATTTGCGCCATATCGCAAAATCCTGCGGATGGCGCTTGCCCGCTACAGGATCGATCCGCCCCTCCGCGGCATCGTCCTGCGCACCGGCCAGCCGACCGTAATCGGCGACCGTCGAAGTGTCGAAATAAAGGCCGGTATCGAGCTCGTAGCAGTGATCGATCGCGATCTGCTTCGCGAAATCGATCATCTCGGCGATGTGATCGGTCGCCACCGACCAGCGCGAGGGCTCGCGGATGTTGAGGTCGCGGATATTGGCCTTGAACGCATCGGTATAATGCGCGGCGATCTCCCAGATGCTCCTGGCCTGCGCGCGCGCCGCGGCTTCCATCTTGTCGTCGCCCGCATCGGCGTCAGATGTAAGGTGGCCGACATCGGTGATATTGATGATGTGAGTGAGCGGATAGCCTTTCCACGTCAGCGTCCGGCTCAGCGTGTCGGTAAAGACATATGCGCGCAGGTTACCCAGGTGCGCGTAATTATAGACAGTCGGCCCGCACGAATAGACACGCACGCCCCTGGCCTGGTCGAGCGGCTCGAAAGCCTCAAGGCTGCGGGTGAGGGAATTATATAGGGTAAGGCCAGGCATGGCGGCGCAATAGCCGCTGGGGCCAGCGCTGCAAACTCCCTCTAATCTTCGAGCGCGGCGGCGACCATCGCGCTCCAGATCTCGGCTGGGCTGCTGCCCGCGCCTTGACCGGCCTGAACCATTTCGGGCGTGGGCTCGCGCAACGTCTTCAGCACGGCGCGAGCGCGATCGATTTCCTCACGCCACACCGCATCGACCATTCCCGATGCGCTCGCATCTTCGCCTTGCGCGTTTACGCTCAGCGCCTCCGCGGCGATCACGCGTGCAATGCGCTCGACAGGCGAAGTAACGGAAAGGTCGGTCATGCTGCGAGCGGCACTGCGTAAGGCGGCCGGCGGAGCGCGCTGATTCCGGTGCTGGCGCCTGCCACGAGCGGAAGCGCCGTCGCGCAAAAGGCACACTCGGCAGTCATCCGGCCGATCATCCATTGGGATTTGCCGCAGCCCGGGCAGTGATTCGTCTCATGCGGACGGTATGCAACGCGATAGCCGGTATGAGCCTGGCGGATGCCGAAATCGTACATTCGTCGTCTCCCTGTCGATCGCTGGTTAAACGAGCGCGAATCGCGCTTTGTTCCGCGCGCGGCTCGAAACGCCGCCGACGAACTGTGTTCTGCTGTCGATGAGTGGCAGATGAGCAACAGCATGGATCAGTTGCGATGTCACCCTGAACCGCAATAACAGGGCTGTTCAGCATCGTTCCAGTCGCGTAACTATAGTAAGGGCCCACGGGCCAGCGAATCCTCGCCACTTCCCGGGGGAGACAGACAATGAAAGCTCTTTTTGCAGCCGCGCTCACAGCCGCTGTAGTCCTGGGCGGCGTCGCAGCGGCGCCCGCCTCGGCGCAGGACTATGGCTATGCCGCAGGTGGATACTATCCGGGCAGTGGATATCGCAGCGACGATTTCCGCGGCGCCGAGTTTCGGGCCGATTACGGAAATCGCTACACTGAGGGATATCGCAGCAACGGCATGCGCTATCGTCGCAACCAGCGCTGCAGCAATTCGACCGGCATGATCGTAGGCGGCGTGCTTGGCGCATTGCTTGGCGGGGAGATCGGGCGCGGCGACGGCTACCGTGCCAGCCGGACCGGTACGATCCTGGGCGCGGGCGCAGGCGCGCTCATCGGCAGCGAAATCGACAGCGGCGGTTGTGGCAAGCGCCGTCGCGGCAACCACCGATAAATCCGCATCGGATTAAAGAAAAGGCGCTCGCGATCGTCTCGCGGGCGCCTTTTCATGTCTGCCGAAATGGAGGCCCGAGTGGGATTCGAACCCACGGTTGTAGGGATTTGCAGTCCCTTGCGATTGACCACTCCGCCATCGAGCCATCCGGGCAGGCGGCGGGGAATGCGCAGGGCGCTTGCCGCCTGTCAACATTGCGCTGCAAAAATCGCGCTTACTTCGCTTGGCGAGGGGGTTCGGAAGCGATACAAGCGCCGGAACCAACAAGTGTATTGCATGGCTAATACGGCTGTGCGAGAGAAGCGGAGCAATGATGACCCTGCCGGTCGACCCCGCGCCCGTCGAAGCAGACCGCTTCGAGGCGATGCGCCATGCGATGGTGGCGAGTCAGCTGCGGACCAACGCCGTCAGCGACGCGCGCGTCGTCGAGGCGATGGCCCGGGTTCCCCGCCAAGCCTTTCTGCCGCCCGAGCATCAGGCGATCGCCTATCGCGACACGCTGCTGCCGCTGGGCAATGGGCGCGATCATAATTCGCCGCTGGCGACCGGGCGACTGCTGACCGAGGCGGCGGTGCGTCCGGGCGAACATGTGTTGCTGGTCGGCGCGGCGGGCGGATATGCCGCGGCATTGCTCGCCCGGCTCGCCGGATCGGTGGTCGCGCTCGAAGAGGACCCAGCACTGGTGGCGCTTGCGCGTGGCGCATTGGCCGGGACTGCCAATGTGGAACTGGTCGAGGGGCCGCTGAACGCCGGCTGGGCCCAAGGCGCGCCCTATGACCTGCTGGTGATCGATGGCGCAGTGGAACAGGTTCCCGAAGCGGTGGTTGGGCAGCTCAAGCCCGGTGGCCGCCTGGTCTCGGGCGTGGCAGACCGGGGAATCACCCGGCTTGCCGCCGGGCGGCGCACGCAGGGTGGCTTCGGCATGATGGACTTTACCGACTTGGAATGCGCTGTGCTTCCCGGATTCGCTCGCCTACGTACCTTCCAATTCTGACGTAAGAAGACAAAGAAGATGCGATTTTCCTTTCTGCTCCTGGGCGTGAGCCTCACCGCGATTGCCGCCCCGGCGGCTGCGCAGACCACGACTACGCCCCAGGGCACCGCGCGGACGGTCACCGTGACCACGGCCACGCCCGACGCGCCGCCCCAGGCCCAGCCGACCACCACGCTGCGCGATGCGCTGGTGGCGACCTATAACACCAATCCGGATTTGCAGGGCGAGCGCGCCAACCAGCGCGCCAATGACGAGAATGTCCCGATCGCCCGCTCGCAGGGGCTGCCGGGCGTCAATTCGAGCAGCTCGTTCAGCAACAGCCTGTACGACAGCGACGCTTCTCCGCTCAGTCCCTCGCGCCGCGGCTCGGTGGGGCTCGACCTATCGGTGCCGGTGTATAGCGGCGGATCAGTGCGCAATTCGGTACGTGCGGCGGAAACGCGCGTGGAGGCCGGCCGCGCCAATCTGCGCGGGGCCGAGGCGGATATCTTCACACAGGCGGTGACGGCTTATGTCGATGTGCTGCGCGACGAATCGATCGTGCGGCTGAACCAGCAGAATGCCCGCGTGCTGGGCGTCAACCTCCAGGCGACGCGCGACCGATTCGAAGTGGGCGACCTGACCCGCACGGACGTGGCGCAATCCGAAGCGCGGCTGGCGCTGGCGCAGAGCCAGTTGCGCAGCGCGGAGGCACGGCTGATCGGCAGCCGCGAGAATTACATTCGCGTGGTGGGCGCGCCTCCCGGCGTGCTCGCGCAGCCGCCGGCATTGCCGAACCTGCCCGATGATGTGGTCGTGGCTGAAGATACGGCGCTGGCCAACAATCCGAACCTAGAGGCCGCGCAGAAGGTGCGCGATGCGACGCGATTCGACATCGACGTGGCCAAGGCCAGCCGGCTGCCGCAGATCAGCGTTGGCGTGGGCGGGGATTATTACAATTATCTCGGCTCGGTGAGCAGCCAGGCGCGGGCCCAGGGCCTGGGCAGCGACGGCCTGTCGACCACCCTTGGCGCGCAGCTTTCCCTGCCTCTGTTCCAGGGCGGCCGTCCCGCGGCTCTGGTGCGCCAGGCACAGGCGCGCCGCGCGGCAGCGCTGGAGGGCGTGACCTTTGCCGAGCGCGGCGTGATCGCTCAGGCACGTTCGGCCTTCGCGACCTATCAATCGTCGCTGCGGGTGATCGAATCGTCGCGGATCGCAGTGGAGGCCAACCGGCTGAGCCTGGAGGGCGTCCGCGCGGAGAACAGCGTCGGCACGCGCACGATCCTGGATATCCTTAATGCCGAGCAGGAATTGCTTAACAGCCAGGTGCAATATGTGACGGCCGAGCGCGACGCCTATGTCGCGGGCTTTACGCTGCTTGCGGTGATGGGCCGCGCCGAGGCGGAGGATCTGGGGCTGGAGGGCGGACCGCTCTACGACCCGCTGGCCAATTATAACCGCGTGCGCGGCAAGATCTGGGACTGGGATGACGACAAGGACCCCGAAGCGCTGGGCACCAGGACGCGCGGAACGCCGGCGCAGACCCCCAATGTGACTGCGCCGCTCACCCCGCTTCTGCAGCGTCCGGTTGACAGCACAGGCACAAATCAATGATGGAACGCTCCGGCGCTTTTAGGGAGTAGGCGACGGATGGGGGACATCAGCAGCGAGCCATCGATGGAGGAGATCCTCTCGTCGATAAAGCGCATCATCGCCGAAGAGGGCGATGCGGCTGTGGCGACGCGTACCCGCCGGGGCAGCCGCACGGGTGCGGCGCCTTCGCCGCGCGCGGACGTTGATGAAGTGCTTGAACTCAGCGAGCTTGTGCCTGACGAGCCGATCGCCCAAGAAGCACCTGAAATCAAACAGGAAACTCCGATGCCCATGGGCGCGCCGACTCCCTCCGAACCTGCCCGGGCGATCGAGCCGATCCTGTCGGAACGCGCGGCGGAGGCCACCCGTGGGCCGCTGGAGGCCCTGTCCCGAATGGTGGTGAAGCCCGACGTGGCGGGATCGGACACGCTCGAGGGACTGGTCCGCGAGCTGCTCAAGCCCATGCTGCGCGAATGGCTCGACGCCAATCTTCCGCAAGTGGTCGAATCGATGGTGGCGAAGGAAATCTCGCGGATTACCGGGCGGGATTGATTTCGGCCTTATCTGTTCCCCTGCGAAAGCAGGGGTCCAGAGCCAAGCAGCGTTTCGTTTGTAACCCTGGGCTCCTGCTTTCGCAGGAGAACTGCCTGCGGTGACGGCATTTTGGCAACCGTTGCGATTGTAACCGCTGCAACCATCTGCTCTACCTTCTCCCCATGAAGCATATCTTCCTGGCGGGCGTCGCGCTCGCTTTCGCCGCCGTTCCCGCCACGGCCCGTGACCTCACGATCGCAGACGTGGCCCAGCTTTCGCGCGTTGGTGCGCCCGCCGCCTCGCCCGATGGCAAGTGGCTGGTCTGGCAGCAGCGCGAGACCGATCTGGCGGCCAATCGCGGGCGCTACGATCTGTGGCGACTCGATCTGAGCAGTAAAGGCGCGGCGCCCGAAAAGCTGGTCGCCGAAGGCGATGTCAACGAGACCGGCCCGCAATTCGGGCCCGATGGCCGGGTCTATTTCCAATCGGACAAGGGCGGCGCTGACAGCGTGCGCTCGATCGCGGCAACCGGAGGCGAACAGGCCGAAGTCGCAACGCCCGCCGGAGGCTTCAGCGGGTTCAAGCTCTCTCCCGATGGTGGCAAGCTGCTGGTCTGGGCGGATCGCAAGCCCGGCGCGCCGACGATCGAGCCCGCGATGATCAAGAAGGACCCCAATGCGGGCTCCGGCCGCGTGTTCGACAAGATGTTCGTTCGCCACTGGGACAGCTGGGCCAATGGGGATCGCTCGCAGCTGTTCGTGATCCCGATCGGTCAGTCCAACGCCGTAGCGGTGCCGATCGCGCCGCAACTCGATGGCGATACGCCCTCCAAGCCCTTTGGCGGGGGCGAGGAGCTGAACTGGTCGGCGGACGGCAAGACGATCTATTTCGCGCTGCGCGAGGCGGGACGGACCGAGCCCAACTCGACCAATCTCGACATATTCGCAGCACCCGCGGACGGCTCATCCGCGCCGGTGAACCTGACCGCCGACAATGACGGGATGGACAACCTCCCGACGGCCTCGCCCGACGGCAAATGGCTTGCCTATTTCGCGATGGCCCGGCCGACTTATGAGGCCGACCGGCAGGTGCTGATGCTGCGCGACTTGTCCAACGGCACGACGCGGGCGCTCACTCAGGGCTGGGACCGCTCGGTCGCCTCGATCGCCTGGGCGCCGGATGGAAAGACGATCTACGTCACCGCGCAGGATACGCAGGAAGAGCCGATCTTCTCAGTCGATCCGAAAAGCGGGAAAGTCACACGGCTCACCCAGGAAGGGGTCGTCTCGGCCGTGGTGCCGACGAAGGCGGGCGTAGTGTTCGCGATGAACTCGCTGCTGGGGCCAGACGATTTCTATCGCCTTTCGGGCAAGAAGCAGGAGCGGCTGACACAGGTAAACGCCGAGAAATTCGCAGGAATCAGCCTGCCCAAAATCGAGCGCTTCAGCTTCACCGGCGCCAACAATGACAAGGTTTGGGGCTATGTCGCGAGACCGGCGAATCTGAAGGAAGGCGAGAAGGCGCCGGTTGCGTTCATCGTACATGGCGGGCCGCAGGGTTCGAGCAACAATAGCTGGTCGTATCGCTGGAATCCCGCCGTGTTCGCCGGCGCCGGCTATGCGGTGGTCTCGGTCGATTTCCACGGATCGACCGGCTATGGCCAGGCCTTCACTGACTCAATCCAGAACAATTGGGGCGGATGGCCGCTCGAGGACCTGCAAAAGGGGCTGAAAGCCGCTACCGAGAAATTCACTTACCTCGACGGTGACAATGCCTGCGCGCTTGGCGCTTCCTATGGCGGCTACATGATGAACTGGATCGCGGGGCAATGGCCCGACCGGTTCAAATGCCTGGTCCAGCATGACGGCGTCTTCGATGCGCGCGCGATGGCTTACGAGACCGAGGAATTGTGGTTCGACGAATGGGAGCATGGCGGCAAGACCTATTATCAGGACCCCGCCGCTTATGAGAAATGGAACCCGGTCCACCACGTGACCAAGTGGAAGAGCCCGATGCTGGTGATCACCAGCGAGAAGGACTTCCGCATTCCCTATACCCAAGGCCTCGCCAGCTTCACCGCGCTCCAGCGGCAGGGGATCGATTCGCGGCTGCTCGTCTTCCCCGATGAGAACCATTGGGTGCTCAAGCCCAAGAACTCGATGCAATGGTATGGTGAAGTGCTGGGGTGGCTGGGGAAATATACGAAATAGCGGGCTCGCCACATCCACGGGCAGGCGGGGGTTTGGTTTCGGCAAGGTTCGCGCTAAGCGCCGCTCCATATGTCCGAACTTCCCAAAACCTTTGATCCCGCCGAAATCGAATCCCGCTGGTATGCGCATTGGGAGGCCAACGGCCTGTTCGCGCCCGAGCGGCCCGGGGCGGAGCCCTGGACGCTGGTCAATCCGCCGCCCAATGTGACCGGCAGCCTGCATATCGGCCATGCGCTGGATAACACGCTGCAGGACATCCTGGTCCGCCACGCGCGGCTGAAGGGCAAGGATGCGCGCTGGGTGGTCGGCACCGACCATGCCGGCATCGCCACGCAGATGGTGGTCGAGCGCCAGCTCGGCGAGAAGCAGCAGAAGCGCACCGATTTCAGCCGCGAGGAATTCATCGCCAAGGTCTGGGAGTGGAAGGAAGAGAGCGGGGGCGAAATCACCCAGCAGCTCCGCCGGCTCGGCTGCTCGATGGACTGGGCGAACGAGCGCTTCACGATGGACGAGGGCTTTTCGAAGGCCGTGCTCAAGGTATTCGTCGAGCTGTATCGGCAAGGCCTGCTGTATCGTGACAAGCGGTTGGTGAACTGGGATCCGGGCCTTGGCACCGCGATCAGCGACCTCGAAGTCGAAACAACGGATACCAAGGGGAGCTTCTGGCGGCTGCGCTATCCGCTTGCCGATGGGTCGGGGTTCATCGAAGTCGCGACCACGCGTCCCGAGACGATGCTGGCGGACATGGCCGTGGCGGTACATCCGACTGACGAGCGCTATGCGGCTTTGGTCGGCAAGCAGGTGCGGCTGCCGATCACCGGCCGGCTGATCCCGATCATCACCGACGAGCATGCCGATCCCGAGCTGGGCTCGGGTGCCGTGAAGATCACGCCGGGGCATGACTTCAACGATTTCGAAGTGGGCAAGCGCGCAGGCTTCAAGGCCGGCGCGATGCTCAACATGCTCGATGCCAAGGCGAATATCGCGCAGACCAGTGATGGCCTGATCCCGGACGAGCTGATCGGGATGGAGCGCTTCGCGGCGCGCAAGGCTGTGGTCGAACGGCTCAAGGCCGAAGGCTTCCTGATCCCGCATATCGACGAGGAAGGTGTGGAGCACGACGCCGAGCCGCGCACCATCGCGACGCCCTATGGCGACCGCTCGGGCGTGGTGATCGAGCCGTGGCTGACCGACCAATGGTATGTCGACGCCGCGACGCTGGCCAAGCCGGCGATCGAGGCGGTCCGCTCGGGGGCGACGCGGATCGTGCCGAGGAGCTGGGAGAAAACCTACTTTAACTGGATGGAGAACATCCAGCCGTGGTGCGTTTCGCGGCAGCTTTGGTGGGGGCATCGGATTCCGGCTTGGTTCGCTGAGGATGGCAGCATTTTTGTCGCGGAGAGCGAGGCTGAAGCGCAAGCCGAGGCGGGGGAGGGTGTAACGCTCACCCAGGACAGCGACGTCCTCGACACCTGGTTCTCCTCCGCGCTCTGGCCCTTCGCGACGATGGGCTGGCCGGACTCTTCTCCCTCTCTCCGCTTGCGGGGAGAGGGCCGGGGAGAGGGGCCTGTCGATAGTGCGCCGCACTTGCCCCTCTCCCCGACCAGTTCCGGGTCAACATCGCCCCGCGATGTTGAGGTTGTGCCGGGGGCACAACCGACCCGGAACTCCCCTGAAGGGGAGAGGGAGACTTTAGGCGGACGCTATCCCAACGACATCCTCATCTCGGGCTTCGACATCCTGTTCTTCTGGGATGCCCGCATGATGATGCAGGGTTTGCACTTCCTCAAGGAAGTGCCGTTCAAGACCTTGTATCTCCACGGTTTGGTGCGCGCGGCGGATGGGCAGAAGATGTCCAAGTCCAAGGGCAATGTCGTCAATCCGCTGGGGCTGATCGACCAATATGGCGCCGACGCGCTGCGCTTCTTCATGGCGGCGATGGAAAGCCAGGGCCGCGACATCAAGATGGATGAGCGGCGGATCGAGGGATACCGCAACTTCGCGACCAAGCTGTGGAACGCGGCGCGCTTTTGCCAGTCGAACGGGATCGGCGCGAGCGCGACGCTGGAGCCGCCCGCGGCGAGCCTGGCGGTCAATCGCTGGATCATCGCCGAAACGGTGGCGACCGTGCAGGCGCTCGACCTGGCGCTGGCCGACGTGCGCTTCGACGAGGCGGCGAATACGATCTACCAGTTCACCTGGAGCCGCTTCTGCGACTGGTATCTCGAACTGATCAAGCCGGTGCTGCAGCCCCAGGCCCCCGCTCAGCCTGAGCCTGTCGACGGCCAGGCACCCCCGGCCCTTCGACAAGCTCAGGGTGAGCGGGTTGGGAGCGAGGGGGCTGACGAAACCCGCGCCGTCGCGGGCTGGGTGCTCGACCAGATACTGGTGATGCTCCACCCGTTCATGCCCTTCATCACCGAAGAGCTCTGGTCGAAGATGGGGGAGCGCGAGCACGAGCTGATCGTCGCGCACTGGCCGATGGCGGATGCCCGAGCGCTCGATCCCGAAGCGGCGCGGGAGGTCGACTGGCTCATCAGGCTGATCTCGGAAATCAGAAGCGCGCGGACCGAGTTGAACGTTCCACCGGGCGCGCAGGTTCGGCTGCTGCACAAGGATGCGGGGCAGGAGACCCAAAACCGGATCAATCGGCAATATCAGTCGCTCACGCGTCTGGCGCGGCTCTCGCAAGTCGAGTTCGCGATGGGCTGGCAAGGGACGGCCGCCCAGATCGTTGTCGATGAGGCGACCTACATGATCCCGCTCGAGGGGTTGATCGACGTGGATGCCGAGCGTGTGCGGCTTGCCAAGGCGGTTTCTGCGGCCGAAAAGGAACGCGACGGTCTCGCCGGCCGGCTCAGCAATCCCAGCTTCGTGGAGCGCGCCAAGCCCGAGGCGGTGGAGAAGGCGCTAGCCGACCACGCCGAGAAGGCCGCCGAGGCCGAGCGGCTCGGCGCGGCGCTGGCGCGGCTGGGGTGAGCTTCCCCTCCCTGCAAGGGAGGGGATCGAGGGGTGGGTGGCGTGCTCGTGATACGGCGACCGCGGGCTTGGTTCATCCGTGGCTCCCAGACACGACCCACCCCCAGCCCCACCCATGCAGGGAGGGGAGCAGAAGCCCTAAAGCCCTGCCATGTCGCACTATCCCGCCCTCCGACTCCGCCGCACCCGGGCCTCCTCGTGGAGCCGGCGGATGCATGCCGAGACCGTGCTGACGCCGGCGGACCTGATCTGGCCCCTGTTCGTGACCGATGGAAACCGGGAGGAGCCGATCGGCTCGCTGCCCGGGGTGTCGCGCTGGTCGGTGGCCGATGTGGCGAAGCGTGCGAAGGAAGCAGCAGGGCTGGGCATCCCCTGCGTCGCGCTGTTTCCCAACACTCCCGCCCAGCTGCGCACCGATGACGGGCGCGAGGCGCTCAACCCCGACAATCTGATGTGCCGCGCAATCCGCGCGATCAAGGATGCCGCGCCCGGGATCGGCGTGCTGACGGATGTCGCGCTCGATCCGTACACCGCGCATGGGCATGACGGACTGGTGGACGCAGGCGGCTATGTGCTCAACGATACGACCGCCGCAATCCTGGCCCAGCAGGCGCTGGTGCAGGCCGAGGCGGGGGCGGACATCGTCGCGCCGAGCGACATGATGGATGGGCGAGTGGGCATGATCCGCCAGGCGCTGGAGGGTGCGGGGCATTTCAACGTCCAGATCATGACCTATGCCGCCAAATATGCGAGCGCGTTCTACGGCCCGTTCCGCGACGCGGTCGGCTCGCGCGGGCTGCTGAAGGGCGACAAGAAGACGTATCAGATGGACCCGGCCAATGCCGAGGAGGCGATGCGTGAAGTGGCGCTGGACCTGGCCGAGGGGGCGGACAGCGTGATGGTGAAGCCTGGGCTGCCTTATCTCGACATCATCTCGCGCGTGAAGCGCGAGTTCGAGGTGCCGGTCTTCGCCTATCAGGTGAGCGGCGAATATGCGATGATCGAGGCCGCGGCGGCTGCGGGCGCGGGGGAGCGTGACGCGCTGGTGATGGAGACGCTGATGGCGTTCAAGCGCGCCGGCTGCACGGGCGTGCTGACCTACCACGCGCCGCTCGCGGCCAAGCTGCTGCGCGCATGATCGAGACTGGACGGCTGATCCTCCGGCCGTGGCGCGAGGATGACAAGCCGGTGTTTCATGCGCTAGCCAACACGCCCGCGATGATGGAGCATTTCGGTGGTTCGGTGAGCCAAGCGAAGCATGACGCGATCATCGACAGGCAGATCCAGCAGCAGGCGCGCTTCGGCCATTGCATGTGGGCGGTAGAAATGCGGGATAGCGGCGAGCTTGCCGGCGTGTGCGGCGCGCGCATCGGCGGGCATCCCGGAACCCCGGTTCCCGAAGAGCTCGAGATCGGCTGGCGGATCGGCGAGAAATTCTGGGGGCAGGGGATTGCGCGCGAAGCCGCGGAGGCAAGCCTGGCCTGGGGCTGGACGAATACCGATCGTCCGCGCATCTCGGCCTGGACGGTGATCGGCAACACGCGCAGCTGGGGCCTGATGGAGCGACTGGGAATGCGACGGCGCGCCGATCTCGATTTCCACCATCCGGAATATGCGCCCGAAGACCCGGTGGGCGCGATGATCGTCTATGCGGCGGAGCGCCCCGAGTGATCGAGACGGAGCGACTGATCCTACGCCGCTGGGAAGAGCGCGACCGCGCGACATTCCACGCGCATTGCAGCGATCCCGTTGTGATGGAAAATCTGGGACCGTTGCAAAGCCGCGAGGAGACCGACGCGCTCCTCGATCGGCAGAACGGATATTACGATAGTCATGGCTATTGCTTCTGGGCGCTCGAGAGGAAGGCCGACGGCGTCTTGCTCGGCTTTTGCGGGCTCAAGCCCGGCGCGGAGGGCACGCCGATCGAAGGCGAAGTGGAGATCGGCTGGCGGCTGGGCGCGGAGCATTGGGGCAGGGGCTATGCGCGTGAATCGGCGCGGGCGAGCCTCGACTGGGCATGGAACAATGGCATCCAATCGGTCGCCGCGATCACCACCCCGGGCAATGTGCGGAGCTGGGGATTGATGGAGCGGCTGGGCATGATCCGTGCGCGCGAGGATGATTTCGACCATCCCCACGCGATCGAGCAGCTGCGCGCGCATGTTACCTATCGCATAGCGCGGCCAGGGCGTTAATCACCAGGCAAGCGAGAGCCGCTACGCCGGCATTCGGGGGAGAGTTTGCGAATGACCGACGAAGCCGAGGGCCGGATCCAGCCCCCAAGCCACCTTCCCTGGCTCTTCGTCGCGGCGATCCTCACCGGATCCTTCCTGCTTTTCCTCGTCCAGCCGATGCTCGCCCGGATGGCGCTGCCGAAATTGGGCGGCGCACCGGCGGTGTGGAACTCCGCGATGCTCGTCTATCAGGCGCTGCTGCTCGGCGGCTATGCCTATGCGCATTGGCTGGGGCGCGTGCCGCCGCGAATGCAGGCGACGATCCACCTTTGCGTACTGGCGGTCGCCGCATTTTGGCTGCCGATCGGGCTGATGCAGATGGAGCTGCCCGCCGACGCCGAGCCCGCGATCTGGGTGCCCTGGCTGTTCGGTGCGTCGATAGGGCCCTTGTTCTTCGCGATCTCGGCCCAGGCGCCCTTGCTCCAGCGCTGGTATAGCGTCGCTAGCGGCGGGCGCGATCCCTATGCGCTCTATGCCGCTTCCAATATCGGCAGTTTCGGCGGGCTGATCGCTTATCCGCTGCTGGTCGAGCCCGGTCTGGCGCTGCAGGGCCAAAGCTGGCTGTGGTCCGCTGGCTATGTCGTCGTGATGCTGCTGATCGCGGGATGCGCGACGATGCTGCCGCGCAAGACGGCGGGGACCCCGCATGTGGCGCACGTCAGCGAAGCGCCAGCGCGGCGGCGGGTGCTTCACTGGGTCGTGCTTGCCTTTGTGCCCTCGGGGCTGATGCTGGCGACCACCACCTTCCTCACCACCGATATCGTCGCTGTACCGATGCTTTGGGTGCTGCCCCTGGGGCTCTATCTGCTCAGCTTCTCGGTCGCCTTTTCGGATAGCCCCCAGATACCGGCCCTACTGGCCAAATTCGTGCCGGTCACGATCCTGCTGTTCGGCGCCACGATGATCGCGGGGCACCAGAAGCTGGCCTATATGAACGCCCTGATCGGCCTGTTGCTGCTCTTCCTGGTGTCGGTCTCCTGTCACGCGCGCATGTATCAATTGCGGCCTGCGCCCGATCGACTCACCGGCTTCTACCTGGCGATGTCGGTCGGCGGCGTGCTCGGCGGCGTCTTTTCGGGGCTGCTCGCGCCGATCCTCTTCGATTGGACCTATGAATATCCGCTGCTGATCCTGGCGGCGGGGGCGCTGGTGCCTCAGGTTTTCCTGTTGCCCGCGATCGGCCGGCTGTGGGCAGGGGATGCGCAGTTGCAGCGGATCAAGTTCCTTGCGGCCTGCCTGCTCATCGTGCTGATCGTGTGGATCGGAATCGCCAATCCTGGCGGTCTCCTGGGCGAAATGCACGAGCAGATCGCATTCCTGATGGTCGCCGCGATAGGCCTGTTCGCAGTGGGGAAGCGCGCGCCCTATCTGGCGGCGCTCGCCGGCGCGCTGTTCCTGTTCGGCGGGTATCGCTCGATCGACCTGTCCCTCGCCGATGCGCGCACGCGCAGTTATTTCGGCGTCTATACCGTCACCGATTACCCCGACGAGCGCACGCTGGCGCACGGCACGACGCTCCACGGCATCCAGCTTAAGGGCGGCAAATCGCGCCAGCCGACCACTTATTATGTCGCGGGCTCCGGCGTAGGCCAGGCGATGCTGGCATTGCCCGAGCTCTATGGCCCCGCCGCACGCGTCGGCGTGGTCGGGCTGGGGACGGGGACTCTCGCTTGCTACGCCCGGACCGGCCAGCAATGGCATTTCTACGAGATCGACCCGGCCGTGGTCTCGATCGCGCGCGATTCCGGCCGCTTCACCTTCGTGCCGCAATGCCTGCCCCGGGCGCCGATCGTCATCGGCGATGCGCGGCTGCGGCTGGCCGAGGCGCAGCCCGGCGGGATGGACCTGCTGGCGCTCGATGCCTTCTCATCCGATGCGGTGCCCATGCATCTGCTGACGCGCGAGGCGTTCGCCACTTATGCCCATGCGCTCGCCCCAAAAGGATTGTTGCTCGTCCATATCTCGAACCGTTTCATGGCGCTGGCCCCGATCGTCTCGGCCGCCGCGCGCGACGGAGGCTGGCAGGCGGCGCGGCTGTCCTATGAGCCCGATCTGGAATTCGTCGCCGAGCCCACCAGGGACGGCAAGACCGCGGTCAAGCAACAGGAAAGCACCGATCTGGGGAGCGCATCCGAATGGATCGCGCTGACTCGCGACCGCGCCACTCTGGCCAGGTTGGTGGCGCGCGGCGGCGGCTGGCGGGGCTTGAAAATCTATCCCGGTTTCACGCCGTGGACCGATGATTACGGTTCGGTGCTGCCCGTCATGCGCGCACTCCACCCGTCGCTGCAGGACGATTAGCCTCCGGCGAGCGCCGCTTCGAGTGAACGGGAGCGCCCCTCCTGCTGGCGAGACAGCGCGCCCGCACGCTCCACCGCGGCGTCAAGCGCGGGGTAGGGCGGCAGCCCGGCGGCTCCCCGCTCGATCGCCAGTGTCTCCAGGTCGGATAGCAGCGTCAGTAGCGGCGCGCGAAGCGTATCGAGCTCCGCAAGCGAAGTCTGTGCGTCAAGCCACGGCCCCGAGCCCTCGGGCAAGCCGCGCGCCACTGCGATCCGCGCCTCGGCGTCCTGCGCACCCTTGTTGAACGCGGCGGAGATGGCATCGAGCTGGGCCGTGAGGCCGCTCACTTGCTTGTCGAGCGCCGCATCCGGCGTCGCCACCGGCACGGGCCGCACCGGCTCTTCCAGGCTTTGCGCTTCAGCAGGGCGCGGCAGCAGCGACGGATAGCGGCTGGCGCTTTCGACGCAGCCGGCGAGGGCGATTATGGGGATCAGGACAAGGCTACGCATGGCGCCCGTCTATGCCCATGCAAAAGGTGGCGCAACGGGCTTGCGCTTCCTGGCGGGCGCTTCTAAGGACGCCTCTCCCGCGCGCCCGTAGCTCAGCTGGATAGAGCATCAGACTACGAATCTGAGGGTCGGACGTTCGAATCGTTCCGGGCGCGCCAGAGTTTCTAAGGGCTTAGCGGCTACCCTGCCGCTGAGCCCTTTTCTCTAGGTAGCACATAGATAGCGCGCGGGGCAGGCTGGCGAAGGGTAACACCCTTTCTACGCTCCAATCAGCAGTCATTTTGTAGTTATGGCCCTGTCGGTTCCGAAATATTTTTCGAAGCGTGGCTAGGTGTCATCTGGTTCGAATAATGCGTATCGCACTTCCGGTATCGGATCGCCCGGCGCTTTCTCTACCCAACTTTTGAGCGCAGCCGCCTGTCTGCCCGCGTTCGCAAGGGCGTCTGCGAGTCGAACGCATTCCTTCCGCACAAGGGTCAGGGACATCGCATTGAAGTCGCCTTCGTCTTGGGTCGCATAGTCGGTTTCGACCGCTAAAAGTTCTAATGCCTCGACCAACCTGTCTTGGTCCTCTTCTGTCGCGAGACCAGCGATAACGAGCTTTCGCGCCATTTGTAGCGCGGGAAATAGCGCCGGTTCTCGTCGCATACCACATAACGAAGCAACCTCCCGCGCGAGTACGGGTGGGAAGGCCACGCCGTCCCGCTCCGCTAGCTGTATCCACCGGGCGACAGCGCTCATTGCTGGAAATACGATTTCTGGCGCACGAGACGCCAAGGCGCGCCGAATGTGCTCAAGTGCTCTCCCCTCGATTGCAGGCAGCATGGTAACCAATCTCGGAAGCGCTTCCAGCGGTCCCGTAATACCGCTCTCTTCCACCAAAGCGAACAGACGATCCGCCCGTTTCTTCAAATCTGATGCGTTGAGCACTGGCAACACAGCGTCTGCCAATACTCTGCCGATCGCATCGCCGCGGTCGAAAGCCTCAGCCCGAGCTTCACCTGCCTTAGGAGGTTTCCACGCGAGCAACGTGTCGGCAATCTTAAGTGCATCGACGCGGGCGAGCGACATACGCCACCCGTCCGAAGTCTTGCATGCGTAGGCGAGACTCTGCAAATCGCCGTCAGAAGCAGATCCGTTTTTAGCCTCCTCAATTACCCCGTAGCGGAAAGCGGCTGTAGCTTTCCCCAGTTCAGGTTCTGGCAATTCTAAAAAGACGTGCGGAAGTAACTGAGTACCCCCCGGCAGCTGGTTCGCCTCGTCAATTTGGGACCAGACCGCCGCAGCAAGCGCCTGCTTCTCACTCCCAGACAAGATTCCTTTCCGTGAAAGGGTCAGGGCAGCCAGTATTGCCCGGGTACGACTGTACGGATTCCGGACCTGTTCGATTATCGCCGCTATCCGCGCCTCCCATACAATTCCCGAACGCGTTAAAACGATCCGGCTATCGTCAAGCTCTTGCGACAGCTCAGGCCAATAGCGCTCCATTGATTTGGGCCCCCGGAACTCACCCGGGAGTGGAAGATTAATTATATCGAATGCTAACTCGGCCCGCTGCTCTGGCGGAATTGTATCCAAAGTTCGTTTCAACAAATTGGACAGTGGTTCAAACAGCCACCAATGTGACCAGTTCGGATCGTGAGCAAGCGACGTGCCCCAACGGAAAATCTCGATGGCGTTATCCGGTGAAACGCGAACGACCAGACGAGAAAGCAATTCTGTGAATATGCGAACGCGCTCTACCCAATCACTAGACCGAAGTTCGCCGTCATCATCGCGCTTATTTGAAAGTAATCTAGCCCTTCCGTAATCAACGGCAGAGCGCAGCCGAGAGATAACATCTTCTACTATCTCTTGATCCAGAAGGGCAACGGCAACTCGGTTGAAACCCCGATTTATTAGGCCCTTTTCCGAATCATGAAGCGAGCGAATTGATCCCCACACCGAAGATGTACCTGGAGACATTAGCTCTATAGCGCGCCCTAATCGACTTTCCACTAGGTCGGAATGAGGCATGCGGGCGATGCCCACGAGATCGATTAAACGGCTCAACTCTAGAAATGGCTCGGTAATAGCGCTGCTTGTCCAACCTTCGCGTGGAGTTTTGTATCTGCGGCGAAATCCTGGATTGTAACCGGGGTCATCCTCTTGCGCACGCTTGCTCACTCGGTCGCGTGCCGATTCGTAGTCGTGATCCCAATGGCGCAACTCATCCCAAGGGTCACAATGCGCTTCGGCATAGCGCTGCGGCCAATCATCGTCGGTAAGCCTGTCTTCCTTCGGGAGCTCGAAGAAATTGATGTGGTGTAACATGTGCGCCCACGCTTCGCGGGACAGCAGCCAAAGCGATTTTCTATCTCGTGCTTTAATGGTGCGAATATCGAGGAGCGCCTCTCGCATCAAGATAGCGGCTTCTTTCGGCTCACGGAGTTCGGCCAACATGGATGCGCGTCGAAGCTTCCACGTGGGATCGGAACCGACCAACAAAGGGATCGATTTGGCTAGCTCAAGATAGTCCAAGCTGTCGCGGGCCCACAGGCACCTTTCATAAGCGACGGCGGCAATTTCGTCTGCCGATACAGCTTCCTTCGTCGCGCTCTCCAAGTGAGCTTCCAACATATGGCTATCACGCAACTCCCGCGCGTGCGTCGCTAGGGCGAGCCAAAGGAATATCCTCTCCTCTCGACTGAACGCACTAGCATGGTCGTCCAGAAGATCGGGCAGTTTCAGCGCAAGCCAATCCGGCAGGCCCCATAATGCTACGTTACACCGCCATACGATCTCCATCGAGATGCGGCTGCGAAGGTTAGCTTCCTCCTGCTCGAATGAATTCGCCAGAAAATGCAAATATCGCTCCGTTGCGAAGCGCACGCGATAACGTTCAACCGAGGGGGCCAGAAGCCAACCGGGATAACTGATCCTCTCGCCAGACCAAATATCAAGGAGTTCCGTTAGTGGCAGATCCTCGTGGAGCGAGTCCGAAGGACGGGACCACTTATGCGCTGGGGCGGGTTTCGCGTCCTTAAGGGCGCATAAAAATACCTCTGTTGCCACACGGTGGCGGTCAGCTGGATCAAGGTGTTCGACGAGAGGCCCAAGATCGATCGGAGTGACGTTCTGCCCCTCAAGCAGCCTCCGCCGGGATGTCGAGAGATTAAGAACTCCGACAAGGCGAATGCGCCGCGCGCTGGCGCCTAGTTGGTCTCGAACCCATCCGGCCCATTGAAGGAAATTTGGATCGTCGCCGGAGAATCCAAGCAGGCAAAGGTCATTTTCGAGCAACACCTGCTGCGCAAGATTCACGAAGGGTGCAAACCGCTGTGGATAGGTGCGGAAGTCTTCTTCAGTAAAAATAAACGGAGCGTGCGACGGCAAGCTCCCATGCAGCTTAACAATTCTGGGTGGCCGCGTGCGCGCAATCGAATTGACGGTTTCCACCAACTCATATGTGCGTTCGTGATCAGCGGCAGCGGCTCTTTCCAGCAAGGTATCCCAATTTACCGTCAGCACGTCAGCCCAAGGCAGTGAGAGGAGGTCTCGGTGTAATGGACCAGGTAGCCACTGTGCGTCCGGGACTAGTTCTCGAATTAACGCCTCAAGCGCTGGCTGCCCGAGAGCCGAGCGATATTCCTCAGCCAACCTCAGGGGATCGGTTGGAGCAGACGTGGGAGCGGAGGGATAAAGATCAGCGGCCATTCTGGCTGCAAAGTTGCTCCACAGCGGGGGTATTGGAGCCGTTGCTGTGGCGCGTTGCGCGTTTCTGCTAAAGCCCGCGCCGACCATCACTGCCGCGCCGCGCACTTCACCGGCACCCCAGAGTGCTCGCTGAATATCTCGTATCGCCGGATAGTCCGGTAGTTCGCTAAGTCGGGCCTGCATTTCGATGTCGGGCATTTGCCAGTAGTCGCATACGATACTGCGGTTTGCCAATGCGACTACGAAATGCGCATAGCTTCAACGGTCAAAGCGGGCGGTAGACATGGTTGAGCAAATGACGGAAGCAGAGCTGCTCGAACGGCTCGGGCCGGTATTTTCGCCGTATGGCGCTCGGAAGATATACGAAGCTCGGGATAATGGGCAGCGCTTCGTTCACTACACGAGCTGTGAAGCGGCTCTCTCGATCATAGAGAACAATTCTATTTGGCTGCGCAACGCCACCCTGATGAACGACTTTTCGGAGATTCAGCATGGATTGGAGTGCCTTCGTGCGTATTGGGGGCACGAACGGGGCGATAAGTTGAGAGCGGCGATAAGCGAGATAAATCCCGAAGGGGTGGACGCGCTGGTCAAGGCGTTCGATTCTAACGTCTTTAGCCTCCTCAACGACACCTACATTATCTCGCTATCCGAACACGATCCTTCCGAGGACCAGTTCGGTCGACTGTCCATGTGGCGTGCGTATGGGCGGCAGACTGGCGCTGCGCTGGTATTAAACAACGGACCGATTTTATCTCCGACCAATGCCATCTCGGCAGTCACAATCCCGGTTATGTACGCGGATCATTTTGTGTTCGCGGAACACATGGACGAGATTGCCGATAAACTAGTGGAGGAGGTTGATTTGCTCCGCGAGCTTGAGGCGGCGCACCAGCAGCAGACAGGTAGCAGCCTTATCAGTGCCAACATGGAGCAGGTGTTCAGGTGGGCTTGTGTCTCTACCAAGCATCTTGGCTTTCGTGAGGAACGCGAATGGCGCGTCGTTTATCAGCCTCATGTCGATGCCACGCTGCCAGATCGTATCATGCCCGCAACCTGCTCCTTGAACGACGTTCCCCAGAACATCTATAAGCTTATTTTTCAAAACTACCCCGATGAAGGGTTTGTCGGGGCGACCATCCCCGAGATATTAAACCGATTGATTATCGGGCCAACCGCGCATCCCTACGTGGTATTCGCGCGCATGTTCGACGCTCTACAATCCAAGGGCGTCAACACCGAAAATCTGCTGATTAACTCCCACATTCCCCTCAGGCAGTAAGGTCAACCTGCCGTAATGTGGCTGAAGCATCGTGACCATCTAGAGGCTGCGCCATCGCCTAGAGATGGGGCCAACCTAGCGGGCCATCGGCCTGCACACGGCCTATTCATTTCCATTCGCCGGCCCAGAGGTCAGCGAGTGGGACCGAATCTGTGTAACGGCCACCTGCTCCATTCCCCTTCAGCAATTCGCCATCTAACCCAACATATCGCTCCGCAACCAAGCGGCCCTGAGCATCAAGGAGGGTATGCCAAAAGCCTGACTCATGACTTTCTTTGAAGTTCGAACTGAGCCGAGCCGCAATTTGCCACGCCTTTTTTCGGTCCTTATCGGTAGGCTCTGATTTCAGCAGAAGGCGTGTTCCCGTGGGCATAATGAGCCAGTCGGAAAGGGGGCCTCGTTGCGCCTTCTCAATACGCTGAATGACGACCCCGGCGCCGTCGATTTTCAACCGATAGAATTTCCCGTCAGCTTGGTATTTTGCTGTTCGCCGCTTTAACCGTTGAAAGGCGGCTTCTTGCTCCTCACCGGGCAAAGGCTCGACGTAGTACTCTTTGCCAACAGGCAGATCAAAAATATTGGATAATTTATCGCTGCGCATAGCTCGTCTCAATCGCGTCTATAGATTTCCCTTTTCCTCATTTTACACCCTTTATATACAGGGATGAAGGTAATTTTATATATATCTATAGCCAGATGAATGATAATAATAAATAAGTATGCTAAAGAATTACTTGTAAGGGGTGAAAAATGAGGAAAACGCGATTTCTATAGAATCGATTTAGACGGCTTCGGGAGCGGCTGCTTCGCGCGATGCCCACAGCGAACTATCATCTTTCTGACTTGCAGAAAATTGCAAGCCGCGAGTTCGAAGGTACTTGGTACGCGACAGAGCCGCTCGCACCTCCGCTTGCGAAGGCTGAGGATGGAGCATCATTTGTTCACCCGGGAGCAAATCATACCAGTCTGAAAGTTTGTGAACCGGGGCCTGCCGCAGACGCCGGACCCGCACGTACGCACCAACGACAGTTGTGTGAAACTCCGAATTCGGATCGGCCATCCAGCAAGCATCTTCATACCGACCGGCAAGGCGATGCCGAAGCTCGTCGTCGGGAAACGGGCCAAACCACAGTGTCACCCGATCCGGCAGGGCGTAGAAGTCCGCAGGGCCAATGGAACGGTCACTAGGGAAGAACGGCTGACCTGCCGGAACGAAGGCGTTGCCGTCCGAACGCACTAGAATGTCGCTGTCCACCGCATCGAAGAAACCACTCAAGCCGACACCTTTCCGTGTGCGATGAAGGCATCCAAATCGCTTTCCGCGTAACGCACCGCACTACCAAGCTTGATGTGCGCGGGGCCAATGCCTTGCCAACGCCATCGAGCCAGCGTCGCCTTTGCGAGCGATAGTTTCGCGGCGGCCTGAGCCTCGGTGAGCAAGTGAGAACTAAGCATTTCGTCGATCTCCATATGTCGTGAACATAGGATAGCTATGAGTCTCAAGGCTCAGCCATACTAGGGCGTCGGCGGCCTGGTTGCCCGCGGTGATCCAGAAGCTCCGCCCCCTCGGTGATTGCGCCTTCAACCGCGATCTGCAACATCGGCTCCGCATTCGGTCTGTCCCGAATGTGAGGCGTCGTAACCTCAAAGCTCTCGGCCGGTCGCTTTTGCGGCCGGGTGGCATGCGCGCATGTCCAGCCGGCTTGCCGGTAAAGGCGCATGCGCCTTTGCGAGAGCTTAGGTTACGAACGCCCGGCTCAGACCGGGACGCCTCCAAATGAAGGAGGCGGCAATGAGACCCAGACTTGCAACGATTCTTGGACTGTCTCTGGCAGCGTGCGGCACCAACGAACAGCCACCGCGCGGTGCTAGTTTGAAATGGATCGCCAGCCCCGAAGGCAGTATGACCCAACGTGTCGGTTCCAGTATCGAACGTTGCTGGCGCAGCCCAAATGGCTTCGATTGCTTAAGGGTCGTCGAGCTTGAGACAGGGGGCCGGGGACTCCTTTACCACGCCGTCCGCTACTCTGCGCGGCAGTTAGCTCGCGACGAGTGGGAGTATTCCGACCAGCGCCCGGCAACGGGCTATGTGTGCCAGATTTCCTCCGAGCTTGGTTTGGCTACGGAAGCGTTTTCTCCCGGTCGAGTTGGGGAGAACGAGAACAACGTTAGCTTGCGAGGGCAAGAGCCGATTGGCCGCCCGCTCACTCCTGAGACGGTCAACGCCACCTTGAGGACGACCACCGGTCCTAGCACCCAGCATTTCGATTGCGTGGAGCTCGGTGGGATATTGTTGGGGAAGGGCTTGGGCGCGGTCGCAACGTCCGAAATCTCCCGCGCCCAGCTTATGCAATGACCTCTACGCTGCGGGTCGTGTCCTAGTTTGCATTTCGGAACGGCCTTACTATCTCGGTTTAGCGTGGAAGGAGGACGCTCACTATGGGTCGCCTGATATCGACGCCGGAAACACCCGCGACGGCGGGATAACCACAGCTTCCCGGCTTGTCCAAGGTGGATGGGCAGAAGCGCAAAATGATGTGGGACAAGTCTTTAGTAAATTGGTCCAGCGGTAACGTGCCGTCCAGCCAGAGTAAGCATCGTCGGGCAGCGGAAACACCCCTTGGTGGTGCCACCTAGCCTTGAGGGAACACCCCGGCTACCTAGACGAAAAGAGCCCCGGCATTGCCGGGGCTCTTGCTTTCAGGCTGCCCGCTTCCTGTACGGGCCACAGCGCATTGAAACTAGGACACTTCCACGCGGGGCTGCTCCCCCTGACGCGTCATTCGCATCATCTCGGCGTTGATGGCATCCGCTGCTGCTTGCACCGGCGACTGCGCTAAATGTGCGTAGCGGCTCGTGGTAGCTGCTTGACTATGCCCCAATAGTCGCCCCAGCATATGCAGGCTCATGCCAAGGCCAGCCCCTACGGAAGCAAAGGTATGGCGCAGATCGTGAATACGAACGTCGGCGATGCCCGCCCGTTCTCGGATGCGACGCCAAGGCTTCTGGAGGTTTACAAGCCGCCCAGAGGCACCGTGACCGCCAATGACGAAGCGAGGCTCTTTCCAAGCCTTACCGGCCTCTAGCGTGCGTTTACGGGCCAAATTGACGCTATCGCGCAACTCCGAGAGGACCGACAGAGCACTCTCACCCAGCGCGACGACCAGCGCTCCCGATTTGGTGTCCGGCAATTTGAGCGCCTTGTTGCTCCAATCAATGAACGACCACTCCAGCGTAAGAACCTCACTCAGCCGTCGCCCCGTCAAAATGAGAAGCTTCAAGGCAGCGAGGGCCGAGGGGGACGCCATGGTGTTGGCGTCGGGCGCGTGCAGAGTGACCCAGAGGCGTTCAATTTCTTGCTCAGAAAGATAGCGCTCTCGCTTTGCCTCGCGGTAGCGCACGATATTTCCTGCGGGATTTGAACCATCAGATCGAAGGCCCCAACGCTCTGCGAGCTTGAACATTGTTGACGCAAGAGCGACGGTTCGGTTGGCTTCGTAAGGCGTCCGTTTCATGGAATTGTGAAGGGAAACGATGTCGGCCCGGGTTATGGACGCCACCTTCTTGGCTCCAAGCGCTGGCAAAATGTGCAGGTCAATTAAGCGCCGGTCGCCCTTCGCAGAACTGGCCTTCTTTCGCGTGTCAGCATGGTCGCTCATATATCGTTCGCAGAAGTCCCGCATCGTAGGGGCGGATCGCGCGTCGGACCGGCTTAGAGAGGGGTCTTGCCCTTTTGCCACTTCGGCGAGCCAAGCTCGCGCTATCTCCCGCGCCGCCTCTGGCTTAACTGCTCCGTGCCGTCCGATCGTTGGGCGGCGCTGCTGGCCTTCGCGCGTCCGATAATACAGGAAAAAACTGCGTCGCCCCTTGGGCGTTACCTTGCACCCAAATCCTGGAATGTCCGTGTCCCAAACAATCGTATCGTGCGCGCTCGGCTGCATCCATCCGGCGACTGTGGTCCACGGCGGCAACATGGCCTGCTATGAGCCTGTGGCGGATATCGTCCGCATGGTGCCTTTCTCCCAGTTTGCGAAGCCCGTCGGCTACTATGCCGTGCTCGCCCATGAACTGACACACTGGAGCGGAGCAAAGGCGCGGCTCGACCGTGACCTGTCTGGGCGGTTTGGGTCCGAAGCCTATGCGATGGAAGAGCTGGTGGCGGAGTTGGGAGCGGCCTTTGTCGCGGGGCAACTCGGCCTCCCGAGCGACCCGCGAACCGACCACGCGCCCTACATCGCCACCTGGCTGAAAAGTCTTGAAGAACGACAGCCGGGCCATCTTTGCAGCCGCCAGCAACGCGCAGGCGGCGGCTGACTATCTGGGCTCCTTTGCGGCTTAAGCGCCGTTTCCGTGCACCGCTCCTTCGGAGCGGTGCATCATAATGCTCACATATACGTATTTGGAAGCGGGTTATTTGACCACAAATATAAGAGCAATTCTAATTGTAATGCTCACATATATGTGTTATAACCAACGCCAACAGGACACATATATATGAACACGAAACAGCAAATCCTTGCCAGAAAGCACTTAGAGAAGCGCCTCGTAGGTGTGCGCAAACTGGAGCTGGCCGTGCCTCCGCGCGGCTGGATGCGAGCCATCCGCGAGGCGCTGGGAATGAGCACCCGCCAACTGGCCGAGCGTATGGGGGTTTCGCCATCGCGCGTGCCGACAATCGAAAAGGCGGAAGTCACCGGCGGCACCACCATCAAGACGCTCCGCGAGGCCGCCGAAGCCATGAACTGCACCTTTGTTTATACCTTCGTGCCGGTGAAGCCGCTCGACGAAATTCTGGAGGACCGTGCCAAGGAGAAGGCGCGCAAGGATATAGCGCGCCTCGACCATACGATGAAGCTGGAGAACCAGGCGCTTCGTCGCACCGACCTTCAGGACGAGCAGCAGCGGCTCATCAACGGGTATCTGGCCGGCTCGCCGCGTCAGCTGTGGGATAACTAGGCGCGAGATGTCGGACCCGCTTTTCGATGATGACGACGAGGCAAACACACCGCTCACCGAAGAGGAGCGGGAACAACTCATACCGTCCTACATCACGCTGCGCAGCGAGCTGAACGAAGCAGAGCAGGTGAATATCGGCGACGCGCTGAGCTGGGCATCAGCGCGTCGCCGCGACGTTCTCGACCAGAATCTCCTGAGCGAACTTCATCGCCGAATGTTCGGCGAGGTATGGCGCTGGGCTGGTCAGTACCGGAAGTCGCCACGCAACATCGGCATTGATGCTTATCTCATTCCGACCGAGGTTCGGCTGGCAGTCGATAACGCGCGATACTGGGTGGAGAACGGCACTTATCCGCCCGATGAGATTGCCGTGCGCTTCAGCCACCGCATCGTTGCCATTCACCCGTTCCCGAACGGCAATGGGCGTTTCTCGCGCCTTATCGCAGACCTTCTCGTCGAGCAGCTGGGCAGGACGGCGTTCACTTGGGGGAGCGCGAGTCTTGTCGATGCAGGAGCAACCCGCGCCCACTATATAGAGGCGCTCCGCGCAGCGGACGGGCACGATTTCGCGGCCCTAATCTCCTTCGCTCGGTCGTAACTGGACGGGAGAGAATATGTCGGGCCGAAAACAACATTTCATCCCGCAGAGCTTGCTGCGCGGTTTTGGCCGGCCCGGAAAGGGCGACAAAATTCAGGTGGTCGTCTACACCTACGAGCGTGGGATCTTCACGGCTGCCACAGACGGCATCGGCGCTGAACGAAATTTCTATTCAGAATTGAGCGTGGCCGGCGGCGACGAAACGCTTGACGACAAAATCACCAACTACGAGTCGCCCATGAGCGAGGTGATTGCTTCCCTCCGGCAGATGCTGAGCGGCGAAGCGGTAGAGAGCCTGGCGGCCGCAGAACTCGTCACGCATCTCATCATTCGCAACGACCACTTCCGCAAGTCGATGTCGAGCGCAGGAAGCGCGCTGTTCGGCACGCTAGTCGGGACGCTAACCGAGGAGGATCAGGCGCGGGCGATGCTGGGCGTTACGGGGGACAAGCCCTCGGCCATGTTCAATGATGTGCTGCAAGAGGAACTCGCGAAGGTCGGACCCCTACTCGAATTGATGGGCATGAGCCGAGAGGCATTTGGCGAACTGGCATACGCCCATGTTCAAGCAAACTTTGGTGCCTTCCACTCGGAAATCAAAGGGCCGCTGATGGAGGCGTTTACCGGCAAAGAGGAGCAACTCGCGGAGGTCGCCGCGAGCGCTCAGCGAAAAAACTTGGAGAAAGCAGGGATGTCACCGCTGCTCCGGGTGGAGCAGCTAAGTGCGTTCCGGTGGCGCGTAGCTGAATCGAATATGACCCTCGTGCTGCCAGACTGCGTAGCTGTGGCACGAGATGGGAATGAGGCCATGCTGCCTCTGATGCTGGCTGATGCAGGCGAGGCATCGGCGGTATTCATGCCCGTTTCCGCCAATCGTGTCCTGGTAGGCTCTCGCGAAGATGAGCAACCGCTCCCCGATGATTTGAACGAGGCATTCGCCTCATGCTCCTGGGATTTCTTCGTGGCCCCAGAGCGTACGCCAGAGCTTGAGGCGCTCCGCGCAAAGCTGCGCAGCGCGTCCGCTCAGTTCGTCGATGAGACAGTGTCCGGTGCCATGTCCGAGGTGCTGGCGAAGAATGCCGGCGACGAGCATCAAGGCTGAGGCTCCGTCGCTCGCCGTGCCTGCTCGCAGCGGATGAGGGCCAGCAAGCGGCTAGCTTGTCTGCCGTCTTTGGATTGCTGAGAGCTTTGAAAGGTCGCGAGCTGGAACAGAGCGGGGAGTTGATTGGACGATTTCCTTTGCAGGTCCGATTTCGTGATGTTGAACATGGAAGCTTCCTTCGCTTTCAGGCTCGCCACCATTGGCAAGCGTTGAAGCGGAAGGGCTCGTCGGAGCTACGTGCACCGCCTTGCGGCCGTAACGCAGAATAGGAGGCTCCAAGCCTTGCACGCGAAGGATCGCGACGAGCTATGTTGCTCAACCCGATTGCTGAAGTGGGGTGCCAGCCGAAGGAAGCATGTTGATTGCGTCAGAAGATAACCGTTATCGGCCCATATCTCGCGACCGCTCTTGGCGGCTCGCAGCTCGCGCGCTGGGTCGTCCGGTCTCCCGCACTTCCCGGAACCGCGCCGCGTCCCGGTAGAGCGCGAGCAGCCGCTCGGCTTAAAGGGCTCGCGTCAGCACAATCTCCGATTGCAACTGTCGCCGTTCTTTCAGCTGGGCTTGGACGAGCGAATGACGCTGATTGCGGTCGCGCTGGAGCGCGAAAAACGCCTCGACTTCATTCTGCTTTCGCACCCTGAAATAGCGCCCGGTGATGATGTCCCACGCGCCCTTCACACCATGCCGAATGCGAGCCGAGCGCTCCCGCTGTTCGCGGTCGGCGCGCTGCTTCAGGCCCGCATCGAGCTTCTCGCGTTCCGCAATATGCGCCGACTTCATCGCATTGCGCCGTTCGAGGAGCGGCCGGATCGCCGCCGATGCTACCTGCTTTGCCTCAGCTATATGAGACTTCAGCCGCTTGCTCATCTCCCCAGCGAGGCGGCGCGCTACATCCTCAACCGTATCCAGCTTGCTGGGATCCCCAAGGCGCGCGGCTACGTCCTTCGCCTTCAATTCGACCGCGCGCGGTATTGAGAACACCTCGCCTTCAATGGTGACGGCGACATGCGCGCGGCGCTCTCCGCGGGCGAGGAACAGCCCGCGCTCTTCCAGCGATTGCTTGAAGGAAGCTCCATTGTCTGAGGCAGCCCAGCACTCGCGGATGACGCCTTTCAGTTGGCGCGGGTCGATGCCCTCGCGCTTTGCCTGTTGCCACTCATCAAGCGCAAAATTCCGGGGATCGCGGAGCCGGGAGTCGATGAACCCCTCCGGCATCTTCCAGCCGTTTTCGAGATAAAGTTGCTTAGCGATGTCGCGCAGCTTGGTTTTGAAGAAGGGCAGGGGCTTGGCCGTCATCGTGTCCGCATCAATGCGCGACCACACAGCATGACAGTGGCGGCGACCTTCCTTCTCGTGGAACACGACGATACGCGGCTGGCCACGGAGCCCGTTTCGTTCCTCAATCATGCGCAGCGCGGTTTCGAACACCTCGACTCGCACGCTCTCATCAGCAGGCGGATTGAGCGACACTGAGAACAGGTACTGCTTGCACTGCGTACCCTTCGCCGCCGCATAGGCTTCCGTCATCGCGCCCATAACGCTGTCCGACACGAAGCCGCTGACTTCGTGTACCTCGACATGCTCGTTTTCATCTGCCCTCAGAAGGTGAGCGCCAAGCTGCTTTGCGCCCGCGCGCTGTGAGGCCTTGAGGATCATGTGACCTCCAGGTTCAGCGCCTCCAGCAGAAGCCTGCGCATTTCAGCGATGTGTTCGGATGCCTTTACGAGTTCGGCCTCTACCTCAGGCGTCACAGGCAAGCTGCCAATGTTAGCGGAGCGTGCGAGCTGATTGAGGTTTGCTGACAGCCTCGACTGCCCCAGCAGCGCCAGGAGTTTCGCTAGCGCCTGATGGTCCTTGACCGGATGTTTGCCGCGCAGCCTGGGTGGAGGGTTGTCCGGGTCAAAGAGCCGCCACCGGATATAGGCGGCGACGGACATGCCGGCGGCCGCGCGCTCAAGCCGCGCCTTTTCCTCGAATGACATGCGCAAGGAAACAGGCGCGGTATAGGATTTGGCGGAGCTGACCTTCGTATCGCCCGCCGCTCTCCGCAGTGCCTCACTAAGATTTGGCGGAGAAGTTTTGCGGACCATTCATCCCTCCTTGCCCGCAAATTTTCGCCGGGCTCGCAGGGACTGCTTTTTCTTACGCGTCTCTCTAGGGTGGGGGCTTAGTATCTCATCATTCGCTACCCTCTTCGGCGGAGCTCCGCCGATGGACGTATCAATCAGGATGTTGGACCAATCTTTGAATGTCTGTATCAGCTCCCAGGCGTTCGACTCAGCTTCCGCTGGGCGCGCCAATTCTTCCAGGACATCGCGTTTCAAAGCTTTCGCAGCCACATGTTGCGGAAGCGCACCTCGTGGCCGTGATCCTGGAGCAACAAGGGCGCCTCGCCATGCGGGGGGCCATAGGATGGCGGGCCGCGGAACACGGTTGGGCCTTTCAGCTCGACATGGTTCTGGATCAGCACGCCATTGTGGAAAACCGTCATCCGCGCGGGCGACTTGAGCTTGCCGTCTGCGCCGAAGCGCGGAGCAGTGAAGACGATATCGTAGCTCTGCCACTCCGCCGCGGGGCGGGAGGCATTCACCAACGGGATGAACTGCTTGTAGATCGCGCCGGCCTGGCCGTTCGAATAGGTCACGTTGGTAAAGCTATCTAGGACCTGCACTTCATAGCGTTCCTGCAGGTAAATTCCGCTATTGCCGCGGTTCTGCCCGGTCTTGTCGACAGATTCCTCGGGCGTCATCCATTCGACATGCAACTGCGCGTCGCCGAACGTAGCCCTGGTGCGGATATCACCGGTGCGGGGCGCGACGGTCAGTTCGCCGTTCTCCAGACGCCAGCGTGCCGCTCCCGGTGTCTTGACGCTTTCCCAATTGTCGAGACCGGCCAGCAAGTCGATCGCGTCGCTCGGGCGATCGGCGTCGCGCTTTCCCGGTATTACCTTGACGGGAACGGGACTCCAGACCTCGGTCAGCGGTGCGATATCGGGCGTGACCTGGGCCATGGCTGTCCAGGGCGTGGCCAACGCCGCCATCGCGAGCAACAGCCTCATTTCATTTCTTCCGGGGTGAGCGGGCGGAGGCGGATGTTGCGATAATAGATTTCCGCGAATTCGGCCTGGAGCGCGATCTTGCCATGATCGAGCCTGACCCATGTCGAGCTCGCCGCGTCCCAGCGCTTGAAGCCGGTCGCGCGCATATTGACGAAGCCGTTGACGATGTAAGTCGCGGTGTCGCCGCGCACCACGATCTCCAGCGTGTTCCATTCGGGAAGCTCGTTGAGCGCCCCATGCCGGATCCGCTGGAAGCTTCCATAGGTGCCGACGGTCACCGGGACCCCACCCTCGGCCGGTGTCGCATAGCGCTGGGTGAGGGGGAGGATCGTGCTGCTCGCGCGGCTTGAAATGGCCCAGAGGTCGCCGGTGTCGCCCTCCTGGATCTGCGCCTCCACGCCATAGGGCCAATTGAGGATGCTGTGATCGTAAGCGTGGAAGATCACGCCGGCGTCTCTGACCAGGTCCATGCGCGGCGGGAATTTCTTGGTTCCCCATTTATATTCGAGGCTGAGCCGGTAATCTCGGTAATCGCCATTGGTGAGAATATAGGCCTGTTGCTGCTTGGTGCCCGCTTCGCGATCGGCATAAGCGCGGATCGTGCCGTTCTCGACCGTGAAGATGCTCGACGCGGGGCGATCATCGACCGGCGGCTTGGCCCAGGCGCTCGTCCAGCCCTCGAAATCCTTGCCGTTAAACAGCGGAGTCCAGTCGGACGCCTCGGAGCTTTGCGCCGCGGCGGGCGTCGCAATGCAGAGCATCGCCGCCAAGAGACCTGGTCTCATCATCTACCTCTCCCCGAGTTTATTCCGGCGAGTGTATGCTCTTTGCGAGCGCTCCTCAAGCCAGGTGCCAATTTGCACGACGACTGATCAATATATGAGATTACACCTGGAAATACTGTGGGAGAAACCAGACCGGGCGAAGGGCGTTGCGGTGCTGAGGCATAGGGGAGCGTTGCATGGCAAGGATCGGCACTGCGGGTTGGACGATTCCACGCGCGGAGGCGGAGCGCATGGCTGGGGAGGGCTCGCATCTTCAGCGCTACGCGGCCTGCTTCGACATCGCCGAGATCAATTCGAGCTTTCACCGTCCGCATCGCCCCGCGACTTATGCGCGCTGGGCCGAGGCTGTACCTGAGCATTTCAGCTTTGCGGTGAAGCTTCCCAAGACGATCAGCCACAAACAGCGGCTGGTGGATTCGGAAGAATTGCTGGCGGCATTCGCGGCGGAGATCGCCGGGCTGGGCAGCAAGCGAGGGCCGTTGCTGGTGCAATTACCGCCCAGCTTTGCATTTCCGGGGGAAGTCGCGGAGCGGTTTTTCGATGCGGTAGACGCGGTCATCGGCGGCCAGATCGTGATCGAGCCGCGGCATGCGAGCTGGTTCGAACCCGAAGTAGGTGCGATGCTGGCGGAGCGCCGCATCGCGCGAGTGGCCGCCGATCCGGCGGTGCCCGATGGCGCGGCGCAGCCGGGCGGCTGGCTCGGGCTGGCCTATTTCCGGCTGCATGGCTCGCCGCGAACCTATTGGTCGTCCTATTCGGCCAAGCATATCGCCGCGCACGCCACTGCGCTCGCCGCCTATGACGAAAGCTGGACGATCTACGACAACACCGCCTCCGGCGCGGCGTTGTCCAATGCGCTCGACCTGCGCGACCGGATCTAGCGGCCCAGCGCTGCGATCAGGACCTTCATGTTCTCGATATAGGTGCCGGTGGATATGCCGATCACCGGCTTTTCGGCATTGTGCGGCGAAGTGTCGGTCGCGTCGCCTACCAGCGTTTGCCCGAAATCGCCGGGCGCGGGGGTGGGCGATCCGTCGCCGGCATAGGGATTGCTCGTCGCGCGCAGCTCGGTCGGCCACCAGCCCTGCGCATTGAGCGACTTGATCAGCGCATCAGGTCCGCGCTTGCCGCCGGCGGTGTTGAGGTCGGAGGTCTCGACTTCGTCGAGCAACCAGTAGCGGGGCAGGGGCTTGGCCACTCCCGGGCGCAGCGGCGAGTCCTTGGCGATCTCTGCCGGATTGGAAGCCCTGAGCGTTTCATATTCCTTGCGCAGCGCCGGCACGTTGATCGCGCGGAACGAGCTGTAATGCGTAATCGTGCGATCGGGATTGTAATCGGCATAATATTCGCCGTTCACGATATTAGAGCCGCGGCGGTGGATGTAGAGCGGTTTGTTGGTGCCGATCTCGATGAAGGTGGGATAGGCGCGGCCGTTCTTCACCTTGTCATCGGGCAGCTTGACGCTTTCGAGCCAGTCGAGCGCTTCCGGGATTCGCGCAAGGAACTTGGTCTCGCCGGTCAGCCGATAAAAGCTCATCAGCTGGCGGACATTGGCCGCCGTGGTGTGCGTCGTCAGGGCGGTCGGCTCGTAAGTGCGCGCGCCGATCGGCTTGAGGTCCAGGCTGTGCTGGAGGCCCCAACCGGGCTGGGGCTGGCCATGCTGCGTCACCAGATAGACGTTCATCGCGCGCGTGATAGCATCCATCACTTTCACGTCGCCGCCCAGCACCTGATAGCACATGATCAGGAAGCGGATATTCTCGCCCGCGACATCGTCGTTGAAGGTGATGAAGCCGGTGTAATCGGGCTTGCCGTGATGGCTGAAATCAGGCTTGAGCGGGTAGCGCTGGGGCCAGCCGCCGATCGGATATTGGCTCTCCAGCACGAAACCGAGCGCTTTCTTCAGCGCCGGCAGATATTTGGGATCGTGTTTCTCGACATACAGGCGGAGCAGGAATTGCATCGATTCCGAGGTGCCGGCATCGTCGAACGTGGCGTTGCCCCAATAATGCTGGAATTCCTCGAGCCGCCAGGCATTCTTGCCGATCGTGTCGTACCAGCGCCGGATCGAGGGCTCGCCGCCGAAATCGCCGAAATAATGCCAGCCGCCGCTCTCATGCTGGATCGCGATCAGCGCTGCCGCCGCCTTTTCGGCTGCTTCATAATAATAAGGGTCGTTCGTGGCGTGATAGGCGTCGAGGAACAGATGGCCCATCGTCGCGGTCCCCGGAGGTTGGACCCAGATCATCGAGGGGAAAGCCTCCATCTCGCCCCAGCGCCGCGACATGTCGGGCAAATAGGACCAGACATAGCCGCCATTGGTGGCGACCTTCTCGACCATGAACCGCGTCGCACGCTTCATCGTGTCTTCGATGCGCTTTTCGTTTTGCGCCCTGGCGGGAAGGGCGACGAACGCCAGCGCAAGCATGATCCAGCGCAATGTATTCAATACGGTGGACCGCATCCTCGCCTCTCCTAGACTCTTCGTTGCACCCGCTTAGCGCAGCCGCGCTGACACCGGTAGCACGAATTACGCGGTAGGCGGGTTCGCGGGCAGCACCACCGTGACACGCAAGCCGCCAATCGGCGAGCGGCTCGCTTCGATGCGCCCATGGTGCGCCTCCACGATAGCGCGCGCGGTGGCGAGGCCCAGTCCCGATGCCGCCGCCGAATCCTCGGGGCGATCCGAACTGCGATAGAAAGGCTCGAACAGCCGCTGGGCGAGCATGATGTCGACGCCGGGGGCGCTGTCGTCGATGATCAGACGCCAGGCATCGCGCGAGCTTTCCAGGCCGAGCACGATTCGCCCGTTCCCCGGCGTATAGCGTAGCGAATTGTCGATCAGCGCGCCGAACAATTGCTCGATCCGGGCGCCGTCCCACTTAACCAGGATAGTGTATTCCGGGAGCGTGCTCGTCTCCAGCCGTACATTCTGCGTCTGGGCGCGCTTCTTGTGAGTCCAGATCGCATTGTGGATCAAGGCGCGCGGATCGACTTGCTCGAAGGTGACGGGCAAGCGACCCAGATCGGCGAGCGCGATGGCGCTCAGATCCTCGGCCATGTGGATCAAGCGGTGCGTGTCTTCCTCGATCCCCGCCAGCAGTTCGGGCGGGATCGGCGGCTCGACCTGGCAAAGCGCAATGAAATGCTCGCCCATATTCTCGGTCGGGCGCTTGAGCTCGCCGGAGATGGACACCAGCCACGTGCGGCGCGCCGTCTCCAGCCGGCTGAACTGGCTGGCGATGCGATGCAGGTTGCGCATCGTCGCCACGGTCTCAGGCGGGCCCTCTTCGTCGAAATCGATCTCGTGATCCCCGTGCACGACCTGGCGGCTCATCCGGTAAAGCTCGAGCTGCGGCCGGGTCCAGCGCCGTGCGAAGATATAGGCGGCGATCAGCAAAGCAGTGAACAGCGCGAGCACGATCACGCCGATCCCGATATATTGGGTGGCGAGATAGCGCCGGTCGGCATCGGTGAACTCCGCCCGCTTTACCAACCGGGCAATCGCGACGGTGCGGCCATCGACCTGCACGGGGCGCTCGACGATCGCCGCTCCTCCCGGACCCGCAATCAGATTGCCCTGTGGCGTGACCAGCGAG
This sequence comes from Sphingomonas sp., assembly GCF_036388215.1. Classification (GTDB taxonomy): domain Bacteria; phylum Pseudomonadota; class Alphaproteobacteria; order Sphingomonadales; family Sphingomonadaceae; genus Sphingomonas. The sequence continues at coordinate 219,627 of NZ_DASVSH010000030.1, forward strand.
ACGCGCCCGCCGAGCCGGCTGGGGTCAAGCTCGCGCACTATCTGATCGAGCGGACGGCCCGCGCGCGCCGCCTGGCTCGCGGCGAGCGCAAAACCTTCAAGCCGGTCGCGATCACGCGCTTCCACCTGAAACGCGCTGGTCTGGTGCAGGAACAGCACCAGTGCCCCGCCCGGCACTACGGAGACGAGCAGCGCCTGCGCGGCGAGCGTCGTGAAAATTCCCGGAAACAGGCGCAATTTCAAACTCCCCCGCCCGCTGTGCGGACCCGAACCCGGGTAGCGCCCCCCGTGGCGCCGCACAATCGCGCATCAATCCAGAACATCGAACGAGTCCAAAATCTTGGCGCCCGCCATGAACACCGCGATCGGGCAGAGCGCGAAGAACACCCAGCCCATCGCGCCGGGATAGAGCTTCATGTAGTGCACCCCGCGCTCGGCCGCCCCGGTCGCCAGGCCATAGATGATCAGGTACGCCTCGAACTTGGTCTTGATCGTGAAAAGGCGGCTGATGCGAGCGAACATGCCTTGTGTTAAGCAAGCGCCGGGCCAATCCCGGAAACGCGCGATTCCGAGTTAAGCGACTTGGTTACCTGTCAATTAATTCGACGATTTCCAGGGCTTCGAGCAGCGCGCGGCGCGCTTCTTCGACGGTCCTGATCAGCGCGGGATCGCCCAGCTCGTCCTGCGCGATTTGCTCGGGCCAATGCCGGGCGATGATCGCCGCGATGCGATCCAGCTTTGCCGCATCGACCAGGAAGCGCGGGTCGATCGTCGCGGGATCGGCGACCACGCGCAACCGCAAGCAGGCCGGCCCGCCGCCATTGGCCATCGACTGGCGGACGTCCACCACTTCGAGCCGGCGGATCGGGCCATTGCCGGCGATATGCGCCTCAAGCCAGTTCCACACGTTCGGCATGGCGCGAGCCTCGACGGGAACGATCAGCGCCATTTCGCCCGAAGGCAGCGTGGCGAGTTGCGCATTGAACAGATAGGAGCGGATCGCATCTTCGAGGCCGATCTGGCTTGCCGGGACCTCGACGATTTCGACTTGGGGCAGCGCGGCGCGGAGATCGGTGTAGAACCGGTCCTTGTCCGCAAATGCCTGTTCGTGCGCGAACAGCACGCGGCCGTTGGCGACCGCCACCACATCGTTGTGGAAAGCTCCCGCCGCGATCGACTCCTCCGATTGGCGCACGAACAGCGCCTGTTGCACGCCATGGCTGCGAGCGATCGCTTCGCTGGCCTCGCGGTGCTGGCGGGCGGGGAAGGGGCTGCCGGCATCGCCATAGACGAATATCTCGACGCCCGGTGCATCGTGGGCAGGCGCGAGCCGCATGTGGTTGGCCGCGCCCTCGTCACCGAAAGGGGCTGGGACCGGGCCGTGCACTGCGAAGGCGGGGTGGGCGAAGGCAAGCCGAAGCTGCGCCAGCGTCTCGGGCCATTCGTGGCTGCGATGCGGCATCGTCACCAGATTGGCCACCGTGAGGTGGCAGCGGCGGTCCAAGGTGTCGGGCGCGGGGGAGACCGTCGCGGCATTGGCCGCCCACATCGGCGATGCGGAAAGGGCCTGCGCCTTCAGAAGCGGAGAGGCAGCGGAATAGTCGGTCGCCAGGCCTGCTAGCCACCTCTGATCGGGCCGGGCATGCGGCAGCAGGATGCCCTGGGCCAATCCTAGCGCGATATTGCCGCGCATCTTGGCCACCCCCTCCAGAGCGGCGGTCCGCGGACGCGCTACCAAGCCCCGGTTCTTGGTCGCCGCCAGATTGCCGTGGCTAAGCCCGGCATAATTGTGACTTGGGCCGATAATGCCGTCGAAGTTGATTTCGGTTTGCATGGCTTCGCTTGAAAATGGGGATGCCGCTGGCTAGCTGAAAGCCGACGCCACGTCCTCCCCCCAATCGCCGGGTGCCCAGTCCGGGCAGCCTAGCCCTTTCGAAGGCGGATATGAGTACACACCCCGGGATGGCCTGGATTATGTTGTTCGTCGCCGGCCTGCTGGAAATCGTCTGGGCTTATTTCATGAAGCAGTCGCATGGCTTCACGAAGCTCTGGCCGACGGTGGCGACCTTCGTGGCGATGTTCGCGAGCTTCGGCCTGCTATCCATCTCGATGAAGACGCTGCCTTTGGGCACCGCCTATATGATCTGGACGGGCATCGGCGCTGTCGGCGCGTTTGCGGTCGGGGTGCTCGTGCTGGGCGAGGGAGCGGGGACGCTCCGCATGCTGGCGGCGGTGATGATCATCGGAGGACTGGCGCTGATGAAGGCCGCGACGCCCTAGAGGCGAGGTACGTGGAGCAGCGAATCGCCGCTCTTCACGCCGAGAATCCTGGCGCAATCCGGATCGAGCGCGACCCCTCCATCCACGGCGGCAACCCGCCCATAGGCCGCCCGGAAATCCGGCAACCGCCCGGCTGACGCCAGCACCGGCTCACCACGTGGCTCGATCGCAACTACCGGAGATTCGACCGAATCCCGGATCGCCTTCACATTGTCGGTACGCGCTGTCATCGTCGGGCCGCCGTCGAAGATGTCGATGTAGTTCTCGAACGCGAAGCCCTCATTCTCCAGCATCCGCATCGCCGCTCGGCCCGAGGGGTGGGGGAGGCCGATCACGGCGCGGGCGCTCTCCGTGAGCATCGCGGTGTAGATCGGATGCTTGGGCATCATGTCGGCGATGAACTGAGTGCCGTGCACCGCATTGAAGCTGTCCGCCTGCTGGAAGCTCATGCCGAAGAAACGGCCCGCGACGCCGTCCCAGAAGGGAGACCCGCCGGCCTCGTCGATGATCCCGCGCAGCTCGGCCAGCACCCGGTTGGCGAAGCGCGCACGGTGGCGCTTGATGAAGAGATAGCGGCTGCGCGCGAGCAGCATTCCCAGTCCGCCCGCGCGTTCGCCCGGATGAAGGAAAAGCCCGCCAACCTCGGAACAGCCGACCAGATCGTTGGTGAGGTTGAGCAGTTCGGACTGGAAGGTGCGGTCGAGCTCGCGGCTGTGCTTCGAATCGATTCCGATCCTGTAGCTGTAAAAGGGCCATTTCTGGCCGACCGCGGTGAAGATCTGGCAGGTTCCACGCACTTCGCCGGTCGCACTATTCTCCAGCACAAGCAAAAATAGCTCGTCGGCCAGGGTATTCTCGTCGCGCTCGAAGGCGGCGTGGCTGCGCGCCAGCTTGGCGCGGAGCACGCCCTTTTCGGGCTGGAGGTTGGTGAAGCCGCCCCCCGTGAGCTTGGCCATTTCGTACAGCGCCTGGAGATCGCCGTCGCGCGCGGCGCGAATCACGAAGCTCATGCAAGGGCTCCCTGGGCGAGGCGCAGGATGGTGACTGCGGAGAGCGCGGCGCGCTCGGGCAGGCTTTCGGGGATCAGGAATTCCTCCATGCTGTGGATCAGCCCCCCGCGAACGCCCATCGTGTCGACGACGGGCACGCCGCATGCGGCGATGTTGTTGCCGTCACAGACGCCGCCGGTGGCTTTCCACGAAACTGGGATGCCGAGATCGGCGCCGGCCTGCTTGACCAGGCCGAACAGCTTTTCGGCGCCGGGATCGAGCGGCTTTGGCGGGCGATTGAAACTGCCATGGACTTCCACGCGCACATCGTGGCTAGCGCTTACTTCGGCGGCTGCGGCGTCGAGCGCAGCCTGCGCCCGCGCAATTGCATCCTTGTCGCGGGGGCGGAAATTGACGCGCAGCACGGCGAGATCGGGGACGACATTGTTCAGCCCGCCGCCGTCGATCCGCGCGGGATTGACCGCCAGCATCGGCTCGCGCGCCGCCGCCAGCCGCAATGCCAGATCGGCCGCGGCGACCAGTGCGTTGCGCCCGTCCTCGGGATTGCGCCCGGCATGGGCGGATTTGCCCCGCACAATCAGCGAGAAATTTCCGGTGCCGCCGCGCGCGCCCGCCAGCGTGCCGTCGGGCAGGGCCGGCTCATAGGTTAGCGCCGCCAGCTTGCCCTGCGCCGCGCCCGCGATCAGCGCGGTTGACGACAGTGAGCCGGTTTCCTCGTCCGAATTTATCAGCACCTCATAGCCGAACTGGTCCGCGACGGGACTGACCTCGACCGCCTCCAGCGCCGCGAGCATCAGCGCGAGGCCGCCCTTCATGTCCGCCGCGCCTGGCCCATTCAGGTGCCCGCCTTCGAGCCAACGCGCGGTCTGGAAGGGGTGGTCGGCGCCGAACACGGTGTCCATGTGCCCGGTGAGCAATATCTGCACGGGGGCGTCGGGGCGCACCACGAGGTGCAGGTGACGGCCATGCTCGATCGTCTGCACGAGGCCGTCCGCGGAGACAGTCTCGACCGGATCGGGCTCCAGTAAAGCCAGGCGCCCCGGCAGCACCGAAAAGGCGTTGGCCAGCAGATCGGCCATCGTCGCCAGGCCCGCAAGGTTGCGCGTGCCGCTGTTCACTGCGGCCCAGGCCTCGGTCCGCGCGAGCATCGGCGACGCGGAAGCATGCGCCACGGCGGCACGCTCGATTGCAGAAAGCATATTCATTCGCGCGGAGTAGCGCGGAAATCAGGGCGTTCCCACCCCCGCGCCGTTACGCGGGCTATAGCCGTTCAGAAATCCAGAACGAGCGCGGCGCGGCTTATGGTGTCGGTGGACTTGCGGCGTGCGGGCGGCATGCTTTCATATTGCAGCGTGTAGCTTACCTGCGCCGATAGCGGACCGATCAACCGCGCGAGCAGCGCCGATTTGCTCGACACCGTCGAGTTCGCGTCCTGCAAATATGCCGACGCGTTCTGGCGTACGCTGATGCCGCGCGAAAGCTTCCAGTCGAAATCCAGGCTACCGCGCGCCGCCATGTTGCTCTCGCTCGCGTCGGTGATCAGGTGGGTAGTGCGAAAGGCCGGCCCTAGCTCCAGATCGAGCTTCATGCCGGGGCGCTTGATCGCGCTGTATCCAGCCCCCGTCGAAAGCGACAGGCGATCCGTGAACCCGGAGAAACGATCGCTCTCATATTGCGCCGCCCCGTAGAGATAGGCGCGCTCGCCGATCTTCCAATTGGGCTCGTATGCGGCCAGGTAACGCTCCCGCGTGACGCGCCCCAGGCTCTCCTGATAATCCGCCTGGACGCGCAATTTCTGCCGCCATTCCAGTCCCTCGCGCTTCAACTCGATCTGGGCGTTCAACCCGACATTCTCGGTATTGCCCGAAGTCATATAGCCGCCCAGCTCGGCGCGCGCCTTTATTAGGTCGAAGAAATCCGCCTCGCGCAGCTTGCGCTGGGCGGTCTCGCGGCGCTGCTTGTTCCACTTGGAGGCGATGCGCGTGACCAGCTCGCCGCTCTCCGGCGCGGCGGCCTTGGCATATTTCACGATCACCGCGACATCGCCCTCGCTGCCCGCATCCATTGCCGCATCCAGCATCGCCTTGATCGGCGGAGGGATGGTATCCGGGTCCTCGGTATTTGCGAGAAGCAAGGGCAAAGCGAGGAGGAGTAAGCGCATATGCCCCCCATTAATCTGATAAATGGGGCGCGAAAAGAGCTTTTCAGGCGAGATGCTCGGCGAAGATGCTCAGCAACTGCTTGTAGAGATCGCGTTTGAACGGGACGATCAGCTCGGGAAGGTCCTCCGACGCGGCCCAGCGCCACGCGCGGAATTCCGGCTCGGCCGTCTGGATATTCACGTCGCCGTCCGTCCCCAGGAAGCGGAACAGGAACCAGCGCTGCCGTTGGCCGCGCCATTTGCCGTTCCAAACCTTGGCAACGAGATCGTCCGGCAGGTCGTAGAAGAGTTCGTCCGGGGCGGAGGCCACCAATTCGACCAGTTCGCGCTTCACGCCGGTCTCTTCCCAAAGCTCCCGATAGGCGGCCGCAAGCGAATCCTCGCCCGGATTGATCCCGCCCTGCGGCATCTGCCACGCCTCCAGCACCGAATCGAGCCGCTGGCCGACGAACACCTGGCCATCCGCGTTGATCAGCATGACGCCCGCGCAGGGGCGATAGGGCAGGGAGGATGGGTCGGTCATATTCTTCTCGCTCCCCTCCCTGGAAGGGAGGGGCTGGGGGGTGGGTTGGGTCCGGGCGATACGGATAGCCTGGTCTTGGCATCGCCCTAACGCGAACACTCGACCCACCCCCTAACCCCTCCCTTCCAGGGAGGGGAATAGCCTTCCTCAAAGCAAGCGTTGCAACAGGCCAGCATTTTTCTACCTTGGGCTTGGCGCGTGTGGGGCGTAGAGCGGTGTCAACGATATAGAACCGCAGGAACATCCGGCCATGGCTACCGCCGCCCATCAGCTGACGCCCGAAGAAGCGTCGGCCAATCCTCTGTCCGAGGCAGTCGTCGTCCGCTTCGCGGGGGATTCAGGCGACGGCATGCAGCTTACCGGCGGCCAGTTCACGCTCTCCACCGCCCTGGCCGGTAACGATCTGGCGACCTTCCCCGATTTCCCCGCCGAGATCCGCGCGCCGCAGGGCACGCTGTTCGGCGTATCCGCCTTCCAGATCAATTTCGGCTCGACTTCGATCGAGACCGCGGGGGACCAGCCCGACGTGCTCGTCGCGATGAACCCCGCGGCGCTCAAGACCAATGTCGATGCGCTGAAGCCCGGCGGGCTGATCATCGCCGATCAGGGCGAATTTGGGCAGCGCAACCTCGACAAGGCCAAATACACGAGTAACCCGCTGGAGGATGATAGCCTGGGCAAATGGCAATTGCTCAAGCTCGATATCTCCGCGCTGACCGTCGAGGCGGTGAAACCCTTCGGTCTGGGCAACAAGGAAGCGCTGCGCTGCAAGAACATGTGGACGCTGGGGCTGGCGCTCTGGATGTTCGATCGTGACCGCGCGCCGCTGATCGACTGGCTCAAGACCAAATTCGCCAAGAAGCCCGAACTTGCCGAAGCCAATATCGCCGCGCTCAATGCCGGCCATGCCTATGGCGAAACCGCCGAGCTGGGCGCGATGGGCATATCGCAGCGCAATGTCTCCGCCGCGCCGGCCGAGCCGGGGCTGTATCGCACCGTGACCGGCGCGGATTCGATCTCGCTGGGGCTGGTGGCGGGTGCGCAGCTCGCCGGGCTGCCGATGTTCTTCGGCGGCTATCCGATCACTCCGGCCTCCGCCATTCTCCACGCGCTTTCGCGCTACAAGGAATATGGCGTCACCACCTTCCAGGCCGAGGACGAGATCGCCGCGATCGCCTCCGCGCTCGGCGCGGCCTATGCCGGATCGCTGGGCGTCACTTCGTCCTCCGGGCCCGGCATCGCGCTCAAGGGCGAAGCGATGGGTCTGGCGATCATGACCGAATTGCCGCTCGTCATCATCAATTCGCAACGCGGCGGGCCTTCGACCGGGCTTCCCACGAAGACCGAGCAATCCGATCTTTATCAGGCGGTCTACGGCCGCAATGGCGATGCGCCGATGCCGGTACTAGCGACCCGCTCGGCCGCCGATTGCTTCGATGTCGCAATCGAAGCGGTGCGCATCGCGACGCAATATATGACCCCGGTGATGATCCTGACCGACGGCTATATCGCCAACGCGGCGGAGCCCTGGAAGGTGCCCGACATGAGCACCTACAAGCCATTCCCGGTGACGCATCACACCGAGCGGCCGGCCGAGGGCGAGAAATTCCTGCCCTATGCCCGCAACGAGAAATTGAAGCGGCCGTGGGTGAAGCCCGGCACGCCGGGGCTGCTTCACCGTATCGGCGGGATCGAGAAGGCGGTCGATACCGGCAATCTCGATTATTCGCCGCGCAACCACCAGGCGATGACCGATATCCGCCGCGACAAGGTGCTGGGGATCGACATTCCCGACCAGGAAGTGGAAGTGGGACAGGCGGGCGGCAAGCTGGTCGTCGTCGGCTGGGGATCGACCTATGGCCCGATCACCACCGCCGTGCGCCGCGCGCGCGCCAAGGGCGTGGACGTCAGTCACATCCACATCCGGCACATCTGGCCGCTGCCGAAGAATCTGGGCGATTTGCTGAGAAGTTACGAGCACATCCTAGTGCCGGAAATGAACACCGGCCAGTTGAAAACCTTGCTGCGCGACCAATATCTCCTCAACGCGGTCCCTCTGAACAAGGTATCGGGCCAGCCCTTTACGATTGCGGAAATCGAAGCCGCGATCGGGCGGCATCTTGGCAGAGACCGGGCGGAAGAACTCGGCCCCGACAACACCCAGCTTCCGAGCACCGAAGCTGTAAACCCCTGATTGCGAGACCCGCCATGGTGAAATACGTCTACAAAGAGAAAAGCTTGGCGGTAGATTACCAGGCGGCGGCGAACGAGCAGGTTAGCGTCGAAGACGCTACCGCGATGGCGCTCATTGATATTGCGAGCGCTTTGAAAAGCTTAGCGGGCTCCGGTAATTCGATTCGGATGGAATTTGAAGAAGTGTCTGCGTCACTTAATTCTATTCGGCAGTCGGTGGGCTGAGCGAGAGGCTTTGAAATGAACGAACTAACCACCATCAAGCCCAGCACCCCCAAGGACTGGGAAACCGACCAGGAAGTCCGCTGGTGTCCCGGCTGCGGGGACTATGCGATCCTTAAGGCCGTGCAGCGGACAATGCCCGAGATCGGCGGGACGCCCGAGAACACGGTGTTCGTCAGCGGGATCGGCTGCTCGTCGCGCTTTCCCTATTACATGGAAACCTATGGCTTCCACACGATCCACGGCCGCGCGCCGGCGGTGGCGACCGGAGTCAAGCTCGCCAATCCCGAGCTCGACGTGTGGATCATCACCGGCGATGGCGACGGGCTGTCGATCGGCGGCAACCATACGATGCACCTGCTGCGGAGGAACCTGAACTGTCAGGTGCTGCTGTTCAACAACGAGATTTACGGGCTGACGAAGGGCCAATATTCGCCGACCAGTCGCGAGGGCACCCGCAGCCCTTCCACGCCGTTCGGATCGGTGGATCACCCCGCCAAGCCGTGCGCCTTCGCGCTGGGGTCGGGGGGGCGGTTCATTGCGCGCGGGATCGACGTGCACAAGAATTTGCCCGGCGTATTGAAGGCCGCGCACGCGCATCAGGGCACGGCATTCGTGGAGATCTTCCAGAACTGCATCGTCTATAATGACGAGGTGTTCGAGCCCTTCACCGCCAAGCCGAATGCGCAGGCCAACCAGATGTGGGTCACGCATGGCGAGCCCCTGGTTTTCGCCGGCGGCACCAGAGGGCTAGCGCTCGATACGGACACGCTGACGCTGAAGGTGATCGACGTGGTGGATGGCGACACTTCGGGCGTGCTGGTCCACAACCAGACCAACCGGGCAATCGCGCATATGCTGGTGGAAATGCCCTTCGGCCCGTTCCCAATGGCATTGGGCGTGATTTATGACGACCCCGCGCCGACCTTCGAAAGCGCGATCACCGCGCAGAACAAGGCTGCGGCGGAGGGCAAGGTTCCCGATCTGCAGAAGCTGGTCGCCAAGGGCCAGACCTGGATGGTGGACAAGCAGCCGCACGCGATTTGAGTCTGAATCACGCAAAGCCGGCGGCCACCAGGCCTTCTTTGCGGCTTTGCGTGAGCCGGAATCGCTTGCCCGCGCCCCGGCAGCGTGCATGTAAGACCGCATGAACGCGCCGTTTCCGGGGGACAGACGAGCGACGGGGCGGGGATCGATCCTCGCGCCGGTGATGCTGCGCATGATTGATCGCATCGATACCGGGATCGACAAGGGCAGCATCCATTTGACGCTTCCGGATCGCACCCAGCGGCTGATCGGCAGTCGCGGCGACGGGCCCAACGCTATCGTCGATCTCCGCAGCTGGCGCGCGCTGGTGCGGCTGGCGCTCAGCGGCTCGGGCGGCTGGTATGAGGCTTGGGAAAAGGGCGAATGGGCCAGCCCCGATCCCGTGCAGATCTTCGCCGTGTTTAGCCTGAACCGCGCCTCGCTGGCGCGGCCGGCGCGGGCCACCGGGCCGTGGAAGCAGGTCCGCCGCCTTGCCCATTGGCTCCATCGCAACAGCCGCCGCGGCTCCCGCCGCAACATCCATTTCCATTACGATCTGGGCAACGATTTCTACGCGCAGTGGCTGGATGCGGGCATGACCTATTCCAGCGCGATGTTCACGGCCCCCGGCCAGTCGCTCCAAGACGCGCAGGCCGCCAAGCTTGGGGCAATCCTCGATCGGACAGCCACCAGGCCTGGCGACACGATCCTGGAGATCGGCTGCGGATGGGGCTCGTTCGCCGAGGCGGCGCTCGACGCCGGGCGCGAAGTCCACGGGATAACGCTCTCAAGCGAACAACTCACTTATGCCGCGGCACGCAATCCCAAGGGCGAATTCAGCCTGGTGGATTATCGCGACGTGACGGGAACGTACGATGCGGTCGTCAGCATCGAAATGGCGGAGGCGGTGGGCCGGGAATTCTGGCCTCACTATCTTTCCGCGATCGCGCGCGCGCTCAAGCCGGGCGGCCGCGCCGCGCTCCAGATCATCATATTCGACGATGCGCTGTTCGCGGACTATGCCGCGAACGTCGATTTCATCCAGACCTATATCTTCCCCGGCGGCTTGCTCATCTCCGAAGGCGCGTTCCGCGCGCTGGCCGCGCAGAACGGGCTGGAATGGCGGGATCAAGTCAATTTCGGCGCCAGCTATGCCGAGACATGCCGGCAGTGGCGCGAGAATTTCGACGCGGCGGCGGCCGCGGGCAGGCTGCCGAAACAATTCGACGCGCATTTCATCGCATTGTGGCGCTATTACCTGATGTATTGCGAAGGCGGATTCAGAGGCGGCGGTATCGACGTCGCCCAGGTCACGCTGCTGAAGGAGGGATGATGTTCAAGGCCTGGATGCTGCCGCTGGCGTTGTTGTCGAGCGGGACCGCGATTGCTCAAACCGCCGCCAATGCGCCGGTCGTCTCGCCGGACGTCAAGCCGAACGCCCAGGACAATGCGGGTTTACGCAAGGTCGGCGCCGAGGTGCTGTTCTGGAGCCAGGCCCAGCGCGACGCCAATTTCCCGCACATGGAGAAGATCTTCCCCGGCCATATCGCCAAGGCGGGGAAGAAGGTCCGCCGGCTTCCCCAAGGCAAGCAGCTCGCCATTCCGGAGAGCGAGATCGAGAGCTTTCTCGATGCCCAGAATGTGGGCGGCCTGATCGTGCTCAAGAATGGCAGGATCGTACTGGAGCGCTATGCGCGCGGCTATGGCGCGCAAGGGCGCTGGACGAGCTTCTCGGTCGCCAAGTCGTTCACTTCAACCCTCGTCGGCGCGGCGATCAGGGACGGCTTTATCAAGTCGGTCGATGAACCGGTGACCAAGTATATCCCCGAGCTGGTCGGCAGCGGTTATGACGGGGTGAGCATCGCCCAGCTTCTTACGATGACCTCGGGCGTGAAGTGGAACGAGGATTATACTTCGCCCACATCCGACGTGGCGCGCATGTTCATCGAGCCGGTGCCCGCCGGCGTGGACCCCACCGTTCACTATATGAAAAAGCTCCCGCGCGAGTTCGCACCCGGCAGCAAGTGGGTCTACAAGACCGGCGAGACCAACCTAATCGGCGTGCTCGTCATGCGCGCCACGAAGCGCCCGCTGGCGACCTATCTCAGCCAGAAGATCTGGTCCAAGGGGATGGAGCAGGATGCCTTCTGGATGACCGACCCAAGCGGGAACGAAGTCAGCGGCTGCTGCCTGTCGGTCTCGCTGCGCGATTATGCCCGCCTGGGACAGTTCGCGTTGGAAGGCGGCAAGGGCGTCGTGCCCGCGCACTGGTTCGCCGAGGCGACTCGCAGCCACGCCGATGTCGGTCCGCCCGGATCTGGCTATGGCTATGGCTATCAATGGTGGACCTATCCCAACGGCCGCATCGGCGCGCAGGGCATTTTCGGCCAGACCATCCGCATCGATCCGAAAGCGAAAGTGGTGATCGTAATCTCCGCCGCCGCGCCCAAGGCGACCGACCAGGCCTATGGCAAGGCGCGGACGGCGTTTCTGGAGAAGCTGTTCGCGGCTGCTGCAAACTGAAAGCCGTCATTGTCAGTGGCGAGGGTTTACTCCACCCGCTCGAAATGCCCGGTCTCGAAGCCTGCGGTCATCAGCGCCGCGATGCGCTCCGCCACCACCTGCGGAGCCTTCACGCTCTCCGGATTTTCACCCGGAAATGCCCGTGCGCGCATCTTGGTGCGCGTCGCGCCGGGATCGACCACGGCGGTGCGTATGCCCGAGATGTGGCGGACCTCCTCGCCATAGCTGAGCAGCAGATTCTCGAACGCCGCTTTCGAAGCGCCATAGCTGCTCCAATAGGCCCGCGGAATTCGCCCGACGCTGGAGGTCAGCCCGATCACCTTCGCCCCCGAAGCCTTGCGCAGCATCGGGTCGAACGCGGCCAACATGGCCGCCTGGGCGGTGACGTTGAGTGTCAGGACCTTGGCGAATTCCTTGAAGTCGATGGCGCCGACGGTACTGAGCGAGCCCAGGGTGGCGGCGTTGAGCACCAGCATGTCGAGCGCATCCCAGCGCTCGCCAATCGCCGCGGCCAGCCGCGCGATGCTCTCATTCTCGGTGAGGTCCATCGGGGCGATCGTCGCGCTGCCGCCGGCCGCGTCGATCGCTTCTTCGACTTCCTCCAGCCCGCCCGCCGTCCGCGCGGTAAGGATCACGTGCGCGCCGGCCCGGCCCAGGGCGATGGCCGTCGCCGCGCCGATGCCCCGGCTTGCCCCGGTTACTAGTGCGAGCTTGTTGGCAAGGGGCTTGTCGGTCACGCTATTCTCCGCGGGGATACAGGTCAGCCGACCCGTTCCTCCAGAAGCGCGAATTGGTCAACCGGGGCAAGCTCGTCCTGGTCGGTCAGTGTGGTCGGATAGTCGCCGGTGAAGCACGCATCGCAATAATGCGGATGGATGTCCGCGCGGCGCGCTTCGCCCAGCGCCTTGTACAGCCCGTCGATCGTGACGAAAGCCAGGCTGTCGGCATGGATGAAGTCGGTCATGCCGGCCACGTCATGCTTGGCCGCGAGCAGCTTCGCGCGTTCGGGCGTATCCACGCCGTAGAAGCAGCTATGCCGTGTGGGCGGACTGGCGATGCGCATATGCACCTCCGCCGCCCCGGCTTCGCGCATCATCTGCACGATCTTGAGGCTGGTCGTGCCCCGCACGATCGAATCATCGACCAGCACGACTCGCTTGCCCTTGATCAGCTCGCGATTGGCATTGTGCTTGAGCTTGACGCCAAGGTGCCGGACCTTGTCGCCCGGCTGGATGAACGTGCGTCCGACATAATGCGAGCGGATGATGCCAAGCTCGAACGGGATGCCGCTCTGCTGGGCATAGCCGATTGCGGCCGGGACGCCCGAATCGGGGACGGGTACGATCAGGTCGGCATCGATCGGCGCTTCGATCGCAAGCTGGGCGCCGATCGCCTTGCGCACCGAATAGACCGAGCGATCCTCGCTCATCGAATCAGGGCGCGAGAAATAGACATATTCGAAGATGCACGGCCGCGGCGACTGCGGCGCGAAAGGCTTGTGCGACGAGATTTCGCCATTCTGCACGATCACGAGTTCGCCCGGCTCGACATCGCGCACATATTCGGCCCCGACCACGTCGAGCGCCACGGTCTCGGACGCGAAGATCACCGCATCGTCGAGCTTGCCCATGACAAGCGGCCGGATGCCCAGCGGATCGCGGCAGGCGATCATGCCCTCCGGAGTCATCACCACCAGCGAATAGGCGCCCTCGACGCGCTTCAACGCATCGATGAAGCGGTCCATCAGCGTGCGATATTGCGAAGTCGCCACGAGGTGGATGATCACTTCGGTATCACTGGTAGATTGGAAGATCGCGCCGCGGCGGACGAGATCGCGCCGCAGCCGCGCGGCATTCGAGATATTGCCGTTATGCGCTACCGCGAAGCCGCCCGAGGCAAGCTCCGCATAAAGCGGCTGGACGTTGCGAATCGCGGTTTCGCCCGTGGTCGAATAGCGGACGTGCCCGCAAGCGGTGCTGCCGTGGAGCGCGCGAATGACTTCGTCGCGGTCGAAATTGCCCGCGACATGCCCCATCGCCCGGTGCGTGTGAAACTGGTGGCCGTCCCAACTGGTGATGCCCGCAGCCTCCTGGCCACGGTGCTGGAGCGCATGTAGCCCCAGCGCGACGAGCGCCGCCGCGCCCTCCATGCCGGATACGCCAAACACGCCGCACTCTTCGCGCAGCTTGTCGTCTTCAAATGGATGTGTGGTCAGCATCGTCCCTCAAAGGGTTCGGTGTCGTCGCTGGCCCTATAGGCGGTCCGCCGTGCTTTGTCGCCCGTTCGTCATAAAGAAATGAACCGCGCCGCTTTCCGCTGGTTTTTCAGCGGATAAGGAGACGAGTGATGGCCAAGGACCATGGACCCCAGATCAAGAACGACAAGCTCTATGAGGAGCTCCGCAAGGATGGCGCCTCCAAGGAGAAGGCCGCGAGAATCGCCAATGCGAAGGAAGCGGGCACACTCGATCACAAGGGCACGCGGCTGGACGATCGCAGCAAGTCCGAGCTTGAAGGCGAAGCCCGGGAGATCGGCATCGAGGGGCGCTCGACAATGGACAAGGACGAGCTGGTCGAGGCGATTCGCGAGCATTGAGGCCGCGGCCCGCTCGCACTAAAGCAGGGGCGTGACCGATAATCGCGACACGAGCCTGACGCTCGACCCCAGATACGATGCCGCCGGGCTGATCACGGCGGTCGCCACCGACATATCGGGAGCGTTGCTCATGGTCGCGCACATGAATGCTGAAGCCTTGGCCGAGACCCTGGAGTCGGGCGATGCCACCTTCTGGTCGCGCAGCCGCAATCGCCTGTGGAAAAAGGGCGAGACATCGGGGCACGTGCTCAAAGTCCGCGAAGTCCGCATCGATTGCGACCAGGACGCGATCTGGCTCAAATGCGAGCCGCTCGGCCCCGCCTGTCACACGGGCGAGGCAAGTTGCTTCTATCGCTTGGTCGAGGGTAATCGGCTGGTCCGCGACGCATGAGGGCGCTCGCGCTGCTCCTGGTGCTTGAGGCCTGCTCCGGCCAACAAGCGGCAAAGGACCAGGCTCCACAGGATCTGGAGAAAGCCGCAATCGAGCGCGGCCTGGTCCGCAATCCCCAGGATAGCGACATCGCCGGACTCTATTCGCGCGACACCGATCGCATCTGCATCGTCCCCAGCACCATCGGCTACAGGATCGGTGCATTCGTCGATTATGGCGACGGGATCACCTGCAGCGGCACGGGCACCGCGAGCAGGGCGGGGGAGACGCTTCGTATCGAGCTGGGCGCCGACAAGGCGTGCGGGTTCGACGCCAAGTTCGATGGCGAGAAGATCACCTTGCCCGGCGCCCTGCCCGAGGGCTGCACCAAGCTGTGCAATCGCCGCGCCTCATATGCGGGACTCGAAGTCTCTCGCTTGAGCGAATCCGTGGCCGAAGCCGCCGCGATGCGGGATACAAGCGGCAAGCGTCTGTGCGCAGATTAATTCCCCTCCCTGCAAGGGAGGGGCTAGGGGTGGGTGGACTGCTCGCGATACGGCTCGGCCAGTTGCCGCCTAGCCGTATTTCCTGGACGCGACCCACCCCCCGCCCCTCCCTTTCAGGGAGGGGAGTCCTTACTTGACGTTCACGTAAAGGTAAGGTAGGCGATGCGCTATGCTCGATGCAGCCTTTCTCCAGGCCCTTGCGCCGATCGAACCACGATCGGACCGCGACTCCTTTTCGATTTCCGATCTCTGCGCGGAGTTCGGCGTCACGCCGCGCGCGCTGCGCTTTTACGAGGACGAGGGTCTGATCGGCCCCGAGCGCCGCGGCACCCAACGCATCTATTCGCATCGCGACCGCGCCCGGCTTGCCTGGATTCTCCGCGGCAAGCGCGTCGGCTTCAGCCTGGGCGAGATCAAGGAGATGATCGATCTCTACGATGTCGGAGATGGCCGCAGCACCCAGAAGCAAGTCACGCTCGAGCGCTGCGAAGATCGCATCCGCCTGCTCGAAGAGCAGAAGCACGATATCGACGCGCACATCGCCGAGCTCCAGCAATTCGTCGGACTGCTAAAAAGCAGCCATAGTCTTTGAGGATCTGAAATGCCGCAATACACACCGCCCGTGCGCGATACGCGCTTCATCCTCGATTCGGTGATCGGGCTCGATCGCTATGCCAGCCTGCCCGGTTTCCAGAATGCGACGCCGGACATGGTGGATGCCGTGCTGGAACAAGGCGGCAAGTTCGTCGCGGAAGTGTTGTTCCCGATCAACCATTCGGGTGACCAGCAGGGCTGCACCCGCCATGACGATGGCAGCGTGACCACGCCGGACGGCTATAAGGAGGCGTACAACCAGTTCGTCGAAAGCGGCTGGGGCACGCTGAGCGCGCCCGAGCAGTTCGGCGGGCAGGGGATGCCCCACGTCATCTCCACGGCATTCCAGGAATATATGATCTCCGCGAATATGGCCTTCGCCATGTATCCGGGCCTCACCCACGGCGCGATCGCGTCGTTGCTGGTCAAGGGCACGCCCGAGCAGCAGGAGAAATACGTCCCCAAGATGGTCTCCGGCGAGTGGGGTGGCACGATGAACCTGACCGAGCCGCAATGCGGAACCGACCTCGGCCTGATCCGCACGCGCGCGGAGCCCAATGCGGACGGGTCCTATTCGATCACCGGCACCAAGATCTTCATCTCGTCGGGCGAGCACGACCTGACCAGCAACATCATCCATCTGGTGCTGGCCAAGACTCCCGGCGCGCCGGAGAGCAGCAAGGGCATATCGCTGTTCGTCGTGCCCAAGTTCCTGGTCAATGACGATGGATCGCTGGGCGAGCGCAATCCGGTCACTTGCGGCTCGATCGAGCACAAGATGGGCATCCATTCGAACTCGACCTGCGTGATGAATTACGATGGCGCTAAGGGCTGGCTGGTCGGGGAGGAGATGAAGGGCCTCGCCGCGATGTTCATCATGATGAATGCCGCTCGCCTCGGTGTCGGCCTCCAGGGTCTCGGCATCGGCGAAGTCGCGTTGCAGAACGCCGTCCAATATGCCGAGGATCGCCGCCAGGGGCGCGCGCTCACGGGGCCCCAGGAACCCGGGGAAAAGGCCGACACGTTGTTCGTGCACCCCGACGTCCGCCGCATGCTGATGGAGGGCAAGGCGCTGACCGAGGGGCTGCGGGCGCTTTGCCTGTGGGCCGCGCTCCAGGTCGATCTTGAGCATGCCGCCGTCACCGAGGAGGAGCGCCAGCTCGCCGCCGATCTGGTCGGGCTGCTTACTCCGGTCATCAAGGGTGTCGGCACCGATATCGGCTACCGCGTCGCGACCGACAGCCAGCAGGTCTATGGCGGCCACGGCTACATTGCCGAATGGGGCATGGAGCAATATGTCCGCGATGCGCGCATCGCGATGATCTACGAAGGCACCAATGGCGTGCAGGCCATGGACCTGGTCGGCCGCAAGCTCGCTTCGAATGGCGGCCGCGCGGTACAGGCGCTGTTCCGCGTGGTGACCGAGGAACTGACGACCGCGAAAGGCGACGAGAAGCTGAAGGACTTCGCGGCGGGTCTGGAAAAGGCGCTGGGTCATCTCCAGGGCGCGACGATGTGGCTTGCGACCAACGGCTTCAAGAACCCCAATCATGTCGGCGCGGGGGCATATCCCTATATGCAGCTCACCGGCACCGTCGCGCTCGGCCTGATGTGGCTGCGCATGGCCACGGCTGCCGCGGCCAAGCTGACCGAGGGCGCGGAGAATGCGAAGTTCTACGAAGCCAAGCTGATCACCGCGCGCTTCTACGCGGAACGCTTCTTCCCCGAAGCCGGCGGGCTCCGCCGCAAGATCGAAGCCGGGAGCGATACGGTGATGGCGCTGGATCCGGAGATGTTCCGGGCGGCTTGAGACGCGTCAGCCGGAGAGCCGGGCCAGCGAGAGGTCCAATTCTATCTTCAACCCGCTTGGCGCCCAGTGCATCTCCACCTTGCCGGCAAACTGCGCGGCGACAGTGCGCTTGATGAGCGTAGTGCCGAAGCCGCCAGTTTCGGGCTCGGCGAGAATTGCGGGGCCGCCACTTTCTTCCCAGGTCAGGATCACGCGGCCCCCCTCGCGGCGCCAGCCGATCGCGATGCGACCGGCAGGAGTCCCCAGCGCGCCATATTTGATGGCGTTGGTCGCCAGCTCGAGGATCAGCAGCGCGATGCCGTTGATCGCGTGATCACCGCAGGAAATCTCCGGCCCGTCGAGCACGAAGCGATGCTCGCCAAGCTCGGTAACGTCATGCGCCCTCACCACAGCCAAGATCAGGTCGGCCAGTGCGAGTGGAGGCCCCACGCCGATGTCGGAAGCCTTGCGGCGGACCAGCGCATGCGCTTCGGCGAGCGCGTGGATTCGGCCCGAAAGCGCCTCCGCCGTCGCCGCGGGCGATTCTGCGGTCCGGGCCGTGACGCGGATCATGCCCTCGGTCATCGCGAAGATATTCTTGAGCCGGTGACTCATTTCTCTAGCCAGCGTCTCCTGCTCGTCGAGAGCGAGGCGCAGACGCAGCTCCTTGGCCTGGGCCCGCATCGCCAGGCCGACAAAGTCCGCCAGCTGCCGGGTGACGCGCGAATGTTCAGTAGTGAATTGCCCGTTATATTCTCCGACTACCCACAGGGTGCCAGCCGGTTCGTCGGGCTCAATGTAGAGGGGCACGAGAAGGACCTCGGGGATGACCAAATTCTCGGCCGCGATCCATTCATAGAACCGCTCGGGATTTTTGGAAAGCACAGTGCCGCAGCGATCGAGCGTCACGCCGCACGGGCTATGGTTGCGCGGCGTCGTCGCGTCCTCGAAGGGCGCGAGCATGCCGGTAAGGTGCCGCCAGCGGAACACGCCCGGCGCCGGCTGCGACTCGTATAAGCTCAGCCCCGCCGACGTTGCGCCGGTAAGAGTCATCGCCAGTTCAACGAATTTAGGCAGCACTTCCTCGGGCGCGGCGGCCATGCGGCTCGCCAATTCCTGGAGCGCCGCGGCTTCGCGCTGATAGTCCACTGGCCGGTCCAGTCGCACGCTAAGTTCTTCGGTGATGTAGAGATCATCCGGAGGCGATACACGCATAGCGAGATCTGGCTGGGTGCTCACGTAACGAAGCTATCAGTAAACTACTGGCCAAGCGAATCGTTACGCGTGCGGCCAACTCTCACTTCTTGGTGGGCACAGCCGCCGGAGTCGCCTTGGCAACCGGCAGCGTCAGCGTAGTCTGCGACTTGCCGGGAGCAGGGCCCGGCTCCTTGCGCCTCACGCCCGCAAGCGGTGCCGGCAGCTTCCCGTCCCCTGCACTAGCGGGCGCAGCCCCCGACGGCGGCGTAACTGGCGGCTGCGCCCGCATGCATTGCACCGGGCTGGGCCGTTTGAATTGCTGGCAGTTCCACAGCGCCTTGGCGAAGCCCTGGCTCTGATCGCGCAGATAGCTGAATGACATCGCCGATACCTGGGTGCTGCTAAGCGGCAGCTTGGCCGGCGTCAGGCGCGGATCGGCCCAGGCCATGAACTTGCAATAGGGCCGCTCGCCGCAGGTGCGGATCGCGAGCGCCGCGAAGGCGTCGGCGGTCATGCCTTTGGGCAGAGTGAGCATGAAATTGCTCGATTCGCCAACGCCGTCGGCCGCGGCCATCGGAGCGGGCATGGCGCTAGCGGGGATCGTCGCGGGATCCACGATCACGCCGCTTGAGGTATCGTCCGCTTCGGGCAGAGGGGCCGACGGGTCGCCGTAATGGGCTGAGGAGAGCCGCGACATCTTGGGCACGTTCGGCTCGGTGCCAGCATAGCCGCGGCCAAAGGCGGGCGGCGTCCCCCACCAGCCGGCCCAGCGGAAGAAAAGGTGCGTGTGCACTTCGGTGATCTTCTCCAGGCTCGCGCTCCAATAGGGCACGACCCAATCGGTATGGTAATGCGTGGCGTGGCCCACCGGGGCGTAAACCGACCCGCTGAGCGCGAGCCGGGCGACGTAGCGCGCGCGCTCCCATGCCGCCGCTCGCGGTATCCAACGCACCATCGCGCCGTCGCAAGTGAAGCTGAACTGGCAGCCGGTGGAGCGCTCCTGTCCCTGGAAAATGACGCCGCAGATCGATTTGGGAAAGGCGGGATGCCGCATCCGATTGATGATCACCTGCGCGACCGCGCGTTGCCCCACCGCATCGTCGCCCGCTTCGTAAAATACTGCCGCCGCGAGGCAATCCACGGCGCGCGCCTGCGTTTCCGGCGAGCCCGAAATCCGGAACGCCCGCGCTGCCGGATTGGGAAGGTTCGAAAAGGGTATGGTGGCGTTGATCGATCGGGCGTCCTCCGGGGCGACTTGCTGGATCAGCACCGGCTCGACCGCTGGTAGCTCGGTCTTCGGCACCACGCGCTTGGAGATCACCACGTGCGGACGCTTGTGCTGCGGAACGCGCGGCGTGGTGATCACGAGCGCTACGGGCACGGCGATCGCGACGAGCGCGATGAGTGCAAGAATGATCTGTAGCGGGAAAGGGACGCGCCAATGGGATTCGAGGGCTGGCAAAAATGGCTCCATGCGCGGGGGTGGCCGCCCTTAACGCAGAACCGGCGTACATGGAACCGTGACGGCGGCGGAACGCATTGCATGCACGCCCGCTGGAGCGTTGCGATGTAGCATTTCAGATGTTGGCTGGCGCGGTCGGCAGCGCCCGTCCGCTCTATGACAAGCTTAATCATGAAAGGGGTGCCCGCCCAACGTCGCTGCCTTTCCGCAGGATCGGCGCTCGTTCCTGGCCTGACTTTTACTAACCTTTCGCGCGATCCGGCTCAGCTCGGCCAGAACCCCGTTGCTTCGCACATGTCCCAATGATCCGCCGCGCCGAGCTTGCAGGCAGCGCTTGTCGCGCCAGCGGCGCACAGCTTCACTTCGCGCTGGAAACGCTTGTAGCAGCTTTCGGGGCGAGCCGGAGGTGCGGGGGAAGGGGCCGCGACGGCTTCAGGAATCACATGGACCTCGGGCACGGCCGCGACCGCGGCTTTCACCGCGTCCCGCGCCTCCGCGGCGCTGGGCATGTTCTTGCCGTTCTCGCCAAAGGCGAGCGGCCACGCCAAAAAGATCGCCAGCATGACGCTGACGCAGATCATTGCGTTACGCACGTGAGTGTTCCCCCCGGAATCCCGCGTTTATCCCCGACTCGCAAACACTAACGTGAATCAAGAATGAATGTCGAGTCGGTTAACTCTCCGGAAGGAAGTCCGGAACGCTCAAATAGCGCTCACCTGTATCATAATTGAACCCCAGCACCCGCGAGCCCGCCGGAAGCTCGGCCAGCTTTTGCTGAATCGCAGCCAGAGTCGCCCCCGAAGAGATGCCGACGAGCATACCTTCCTCGCGCGCTGCGCGGCGGGCCATCTCCTTGGCCGCGCCGGCATCGACCTTGATCACGCCATCGATCGCATCGGTGTGGAGGTTACGCGGGACGAAGCCCGCACCGATGCCCTGGATGGGGTGCGGGCCGGGCTGTCCGCCCGAAATGACCGGCGAAAGCTCCGGCTCGACGGCATAGACCTTCAGGCCGGGCCAGCTCTTCTTGAGGGTTTCGGCCACGCCGGTGATATGGCCGCCGGTGCCCACGCCGGTGATGATCGCGTCGGGCGGGCCATCGGCGAAGTCTTTCAATATCTCCTGCGCGGTGGTGCGAGTGTGAACTTCGATATTCGCCGGGTTCTCGAATTGCTGGGGCATCCAGGCGCCCGGAGTGGATGCGACGATCTCCATCGCCCGCTCGATCGCGCCCTTCATGCCCTTTTCCCTCGGCGTCAGGTCGAAGGTCGCGCCATAGGCCAGCATCAGCCGGCGGCGCTCGATCGACATGCTTTCGGGCATGACGAGCACGAGCTTGTGACCCTTCACCGCGGCGACCATCGCCAGCCCTACGCCCGTGTTGCCGCTGGTCGGCTCGACGATCGTGCCGCCGGGCTGAAGGCTGCCGTCAGCCTCCGCCGCTTCGACCATGGCAAGAGCGATGCGGTCCTTGATCGAGCCGCCGGGGTTCGAGCGCTCGGACTTGATCCACACCTCGGCATCGGGGAACAGCTTGCTCACCCGGATGTGCGGAGTGTTGCCGATCGTATCGAGGATCGTATTGGCCTTCATGTCGTCATCTCCCTGGGAGGAATTTCTAGATTGGCCGGAGGTTCGAAGGTACGCGCTCGCCTCAGCTCCGGAAATAGCTTGGCCCATAGTATCGTGACAAGGATCGCGCCGATCCCGCCACCCACTACTGCGGCGACCGGCCCGATCGCTGCGGCAAGGAACCCGGACTCGGCCTCGCCCAATTCGTTTGAGCCCGAGATAAACAGAGTGGAGACCGCGCCGACGCGCCCCCGCATCTCGTCAGGCGTGTAGAGCTGGATCAGCGACTGGCGGACATATACCGAGACCATGTCCGCCGCGCCGAGCACGAACAAGGCCAGGAGCGCGAGCAAGACGGCAGGGGCCAGGTCATGTCCGATCGCGGAGGGCCCCAGGATGGGCAACAGCAACGGCGCGCTCAGCCCGAAGACCGCAGTGGCCAGTCCGAACACAACGACCGCTGCGAGCATCTTGACCCCGACATTCGTCTTGAGCGGCCGCCAGGCGAAAAAGGCCGCAATCGTCACTGCCCCGATTGCGGGCGCCGCGCGCAGATGCCCCAACCCCTCCGACCCCACCTGGAGAATGTCGCGGGCGTAGACCGGCAGCATCGCGGTGGCCCCGCCAAGCAGCACCGCGAACAGGTCCAGCGAAATCGCGCCTAGCACCAGCCGGTTGCGGCGGACATAATGCAGCCCGTCGATCATTTGAGCCCAGGGGCTGCCGCTCGCGTTCCGGGCGGGAGGGGGAACCGGGCCGATCAGGAACAGCATCAACAGCGCGAACAGGAACAAGCCGCCAGAGACGGCATAAGGCAGCCAGTCCATCGCGGCATAAAGATAGCCGCCCAAGGCGGGACCGATAACGCTGCCGGTCTGCCAGGAAAGCGCGCTGAGCGCGATCGCGGTGGGCAGGACGGCCTTGGGCACCAGATTGGGGGCGAGCGCCCCCAGCGCCGGGCTGGCGAACGCCCGCGCCACGCCGAGCAATGCCGCGATGCCGAAGAGGGCGGGCAGGGTGACGGCATCGGTATAGGTCAGCCAGAACAGGCTGAGTGCGCAAAATGCCTCCAGCGCCACCGCGCCCCGCGCGATCCAGCGCCGATCGATGCGATCGGCGATCCACCCGGCATATAGCGACAATATGAGCAGGGGCAGGAACTGGGCGACGCCGATCAGGCCGAGCTGGAATGCCGCTTCCCGCACGCTCATCGTCTCGCGCGCGATATCGTATACCTGCCAGCCGATGACGATCACCATCGCCATCTGCCCGAGCGTGGTGGAAAGCCGGGCTAGCCAATAGAAGCGGAAGTTCGGAATAGTGAACGGGTGGGGGGCCATGCGGCCTATTGGCGCTTCCGCCACCGCATCGCAACGAGGATTGGCGACGGGCGAGGCCAAACATGGCTTTATGAGCAGCTTTGAAACAGGGCGGCTCGAAAAGCTTGCACGCCCCCTTGCTGCATCGCAGCATAATCTCCATAACATGGAGTATGAGTTCAGATAGCGCTACGGCAATCGACGGCCCAAGCGGGCCTACGGCGACGATCCTCGAGGCGATCGTGCGGATGCGGTGCGTCTCCGCCACCTACAACCGCAAGCGCATGATCCTGGCGCCGCACATCCTCTATTTTCGGGGCGGAGGGCTTTATACCGATGCGCTGGTGGTCTCGCGCGAGAACATGCTGCCGCGCGAGGCCAAGATCGGCACATTCAAGCTGGATGGCCTGAGCGAGCTGGCGATCACCCAGCGAAGCTTCGGGCCCAGCGACCTGTTCGATCCCGAACTGGATAAATATGCCGGCGCGGTGATGGCGATCGACCCGTCGCACGAGGCCGTCGCGGCCTGACAAGCGAAGGGCGCCGCCGCGCGAAGCGGCGACGCCCCCCCTCATCATCCTTAGCGGCAGCGCACTTCCTGGTTGCGTTCAACCGAAGTGCCCAGCGCACCGCCGGCAACCGCGCCCAGCAATGTGCCAAGCGTGCGCGAACGCCCGCTCGTGACGACGTTGCCGAACAAGCCGCCGGCAGCCGCACCGACGATGAGACCCGTCGTGCCGTCGTTGCGCTTGCAATAATAGCGGCCGTCATTGCCGCGATAGACGCGGTCGTCCTGAGTCAGGACGCGCTCGCGATAGTTCGGGCCGGTACGGTAATCGCGCGCGGGATCGTAGAATTCGTCGTCGCGCGGATCGTTGTAAGCCGAGCCGCCCGGGCCACCTGGACGCCCATCGCGCCAATCGCCGCCGCCACGCGAACGCGACTGGCGATACCGCTCCACCGCGGCTTGATAGGCCTGATATTCGCTGTCGAACCGGCGCTGGGCCGCATCGAAGCGCGACTCCTCGTCCTGCCCCTGAGCATAGCGGGCGCCGCCCGATTGCGCCGCAGCGGGCGCGGCGACGGTGAGCGTGGCCGCGGCGATCGCGGCTAGGCATGTAAAGGTCTTCATTGGTCTCTCCTCTGATCCTGCCCGTGGATACGAGCGGGGACCCGGAAACGTTCCAGCAATGCGCGTGAAGCGGACGTGAACGTGGCGAGCGTGCTAAGGGCGTGCGCTATTCACCCGAGGAGCAAGTTCATCAAACACCAGCGTATCGTCATCATCGGGGCAGGGCATGTCGGAGCCAGCGCGGCCTATGCGCTGATGCTCCGCGCGCTTTTCCGCGAAATCGTGCTGATCGACAGCGACCCGGCGCTGGCTCAGGCTGAGGCCGCCGACCTGCAAGACGCCAATGCGCTGGCCCGTCCCGCGAGGATCTGGGCGGGCGAGTATGCCGACGCTGCGGGGGCTGGCATCGCCGTCATCACTGCGGGGGCGGCCACGCATGGGGACGAATCCCGGCTTTCAGTGGCGGGGCGCAGCGCCAAGATCGTGGAGACATGCGTCGATGCGCTGATGGCGGCGGGCTTTGACGGCATCCTGCTGGTGGCCTCAAACCCGGTGGATTTGATGGCGCAGGTCGCGATGCGGCGCTCGGGGTTGGACGCGGCCCGCGTGATCGGCACGGGGACGCTGCTCGACAGCAACCGGCTGCGCCAGGCGCTCGCGGCAAGGCTCGATGTCGCACCGGGGGCGATCCATGCGCAGGTGCTGGGTGAGCATGGCGACAGCGAAGTCGCGGCCTTTTCGGGCGTGCGCGTGGGTGGGATGCCGCTGGAGGCGTTCGCGCCGGGAGGGGTGGACCGCGACGAGGTGGCGAAGGAAGTGCGCACGGCGGCCTATGCGATCGTCGGGGGCAAGGGATATACGAGCTGGGGCGTGGCGACGGCCGTCGTGCGGATCTGCGAGGCGCTGGTGCGCGGCGAGCATGCCGTGCTGCCGGTATCGACGCTGCTGACCGGGGAGTTCGGGATCGAGGGCGTGTATCTGAGCCTGCCGTGCGTGCTGGGCGCGAGCGGAGTGGAGCGCGTGTTGACCCCCGAGCTGGATGCGGACGAAATGACGGCGCTCAGGGCTTCGGCGGAGGTGCTGAGAGCGGCGGGTGAGGGGCTTGAGGGGGCGGAAGTTTAGGCGAAGTTTAGGCCAATGCGCGGTTTCGGCGGTGGCCCGCGCGGAGCGCGATTCCGCTGAAGGTCACGCAAAGGTTACGCCAATGGCGCGTTTTGCGGTGTGGCTGGTGGCTGCGACGGTTCAAAGAGCGGTCCGGAGACCGGATCAGCCAAGCCGAGGAAATCCTACATTGCAAGGGGTTTGAGCTTCAGATGGGCTCGACGGGGATACCGAGGTGGAGCGCCGCATTTGCCATGGTCGCGTCGAGAGTTACCAGCGTCAGACCAGCGCTTTCGGCTATCGCGATGTGCAGCGCGTCGCCCGCGCGGAGCCCGAGGTCGGGACGGTCGCACATGCGGGCTGCCGTTTCGAAATGTTCGGGATTGACCGCGATGTCGGCGAGGCTGGCATCACGGAATTTGCGCCAGCTGTTCCAAGTAGAGAGGCGGTCTTCCATGCTGAACGCGCCGGTGCGGACCTTGATCGAAAGCGCGCTCGACACTTCCGTCGTGGTCCAGCCGCTGCACAGGATCGGTTCGTCGGAATGGTCATCCAGCCAGCGCCAGAGGCGCTCGCTATGCTCCTCCCGCGTGATGGCAGCGACCGCCGCCGAAGCATCGAGATAATATATCAATAGCCGCTGTCACGCATCTTGCGAATCAGATCGCCGGCGCTTTCGTGCTGATAGGGCGTCTTATTGGCGGCAAGGCGAAGCGCCGCGACATCGACGGGCCTCTTCTGAGGGTTTGCAGGCGTAAGCCGCGCGACAGGCCTTCCGCGGCGGACGATCTCTATGCTCTCGCCAGCCTCGACTCGATCGACGATCTCGCTGAGGCGCGCCTTGGCGTCGGCTAGATTGATGCGTTCCATGGCGGGGCGGGCTCCTGACTAGTTTGGTGACTATATCAGGTGTGCAGCGCGTGAGGAAGACCGGAGCATTGTTGATCGCTCCTCATGTTCGAACTACCTCCAAGACATGGCGCACCTTATTTTAGCTGCAAGCTTGGCGTTCAATCTCGTTTGCACGGGCGTTCGCACAGAGACTCACGACGATGGAAGGCAAGAGAAATTGCCTTACACGCATGTCTATCGCGTCGATCCTTCCAGGATGCTCTATTGTCTTGATCGATGCACTGAGATCCATCGGATCGAATACATCAACGAGGGACGCTATCAGTTTCAGCTTCTCGTCAAAAAAGCGGACGGGCGCACATTCAGTATGACCGACGCGTATATCGCGGCCACCGGACAACACGAAGGCTCGCGGCGCGTCTATAAGGGACCGTCACTCGGATCGTCCTACAGCAATACATTCACCTACGAGGGGCAGTGTGAAAAAAGAAGCGCCACAGCGATACCGCCGTTGCGTCCTGCGGAGCGATCCGAAATCGACGAGTAGTGAGCCGACGTACTGGTTGCAATCTTCCCTCTCTCCGCTTGCGGGGAGAGGGTGGCTGAGTGTTAGCGAGGCCGGGAGAGGGGGCTGTTCGAGACGGCGCGGTTGAAGCTGTATGCCCCTCTCCCTTCCGCCGACTTTGTCGGCTCCCTCCCTCTCCCCGCAAGCGGAGAGAGGGAAATTGCCTTGCTAATGTCATGTAGCACGCCGTCTAAGTTGCTCATTACGTCGCTGTTGGTGAAGCGGAGGACGCGGAAGCCTTCGTTTTCCAGGAAAGCGGTACGGCGGGCGTCGTACTCTTCCTGGGTGGCGTGGGTGTCGCCGTCTACTTCGATCGCCAGCATTGCGGTGCGGCTGGTGAAGTCGATAATGTAGTGGCCGAGGACGGTCTGGAAGCGGAACTTGGTGGCTTCGAAGCGCTTGGCGCGGAGATGGTACCAGAGGCGGGCTTCGGGCGGGGTGGGATTGGCGCGCATTTCTCGGGCGCGGCGGAGGAGTTCTGGGTCACGCATTCGGTGTGTCCTCCCTTGTTCCTGCCCCCTCTCCCGACCTCGCTTCGCTCGGCCACCCTCTCCCCGTAAGCGGAGAGAGGGGAAGGGCTATTCTCCAACACTCACGAACGAATCCATAACCCGCTTTCGCCCGGCGCTTTCGAAATCGATCTCCAGCTTATTCCCCTCGATCTCGGCGATTTCGCCATATCCAAACTTCTGGTGGAACACGCGTAGCCCGACCGACAGGTCCGCGCGCGGCTTGGCGCCGACGCTGATCGCGCTGGCCTTGCCTTCAAGGACGCGGGGGGCTTCGCGGGTGAAGGTTCGAGTGGTGAAGCTGCCGCCCGGGTTCTTGGGATCGAAGCCAGCCGCGCGCTGCCAGCCGGGGCCTCGGCCGGTGCCGCGTCCGACATCTGCGAAGGGGTCGGCGCGGTCGCTCCAGTTTGCCTGCCACAGGCTCGCCCCGCCGCTCATCGTGCTTTCCTCGGCGATGTGCTCCCTGGGGAGTTCGGCGATGAAACGGGAGGGCAGGCTGCTGGTCCATTGGCCGTAGATGCGGCGGTTGGCGGCGTGGAGGATCGTCGCAGCTCTGCGCGCGCGAGTGATCGCGACATAGGCCAGGCGGCGTTCCTCCTCGAGGCTGGCGAGGCCGCCTTCGTCGAGCGCGC
Organism: Sphingomonas sp.; assembly: GCF_036388215.1. Classification (GTDB taxonomy): domain Bacteria; phylum Pseudomonadota; class Alphaproteobacteria; order Sphingomonadales; family Sphingomonadaceae; genus Sphingomonas. The sequence goes on from NZ_DASVSH010000030.1 coordinate 247,699, forward strand.
GCTGCGAGGGGAAGATGCCTTCCTCCCAGCCGGCGAGGAATACGGTGTCGAACTCCAGGCCCTTGGCTGCGTGGATGGTCATGATGGTGACCTTGGCCTCATCGGCGTTGCTCTCATTGTCCATGACGAGGCTGACATGCTCGAGGAACGCAGTGAGGCTTTCATATTCCTCCATCGCGCGCACGAGTTCGTTGAGGTTTTCGAGGCGGCCTGCGGCCTCCGCGGTGCGGTCGGCTTGCCACATCGCGGTGTAGCCGCTCTCGTCGAGGATGATGCGGGCGAGCTCTGGGTGGGGGAGGGTGTCGCCCATGGCGCGCCAGCGGGCGATATCGCCCACCAGGTTGCCGAGGGAGCGGCGGGCCTGGGGAGTCAGCTCGTCGGTGTCGAGAATGCGGGCGGAGGCGGTGGTCAGGGGGATGCCCTCCGCGCGGGCATATTGGTGGACTTTTGCGAGGGCCTTGTCGCCCAGGCCGCGTTTGGGGGTGTTGACGATGCGCTCGAAGGCAAGGTCGTCCGAGGGCTGCGCGACGACACGGAGATAGGCGAGCGCGTCGCGGATTTCGGCGCGCTCATAGAAGCGGAAGCCGCCGATGATGCGATAGGGCAGGCCGATCGAAATGAAGCGCTCTTCGAACTCGCGGGTCTGGTGCTGGGCGCGGACGAGGATCGCGGTGTCGTCGAGACTGAGGCCGCCGCGCTGCGCGCCTTCGATCTCTTCGCCTACTCTGCGCGCCTCTTCGGGGCCGTCCCAGATGCCGAGCACCTTGACCTTTTCGCCCTCGGGCTTGTCCGTCCACAGCGTCTTGCCGAGGCGGCCGCCATTGTTGGCGATCACGCCCGATGCGGCGGCGAGGATGTGGGGCGTGGAGCGGTAATTCTGTTCGAGCTTGATGACCTTGGCGCCGGGGAAATCCTTGTCGAATTTGAGGATGTTTTCGACCAAGGCGCCGCGCCACGAATAGATCGACTGATCGTCGTCGCCGACGCAGCAGAGGTTGCGGCGCTCCTGCGCGAGGAGGCGCAGCCAGAGATACTGGACGGCGTTGGTATCCTGATATTCATCGACCAATATGTAGCGGAAGCGCTGCTGGTAGAGCTCGAGCACGTCGCGGTGGGTCTTGAGGATGACGAGCATGTGGAGGAGGAGGTCGCCGAAATCGCAGGCGTTGAGCGTGCGCAGGCGGTCCTGATACTGCTGGTAGAGCGACTGGCCCTTGCCGTTGGCATATTGCTCGGACTCGCCCGCGCCGATCTCCGCGGGAGTCAGGCCCTTGTTCTTCCACTGATCGATCAGGCCGGCGAGCGCCCTGGCGGGCCAGCGCTTCTCGTCCAAATCGTTGGCGGTGATGAGCTGCTTGAGGAGCCGCAGCTGATCGTCGGTGTCGAGGATGGTGAAGTTCGCTTGCAGCCCGACCAGCTCGGCATGGCGGCGCAGCATCTTCGCGCCGATCGCGTGGAAGGTGCCGAGCCAAGGCATGCCCTCCACCGCCTGGCCGACATGGCGGCCGACGCGATCCTTCATCTCGCGCGCGGCCTTGTTGGTGAAGGTGACGGCGAGCAGCTCGGACGGGTATGCCTTGCGGGTCCAGAGCAGGTGCGCGAGGCGCGCGGTGAGCGCGGCGGTCTTGCCGGTGCCGGCCCCCGCCAGGACGAGCACGGGGCCCTCGGTGGTGAGCACGGCTTCGCGCTGGGGCGGATTGAGGCCCTGGATATAGGGCGGATCGTCTGGCGTGGGCGCGGGGAGACTCATTGTGAACAGTTAGGGAACGGGGGGCTGCGGAGCAAGTTGCGCGTGACGCTTTGCTCGCGCTAGGAGGGCGCATGAACTGGCGCAACCGGAAGACGAGGATCGCAATCGTGCTGGCGTTCGCAGTACTGGCGGCATTCGTCGCGTGGCGGACGAGCACGCCAGTGGAAGCGGGGAACTGCCAGGCGGGGCGCGAGGAAGTAAAGGACGCCAGCGGCAAGGTGGTGGAGATCAGGCGGCACGAATGCGGCTGATTTCCCGGTCGCGACGCCATTGGCGCTTCATTCGTCTCCGCGGGCTGGTTAGCGTTGACGTTAAAGGGAGCAGATCATGCAATTGAGCAGGCGCGGGATTCTTGGCGGCGGGCTGGTGCTGGCGGCGGGCGCGCCGCTGCGGGCGCTGGGGGCCGAGGACAAGGTGTTCGTCAACCGCTTCGCGGTCGAGGACGGCCGCGTGTGGATGGCGGCGAAGATCGGCGGCAAGGGCCCTTTCTTCTTCGTCGTGGATACCGGCGGATACATGTCGATGATCGAAGACAGCTTCGCAAAATCGATGAACCTCCAGAAGATGCAGGGACGGCAAAGCATCGGGATCGGCGGGGTGAGCGACTATAGCTGGTACAATGCCGGCACGGTCACGCTGGCGAGCGGGATACGCTTTCCCGACATGCTGTTTGCCGGGATGCGCGAGAGGCCATCAAAGGATGCGGTGGGCACGTTCGGCGCCGGGTTGTTCACCAGCTATGACAGCGACCTGGACTTCACCAAAAGGGAGTGGCGCGCTTATCCCGGCGGGCGGCCCAATTTCGACGGGATGGAGCGGCTGAAGTCGCGGTTCACCGATCCGCGCGGCGGCGAGCGGATCATCGCGGATGCGACAGTGGACGGATATACCGGCGACTTCCTGCTCGACACCGGGGCTCCGGGAGAGTTGCTGCTTTTCGGACGGGCGACGTCCAAATCCGGGCTGTGGGACGCCAACCGGCCCTATGCGCCGCAATATGGCTCGGGGATCGGCAGGAACCGCGTGCCGGGGCGACTGGTTCGCGCCAAGCAGCTCAAGATCGGATCGTTCGTGTTCGAAAATCCGCTGGTGCGGCTGAGCGAGCCGGGCACGCCGAGCGGGCGCATGGACGGGATTATCGGCCTGAAAACGCTGGAACGGCTCAACCTTTCGACCCAGGCTTCGCGGAAAGTCGTGTGGGCGGCACGCAGCAATGCGCCGGTGCCGCGGGGTGGCTATCCGCTATCGGGGCTGTGGCTGGACGATGATGGCGGCCGCGTGACGATCGCCGATGTCGGCACCGGGAGCCCAGCCGCGGCGGCGGGGCTGAAGAAGGGCGATGTCGCGGTCGGCGCGCTCGGCCCGCTGATCGCGGCGACCAATGGGCCTCCCGGCAAGCAAGTGAAGCTGACGATCGAGCGCGGCGGCGTGCGGCAGGACGTGGGCTATACGCTGGCGCCCTGGTTTTAGGTCGAGCGAAGTAAGGTAATCCGCGCCTTGCCATGGACGCGACTGGCGTCCGCGGTGAAGCCGGCGACTTCGGGAATTTCATCCTTGGCGGTTTCGATGCTCACCCAGGTGGCCGGGCCGGTCCATCCCAGGCGGGCGAGCTTGTCGAGCGCCACGCTGCCGGCGCCGGTGCCGTAAGGCGGGTCCATCAGGATCAGATCGAGCGGCTTGGGCGCGTGGCCGAGCGTCATCACGGAGGCCGCGCGGACATCGGCGCCTTTGGCTCCGAGTTTGGCGATATTGCCCTTGAGCGCGTCCACCGCGGCCTTGTCATGCTCGACGAACAGGCATGAGGCCGCGCCGCGCGACAGCGCCTCCAGTCCGAGCGCTCCGGAGCCGGCGAACAGGTCTGCGACCGCGAGTTCCTCGAAGCTGCCGATGCGGCTGGCAAGCATCGAGAACAATGCCTCGCGGGTGCGATCGGCGGTCGGGCGGGTGACTTCGCCCTTGGGCGCGAGCAGCGGACGGCCGCGCCACTGGCCGGCGATGACCCTCATTTGCGCGTGCGCGGCGACCGCGCGGGCTTGCCGGGCTTGCCGGGGCGCGAAGGCTTGCCGCGCCCGCCCGAGGGCCCCTTGGTCGGGCGATCGACAATTGCGCCGGCGCGCGGCTCCAGCGTGTCGCGATGCGCGCGGGCGCGGGCCGCGCGGGCGGGCTTGGCGATCGCCTCGTCACGGGCGGGGCGCTCGCGGAGCTGCCGCTCAGGGGCGCGAGCTGGAGTGATGCGCGGCGTGAATCGGGCCTCCTTGCGATCGGCGCGGGCGGCGTCGCCCAGCGCCGGCGCGGCGCGGGCCGCACCGCGGCGGTGGCCGAAATCCTCGCGCACCGGTCGCTCCGGACGCGGAGGGATCTGGGCGGCAGCTCGCTGGGGAGCCTCGCGGACCGGCCGCACGGCATGGGCGGCGGCGGTGCGCGCGGCCGAGCGCTCGGGCTCACGACGCTGGACGCCGGGCCGGACGGGCTCCGGCTTGGGCACGGGCCGCGCCGCCGGAACGCGGGCGCGAACGGCGAACTGCAAGTTGGACGCCGCCTTGCCACCGCCGGGCTTGGAGAGGACAGTGCGGAAGGTGTTGAGGTCGCTCGCGCGGATCTCGTCGACATCGCCGGGGGGCAGATCGCCCAGCCAGAACGGGCCATAGCGCGTGCGGATCAGGCGGCTGACCTGGAGGCCGAGATGCTCGAGCACGCGGCGGACCTCGCGGTTCTTGCCCTCGGTCAGGGTCATCTCGATCCACATATTGGTGCCGGTGCGGCGCTCGATATTGGCGTTGATCGATCCGTAGCGCACGCCCTCGATCTCGACACCGAGCATAAGGTCTTCAAGTTGGGACTGGGCGACCTGGCCATATGCCCTGGCGCGATAGCTGCGCTCGACTCCGCTGGCGGGCAATTCGAGCTCGCGCTTGAGCTCGCCGTCGGTGGTGAGGAGCAACAGCCCCTCGGTGTTCAAATCGAGGCGCCCGACCGGCATGACGCGGGGGAGGCCGCTGGGCAGGCGATCGTAAATCGTCGGGCGGCCGGTAAAGTCGCGCTCCGCGGTGAGGAGCCCGGCGGGCTTGTGGTAGCGGAAAAGGCGCGCGGCCTCGGGCGCTTCGACGGGATTGCCATCCACGGTGACGCCCTCGAGCGACATGAGGACAGTGGCGGGAGTATCGAGGGCCTTGCCGTGCAGCGCCACGCGGCCGTCGGCGATCATGCGCTCGATTTCCCGGCGTGACGCGATTCCGGCGCGGGCCAGCAGCTTGGCGATTCGCTGGCCTTCGCGGCCGGGCTCATTGGGTTTGGATGGGGGCACGGCGGCGATATAGCGATTGTGCGCACGCCTGCAAAAATTATTGCGCCGGGATAACGTTTTGCGCGTTAAGGCCACGGCAAGGCCCAGTGGGTGAGAGCGTAACGAATGTTATTCGGTGGAAAGAAAAAGCGGCTGATCGAGCGGCTCCTCATTGTCGAGGACGAGCCGCTGGTGGCGTTCGACAACGAACATTTCCTGAGCACCGAGGGATTTGAAATCGTCGGCACAGTGGATTCGGTGGCCGGTGCGCTGCGCGTGCTGGACGAAGGCGAGGAAATCGACCTGCTGCTCGCCGACGTGAACCTGGCCGATGGCAGCGGCATCGAGGTGGCACAGCGCGCATATGAGCGCGGTATCCCGGTGTTGTTCGTAACGGGCAATTGTCCGAGCGAGGCCATGGCGCTGGCCGCGGGATGCCTGTCAAAACCCTATCCCCAACGCAACCTGCTGGCGGCGATCACCGCGATCGAAGCGGTGATCGAGGGCAAGAAGCCGAAGAAGCTGCCGGGCGGGTTCCGCCTGTTTTCGCAGGCGGCGTAACGAGTCCTATCCCGCAGCCTATCCCTCTGGCCTTCGCCGGATTTTGCGCTAGTTTCCGCAAAGGTCGAGGGGGCAATCGGAATGGCAAGCGGTACGATTCTGGGGGAGGGCACGCGGGGCGGCTTCGTCGCGACCATGGCTCCCTATTTCCGGGCGCGGCCGATCGCTGCATTGCTGCTAGGAATTTCAAGCGGATTCCCGCTCGCCTTGCTGCTTGGCACGATGACCTTCTGGCTCGCCAAGGTCGGCATCGAGAAGAAGACGATCGGTTTCGCCATCGGACTCACCACGCCCTATGCGCTCAAATTCCTGTGGGCGCCGTTTGTCGATCGGATCAAATTGCCCGTGCTGACCGGAATGTTCGGCCAGCGGCGCGCGTGGCTGTTTACGATCCAGGCGCTCTTGTTCGTGTCGGTCTGGATGCTGGGTGCCAGCCAGCCCGAATTACATCTCGGCGTATTCGCCTTTTGGGCGATCGCCACAGCGTTCTTGGGGGCGACGCAGGACATCGTCATCGATGCGTACCGGATCGAAATCCTTCCGGAAGACGAACTGGCACACGGCACTGCCAACAATCAGTTCGGCTACCGTCTAGGCGCGTTTATTGCGGGCGTCGGAACAATCGCGATCGCCTCGCCCGAGGGGTTCGATATGGGCTGGGCGATGGCATATGGCCTAACCGGCTTTTGCATCCTGCCAGGACTGCTCGCGGCGCTCTGGACGGGGCCGGGGCTGCACGACAAGGTATTGAGTTCCGCGCCGGCGCAAAAAGCTGGCGCGTGGCTGGAATCGACGCTGATCGGGCCGTTCCGCGAATTCCTCGTCCGCCGCGGTGCGGTCCTCATTCTGCTGTTCGTCGTCATCTACAAGCTTGGCGATGCGATGGGTCAGGCGATGCTAAACCCGATGATCGTCGAACTTGGATTCAGCGACACCGAATTCATCGCGATCAATAAGGTGATCGGCTTTTGGGGCCTGATCGTCGGCACCGCGCTCTCCGCTCCGCTGATGGCGTGGCTGGGCATGGGGCGGGCGTTGTTCGTTTCCGGCGCGCTGATGATGGTGAGCAATCTGACCTTCGCGATCCTCGCGACGCAGGGTCATTCGAACCTCTGGCTCACCATCGCGGTGGCGACCGAGCAGGTGACCAGCGGCATGGGGCTCACGGTTTTCGTGACCTATCTATCGGGGCTTTCGAGCCTGGCTTACACTGCGACGCAGTTCGCCTTGCTTTCGTCGCTGGCGGGCGTCGGGCGGACCTGGCTTGCGGCGCCTGCGGGCTATTTCGCGGAAGAACTGGGCTGGGCTGGTTTCTGGCTGATGACCACCGTGGTGGCCCTTCCGGGAATGATCCTGTTGTGGATTCTGTGGCAAAAGGGTTTCGTGGTCGAAAGCGTACGTAAGGCGCGCGCTGGAGCCGAAACCGAAGGCGCAGCGAAACCGATCTGATGCCCTATGTCGCAGTCATCGGCCTGCAGGTGCTGTGCATCGTCCACCTGATGCGGAACGGGCGCAATCCTATCTGGCTGTCGGCGCTGATCTTCCTGCCCGTGGTGAGCGCGCTTGCCTATTTCTTCGTCGAGATATTGCCTGGGCTGGGAAGCAATCGCCACGTGCGGACCGCGCGCAACAATGTCGTGGCGCTGATCGATCCAGAGCGCGAATTGCGCGCCGCGAAGGATAGCCTCGACCTTGCGGACACCGCTGCCAACCGGCTGCGCGCGGCGGATGCGCTGGCGGCGCTCGGGCGGCATGAGGAGGCAGTGCCGCTGTACCGGGAGAGCATCCGGATGACCGTGGGCGAGCCCGATCTGCGCACCCAGGGCAAGCTGGCCACATCGCTTTATGAGACCGGGCAGGGCGCCGAGACGCTCGCGCTGCTCGATGTGATCCCAGAGCCGATGGGGCAGAGCGAAAAGGACCGCCAGGCGCTGTTGCGCGCAAAGACGCTGGAGCATCTGGGGCGCAATGCCGAGGCGCTGGCGCTGTATGAGGACGTTGTGACGCGGATCCCCGGCGAGGAGGCGCGCTGCCGTTATGCGGCGCTGCTGCTCGCCGAGGGCTGGGAGCGCCGGGCAGTCAAGGTGCTGGAGGAAGTGGAGAGCCGGATGAAGCGGCTCGATCGCCAGCAGCGCGCCGCCGATGCCGACATGTATCGCTGGGCGACCGACACACTGGCTCGCCTGCGGGCGTCGGCATGAAGCGTGTCCTGGTCGCCCTGCTGCTGATCGCCGCGGTGGCGGCGGGCGGCTGGTATTGGGCCTCGCCCTGGTGGGCGCTGCAATCGATGAAGGATGCCGCCGAGGCGCGCGACGTGACGGCACTTTCGCGGCATGTCGATTATCCCGCGGTGCGCGCCAGCCTCAAGCGGCAGCTGCGTGCTCGGATGGAAAGCGGAGAGCGCGATGACGGCGTGCTCGGAGCGCTCGTAGCCGGCGGGATCGCCGAGCGGTTGGTGGATATCGCCGTGACGCCCGAGGGCATGCGCGTGATCTTTGCCGCGGCGCCGCTGGCGGGGGAACCGGAGCCCGGCCGGGTAGGGCTCAAGGCGAGCGACATGCTTGTGCGCCGCGACAGTATCGACCGCTTCAGCATGATCCGCCGTGACGGCAAGCCGGGCACGCTGGTCTTCCGCCTGCGCGGGGCGAGGTGGATGCTGACCGAGATCGAACTGCCGCCGCAGGGATTGCAATAGGCGCGTGCGTTTCGGACTCAGTCCGGGAGCTCGCCATTCGCCTCAAGCACCGTTCCCGCGAGATAGAGAGAGCCGAGGATCAGTACGACGGGAGCCTCTCCGCTCCGCGCGATATCGCTGAGCGCGGACGACACATCGGCGGCGGGCGCGGCACGAGGGATGCCGAGTTCGCGGGCTATTTGAGCGAGGATAGCGGGCGCGTGATGCTCGTGGCCGGGGACTGGGACGGCCCGGAGGCTTCGCGCGAGGGGGGCAAAGGGAGCGAGGAGGCCATGTGCGTCCTTGTTGGCCAGCATGCCCAGGACTAGGTGCACGGGCCGGGCCTCGGCCACTTCAGCCAGCGTGGCGCTGACGGCTTCGGCGGCGGCGGGATTATGTCCGCCATCGAGCCATAGGGTGCTCCCTGGCGGCAGGAGATCGAGTAGCGGGCCAGGCGAGAGGGGCTGCATCCGCGCGGGCCAGCGGGCGCTGGTCGCCGCGGCCTTGAGAGCAGCGAGGGGGACGTGGATCGCTTGTTGGTGCCGAAGCATCGCGATGGCGAGCGCGAGGTTCTGGAGCTGGTGCGGCCCGGCAAGCGCGGGCAGCGATGTCATCAGCGCGCCCTTCTCGTCGCGATACTGAAGCCGTCCGTGCGCTTCTCCCCAAAACCAGCGGCGGAATGCCGGGTAGATCGGCGCGCCTGCCGTTTCGGCCTTGTCGGCGATCAGTTGGGCGATCCCGTCAGGATAATCGGAGGTGATCAAGGGCGCGCCGGGCTTGGCGATGCCGGCCTTTTCGGCGGCGATCGCCTCGGCAGTGTCGCCGAGAAAGCTCTGATGATCGATCCCGAGCTGGGCGATGCCGGTGACGGCGGGGCGGGGGATCACGTTGGTGGCGTCGAGCCGCCCGCCCAGGCCGACCTCCACGATGCAAGCATCGGCGGGGGTGCGGGCGAAGGCGAGGAAGGCGGCGGCCGTGGTGACTTCGAAGAAACTCGCTCCGATATCGCCCCCCGCATCCAGCACTTCCTCCAGCAAAGGCGCCAGTTCGGCATCCTCGATCAGCTTGCCGGCAAGGCGGATGCGCTCGTTGAAGCGAACGAGATGGGGACTCGTGTAGACGTGCGCGGTGAGGCCCGCCGCTTCGATCGCGGCGCGCAGGAAGGCGCAGGTGGAGCCTTTCCCGTTGGTGCCGGCTACATGGAAGACCGGGGGCAGGCGGAGATGTGGATCCCCGACGCGAGCCAGCAGCGCGGTGATGCGTCCGAGGCCGAGGATGTCGGCGCCGGGGGAGAGGAGGGTCAGGCGGTCTAGCTGGTGCTGGACTGCGGGATCGGTGGAGGTGGCGTGGTCCACTTACTCCCTCTCCCCATCAGGGGAGAGGGCTGGGGAGAGGGGCAGTCGAAGAGCGTGCCGTTCAGGCCCCTCTCCCCGACCCTCTCCCCACAAGCGGGGAGAGGGAGAGCAAATCACGCCGCCGCCTTTTCCTCGCACAACAGCCCGATCAGCTTGCCCAGCGTCTCGCGCAGATCCTTGCGGTGAGTGACCATGTCGATCAGGCCGTGTTGGAGATAATATTCCGAAGTCTGGAAATCGTCGGGCAGCTTTTCGCGGATCGTGTTCTCGATCACGCGGCGGCCGGTGAAGGCGAGGGTGGCGCGGGGCTCGGCGATCTGAACGTCGCCGAGCATGGCATAGGCGGCCATGACGCCGCCCGAAGTCGGATCGGTCAGCACGACGATATAGGGCAGGCCGGCATCGTGGAGCATTTCGATCGCCACGGTGGTGCGCGGCATCTGCATCAGCGACAATATGCCCTCCTGCATGCGCGCGCCGCCGCTGGCGGTGAACACTATATAGGGCGCCCGCGCTGCGATCGCGGCCTCCACGCCGTGGATGAACGCCTCGCCCACCGCCTGGCCCATCGATCCGCCCATGAAGGCGAAATCCTGGACGCCGATCACGGCCTTGCGACCGAGGATCCTGCCGCTCGCGTTTATGAAGGCATCTGGCTCGCCAGTGGCGATGCGGGCGGCCTTGATGCGGGCGGCATAGGGCTTGGTGTCGCGGAACTTGAGCGGGTCTTCGGTGACCCTGGGACTGGTCAGGACGGTATGGCTGGCTTCATCGAACAAATATTTGAAGCGGAGCGTCGGCCCGATGCGATCGTGGTGATCGCATTGCGTGCAGACATGCTGGTTCTCCTCCAGTTCCTTTAGGAATACCATCGTCCCGCAGCCCTTGCACTTATGCCAGAGATTGTCGGGCGTATCCTTCTTCGGCGCGAAGGACAGGACGTTTCGGACGCGGCTGATCCAGCTCATTGCTCTTCCTTGCGTGCGGCGTGAATCGCCGTCGAGAGGGATCGGATATAGGCGCGGACGTGCTCGGGCGCATCAGCGCCGTGCTGCCCGACCAGTTCGACGATCGCGGAGCCGACGACGACGCCATCCGCGACACGGGCGATGGCGGCAGCCTGTTCGGGCGTGCGGACGCCGAAACCGACCGCGACCGGGAGCGTGGTGGAAGCCTTGAGGCGCTTTACCGCTTCGGCGATGGATGACTGAGCGGCCTGTTGTAGCCCGGTGATGCCGGCGACCGAGACATAATAGAGGAAACCGCTGGCGCCGTGGAGGACCGCGGGGAGGCGGGCGGCATCGGTGGTTGGGGTGGCGAGGCGGATCACGTCGATGCCGTTCTCGGTGAACTCGGCGAGCGTATCAGCTTCCTCGGCGGGGACATCGACGCAGATCATGCCGTCCACGCCCGCCGCTGCCGCCTTCGCGGCGAAGCCGGGGCAGGTCATGGTGTTGGCATAGCCCATCAGCACCAGCGGCGTATCGGCATGGCGCTCGCGGAAAGCGGCGGCGATGGCGAGCACATCGGCGGTGCGGGTGCCCTTGGCGAGGCTGCGCAGGTTTGCGGCCTGGATCGCGGGGCCGTCGGCCATCGGATCGGTGAACGGCATGCCGAGCTCGACCACATCCGCGCCGCCCGCGACGAGCGCGTCGAGGATCGCCGCGGTGTCGCCGTCACCGGCGGTCACGAAGGTGACGAGTGCGGCGCGGTTGGCGGGGAATGCGGAGGCGAGGCGGGTCAAAATGCCCTCTCCCCTTCAGGGGAGAGGGTTGGGAGAGGGGGAGTGCGGATAGTGTGCTCCAACTCCATCAGCACTCCATCGAAATTCGTCATCACCTCGCTGTTTGTGAAGCGAATTACCCGATACCCTTGATTTTCCAGGTAGCGTGTACGCCTGTGGTCATATTCCCCCCGGTCTGCGTGGGTGTCTCCGTCCACCTCGACAACCAGCATCGGCGACCGTGCGGCGAAGTCGACAATATAAGGACCGACGACCTTCTGCCGCCGAAACTTCACGTCCGCAAATCGCCTAGCCTTGAGCGCGAGCCATATTCGGACCTCTGCGTCTGTGGCCTCTTTCCGCATCGCTTTTGCGCGACCGATGAGCAACTGGTCACGCATGCCCCTCTCCCAACCCTCTCCCCTGAAGGGGAGAGGGCTTTTAGATTTCGTTCTCACAGCTCGAACCCCAAAGCCTCGGCGACCGTGAAGATGTCCTTGTCGCCGCGCCCCGAGACATTGACGACGATCAATCGATCCTGATTCATTTCCCGTGCTTTGGTTTCCAATGCTGCCAGCGCGTGTGAAGATTCGAGCGCCGGGATGATTCCCTCTAGCGAACAGCAGAGCTGGAATGCTTCCAGCGCCTGCGCATCAGTGACCGGCTCGTAGGCGACGCGGCCGCTTTCGTGCAGCCAGCTATGCTCGGGGCCGATGCCCGGATAGTCCAAGCCTGCCGAGATCGAATGCGCCTCGGTGATCTGGCCGTCTTCGTCCTGGAGCAGATAGGTGCGGTTGCCGTGGAGTATGCCGGGCTTGCCGCCGTTGAGGCTCGCGGCGTGCTTGTCGGTGTCCACGCCGTGGCCCGCGGCCTCGATGCCGAGCATCGCGACGTCGGGATCGTCCAGGAACGGATGGAACATGCCGATCGCATTCGATCCCCCGCCCACCGCGGCGATGAGCAGATCGGGGAGGCGGCCTTCGCGTTCCAGGATCTGAGCGCGCGTCTCGGTGCCGATCACGCTCTGGAAATCGCGCACGAGCTCGGGATAGGGGTGTGGGCCTGCCGCGGTGCCGATGATGTAGAAGGTGTCGTGGACGTTGGCGACCCAATCGCGCAGCGCTTCGTTCATCGCGTCCTTGAGCGTCTGTGCGCCGCTGGTGACAGGCGTCACTTCCGCGCCGAGCAGCTTCATGCGGAAGACGTTGGGCTTCTGCCGCTCGACATCCTTGGCGCCCATGAAGATCATGCAGGGCAGGCCGAATCTTGCGGCAACCGTGGCGGTGGCGACGCCGTGTTGGCCCGCGCCGGTCTCGGCGATGATCCGCGTCTTGCCCATCCGCCTGGCGAGCAGGATCTGGCCGATGCAATTGTTGATCTTGTGCGCGCCGGTGTGGTTCAGCTCTTCGCGCTTGAAATAGATTTTTGCGCCTTTGCCCGGAGAAGCGCTCGCACGGTAATGCTCGGTCAGCCGCTCGGCATAATAAAGCGGGCTGGGGCGGCCGACATAATGCTGCATCAGGTCGTCGAACTCCGCCTGGAAGGCGGGATCGGCCCGGGCGGCGCGATATTCGCGCTCGAGATCGAGAACCAGCGGCATCAGCGTCTCGGCGACGAAACGCCCGCCGAACTGGCCGAAATGCCCCCGCTCGTCAGGCTGGGCGCGATAGGAATTGGGTGCGTTCATAAGGAGCGGACCGCCTTAAGGAAGCTGGCGATCTTGTCCACATCCTTGACGCCGGGCGCGGTTTCGACGCCGGAGGAGACATCGACCAGGCTGGCCCCAGTGATGCGCGCGGCATCGGCGATGCTTGCGGAGTCCAGGCCGCCTGAGAGCGCCCAGGGGAGCGGGTGGCGGAATCCCTGGAGCAGCTTCCAGTCGAAACGCATGCCCATGCCGCCGGGCAGGGCGCCGCGTGGGGTCTTCGCGTCATAGAGGATGCGGTCGGCGGCACCGATATGGTTGGCATAAGCGAGGTCGGCGCCTTGCTTGATCGGAATCACGGCCCAGATTTCGCGGCCCGTGCGCGCGGCGATATCCGCGCGGCGCTGTGCGCTGGTCTCATGAAGCTGCAGCGCGTCGATTCCGGCGGAAATCGCGGCATCGACCAGAGCGTCGTCGGGATCGACAAACACGCCTACTTTGCGAACATGCCCCGGCGCGCGGGCGGCCAGCGCCCGCGCCTGGTCGGCACTCAAATTGCGCGGGGAGGGCGGGAAGAACACGAACCCGACATGGCTGGCCCCGCCGGCGACGGCGGCGTCGAGCGTCTCGGGCGTCGAAAGGCCGCAGATCTTGGCGGTGACGGGCAATGTCTGACTTTCTCCCCTCCCTGCAAGGGAGGCCGGGGGTGGGTTGCGAGCATAGCGAGCGCTCCAACGGCCCGCCACATTCGAAAGGTCGAGGCATCGAGCCTCGCCTTCCGAACCCCACCCCTAACCCCTCCCTTGCAGGGAGGGGAAGGCGGAAAGGTTAGAGCAGCGGCTTGACCAGCACCGCCATGAACAAAGGCGGATCGAGCGGGATCGGGAAATCGCGGCTCTCACCCGAGGGCAGATAGCCGCGGCGGCGATACCAGGCGATCAACTCCTCGCGCCTGTCGATGACGGTCATCTCCATGCGTTTCGCCTCGAATACCTCGCGCGCCAGCCGCTCGGCGGCGTCGAGGAGCCGCCTGCCGATGCCGCCGGCCTGGAGCGCGGGATCGACCGAGAGCAGGCCCAGATACGCCGTGCCCTTGCCCTTGTCGCTGAGCTGGACGCAGCCGATCACGGCACCGTCGCGCTCGGCAACGAGCAGGCGCTGGCTCGGGTCCTCGACGATGGCGGTCAGCGCGGGGAGATCGGTGCGCGCGCCCTCGCTGATCAAATCCGCTTCATGCGTCCACCCGGCCCGCGCCGATTCGCCGCGATACGCCCGCTCGATCAGCCGGTGCAGGCGCGGCAAATCGTCCAGGGCGGCAACGCGGATTTGGGGCATCGGGCTACAGCGTCGCCTCGATCTCGCGCGCGGCCATGTCCGGGTCGCTCGCCTGAGTGATCGGGCGACCGACCACCAGGATCGATGCGCCGGCATCCAGCGCGGCGCGCGGGGTTACGACGCGCTTCTGATCGCCGGCCTCTCCGTTGGCGGGGCGGACGCCGGGAACGACGAAGAAGCCGTGCGGCCAGATGCGTTTTGCCGCGGCGACTTCGCTGCCCGAGCAGACGATGCCATCGACGCCCGCGGACTTGGCGAGTTCGGTCAGGCGCATCACCTGATCGTGGGGATCGGCGGCCAGGCCGATGGAGGTCAGATCGTCCGAATCCAGGCTCGTCAGCATCGTGACCGCCACAATCCTGGTGCCGGTGGGCGCGGCGGCCTTGGCGTCTTCGAGCATCGCGCGGCCGCCGGCGGCGTGGACGGTGATGATCGCCGGCTCCAGCGGCCGCAGGGCCTGCACCGCCTTGCCGACAGTGTTGGGGATGTCGTGGAATTTCAGGTCGAGGAAGATCGGTAGGCCGATTTCGGCCATTTCGTGGACGCCCGCGCGCCCGTTCGCCATGAAGAACTCCAGGCCCAGCTTGATGCCCCCGACATGATGGTGGACCTTGCGGGCAATGGTCTTGGCGCGATCGAGATCGGGGGTGTCGATCGCGACATAGATCGGAGAACTCACGGCTGGGGCTCGGCGATCAGCGGCGGGGCGGGGCTGGCCTCGACGATCGCGACGGGTTCTACCGGAGACGCGCTGACGGTGCGCATGTCGGCCAGCGCGCGCTCCAGCCCTTCGAGCCGCTGGCGCATCCGCCAGCGCAGGGCGTGATAGGCGAGCAAGGCGGGGACAAGGCCGGCGAGGAAGGTAAGGATCAACAGCAGCGGCAGGCTGAAATCGGCGATCAGGCCGCTCCAGAGCTGGATGCTGACCCGTACATCGCCATTATAGATCACGAACCCCGCGATGAGCCCGCCCAGCAGCAACCAGAACAGCACCTTCAGAAACCGCATTCGCCCTCACCTCCGGAGCGAGTCTAGGGCGAAGCAGAAGGCTTGCCAATGCTCCCTGTCCCGACGGGAGGGGGACGATCAGCCGATCTCGGCGCGCAGCTCATCGAACAGGCGAGGGATCGCCTTCAGCCGGGGCTGTTCCTCGTCCAGGATGGCATGGAACGCAGCGCGCTTGATCTCGGCGATCCGCTCGGCCGTGGGGCGCGATTCCTCCAGCAGCGTCGAGACGACGATATCGATCAGGCGGTCGGCGCCGTGGAGGCGGCCCCAGAGATAATCATTCTCTCGGTAGGCGCGGCTGAAAAAGGCGCCAAAGGCATTGAACTGGATGCCTTTGAGCGTGGCCGCGGCGCCTCCGCCGCGGATCGAGCAGGCATCGTCGGGCGCAATGCGATCGACGCGGATGGGATCGAACTCGTCCACGCCCTCGCCCTGGAGCAGCGGCACCGTGGCGACATCGAAAAAGGGGAACCCCAGATGCGCGAGAAGCATCGGGCGGCGCAGATCCCTCGACAAGGCGGAGAATCCGGCCGAAAGGCGCGCGTCGGTCTCGGCATCGAGCGCCTTCAATTTCATGCGCTTGCCAATCAGCTCGAGGATCGGCCCCGCATCGCCCGTCACTTCGCGCGACAATTCGCGCAGATCCGAAAAGGTATCGGCGCGCTTCAGCTCGAGATACGCGGCGAGCGAATCGTAGATCGCCTCTCGCATCGGCTGGAGCTCCGCGTGGTTGCTTGGCCAGTCGATGTCGGTGAGCCGGCGCGCCAGGAGACGGAGGCGGCGGATGCGGAAACCGAGATCATGGGTGCGCAGGAATTCGAGCGCCTGGGGGCTGGCTCCACTGGACTGGGTGGCGCCGAAGCGATCCGCACCCTGCGCCCGGACCGCATGCGCCACCGCCACGCGGAGCTGGCGCAGGCGGTCGGGCTCGTGGCGATCGCCGATCGCGTAAATCAGCCGCGAAAGGCGATCGATCGCGCCATCGACCTTGAGCAGGCCATAAGCCGTGTGGCTATAGCCCGCCTTCGCCGCCGCGGCGACCTGGGCGCGCCGGCGCCATGCGGCGAGGCGCTTGGGCGTCGGGTAATCGAGCCAAAGCGTGTAGCCGAACAGCGCCTCGACTTCGGTTTCCACTTCGGCGCGGATCGCGGCGACGATCGCCAGCATCCGCTCGATCTTGTCTGAACGCTGGGCAATGGCTTCCAGATTGTCGCGGATCGGCTGCTCGCGCGGCAATTCCGAAAGCGCGCCGATGATTGTCTGGAAGAAGCCGGGCTTGTCGCTTTGCGCGCCGTAAAACTCGAAGCGCGCGTTTGGAAAGGGATCAATGAAGACGAAGCGGCGATCCACCTGGCGGCGCGCGGGCCGCTCACGCAATGCTTCCATCGCGGGGCGGAACGGCGCGTTGGCGAGCACCGAACCATCGATCAGCACGGCTTTCTCAGCCCGGTTGGCGGCCCATTGCTGGGGCAGGACGCATTCGAGAAACGTGTCTCGGCCCGCCCATTCGAGGCCGCGTTCGGCGAGCAGCTCGTCCATTTCGGCAACCGTGAAGGGCGGGAACGCACCGGGGAAGCTGGATGTGGCGCGCGCGGCGAAGGCGAGGCCGATCTTGTCCGCGAATTCCTCGGCCCGATTGCCGTGATCGGTGAAGGGCACGACAAGGCGATGCTCGGTCTCCATCACTTCGGGCGGGGAATTGAGGCGCAGGGCCTCTGGGTGGCCACGAAAATCGGTGACGGTAACGAACAGGTCCAGCGGCTGCCCGGGGGGCAGGAGCCGCTTGTCGTGCGGGCCGCTGGCCATCGCATCGAGCGCGTCGATCAGCGTGCCGAGCAGCCGCTTGCCGCCGAAGGGAGGCTCGAACCAGCGCGAGCTTACGAACTTTTCTAGCTTGAGCCGAACCTCGTCGCGAGCGGGCGCCTCCACCGTCTCGTCGATGGTTTTGCTGCGATTGGCGAAGAACCAGGCAATGGGAGTGGCCCAGACCTTGGCGAAGCGGTGCAACGGGCCTCGGCGCGGCTCCAGCAAAGCCTCGACGTCGGCATGCTCCATCCACAGATCGGTTAGCGGATCGAGCGACTGGCCGGTGGCGATCGCCTGGGCCAGGAACACCGCGTTGATTCCCCCAGCGCTGGCGCCAGAAAGGACATCGACGATCACCAGCAGGTTGATCCCCGCGGTTTCCTTTATCTCCGCCAGAAGCTCGCGGTAGATGCTCGGCGGCCCTTCGCCGTCGCGCTCGGCGGCGCTGGCGCGGGCCAAGCGCCAGATTTCCTTGGTTATGCCGTGCATGTAGACCGCGAGGCTGATGCCCCCGTAGCAGACGAGAGCGAGGCGGAGTTCCTTGTCGCGGACCTCCGACATCAAGCGGGCCGTACCGTAGCCCAGACCGGCAAATGATCCGAAGCGGTGCGCGAGGCAGGGCTGTCGTGCACTCCGGCCTCGGTGAACTCCAGGTCGCGCGAGGCCATGATGCGATCGAGCCGGGCGATCGGCTTGCGCGCATGAAAGCTCTTGCCCGTCTCCGCGAACTCAAAATGCGCAGCGAAATCGCGCAGGCACCCGCCACTGGCGCTCCACTCGTTGAGGTCGCCCATCAGCACCGTAGGATATTGCCTCGTGCTCGCGGCCAGATGCGCGATGATCGCATGCGCCTGGCGCCGCCGCCAAAGCCCCGACAGGTCCAAATGCATGCCGACCACGCGGATCACCTGGCCGCGCACCCGCACATCCGCCACCACCGCGCCGCGCGGCTCCAGCGTAGGCAGATGGATGGCTTCGCAATCAAGCACTTGCGCGTCGGCGCGGATCAGCAGGGCATTGCCGTGCCACCCCATCGAGCGCTGGCGAATGCCCAGCGGGATCGCCTTCCATGCGCCGTGATGGCCGAGAAGATGGTCGCTGAGCACGGCGGTGCGTTCACCGAAGCGGCGGTCCGCTTCCTGCAGGGCGATCACATCGGCGTCGATCTCGCCCAGCACGGCGAGTGTCCGCTCGGGGCGGCGGCGCCGATCGGTGCCGATCGACTTGCGCATGTTGTAGCTGGCGACCTTGATCATCGCGGCCCCTTATCGGGGGGCGAACCCGCTGCGGGCAAGGGGTTTAGCCGGCCGTCGAGCCTGCAAGCTGTGCGGATGCCTCTTCGGCGGCGGAGATAAGTGCCCTCCCCGTGGCATCGGCCGCCTCCGCTGTCATCGTGACGGCCACGCCATCCGGGCCATCCAGCATCACGATGCCTACCTCGGCAGTGGCGATCCCACTTTTGTCCTCGGGTTCGTTCTGCGGGGATTCCTGCATGTCCATGTCCTGTTGCTCGCCGCGACCCACGCCTTTCCACATTGAAAGCGCTACGCAACGTGGAATCCAAACAAAGCAGCGCTGCAAAATATCCGGGAAAAACGCAGGATTCGAGCTGGTGGGTCAGCGTCCGCCGGCTTCGAGCAGGCGGCGCGGGGCCGCGAGTTCCCAGCTGCGCGCCATGCGATCACCGACATGGTCCCAGTCGGTTTCATCCGCCAAGGCGAGCCCAACCCATTCGGCGCGGAAATAGGCGACGCGCGAGTAATCGTCCGGCGCGGCCTCGATCAGCATGCGCGCTTCTTCCGCATCCGCCGTCTTGACCGCGACGATTGTGCGGCCGTCGCCGTGATGATCGTGGCGGAACTGCGCGAACATCTTGCCCGCGACGAAGAAGGTGGCCTGGCCGTGGCTCACGCGCTCTTCGGTTTCGGGAAGCGCGAGGGCGATTTCGCGGACGCACTCTAACGGGGAAGTTGCTTCAGCCATTCGCTTATTACCCTGGGATAGAGGCGATGTTCCTCCGTGAGCACGCGCGCGGCCAGCGTCTCGGCGGTGTCGCGCGCTTCGATCCCGACCCGGGCCTGGCCCAGTGTCTCGCCGCCATCGAGTTCCTCGGTGACGATATGGACCGTGCACCCCGCTTCCATGTCCCCCATCGCGAGCGCGCGGGCGTGGGTGTCGAGGCCCTTATATTTCGGAAGGAGGGACGGGTGGATATTGACGATCCGCCCGCGCCAGCGCGCGACGAAATCGTCCGAGAGGAGACGCATGTAACCCGCGAGCGCGATGGCTTCGACGCCGGTTGCGCGCAGGGCGGAGTCGATCGCTGCTTCGTATTGGGGCTTGGGGATGCCCTTTGGCGAACGCGCGAAGGTCTTGACGTCTTGCGCTCGGGCCCATTCGAGGCCGGGGGCCTCGGGCTTGTCGCTGGCGACCAAGGCTATTTCATACGGGCAGTCGGAGGCTCGCGATGCTTCCACCAGAGCCGCCATGTTCGAGCCGCGGCCCGATATCAGAATGCCGAGCTTGCGCTTAGCCATTATGCGTAGCGGACCAGCGCCGGCGGGCGCTCCAGATCTCAACCGCACCGGACACGGTACAGCCGCGCTCTCCCCGTTCGACGGTGCCAATCGCGAACACCGTCTCGCCGGCTGCTTCCAGCTCCGTCGTGATCGCTTCGGCCTCATCGGGCGAAACCGCCGCGACCATCCCGATCCCGCAATTGAAGGTCCGCGCCATCTCCTCGGGCTCGATATTACCCTGCGCCTGGAGGAAAGCCATCAGGCGCGGCAATTCCCAGGCGTGGGCATGGATGCGGGCATGGCACCCTTTGGGCAGCACGCGCGGCACATTTTCGAGCAGCCCGCCGCCGGTGATGTGCGCGAGGCCGTGAATTGCGGATTTGCGGAGCAGCGGGAGCAGGCTCTTCACATAGATGCGAGTGGGCGCCATCAGCGCATCGATCAGGATGCGTTCCTGATCGAACACCGCCGGGCGGTCCATCTTCCAGCCCTTGTCCGCGGCAAGCCGGCGGACGAGCGAGAAGCCGTTGGAATGGATTCCGGTCGAGGCGAGGCCGAGCAGCACGTCGCCGGGACGGATCGCGCTGCCGTCGAGCAGTTGCGAGCGCTCGACAGCGCCGACGCAGAAGCCGGCGAGATCGTAATCGCCCGCGGCATACATTCCCGGCATCTCGGCGGTCTCGCCGCCGATCAGCGCGCAGCCGGCCTGGCGGCACCCCTCCGCGATGCTGGCGATCACGCGCTCGGCCACCGCGGGGTCCAGCTTTCCGCTGGCATAATAATCGAGGAAGAAGAGCGGTTCGGCGCCCTGGACGATCAGATCGTTGACGCACATCGCGACCAGATCCACGCCGACTCCGTCATGCGCGTCATGGTCGATGGCAAGCTTGAGCTTGGTGCCGACACCGTCATTGGCGGCGACGAGCAGCGGATCCGCGAAGCCCGCGGCCTTCAGGTCGAAAAGCCCGCCGAACCCGCCCAGATCGGCATCCGCACCGGGGCGGCGCGTGGATTTCGCCAAGGGTCCGATGGCGCGCACCAAGGCATTGCCCGCCGCGATGGAGACGCCTGCCTGGGCGTAGGTATAGCCTTCGGGTTCGCTCATACGCGGAGCGCTTAGCGCCGAATCCACAAGCCGTCATCCAGCGAAAGCCGGGATCTCAGGCCGCATTCGAATTTCCCCGCACGAGACCTCCGGCTTTCGCCGGGGCGACGAAAGGCTTGGATTTCCACGCCCGCTTCGCCAAAAGGGCCGCGACCATGGCGCTTTCCCGTATTTCCCTGAACATCGGCATAGCCTCCGCACTTGCATTGGCAGGTGTTGGCGGGGTGCTGGCCCAGGGAAAAAGCGGCGGCAGCGCGGTGCCAATCGATCCCTCCGGCAGCTTCGAGATATCGGGCGTGGCGGTGGACGTGCGCGGCAAGGACGCGAATTCGGCGCGCATGGGCGGCTGGCGATTGGCGCAGCGCAAGGGCTGGGAGATGCTGGCCCAGCGGCTGACCGGGAAGAGCTCCAGCCTTTCGGATTCGGCGCTGGATTCGCTCGTCACGGCAGTGGTCGTCGAGCGCGAACAGATCGGACCCACCCGCTATATCGCGCGGCTCGGCGTGCTATTCGATCGGCAGAAGGCGGGCGCCGTCCTGGGCGTGTCGACCGCGCTGAGCCGATCCGCGCCGATGTTGCTGGTGCCGCTCGAATTCTCCGGCGGGGCAGGGATCGTCTTCGAGCGAGAGACGGCCTGGGCGCGGGCATGGACGCGGTTCCGCAGCGGCGGCAGCACGATCGACTATGTCCGCGTGCGGGGCACCGGACCCGATTCGCTCCTCATCAACGCGGGACAGACGCTGCGGCGCGGGCGCAATTGGTGGCGCAGCGTGCTGGATCAATATGGGGCAGCGGACGTGCTGGTCGCCGAAGTGCAACTGCGCCGCGAATATCCCGGCGGGCCGATCGTGGGCGTGTTCGCCGCCAATCACGGGCCGGACCGCCGGCCGATCGCCGCCTTCGCGCTGCGCGTGGACAATGGCGATTCGCTCGATGCGCTGCTCGACGCGGGCATCTTGCGGATCGACAAGGCGTTCCAGGCCGCGCTTTCCACCGGCGAGCTGGCGACCGACCGCATGCTGGCGACACGCCCGCCCGTGCCGAAGGTCGAGGAAGAAGAGCCGGCCGACGAAGAGACACCCACGGCGACCCCGACAGCGACTGTAGAGACCGGCACCAGCTTCACCGTCCAAGTGGAAACGCCGAACGTGAACGCGCTCAACGCATCCGAATCGGCGGTGCGCGGAGTCCCCGGAGTGCGCGGGGCGACGACCACCAGCCTGGCGCTGGGCGGCATTTCGGTGATGCGGGTGACCTATGACGGCCCGATCGGGAGTCTCCGCGCCGCGCTGGAGGCACGCGGCTGGCAAGTGCAGGAAGGCGGCGGCGTGCTGCGCATTCGCCGGCCCCAAGGGAGCCAAGCGCCCGCGCCGGGGCCGCAACCCTCGCCTTCGCCGGCAGCGCCGACGGACTAAGGGTCTGTACTCACTACCGGCAACGGCCGTGACGGAGCGCATTTTGGCGCTGGGCAAGAAATGAGGAGGGAGTGATGTGGTGCCATCGGGACCGACGAATGACGCCGCCCAGCGCCAAAAATGGGCAGGTGAAACTGCCCCCGGCAGTTTCAGCCATGTCCGGGGGACGTGGCGACCTGCCCATCCCGCCGCTTCGCGGTCGCCTTGTGAAGCCCGCTGGACTGTGTTGGATCGCTTGCGCGTAGCGCCGCTACGCGACTGCGCGACCCGCCTTGCCAGCAGGCTTCACAAGGCAATCACGGGCGCTGCCGGTAGTGAGTACAGACCCTCATGAGCCAGCTACGCCTGCCGCTCGGCATGCCAGAGGCGCGCGAGACGGAATTCCTGGTGGGCGGATCGAACGTTCGCGCGGTCCAGCAGCTCGAACGCTGGGCCACCTGGCCGGTGATGGCGGCGCTGCTCACGGGCCCGCGCAAATCAGGCCGCAGCCTGCTGGCGCGGATATTCGCGGCGAAGAGCGGCGGCACGATCCTCGACGACGCGGACAGGGCGAAGGAGGCCGATGTCTTCCATGCCTGGAACCGGGCACAGGCCGATCGGCGGCCGCTGCTGATCGTCGCCGAAGCGGCGCCCCCGGAATGGGCGGTCAAGCTGCCCGACCTTCGCTCACGCCTGGCCGCTTCGCCGCTTCTACAGATAGGCCCGCCTGACGATGCGCTGATGCCGCAATTGCTGGAGCGGGCATTCGAGCGGCACTTGCTGCACGCCAAGCCCGAGGTGATCGCGTGGATCGCAACGCGGATCGAGCGCAGCCACATTGCGATCCTGCGTGTTGCGGATGCGCTGGAGAGCGCCGGCGTCCAGCGCTTGTCTATACCCACGGCGCGCGCAACACTGGCCGACGCTTGTCTCTTAACTGTAACGGACGACATCTAGGCCCATGGCGAGAACAGCGAGAAAGCGCGCCGTGGAACAGGCCACCAGTCCGCCGATCGCGGGCGACCGGTATTTCAATCGCGAGATGAGCTGGCTGGCGTTCAATCGCCGCGTGATGGAGGAAGCGTGCAACCCCGCGCATCCCTTGCTCGAACGGCTGCGCTTCCTCTCGATCTCGGGCTCCAACTTCGACGAATTCTTCATGGTCCGCGTGGCCGGGCTGATGGGGCAGCAGGTCCAGAAGGTGGAAGTGCGCTCGTCCGATGGGCTGACTCCTGGCCAGCAGCTTGAAGCGATCGTCGAAGAAGCGGGCGACCTGGCGGACAGCCAGCAGCTGGTGTGGAACGACATCCGGGCCGACCTGGCGGAGACGGGGATCACCGTGCTCGAACCCAACGAGATCGGGGCGGATACCGAGGAATGGCTCCAGCAGCACTTCGGCGAGCAGATATTTCCGATCCTGACGCCCCAGGCGCTGGACCCGGCGCATCCCTTCCCGTTCATTCCCAACCAGGGATCGAGCGTGATCTTCGACCTGGTCCGGAAATCCGATCGCGAACCGATCCGCGAACTCGTGTTGCTGCCCACCACCATGCCACGCTTCGTGCGGCTGCCGGGGCAGCCGGCGCGCTATGTGGCGGTGGAGACCGTGCTCAAGCGCTTCTCGCACTTGCTGTTCCCCGGATATGAAGTGCTGCGATCGGCGACGTTCCGCGTGCTGCGCGACAGCGACCTGGAAATCGAGGAAGAGGCGGAGGATCTGGTGCTCACCTTCCGCACCGCGATCAAGCGGCGACGGCGCGGGCGGGTGATCCGGCTGGAGATGGAAGAATCGATCGATCCGGCGCTGGAGGCCGTGCTGCTCGAGGAACTGGGAGGCAGCGAGGCGCTGCTGACGGAGACCGGGGGCTTCCTGGGCGTCGGCGACCTGGCGATGCTGGTCGAGGAAGACCGGCCCGACCTGAAATTCTCGCCTTTCACGCCGCGCTTTCCCGAGCGCATCCGCGAATATGGCGGCGATTGCTTCGCCGCGATCCGCGCGAAGGACATCGTCGTCCACCACCCGTACGAATCGTTCGACGTGGTGATCGCCTATCTCAACCAGGCGGCGGCAGACCCGGATGTGGTGGCGATCAAGCAGACGCTGTATCGCGCAGGCAAGCAATCGGCGGTGATCACCGCGCTGATCGCCGCGGCGGAGGCGGGCAAATCGGTGACCGCCGTGGTGGAGCTGAAGGCCCGCTTCGACGAAGAGCAGAACCTCTATTGGGCGACGGCGCTGGAGCGCGCAGGCGTGCAGGTGGTGTATGGGTTCATTGAAATGAAGACCCACGCCAAGGTCTCGATGGTGGTGCGCCGCGAGGGCGGGCAGTTTCGCACCTACTGCCATTTCGGCACGGGCAATTATCACCCAGTCACCGCGCGGATTTATACCGATCTGAGCTTCTTTACCGCCGATCCGCGGCTGGGGCGCGACGCGGCCAAGATATTCAATTACGTCACCGGCTATGTCGAACCGGAGGGGCTTGAGCTGGTAACCATCAGCCCGCGCGACCTGCGCAAGGAAATGGTCTCGCTGATCGAAAGCGAGATCGAGCATGTGCGCAAGGGGCGGCCGGGCGCTGTCTGGGCCAAGATGAACGCGCTTGTGGATCCGGCGGTGATCGAAAAGCTGTATGAGGCGAGCGATGCGGGGGTGGAGATCGACCTGATCATCCGAGGCGTCTGTTGCCTGCGGCCCGGAGTGCCGGGGCTTTCGGAAAATATCCGCGTCAAATCGATCGTCGGGCGCTTCCTGGAGCACAGCCGGATCTGGGCTTTCGGCGCGGGCAAGGGGCTGCCGGGGGCGGATGCGCGGGTGTTCGTATCGTCGGCGGACTGGATGCCGCGCAATTTCGACCGCCGGGTGGAGTTCATGCTGCCGATCCTCAACCGCACAGTCCACGATCAGGTGATGGATCAGGTGATGATGGCCAACCTGCTGGACACCGAGCAGAGTTGGATGCTGCGAAGCGACGGCAGCTACGCGCGGGCGGATGCCGGCGAGGAGCCCTTCAATCTGCATCGCTATTTCATGACGAACCCTTCGCTTTCGGGGCGGGGCGCGGCGCTTGAGAGCCGCAAGCCGGTGCCCAAGCTCTCGCTCAAGCGGCGCAAGAAGAAATCGGGTTGAGCACGCCCGCTTCCCCCCGCGTCGCGATCATCGATATCGGCTCAAACTCGGTCCGCCTGGTGGTCTATCAGGGCCCGGCGCGGCTGCCGGCGATCCTGTTCAACGAGAAGGTGATGGCCGGGCTCGGCAAGGGACTGGCCGATACCGGCGCGATCGACTCGGGAAGCCTGGCCATGGCGCGCGGGGCGCTGGCGCGTTTCGCGCGGCTGGCCCGTGAGATGAAGGTGGATGAACTGCGCACGGTGGCGACGGCGGCGGTGCGCGACGCTTCCAATGGGGGTGAGCTGGTCAAGGCCGCCGAAAAGCTGGGGCTCAAGGTCGAAGTGCTTTCGGGCGAGGAAGAGGCGACCGCATCGGGCATGGGCGTTCTCTCGGGCATTCCCGATGCCGATGGTATCGTCGGCGATCTCGGCGGGGGTTCGCTCGAACTGGTCCGCGTGGTCGCGGGCACGGTGACCGACCGCATTTCCTTTCCCCTCGGCGTGCTGCGCCTGAGCGCGATCCGGGAAGGGGGGGAGGGCGCGCTGGACCGCAAGGTCGCCAAGCTGATGCGCGAAGCCGGCTGGAACGGGCGGGGCAAGGGAATGCCTTTTTACCTGGTGGGCGGATCGTGGCGCTCGCTGGCGCGGCTGGACATGCACCTGAGCCAGTTTCCGCTTCCGATCGCGCACCAATATCGGATCGAGCTGGATCGCATCACCGCGCTGCGCGAGATGCTGCGCGATATCTCGAAGGGCGAGCTGAAGCTGATCCCGAACCTTTCCAGCGCGCGGCTGCCGACGCTGGAGAATGCGACCGCCCTGCTGATCGCTGTGACCGCGCATCTGGGCAGCAGCGAGACGATCGCGTCGGCTTATGGCCTGCGCGAGGGCCTTTTATATGCGCGCCTCACGCCCGAGCAGCGCCGTGAGGATCCACTGATCGCGGCAGTGCGCGACGAGGGCCGGCGGATGGGGCGCTTCGCTGAGCATGGCGACGTGCTCGATGCATGGATCGCGCCGCTGTTCGAGCGGGATCCGCCTGAAATGGCGCGGTTGCGCCGCGCGGCGTGCCTCCTCGCCGATGTCGGCTGGCACGCCAATCCGGAATTCCGCGCCGAACGCGGCATGGAAGTGGGCCTGCACGGCAGCTGGGTCGGGATCGACGCGGCAGGCCGCGCGCTTCTCGCGCAGGCGCTCCACACCGCGCTGGGTGGCGAGCTGGGCACGCCCGAGCCGCTGGGGCGGCTGGCGGGCCCCGATGCGCTGCACAATGCGCGGTTATGGGGGCTGGCCATCCGGCTGGGCCAGAGGTTCAGCGGAGGCGTCGCCGGGCCGCTCAAGCGATCCACCCTGGCGCTCGATGACGAAAGGCTGACATTGAAGCTTAAAAAGGCCGACGCCGCGCTTTATGGCGAGACTGCGGAGAAGCGGCACAAGGCGCTGGCTTCGGCCCTTGGCGTCAAGGCGTCGCTGGAAGCGTGATCCATTCCCCTCCCTTCCAGGGCGGGGCTAGGGGGGGGTGGTGTGCTCGCGATATGGCGCCGCTTGCTAAACCCTCACCGTATCTCCAGGACGTGGGGGGG
>NZ_DASVSH010000031.1:0-351149 GCF_036388215.1 Sphingomonas sp.
CCACCGCTACGCGGCGGGCCCCTGCCCTCTCCCAAAGGGAGAGGGAGTTACCCCTCCTGATCCGCCCGACTGACCCCCGCGCCATCCAGATTGCGCGCGACGAACTCCCAGTTGATCAAATTCGCCGTCACCGCCTCCAGATAGCCCGGCCGCGAGTTGCGGTAATCAATGTAATAAGCATGCTCCCACACATCGATCGTGAGCAGCGGCTGCATGCCCTCATGCGCCACCGGCGTGTCGGCATCGTGCAGCGAGGTCACCTTGAGCTTGCCGCCGTCGAGCACCAGCCAGCCCCAGCCATTCGAGAAGTGCGCGGTCGATTCCGCCACGATCTTCTTCAC
This sequence comes from Sphingomonas sp., assembly GCF_036388215.1. Lineage (GTDB taxonomy): Bacteria > Pseudomonadota > Alphaproteobacteria > Sphingomonadales > Sphingomonadaceae > Sphingomonas. Next base: position 342 of record NZ_DASVSH010000031.1, read on the forward strand.
CAGTTCGTCGGCGCTGCCGAATTCGGAGGTAATCAGGTCGGCCAGCTTGCCGCTGGGCGCGGCCTGAGTGGGGGTGAGGCATTGCCAGAAGAAGCTGTGGTTCCAGATCTGCGCGCTGTTATTGAATAGGCCGCGGTCGCCGGTTTCCTTGGCGTGCGCGATCACTTCGCTCAGCTTGCGGCCCTCGAGTCCCTTGTCCACGACGAAGCCATTGGTTTTGTCGACATAGGCCTTGTGATGCTTGCCATGATGAAATTCGAGCGTCTCGGCGGACATGTGCGGCGCCAGCGCGCCCTTGTCGTAAGGGAGCGGGGGAAGTTCGAAAGCCATGCGTGGGCACTCCTGGGAATTGGACTTGCCAAGCCCAACGCACCCGCCAGGCTTGCGGCCCCCCGCCTAATCGCAATCAGACTGTCGGTCCCACAAATTTCATTGCGTGTGACAAAGCGGAAAAGCGATCATAGAGTGCGTGATCAAGCCAGCGGGGCAGCTGGCCGGCCAGTCAGTCAGGGGAGCATTTCATGGACAAGTTTTTCGGCAATCTGCACGCGGTGCTCGCGGTAGGATTCGTCCTCGCGATCGGCATCCTGCTGTCGCCCTTCTACACCGATTACGTGACGCTCGACGCCAATCACATCTTCCAGTGGCTCCACGTATTTTTCGGAATAATCTGGATCGGGCTGCTTTATTATTTCAACTTCGTCCAGATCCCGACGATGCCCTTGATCCCCGCCGAGCATAAGCCCGGCGTCACCAAGCATATCGCGCCCAAGGCATTGTTCTACTTCCGCTGGTCCGCCTTGCTCACCGTGATCACCGGCGCGATCCTCGCCTGGCTCTATGACGAACTGCACGAGGGCCTGACCTTCCAGGCCGGCTATCAGCTCATCGGCGTGGGCATGTGGCTGGCGCTGATCATGGCCGCGAATGTCTGGTTCGTGATCTGGCCAAACCAGAAGAAGGCGCTGGGCCTGGTCGAAGCCGACGACGCCACCAAGGCCAAGGCCGGCAAGACCGCGATGATGGCCTCGCGCTTCAACGTCATGCTGTCGATCCCGATGCTGCTGGCGATGACCAATATGCATTGATCCTTCTTCTCCCCTCCCTTTCAAGGGAGGGGAGACGGGAGGTCAGCCCCCCGCCCCCAGCAGCTCATGCCGCTTCAGCGCATGCCGCAACTGGTCATAGCTCAGTCCCAGCGCCTCGGCGGTCGAGCGCTGGTTGAAGCGGTGCTCGGCCAGCGCGCGCGACAGCAGCTCGCGCTCGAAGCGGTTCACTCGCGTCTTGAAGTCGCTGCCGCTGTCCACCCCGGGAAGCGGCGCGGGCGACTGTTCCGCCGCGGCGGTCGCCACGGGCGCAGGGCTCCCCGTCCCCCCCCGCGGACGGAAGGGCGACTGGAACGGGTCGATCTCGATCGCGTCCACCGGGCCGGAATGCTCCCATCGATACACCGCGCGCTCGACTACGTTGCGCAGCTCGCGCACATTGCCCGGCCATTCGTAATGCTCGAGCGCGTCCAGCGCATTCGGGCCCCAGCCGGGCCAGTCGTCCATCCCGATCTCGGAAGCCATGCGCCGGCCATAGAAATCGGCAAGCACCCGCACGTCGCCCTTGCGGTGCCTCAGCGGCGGCAGGGTCACAACTTCGAAACTCAGCCGGTCGAGCAGATCGGGGCGGAAACTGCCCTTCTCGACGCGATCGGGCAGATGCTCGTTGGTAGCCGCGACGATGCGGACATCCACCTGCACCGGGCGCGGCGACCCGATCCGGTGAATCTCGCCATATTCCACGGCGCGCAGCAGCCTTTCCTGCGCACCCATCGAAAGCGTGCCAAGCTCATCGAGGAACAGCGTCCCTCGATGGGCTTCCTCGAAGCGCCCCGTCCGCGCCTTGGTCGCGCCGGTGAACGCGCCAGCTTCGTGCCCGAACAATTCGGCCTCGATCAGCGTCTCGGGCAAGGCGGCGCAGTTCATCACCACCATCGGCTGGTCCCAGCGCGGGGAGAGGCGATGCAGCCGCTCGGCGACGAGTTCCTTGCCCGTTCCCCGCTCGCCGATGACCAACACCGGGCGATCGAGCGCGGCGGCCCGGCTCGCGCGCTCAAGCGCCTCAAGAAAAGGTGGCGACTGCCCGATAACGTGAATTGTCCGTTCCATACCGAACCCTTGGCGAATTTTCCCAAACATTGGCAAGCCGTAAAATGCGGCTGAACGTCTGATGAACGGTTAAAACGGCGAAAAACCGCGATTTTCGCAAACTGGCACGGCTTATGCTGAGTATCAGGCAAGCTCGATCAACGGGCCAACGAAAACAAGCCCAAGTGGGCCGAGGTTCAGGGAACTCATCATGACTTACACCGCCAACAACTTCCGCAGCGCCCTCTTCGCCGTCTCCTTCGCCCTGATAAGCAGCGTCCTGCTGCTCGCCGGCACGGTTTCGGCGCCGCTGGTCGCCTAAAGCAGTCTACCGCTCGCCTGCCCCGGCGAGCGGCACAGCCGGGAGGGTGTCCCCCTAGGCCCTCCCGGCAACCCCATCCCCGAAGGAGTATTGATTATGGGTATCTTCTCTCGAACCCGCGACATCATCGCCGCGAACGTCACCGATCTGCTCGACAAGGCCGAAGACCCGGCCAAGATGATCCGCATGATCATCCTCGAGATGGAGGAGACCCTGGTCGAAGTCCGCGCTTCCGCGGCCCGCACGATCGCGGACCAGAAGGAAATGCGCCGGCACATCTCGAAGCTCGAAGGGCTTCAGGCGAGCTGGACCGAAAAGGCCGAACTGGCGCTGTCGAAAGGCCGCGAGGACCTCGCCAAGGCCGCTTTGGTCGAGAAGCAGAAGGCCGCCGACATGTGCGAGCAGCTGACCGCAGAGATTTCGGTGCTCGACGAGACGCTTCGCGCTTCGGAAGAGGACATCACCAAGCTCCAGACCAAGCTGCGCGAGGCCCGCACGCGCCAGAATTCGGTCACTGCCCGGCTGGAAAGCGCGAACAACCGCACCCGGCTTCGCGAGATGACCAACGGATCGAAGATGCAGGACGCCTTCTCGCGCTTCGACGTGCTCGATCGCCGAGTGGATTTCGCCGAGGGTCGCGCCGAAGCGGCCGGCCTGGGCGCTATCCCCAAGACACTCGAAGAGGAAATCGCCGAGCTGCGGTCGAGCGAAAAGGTCGATGCCGAACTCGAAGCGCTGAAGAAGCGCGTCGGCAAGGGGGCCTGATCAGATGGACGAGGTCCTGATCCCGATCTTCGTGGTCTCCATCCTCTTCCTTGGGCTGCCCTGGCTGATCTTCCATTACGTAACCAAATGGAAGCAGTCCGGGACGATCACGGGCGAAGACGAGAAGCTCTTGGACGAGCTCCACTATGTCGCCCGCCAGCTCGAAGAGCGCCTAATCACCGTCGAGCGGATCATTGCCGCCGATAACCCCGATTTCCGCCCGCTGCGCCCCGAGCGCGACGAGGAATTTGATCTCTCAAGGAGGAATTGAGATGTCGAGCCGTACCAAGTTCTACCTGGACAAGCAGAATTCCAAGGTCATGGGCGTCTGCTCCGGGCTCGCCGATTATACCGGCATCGAAGCGATCTGGCTGCGTGTCGGCATGGTCGTCCTCGCGCTCTCGACCAGCGGCACCGTGATCATCGGCTATCTGCTGATCGCCTGGCTGGCCCCGAACAAGCCCGCCGGCCTCTATGAAGGCCCGGAGGAAGCGAAGTTCTGGCAGGGCGTGCGCAGCAATCCGCGGCGCACCACCAGCGAGGTCCGCTCGAAGTTCCGCGACATCGATCGCCGCCTGGCGGATATCGAAATGTACTATACGAGCCGCAACACGCGTCTCGCCGACGAGATCGACAGCCTGCGCTGAGAAAGAAGGAACAGAAATGAGCAGCATCCTGATCCCCCTTCTCGGAATTTCCTGCGGCCTACTCGCGATCGTCGGGGGCGTGTTCTTCAAGCCCTGGCTCGCGATGCAGCAGCGCAAGATGGAGATTGAAGCCCAATTGGTCGCCGAAAAGGCCGCGCAATATGCGGCCCAGACCGAGCGGCTCGAACAACGGGTCCAGGTCCTCGAGAGGATCATCACCGATCGCGGGGTCGCTCTCGCCGATGAAATCGACAAGCTGCGCGACGCGCCGCTCAACTGACATGCCCCGCTGCGCATGGCGCGGCAACACAAGGAAAACCCAATGCTGATCGTATTCGCAGTGCTGACGGCACTGTGCGGGGGAGGTATTGCCCTCGCCGAAAGCCGGGATCGCCCCCGCCGCCGCGCCGAGCGGCTTGCCCAGGCGGCACCGCAAAACTGATAGCGCCGACACGGCGCGCCAAAGGGAGGTTTATGCAATGAATCCGTTTGAAATGGTCGTCGCAATCGTAGTGATCGCCACGATCGGCGGCGTCCTGAAGGCGCGCTACGGCATTCACAAGGACAAATGGGGCAACGAATCCTATCGCGGTGGCCACGACCCCGTAGCGGATGTCGAAAAGGCCCGGCTCAGGGACGAAGTCCGCTCGCTCAAGGAGCGTGTCCAGGTTCTCGAGCGCGTAATCACCGACAGCGAAACCAGCAGTGTGCGTCTCGATCGCGAGATCGAATCGCTGCGCGACCGCTAATAACGTCTGTCCAGGGAGGAATGACGTGACCAACGATCCCAATCTCTACATCACCCTCGCCATTTCGGGCCTTTCGGGCCTCGGCATGGTCACTGCGGCGAGCCTTTCGGGCTGGCGTAGCTGGCTCGCTCTCAAGCGGCAGGAACTGATCGAGCGCCACGCCGCCGATGCACAGACCGGAACTTCCGGCCCCTCGATAGGCTCGCGCATCGAAGTCGCGGACCTCAAGGAGCGCATCCGCAAGCTCGAAGCGATCGCGGCAGGCGTGGATCTGTAAGCCCTGTAATCACTTGCAGGGACTTCATCAGGCCGATACCTCTTCGCTTGCGCAAGTGAAGGGGGCGGATGATGGGGAAGATCCTGGCACTGACGGCGATCGTCTTGGGGCTTGCGTCACCCGCATTGGCCCAGAAGGTCACCCTCGCGGATGCGACCGCCGTCGAGGTCGGCAGCGGCCGTTACGCCGCCCAGTCGCGCGAATGCCGTTGGCAACAGCCAGCGCTCGGCGTGACGGTCGGTGTAGCCACATTCTTCACTAACAGCCGCGCCAAGGCGGACACCGGCCAGGAAGTGCCGTACACCCCTCTCCCCAGGGCGGAAGCGTGCGGAGGCCCGGTCGACATGCAGTCCCAGACCTATGCCGCGCAGGCCGCGCTCGAGTGGCTGACACGCCAGCGCGTCATGTATGACCTCACCCAGCAAGCCGGGTGGGGCCAGGGGCTGGTTAACATCCCCCTCGCTTCGGTCAGTGCGGGCGAGCCGCTGCGGTCGACGCTGGAAAAGCAGTTCGCCGCCAGTCAGCCCGCGCAGTTCAAGGCATGGGCGGAAACCGTCCAGCGCGAGACGATCACCGACCTCAATTTACTGTGCGCCGCGCGCAAGGCTTACGGACTGAAAACCGGGGAGCGCGCCTGCCCCGCCGTCCCGCCCGAATATGCGCCGTTCGTCCCAATCGCCAAGATGCGCGTCGAGGCCGTCGAATTCCTCGCCAGTCGGCTCCCGGGCGAAGCCGCCAAGGGTGCGCGCGGCGAATTCGGAATTGCTTATCGGGTGACTGGCGGCATGCTCGTGTTGCGGCAAGGCCCCAGCTACAGCTTCAACCAACCGTGCCGCGCGGGGGAGCTGGTCGTCTTTCCCGACGCTCCCGATACGATCGAGAAAGCCGGAGCTTTCGAAATGACGCTGCGCCGGCGCATGCAGGACGGCGCCTTTGGACGCGCGCATTTCAAGAAGGAAGCCGACGGCAGTTATGCGCTGGTCAAGGCGCCCCCAAGCACGGCTCTTTCCGAGCTCGAAACCGGGCCCTATGCAGTCGTCTTCAAGATGTGCTTGGGCAATTGATCGCCGAAGTCGCTTGGCGATTGGAAACGAGGCAGCCCGCGCTATATCGCTCGGATGCGAACCCTCTCCAGCGTCCACGATGAGTATGAGTTTCTCGAAACCGACGATCGCTATCGCCTGTTGATCGATCTTGGCCGCGCGCTGGATCCAATGCCCGATGCCCTCAAGACCGACGCCACCCTCGTTCGCGGCTGCTCGGCCTCGGTGTGGGTATATCCCACCCGGCTGGAGGACGGCCGCCTGCATTTCCTAGCGGATTCCAACGCAGCGATCACCAAGGGGATCATCGCCCTGGTCCTGCTGACCGTCCAGGACCGCGCCCCGGCCGATATCCTAGCCACCGATATCGCGTCCGCCCTCGCCCCCTTCGATCTGGGCAACCAACTCAGCTCGAACCGGACCCAGGGCATTCCCAACATGATCGCGCTGATCCGCGAGACCGCGCGCCGATACGCTTAGCGCTCTTCCGGCTTCCAGTTCCGCGCCTCCTCGGCGGACTTAAGCACGTCATATGCCGCCTGGATCGCCTGGAAGCGCCTGGCCGCGTCCGCATCGCCGGGCTTGAGATCGGGATGATTCGCCTTGGCCAATCGCCGCCACGCCAGCCGCACGGTTTCGAAATCGGCGTCCACTTCGAGTTCGAGCAAGTCGAGCGCGCGCATTTCGTCGCGTGAGCGCGTGCCGTCGCCGGGGCCGGCCCAGCTATTGTGCTTGCTCTCCGCGAAGCCGCCCGCATCGCGCCGCTCCTCGGCTTCGCGCTGCGCCGCTTCCTCCGCGGTCAGGCCTTCGAAATAATTCCAGTTGCGATTGTATTCGCCCGCGTGGTTCTCGCAGAAATACCAGCGCTCGGGGCTGTTCGGCGATTTGGGCGCGGGCCGGTCGCCGGGTTCGCTGCAGCCATGCCGGTCGCACAGGCGCACAGCCACGGCCTCACGCTCAGCCCCATAAGCGCGCCAGCGCGGGAAACCCCAGTCGGTGTTACGTGTCGAGCGCGCCATAGGATGGGGCAGATAGGGGCGCGGGGGCCTAAAGGCTAGCCGTCGCGCTCTTCTTTCTCCCCTCCGTGGAAGGGAGGGGCTGGGGGTGGGTTGCGAGCGAAGCGAGCGCTCTGCCGAATTGGCGCTGACGCGCCATACCCACCCTTAACCCCTCCCTTGCAGGGTGGGGGAATGAGAAGAAAAATGCCAGAGGGTCTATAAGCCGGGTTCTGTCCTCGCTTCCCAAGTCTCCCTGAGCGGCGATGTGCGGCCATTCCTCTAGGAGGCGGATTGCTCCGCCCCTCAAGCAACCAACCCGGACGACGAGGCGGAAAACCTCATGTGCCGTCCCTATTCGGTCTTGCTCCCGGTGGGGTTTACCATGCCGCTTCTGTTGCCAGTCGCGCGGTGCGCTCTTGCCGCACCCTTTCACCCTTGCTCTTAGTCCCGCCGTCCGAAGACTTGGGAACCAGTGAGCGGTCTGCTCTCTGTGGCACTTTCCCTGGGCCAAAAATCGCTCTCTGGCCCGCCGGGCGTTACCCGGCACCGTTTTTCCGTGGAGCCCGGACTTTCCTCGCGTGCTTGCGCACCCGCGGCCGCCCAACCCTCTGGCGGGAACGCTGTAGCCCAGTCTGCGGCAAATGTAAGTCCCGCATCTAGCTCGCGCGCATGGAAGACCTAGTCACCTTAAATCTGAGGTTTGCGAGGTCGAACGCCGCAGTGCTCCCGCTGCCAAACGTATAGCCTTCCAGAAGACGCACTTTTCCCTCTTCCAGGGACAAGATGAAATGAATCGGATCCGGGAAGCCGTCGATGCAAGCCAGGGTCTGCTCTCCCGGCGTCCAGTGACCCTCAACGAGGGGCACCCTGTCGGGGACGGCGATGTCGGTATAGAAGCCGCCACCTGTATTTTCGCGCGCGGTCACGATGGCGACAGCGATCTGCCGTTCGAGCGCTGCCGCGTGTTCGGGCGTCTCGGAGAAAATCGAGCGCAGCGCCGCCAATTCCATCGGGGTGAATTCCATCAATCATCCCCCTGCGGCCTGGGCAGCAGCAATGCCAGCAACAGGCACCGGCACTCTCCGTCGATCTCGCCATCGATCATCTCGGGCCGGAAGCGCCGCTGGAACGCGACCACCGCCGCCCGCCGGTCCTCCACGTCATATCCGAACCGCTCCAGCGCCAGCATGAACCCGGCATCGGGCCAGCCCGGATCGATCAAATTCTTCGTCGGGCGGGGCAGCGCCAGCCGCAGTCGGGCCAAGGCGTGCCAATTGAACAACTCCCCCGGGTCCTGTTTGCGCGCCGGGGCTACGTCCGAATGGCCTACCACATTGCCCCGCGTGATGCCGTGCCGCGCCTTGATCTCTGCGACGAGTGGAACCACCGAGCTCATCTGCGCATCGGTGAAATTACGATAGCCATGCTCGTGGCCGGGGTTGACGATCTCGATCCCAATCGAGGCAGAATTCACGTCCTTTATCCCGCGCCAATGCGCGCGGCCCGCATGCCAGGCGCGCTTGCTCTCATCCACCAGGCGCAGGATCGTGCCGTCTTCATCGACCACATAATGCGCGGAGACTTCGGCAGTGGGGTCGCGCAGCCGGTCGATCGCGGCCCGGGCGGTTTCCATGCCGGTATAGTGGAGCACGATCATGCTCACCGGCAGCTTGCGCTCGTTGAAATTCGGAGACGGCGCGTCGATGATCGAAAGATCGCTCACCCGCATAGTTATGGCCGCTTGGGGGCCGCGATCAACCCGCCGCCGCGGTCCGCGAGGTAAGCAGCGAAGGGATCGCCGCGCGATAGAAGCCGCGATAGGCCTCGCTTGGCGTGAAATGCTCGGTCTGGCCGATTACGGTCTCGCCCGCGCCGAGCACCAATAGCCCGCCCGGGCGGATCGCGGTGGAGAGCGTGTCGAACACCCGGCGCCGCATGCTGTGCGAGAAATAGAGCAGCACGTTGCGGCACAATATGATGTCGAACTTGCCGGGAGGCGCGGGATCCGCGGTGAGGTTCTGCTGGCGAAACTGCACGCGGCGAAGCAGTTCGGGCTTGGCTGCCCAGTCGCCGCCGATCGTGTCGAACCAGGTCATCATGCGCCGGACGGGAAGCCCGCGCTGGATTTCGAATTGGGAGAACTTGCCGGCTCGGGCGCGCGTCAGCGCGGCCGGCGAAATGTCGGTCGCTATGATTTCCGGGACTGCCTCCCCCTCGGCCGATGCCGCCTCCGAAAAGAGCATCGTCAGGCTCAGCGGTTCCTGCCCGGTAGAGCATCCGGCGGACCAAACGCGCAGCCGGCGGGCTCCGGCTTCAATCTGCATTTCGCGCGCCGCCGCGCCCACCGCTTCGAGCACCGCGGCATCGCGGAAGAAGCTCGTTTCCTGATTGAGCAATGCATCCACCACCTGGTCTCCCAGCTCCCCCGTCCTCGCGGCCACCAGTTGCGCCACCAGTTCGTCGAGGCTCGCCAGTCCGCGCTCACGCAGGATCGGCTTCAGCGCCGTCTCGATTCGCCACGCGCGATTGGCAGCGATCTGCTGGCCCGCGCGCTGCTCGAGAAGGGCCGTGATCATGTTCATAGCGCCTGGCGACGCGGGAGACTGGGCCGGCGGGATCATGCCCCGCCTCCCCGACCCGCGACCAGGCGGCCGATTTCGTCCGGCGGCAGCACGGCGCTGGCCCGGCCGGCATTGGCGATCGCGCCGGGCATCCCCCACACGACCGAAGTCGCCTGGTCCTGGACCAGTACCCGCGCGCCCGCGTCGATCATGTTCCCCGCGCCGTCGCATCCATCGCGCCCCATGCCGCTCAGCACGACGCCAAGCGCTCGCTTGCCATATACCTGGGCGATGGTCTCGAACATCGGATCGACAGACGGCATGCAGCCGCTCGCGGCCTTTTCGCGCGTCAGCCGGATCGCCGCGCCGCCGGAAGTGCGCACGACCCGCATGTGCGCGTCGCCGGGCGCGACGATGATCCGGCCCGGACGAATGCGCATGCTGTCGGTCGCTACTTGGCAAGGCCGCCCGCCGAGCACCGCCAGTTGCGCGGCGAAATAGCTCATGAACGTCGCCGGTAAATGCTGGGTGACCAGGATGGGTTTCTGGAAGCTGGTCGGGATCGCCCGGAGAAACTGGCTTAGCGCGTGAATGCCGCCGGTCGAGGCTCCGATCGCGACCAGATCGAAATCGCGCGGCGCGGCCACCGGGCCATAGCCGCTGGGGGAACGGTGCGTGTCTGCTGGGGTCTCGAACAGCCTCGACAGCCGCTCCTCGAGCACTTCCGCAAAGCGCCCGCCGAATGCGCCGATGCTCGGTTTCACCAGCGTGTCCGCCGCGCCCAGCGCCAATGCCTGAACGCTCACGCCCGCGCCTTCATCGGCCGAAGAGGAAACGATCAGCACCTTGGCGCCCTCGCTGGCGATCAACAGGTCGGGAAGCGCGGTGAGCCCGTCGATACCGGGCATTTCGATATCCAGCAGGATCACATCGACGCGATTCTTGGCGAGCCAGCTCAGCGCCGCGCGCGCGTCGCTGAACGCCCCGGCCACCGCGAAGCGCCGCGTGCCCTCCACCATCCTGCCCAGCACCGATCGCGCGACCACCGAATCATCGATGATCAGCACGCGCGATGGCGGAGCGGCGTGGTTGGCGAGATTGGTGCGCGACATCGCTTATCCCTCAGCCGAAGCTCAGGCGACGCCGACGATCTGCAGCTTGCTTTCGAGCGTTTCGCGATCGAACGGCTTCATCACATAGTCGTCGGCGCCCGCTTCGATCGCGGCGCGAATATAGGCCATGCCGTTCTCGGTGGTGCAAAACACCACCTTGGGCCGCACCGGCAGCCCTGAATCCTTCAGCGCGCGCAGGAAATCCATTCCGCTCATCACAGGCATGTTCCAGTCGAGCAGGATCACGTCGGGCGGGGTCTCAAGACAACTGTCGAGCGCCTCGCGGCCGTCGCCGGCCTCGCGCACTTCGAAGTCGAGCGTTTCGAGGATATGCCGGGCGACCTTGCGGATCACCTTGGAGTCGTCAACGACGAGACAAGTCTTCATTTTACCCTGTTCCCCGTAAGCCAGGTGCCTGGACTTTCACTGTGCATCGCAAGACGTAAGCTTCGCGTTAATCTCGGAAATTAGTTTATCGCCGCCTGGCTCGGCACTAGGCTGGCGAGATCGATCGCAAGGATCGGCTCGCCATCGCGCGACACCACGCCGCGGCCCGCGACGCTCCAGGCGGCATCCAGCGAAACTCCGCCGGCCAGCGGCTGAAGCTCGAACGGAGCCACATCGTCCAGGCCATCGACAAGCATCGCATAATGATGCCCCTCGACCCGCGTGATCACCGCGCGCCGCGCTTCGCTGGTCCCGGCGACCCCCAGAGCGGATTGAGTGTCGATTACCGTCACCACCTTGCTCCTGAGCGCCGCGAGCCCGCGCACATGCTGGCTCGCGCGCGGCACCGGCGTGACCTTCCCGATATCGACCACCGATTCGACCTGATCCGAATCGATCGCAACTGAGCGGCCGGCGATCCTGGCGATGAGATAGAGGTGCGCCATCAGCGGCCGGCCTTTCCGGCCATCTTGGCCTCCAGCGCGGAGAGGAGTCCGGCGCGGTCGTAGCGATAGACGCTGTCATCCGCGGTTCCCGCGGCAACGCGCCGGCGGCGTAGGCGCACCACCGGCGCGGCCTCGGCAGGCGCGAGCGAGGCATCGTCGGATGAGAGAACGACGGATGCGGATTCGCCCGGTGCGAGCTTGAAGGCGACGCGGTAACCGGATGTTTCGAGCAAGGGACGGACGAAGGAGGCGATCCAGCCATCTTCGTCGCCCGCGATAAGGCATATCGGGCGAACTTCGTCATTCTCGCCATCGCGATCGGAATGTGCGTCGAACACCCACAGGATATCGAGCAATTCGATCTGTTCGCCCTCGAACAGCACTACGCCGGAAATCGGCCCGGCTTCCCGCGCCGGCGTTATGTCATCAGGGAGCATCACGATATCGATCGCTTCCTCGATCGCGTAACTGACTTCGTTGGCGCCGTCCTTCAGCCGCATCACGTTCAGCCTCTCGCGCCCACCCAGCTCTGCGCACGCGGCGAGCGGAATGATGCGGCCGTCGATCGCGAGCCGCAGTCGCCCCGCGGCAAAGCGGACGTTGGCGGCGTCGATCTGCTCGATGCGGTCGACCGCGACCACCGGCACTGCGCGCCGCACCCCGTCCAGGTCTCGGAACAACAAGGCTGGAATGCCCTTCACCGCCGCTTCGGCTTCTTCGTCGTCGAACGACTTGTGCCCGCCGTTGCCAAAATCCAGTCCGGCGACGCTGGCCAGGCCCGCGCAATCGAGCAGCAGCATGGGCAGCCCCGAATCGGGCAGCGTCTGCCCGGCATAGGTTCCGCACGCCATTACGGCGGGCGATGCCGGCTTGATCACGAGTTCTTCGGTGTCGAAAACGGTGTCGGCGCCCAATGCGTAGCTTCCCTCGGGCACGCTGACGATCGCGATCATCCGCCTCCCATCCAGCTGCGCGCGCTCCAGCCCCAGCACGCTGCACAGGTTGAGCATCGGCATCCGCCGCCCGCGAAGAGTGAGCATCAGCGCGCCGCCGATCGTGTCGATGCGGATCGCCTCGCCGCAATCCGTGACGATCTCCTCGATCGCCTGGCGCGGCACCGCGAAGCGCTGCCCCCCTGCGCCGATGACGATCGCGGAGATGATCGACAGGGTCAGCGGCACATGGATCGCGATCCGCAGGCCCTTGCCTGGATTGTTGTCCAGCTCGACACGTCCGCCGATCTGCTCGATCGCCGCGCGGACCACGTCCATGCCCACGCCGCGCCCCGAAATCTCGGTAACTTCGTCCTTGCTCGAAAGGCCTGGCTCGAAAACCAGGTCGAGCTTGGCGCGTTCGGGCAGCGCCCGAAGCTCGCGCTCGTCGCCGCCGCTCTGCACACGCTTGGCGATCAGCCGCTCGGTGTCGATGCCGCGGCCGTCGTCCGCAATCTCGATGATGATCTGGTTGCCCGATTGACGCGCCGAGACGATCAGCCGCCCATTTTCGCGCTTGCCCGCCTTGCGTCGTTCGCCGGGAGCTTCAATGCCGTGATCAATCGAATTGCGCACGATATGAACAAGCGGATCGCGCATCATCTCGATCATCTCGCGGTCCAGCTCGACGTCCGATCCCTCGACGTGCAGCGTGACCGACTTGCCCAGCCCGGCCGCCGTATCGCGCACCATGCGCGGCAGCGCGGAGAACAGGGCGTCGATCTTCTGCATCCGCGTGCGCGTAACCGTGTCACGCATTTCGCCGACGGTAAGCGAAAGCCGCTCGAGCGCCGATTCCAGCGCCGGGTCCATATCCCCCTCACGCACATGCCGGGCGAGCTCGTTGCGTGCGAGCACCATGTCCGACATGCCCGACATCATCCGATCGAGCAGGTCGACGCTCAGCCGAACGCTGCGCGCCGGCGCGCGTTGCGCCCCGCCCACCGGCGTGGCCGCCACTGTATCGGTGCCTTCGGCCAGGGCCGCAATCAGCAGGTCTTCGCCGCTATCGTCCAGGCTGTCGCCCGAATCGATCGCCTCCACGATCACGCCGATCCGATCGACCACCGCCAGCACTGCGTTGACCAGCCCGACATCGGGCACGCGCTCGCCCCTGCGCACTTGGTCGAGCACATCTTCGGCCGCGTGGCTCAGCCGCGCGAGCCGGGGCAGATCGAGAAAGCCGCAGCTTCCCTTAACGGTGTGAACGAACCGGAAGATCGCATCGAGCCGGCCCTTGTCGTCAGGATGCGCTTCCCACGCCACGATCTCGCCCGAAAGCGCCTCAAGCGTCTCGCGCGTCTCGGCAATGAATTCCTGAAGCAGATCGTCCATGCGGCCCCGAAGCAAATTTGCCCGGACGTTCTGCGGGATAGAGGGTTAAGGGCGGGTTAGCCTTGGTGTTCGCACCGTACTCTGGGTATCATGCCGTGCATGGCTGCTTGAGGGCCTATGATCGATTGGCGCACACTATTGGGACTCAAGCGCCGCCCGGCCAAGGACGGGGCGCCTGAAGAGCCTTATCGAATCTTCACACGCGCTTACGACGTGGAACTGGCAGCGCTCGATATTCCTGAAAAATTGCGCTCGATCAGCCCTGATCGGCGCGAATGGTGCGATGAGCAGGGCGTGGCCTGGCAGAAGGCGCAAGATCAAGCCAGCCACTTCATTACAGATCAGATCCCAACGAACGATGCGATCCGCGCGGTTCTGGGAAGTGATGCCGCGAGTTTCGCGGTCACCTTCTTGATTGATCAATCGGGCTCGATGAAAGGGAAGCCGATTTGTGCCGTCGCTGCTTCAGTATCTGCGGTGCAATCCGCGCTAGCCGCAGCTGGCGCTAGCACCGAAGTTCTTGGGTTTTCCACCGCTGGGTGGAGAGGAGGCTTCGCACGCGACAAATGGCTCCGATCCGGTCGGCCAAGGCGGCCCGGCCGCCTGTGTGCCCTGCTGCACGTGATCTATAAGTCCGCCGGCGAAACGGAGTGGTTGGAACAGTCAAAGCGCGCAATGCTCCACCCTGATCTTTTGCGCGAGAACATCGATGGCGAAGCGCTGGATTGGGCAGCAAGCCGCCTAGCGGCGTTGCCGCACGCACATAAGCTGCTGATAGTGATGTCAGACGGCGCACCGGTCGACGATTCCACGTTAATGGAAAACGGACCGTCCTATCTCTGGCGAGATATGCTCCGAGCCATTTCGCAAATTCAAAATGGCGGCATAATGACGCTTGGCGCGTTGGGCATCGGGTATGCCGTGGACCGGATTTATCCGTATTCGCGCGAAGGTGATGTCGATACTTTGCCCGCCGCCCTCACACTTCTGTTCGCCGATCTCATGAGCAATCGCCAGACTCCTAGCCGACTCTAAAGCTCGCCCCAAACAGCAACACTTCCGCATCCGGCGGGCTCACCTGCAGCACGCCGCCGCCCTGCGTGACCAGCGCATGCGCCAGATACGCCGCCGCCGCGCGCGGCGTGATAGGCAGGTCGTCCTTGCCGCCCGCCAGCGCGCTGCGCAGCTCGGGGTCGAGCACGATCCGCGGGCCGTCCGCGCGCACGACGATCTCTATATTTCCGTCCACGATCTCCGCGCCGATCGCCAGATCGCCGCCCCGGACCAGCGCGTCGCCCCCGATCAGCGCCAGGTTGAGCAGCACCTTGATCGCCTGTTTGGGAAGCACCGGATCTTCAACCATCCAGCCGACATTCACGCGATGGTTCTCGCCGAACAGGCCGTCGATCGCCGCCGCGGCTTCGCGCGTATCGACGGTTTCGCCGAAGCCACCCGCGGCGCCGAAAGCAAGCCTGAAGAATTTCAGCTTGTTGGCCGAAGCCTTGGCGCTTTCGCTGAGCAGTTCCAGGCAGCGCGCGCGCATTTCCGGATCATGCTCGTCGGCGAGCAGTTCCAGGCCATTGTTGAGCGCGCCAACGGGGCTGAGCAGGTCATGGCAAAGCCGCGAGCAGAGCAGGCTGGCGAAGTCGGTCGGCGAAATGTTCAAATGGGTGCACTCCAGCGTGTCGCGCACCTATTGGCGCACCACGCTGGATGCTGCAAGGCGCGGCTAGACGACTTTGCGGCCGCTGAACAACTGGATCAGGCCTACGATTAGCGCGACTACAAGCAGGATGTGGATCAGCCCGCCCGCCACGTTGAGCGTGAAGCCCAGCAGCCAGAGCACGAGAAGTATGACGGCGATGGTCCAAAGCATGGCTACTCTCCCTGTTGATGAGTCGCCAACGGGGCCGGAAGCGAAACGTTCCATGCGAGGCGTGCGCCCTATCCGCGCCTCATTCCGGTCGCTTCGCCTTCGACGGGTTCTCATCTGGGGGCCGCACCGCCGCCGCGATCGCCGCGTCGGGCGTGTCGGCCCCAGGGTAGATTTTCTCCAGTTCGTCTAGCGTGGCGCTGACGCACTGTTGCGCGACCTTTTCTCTGTGGTAACCCTTCAGCGCGCAGGCCCGCAGGATCCTGCACATCAGCCGGACCGCTTCCGCATCCTCGCCCCGCCGCCGCGCCACGCAAACCTTCAATTGACGGCCGCGAAGCGCGTAATTGATGCCGACCTTGCGGAGCCGCCCGGTCACCGTGATGTGATTATCGGCGCTTTCCGTCATCGATTGAGGCAGAGCGGAAGCCGGATGAAGGGCCAATGCCAGCAGCAGGACCGTCGCCGCGATCCGCCCACCTACAATCCGCCTGGCTAAGTGCATGGCTGTCCTCTCCCCCGGCAGCTTCTGCCACGAAGCGGGCCGAATTCAAACCAGATCGACTGCCATCGCGACCGGGTTGAAAGCGCTCCCGCCCGTTGCCCGCCACAGCCGGGCGTCGTCACCGGCGATGATCAGCCACAACTTGCCATCGGGGGCGGCCATCGCGGCGTCGGTGGCGGACGGCGTTGCGTCGCCGCTCGGGTGGGAGTGCCAATACCCGGCAATCTTCTGCCCCCCTGCCCGCTCCGCCTTCAGCGCCGCGAACAATGCGAGCGGGTCGATCTCGAATTCGCGATCGGGATTTTCCGACACATTTTCCGTCACTTGCATTTCCGCGATTTGGCCGTCCGCACCGAACAACAGTCCGCAAGCCTCGCGCGGCTCCGCCTCTGCGGCCGCGCGCTGAATTGCTTCGATAACACACCTTGAAATTCTTACCCGCATCGCCATCTCACTAGCCTAATGAGCCGGGGGGTTTCCATCGTCGAAGCGCGCATCGCGGACACAGCCGGTGGCTGGCGTCTCGATCGCGCGCTGGCGGATGCCCTGCCCACCTTGTCGCGCGAGCGGATCAAGGCGCTGATCTCCACCGGACAGGTCACGGGACCGGATGGACTGGTCCGCGATCCCGCCCGCAAGGCCGCCGGTGGTGCGCTGTTCACCCTCGAGATCCCCGATCCGACGCCCGCGCACAACGAAGCGCAGGATATCGCGCTGAAAATCGTGTTCGAGGACGAGCATCTCATCGTGATCGACAAGCCCGCCGGTCTCGTCGTGCATCCCGCCGCCGGCAATCTGGACGGTACTCTGGTCAACGCGTTGCTGCACCATTGCGCCGGGCAGCTCTCGGGCATCGGCGGCGTCGCACGCCCGGGGATCGTCCACCGGATCGACAAGGACACGTCAGGGCTGATGGTCGCGGCGAAGACCGATCCCGCCCATGTCGGCCTCGCCCGGCAGTTTAAGGCGCACACCATCGACCGCCGCTACAAGGCGATCGTCAACGGCAATGTCAAAACGCCGACGGGGACAGTGAATGCGTCGCTCGCGCGCTCGCCCAACAATCGGAAGAAGATTGCCGTCGTTCGAGAGGGAACCGGTCGCCACGCAATCACGCATTGGCGCCGCCTGTGCGAACTTCGGCATGCGGATCTTGTCGAATGCCGCCTGGAAACCGGACGCACCCACCAGGTCCGCGTTCACATGACATCAATCGGCCATCCGCTATTGGGGGACCCGGTTTATGGGAGCCCCGGCAAGCATCGCGCGCTTCTGGAAACCTTGAATTTCCGGCGCCAGGCCTTGCATGCCGCCCATCTGGGGTTCATTCACCCCATCAATAGTAACGCTTTGGCGTTCGATAGCGAAATGCCTGCGGATATGCAGGAACTGTACGCTAACCTCATCGTATGATTTTCGGCGCATCGGTTTTCTGACCACCGCGTCGCGTGAAAGGGAGATTGGATCATGGCAAACGGCAGCAATGTCCCGGCGACGATCCCCGCGCTTGGCGGTGAGGCGAGCCTCAACCGCTATCTGTCCGAGATCAAGAAGTTTCCGATCCTGGCGCCCGAGCAGGAATATATGCTCGCCAAGCGCTTTCAGGAGCATGGCGATACCGAAGCCGCCGCGCAGCTGGTGACCTCGCATCTGCGCCTCGTGGCGAAGATCGCGATGGGCTATCGCGGCTATGGCCTGCCCGTCAGCGAGCTGATTTCCGAAGGGAATATCGGGCTGATGCAGGGCGTGAAGAAGTTCGAGCCCGATCGCGGCTTCCGCCTGGCGACCTACGCGATGTGGTGGATCCGCGCCTCGATCCAGGAATTCATCCTGCGCAGTTGGTCGCTCGTGAAGATGGGCACCACGGCCGCTCAGAAGAAATTGTTCTTCAACCTCAGGCGAATGAAGGCCAAACTTGATGCGTTCGAGGATGGCGACTTGTCCCCCGAGCATCTCGCCAAGATCGCCACCGATCTGGGCGTGACCGAGGAAGAGGTCACATCCATGAACCGCCGCATGGCCATGGGCGGCGATACGTCGCTCAACGTGCCGATGCGCGAGGATGGCGAAAGCCAGTGGCAGGATTGGCTGCAGGACGATGCGCCCTTGCAGGACGCGGTCGTCGCGGATGCCCAGGAAGCGGATGTCCGCCACGAGATGCTGACTTCGGCGATGGACGACCTCAACGAGCGCGAGAAGCACATTCTCACCGAGCGCCGCCTGACCGACGACCCCAAGACCCTCGAGGAACTCTCGCAGGTCTACGGCGTCAGCCGCGAACGCGTCCGCCAGATCGAAGTGCGCGCGTTCGAGAAGCTCCAAAAGGCGATGATGCGTCTCGCGGGCGACAGGCGATTGGTGACGGCGGGCTGAGCCCCCGCCGCTTCACTGTGGCACGATCATGGGTTTGCCGGGCGGTTGCGATAGGAGGCGCGCTGCGGCAATTCTGTCAGCATGGCTGATGGCAATCAGGACAAGGAGCCGCAGGACTCTGCGCCGGAGTTACCGGGCGAGTTGGGCGAAGTACGGCCGCAGCCGCTAGGCGAGCGCCCGCTCCCCGATCTCGAACCCCTCCCACCCGTTACTGCTACCCGGCGGAGGCCGGGGCCCGGTTTCGAGCACGCAATTCCACATTCCGACCCTCCCCCCGAACCACCTGCGACTGGGGCCCGGCCTTCGCCGGGGAGGGGTGCAAGGCGCAAAGGGTTGTTGCGCCGCCTCCTGATGTCGATCCTCAAACTCATCCTCGCTTTCCTGCTGGTCTCGGTCACCATGGTGGCGATCTATCGCTTCGCAGGGCCGCCGGTGACCTGGACGATGATCGGTGACGTGATCGGCGGGCACGGCGTCACCAAGCGGTGGATGCCGCTCAGTCGCATCGACCCCAGCATGGCCCGCGCCGCCATCGCGGCGGAGGATTCGCGCTTCTGCCAGCATCACGGCTTCGACATCGCGGCGCTGGAGGAAGCGTATCGCCGCAACCAGAAGGGCGGGCGCATCCGCGGCGGCTCGACGATCAGCCAGCAGACCGCCAAGAACGTATTCCTGTGGCAGGGCGGAGGCTATCTCCGTAAAGGCCTGGAAGCCTATTTCACCATGCTGATCGAAAATATCTGGGGCAAGCGCCGGATCATGGAGGTGTACCTCAACGTCGCCGAGACCGGCATCGGCACCTATGGCGTGAATGCCGGTGCCATGCGCTATTTCAAGCACGACGCATCCCGGCTCTCGACGCGCGAAGCCGCGCAGATCGCCGCAGTGCTTCCGCTCCCCAAGAAGCGCGCCGCGATCGACCCCAGGGGCTTCACGCGGCGCTACAGCAATGCGATTAGTGCGCGGATAGGCGTCGTGCGCGGCGACGGGCTGGACACCTGCCTGCGCTGACTACTGGATCTTCTTCGCCGCATCCTTCGCGGCGTCGCCCACGTCCTTCGCGGCATCGCCCACCTTGTCCGCGGCCTCGGTCACGGCGCTGGTCTTGGCGTTTTCGCGCGAGTTCTGATTGAGCAGATAGACCGCGCCGATCACGACGAGCAGCAGGATCGCGAAGCCGACCAGAATACCGCCACCTCCGCCGCCGCGGCTTTGCACGACTACGGTTTCGCCCCCGCTATCGGTCTCGGTCACGCGCTCGGTGATCACGCCGTCGGTTCGTTCGGTTACGCGTTCTACCATCGCTTTACTCCCATTGCTTTCAAAGCAACCGGGCTGCTCGCAGAATGTTCCCGGAGCGCTTGCCAAATCCATTCGCGTATCATATATGGTACGCTGTACCGCATTTTTTGGCGACCGTACTCGAAGAGGGAGTAATCTAATGTTTTCTATCACTTATGCTGGGAATCAAAGCGCTGGTAGCGCCATCCCTCGTCATTGGAGTCCGCAACATGCGAGAGGTGTACTTTCACAATAACGGTGCTGATCACGATGTTGGCAACTTTCTGATTTCGCTAGGCGACTATCAACATATAGTCTTGGAAGACCTCTGCATCATTGCGCACGAGGGGCCGGAAGCCTTGGAATGTTGTGATATGGGGAGAGGCGTCTGGGAATATCGCCGCGCTGTTGCGCCTGGCAGATATGCTGTCTTGTTGTTTGCGCTGTTATCGGAAAGCAATGTCTACATAGTCCTTCATGGATTCCGGGCGGGGAGAGAAGGCACCGCGCGACATGATTTGCGCCATGCCTATGGAGTCCTGAAGGCATATAGATAGGTTTTTTATGTCTAAGGATTTAGCGGGGATCGATCCCCGGGAGCGCCTTTTATCTCTTACCGATGTGCTCAATGGCGAAGGCATCCGAGATGTTATCCAGGCACGAGCGTTCAAGCGTATATTGGCTATGAAGTTATCCACTGAAATGGACGACCAGAAGATTTCAAAGACCGATATGGCAAAGCGCATGGGGACAAGTCGTGCTCAGCTGGATCGATTGCTCGATCCGGAAGCACATAATGTGACCCTGGAAACGGTCGCTCGCGCGGCCTCCACCTTGGGGAAGCACCTAAGGTTCGACCTCGTCTAGGTCAGAACGGCAGCTTGAACCCAGGCGGCAGCGGCAGTCCGCTGGTCATCTTGCTCATCGATTCGTGTGAGGCGGCATCGGCCTTGGCGCGCGCATCGTTGAATGCCGCGGCCAGCAGATCCTCGAGCATTCCCTTCTCGTTCGGATTGAGCAGCGAATCGTCGATGTGCATCCCAATGATCCGGCCCTTTGCCGAGGCGCGGATCTTCACCAGCCCGCCCCCCGATTGACCTTCCACTTCGATCGTATCGAGCGTGGCTTGCGCCTTGGTAAGCTCGGCCTGGACGTTCTGCGCCATGGCCATCATCTTTTCGAGATCCATCTCAATGCGTTCCTGTCTTCGTCCAGCCGATCAGTTCGGCTTCGGGAAAAGCTTCCATCGCCGCGGCGACGACGGGCGAGCGCAGCACCGCGTCACGCTCGGCTGCTTCGCTGGCCGCTTGCTGCTCACGCAAGGTAGGCTCGGTCGCGCCTTCCACAAGCCTCAGCCGCCAGTTGACCCCCGTCGTATCGCGCAATGCGGCGGCAAGATCGCGCAGGAAATCATTCGGCAGCGTGCGCGTCGCGCCGAATTCCGCCTCGCTGCCTTCGAAACGCACCGGGCGCAGGCAATCGCGCACCTGGGTAGCGAGCTGGAGCCGGCGATTGCGTTCCAGATGGTCGGCAAGCTCCGCCATCGTGCTCGGCAAGCCCGGCTCCTTGGACGCGGCGGGCGCGGCGGGTGCGGGCGTGATGGCGCCGCTGGCGATCTGGCGGGCAAGATCGCCCGGATCGGGAAGCTGAGAGGCGTGGATAACTCGCAACAGCGCCATTTCGCATGCCTCGATCGGCAGAGCCGCGCGCGCGACTTCGTCATGTCCCCTGAGCAGGAGCTGCCAGAGCCGGTGCAGCATCGGGAAACTGAGCCCCGCCGCCCAGCGCTCCAGCGCCTTGAGTTCCTCGGCGGATTGCCCGGCGGTAGCTTCGGTCCCCAGCTTCGCGAGCGTCACCCCGTGCACCGTTTCGAGCAGGGTCTTGAGCACGGCCTGGGGATCGACTCCCATGTCGTATTGCAGGCGAAGCGCAGCGAGTGTCCCACCGGCGTCCCCCGCGAGCAAAAGCCCGAACAATTCGCGGATCGCGCCACGATCAGACAGGCCGAGCATCTGGCGCACGGCATCGGCCTTGACGCCCTCGCCCTCGATGCCGGCATGCGCGATCGCCTGGTCCAGGATCGAAAGCCCGTCGCGTGCCGATCCCTCCGCCGCACGCGCGATCATCGCCAGCGCTTCAGGCTCGGCGACGACGCCTTCCTTTTCGGACACCATCGCGAAATGTGCGGACAGCGCTTCCGCCGAAATCCGCCGCAAGTCGAAGCGCTGGCACCGCGACAGCACGGTCACCGGCACCTTGTTCACTTCGGTGGTCGCGAAAAGGAACTTCACATGCGCGGGCGGCTCTTCCAACGTCTTCAGCAAGCCGTTGAACGCGGCCTTGGACAGCATGTGGACTTCGTCGATGATGTAGATCTTGTAGCGCGCCGAGACCGCCGAATAGCGCGACGCCTCGATGATCTCGCGGATATCGTCGATGCCGGTATGGCTCGCGGCGTCCATTTCGATCACGTCGATATGGCGGCCCTCCGCAATCGCGACGCAAGGCTCGCAACTGCCGCACGGATCGATCGTGGGCCCGCCTTGCCCGTCCGGCCCGATGCAATTGAGCGCCTTCGCGATCAGCCGCGCGGTCGAAGTCTTGCCGACTCCGCGCACGCCGGTGAGCAGGAACGCATGCGCCAGCCGGTCGCGCTTGATCGCGTTGCCCAGCGTAGTGACCATGGCATCCTGCCCGATCAGCTCCGAAAAGGTCTGCGGCCGATATTTGCGCGCCAGTACGCGATACGCCTGATCGCGCGGCTGCGGGGGTTCGTCTAGGCCAAGAAGGGAATCGGACATTGGCCCCTGTCTAGGTCGGCAGCGGGCGATTGTCGAAGGGGTCTGGCCAGGTCAGCGCCGCGGCGGAGCCGCGTCGTCGGTCGGCGCACCAGCGCCGCCGGCCGCAGCGCCGCTCAAACGCGATTTAGCATGGCTAAATCTTGGCGGCGCTGGTGGGAGCCGGAACGACCCGACACGAAATCGTTGCGGCTGCTTCCTTCCGGATCTGACCGGGTTGGCGACGGCATCGTCCGCCCGACTCCCGCGGCGCATATGGGCGAAGGCTGGCGTTGGTGCAAGTACGGGAGCGCCGTAAGCGCTCCCGTGGTTCCCGGGGCTTAGCGCCGCCAGTAGCGCACGTTGCGGCAGACGCGCACGCGATGGCCGTTGCGCCAGCGATTGTTGCACACGCGGCGCCAGGAAGCGCGGCGATTGTGCCCGCGGCTCCATCCGCGATGCCGGCCGCGATTCTCGCGGACCACGACTCGAACCTGTGCACTGCTGGCAAGCGCCGTTGCAGTGACAACCGTCGAGGGCGCAGCGGTAACCGTCGCGGCACTCGCGGGAACCGCGAACATCGCCGCGGCAGCAGCGGCCAGAATGGCAAATGTTTTCATCTCTCTCTCCTAACAATGCGCTGTCCGCGCAGTCTGCAAACAACAGGAATAGGGGCAGGTTCCGTATCAGCTGGCCGATTGTACCGAGGTCGCCTTGCCGCGGCGCTCTGCCAGCACCTCCTCGGCGCGGTCACCGCGCAGCCGCAATGCCTCCAGCTCCTTCTCGCTCTTTCCCTCGACTCCCATCACCTCGTCGCGCGCGCCGCGCATGGCATGGATCAGCTCGTCGATCTTGAGGTGGAGCGCGACTTTCGTGCCGTTTCTGCTGGTTCAGCACCATTTGCGTAAGCGTGATCGCCATCACGGAGAGAACCAGCGTGAGCACCGCCGTCGCCGTGTCGCCAAGCGGCAGCAGGAACCAGCCGCAGCAGAACAGCAATACGCCGATCAGCGCTACGGGGTGGCCGGCGATATTGGCGCCGACGTCGGAAACGCGGCAGCCAAGCGCGTACAGCTTCTGGCGCAAAGTCGTTTCACCCATCGCTGCCCAACGGGTGTAGCCCCCGGCTGTTCCAACCTATGTTAACGTCCCTGCATGTCGCGATGGCCGGAGGGCATGCGCACCGTCAGTCCGTCCAGGTCTGGACTCAGCACGATCTGGCATGCCAGCCGGCTTGTGCGCCCCGCTCCCATCGCCAGGTCGAGCATATCCTCCTCGTCTTCGCTCGCGGGCGGAAGGCGGGCGAAATCCGCGGCCGCGATCAGGACGTGACAGGTCGAGCAGGCCATCTGCCCCTCGCAGGTCCCTTCCAGCGGCTGCCCGTCATTCTGCGCGACTTCGAGCAGGCGGTCGCCCTCCCTGGCAAAGGCCTCGCGAGTCTCCCCATCGGCACTGATGAAACGGATTCGGATCATGCGGACACCTTTTGCGCGCGCGCCGCATGGTTGATCCGATCAAGCGCGGCGATCAGCTCTTCTTCGCTGGTATAGCGCCCGAAGCCCAGCCGGATGCTCGATTTTGCCTGGGCATCGCTCAACCCGATCGCGCGGAGCACATGGCTCGGCCGCCCGGAGCCGCTCGCGCACGCGGAGCCTGCCGAGAAGGCCACATCGCGAAGCTCGGACATCAGCCGCGCTACGTCGAGTCCCGGGCGGCGGAGATTGAGGTTGCCGTGATAACGCTCATCCCGCGATCCGTTGAGCTGCCAGTCCACCGCCACATGCGCGAGTGCGGCGCGGAAGAGCTGCTCGGCATGCGCATGATCCGCGCCGAAGCGCTGCTTGGCAAGCTGCGCCGCCGCGCCGAACCCGGCGCACAGCGCCGGCGAAAGCGTGCCGGATCGGCCGGACCTTTCCTGCCCGCCGCCGTGCATGAGCGGTTCGATATCTATCCCGTCGCGGATCCATAACGCGCCGATGCCCTTGGGCCCGTGGATCTTGTGCGCGGATATCGCGACCAGGTCGCATTCGTCCGGGATCAACTCGCGGCCATAGCCTTGCACGGCGTCGCACAGGAACACTGCGCCGGCTGCACGCGCCAGTGCGGCGATCTGCGCGACCGGCTGGATCACGCCGATCTCATTGTTCACCAGCATGGCGGTGACGAGCCCCGTGCCAGGCCGGATCGCGGCGCGCAGAGCGGGGAAATCGGGGAGTCCGTCCGAGCCGACCGGCACTATCGCAACTTGTCGTCCACTCCTTGCCTCCGCCTCCACAGTGTCCAGCACCGCGGCATGCTCGGTCGCCAGCGTGACGATCGGGCCGCTAGTGCCCTTGATCGCCCAATTGAGCGCCTCGGTCGCGCCACTGGTGAAGCTGACCGCGCCGCCTTCGGGCATCAGATCGGCAACCTGCTCACGCGCCACCTCGACAGCCGCCTTCGCTGCCCGCCCCAAGGCATGCGCCGAGTGAGGATTGGCGTGCTGGCTCTCCAGCCAAGGCAGCATCGCGGCCAGCGCCTCCGGGGCAAGCGGCGTGGTCGCCTGATAATCGAGGTAGATCATGCCGCCCGCGCATCCGTGGCGATCTCGCGCCACAGCGCCGCGAACGCATCGACTTCCGCCTCTGTAGTCTCGCGTCCGAAGCTCACCCGCACCACTTCGCGTAGGGCCGGCTCGCTCCATCCCATCGCCGACAGCACATGGCTGGGCCGCATGCTCCCCGACGAGCAGGCGCTCCCCGCCGACACTGCGAAACCAGCCATGTCGAAGCGGATCAACTGCGCTGCCGATGAGACCCCCGGCATCCGGTAAGACCCAATTAGCGGCGACCGCGAATTCTCCGCGCCGACAATCTTGGCCCCCTCCAACGCCGTCTCCAGTCGCCAGCGCAATTTATAGATTCTGTCCATGTCATCGGGGATCTCCACCGCGGCAGCAAATCCCAGGGCCCCCGGCAGATTCTCTGTCCCGGCGCGATAGCCTTTTTCCTGTCCGCCCATCGGCATCAGCGTCGCGAAGCTCCGCACGAACAGTGCGCCGATCCCCGGCGGCCCCCCGCGCTTGTGCGCCGAGACCGCAACCAGATCGGCATACCGAAGTACCGCCGCAGACGTGCGCACCGGCATCTGCGCCGCGTCCACGAGCAATATGCCCCCCGCCTCCCGCACGATCTGCCCGATTGCCTCGATCGGCTGGATCACGCCGGTCTCGCTATTGGTCCGCTGCACGCAAAGCAGCACGCACGGCCCGATCGCGGCGCGCAACGCGTCCAAATTCAGAGTCCCGTCCGCCAGCACCGGCAGCACCTGGGCGCCCTCAGCATGACGCAGCACCGAATCATGCTCGACAGCGGTGATCAACACGCGCTCCGCCATCGAACGTCGCAGTCCGATATAGAGCGATTCGCTCGCTCCGCTCGTCAACACCGTCTCATGCGCCCAGCCGTAAGCCGCGGCGATCCGGCTACGCGCATCTTCCAGCGCCGCCCGCGCCGCCCGGCCTTCGGCATGCGGCGAGCTCGGATTGGCCCAGCGCGCCATGCCTTCGGCCACCGCTGCCACAGCTTGCGGCAGCATCGGCGTCGTCGCGGCGTGGTCGAGATAGATGCGGGTCACCGGGGCTCTTCGTTATAATTGCGCAAAAGCGGTCTCTGCCTATATAGCGCCCAGCTTCCCGCGCCACAGGGCGCGCACAGATTCAGCAGGTGCAAGTTTGCCCGAAGTAATTTTCCCCGGTCCCGAAGGTCGCCTTGAAGGCCGTTTCGCTCCCGCCCCGCGCCCCCGCGCGCCGGTCGCGATGATCCTCCATCCGCATCCCAATGCGGGCGGCACGATGAACAACCGCATCGTCCAGGAGCTCTACAAGACCTTCCAGCGCCGCGGCTTCGCGACGCTCCGCTTCAATTTCCGCGGGGTCGGCAAGAGCCAGGGCGTATTCGACAACGGCATCGGCGAACTCTCCGATGCGGCCAGCGCGCTCGATTGGGTCCAGAGCTTCCACCCCGAAGCATCGACCACCTGGGTCGCCGGCTTCGGCTTCGGCGCATGGATCGGCATGCAGCTTCTGATGCGCCGTCCGGAGATCCGCGGGTTCATCTCGGTCGCGCCCCCGGCCAATATGTTCGACTTCACGTTTCTCGCGCCCTGCCCCTCCTCTGGCATCATCATCCAGGGCGAGAATGACGAAGTCGTCACCCCCGGCGCGGTCCAGAAGCTCGTCGACAAGCTGCGAACCCAGCGCCACATCACCATCCACCACGACACCATCCCGGGCGCGAATCACTTTTTCGAGCATGAGATGGAAGACCTGATGGGCTCGGTGGACAAGTATCTGGACATGCGGCTCGACCCGAACTCGCCGATCAGGTAGGCCCGCCGGCAGCAATCCTCGGGGGGGGGGGGAAGTGGACATCCAGTCGGCAATCGAAGGGGCGAAAGCTTGCATAACGACCGTCCAGGCGGCCATTGACCTCCTCGATCTCAAGCCCGTGCCCGTTCAACGCTTCGGCACGATCGCGGCTCTCACCGATTGCATCGATGTCGTTGACGAAGCACTCGCCTGGATCGAGGAGCGCGGCGGGGGCGTCATCCTCGAATTTCCGTACATCGGCGGCTATGAGATCAGCCGCGAGATCATCGTAACGACGCCCAACACGTTCCTGCGGTTCATGGATCCGGTGCTCAACCTGACTTCCACGACGGCCTGCGCAGCGGTGAGCTTCCGAGGCACGATCGACAACCTGCTGCTGAATGTCGGCATCATCGGGCCGGTGGAGATCAACGGCAACGGCTCGAATGTGGTGGGCTATGTCTATGACACCGGCAACCCCATATCGGGCGATAACCCGTGTCTGCTCTTCAAGTGGGTGGACGGGGCACTTGCGGAGCGCGTCATAGCCCGCAACGGGCTGACCTGCGGGCTACGGTCTTTCCAGTGTCGTGACGTCCGCTGGATTGACTGCGAGGGCCACGACTCCGTTTACGACAATGGCGGCAGCATCGAATATAATCATCCGACATTCGATCCGGATATACCATCCACATGGAGCAGCAGCCAGGTCGTCCGCTTCAAGGCCTCGGGCAACCGGGGTTTCGGCATCGGTTCGTTTGGCGCGAAGGACGTGTTTTTTCAGCATCCGAAGGTTTGGGATAACGGTAACAACGACGGCACGCATCCGGCCGGCGCCGGTGGCGGAATCGCACTGGAATTTCACCTAGGCGGCGCATTTGACTTCGACCATCGGCTTGTCGTGCTGGAGCCCGACATCACCAATGTCTGGGGAGCCGGGATTTATGTCACCTGCGGGGGAACCCGCGTTCAAGGCGGTCGCATCGATGGCGTAAAGGAGCCGACGGAATATCCGGATGGTGCCGAGCAGGGCGACGGGATTGTGCTCTTCGGCCAGACAAGCATCGACACGAATTGTACGATCACCAACTGCGACCGACATGGCATCTTCGCACTCGCGACTGAAGAGACCGGCTTGCCCTCGATCACCTATCGCGGGGTCATGGTCGGGTGCGGCGGGTCAGCCATTTCTGCGCGCGGTGCATCTTACGTCCGGGTGCTTCCAGAAACAATCATTGAGAGCTGCGGCGGCGTCGTCATCTCGGTCACAAACGACAACGCGGACTACAATGCCGGAAACGGCTCGGTCTTCTTGTCGGGCAACTTCAATAACAATGAGAATCGCGTCTCCGCAGTGGACGGGGTCGCGCGCTGCATCGTTGGGAAGGTGCAGGGCAGCGGCAACGGGACGGGCCTGTCCACTGCATCGATCGCAATGGACCACCAGAATGTCGCGCTGGTCGATGTGGACGGGGTGATCCTCACCGAGAACGACAGCAATGTCTATTTCGGGGTGCGCGCAACGAGCACTTGCGACGAGGCCCGGATCAAGAATGTGAGCGGGACCTTCACGGCCGCTGCGATCTCCAATGCCGCCAGCACTGTGATCGCCACCACGCTAACGGCACCCACGGGCGGCAACTTCGTCGATGTCGAAGCTCGTGCCTCGCTTGGAGCCATCAGAAACCTCCTGATCGCAATGGGAGAAGCGAAGTGAGCCTGCTCGATGATCTCGCACGCTTCCAGGTGGAATATCCCAACACCGACGTTTCAGAGCCGGTATCGATCCTCTCCGCAGTGCGGGCAACCGGTCTGTTACCTCAGGAAGAGGGAGGTGTTGCCGCTGACTTCCGACCCGCACTCCTTGCCGTGTTGGCCGTAGCGACCGGGGAAGCCGAATCTGAATTGGTGCGCCTCTGTCGCCGCTACAAAGTCGAATAGGCGGATGACTCTCGCAATGGCACGCCTAGCTCCCAAAGACGAAGCGGATCGTTACTTTTCCTTGGATGTGCTCAGGGGTGTAGCGGCCCTGGCGGTGCTGATCACCCACGCGGGATACTATACGGCGCAACGATTGGATCCAAGCTTTCCCATCTGGGTAGGCGGCGGACACGGGGTGGACCTGTTCTTCGTCATCTCCGGCTTCGTGATGGTCTTCACAGCCGATCGGGCGCGCGATTGGCAAAGCTTCGTGATCGCCCGGGCAAGGCGCATCCTGCCGCTATACTGGCTGGCGACGAGCATGATGCTTGTGCTGTCGCTGGGCATGGGGCTGCCCGCGCCTTCGCTGCGACATCTGACCGAATCCTTTCTTTTGCTGCCCACGGTTGACGCCGGTGGGTATTTGGTGCCCCTGCTGGCGGTCGGGTGGACGCTGGTGCTCGAAGCATTCTTCTACGCGGCCATCGCCGCCGCGCTGGTTCTGAAGGTGAGCCCGACCAGACTGTGCACGCTGGTGCTCGGGGCCTGTGCGCTGGGCGGCTTTGCACTGCCGGATTCGACCGTCACGTATCTGAACCCGCTGATGCTCGAGTTCCTGTTCGGGATGATCCTGGCGCATCTGCTACGGCAAGGTGGCCGGATGCCTTCCGGGAACGCGGTGTTCGCGCTGGCCACGGCGCTGCTGGCGCTGAATGTGCCGGAGGCATGGATTGGCGTGCCGCGCGTGTTCGCGACTGGTCTCCCCGCCGGGATCGCCGTTTGGGCGGCCGTATCGCTGGAAGACAAGGTTCGCATTCCGCGCTGGGCGGTCTGGGCCGGCGCAATCTCCTACCCGCTATACCTGTTCCACCCGATCGTCGCGCGAGCGGCAGTCGAAATCTATGCGCGAGCGGGTTTGGGCAATGTCAGGGTCGCGACCGCAGTTGCGATAATCGCCTCGATAGCGGTCGCAGGTGGTGTCGAATTATTGCAGCGGCGCAGCAGCGGTCGAGCGTCGGACCGGCCAGTGCCGTCACCCAGCCTGGATCAGCAGATTGCCGAGGGACCAGTGCGCAGGCGATCATCAGCGCTCCCTTGAAACCTTGCGCCGTGAACGCTTTGCGTCAAACTCCGGCGATGCCACACGTCCAAGTGCCCCAACAGCGCATTGAAACCCTCGACATGCTGCGGGGATTGGCGGCGGTCGCGGTCATGCTGACACATTCCACGTACTACGCAACGCAGAAGCTGGATCCCGCTTTCTCGTCTTGGGGCGCGGGCGGCTACGGCGTGGACCTGTTCTTCGTGATCTCAGGGTTCGTGGTCGGCTCCGCGGCCGAACGGGCGCAAGGCTGGCGCAGCTTCGCAACGGCGCGCGCGATCCGCATCCTTCCGCTCTATTGGATTGCAACGACACTGGCCCTGGCCCTGACCCTGCTCGCAGGGCAGGCCCAGAATATCGGTCACGTCGTGGCGTCGTATTTCCTGTTTCCCTCATGGGACACGCACGGCGATCCCAAGCCGATACTGGCGGTCGGCTGGACCTTGATACTCGAAGCGGTCTTCTATGGAGTTCTGACGTTCGCGCTCGCGCTGCGCGTGGATACTCGAAAGGCGGCGCTGCTGGGGCTCGGCGGTCTCGCGTTGCTGGGAACGGTGCTAGGGGATCGCGCGGGGGCATGGTCCGTGCCCCTCAGCCCGCTTTCGCTGGAATTCTGCTTGGGCATGGCGGTGCGGGAAGCCGTGCTTCGCGGCTGGACAATCGACAGGCCGCTGGCGGCTGTCTCGCTCTGCGGCGCACTGATCATCCTGTTCTCCCCCCAAACATGGGACGGCGCGCCCCGCTTGATCGGGGCCGGCCTTCCTGCCGCGGTGGCGGTGTGGGCGGCGGTGTCTCTGGAGGGGATTCGAATCCCCCGCCCCTTGCTGTTGCTGGGCGCGGTTTCGTACCCGTTATACCTGTTCCACCCGATGATGGCCCGTGTAGCGGTCGAAGTCTATGCGCGAGCGGGGCTGGGCAATGTCGGCGTCGCAACGGCAATGGCTATCATCGCTTCGGTGGCGGTCGCGGCCGGGATCGATCGGTTATTGCCGCTGCTCAGCCGCGGTCGAGCATCGAACCGGACAGCGCCCTCACAAGGTCCAGATCAGCAGATTGCCGAGGAGGACCAGCGCGCAGACGATCATCAGCACGCTTTTGGTGCGGTCCGTCCTTAGCAGCCTCACGCCGCCCCAGACGAGCGCGAACATCGCCAGCACCGCGATGCTGAGCAGGATCGGCATGAGCGCGGGATCGGTCACAGCGCGTAGACCAGCGCGACGACAAGCGCTGCGATCACGGCCAGCCCCGCAAGCGCGATCATCCGCTCGCGCGGGCGATATATTGCGCGGAGCAGATAATAGATCGCCACGCCCAGCACGCGCGCCACTGCGCTCATCGTGTTGGCCACCAGCGCGCCGAATCGGCTTCCCATCAATCGCTCCCGCTCAGCACCGCGGCATAGGCATCCGGATCGACATTGCCGCCGGAGAGGATCACCAGCAGTCCCGGCTTCAGCTCCACCTTGCCCGCCAATACGGCCGCCAACGCCACCGCCCCGCCCGGCTCGACCACCACACGCAACTTCGCCGCGGCCCAGCGCTGCGCCGCGCGAACCTCCGCCTCGCTCACCGTCAGGCCCGTGGCTCCGCGCCGCGCGAGCACATCGAAGGTGAGCGGCGACGGTTCGAGCGTCTGGAGGGCATCGCAAGCGGTTGGGGGGGGATTCGGCCCAACGGACTCGATCCATCCTGCCTCCAGGCTCCTGCACATATCGTCCCAGCCTTCGGGCTCGACGATGGTGACCTGGGCATCGGGCAAGGCCAGTGCGACCCCCGCCGCCAGCCCGCCGCCGCCACAGGGAATGACGACGTGCGACGGATCGGGCAGTTTCGCCTCCACCATCTGCGTCATCGCCTCGATGCCGGCGCTGCCCTGCCCCTCGATGATCCAGGGGTCATCGAAGGGAGGCACCAGCGCCGCGCCCCGCGCATGCGCCAGATGCGCTGCGATCTTGGCGCGATTTTCGGTCATCCGGTCGTATGAGACCACTTCCGCGCCCATCGCCATGGTCGATTCACGTTTCACCTGCGGTGCGTCCGCGGGCATCACGATCACTGCCGGGATGCCCAGGCGCCTCGCCGCCCAGGCTATGCCCTGCGCATGGTTGCCCGACGAGAACGCCACCACGCCCCTTTCGCGCGATGCCGCATCCAGGGCCGTCAGCCGGTGCCACGCCCCGCGTATCTTGAATGCACCCACGGGCTGCAGGCACTCGGCCTTGAACGACACGGGAACCCCGCGGATTTCTGCCGTGAACAACGGGGTTTGCGGCAGGATTGCTGCAACCTTCGCTGCAGCATCGCGGACCCCTGCCCGGGTGGGTTGTCGCACAATCGTCACACTTCATCCCCGCTGCGAGAAACGCTCCATCGAATCGCTTTACACACGAACCCATGGACCCTACATGCCGCTTCCGCTGCCCCATGGGACTTCCAACCGCAAGGCAGTGTTTTTCTACCGTTGGCGAGAGCCACTTGGAGGTCCCTTGAGTTGCACAAGCATCATAACGCGCTGGGGCTAGCTGCCCCCTCGATTGCCGCATCCGGCATCGAAATCGCCCAGACCAGCCCGGTTCAGCCGGTAACGCTGGTTCGTCCGCACGCCGCCCAGCGCGCCGCCCGCTTCTTCGTAGAGAAGTTTCCGGGCCGCTCGATGTATGCCGTGAAGGCGAATCCGTCGCCCGAGCTGCTCCGTATCCTGTGGGATAGCGGCGTCACGCATTATGACGTGGCCTCGATCGCCGAAGTGCGCCTCGTCTCGCGCACGCTTCCGGAAGCGACTTTGTGCTTCATGCACCCGGTCAAGGCCGAGGAAGCGATCCACCAGGCCTATTTCGAGCATAAGGTCCGCGTGTTCAGCTTGGATTCGCTTGAGGAGCTGGAGAAGATCGTCAGCGCCACCCGCGGCGCCGAGGATCTGACGCTGTGCGTCCGCATCCGCGTGTCCTCGGACCTGTCGAAGCTCAGCCTCGCGTCGAAGTTCGGCGCCGGCCCGGGCGAGACCAAGGATCTGCTGATGGCGGCCCGCCAGGCGGCGGATGCCCTAGGCATCTGCTTCCATGTCGGCAGCCAGGCCATGTCCCCCGATGCCTATGCCCAGGCAATGGAGCGCGTCCGCGCGGCGATCGTCGAAGCGGCGGTGACCGTCGATGTCATCGATGTGGGCGGCGGCTTTCCTTCGATCTATCCGGGAATGGAGCCTCCACCGCTCGAGCTCTATTTCGCGACGATCCACCGCGCGTTCGAGAGTCTGCCGATTTCCTATTCGGCCGAGCTCTGGGCGGAGCCGGGCCGCGCCTTGTGCGCCGAATACAGTTCGCTGGTCGTCCGCGTCGAAAAGCGGCGGGGCGATGAACTGTACATCAACGACGGCGCGTATGGCGCGCTGTTCGATGCGGCGCATATCGGCTGGCGCTTCCCCGTCCGCCTGTTGCGTGAGCCCGAATCGAATACGCGCGACATGGAGTTCAGCTTCTACGGACCTACGTGCGACGATCTCGATCACATGGCCGGCCCGTTCGCGCTCCCCGCGGATACCCGCGCCGGCGATTATATCGAGATCGGCATGCTCGGGGCTTATGGCTCGGCAATGCGGACGGCGTTCAACGGCTTCGGATCGGATGAGACCGTGACGGTGGATGACGAGCCGATGGCCTCGCTCTATCTCGCTCCCGCCGAGGAACGCGCGCTGCCTTCAAACGTCGTCAAGCTGTAATTGAACTGATGAATTACGGCCTTCTTCCCCCCTCCCGCTTGCGGGAGGAGCCGGGGGAGGGCCTGTCATGGGAGGTGCGCCGAACAGGCCCTCCCCTAGCCCCTTCCGCAAGCGGGAGGGAATAAGGAAGAGAAGATGACCGATACCCTCGTACCCAACGACACCCGCAAGGCGGAGCTGCTTTCCAAGCAGGTAAAGCATATCGACATCACCAGCTTCGACGCACGCCCGATCGTCGATGCGATGGCCGACATGAGCTTCACCAGCCGCGATCTGGGCCGCGCGACCAACATCTATAATCAGATGCTGGCCGATCCGGATTGCACCATCGTGCTCGTCATCGCCGGCTCGACTTCGGCGGGCGGCTGCATGGACCTCTATGCCGAACTCGTCCGCTCGAACATGGTCGATTGCATCGTCGCCACCGGCGCCACGATCGTGGACATGGATTTCTTCGAGGGCCTGGGCCACAAGCACTATCAGGCGCTCGAAATCCCCGACGACGATACGCTGCGCTCGCTCTATATCGACCGCATCTACGACACCTATATCGATGAGGAAGAGCTCCAGCACGTCGATCACACGATCTTCGAGATCGCGGAATCGCTGCCGCCCAAGGCTTATTCGTCGCGTGCGTTCATCCGCGAGATGGGCAAGTATCTGATGGAGCATGGGAAGAAGGACAACAGTCTCGTCAAGCTCGCTTATGAGCATGACGTGCCGATCTTCTGCCCGGCGTTCGTCGACAGCTCGGCGGGCTTCGGCCTGGTCAAGCACCAGGTTGATGCTGCCAAGGCGGGCAAGCCTTATCTGATGCTCGATGCGATCGCGGATTTCCGTGAGCTCACCGAGATC
This sequence comes from Sphingomonas sp., assembly GCF_036388215.1. GTDB lineage: Bacteria > Pseudomonadota > Alphaproteobacteria > Sphingomonadales > Sphingomonadaceae > Sphingomonas. The sequence goes on from NZ_DASVSH010000031.1 coordinate 34,919, forward strand.
AAGATCAAGGCGGGCACCACGGGGCTTCTCATGATCGGCGGCGGCGTGCCCAAGAACTTCATCCAGGACACGGTCGTCTGCGCCGAAATCCTTGGCCATGAGGACGTCGCGGTTCACAAATATGCCGTCCAGATCACCGTGGCGGATGTCCGCGACGGTGCCTGCTCGTCCTCGACGCTTCAGGAGGCCGCTAGCTGGGGCAAGGTCAACACAGGCATCGAGCAGATGGTGTTTGCCGAAGCCGGGAGCGTCATGCCGCTGCTGGCCTCGGACGCCTATCACCGCGGCCACTGGAAGACCCGCGCCAAGCGCGCCTGGGCGAAGTTGTTTGCCTAAGTATCCGTAATGGCGGGTGGAATTTTCCGCTCGCCAGTCGGTTTACCTTACATTCACCATATTAAGCCCAAGCGCGTTAACCGGCGCAGCGGCGGAATTGCGCCCTTTTCGCCGCTTGGCATCGATGATGCACTTCACCCGTCAATTAGGGAGAAGACCATGCCCCGCGTCCGCATTCTCGTTTCCATCGCCGCGATGCTTGCGCTCGGGGTATCGCTGCCCGCCTCCGCCACGGGTTCCAGCGGCAGCAGCGGCTTTTCGGGCAGCGAAGGCGAGGGTCCGGACGGCTCGGCGCCGCCTTATACCAGCGGCAACATGCCGGGCAGTTCCGGCCTGGCGAGCAGCAGCGGCTATTCCGGCAGCGAGGGCGAGGGTCCGGACGGCTCGGCCCCGCCCTACAGTGGCAGCGGCCCTACCCCCGTTCCGGAGCCGGGCACCATCACGTTGCTGGGGAGCGGCCTCGCTGGGCTCGTAGTCGCGCGCCGCCGGCGGCGGAAGCGCTAACGCCCAGGGCCCGGGCGGGCAGCTATCACAGGATACGTTGCATTCACGAACTGATTCCGGCAGCTTTCCTAGCTGAACAGCAGGGGAAGCAATATGCACAGTGAAATACTCGCGCCGATAGTGGCACTGGTCGCGTGGACGCTCGTCATGATGGTCTGGATGATCGTGGTCCGCCTGCCCGCGATGAAGAAGGCCGGGATCGACTTGTCCAAGGCTCGCGGCGGACGCCCCGGCGCGCTCGATGGCGTGCTGGAGGAGAAGGCGCAGTGGCCGGCGCATAACTATATCCACCTGGTCGAGCAGCCCACGCTTTTCTACGCGATCGCGATCACCCTCGCATTGCTCGGCCAGGGCAATGGGTTCAACGCCACCATCGCCTGGGCCTATGTCGGCTTGCGTGTCGTCCACAGCCTGGTGCAGGCGACCTTCAACAAGATCTCGGTTCGCTTCATGCTCTTCGCGCTTTCCTCGCTCGCGCTGATGATGCTCACCGCGCATGCCGGAATGGCGATCTGGAACGCTCAGCCGGCCCCGCTCGTGGAGAGTGTCGCCAGCCGCTAGCCGAACAGCCGCTTCAGGCTGCGTTCGAGCATCAGGAGCTGCCACAGCGTCCTGCCATGCTCGGCGCGGCCCGAGCGGTGATCGGCTGCGAGCTTTTCAATCGTGCCGAGATCGAACCAGCCCGTCGAAGCGAGCAGTTTGGATTGCGACAGCGCCGCCGCATCCTCGGCCAGCGCCTTGCGGAACCAGGCGCTGATCGGAGTGACGAAGCCCATCTTGGGGCGGTAAAGGATTTCGCGCGGCAGATAGGGCTCCAGCGCCTTCTTCATCAGCCACTTGCCCTGCCCCGCCTTGATCCGGAGTTCCGGCGGCAGGGTCGCGGCGAATTGCACGAGGCGATAGTCGAGCAAGGGCTCGCGCGCCTCCAGGCTCACGGCCATGCTCGTGCGGTCTACCTTGGTCAGGATATCGCCGGGCAGCCAATGCTGGATATCGGCATATTGCGCACGGTCCAGCCCGTCGCGCGCGGGCGCGCGCTTCATCGAATCGGTATAGCGTTGTTCCGCGGTATGCCCGCCCAGCGCCTTCTTCGCGGCATCGCTGTAAAGCTGCTGGCGAAGCGCGGGAGCGGTCACGCCGACGGCCTTGGGATAGGCGAACTCGCCATTCTCCGCGAGCGCCAACAAGGTCGTCTTGGCGCGAAAGGCGCGCGGCGCCCAATCCGCCTTGGGATATAGCCGCCCCAGCGTCCCGAACACCTTGGTGCGCATATTCTCGGAAAACATGCCCCGGAGGCGCTCTTCGCCCGCGAAGAATTTGTAGCGGCGGTATCCCGCGAACGCCTCGTCCGCCCCGTCCCCCGAAAGCGCCACGGTCACCTTCTCGCGCGCCAGTTCGCACACGCGATAGGTCGGCAGAGCCGAGGCATCGGCAAAGGGCTCGTCAAAGGCTGCGACCAGCGTGTCGATCAGCGCGTAATCGTCCGCGGCGACAGTGCGGGTGCGATGCGCGGTGGCGAAGCGCTCCGCCACCAGCTTCGCGTGCGAAGTCTCGTCATGGTCGGCTTCGTCGAATCCGATCGTGCAGGTCTTCACCGCCGACTTGCTCGCCTCAGCCATGAGCGCGACCACCGCCGAGCTGTCCACGCCGCCTGAAAGGAACGCCCCCAGCGGCACATCCGCGATCATCCGGCTGCGCACGGCCTGCCGCATCAGATCGACCAGTTCTACCTCCAGATCCTTCTGTTTCCCCCCCGCGCGCCGGGAGAAATCCACATCCCACCACCGCACCGGCTGCGGGATCGGCTTGCCGCGCTCGAGCAGCAGAAAATGCCCCGCCGGCAGCTTCTTCACCCCTTGGAGCATCGAGGCATCGTCAGGCACATAGCCCAGCCCCAGATAGTCCTCGACCGCCCGGAAATCGGGCGAACGGCGGAACAGCGGGTGCGCGAGGAGTCCCTTCAATTCAGACGCGAACGCGACTGCACCATCCGAGAGCTCGGCATAGTGCAGCGGCTTCACCCCGAACCGGTCTCGCGCGAGGAACAGGCTGCGCTTGTCGTTGTCGTAAAGCGCGAAGGCGAACATGCCGTTCAGCCGATCGAGCATGAGCGGGCCCCAGGCGCGCCAGCCATGCAGCAGCACTTCGGTATCGCTGTCCGTCACGAAGCGCGCACCCAGCTTCTCGAGGTCCGCGCGGACTTCCTGGAAATTATAGATCTCGCCATTGTAGGTGACGACCACATTCTGGTCCGGCGTCGCCATCGGCTGCACGCCGCCTTCGAGATCGATGATGGCCAGCCGGCGATGCCCCAGCCCGACGCCCGCCGTCGTCCAAACCCCCGAGCCGTCCGGCCCGCGGTGCGTCAGCGCATCGCTCATCTGGACGATCCGCGCCGGGTCCACCGGCCGCGCCTGAGCGGGATAATAAAGACCGGCAATGCCGCACATTCGATTGCTATGCCCCCGGCGCCAACGCGTTCGCCGCGGCCTTCGCCGGGATGCGTGCATTAGGCAAGCTCAGCGCGCACCCGTCATGCGATCCGCGAAGACATTCACGGGGCCGAGCGCGCGCAGGAAATCCTCGATCGCCGCGTGCGCGCGCCCATCCGCATCCTGTTCGGCGGAAACCAGCACCGCGGCAGCCGCCTGATCGCCGCCCAGCATCTTGTTCTTCAGCGTCGCCAGCTTCACGCGGTTGCCGCTTCCGGTCAGCTCTCCCCCAATGCGATACCAGGTGACCGTCTCGCGCTCGACGCGCGCCGGTCCGACCATCCGCAGGGCCTGGCCCCCGTCTGCGCGCGCAAGCCCCTCGATTCGCACCCAGCGATCATTCTCCCGGATCGCCCCGATGCCGAAGCCGACCAGCTCCTTGCCTTCATATTGATTGGCATAGACCGCTACCGCCAGGTCCACCGCCCTGCCCCGCGCATCCATATAGCGCCCGATCAGGAAATGATCCGCGTTCGGATAATTGGGTGTCCACGCAGCGCGGGTGCTCAGCCCCGTCCGTTCCCAACCAGGAACCTGGGGCAGCTCGACCCGGGCGGGCAGTGGTGCCGCACGCGCCGCGTTGAGGCTCGACCAGCCGAGAAACAGGCTTGCCACGGTAAGCACCAGCAGCGAAGCGATCGGAGCCTCGATCCGGCGCGTCGGCGGCGTCTGCAATGTCATCGGATCGAGCCACGCCGCATCCGGATCACGGTCGAACCATTTCCAGCCGATCGCGAGCACTGCCGCCATCACCAGCGCGAAGAAGACCCAGCCGTAAAGAATATGGTCCATGCCGGTCGCCCGCTCTACCGAGGTCCACCACGCCACATAAATGGTCGCGAAGGCGCGTATCCCGTTGGCCAGCACCGGCACGACAAGCGCCACCGCCAGGAAAGCCGCGCGCTTGCGCCACGAAATATAGCAGACGTTCGCCACCAGCGCGCCATAAGCGATCATCGCGATCACGAACTTCGCGCCTGAACAGGCCTCCGCGATCTCGAAATAGCCGTTGGGCGTCGTGATCAGCACGCCGTCCACCACTGCGGGCACGCCGAAGACGTGAAGCAGCGGGATCACCATCGCGGTCGTGATCTCCTGCAGCGGCCCTTCCAGGAAATCGCCGAAGGGCACCAGGAAGGCCATGTAGCAGAGCGGAAACAGCAAAGCGCGCGCCACATTGGGCCCGAGCACCGTCACCACTGCGCCTTGCAGCATCATCACCAGCCCCGCGTGGCGAAACAATGCGACGCTCGCGGCATCCCCCAGCACCCAGGAAAACCCGCCAGCCCCGACCAGCGCCAGGCCCGGCCACCAGCTTTGCGGCGCAACCAGCCCAAGCTCGTTCCGCCGCTGCCACACCAGCCAGGCGATCACCGGTGCGACGAACAGGCAATGTCCAAAGGTCGTGTTGGTCCAGTATATCGTCGCGAGGTCGATCGTGTCGCGATGGAAAACTGCCAGCATCGCCAGCCATGTCGCGCCGAGCAAGGCGGCATGCCGCTTCCAGCGGGCATCGAACAATGTCGATGCGGGCGTGAAATCGCCCGCCGGAATTGCCGCGGTCATGCCGCGCTGCGCCGCTTGGGCGGCTTGACCACATCGGTCGCGCGCGCGGTCCGCTCCTTCTTGGCGTCGCGCAGCGGCAGCCCGAGCACATCGTCCAGCGGAGCAAGGCGCGCGGCCCAGCTATAATGATCCATCACTTGCTTGCGCGCGGATTCGCCCAGTGCGGTCGCCTTGCGCCGGTCGGACAGCAATTGCGTCACATGCTCCGCGATCTCGCCCACCGTCGAGCCGACAAGGATCGTGCCCCCGTGATCGATGCCTGTCGCCGCGGCCGCGGAGGCGACCACGGGCCGCGCCATCGCCATTCCCTCAAGCACTTTGTTCTGGATGCCCCGAGCCAGCTTCAGCGGAGCCACCACCACCGCAGCCTGGCTCAGCCAGCCGCGCACGTCGGCGACTTCGCCGATCACCGCCACGCCCGGCTGCTTGCCCAGCGCCTTCACCGCGTCGGTCGGGTTGCGCCCCACGATCATGAAGCGGGCGTCGGGATGGACCAGCCTTATATGCGGCAGGATCGTCTCGGCGAACCAGGTGACACCCTCAATGTTGGGGCGGTAGTCCATCTGCCCCGTGAATACGATCAGCGAGCTCATTGCGTCGATGCGCTTGAACACCGCGGAAGGATCGAAATAATCGGTGTCGATGCCGTTTTCCACGACATGGACGCGGTCCGCGCCGGTGCGGTCGCGAAAGAGCTGTGCCTCCGCCTCGCTTACGAACAGGCTGGCATCCGCCCGCGCCGCGACCGACTTTTCGTGCTGGAGCAACAGTCGCGCCTCGCGGGCCAGCATCCAGCTCATCGGCCCCTTGCTGGTCTTCGCATAGGACGCGAACTTCGCCGAATCCATGTCGACGAAATCCATGATCACGCGCTGGTGCGGGCGCGCGGGCAGATATTGCGCCATCTGGCTCGAAAAGACGAAGATCGTATCGATCGCGTGCCGCGCCAGGATGTCGTCGACTGATTGGCGCAGGGCATCGTTGTCGAACGCGGTCAGCGAAATGGGCCGGTGCGACATCAGCGCCTGAATGCCGGCCGTCGCCTGGCTCTTCGCGCGCCAGATGATCGAGCGGTTGCCGGTATGCTTGGCCAGCGCATTCTTGTGCTTCAGATCCTTGGGATCGTCGGCGAACGCGATCAGGTGGACGCGTTTCTTCGTCGAAAGATATTTCAGGATGTTGAAGCCGCGGATCTTGTCCCCCCGATCGGGCGGATAAGGCACACGGTGTGCGAGAAAGAGGATGTCGCCCATCAGCCGAGGCCCCGCGAAATCCACGGGCCCACGCGATTGGCCACGGCCAGCGGCAGCTTGCTCCAGAGCGCGACCTGAAGGCTGTATTTTGGATTGGCAGGGCTCGCATCGCGCGCCTTCGCGCCTTCCGCCACGCGTTCGTAATATGTGAGCGGCTGCGGCTCGAAGCCCCAGTTCTTCTTGAAGGCAGCGGGGCCGGTGCCGGTCTTGGAGCGCCCGAAATCGAAGCGCGTGCAGCCGCGTTCGCGAGCATGGCGCATCAATTCGAAATACATGCGGTCATTGGCGCGCAGCGCGCGGGCGGCGGCGGTGCCGCCTCCCCAATAGGGATAGACCGTCCCTTTCCAATAGAGGCTCAATACGCTCGACACCGCTACTCCATCGTGACGGACCGTCAGGATGTCCGCCGATGCGCCCAATTCCCGCAGGACCTCGGCAAACAGGCTCGATGGAAATACGGGCGTTCCAAGATTTCGGACGCATTCCGCATAGATCGCATAATGCTCCGCGCGCTCGCTTGCGCCATTGCCGACGCTGATTTCGAGCGCGGTCTCGAGCGATTTGCGCACGTCGGCGCGCTGCTTGCGGGGAATGGCGAGCAACTCCGCCTCGTCGTTCTCCGCAAGATCGCGAGCGAAGCCTAGATAGCGTGCGCTATCCGCATCCCACTCGGGGCCGGGGAGCGGACCGCCACGCACTTCCATTACCGGGCAGCTCAGCTTGACCGCCAGCGTCCACGCGGCCTCGGCCAGTTCAGCAACGACATGCGAGTTGTCGGCAAGAATGCCCCCGCCCACGCCGAACGCGGCCGACACCAGCGCACGCCCGAACAAGGGCGAATGCATTTCGGTGAGCGGCATCACGCCGGCGAGCTGGCCGTTTCCACCCTCGGCCAGCAAATAATGATTCTCCTGCCCACACCCCCGCGCGACCGCCACGCTCCAGGCCGGAAGGTGAAACGGAGTGCCCTCGGCATGATCATGGACGAATGCCCCAATTCGCGCGCGCTCGATCGCGTCCTCCAGATCGGCGACGCGCAGGCCCACGGGGCGCGAGAGCATCGGCGCGTTCACGCCAGCTTCTCCGCTTCGCGCGCCGCGATCACATCCATGCGCCCCCATTGATGGTTGCCGATCAGGGTTTTCAGCTTGCCGGCCATTGCTCCTAGCCGGGCATAATGACGAAGCCGCGACTTGAGCGGAGCGTTCTTGACGCGCGGCTGGCCGGGATCGATCTCCCAGGGGTGGAAATAAAAGACCGCCGGCTGCTCGCGACTGTTGGCGGCGCGCACGGCGTCACCGGTCACCTGCCCCGGCAGCAGCCGGAAGAAACCGCCGCCCGCCGTGATCTCCTTGCCAAAAAACTGCGCGATGGTGATCGGCAGCTCGATGAGCTCGCTACCCTCCACGGGCTTGAAAGCGCCGCGTGGCGCGTCGGGCCAGCCATAATGATCATGCGCGATCGGCGCGATGCTGGAGGAATAGAGATAGCCCTGCTCGGCCAGCACCGCGTGCGCCCAGGGCGTGCGGGTATCGATCGAGAAACTCGGCGCGCGATAACCGGTCACCTTGGCGCCCGAAGCATCCTCCAGCGCCTTCTTCGCGCTGTCGATATCCGCGCGGAACTGCTCGGGCGACAGCATGAAGACTCGCTTGTGGTCCCAGCCGTGGCTCGCGACTTCATGCCCCGCATCGGCGATGCGTCGGATCAGCGCCGGGTAGCGCTTCGCCACCCAGCCAAGCGTGAAGAACGTCGCCTTAACGCTGCTCTCGCCGAACAATGCCAGAACGGCATCGGTATTCCCCTCGACGCGATGCTCCAGCCCGTCCCAGTCCGTGCGCGAGATCGTATTCTCGAACGCGCCGACCTGGAACCAGTCCTCTACATCGACGGAAAGGGCGTTGGTGACCATCCAGCTCAGGCCGCGTTTCCACGCAGCGCCGACAAGTCGGGACGACGGCCGGTTTCCCCGGCCTCGACCCAATCGACCAGCAGGGTCAGCACGCGGCGGAGCGCCTCGTCCTGATCCTTTAGCTGCTGCTCCAGCCGAGCAACGCGCTGGGAAAGGTCGTCGCCGGCAATCGGCGCGGCAGCGCGCAGCGGCATCGGATCGGCGGGCGTCGAAGGACTGGGCGTGCCCATCGCCATTGGGGCAATCTGTTGCAATTCCAGCGGCTCGGGCTCGGCAAGCGGCGTTTGTGCCGAAACGGGCGTGTCGCCATGCAGGTCGGCGATCACCGTCGCCAGCTCTGCCTCCCCAAAGGTCTCGATATGCTCGACCGCGCCGAACAGCAGCACGCGGCTGGCAAGCTGGTTGAGCAGTCGCGGCGATCCGTTCGACCAGCGATACATCGCCGCCACCGCATCGTTGGTGAAACGCGGCTTTCCGCGCCAGCCGACGCACGACAGGCGGTGGATCAGATAGGGTTCGACTTCGTCGGCTTCCATCGGCTCGAGATGGTGCATCGCGATAACGCGCTGACGCAACTGCTCGAGCCGCGTATCGGCAAGAGTGAGCCGGAATTCCGGCTGCCCCAGCAGGAAGATCTGGAGCAGCGGATATCCGCCGGCCTGGAAATTGGAGAGCATGCGCAGCTCCTCCAGGCTTTCGATCGGCAGCGCCTGCGCTTCATCGACCACCAGCAGCGTGCGGCGGCCAGAGCGCGCCACATTGTGCAGGCCCTTTTCGATCGTAGCGAGCATAGCGGCCTTGGAGGCGTTGGCCGCATCCACGTCGAGCCCGGAGCACACCAGCCGCAACAAATCCTCGGGCCGCAATTGCGACGAGACGATCTTGATGACGTTCAGCCGCTCGCGGTCGATCTCACCCAGCAGATGCCCCATCAGCGTGGTCTTGCCCACGCCGGGATCGCCGGTGATCACCACGAAGCCTTCGCCCTGGCTCAAGCCATAACCGAGATAGGCCATCGCCTTGCGGTGCGTGGCGGTGTCGAACCAGAATTTCGGATCGGGGGTCAGCTGAAAGGGCCGGCCGGTCAATCCATAATGGTCGTCATACATTCTGCTATCCCCGGTCCGTCAGAAACCGTAGCGCAGGCCGAGCAGCGCCTGTGCGGCCGCGCTCGATCCATTGCTCTGGTTCTCGAACCCGAAGACGCCCGCCGAAAGCGTGGCGCCCAAGGGGCCGAAGCGATGCGTATAGGCGGTGTTCGCGCCCCAGCCGATCACCCCGTCATTGCCGGGGATATCGGTCGTGGCATAGCTGCCGAAAGCGCTGCCGGAAAGCGAGCCGTTGCGGCCCATTTCGGTCGATGCGAAGACATTGCCGTACAAGCTCTGGTCCGAAACCCCGTTGACCGTGAAGCCGGGAGTACCCGTCGGCGCGATGAAGTCGCGGCGCGCATATCCAAAGCCCATGCCCACCCGGCTGCGCCCGATCCGCGATACTGCGACCGCCGTTGCGCCGCGCGAGCGATAGGCCGAAGTGGCCGCGGACGAGAACACGTTGTTGAGACATCCGCCCGCGGCGCTTCCTACCGTGCCGTAGACGCAGCCGCCATATTGATTGCCGAATGGATCGGTGGTGGTGACGAAGCTGGTCGGCAGCGCCGAAAGCGAGCCGTTCAGTTGCTGGCCGAAAGTCTGGACCGAATCATAGACGCCGATCTGCGCGCCGCTGCCCGGCGAAGGCTGGAAACTCAGCGATCCGGTATAGCTCATCGAATTGTAGCGCCGGCCCACCCGCGCTTCCAGGAAGGTCCGGCGGCTGGGTTTCCAGATCACGCCCGCGTCCCAGAACATGCCGTCGATATTATAGGCCAGTCGGCGCGGCGATGCCGGATTGGTCACGAAGCGGCCATTGGCGTCGACCACCGGGTTGTTGGCCGCATCGCGCACGGCGTCGCGCTGGCGGATCTGGATTTTCTCATAGCCGATGCCGCCCCCGATGGCGAAGCCGCGCGCGATCGGCAGCACCGCGTCAACACGGCCGAACTTGCCCTCATAGCGCTGGTCGAGCTGGCCGGCGTCTTCGCGGGTGTACGAAGCGCTTGCGGTTACGCCGATGGGCAGCACCGTGCCCGATTTCACGCCCAGGCTGGCGGTGGCGACATGCACCGTGGAATCGTCATAGGCATCCAGCCGCGGTTGCCCGGGGGCAACGCCCGTGGCGCCCGGCGCCTCGACCTTGGTGTAGCCGAAGCGATAGGCCGCGTTCGCGAAGAGTGGGCCGATGCGCGAGGCGAGATTGGGCCCCACATAGGCCGAATAGACCTGCGCCGAATTGCGCGTATTGCCCTGGCTGGTCAGCAGCGCATCGCCGCGATTGTCGGAGCGTGTCCGCGTCGCGATGCCGCCCGCCTCGATACTGAAGCCGGGGGCGAGCGCCGCCTTGGCGCGCACCAGGCCCGAATGCATGTCATCCTTGCTGAGCGGTTTCTGATAGTCGAAGCGGCGCTCGTATTTGTAGCTGCCCTGCACTTCGATGCGCCGCGTGTGCACCGACGCATCGACCCCCACCGCCACGGTGGAATAGGTCAGCACGTCGCCGCCGTTAAGGTCGGCGGCCACCACCTGGCTCGCCTCGATATACGGGCTCACGCGAGTGCGCTGGGCGCTGGCGGGCGATGCGATTCCTGCCGTGCAGGCGATGCTCAGGGTAACGAAGATCAGCCGGGTCACTTGCCCGCCTCCTCATAATAGCTTCCAAACCGGCGGCCGCCGGGCTGGAACGAGACCGAATTGAGAACGAGCTGGATATGCTCGCACCCGTCGAGACTATTCACGGCGGCCTTGAGGTCGCCTTCACTGGTCTGATCGGCGCGGACGACGACCAGAACTTGCCCCACATGCAGCGCGAGCACCGAAGCCGGTGACGCCGCGAGCGCGGGGGGCGAATCGAAGATCACGATGCGGCGCGGGTTGGCGCTCGCGAGCCCGTCCAGGATCGCGCGCGCGCGGTCGCTGGCGAGCAATTCGGTGTCGCTGTTGCTCTTCGCGCCGGCTGGCAGCACCGAAAGCTGGGGCACGTCGGTGTCGATGATGCAGTCCTCGACGCTCGCCACCGCGCCCGAAAGCGCATCGAGCAGGCCGGGGCCGCTGGGAATACCGAGCCGTTCGAGAATGTCGGGCTTGGCGATGTCCGCATCGACCAGCAGGATTTCCACGTCCTTCTCCGCCGCCATCGAAAGCGCCAGGTTGATCGCGCAAAAGGTCTTGCCCTCGTCCGGATTGGCCGAGCACACCAGCACCATCCGGGCCCGGTCGGCGGCCTTGGCGTCGTCCTTGGCCGCGACGGCGCGCGCGGTGAGCAGCAGCTGGCGCTTCACCATGCGGAATTCCTCCGCCAGCGGCGTGATCGCGCTGCCCGGCACGATCATTCCGCCGGCGCGTAACGCCGTGCGGTCGATCGGCGCGGTGCGGCGGCCTTCCGCGCGCGGCACTGCGATGCTGACCGAGTCATGCTCGGGGCCGCCACGGCGAAGCGCGGGACCCTCGGGCTCGTAAGCCGGCATCGGGGCGACGGGCGCGCGATGCGCCGGCGCAGGCGCAGGCGCAACAGCGCCGGTCGGCGCATAATGGAATTGCGCAGCCGCCCGTTCGAGCAGGGTGCCGCGATACTTGCGAGGCGTCTGGTCGTTCATGCGATCAGGCCCCCATTCCACGCTGGAGGAACTCGACCCCGATCAGCCCGACATAGGCAAGGCACAGCGCGCCGATCCCGCCCGCGAACAGCGTCAGCTTCTTGCGCCGCATCGCGACTTGCGCCTGGGTAAGCACCTCTCCGATCGATCCGATCACTGGCATCCCGCTGGTTTTCTCCAGCCGCGTCGCAGTCGAAAAGGTCGCCTTGAGCTTGGCGAGCGCGAACGCCGCCGCCGCGCCTGCGCCCAGGCCAGCGATCAGCACCGCCGTCAGCAGCATGGGCCGGTTGGGCGCGGTCGGGCTGCGCGGCTGGGTGGGCGGATCGATGACGTTGAACTTCACTGTGTCCGACACGGTCTGCGCCGAGCTCGTGACCTTGAGCTGCTCGCGATCGGTCAGCAGCTTGTCATACTGGTCCTTGAGCACCTGATATTCGCGGTCGATCTGGCCCTGCTCGGCGGCGACGCCGGGCGCCTCGGCAATCTTCGCCTCCAGCGCCCCCAGATCGCCTTCGATCTGGTTCTTGCGCTGGACCAGGGCCGCGACTTGCGCGCTCTTGTCGGCCTGCATGGCCCTCAGGCTCAGATAGAGCGGGTTCGACGAGGAGCTTCCACCCCCGCCGACCATCGGTTCCCCGCGCGCAGCCGCGGTCGCCTGGGCGAGCTGGCGGCGAAGCGCCACCATATCCGGATGATTGTCGGTCCAGCCTTGCGACTGGCCGTTGGCGATCTGGCCCTGGATCGCCTGCAGCCGCGCACGCGCCGGGCCCGCGACCGCGCCGCCGCCCGCGCCCGCCACACTGGCCGGAGTGCCCGCCATCTGGCCGTTGACGGCGTTGAGGCCGCTCTGTGCCGCGGCAAGGTCCGATTGGACCTGAGCAAGCTGCGTCCGCGCGGCCGCGATGCGATCGTTGAGCGATCCCGTGCCCGGCAGCGAGCCCAGGTAGCGCGCCTGGAAGTCAGCCTTCTTTGCCTCGGCTTCCTGAAGCTGCTTCTGCCGCGCATCGAGCTGCTGGTCCAGGAACTGCATCGATTGGCTGCTGGCATCGCGATTGTCGGCCAGATTGCCCTCGACGAAGATGTCGATCAGCTTCTGCGCGATCTGCTTGGCCAGCTTGCCGCTGGGGGCAGTCACCGAGATTTCGAAGAGATTGTCCTGCTGCGCGGTCAGCTTGATCGCCTTTTGCAGCCCCGCGATCCGGTCCGCGATGTCGCGATCGTTTGCCACGGTGCGGGCAAGATCGGTGCCGCGCACCACCTTCTCCAGGTTCACCGCCGAAGTCAGCGTCTGGCGCACGCGATCGATGTCGCGCTGCTGCGCCGCCTGGTTAGCGCCATCGGCGCCGGGCAGGATCTGGCGAAGCTGGACGAATATCCGCGCACGCGATTCATAATTGTTGGGCATCTGCGACACCACCAGCCACCCCACGAGGCAAAGCCCCCAGGCGACCGCGAGCGCCACCCAGCGCCGCATCCAGACGGCGTGGAGCGCTGCGCGCACTTCGTCGAAAAGGCTGCCCATCCCCGGCGCGCTCCCTAGAACATGCTCTGGGGGATGATGAGCACGTCGCCCGGCTCTAGCTTCACGTTCGCGCTGATGTCGCCGTTCTTGAGCAGATCGTTCAGGCGAACGGTATATTCGCGCTGCCGCCCCGTCGCCCTGTCTACGCGCACCAGCCGCGAGCGATTGCCCGAGGCGAATTCGCTGAGGCCACCGACTGCGATCATCGCATCGAGCGCAGTCATGTTGGCGCGATAAGGAATCGAAGCCGGCTTCTCGGTCGCGCCCACGACGCGGACCTGCTGGCTATAAGTGCCCGAGAAATTCTCTACGATCACCGATACGATCGGGTCCTTGATATATTCGCCAAGCGCATATTTCAGGTCGTCCGCCAGCATCGCCGGCGTCTTGCCGACTGCGGGCATGTCGTTGATCAGCGGCACGGTGATGCGGCCATCGGGGCGCACCTGAACCTTCGTAGAAAGCTCGGCATTGCGCCACACGAAAATGTTGAGCTGGTCCATCGGACCGATGATATATTCCTCGCTCGGGGTCTCGCGCCCGGCCACCGCGCTGGCGGGCGGCAGTTCGGGACGGCCTCCGCCGCCGACACAGCCGGAGAGGAAAGCCGCGGCGAATACGGGGGCCAGCAAGGCCCTGCCAACGGAGAAAAAACGCATGTTCGAGCTCCTCGCCATCCGGGGTAAAAGCGGCCGACGTCTCGACAGCAAACCCGGCTGGGTCAGCCTCAGCTATGCAAGGTAGAGGTAAACATCGGGTTAGGATTTGCCGCTTTTCGGAGGATTTCCGCGACTAATGCCCGCGCGAATCGACCAGCAATTCCCGAACCGGAGCGTGTCCCAAAAAGGCGCTCGGAGAGGCGCTAGCGCCATAGGCGCCGGACGCGAAAATGGCGATGACATCCCCCATTTCGGCCCGTGGCAGCGCAACCCGGTCTGCCAGCCTGTCAAGCGGAGTGCAGAGCGGCCCGACGATAGTGACGGTCTCCTCGGCCACATCCTGCATCCTGTGCGTCACCGCCACTGGATAATTGCGCTTCACTACCGTGCCGAAATTGCCCGTCGCGGCCAGATGATGATTGAGGCCCCCATCAACGATCAGGAAGGTCTCGCCGCTGCTGATCTTGCGATCGATGACACGGGCCAGATACACGCCGGCCTCGCCCACGATATACCGCCCCAGCTCGATGGCGAACTGCGTGCCGGAGAGGATTTTCGGAAGCTTTTTCAACGCCTTTCCCAGCGCCGTTCCGATCGCGACGATATCGACCGGAGTGTCTCCGGCAAAATAGGGAATGCCGAATCCGCCGCCCAGATTGACCAGCGGCGGCGCGAGCTTGGCGAGTTTTGCCAGCCTCCCCGCCAGCGCCACCGTGGCCGCCTGCGTCTCGATGATCGCCTGGGTGTCCAGCGATTGCGAGCCGGCAAAGATATGAAAGCCGCGCCAATCCCCGCCGCCCGCCACGATGCCGCGCACCAGCTCGGGCACGTGCTCCACCTCGACTCCGAACGGCGAGGCGCGCCCGCCCATCTTCATCCCCGATCCGCGCAATTCGAAGTCGGGATTGACCCGGATCGCCAGCCGAGGCCGAACGCCCAGCGCCTTGCCGATCGCCAATGCACGCTGCGATTCGCTGATCGATTCGAGGTTCAGCGTCACTCCCGCCCGAATCGCGGCCTCCAGTTCGGCATCCCGCTTGCCCGGGCCGGCAAAACTGATCCGGTTGCCGGCCATGACGCCAAGAGCGCGAGTCATCTCGCCCGCCGAAGCCACATCCATGCCATCCACCAGCGGCGCAATGGCGGCGAGCAGGGCCGGCATGGGGTTGGCCTTGATCGCGTAATGAATATCGAGCGCCTTGGGCATCGCCGCGCGTAGTCCCGCGATCCGGGCGGAGACGATGGCGAAGTCATAGATATAAGCCGGCGTCGCCTCGCTCACCCACTGCAACGCGCGCAGTTCCTTGAACTCAGGCGGGATCGGCCCAAACGCCTTCATTGCAAATCCCCACCCCGCTCAGCCTGAGCTTGTCGAAGGCCATGCGACGACCCTTCGACAGGCTCAGGGTGAGCGGAGACTTGTAGCTTCAACGCGCTTCGATCCAGCTTGCCATTGGCATTACGCGGCAATTCCTCGCGCCAGTCATAGCGCGCCGGCTGCATGAAGCTAGGCAGTTCGCGCCGCAGCCGCTCGCGCAGATCATCCTCTCGTGCCGCATCGCCCCGCGCCACTACCACGATCGCCTGGCCCAGCCGCGCATCCGCCACACCAAAGGCCGCCGCTTCGGCCACCTCGCCGCCCGAGAGCACGGCTTCCTCGATTTCGCTGGGGCTGATCCGGTTGCCGGCCGATTTTATCATCTCGTCGTCACGCCCG
Organism: Sphingomonas sp.; assembly: GCF_036388215.1. GTDB lineage: Bacteria > Pseudomonadota > Alphaproteobacteria > Sphingomonadales > Sphingomonadaceae > Sphingomonas. Next base: position 50,571 of record NZ_DASVSH010000031.1, read on the forward strand.
ACGAAGCGCAGCAGGCTCTGCTCGTCCTCGCTCACTGTATCCCCCGACCACACTGCCATGCCGCCGCTTGTGGCGAATTCCGGAGCCGGGCGAAAGCGCTGCGCGGTCCGCTCGGCGTCGCGCCAATAGCCCTGCGCCACCAGCGGCCCGGCATGGACCAGCTCGCCCTGCTTGGCACGCTTGCCGTCAGGCCCGACCACCAGTACCTCGGCAAAGGGAATTGCGCGCCCGATCGAATCGGGATGCGCATCGACGAGCTCGGGCGGCAAGTACGTCGAGCGAAACGCCTCGGTCAGCCCATACATCGGATAGAGATCGGCGTTCGGAAACCGCTCGCGCAACCCCTTCACCATGCCCCGCGTCAGCGCCCCGCCCGAATTGGTCAGCCGCCTGAGCCTTGCGGCGGTCTCCGCCGGCCATTCCACCTCCAGCAACTGGACCCAGAGCGGCGGAACCCCGGCGAGCGAAGTGGCCCCGAAGCGATCCACTGCCTTCACCACGTCGCGCGCGGTAAGATAGTCGAGCGGAACGATCCTCGCTCCGGCAGCCCAGGTCGAAAATAACTGGTTCTGCCCGTAGTCGAAACTGAGCGGCAAGACGCCGAGCACCCGATCTTCAGACTCAATCTTAAGATAATGCGCCACGCTGATCGCGCCGAGCCATAAATTCGCGTGACTGAGCATCACGCCCTTGGGCCTTCCGGTCGATCCGGATGTATAAAGAATGGCCGCCAGCGCGTTGGTGTCGGCCCTGGACACCGGCATGGCGTCAGACCAGATCAGCTCCTCCTCCGTCACCACGCGGCAATCGGCCGGCACGTCGCCCGGCTCCAGCGATGCGATCCGCGCGCTCTGGGTCACCAGCACCCGCGCGCCGCTATCGGTCAGGATATGGGCCACCTGCGCCCGCTTGAGCACCGGATTGATCGGCACATGCACCAGTCCCGCTCTCGGAGCCGCCAGCGGCATCAGGCATGCCGTGCGTGTCTTGGGCAGCCACGTCGCCACGCGCTCCCCCTTGGCCAAGCCCAGCCGCGAAAGCCAATGCGCCATCCCGCCGACCGCGGCTTCCAGCTCGGCATAAGTCAGCGTTCCGCCCTTGTCCTCTAGCGCCACGGCATTGCGCGCGCCTCGCAAGGGAAGCGCGTCGATGGGATGCGGAGCGGGATCGAGCGGCACCATGGTCGCACCCTTATACTTGGCAGGACCTTCGCATAGCCTTACGGCCATGAAAAATTGTCGCAGGGGGTATCAGTGCAGCCCGACGGGTCGCTCGAAGTCGAAAACGCAGTCCGCGCGGTGCTCCGCGACGTGCTTGGCCTCAGCGCCGAGCGCGCCGCCGCCTTCCGCGAGGCCACTCCCCTGTTCGGAGCCCTGCCCGAGCTCGACTCGCTGGCCGTTGCTGGCGTGCTGACCGAAATCGAGGACCGGCTCGGCATCCTGATCGAGGATGACGAAGTCGATGGCGAGATGCTCGAGACCTTCGGCGCCCTCACCCGCTTCGCCCAGTCCAAGGCGCTCGGGTGATCGATTACTATGATTGGGAAGGGGGCCGAGAAGCGATGCTCCGTTTCGGTCCCGATACCGGCCCGGTCATAGTCGCGGCGCTGCCGCTCTTCGAGGAAGCGAATCGCACGCGGACCTTCGTGGTGACACTGCTGCGTGCCCTAGCGGAACGCGGGATAGCAAGCGCGCTGCCTGATCTGCCAGGCCAGGGCGAGAGCATGATTCCCACCGAAGCCGCGTCCCTTGCAGACATGCGCGGCGCCTTCGCAGCCGTGCCCGGCGAGTACACGCTAGCGATCCGCAGCGGCGCGCTGCTCGACGATGGGGAGCGCAGGGGCCGCTGGCATTTCGCGCCCCAACAAGGCTCCGAACTGCTCCGAGAGCTGAATCGCCTGCGCCAGACCGGCGGCACAGACGATTTCGGCGGCAATCGATTAGGCTCCACCCTGCTGGCCGAACTTGAGCTAGCCATCACCGAGTCTGCACGCATCGTCCGCCACGAAACTGACGCCAAGGCGGCGGACTTCAAGGTCCCCGGCGCTCCCCTCTGGCGGCGTGCCGAGCCTGATAACGATCCCGCCCTGGCTCAATTCCTCGCCGACGACATCGCCACCTGGGTCCGCGCATGCGAAGGCTGATCCAATTCCCCTGTGCCGGCGAAACGCTGATCGGCTCGCTCGATGAGGCTGAGGGCACTACCGGCCTCCTGATCGTCTCCGGCGGCAATGAAATCCGCATGGGAGCACATCGCGGCATGGCGCTGCTCGCCGCCCGCGTCGCCGAGGCCGGACACCCCGTCCTCCGCTTCGACCGCCGCGGCATCGGCGATTCGACTGGAGAGAATGAGGGCTTCGAAAGCACCGCGGACGATATCGCCGCCGCCGCCACCGCCTTCCGCGCCGCCGGTGCCACGCGCATCGTCGCGTTCGGGAATTGCGACGCCGCCACCTCGCTCGCCTTCTTCCACAGGCAGGCGGGGATCGACGCATTGCTGCTCGCCAATCCCTGGACGATCGAATCGACCGACGATCTGCCCCCCGCCGCCGCGATCCGCTCGCATTATGCAGCGCGGCTGCGCGATCCGAAGGAATGGCTACGGCTGCTGCGCGGCGGCGTAAATATCGCCAAGCTTTTCAAGGGGCTCGCAAAGGCATCGCACAAGCCGCCTCAGGCCCCGGCCAGCCTCGCCGCCCGCCTCGGCGCGGCGCTAGCGAGTGCCGCGCCCACCACGATCCTACTCGCCAAGGGCGACAACACCGCGATCGCCTTCACGGATGCCTTCAAGGAGCCGGCATTCGACGCCGCCCGCGCGCATGTCCGTGTCGAGGCGCTCGACAGCGACAGCCACAGCTTCGCATCGGTCGCCGACAAGGACTGGCTCTTCGAACGGGTGATGACCGCGCTCGCCTGAGGATCAGCCGATCCGCCCGCGAAACTCCACGCGCCCGATACTGATCACCGATCCGCTCGGCGCGTACCCGGCATCGACGCGCACGAAAGTGACCCCCAGCTCCTCCGGCTCGCGCCCAGGCGCGAGCTTGCGCACCAGATCCCTAGCCGGCAGCACGATCCGCGCGGTGCCATTGTCCGCATGGTTCAGCGCCGCTGCGATCTGGAAGGGGCCGACCGAGCCGAGCAGCCGGTCTTCGCCGGGCACCTGATCGTAATCCAGATCGTCCAGGTCCAGATAAAGCTTGTAGAAATAGCCCCCGCCTTGCCCGATCTGGGTGAGCGAAAGTGCGTCGAGCACGACGCTCAGCTCCTCGCTCACCTCGTGCGCCAAGTGGTCCGCCCAGTCAGGCTCTGCACGCCTGATCGGCATGCGGATCGAGCGCGATTCGCGCCCCAGCCAGATGCCGCGGAACGGGATCGGCGCGGCCGCCCCCGGCGCGGGCGCTGCCGCGGCGGGAGGCGCGGCCATCGCCGGCGGCGGCGCCATCGTCACGGGCGGAGGCGGTGGCTCCGCCGTGACCGTAACCGGCGCGCCGCGTGCGGGCGCGCCAACCCTGGGCATCCGCACCTTCATTTTTTCCTCGGGCATGCCCCCCACATTCCGCGCGTCCAGCACGGGCATCGCCAGATCGGCATAACGATAGCCGAGCATTTCAGGCGCCAGCGATTCGCCGCGGCGCACGCTGAAGCCCGGCGCATAATCGAGCTGCCCGTTCCAATAGGGTTGCCCCGGCGCGGGCATCTGCCGCCCCCGCCCCGCCGCCGCCCATGCGGTCCACAGCCGGTCGATATTGGCATGGTGCAGCCAGAAGATCAGGTCCTGCGGCGATTGCATCGTCGCCATCCGGCCGCCGATCAGATTATGGACATTATTGTGAAATTGCTCGACGCTCGCTTCGAAACAATTCTTAACGCCATGCTGAAAACCAATGATATCGTTTCCGAAAGCCGCGTAGGCGAGAGCCTTGCCCACTTCGGCTCCCTTGCGCGCCTCGAACAGCGGATTGGTCGCTGCATTGCCCGCGAGCAGCTCGTCGGGAACCTTGGCGTCGGTGAAATAGTCCCAATAAGGCAGCCTCAGCGTGGTCGAACGCGAGACCTCGCGGAGCTGCTTTTCGAACAGGAACAGATAGCCACGGTGCCAAGCGAGAAAATAATCCTTCCCGTGCGGGCAATGATGCTGGTGGATGTTGGCCCAGAATCGCCAGCTCTCTGGGCTTGCGGCGTTGGCGTTCGCCTTCATCGCGCGAATCGCGCTCACGAGCCTGGCATAGTCGCCGGTCTTGCAAAACTTGCTCCAGGGCAGCCGCTCCTGCGCCGGCCCCGGCAGGGTCCATGCGATCGCCGGCCCGCCCGCCCCGATCGCGGCGAGGACGCCAAGGATCTCGCGCCGCTTGAGTCCAGCCATGTCCCGCCCCCGATTCGTTTCGGGAGCATAATGGCAGGCCGGCATATCTATGGAAGTGCCAGAGACGTGGTAGCGGAGGAGGGACTTGAACCCCCGACCCCAGGATTATGATTCCCGTGCTCTAACCAGCTGAGCTACTCCGCCACGCTCTCAAGCGAGGGCGCGACATAGGTTGGGCGTTCGAGACGGTCAAGCGAACATGTGCCGGGAAAGCGGCTCCCACGGCCCGCCACGATAATGCCACGCCGCAAGCCCCGCTATCTCGACTTCGCGGGGCACGAAATCGCGCGAAAGCTGGGTCAGCACGAACTTGGCGAGGCTCGGCGTCACCTTGTTCTGGATCGTGACGTGCGGGCGCCAGCGCACTGCGTCCTGCGGCGTCAGTAGCCCCGCGAACGCTTCGCTCAGGCCACTGCGGATCGCGCTCAGCTCGGGCGCCTCGATCCGATAGGCGACCCCGCGGCCAAGATGCATCAGCCCGGTCACGCGCGCCTTGGGCGCACGCACACCGCGCGTTTCCTGCGTCAGCCGATGCTTGAGTTCATCGGTCACCGAGGGCGGCAAGTGATGGAATAGCGTAAGGTGCGCCTCGATTACATTGCGCTCAGGCGGATAATGCTCGCGGCGCAGCGCATTGAACCAGGCGTGGTCCTGCCGCCCGAACAGAGCCGTGACGATGATCGGAGCCGGAGACCCACCCCCACTCAAATTTCGACCTGGCTCCCCAACTCGACCACGCGATTGGTAGGCAGGCGGAAGAATTCCATCGCGCTTTCGGCGTTTCTCAGCATCCATGCGAACAGCTTTTCGCGCCAGATCGCCATTCCCGGCTTCGCGGAGGGCAACAGGGTCTGGCGCGCCAGGAAGAAGCTGGTGTCCATCATCTTGAATTCGGCGCCGCACGCGCTGACCTGCTTCAGCGCGGCGGGCACATCGGCGTCCTGCATGAAGCCGAACTTTATGACCATCCGGTGGAAGCCCTTGCCCAGGTCCTCCAGCTTCATGCGGCTGTCGTCGTCGATAAAAGGCTCGTCCGCGATCTTGACGGTCAGCAGGATCACGCGCTCGTGCAGCACCTTGTTGTGCTTCAGGTTGTGGAGCAGCGCATGGGGCACCCCGTCGGGAGTCGACGTCATGAACACCGCAGTCCCCGGCACCCTTGAGGCAGCGCTTGCCGCGGATTCAATGAAGATCTTCACCGGCATCGCGCTTTCGCGCAGCCGCGCGATCATCAGCTGCCGGCCCTTCGCCCAGGTCGTAAGCAGCGTGAACGCAACCAGCCCGACTGCCAGCGGGAACCAGCCGCCATCGGGTATCTTGGTCACGTTCGATGCGAAATAGGCGCCGTCAAAAGCGAAGAAGACGAGCACCACGGCCACCGAAAGCGTGCGCGGCCAATGCCAGACGCGGCGCACCAGCACGAGCAGCATGCAAGTGGTGATAAACATCGTGCCGGTCACCGCGATGCCATAGGCGGCCGCGAGGTTCGAAGATTCGCGGAACATGAAGACCAGCAGCAAAACCATCACCATCAGCGCCCAATTCACCGAAGGCAGATAAATCTGGCCGTGCGCCGATGCCGAAGTGTGATTGATCCGCAGGCGCGGCATCAGGCCGAGCTGGACGGCTTGCTGGCAGACCGAGAACGCCCCGGTGATCACTGCCTGGCTGGCGATAATCGTCGCCAGCGTGGCCAGGATGACGAGCGGCAGCCGCCACTCTTCGCTGGCGAGCAGGAAGAAGGGGTTCGCCGCGGCAGAGGGATCGCGCAGCATCAATGCGCCCTGCCCCAGATAATTGAGCATGAGCGCCGGGAATACCAATGCAAGCCACGCCACCTGGATGGGCTTGCGCCCGAAATGGCCCATGTCCGCATACAGCGCCTCGGCGCCGGTCAATGCGAGCACGACCGAGCCGAGCGCTAGGAATGCGCGATAGGGGTCCGCCTCGAAGAACCGGAAGCCCCAGATCGGATTGAACGCCTGGAGAACATCCGGCCGCTCTAGGATGCTGATGAATCCGAGCACCCCGAGCGTCAGGAAATAGACGAGCATGATCGGCCCGAAGAACCGGCCCAGGATATCCGTGCCGCGCGCCTGGATAACGAACAGGCCTATCAGGATCGCGGCCGCGATCGGCAGCACATAGGGCGCGAAGCCCGCCTGCACGACGACAAGCCCCTCGACCGCCGACAGCACCGAAATCGCCGGCGTGATCATGCAATCGCCGAAGAACAATGCGGTCGCCAGCACCCCGAGCATCACCAGCCCGTGGCTCCAGCGTCCAGGCCCTGCCCCGGTCTTGCGCTGGATCAGGGCGAGCAGGGCCAGGCTGCCGCCCTCGCCCTTGTTATCCGCGCGCATCGTCAGGAAGATATATTTGCCCGTGACGATGATCAGCAGCGACCAGAACATCAGGCTGACCACGCCATAGATATGGACGAGATCGACCGCCAGCTCGTGATGCCCGACAAAGGTTTCCTTCATCGCATAAAGCGGTGAAGTCCCGATATCGCCATAGACCACGCCCACCGCGCCCAGCGCCAGCGCGTGAAGGCTGCCTTTCGGCAGATGCCACTGTCCGGCATCGTCCTGGTGAACCGCGGGGTCCGCTGGTTCGGTGTTGGCGGCTGTCACTGGGGCTGTCGCGCTGCGGAGAAGATATTTGGCCTGGTCATGGCGACCTTGGGTTCTCGCTTGGCATTGGAACCCGGGCAGTTAGCATTTGCAACATGACCTAGCAACGGGCCATTCCGGTGCCGGAACGGGGAGACGCGCGAGGCTGGCCGAGGGTTCCGTGTCAGCGCGACGCGACGAAGAGCGCATCGGCCTCGCTGCGAGTGGGCACGGCGCGCAATACGAAGCTCGAATTGATCGTCACCACCCCGGGCAGCCGCCCCAGATGCTCGCGGTGCAGCCGCTCGTAATCGTCCAGGTCGCGCGCGAGGATCTTGAGCCGGTAATCCTGCCCGCCCGATACCAGCGCACACTCCACCACGCCGTCGATCGCCGAGACAGCAGCTTCGAAGCGGGCTAGGTCCTCCTCGATCTGTGTGCCGAGCGTGATGTCCACCAGGGCGGTGATCCGGAATCCCAGCCGGCGATGGCCCAAGCGGGCACCATAGCCCAATATATGCCCCGAAGCCTCCAGTCCCTGGATGCGCCGAGTGCACGCCGATTGCGATAGCCCAACTTCGCCGGCGACCTGGCTAACCGGGGCGCGCGCGTCGGCGGCAAGCTGCTTGAGAATAGCCGCGTCGATCCTGTCCATAATGCATGAATAGTCCAATTTGCGCCCGATGTGCACATAATCATGCGCGCCGAAAAAATCTCGGGGCCGACTTTGCAGGGATTCGCGTTGACCCTTCTGATATCCTCCGTTCCACAAATCTAGGAGAGACGAGATGCGCGTTGGCGTCCCCAAGGAAATCAAGAATCACGAATATCGCGTCGGGCTCACCCCGGCCTCCGTCGCCGAGCTCGTCGCCGCCGGGCATGAAGTGATCGTCGAAACCAGGGCGGGGATGGGCATCGATTTCGACGATGCGGCCTATACCAGGGTGGGCGCGGCGATCGCGCCGGATGCGGCGGCGGTTTTCGCCGGCTCGGACATGATCGTGAAGGTCAAGGAGCCGCAAGCCGGCGAGATCGCGATGCTCGAATCGCGCCACCTGCTCTTCACCTATCTCCACCTCGCCGCCGACAAGCCCCAGGCGGAGGGCCTGATGGCATCGGGCGCGACGTGCATCGCCTACGAGACCGTCACTTCGAACTCGGGGGCCCTGCCCCTGCTCAAGCCGATGAGCGAAGTCGCGGGCCGGATGTCGATCCAGGTCGGCGCGCATTACCTCGAAAAGGAGCAGGGCGGCCGCGGCGAATTGCTCGGCGGCGTCCCAGGGGTCGCGCCGTGCAAGGTCGCGATCCTCGGCGGCGGCGTGTCAGGCATCAACGCCGCGCAGATGGCGGTCGGCCAGCGGGCGGATGTGACGATCTACGACATCAGCAACGAACGCCTCGCCGAGCTCGACATGCATTTCGGTAGCCAGATCAAGACCGCCTATGCGTCCAAAGCGGCGATCGCGGAGGCAGTGGCGCGCTCGCAGGTCGTGATCGGCGCGGTGCTGGTCCCCGGCGCGGCCGCGCCCAAGCTCGTCACTCGCGACATGCTCAAGACGATGATGCGCGGCTCGGTGCTGGTCGATATCGCGATCGATCAGGGCGGCTGCTTCGAAACCAGCCACGCGACCACGCATGACGATCCCGTCTATGAAGTCGATGGGATCATCCATTATTGCGTGGCCAACATGCCCGGCGCGGTCGCGCGCACTTCGGCCTTCGCCCTCAACAATGCGACGCTTCCGTTCGTGCTGCGTCTCGCCAATATGGGTGCGGAAAGCGCGATGCGCGCGGACAGGCACCTCGCGATGGGCCTCAACGTCTCGGGCGGCAGGATCCGCCACCAGGCCGTCGCCGAAGCACTAGACCTCCCCTTCGAGGCTTGGAACTGATCAGCTTCCCCTCCCTTTCAGGGAGGGAGCAAGCGCTCACGGAAGGGCTTGCCCCTGCTGCGAAGCCAGCAACCGGTCGAGCAAAAACAGCCGCACGCGCAGCTCGTCGCGATACGATATAGTGGCGGGGGCAAGCTCCACCGCCTTGGCCCAATAAGGCCGCGCCTCGGCGAATTTGCCCTGGCGGACCAGCGCCATCCCATAAAAGAAGCGCGGCCCCGGATGCGTGGGCGCCAGCGCCAGCGCCTTCTCGAACGCGAGTTTCGCCGCCGGCGACACCTGATTGCCGTCGTTCTCGGCAAGCGCCAGCCCAAGCCCGGTCCACAGGCTCGCATCCCCGGGATATTTGCGCGTGGCGCCCAGCCACACCGCCGTCGCCAGATCGGCCCTTCCCGAGCGGACCATCGTTTCTGCGGCGGTCGCGTAGGCGAAGACAGGGGTGCCATACTTGCCGAACATCGCCTCGCGCAGCGCGACCAGGTTCGGATCGACTTCGCCCGCGCGGTCCTCGGTCGAAACCGGCTGGCCCGCCAGCGTCGGGCTCCCCTGCCAGGCATAGCCCGCCGCGCCGAACATCAGCGCGGTCGCCGCGACGGTCCACATCCGCCGCGGAAAGCGCGAGACCGCCAGCACCCCGGCGGCCAGCAGCGCCATCACGCCGAGCATCGCCCAGCCCATCATGCCTTGCGCCTCCGGAATACGCCGCGTGACAGCAGCAGCCCGAGCCCGAGCAGCAACAGCGGCGCAATCCACAAGGGCGCGGTGACCCAGCTCAGCGGCGGATCATAGCTCACATAATCGCCATAGCGCTGGATCAGCCATTTCTGGACCTGATCGGGCGTTTCCCCGGCTTCGATCCGTTGGCGAACCATCGCACGCATGTCGCCCGCCATTTCGGCGTCCGAGTCCGCGATCGACTGTCCCTGGCAGACCAGGCAGCGGAGCTTTTCCATCAGCGCCTTGGCCTTGGCTTCCTTGGCGGGATCGGCGAGCTGGGTGTAAGCCAGCTTGGGCGGCGACAGGCTGGAATCCGCAAGTGCCGGGGCGGCCATCACGAGGGCAAGGGCGAGCAGCCGCTTCACTTCCCCGCTTCCAGCGCCGCCAGCAATTCGGGCAGATGCTCTTCGCGGATATCGCCGATATGCTGCTTGATGATCCGCCCCCGCGCATCGATCACGAAGGTTTCGGGCACGCCTGCAGAACCCAGCGAAAACTGCACCTTGCGATTCCGATCGTCGCCAATGCGCGCATAGGGATCGCCATTGGCCTGGAGGAACGCCGCCATCGCCTCAGGCGTGTCGGCGGTCGCAATGCCGTCGATCTCCACGCCCATTTCGCGGAGCTTCATCAATTGCCTGGCCTCCGCGATGCAAGGCAGGCACCAACTGGCGAACACGTTGATCAGCCGCGGCTTTCCGGTCACGCCACCCCTTATCCCCTCCTTGCCGGCCACCAACGGCGGCAGCTCGATACCCGGCAGCGGCTTGTCGATCAGCGCCGAGCGTATCGTCCGGTCGCCCGGCTTGATCAGCCCGCTCGCCACCAGCGCCAGTACGCCCGCGAACAGCGCCAGCGGCAGCCAGATCAGCACCCGCTTCATGCATATGCCTCTTCGTCAGCCGCGCGGCGCTCGCGCCGCACCCGCCCGATCAGCGCCAGCAGCCCGCCGAGCGCGATCAGTCCGCCCCCCAGCCAGATCAGCGTCACGAAGGGCTTCCACCACAGCCGCAGCTGCCAGCGCGCCCCCCCTTCCGCATTGGCGCCGTCGCCCGCGCCCAGCACGGTGTAAAGCTGCCCGCCGGGCATGGTCGTGATCGCCGCTTCGCTGGTGTTGGTCGGCGGGGCGCTGAAGAACCGCTGCTGAGGGAAAAGCTCGAACGGCGCGCCGCCCTCGCTAGTGACTTTCAGCCGCGCCTCCACTGCGGACCAGTTAGGCCCGATCGCCGGCCGCACCTCGGCCAGCTCGATGCGAAAGGGCCCCACCGTCGTGTTCTGTCCCACGGCAATGGCGGTCAGCCGCTCGGTCTTGAACGCACTGTCAGCCCCCATCCCCGCGATGCTCACCGCCACGCCCAGATGCGCGATCACCATGCCCCAGATGTGCAACGGCGTCCGGCGGAGCTTACGGCGGACCAGCGGCAGCACGCTCGCGACGCCAAGAAACACCGCAAAGGCGATTCCGATCAGCGGCACAACCGGCGCGCCGGTGCTCATCATGAACAGCAGCGCAAAGGCCAGCCCGGCAATCCCCACCGGCCACACCAGCTTGCCGGCCAGCGTATTCAGCACGTCGCGCCGCCAGTTGAGCAACGGCCCTGCGGCTGTCGCCAGCACCAGCACCAAAGCGATCGGCGCGATCGTCTTGTCGAAAAACGGCGCACCTATCGAAAGCTGCACGCCCATCGCCTGCGCCACCAATGGATACAGCGTGCCGATGAAGACGAGCCCCAGGATCACCGTCAGCAGCAGATTGTTGAGCACCAGCGCGCCTTCGCGGCTGACCAGGCGGAAAGTCGATCCCTGCGTTATCGTCCCCACCCGCGCTCCGAACAGCGCCAGCGCGCCGCCGATATAGATGCCGAGCAGCGCAAGGATAAAGGTCCCGCGAGTCGGGTCCACTGCAAAGGCGTGAACGCTCACCAATATTCCCGATCGCACCAGGAACGTCCCGATCATCGACATCGCGAACGCCACCAGCGCCAGCATCAGCGTCCAGGCGCGCAGCCCGTCGCGCGTCGCCAGCACGGTCACCGAATGGAGCAGGGCGGTCGCCGCCAGCCACGGCATCAGCGATGCGTTCTCCACTGGATCCCAGAACCACCAGCCGCCCCAGCCGAGCTCATAATAGGCCCAATACGAGCCCGCCGTGATCCCAATCGTCAGGAAAATCCACGCCGCCAGCACCCAGGGCCGCATCGCCCGTGCAAATGCCGGCCCAACGTCGCGCATCAGCAGTGCGCCCACGGCGAAGCTGAATGCGATCGAAAGCCCGACATATCCGAAATAAAGCGTCGGCGGGTGGAAGGCGAGGCCGGGGTCCTGGAGCAGCGGATTGAGCCCCTGCCCGTCCGACGCTGCCGGGTTGAGCCGCGCGAACGGGTTCGAGGCAAAGGCGAGGAAGGCATAGAAGCCGAGCCCGATGAACGCCTGCGCGCCCAGCGTCGCCGCCAGCGTCCTCGCCGCCAGCCGCCGCTCGAACAGCGCCACTCCCGCCCCGGCCATCGCCAGCACGGTCACCCAGAGCAGCATCGAGCCCTCATGGTTCCCCCATGCTCCCGCGATCTTGTACATCAGCGGCTTTGCCGAGTGGCTGTTGGTCGCCACCAGCAGTACCGACATGTCGGAGTTCACGAACAATGCGATCAGCAGAGCGAATGCCGCCATCGCAAGCAGCCCTTGCACCAGCGCGACCCGGCGCAGCGCGGCCATCAACCCTTGATCCGCTCGCCCTGAGCTTGTCGAAGGGCCTTCGACAAGCTCAGGCTGAGCGGATTGTGGGGCCGAGCGCGCCGCCCCCCATCCCAACGCCAGCTGCACCAGCGCAAACGCCGCCGCGAGCCACAATGCCGCCAGCCCAGCTTCGGCGATCATGGCTCGATCGACTTCGAAACGTGCTGGTTGCCGCTGAGCTGCGGCGGCATATAACGCTCGTCATGCTTGGCGAGGAGGTTGTCCGCGACGAAGCTGCCATCGGGCTGGAACTGCCCCTCGGCCACCACTCCCGATTCTTCCTTGAACAGATCGGGCGTCACTCCGCGAAACGCCACCGGCACCGTCGCCACGCCGTCGCCCACCACGAAGCGGATCGAAACCCCATCGGCCTTGCGCTGGATCGATCCTTTCTGGACCATCCCGCCAAGCCGCACATGCTTGCCGATGGGCGTGGGCTTTCCGGCCACGTCCCCGGGCGCGTAGAAAAATGAAGCCTGGTCCTCGAGCGCGGAGAGCGCGAGTCCGCTCGCGCCGAGCACCGCGGCAATCGCGAGCAGGCCCAGCACGAGCCGTTGATGCTTCGGCTTCATTAAATGCTCCCCTCCCTGGAAGGGAGGGGCTGGGGGTAGGTCGCGTCCTGGCGTACCGATGCCGAGCGCGGTGGGGCACCGTATCGCGTGCATCCACCCACCCCTAACCCCTCCCTTCCAGGGAGGGGAATGCTGGTATCGACAACGGCTGTCACTTGCCGGCCTTCATCGCATCGGCAACCGCTTCGGCCTTGCGCATCGCCAGATAGCTGGCGAGCGCCAGCCCGCCCGTCCCTGCCAGCGTGACGGCATAGGCCGCGATCACGAACGCCCAATGGTTCATTGCGAAGCCATCCGCCGCATTCGCGCTTCCACCTTTTGCGCGGCAAGCATCGCCCGCATCCGCATCAGCACGATCCCGCCGAACAGCAGCGTGAAGCCGCCGAGCGTGAAAAATAACGGCCAGAGCATTGAATTATCGATCGAAGAGCTGGTCAGCCCGATGCTCTGCCCTTGGTGCAGCGTGTTCCACCACACCACCGAATAGCGAATGATCGGCAGCAGCACGCTCCCCGCCACCCCGAACAGGGCGGGCACCCGGCCATCCCCACCGCGTTCCGCATCGGCGCGTGCCAGCGCGATATAGGCTACGTAGATGAAAAAGAGCAGCAGCATCGAAGTCAGCCGCCCGTCCCATTCCCACCAGGTTCCCCAGGTTGGACGCCCCCAGATCGATCCCGTGATCAGGCAGATTGCGGCAAATACCGCCCCTGCGGGGGCAATCGCGCGCGCCGCGAAGTTCGCCAGCGGATGCCGCCAGACCAGATACGCCAGGCTTGCCGCCGCCAGCCCCGTCCAGCCCCCCATACCCAGCCACGCCGACGGCACATGGACATAGAGGATGCGCACGCTCTCCTTCTGGAGATAATCCGGCGGCGTGAGCCTCAGCCCCGCAAAAGCGCCGAACAAGGCCAGCGCCGCGCCAAGCCAGAAGAGCACCGGCGTCAGCGGCTTGGCGATCTTCAGGAAACGCGCGGGGTTGGCGAAGGCGTGGAGGGCGGGCACGCGTGCGGGTTAGCTGTCTTTTCCGGGGGAATCCATCATTGCATTAACCTGCTGGACGGACAGCATTTCTCCTCTTAGCTTCGCTGCAATTGAGAGGGAATCATGCGTATCCTTGCGTTCGCCGCGCTGCTCGCGGCTGGCTTGCACTCTACCGCGTTCGCGCAGACGGCGCCCGATCCGGCAACGGTCGCTATCCCCGACCTTTCCGGTTCGTCAGCGCCTCAAGTCATAGCCAATGGCTGGAAGTATTTTTTCTTCCAGCGCGAAGGCGTCAGCTTCGCCGAGGCGCATGCCGATTTCGCCGATTGCTTCCGTTTTTTGACGCCCAATGACTGGGGCTCGGTCAAGCTCGGCCGTTTCGTCCCCTGGGAAAGCCGGACCGGCGTGAAGGCGGAGAACAATCCCAACCCCTACGGACTGGTCGGCTCACTGATGCTGGCGATGGTCGAGGGAACGCTTGTCCGGCGCGACTATCAGGCCAAGATGCGCCGATGCATGGAGACGCGGGGATACACGCGCTACGGTGTCGCGGAGGAGATATGGGAGAATGTGACCAATCTCCCCCAGGATCAGTCGATCGCCGTCCAGGCCAGGATCGCCTCCGGCCCCGGTTTCGGCGGAAAGGTGCCCGGCAAGTGAAGAAGCATCTGCTCGCCTTGTCCCTCGCGCTTGCGCCGCTCGCGGCCCCTGCCCTCGCACAAACCGAGAAACTGGTGGAGATTCGCGGCGGCAAGCCCGTGACGCTTCGTGCCGACCGCGCCTATTTCCTCTTCCGCTCGGATTTCGGCGTAAGCCCCGTTTTCCTGCGTATCCCGACCCCGGACGAGATGCAGGCCTATGACGCTGCGAAGCGCGCAGCCTTCGCCAAGGCCGAGCCCGCCTTGCTCAAGAAGCGCGCCGAAGCCATTGCCGCTGGAAAGCCGGCCCCTCCCATACCCACGCTGGACAATTTCAACTTCGTCTATGACAAGATCCAGAACGCGCAGACCGTCGACATGGGCCGCGCGCTCGAAAAGGCCGGCAAGCTCAAGACGCTTCTGATCGAGGCGGTTCCCGGCAATTATGTGATCTACGGCCTCGGCTTCGGCCAGGTCTTCCAGACCTGCCTCTGCCTCGGCACGGTCTCCTTCACTGCCGAGCCCGGCAAGATCGCCGATCTCGGCACGCTGTTCGTGGCCGCCGCGGCGACCAAGTCGGACGTGCCTGAGCTTGCCGCCGAAACCGGTTTCGGGCCCAGCATGAACGGCCATATCGTCACCTGGGCCGCCGCGATCCGCCCGGCGACGCCGTCGGCCCCGGTGCCGGCTCTGCTCACCGGCAAGCCGATCACTCCCGCCGATTATCGCGCGGTTGGCAAGTTCGTCGCGGGATTTTCGTTCAACATCAACCGCCTCGCACCGATCCCCGGCGTGCTCGGCTACGACCGGGGCGACGTGCTCGACCTCGTGGCAAACAAGGTCGCGCCGAACCAATATTAGCTTGGCCGGGCGTTCCCTGTCCTACAACCGCGTGAGAATCAGCGCCCGATCAGTTCCTGCGCGATCCGGTCCGCGACTTCGCTTTCGGGGTCGCCGGTGCGGTCGCTTTCATCCCAGACCTGGATCAGCCGGGTCGGAATGCGCTCGACGCGGGCGTCGACTTCGCTGCGGTCGCCCAGCCCCAGATATTCCAGGCCGACATTGATGATGCCGCCCGCGTTGATCACGTAATCGGGCGCATAGAGCACGCCGGCATCGTGGAGTCGGTGCCCGTCCTGGCGCGTCGCCAGCTGGTTGTTCGCGCCGCCGGCGACGACCTTGGCCTTCAGCGTCGCGATCGATTGCTCGGTCAGGATCGCGCCCAGTGCGTTGGGGCTGAACAGATCGGCGTCGAGGCTCAGGATCGCATCGGCATCGACCGCCTCTCCGCCCAGCTCGGCCGCCAGCGACTTGGCGCGCTCGGCATTGACGTCGGCCAAGGTCAGTTTAGCGCCGTCCGCCGCGAGCAACCGGGCCAGCCCGCCGCCGACCGAGCCGACGCCCTGGATCGCCACGCGCACGCCGGCCATCGAATCCGCGCCCAGCCCGCGCTTTGCCGCCGCCTTGACGCCCAGATAGACGCCGCGCGCCGTTACCGGCCCCGGATCGCCGCCCGCGCTGCCCGCCGCCACGGGAAGCCCCGAAACATGCCTCGTCTGCGTTGCAACGGTCTTCATCCGCTCTTCGGACATGCCGACATCCTCGGCGGTCACGTAGCGCCCGCCCAGCGATTCGATCGCCCGGCCAAATGCTTCAAGCTGCGTAGTGGATACTTCGGCGCCCGGCTTGTCGGCCAGGATCACGCCCTTGCCCCCACCCATCGGCAGGCCGGCCATCGCGTTCTTGTAGCTCATCCCGCGCGAGAGGCGCAGCGCATCGGTGATCGCGGCGCGGTGATCGGCATAATGCCAGAAGCGCACCCCGCCCGCGCCCGGCCCCAATTTGGTCGAGTGGATCGCGATGATTGCGCTAAGCCCGGAATCGCGGTCGCTGAAGAGGTGCACGCCCTCATGGTCGTCGAAATCGGGGAAGCCCCAGTCGGTGATCATTTCTTGTTCCTGCGGGGGCCGCACGTCCATCGGCGTGAGCCGATCAAAAATCCTGGGGCGACCGACGGGACTTGAACCCGCAACTTCCGGCATCACAAGCCGGTGCTCTAACCAATTGAACTACGATCGCCACGAAGGTTGGGCGCTTAGCGGGGCTGATTGCGGAGCGCAAGATAGTTGCGGCGGGCCTCCGGCACTATGGCGTCGGCGTCGCTTCTTTGGCAATGAACGGCCATGCAGAACGTCACCGTGACCTTCGATTCCGGCCCGGTAACCGGCCCCAGCCCCGTCGCCGCGCACATCATGCGTCAGCCCGGCGTTCAGCGCGTGCCGAACCCCAAGGTCGAGATGTTCATTGCGAAGAACTTCCTCGAGCCGGAGCTCTGCCAGCTCCTGATGATCAAGATCGACGCCGAGCGCCGCCCCTCCACGATCGCCGACGCCAACGGCGACTATGCCTTCCGAACCAGCGAGACATGCGATCTGGCCGCGAACGACCCGATGGTGATGGAGCTCAAGCGCCGGATCATCGCGCTGACCGGGCTCGATCCCGCGCATGGCGAGCCGATGCAGGGCCAGCGCTATGAAATCGGCCAGGAATTCAAGGCGCACACTGATTATTTCGAGCCCACGGGCGCCGACTTCGCCCGATATTGCAGCGTGGCGGGCCAGCGCACTTGGACCGCGATGCTCTATCTCAACGAAGTCGAGGCCGGCGGCGTCACCCGCTTCAAGGCGATCGACAAGCTGGTGACTCCCGAGACCGGCAAGCTGATCGTCTGGAACAACCTGCGGGTGAACGGCACGCCGAACCCCTCGACTCTCCACCACGCGATGAAGGTCCGGGCGGGCCTGAAATACGTGATCACCCAATGGTTCCGTGAGCGGCCCTGGGGCTGATCAGAACTTCGCGCTCACCCCCAGCGAGACCGTGCGGCCCAGGCGATAGCTGTTGATCTCGACCGCGCTGCCGTCAAACTGCTGATATTCGCGGTAACGCGTACCGGTCAGGTTGCGCGCCTCCAATTTCAGTTCGAATTCCAGACCGGCCAGTTTCACGCCCTGCCGTGCCACCAGATCGAGCCGGATGCCCGGCCGCTCGACGATATCGGGCAGGAGGTTCGCACCGCGATTGGTGACGCGGTTGCTGGCGTAAGTGAACAGCGCAGTGAGCTGCGAGAGGCTGTCGGTATCCTCGATCCCGAATTGCAGGTTCACCAGATGGTCCGATTGCCCCGTCAGCGGCGCGCCGTCGCGGAACAACTGGCTGGAAGGCACCAGCACCGCCACGCCGCTGCCATTCTGGATGGGGCTCGGCACCAGCTCCGATCCGGATTGGATGCTCGACTTGGTATAAGTGTAGTTGGCGACCAGCATCAGCCGGCGGCTGGTGAAGAAGCCGCCCCAGCTCTCCAGCGGGAAATATTTCTGCGCCTCGATCTCGCCCCCCCACAATGTGGCGCTGGGCGCATAGGAAAAGCCCGTTTGCAGGCTGGAATCGGCGGTCGGGAAGAACGCCACCTGCTCGGTGGGGTTGTCGATCTTCTTGTAGAAGCCGGCGGCGGTGATCCGCTGATCGCGGGCGAAGAACCACTCGAACCGGCCCTCGAAATTGAGAAGCTTGGAGTCGATCAACTCGGGATTGCCGAAGAACAGGCGGTCCGATTCGAAATCACGATAGACCTGCGGGGCCAGCTCGCGGAACTGCGGGCGCGCGATCGTCTTCGATCCGTGCAGACGCGCCTGCATGTCCGGCGCGAAATTCCAGGTCACGGTCGCCGCGGGCAGCCAATAGGCATTGTTCAGGCGCGTGCCGGCAAAGGTCGCGCTGTTGGTGGTCACGCGCTCATCGGCCTTTTCGTACCGCACGCCCGCCGTGGCGCGCAGCCCCTCGGCCAGCTCTCCTTCGAGCTGAGCATAGCCCGCGTGGATCTTCAAACTGGCGTCATATTGTGCGGCTCCCTGCGCGTTCGACAGGTTGAACAGGCGGATGCAGCCCGCCTCGGCGGCAACCGTGGTCGGGTTGAAGCAGGCGCTCATGATCGAGTCGGTCGAGAGGAGGAAATCGGGTCGGAGATAGCTCGCCGGGGAAGGAATGCTTCCCCCGTTGAACGATCGATAGCGGAAATCGAAGCGCGTCGAGCTACGCTGCGAGTCGCTGTAGAAATAGCCACCCGATAGCGTCACCGGGCGCGAGAAGAATGGCAGCCGATAGCCCAGGTCCGCCTGGCCGCTCCACAGGTTCTCGTCCAGCTCGCTGAAGGCCACGGTGGCCGATTCGCCGAGCCCGTTGAGGCTGTTGACATAGGCCTGGCGCACCGGATCGAAGCGATAGCTGAAGAAGCGCTCATAGGGCGCGTTGCGCCGCGTGTTGGCATAGCTCCCGCGCATGTCGAGCGACAGGCCGCCAAACTTGAATTCGCCCGTAAGCTGGGTGTCGATCAGCTGCCGCTCGAACCAGTTGGTGTTTTGCTGGAGCACCTGATTGCCGCTGCTGTTCGGATAAACGGTGGCGGTTCCCAGGCGCGCCTGCTTCAGCGTGTCGTGGATATACAGATTGGTCCAGCGGATGCGGTGTTCGCCGAATTCCGCGCCAAAGCCGAGCAGTCCATTGGCCACGATCCGGTTGTCGGTCAGCACGGTCCTGAAATCGCTGCGCACCGCGCCCGTCGGATCGGTTGTGTCCTGCTGAATGGCGTCGCGCGTGCGGAAGCTGTTGCCCATGCTGGCCGAGGCGATCAGGCCCAGGCGCACACCGCCCACATCGAACGAATGGCCGGCGCTCATCTCCCCGTTCCAATTCACCGGGATGTGATCATTTTGCTGAAGCAATGTCGTCTCGGCATTGGTCAGTTGCGCGACCTGGCCCGAGAAGAACACGCTCGACGTCAGCCCCTCAGCCCGAATGAAGCCGGGCACATCCCGCTCGCCCGTGTCGTAGCCGAGCGAGTCAAGCCGCCCGCCATCATAGACATAGCCGAACTGGTCGGTCGTCGTGCTGTCAAACATGAGCGAGCCGCCAACCTGGAGGAAGCTCTCCTGGGGCACGGCGCGCGTGGTCAGATTGATCACGCCGCCGCCGAACTCGCCGGGATAATTGGCCGAATACGTCTTCTGGACGAGCGCGCTGCCGACGATGCTGGTCGGAAAGATATCGAGCGGCACCGTGCGGCGCAGCGGCTCGGGGCTCGGCAGCGGAGAGCCGTTGAGCAGCGAGGAGGAATAGCGGTCACCGAGGCCGCGGACGAACACGAAGCCGTTGCCGACCACGCTGAGGCCGGTGACGCGGGAAAGCGCTCCGGCAATATCGCCCTCTCCCGTCCGCGCGATGTCTTCCGTCGAAAGCACTGATACGACCTGCGCCGTAGCGCGCACCACATTGGGAATGTTGCGCCCGGTGACGACGATCTCTTCGCCGGCATCTGCATCGAATCCCGGGGCCGAGACTTCAGGGTCTTGCCCAGCATCCTGCGCAGGCGCGACGGCTGGATCAGCCGGCGCGGTCGCGGGAGGCGTCTGCCCCGCAACTTGAGCCAGCGCTGCCGGGCACACTAGCTGCGTGGTGGCGACCAGAAGGGTGGCGAGAGTGATTTTCGTCGTCATGCGGCTTGTCCGATCCGGAGGCTGGTTTTGCGAAGCACCGGGGCCGCGGATTGCTCCGCCGCCCCGGCGCGTCCTTGCTCGGCTGGTTGGGCTGTTACGCGCCGTTGCAAGCCAGATAGACTGAGTTGAACAGCGGCGGCCCTACGTCCTGAAGCCCGGCATTGGACGGGCGGATCGTCGATTTTCCGCCACCCGCGTCGATACCCGCGACCAGATTGATGCACGGGCCGACCGCGCGGACGATACCGTTCACGAAGGTGAAGTCGGCGCCACCACGCAGGCGGATTGCCGCAGGAGCGCTCGCCGTCGTCTGGATCAGGGTGAAGTTGGCGAGGCGGCCGAAGGTACGCGGCAACAGGTCTTCGTTCCCGTTCGAATCGATCTCCATCGAGAACGAGTCGCTGGTCGCTCCGATCGTCTTTTGCGCGGTGATCAGGAACTGCACGAAGCCGCGATAGCCGGCGTCGAGATCGAGGCCGTCGTCATCGGCGCCGGTGATCGCCAGGTAGCGCATGTTGGTGGTGCCGCCGAACACTTCGATGCCATCGTCCGAGCTGTTGTGCACCTGGACGTGATCGATGGTGGTGCCCGAACCCGTGCCGCCTAGCGTCAGGCCCTGCAATTCGTTGCCCGGGGTGATCTCGATGCCCGAGTATCGGATTTGCACGTATTGAACCGTGCCGCTGCTGTCGGCCGGGGCTGCGCCGCCATAAAGCGCGTTGCCGGTGCCCTCGACCACCTGTTCACAGGTCGTGCTCGAGCCCGCGGCGTCGTTCACGCCGCTGATGCAATTGGCGATCGGCGCGCGGCCGGCCATGATGACGCCGCCCCACTGCCCTTGCGTAGCGTCGCTGGTGCCGGCGGGATTGAGGTTCTGTTGCGAGGTGAAGATGATGGGGAGGGCGACAGTGCCGATCGCGTTCATCCGCGATCCGCGATTGACGACCAGGAAGTCGTTGGCGGCGTCGTTCGCATTCGCGACCACGATCACGCCTGGATCGATGTTGAGCGTGGCGGAGGCGCCACCGGCGGCCGCTCCGCCGATGCCCAGATCGACGCCGACATCGACGCGGCCGTTGATCTGATAGGCGACGCCATCCACACGCGGCAGGTTCAGCGTCCCCGCAACGATGGCGGGCAGGCGGCACAGCCGGTAATTGTTGTTGGTTCCGGCATCCACGGTGCCGGCGGCACAGGCGGTTGCCGCGGGAGCGGCGGCAGTGCGGGTGAGCGAAGTGACGCAGTTGTTCGCCGCCGGGATCGCGCCCGTCGGCGTGAAGTTCAGCGTCGAGGAGCTGCAAGTCCAGTCGCGGAACGAAGTGTCGCTGGCATTCGCCACCGCGCCGACGAATCCGGTCGAAACGAAGAAGCTCGAAAGCGTCGCGGCGTTGAACGGCGCCAGCGTGGCCGCCCCGCCCTGGGGCGCGAACCCGTTGAGCGGAGCCGAGCCGTTCAGCGTGTTGCCCGCGCCCGCATTGAATACGGCGAGCTGCTCGTCCTGGGTGACCGTTACGCCGCTGACTGCCGTCGCCGCGAAGTTGGCGGTCGGAGTCGGGGTAGTTGCCGGGGTGGGGGTCGGAGTCGCAGCCGGGGCGGGAGCTGGGAAGACGATCGTTCCCGCGCCTGGCGATGCGACGCTGCTCGCGCCGTCACAGGCGCCCAGGGCGAGAGCTGCACAGCTGGTCATCAGGGCTAGGCTAAGGCGCTTGAAGCTGGGCATAGGATCTCCATCCGGCGGACGCCGGTTGCTGGTTTCGAAACTGTGCGGGTTCGACTCGGCGTATCCCCGTCGGCCGCATTGCCCGGCTAGGGGGCTTGCGTGACTCGTACGTGGAAGTTCGGCGTAACTTCCGCGACTCTGCTGTTACGGGAGTGTTACGGTTGTCCGGATTTAGCTTGGGGGGCACTTGACCCGAGCGCCGGGCTGGCAGGCGCGCCTTTTCCAGTTCAAGGCATCAAAAAGCCCGCCGATCACGCGACCAGCGGGCCGTTTCAGATGGTGGGCGCGGCAGGGATTGAACCTGCGACCCCACCCGTGTGAAGGGTAGCAGCACCCGTTCCCAAGAGCCTTTGTAGTTACTGCCGTTCCCGGAAAACCGCCATTCCTCAAACACACGGGTTTCTGCGGTTATTGTCGAATTTAGGGGTTTAAATCGGTTGCGAGTGGGGACTTAGTGGGGTGGACTTTTCGGGCTTTTTGGGGTATAATACTCCTATACCCCACTGCATTCCCCACTAATTATCAGACTTTGTGGGGATGCCAAGAACAAGAGGAAAGGAACCCCCGCATGACCCAACCCAAGCGCCCTGTCGGACGTCCCAGACGGCATGCTGAATTTGATCGCTTCGAGGCTGAGTTGCCCGAGGTGATGACAAAACGCCCCGCCTACAACGATGGCATCGGCCTGTTCAAAGGTGCCACCGGCTGCACGGTATGGCTCAAGATCAGGTTGCCGCTTGGTGGCGTTCACAACGGCCGCACGGTGCCCATTGGCGGCTCTGTAGAGATCAAGAAGGGCAAGCGGGCCTCTTGGACATGGCAGGAACTGATAGAGGAGCGGGACAGGCTCCAGAAGCTGGCCGATCATGGCAAACCCCTTGAGGCCACCGAGGTGCCCACCTTTGCCACCCACGCCGGAGAATGGCTGGAACGCAAGAAATCGACGTTGAAGAGTTTCGGCGTCACCCAGGGCAATGTGAACCGATCGCTTATTCCAGCCTTCGGCAAGAAGGCGTTAAATGCAATCACGGTCGGTGATGTGAACAAGTGGATTGGCAAGAAGCGGGCAACGCTGAAACCGGGCACGGTCCAACGGGAGTTGAACACCCTCAATGCCATTTTGAACGATGCGGTTCGCAACGGGCTGATTGACCGGAACCCAGCGACGTGGGCCGACAAGATCAAGGGCGTTGAAGCAAGGCAGCGGTTTGTCACCGAGAAGGAATGGAAAACCATTCTGGCGACCTGCGAACGCATCGAACAGGAGCAAGAGGACAACAGGGAGCAGACCCCGCATCGGATCAGGGGATGGCTTCGTCACTATGTCGCATGGGCCTACAATTCCGGGATGCGGCGGGCGGAAATTCTTGCCCTGACATGGGATAACGTCCGGGAAGTCGATGCCGAACACACGGTCGTTGAGGTGTTGAACTCCAAAAGCGACAAATCCCGTTTCGTAAGCTGCACCCCTGAGATGAAGGCCATCATCGAGGCTTTGCGGGCACTGCCAAGGATGGACGGAGACGACAGACTGTTCCCGCTATCCATGACCACGCTCAAGCGGTCCCTAGCGGCACTGTGGAAGGCAACGGGATTGAATGACGTTCGCCTTCACGATCTACGCCGAAGCCACGCCACCATATTGATGAGCAAGGGCATTGATCCTCGCACTATCGCGGGGAGGCTGGGGCATAGCGGGACAGCGATGCTGGCCAAGCATTACGCGGTAGATCTGGGGACAAGGAAGCGGCTGCGGCTTTTGCATAACCGATCATCCGAGGACGTTGGCGTCTAGCTAAAGTCTAGCAGAGTCAATGCATTCGTCAGCCTGCACTCCGGCAAGTTACGTGCCAACTTAGCCGATAAGTACGTTTTTGCTTGACAAATCGGTCATTTTACTATACAATTATGGTATGGATCGGGGGTTTTCCCTTTCCATTTTTCGCTAGACTTAGAGCCAACGCTCCGTTCGAGGCACCCGCCCCGCACGGGGCTTTTGCTCGTCCAAAAAGGATGAACGCCAATGCAAATTGAACCTGATTTTTTCACTGACAAGGACGTGGCCCGCAAGCTGAACCTCTCGACTTCATGGGTCCGGGTCCAACGGCACAAGCGGGCCAAAGGCTTGCCGCATACCCTCAAAGTCGATGCCCGATATATCGGCACCTGCCCCCGTTACGTCCGGGGCGAGATCGAAGCCTTCGTTGCTTCCATCGCAGCATAAGGGGCACGACCCATGTTTTACGACAGGATGCTGGGGGCGGACTATTCCGCCTCCCCGGCCCCCGTGGGCTTCGCCGGGACACTGCTGGACGTTGCCGCACCATTGGCTACCAAAGCGAATGCCACGGTTCCCCAGCCATTCAAACGGCCAAAGGGTGAATGGTTCGATGAGGATTTCGATTTCATCGGCTCTGAGGGTGATGCCTTCACGGAAATGCTTTTAGCCGCAATTGACGCGGTGGAAGTCCGTGATCGCAAACGGAAAGTGCATGACCTGAAAAATCATCGCATTTTCATCCGCAAACTGGCCGTCAACGGCTTCCGCGCCTTTCGATGGTTCACCCCGCCTCTTGTTGCCGTGATGACAGGGCCGAAGGATTACAAGGGCCGAGGGGAGCCGTGGCTTAACGGCGAGGCAATGGGCCGAGAGATCAAGCTACTCCGCGACGCGGGAATGATCGAAAGCAGCCCTGGCATTTGGAGGAAAGGATCGACAACCTTTCGCCCAACGGAGGCGTTCGTGATCGCAGCCATGAATGCCAAGCTGTCCGACCGCAACGTCATTCACCGGCTGGACCCCGGCAGACTGATCAGGGTCTATCAGACCAGTAGCGGCGATGGGAATCTGATCGACTTCGCACAGGACGATCAGTCCCGCGCGTGGAGGGCTAAGATTGATGCCTACAACGGCTTTATTGCTCAACAGGACATCGGCATTGCCCTGTCGTCGGGAGAAACGGCCCAGCTAACGGCTAGGATGAATGCCCAACGGCAAGCTGGCACACCCAAGCTGAAACGTCCCGACTTGACCAACAAGAGCCTGTACCGCCAATTCAACAATGGCGGATTTGAGGATGGCGGGCGGTTTTATGGCGCATGGTGGGTCAACTTCCCCAAGGGCTTGCGTCCCCTGATCACGATCAACGGGGAGCCTACCGTAGAACTCGATTTCGCCAGTTGCGCCATTCGGATGCTGTATCACAAGAACGGGTTGCCCTTTGAAGGGGACGCCTATTTTCTGGACGCGCTTGAAGCGATCCGACTTGAAAGGCGATTGCCGGAAAAGTTCTTCCGACCGGGGACGAAACGGTTTGCCCAAGCCTTGTTCAACACAACAAAAGAAGGCTGCCCCGAGCGGGTTAAGCTGACGGGAGAGGAAAGGGTTAGGCCGTGGGTCAAGGAAGCGGCGGTTGTAGCAATGCTCAGAGACAAACATGCCCCCATTGCCCATGAGTTTCAGTCAGAGGCATGGAAATGGCTGCAACGAAAAGACTCCGAAATCGCTCTGAACGTGATCAGCAACCTAGAAGACAAAGGGATTGTTGCCCTTCCTGTCCATGACTCCTTCGTTGTGGTTGATGGTCAGGAGGATGCCTGAGGAAGGAAATGAATGACTGTTACTTTAATGAAATTGGTTCCCATCCAGAGATAGGATAAATAATATAGAGATAGATATTCTGGAGGTTTGTTGACTCTATATAGGTCATAAGGATCAATAGGAAGCTACAAGCTGTTATCAGCGTTATTGCCGCCCAGGGCACTAGGATGGCGGCCCCTCCCCGTTTAGCCCTGTACGGGCTTGCAAGTGGCAAATTGGGCGGTTCGGCAAAACGATTGCAGCTATGAGCGTTACCGGATGCGATCCGTTCAACATCGAGCAAATCGAAGCCTGACCGGACACCCTCCACCGTTACGCGCTGACCGACGTAACGCCTCGCCGATCGGGGAACGTCGAGTTGCCAGACGCCCCCGCCGTCCACCTCTAGCGAATAGCCCCATTTGCCGGGACGTAAGATGCCCGTTTCCACATGCCGGGTGCCTCTTGGCATCGGCGATCTCCCCGGAAGCCCGATGCGGTGCGCCCCCGCTTCGACTTCACACCTGATCCTTGGTGATCGGGGAGTTAGTAAACCGGACTAGGTACGGTCCCTACGACCTTTAGGCTGGGAAGCCCTGGACATACGTCGCAGGCTCCCCGACCATAAGGGTCAAGGATGTGCGGACTGCGACGGGCAGCCCCACCGACCTAATCAGGGGTTACTAAGCCCCAGAGCCGTGCGTGGCGGCTCCACCGCGCTTTATGCCGCTGGCGATTGCCGCGGGCAAGAACATTGCCGCTGGCCCGCATACGAGACCAACTTAGTTGGTGATCGCTTTCGTCACGGCTTCGATAGCGTTCGCCAATGGGGGAAGAAGCCCCGTTACCTTCGCAATCACGATCGGACCCAAAACCGTTCCGGCAGCCGATAACGTCGCATCGACAAATTTCGTTGTTCGCGCGCCCAGCCATTCTCCCAGCTTTCCGACGAACATAAGGAGTTTATTGGTTCGCGATTTTACAATCTGCGTATCCGGGTTCGGCTGTTCCAGTTCCGCGTCGATTACATCAATGTCGTCGATCGTTTCGCGAAGCTGGTTCAACTTCTCATTTGCGCCAACTTGGTCGGGAGGCCCGTTATGCCCCCTCCATGCAAGTTCGCGCTCTAGCTCTTCAACATGGCTGCGCAAGATGCGAAGTGCAGCACGCGCGTCAGATGCTGTATTAAGCTCCGGGCCAACACCGGGATTCAGAATGCGGGAAAATTCGTCATTTTCCAGTAGCATCGCTCTAATTTTTGGCCGGACAACTGCGCCGACGCTTTCAGCGGGAGAGAAGTCTGCGAGGACCGGACCGCCCAGCTCCTGAACAACAGCGGATATGTTCCGCATTCTGTATCGAATTGCTGCGTTGTTTCTCTGGGTTAAGCTCTGGCTTAACAGCGCCTGTGCCAGTGGCTCCGAACGAGTATCAGCGCCTTGAGTCTGAAAGCGGAGCAGCAGGATATAAGTTTCAACCGAACGGCGGAGTTCGTCATCGGTCCAAGGAGTGTTTCCCTGCTCAGTGTTTCTGATTGCCATGGCCTGCTTCACATCTTCATAATATTATTGTCTCAGCCAACATTTCATTCAATCGCAATGCCCTCTGCCCGCGCTTTGCCGATGGTGTCCAAAAGAACGGCGCACTGCTTGTCGGTGGGAATTTTAATCGGCATCTGCATTGCTATTTTCAGAACGCCGATTTCTTTCGGCGTCAGCAGGCGTTTCGCAGCCAGAGTGTCGTGGATCACGATCCATTTCGGAGCGGGGATCGCGAAGACCTTCGTTTGCGCCTCAATGCCGTTATCAACCTTCTGCGTATTTCGGGCAGCCCGTTTCTCGGACATATGATCGTCGCGGGACAGACATTCGCCATCAAACTCATCCGGCAGAAGGTCGGCAAATTCGTCAATATGCTCCAGCATCCGCGTCCAGCAGGCTTCGCGCTTGGCCCACTCCGAAATGTTCGAAATGCCCTGCATAGGGTGCAACAGGTCGTCGTTCACGCGGGATGCGACGGTGGCGATGGTGCTTTCGAGGACAGGGCTTATCGCTTGCGCATTCCAGACTCGCTGGAAATCGAGGCTTTTTTCCTGCCTCCTTGTTAGTTCGCTGAGAACGGCCAGCGTGTAGGCGACGATATTCGCGCGATAACCGTTGTTGTACCAAGGCTGCGCTGACACGACCCGTTCGGTCGCACGGAATATGATTCCTCGCGCAACGGCGCGTTTGAAATACGCTTCGTTGAAGCCGTCCGATGACTTGTCCCATTCCTTGCCGATCCGGGCGGCGTAGCGGGCGAAGTTCTTCTCGGCTCCAAGGTTCACGTACCGCGGATGGTCGTCCCAGACGTTCTCGAATTTTGCGAGATCCGTCTTCGTCAGCATCTGCGGCTTCGGATTTTCCGCCTTGAACCGTTTCTGCTCGGCAGGGGTGAGTTTGGCCTGTGCATCCGCATACTGACCACGGGCGCGTTCATAGAACCATTTCGTTTCCCGCTGCGCACCTTTGCCCGCAGGCGCCCATATGCGGCGGGAAAACTCCTCCATGCGGATATGGTAGGCATGATTTGAAAAGAAATCCGCAGCTTGGACCCGGTTCTGGGTGTTGGCGTATTCGGAAATACGCGGAACCACCTTCTCGCTCTCCTCGCTGTCGATCACGGACAGCTTCATCTGCACGAATATCTGCGTGAGGTCGGCTTTGTCCTTCCGGCGGGTGTGGAACAGCGACGCGGTGGTCTGTCCGCCATTCACAATCTGTAGGTCGGTGATCCGGGTGATCTGGAGGCCGTCCCCCGTCCGCTTCGTTTCCACACCCTGGGCTGTGGCCGTGATGCCGTTGTTATAGGCGAAGAACATCCCCGGTTCGGTCATGATGGTCGTGCGGATACCCTGGTTGACCTTCGCTCTGGCCTGAAGAAACGTGCGGACATTCTGCTCCAGCAGCCTCGCGCCGAATTTCTCGTATATTGTCGAAAGGATCGTCCCTGGCATCACGACGAGATAGGACTGATAGGCATCCGTCCCGAGATGGGCGGGAAGGCAGGATATGCCGGTCCCGAACATCGCTTCGAAATCGAGGTCCAAGGCCTCCTTGTGGCTGCGGGAATTGCGCTGGCGGTGAAGGCGGGAAATATCCCAGATATGAAAGCTGGTCGCGATACCGGCTGTTTCGGCATCCGGCAGCGCCTGAATCCGGTCGCTCAATGTTCGCTCGGAAACGAGAATAAGGTTAAGATGCCGGATCAGTGATTTCCTGTCCGCAATCTGCCTTGCGAGGCCGTATTCCGGCGAGGTGATTTCCAAGTCAGCCGCCAGATTCTTACGCAGACTGGCATCAAAGAAGTTGGCCACACGTTTGAACGAGGCATCAACGTCGGTACGGGTGAGGGAGGCCAGTTCGGTGCGGCTGTCGAAATCCGCCACAAAAAGGTCCAGACCGCCTTCGTCGTTGAACCAGTATCCGTCCACACGCATACCGCGCTGCGCACGGTAGTGCGCGAACTCGAAGCCTTCCGTAAAACCCGTCTCTGTCAGCTCACGGGATACGACATCCATGAACTCGGCCAGCAAGAAGCTGCCGTTCGCCTCGGCCCCGACCAGCAAATCCTGACGGAAATCATGGAAGAACTCTTCGCCGGTCGTTTCCAATCAGGGCCTCCGGAACATATCGGCTTCATCGCAGGAGAACGGCGCTATCGCCTCCAGCATGATATCGTAGGAGACCTTGGTGATGCCGGGCGGCAGCTCCGAGCGGATCAGCCGGGGAAAGCCATCGGTCACGCGGTATCCCTGAAGGCCGCTCACAATGAAGCGTGGAGCATCGTATTCCGCGAGTGGCACGTACCCCATGCCTGCGAGTTTGTCGGTGAACTGCTCGATGGCATCGGCATCCGCAAGCTCACCGTCGATCAGCCCGATCATGCCGTTCAGTGACAATGCCTGGTCAGCATCGGGGTGACTGCTCAGGCGCTGGGTCAGAAGAAACAACTCGTCAGCGAGCGATTCCAACTGATCCTCGGACGAGATGCGAACGGTGCTGCGCTCCCGACCGGAAAGCGATTTCACCTCAATGGCCCGGTTGCCGAAAATGAAGTCCTGATGGGAATCATCCGGGCCGCACCACGCATCGACTGCCTCAGGCTGTGCCAGAGTGTCCTGATAGAAAAGGCGCAGAACGTGCAGTTCGCCGAACAGGCCGCGAACCTCTTCGGGTGAGAGCAGGCGGGCGTTGCGCCCTGCCAGAAACGCTTTCCAGCGCCGAAGATGGGCAAGTGCGACAGCCATTGCCGTTGCCGGGTCAGCGACATCTCTGAGGCTGCCGATGAGGGTTTCACATAGGCCAAGGAAGAGGTCACTGTCGATATGCCGGGCCACCGTCAGGACAAGCCGCTGCTGACCGGCACCATCGCCGTTCCGAAGATCAACGCTGATACCGTGCAGGGAAACCACGTCACGACGGAACTGTGCGGTGTGATCGCCGTCCAGCTCTATAATCAGCAGGCACTGCGCTCCGGCATCGCGGCCCCAGAACATGGCAACCCCCGTCGTTCCCGCAACGCGAAGAACACTCAGATCAGCCGCCGGTGTCGGAACAGCGTCCCACGGCACGGGCCTATTCATCGTCATAGTCCTCATCGGCGTCCGGATCGTCGTCCATCAAGCCGTACATCTCTTCCATCCAGACCTTGTTGGCGATCACTTCAATCTCGAAGTCGGCTCCGTACAGGCCATCCGGGAAGCTCAGCCCCCATGCGGGAACCCTGTAACCGGCGAATGCAGGATTTTCGGTCGGCTCCAGAACATGGATCATCAACAACGGCTTTTTACGCACCATGCGATAATGAACGTCAGAGGGCTTTTTCTTTTTGGACTTGGCGTCCTCGGCGGCCAGTTTCTCGGCATCGGAAATCTGATCGTCTGTCAGGCCAAGTTTCTCGTCGCCGCGACTGGCGACACGATATCCTGAAATCTGCCATTTATCAGGCGTGGCATCATTCTCGGCCGTCCTGTCCTGGGCGCCAAGGCGATATGCTGCCGGGTCACCCGGCCCTTTCGAGATAAGCAGCACGTCAGCCCTGGGAAATTTGGGCGCGATTTTGAGCAGATACTCAATCGCGTCGGCTTTCCGTTTCCGTGCGGATTTGTGTGCCTTGAACCGCAACAGGAACTCATCGACCTTCCCGACATCAACGTCAGGAATGAACCATCCTTTTTCGGTCGGCTCCACTGTGCCGCCAAAACCGTCGCGCCAGTATTCCGCGATCAGCTCCTCGTTGTCCTGATTGACCTTGGAATCGAGGGGCAGCAGCCAGCTCTCTTGGAGTGTGCCGGTCAGATTTTGATTCAGAATGACCTTTTCACCACTGCGCATCTTGTTAGCGGCAGTCACCATCAGACTGTCTGGGTGGGACTTCACGTAGAGGCCGAAATCCCTTGGACTCATGTCGGCCTGACGCATCCGCGTGATCTGCTGACGCAGTTCCTCGGATGCCAGTGCAATATGCTTGTACCAGTTGATGGAGTCATTC
Organism: Sphingomonas sp.; assembly: GCF_036388215.1. GTDB lineage: Bacteria > Pseudomonadota > Alphaproteobacteria > Sphingomonadales > Sphingomonadaceae > Sphingomonas. Next base: position 81,471 of record NZ_DASVSH010000031.1, read on the forward strand.
GGCAGCCAGACGCGACAGACATCCTCATAGCCTGGTCGATAGCCGAACCAGCGCCCCATCTGCATCAGCGTGTCGTACATCTTGGTGTTGCGGTACATGTAGCTGATTGTCAGACCTTCAATCGTCAGGCCGCGGGACAGGCTGAGGCCGCCGATAGCGATGGCCGTCAGGCCGATGTCATCCTTCTCATACTTCGCGAAATCGAGAACCTCGTCGCTTTTGCTGTTGACCACAAACGTGCGCAGATTTTCGAACACTCCCCAGAGAGCCGCTTTCACTTCACCCCAGGAGTAATTTCTTCCGCCAAACTCGTTGGCGGCGAACTCGGCATCAAAAGCGGTACGCAGACGTGCCATGTGTTCGTTTTTCGATGAGGCGGCTTCCGGCATCATATGATTGGCCTTCACGGCCTCCCGCATTCGGTCGAGGCGCAGCCCGATGAAGCTCCGTACCTCCTTCTGAACGGATACAAAGCGAGACACGTTGATCAGCATGGAGCAGTGTTTCCGCTCCTGTCCTCTGAGGTTGCGAATGGCTCGCGCCACGATGAACTGATCCAGCGCACGATAGAGGCTGGGCGGCAGTTCCGCGACCGGAAAGCCGTTTTTATGGATGAAGGGCAGGTATTCCTCGCAGTCCTTGATCTGCCGCAGGATCGCACTGCTGCTCTCGTCGTTCAGGAAAACCTTGTCCGGCCCGAAATAGGTCGTCGGCGCGTCCAGCGAGTGAATGAAGTCTTTAGGGAACAGCTCCTCGTAAGCCTTTTCATCAAAGGCGTCGGGATCGATGAATATGTTGGCGAACGGCGTTGCCGTATATCCGACGTAGCAGTTTTTGGTGAACAGCCGCAGAATCTTCCTTATCCACGCATTGGTGGCTGTCGGGTTGATATCCGGCTTATTCGTGTTGATTGATGCGTTGTCGGCCTCGTCGTCGATCACCAGCATTGGGACATCGGCAATTCGGTCGCGCCCTTTCGCGTTCAGCTCCCGCAACCAGATGTGGAGAGCTTCGAGCGTCTTCACGTTCTTCTTAATGACGAGAATGACAGGATTTTTGAAATCGTTCAGTTGCGCCCCGCTGACATTCGCAGTCTGCTTGTTGAAGTCGGAGTTTATGTTCGTGAGCGTGACAGGGTTCGGGTAGTTCCTGTCCAGCCCGACACCGATGTTAACGCGATTTTCCGGGTCGCTGGAGCGTCCAACAAACCCCTCATCAACACGCTGCTGGGTCTGCTTGCGCAGATTGTTGTGAATGCCCGCAATGACGATGATGAATTTGTACCCGGCATCGGCAGCCTTTGCGATCACGCCCATGTAGTTGGCAGTCTTGCCGGACTGGACATGGCCGATGACGAGGCCACGGCGCTTCCATTCGCCTTCACTGGTTGGGTCTTGGAGCAGGCCGAGAATTTTTGAACCGTCAGCGTTGAGGAGAGTGTTCACGACGGTGGGCTTCCAGCCCTCGCTGCGCAGGTAGCCGCCATAGGCATCCGCATAGGTCGTGTCGATTTCGCGTTTGTGAATCCAATCCTCGTCGTGCGCGGCATCGACATCGATCAGTGACACGCCTGCGTTCATGCGTGACGGAATTGCCGTCTCGGCTTCAGTGATAATGTTCTGAAGATCGCCGGAGTAACCGAGCAGCGGTGCGAGGAGGGCAGCCTTGGCCGCAATCTCGTCGCGTGAAGGCAGGCCGTCCTGATCGTCGAATGCGCCGATCAATGCAGCAAGAACAACCTTCTCCTTATCGCTCTGCGTACTCAAGCAAATTCCCCCTGAATGTAACTCTCGACGATCTCCCCGTGATCGTCAAAGAGTCGCGTCGATCTGACAATATCCCTGAACGCATCCGCATTCCCTCGCCCGTCGCCCCACAGAGCGCGTCTGAGGTCGTCAAGGCGGCCCTTCATATCATCGACCGGCGGCATCTGGCTTACGTCGCGGGGATGCGTCGAATAGTCCGAGTAAATCATCTCGATGGGCAGTGAGGCAGCCACGGACTCCAGCAGAAGGTCGAGATGACGCACACCTTCGCCGTCCAGTTTCTCGTGTAGGCGCTGTGCCAGCGGATGTGTCCTATTCAAAGCATACCGGATGCCGGTCTTATCGGCATATCGCTCCCACAGCGGCGCGGTGATTTCATGGAACAGCTTCTGGCCGCGTCCCCGGTGAACGGTTGTGCTTGCACCTGAGACCTTCGCGATGATCTGTCGGAGTCGTTGTCGCACCGGAAGCGGCGGACGGGATCGCGACTTCTTGATGTCGATGGTCCACGCCTCATCAAGGCTGTTCGGAAAATCTATCTGGACGCGGGCCAGCTTTGTTGCTTCGCCCTTCGGAATCAGCCGAAACCAGTCGCCCCACGCCATCAGTCTGCCGTTGCGGTAGATGTAGGCTCCCTGATTGGAGATGAAGTCGCTACGCGTTTGGTAGAAATCGTATTCGCGGGCCGTCAGGTTGGAATGATGCGGCAGGATGTAGGGTTGCAAATGCACCGCCGCCGACCCGATCCGCACGATCTCCTCCGGCAGGTGTCTGGTGTGGGTGTTCTTCCGGCAGAACGGATCAAAGGCTTCCACCGGATGTCTGTTGACCGTGATCGCAATACGGCTTCGGCCCCGGATTTCACCGGCAAGGAAACGATGGAACACAAGCGCCAGATGCTTTTCCAGCACGTCCAGCTTCTCGTTGACGATCTCATCGCGCCGGTTGCCGGTCTCATCTTCCAGCAGCCGGTCGAGTTCGCGCCAGATGACGGCAGTGCCGCATGGGCCAAGGTGGTCCGCATAGGGTAGAGCAGCGATATCCTCTTCGTCGAGAATGCTGAGAATCCAGTCATCTGCCTGGTCAATAACGTCGAGGTTCCATTCAGCCCCTGACAGGCTGCCATGCTTCGCACTAACGACCGTGAGGGAACGGCATTGAGAGAAGGAGGCAGTTTTGAGGCCGAGACCAAACCGGCCCAGGTCTTTCGGGGATCGCTCCGCGCGCGGGTTCGCGGCCCCGTGCCGCATAGCCGCCAGAAGTTCGGCTGCGTCCATTCCGCGCCCGTCATCGAGGATGACAAGCACAGGATACGCCGCTGACGGTTCGCAGAAAATGTCGATCTTCGACGCATCGGCGGAGATGCTGTTGTCGATCAGGTCGGCGACCGCTGCTTCAAGCGAATAGCCAAGATCTCGCATTGATGCTGAGAGACAGGCCGCACTCGGTGGCAGACGTTCGGGTCGTGCCATCAGGCTGCCTCGCGCATTTTGGTGGAGAGCTGCTGCACGATCCGGTCGGCATCAACTTTCAGTTCGCATTCCCAGACGGTGATAACGGTCCAGCCCGCTGTCTCAAGTGCGGCCCTGTTTCGCTTATCCCTCTCCACGTTCCCATCAAATTTCGCCTGCCAGAAATCGGTTCTGGTGGAAGGTGTGGTCGCATTCCGGCATCCGTCATGCCGATGCCAGAAACAGCCGTGAACAAAGATGACAGCGTGGTACTTCGGCAGCACAATATCTGGCTTGCCGGACAGCTCTTTCGGGTGAAGACGGAACCGGAAGCCCGCGCGATGCAGCAGCGAACGGAGCCGCATTTCAGGGCCGGTGTCGCGTCCCTTGATCCGCGACATGTTCCAGCTCCGACGCTCCGCCGAAATTGTGTCCGCCATCAGTGGTCATCCGGTACGGCATGAAGGACTTCAGCGACTATATCCGCAATCTGCCTCGCGAGCTGCGGCGGCACGGCGTTGCCGACCTGATGGTACTGCTCCGTGCGCGGCCCTGCGAAGAAGTAGTTGTCCGGGAATGTCTGGAGCCGAGCCGCTTCGCGCACCGTCAGGCTGCGGCACTGAGCCGGATCATAGTGGATGAAGTAGTGGCCGTCCTTCGAGATGTGGGATGTGATCGTCGTCGAGACATGGCCTGCGAGCTGCACACGGAACCGGTCAGAGAACATTTTGCCTGTCCGACCTTCCTCAACATTCTTGTGATCGGGCAGTAGGCTTGTCGGAAAATCGGCCAGCTTAGGGCTGCGTCCGGTCTTTTCCGCAAAAGTTGCGGCATAGAGATAGCGACGCAGGTCTGAGGCCATATGGCTTCGCGCCTCGTGCGCCGTCAGCACCGACAGTCTACTGTCGTAGAGGCTGCGCAGTACATCATGCACAGGCTTGCGCATACTGTATCGGGATGACGATATCGCGCAGGGCGAACTGACCTCGATCAGATTGCGGAAATCCAGTGCCTTCGCGACATCGCCAGCATAAACCGCGCCGTTGAGCTGGCGGCGGACATTCATGCTCGAGATGGCCCGAAGCTCGCTCAGCCAAGCCGCCGGGCTGTCCTTTGCCTTTGAGAGGCCGCTGCGTATGGAAGGCAGCGATCCTATTGTCTCTTGGACGGTAGGAGCGACCATCTTTTTGAGCGATCCCGGACGGACTTTCAGATCGCTGCGAATGCCGACAATGAACATCCGGTGCCGGGCCTGCGGGATGCCGTACTCCTCGGCGCGAACCACGAAGAGGCGCGGGTCCACATCCCCTTCCGCCATATCCTGCTCCGTGAGCGAATACAGCTTGTAGGACAGGTCGTCCGGTGTTCCGGGAATGGCGGTTCCGGGATGTGAGAGATCGCGCACGATCCGGGTGATCGCAGACTTACCGTCGATGGTGGCGGAAAGCAGACCCTTCACATTCTCCATAACAAACAGCGGCGGGCGATGATCGACAATGATCCTGAGATATTCGAGATAGAGGGTGTGCCGTTCGTCCTCGGCGAAATCCTTGCGGCCCATCATCCGCGAGCGCCCGACCAGCGAATACGCCTGACAGGGCGGTCCTCCGACGAGCGCCCATCGGCGACTGTCGCCAACGCGAGCCCGGATGATTTTCTTCACCTCCGCATGGGATTCCGGTCCAAGCGAAATCCGTAATGCCGAGGCAGCCGCGTGAGCATGTGCCGCAGGATGAAGGCGATACATCTCCTCACGGGTGATACCGCCCTTCAGGAAGCTGTAATATTCATCCGGCGCTTCGCCTTCCGGGAACTGACGGATGAAGTGGCGGAGCAGCAGGGTCTGATGCGAGAAAATATCCCTTTCGATGGACACCACGCTGTTGAAACACGGTTTCCCTTTTTCATCCGAGCTGAGGGAGAAGCCTTCGCCAAGACCACTGGGACCGGCGAAAACGTCAACTACGGGGAACGCCGCGCTGCGCCATGCCTGGTCGCGCTTAACGGCACCCGTGTCCGCCGCTGCCGGAAACTCCTCGATAATCGGATGAATTGCGAGCATGTCGATGGTCAGCCCTCGGTCCGTCCGAGGGGCGCGGGAGATGCAAGCGACAGGCGCTGAAACTCTTCGACGCTGACGACGACGACAACGGGTCTGCCATGCTTTTCAACTTGGACAGGCTCCGCTCTGGCCCGGTCGAGCAGCAGCCCAAAGCTGTTTTTGGCGTCCTTCGCGGACATAGTTTGCATATGATCTGCCCCGTCAAGAATGAGCCATTTTAGCTACTTGGGGGATCTTGGCAACAGACGCCTGGATATAACGGAAGCACTCCTCCGCAATTCTCACGATGCTCTCTTGAGAATGACGCCGTGAGACCGGCACTTTTTTCAAAATTTTTATGTCGCGCAAGAGGCGGATTTCTAACGGCGCGAGGGAAATGCGATCTTACCCTCCCCCCCCCCCGCTGGGCCCCCTGCAATGCCAAAATCTGACGGCCAAACGGCCCGCAAAGGGGGCCACTCGCCCGCCGCGTCGGACGGAGGCACAGCGGCAATTATCCCGACACTGAGTGGGGATATAGTGGGGTGGAAAGGGATGCCATGTCCTCAAAGACTCGTAAGTCCTTGAAAAACATGGTGGGCGCGACAGGGATTGAACCTGTGACCCCACCCGTGTGAAGGGTGTGCTCTACCACTGAGCTACGCGCCCATTCGCCTATCGGCGGGAACGGGAAGCGGGCCTCTAGCGCCACCCGCCTGCGCTGTCCAGAGACGCCTTTCTGGTTGAGCGCCGCACCGGCGGCACTCCATCAGATCAGTTTACCGAGTCCTTCAGGCCCTTGCCCGCCTTGAACTTGGGCTGGTTCGAAGCCTTGATCGTCATTTCCTCGCCCGTGCGGGGATTGCGGCCGGTGGAGGCCTTGCGCTTGCTGACCGAGAAGGTGCCGAAGCCGACCAGGCGTACTTCGTCGCCGCGCTTCAGCGAGGCCGAGATCGCATCGAACACCGCTTCCACGGCCTTGCTCGCATCGCCCTTCCCCAAACCCGAATTATCGGCGACCTGACTGATCAGTTCCTGCTTGTTCATGTTGCTGACATCCCCCTGATAATTGCTTTGCGCAGAATGAATTGAGTCGCGGCGGCAAGCCGGTGCGTCAGTCAGCACGCGACTGCCGCCGCTGTCAAAGCCTTTCCGGCTCAAATCACGGCAAAACCGGGGTTCCTCAATGGTGAACGGCATCTCCGATCGCAGGGATCCCCGCCGGGGGCTGAACGGCCAACTCGTCGGCGTCGGTCCAGTCGATCGGCGTCAGCCCCTCCGTAAGGGCGAGCTTGAGCACCTGGTCGACATGCTTGACTGGGATGATCTCCAGCCCTTCGCGGATATTCGCCGGTATCTCCGCCAGGTCCTTCTCATTCTCCTCGGGGATCAACACCGTCTTGATGCCGCCCCTGAGCGCCGCGAGCAGCTTTTCCTTGAGCCCGCCGATCGGCAGCACGCGGCCGCGCAGCGTGACTTCGCCGGTCATCGCGATGTCGCGGCGGATCGGCACGCCCGTCATCGTCGAGACGATCGCGGTGACAAGGCCGACGCCCGCCGATGGCCCGTCCTTGGGCACAGCGCCTTCGGGCAAGTGGACATGCACGTCCTTGCGCTGGAACAGGCTTGGCTTGATGCCATAGCTCGGCGCCCGCGCCTTGACGAAGCTGAACGCGGTCTCGACCGATTCCTTCATCACATCGCCGAGCGTGCCGGTCGTCTTGATCGCGCCCTTGCCCTGCACGGTAACGCTCTCGATCGTCAGCAATTCGCCGCCGACTTCGGTCCAGGCCAGACCAGTCACCGCGCCGATCTGATTCTCCTCCTCGGAAAGCCCGTGGCGGTATTTCTGCACGCCCGCGAATTCGGAGAGATTGTCGGGCGTGATCGTGACCGACGTGACTTTCTTCTCGAGAATCTGGCGCAGCACCTTGCGCGCCAGCCGCGCGATCTCGCGCTCCAGCGTGCGAACACCCGCCTCCCGGGTGTAGCTCTGGATCAGCGCGCGCAGTCCCTCGGTCGTGAGGGTGAACTCGCCCTTCTTGAGCCCGTGCGCCTCGATCTGCTTTGCAATCAGGTGACGTTCAGCGATCTGGACCTTCTCATCCTCGGTATAGCCCTCCAGTCGGATGATCTCCATCCGATCTAGCAGCGCCTGGGGCAGGTTCAGGCTGTTCGCCGTGGTCACGAACATCACGTCCGAAAGATCGATGTCGATCTCCAGATAGTGATCCTGAAACTTGCTGTTCTGCTCGGGATCGAGCACTTCGAGCAAGGCCGACGCGGGATCGCCGCGGAAATCCTGGCCGAGCTTGTCGATCTCGTCGAGCAGGAACAAGGGATTGCTCGCCCCGGCCTTCCTCAGGTTCGACACGATCTTGCCCGGCAGCGAGCCGATATAGGTGCGGCGATGCCCGCGGATTTCGGCTTCGTCGCGCACGCCGCCCAGCGATTGGCGGATGAACTCGCGGCCAGTCGCCTTGGCGATGCTCTTGCCCAGCGAAGTCTTGCCCACGCCCGGAGGGCCGACAAGGCACAGGATCGGCCCCTTCAGCTTGTTGGTGCGCGCCTGGACGGCGAGATATTCGACGATCCGGTCCTTGACCTTCTCGAGCGCATAATGATCCTCGTCGAGGATCGCCTGCGCCGCCGCGATATCCTTCTTGATCTTGGTCTTCTTGCCCCAGGGCAATCCGAGCAGCACGTCCAGATAGTTGCGCACGACCGTCGCCTCGGCGCTCATTGGCGCCATGGTCTTGAGCTTCTTGAGCTCGGCAGTGGCCTTGGTCCGCGCTTCCTTGCTCAGCTTGAGCGTCGCGATCTTCTGGGTCAGCTCGGCGATCTCGTCGCCATCGCCTTCCTCGCCCTCATTGCCCAGCTCGCGCTGGATGGCCTTGAGCTGCTCGTTGAGATAATATTCGCGCTGCGTCTTCTCCATCTGGCGCTTCACGCGGCTGCGGATTTTCTTCTCGACTTGCAGCACGCCCAGCTCGCCCTCCATGAAGGCAAACACCATTTCGAGCCGCTTCTGGGGATTGGCCTCGACCAGCAGCGACTGCTTGTCGGCCACCTTCACTGCGATATTGGCGGCAACGGCATCCGCCAGGCGCGAAGCCTCGTCCAGCTCGGCAAGCTGCACCGCGGTCTCGGCAGGCAGCTTGCGATTGAGCTTGGCGTAGTTTTCGAACTGATCGATCACGGAGCGCATCAGCGCCTGGACCTCGGTCCCCTCCACGGGCTCCTCGGCCACCGGGCCAATGGACGCGGTCAGGAAGGCGCCGCCTTCTTCGAGCGATTCCAGCTGGCCACGCTCCTTGCCGCCCACCAGCACGCGGACGGTGCCGTCAGGAAGCTTGAGCAATTGAAGCACTTCGGCGGTCACGCCGGTATCGTACAGGTCTTCGCGGCCGGGATCGTCCTGGGCCGGATCGAGCTGCGCGACGAGAAAAATCTCCTTGTCGTCGGCCATCGCCGCCTCAAGCGCGGCAACCGACTTGTCGCGGCCGACGAACAGCGGCACGATCATGTGTGGAAAGACGACGATGTCGCGAAGCGGCAGTACGGGATAGGATTGCTTCATGAAAACTCCGGCGAGCCCCAAGCGGGCCTCTTTGACCACTATATGGGGACCAAAGCGTTTCCATCAATCTTATCCGCGCGGGCTGACGATCAAAGCTGTGAGCGGGCTGCTGCTCGCGGGCGCTCCCGCCTTCCCCGCCCTCGCTCAGGCCCTGAAGCCCGGCGAGCCGCCGATCACCGAGACGACCCAAGCCTCGGGCGGGCCGATCGCGGCCGAGCGCGCGGCGTTGCGGCTCGATCATGTCGATCTGGCGATCGAAATACTGCCGGCGACCCAGCAGTTACACGGCGTGGCGACGCTGTCGCTCCAGACCTCCGCCCCGCTCGGCCAGCTGCTCATCGATCTCGACAAGAACCTGCCCGTCACGGCGATCAGCATAGACGGCCGTCCGTTGCGCCCGGCCATGTGGAGCAATCCCGAAGGTCGCCTTGCGATCCGGCTCCCCCGCCGGCTGCGCGCCGGCCAGCGCGTAAACGTCCGCATCGCTTATGGCGGCACACCGCATGTGGCGGTGCGCGCGCCGTGGGATGACGGCATCGTCTGGGCCAAGACGCCCGATGGCGAGCCCTGGGTGGCGACCACGGCGGAGGGCTATGGCTGCGACCTGTTCTGGCCCTGCCTCGATTTCCCCAGGGGCGAGCCCGCCATGGTCGATCTCCACATAACCGTGCCCGCGGGACTGAAGGCCCCGGCCAACGGCACGTTGCAGAAGATCGATACCCTGCCCGACGGGCGCACGACCTGGCACTGGAAGGCCCGCAGCCCCAATCCCTATTCCGTCACGCTCCAGGTCGGGCCGTACAAGGATCTCGGAGCCGTCTATCAGAGCCGCTTCGGCAACAAGATTCCGATGGCTTATTGGTATCTGCCCGGGCGCGACAAAAAAGCCGCGGCCTTGTTCGCCGAGTTCGCTCCGACGATGGACTTCTTCGAGAAGATGATCGGCCCCTATCCCTGGGCCGACGAGAAGGTCGCGATCGCCGACACGCCGCATCTCGGCATGGAGCATCAGACGATCAACGCCTATGGCAACAACTACAAGAAAACGCCGAGCGGCTTCGACGAGATCTTTCAGCATGAGCTCGCGCACGAATGGTTCGGCAACCAGATGTCGGCGGCCAATTGGGACGATTACTGGCTCCACGAAGGCTATGCGCAATATATGCAGCCACTCTACGGCCGCTGGCGCGAGGGCGAGGCTCGGTACGCCACGATGATGGACGAGTTTCGCCAGCAGATTCAGAACCACGCGCCGATCGTCTCGAGCCGGATCATGACCGAGGAAGAGGTCTATGAAGACGAAAAAGGCGGCCCGGGCCAGGACATCTACACCAAGGGCGCCTGGGTGCTCCACACGCTGCGCAACCTGATCGGAGACGACAGGTTCTTCGAAGTGACGCGGCGGCTGGTCTATGGCCGGCCCGACCCCAGGCCGGGAAATTTCCAGCCGCGCTTCGCCTCTACGCCCGAATATATCCAGATCGTCAATCAGGTGACGGGCAAGGACATGAACTGGTTCTTCGACGTCTATCTGAAGCAGGCCGCGCTTCCCGAGCTGAACGGCAGCACCAAGGGTAATGCAATGACGCTCCGCTGGAAGGCGCCGGGCGGCAAGCCCTTTCCCATGCCTATCGAAGTATCGATCGACGGCCGGGTCCAGCTAGTCGAAATGCCGGGCGGCACGGCGACGATCCAGGTTCCGGAGGGTGCGCATCTTGTCGTCGATCCGGCGTCTCGGACCCTGCGTCGTTCCAGCGCCGTAGAGGATTTCCAGAATTACGTGTTCAGGAGGGGGTGAACGCTCGCGGAGCGATCTTTTGTGCCGATATGCGCAAGTATCCCTTCCATAGAATTGACTCGGTTGGGTTCCGGCGGCACCAACGAGGGGGGCGAGCCGATTTGAGCTCTCCTAAACCAGGGGGATTTTTCGTGCGTAGAATTCTTGCATATTCGGTCATTTGCGCCGCCAGCGCCTTTGCATTCGTCCCTTCCGCCGCAGCGCAGACGGCGTGCGTAGCCGGGCCCTTCATGGTCTTCTTCGATGCCAATAGCGACAAGCTGACGCCAGTGGCCGAGGCCATTCTGGACAATGCCGCAGCAGCCTATCAGACATGCGGCCAGGCGCAGGTCATGATTGCCGGGCATACCGACCGGAAGGGCGACGACCAGTATAATGTCGGCCTGTCGCAGCGCATAGCGGCCAACGTGCGCTCCTATCTTGCGGGCAGGGGGATTCCCGATGGCGTGATGACGACTGAAGCGTTCGGCGAAAGCCGGCCCTTGGTCGAAACCGCCGACGGGGTCGGCGAGCCCCAGAACCGGCGCGCCGAAATCACCTTCGGGCCCGGCAGCGGCTGGTAATGGTTCACCGGCGGGGGGGGCGACCTCCCGCCGGTCAAGTCCGACGCGGGAGCTCAAGCGCTGGGCCTGAGCCGCATCAGCCAGGCCAGAAAGAAGGCGAGCGCTACCTGCCATGGCAAGTGCACGCACTCGAACCAGAAGATGAAGCGCGAGGGCTTGAAGGGCATTTCGAGCGCCTGCGTCATCAGCAACCCGTGTGCCATCCCAAAGCCCGCGAGCAGCGTGAGTAGTGCGATACCCAGTAATATGATGGCGCGTGTCGCCCGCGTAAGCGGCGCCAGGCGTATCCAGACAAGCAGCGAAAAGGCGAGCGCGCTCCCGGCGAACCCGCCGATCGCTCCCGTGGCGAAATCGCGCGCATAATCGCTCGGGTCGGGTTCGAGCGGAAAGTTCACCACCCCATATCGCCAGGCCAGATTGTTGGCGACGATATGAGAGAAGCTCAGCATTAGCATGAAATAGAATACGCGCCGCAGCCATCCGCGCTGCCGCGCGCTGGTGAACAGATAGGGCAGCCCGAAGAGCGGCGTCAGGTAAAGGCTGGGCCCGACGACAGGCGCGAGCGCGTCCTTCGGGTCGGGATAGAGCAACAGCGCGATCGCAAGCGCCACCGCATAGACCACCGCCCCGATGAGCAGCCAGACGAACGCATGCCAGAAGCGGACGCGCCGGCGGCGCGCATGCGCCTGTCCAAGTGGATCGACGGCTGTCAACTAACGAGCCGCCAAAGGCCGATCAGCCCGCCTTTTCCTTCTTGGCGTAGACGCGCACCGGCTCCTTGCGGCCATCGACCACGTCCTTGTCGACCACCACTTCGTCGACGCCGTCCATGCCGGGCAGATCGAACATCGTGTCGAGCAATATGCCCTCCAGGATCGAGCGAAGCCCACGCGCACCGGTCTTCCGCTCGATCGCCCGCTTGGAGATCGAGACCAGGGCATCGTCGTTGAAGCCGAGCCGGACCGATTCCATATCGAACAGCTTCTGATACTGTTTAACCAGAGCGTTCTTCGGCTCGGTCAGGATTTTGATCAGCGCATCGACGTCGAGGTCTTCCAGCGTGGCGATGACCGGCAGACGGCCGACGAATTCGGGGATAAGGCCGAACTTCAGCAAATCCTCCGGCTCGGTTGAGCGAAGCAATTCGCCCGTGCGGCGCTCGTCGGGTCCGGCGACATGCGCGCCGAAGCCGATCGATTTGCCCTGCAGGCGATCGCCTATGATCTTTTCGAGGCCCGAGAACGCACCGCCGCAGATGAACAGGATGTTGGTCGTGTCCACTTGCAGGAATTCCTGCTGCGGATGCTTGCGCCCGCCCTGCGGAGGCACCGACGCGGTAGTGCCCTCCATCAGTTTGAGCAAAGCCTGCTGCACGCCTTCGCCCGAAACGTCGCGAGTGATCGACGGATTCTCGGCCTTGCGCGAAATCTTGTCGATCTCGTCGATATAGACGATCCCGCGCTGCGCCCGCTCGACATTATAGTCGGATGCCTGGAGCAGCTTGAGGATGATGTTCTCGACATCCTCGCCGACATAGCCCGCTTCGGTCAGCGTCGTGGCATCGGCCATCGTGAACGGTACGTCCAGGATGCGCGCCAGCGTCTGCGCCAGCAGGGTCTTGCCGCAGCCGGTGGGGCCGACGAGCAGGATGTTAGACTTGGCGAGCTCGACATCGGCGCCCTTGGCGCCATGGTTGAGCCGCTTGTAATGATTGTGCACCGCGACCGAGAGCACGCGCTTGGCCTGCTTCTGGCCGATCACGTAATCGTCGAGCACGTTGCAGATTTCCTGCGGCGTAGGCACGCCGCCGTCCTTTTTGCTGACGAGCGCCGACTTGGTCTCCTCGCGGATGATGTCGTTGCACAGCTCGACGCACTCGTCGCAGATGAACACCGTCGGGCCCGCGATGAGCTTGCGCACCTCGTGCTGCGATTTGCCGCAGAACGAGCAATATAGCGTGCTCTTGGAGTCGCCGCCGCTGAGCTTTGTCATAAATCCACTTACCTGTTGTCCCCACCGCAATGCAGCGGGCTCGTTATACTACCGGGCGTTCCGCGCCTTGAACCGAAGGATTTCCCGCCATCGCGCAATATGTCTATCCCCGCAAAGGAAACAAGCATTGTATAGCCTTTAAGGCGTTACTGAAATAGCAATGGGCCAGAGCTTTTCGGGAAGCTCGCGCGCGACCTTGTCGAATGCGGCGCGCACTTCCGTCCGGGCCAGCAGCTTGAGCCACGCCTGTTTGTTGGTCATATCGCCGCTGCGGACCCGCAAGGCCCCGATCGGTTGCAGCCGTGCGATCGCTTCGCCCAGTTCCTCGCCGCTGCCCAGCCATTCGGTGAGAGTCGCCGCGGCCCGCTCGGTCCGTCCCGCACAAAGCAACGCATCGATTGTCATAGCGCGGGAATCCGACGTGTTGGCAAGCAGTTCCACGAGCGCCGCATCGGGCAGCATCGTTTGCGATTGCCCCTGTGCGACGCAAACTTGCATCCAGCGGATCATCTGGCGCGCATAGGCGCTGGCATATTTCAGATATTTGGAGCCCGCGTCCGCGACGAGGGGAGCCGCTGCCGCCCAATCGCGCTGCGCGATCCTAGCTGCCGCCCGGTTCAGGATCATTCCGATCAGCCAGTCATTCTTCTCGATGTCGATAACCAGGAGCGAAGCCCAGCGCTGGTCGGCTTCGTCATAACGCCCCATTTCCACCAGACCGTTTGCGTGCTCGTCGACCGCCCAAGCATCACGGTCGGTCAGCTTCGGGATGTCCGAGGGCGACGACGCGATCAGCATGCCTACCGCATTGGCCTCAGCGTGGCGATTAGCCAGCCGATATGCGCGCATCAGCGCATGCAGCGACGCCGAATCGTTTCCGCGTGCCGCTGCCGACTTGCGCGCCGATTGGACTGCGGCCTCCTGCAAATTCGCCATATGCGGACCCGCCGCGGCTTCGATGACGGGCCAGGAGGCGGCAAATCGCCGGTCGGTGAGTATGCCTTCTATCTGGTCGCGATCCTCGATCCGCTCGATGTAATTCGCTGCGAGCCCGGCGTCGCCGCGCTTAATGGCGATGGTAGCGGCTTCCTTGGCAAGGTCCCAGCGCACGCTGAGGTCGCCCGCGCCATAGTCCGCACGTGCGAGCGCCAATGCCAGATCCTCATACTCCTTGGTAAGTTTGCCCTGCACGCCCAACGACAAGGCGGCGGTAACAAGCTCCCGCTGGTCCAAGGTCAGCCAGGCGGGGTGTTGCTCGGCTATGCGGATCATCGGACGAAGGACGAACTCCGGGCGTCCGAACGAGAGCCCTGCGCGGACCTCCATCAGGTGCACGTCGCGGACATCCGGCGCGACGGCCCGGGCCTCTCTGAACTCGGCTATAGCGGCCCCGGTCTCGCCCTGCCCTACCAGCACTGCCGCGCGAATTGCGAGCGCGAAGCCGCGTTGCCGTGCGTCTAGCGGGCGCTTAAGGAGGGCATCGAGCGCCGCGCGGGCCTCGGCCAGCCGACCTTGAGAAAGGTCGCTGACCGACTGGTTCAGTGACTCCTCAAACGAGGCATTGGGCGCGGTCTGCGCGCCCACCGGCATCGCGCAGAAGAGCAGTGCCGCAGCAAATGCCCGCATCGCAAAGCCTGCCTGCGCGGAAAGCCTCAAGAGGCTGACGCGCCGTCTTCGGCCAGGCCCGGCCGCTTGTCATAAACTTCGTCGACCAGGCCGAAGGCCTTGGCCTCCTCGGCCTCGAGAAATGTATCGCGGTCCATCGCGGCCTCGATGCGCTCCAATGACTGGCCGGTATATTTTACGTACAATCCGTTCATTCGATCCTTGATGCGCTGGATTTCCTTCGCCTGGATCTGGATGTCGCTGGCCATGCCCTGCGCGCCGCCCGAGGGCTGGTGGATCATGATCCGCGCATTGGTGAGCGCCACGCGCAGGCCGGGCTCCCCCGCCGCGAGCAGGAAGCTTCCCATCGACGCGGCCTGGCCGATGCAGACCGTGCCGACGCGCGGGCGAATATATTGCATCGTGTCGTGGATCGCCATGCCGGCCGTGACGACGCCGCCGGGCGAATTGATGTACATCCAGATGTCCTTCTTCGGATTTTCGGATTCGAGGAAGAGCAGCTGGGCGGTGATCACCGAGGCCATATGGTCCTCGACGCCACCGGTGATGAAGATGATCCGCTCGCGCAGCAGGCGCGAATAAATATCGAAGCTGCGCTCGCCGCGGCTGGACTGTTCGATAACGATGGGAACCAGCCCGCCGGTGACGGGGTCAATGGTCATCTGACCTGCAAGCGGATGCATAAGGAGAAATCTCGATCTTTGTGTTTTGCCCGATCACAACATCGGCGCTTGGTTAGCGCGGCGCAAGGGGTGAACGCAGTGAACCACCGCACTTAACGCGACTATTGCTCCTGCGGTCACGAAGACGCACATTGTTACGCATGAGCAAGGTTCTAGTCACCGGGGGTTCGGGTTTCGTCGGAAGCCATGTCATCCTCCAACTTCTCGCCGCCGGGCACATGGTCCGCACCACGGTCCGCAGCCCCAGTCGCGAGGCGGAGATTCGCGCGACGCTCGAACGAGCCGGAGCCGACACGCATCGACTGGGCTTCGCGGTCGCCGACCTCGACAATGACTCCGGCTGGGCGGAGTCCGCGGCGGACTGCGACTATGTCCAGCACGTCGCCTCCCCCTTCCCGCTCACTCAGCCGCAGGACGAGCAGGAACTGATCCGCCCCGCGGTAAACGGCACGCTACGCGTATTGCGCGCGGCGCGCGATGCCGGCGTCAGGCGCGTCGTGCTCACTTCGTCCTTCGCGGCGATCGGCTACGGCCAGGGGGCGCGAGACGGCGTGTATACCGAGGCGGACTGGACCGATGTGGATGGCCCGGGGGTGCAGCCCTATATGAAATCCAAGACGCTGGCCGAACGCGCGGCATGGGATTTCATCGGGCGCGAAGGCGGCGGGATGGAGCTGGCGGTAGTAAACCCCGTGGGCATTTTCGGCCCCGCGCTGAGCCAAAACCTGTCCACCTCAATCGAACTCGTTCGCCGCATGATGACGGGCAAGCTCCCCGGCACTCCTGATTTGTGGTTCGGCGTCATCGATGTGCGTGACGTCGCGAGCCTTCAGCTAGTGGCGATGACTCACCCCGATGCGAAGAACCAGCGCTTCCTCGCGGTGGCCGGAGAGCCCGTTTCGCTCCACCAGATGGCGCTGATCCTCCACGATCACATGCGCACCAGGGTTCCTCGCCGGCTGCCGAGCTGGCTGGTCCGCACCCTCGCGCTCTTCAATCCGATGGCGCGCGAAGCATCCCCCCGGCTGGGCGTCCGCGGCCGCGCGAGCAACGAAAGGGCCCGCGCGCTGGGTTGGGAGCCGCGTTCCAATGAGGAAGCCGTGGTGGCGACGGCGGAGAGTCTGAAGGCATTGAATTTGATTCCTTGATAAGGAGCAAATGACACCTTATAGGTGCATGCTACTTATCGAGAGCCTCAAGATGTCCTACTCCGATTTCCTCCATTCGTCCGCCGCAAAGATCATCGCCCCCGTCCTAACGGAGGAAGCGACGATCCGCGAGATGGAGGCGCTGTCGCGCGGCGGACGGCCTGCCGTACAGGCGCTGGACGCGCGAATCGCGGGCAAGGTCGATCTCGACCACACCCAGCGCCAGCATGTGGGGCGTTGGATCCGCGATGTGCTTGGCGCACGCGGGTGGCGGCCTGGGATCAAGCGCAAGCTGACGCGCGGGCGGCTGTTTGCAAGCGGCGCGGTATATGTGCGTGGCGCTGCTCGGCCCGAACCCCTGCCTCAACCGTCCACCTCGCTACCCGGCTTGGCTCGCGCCCGGGAACTGGTGCGCCTGCATTCCACGAATTCCTATGGGGTGGATGACTTTATCGCCGATAAACGCCGCGAGGCCGCGCAAGAACGATGACCTGCGTCCTCGACGCTTCGGCGGTGCTCGCCATGCTACTGGACGAGCCAGGTGCGGCCGAGGTGCAGGAGGCGCTTCTCGGCGCATGCATTTCCGCGGTGAATCTGGCGGAAGTCGTCTCGACGCTGGTAAATCGGGGGCTTTCCGGCGCCATCGCCCGCGAAGCCATTGCTGGTATCGACATCACGACAATCGCGGCGGACCGGGACCAGGCGATCGACGCCGGCATCTTGCGTGCGTTCACTGCACAGGCCGGGCTGTCGCTCGGGGATCGCTTCTGCCTGTCACTGGCTCGCCGGCTACGGCTGCCCGTGCTTACTGCGGACAGCGCCTGGCGACAGGTCGAGGCGGAAGTCGGGGTTTCCGTTCACCTTATCCGTTGAGCGGCCCAGGCTGGCCCAGATATGCCAGCCGCCGCACTTCGCGCCGCCCCCGCACCACCGTATCGAGGATCAGCCCGGTAAACAGGTTGAGGAATGCCAGGATCATCAGCCCGGTCGAGAGGATCGCGGTCGGGAAGCGCGGCACGCGGCCGGTTTCCAGGTAAGTGATCACCAGCGGAATGCTCAGGCCGATCGCGGTCAGCGCGAAGATCGCCGCGATCAGCCCGAAGAAAAGCATCGGCCGCTCGATCCGATAGAGCGTCAGGATGGTCCGCGCGATGCGCAGCCCGTCGCCATAGGTGCTGAGCTTGGACACCGACCCCGCCAGGCGGGCGAAATAGCGCGTCTCAGCCTCCCCCACCGGCATCTTGAGCTCCAGCGCGTGCACGCTGATCTCGGTTTCGATCTCGAAGCCCGACGAGAGCACCGGAAAGCTCTTCACGAAGCGTCGCGAAAACACGCGGTAGCCCGAGAAGATATCGGTGAAGCTGCGCCCGAACAGGCGCGCCAGGATTGCTGTCATCACCCGGTTGCCCAGCACATGGCCGCGCCGATATGCGTCCGACGCCTCATGCACGCGGGTGCCCACGATCATGTCGAGCCCCTCCCCCGCCACGCGCTCCACCATCGCGGCGGCAGCGGCGGGATCGTAGGTCGCGTCGCCATCGGCCATCACATAGATGTCCGCGTCGATGTCGGCGAACATCCGGCGGACGACATTGCCCTTCCCCTGCATCCGCTCGCTGCGGACCACGGCCCCGGCGGCGCGCGCGACCTCGATCGTGCGGTCGCTGCTGTTATTGTCATAGACGTAGACCGTCGCCGAGGGCAGCGCCGCGCGGAACCCGGCGACCGTCTGCGCGATCGCCGCTTCCTCGTTGTAGCAGGGCAGCAGGACTGCAATGCGCGGTTCGGTCACGTCGGTCCCCCTGCTCCTCCTCCCCCCTCGCGGGGGAGGATACTGGAGCTTGGCAGCTTGCTGCCTAGCGGAGGTTGGAGAGGGGGGCGAGTGCAAGCAATCGCGCGGCGCGGAAGCGCCGCTCACCCTCACCCAGCTCCGACTAAGGCCGCGCTGAAGTAGCGCAACCTAAGTCTGCGCAACCCTCCCCCGTCAAGAGGGAGGGAAAGCAGAGCTACTTCTTCTTCGCCGGCGCCTTCTTGGCCGGCTTCTCGTCGGCAGCTTCCGCCTTGGCAACGAGCGCCTTCTTGGTCGCGGCCTTCTTCACCGGCTCGACCTCCACCAGTTCGTCTCCAGGTGCGGCGGGCTCGATATCGGCTTTTTCCACCTTCTTCGGCTTCGCCGCCTTGGGCTCGTCGCTCCTCGCGTCGCTCTTCTTGGCCGCGGCCTTCTTGGCCTTGGGCTTGTGGTTGTCGTGATCGTGCGTGTGGGTGCCGGTGTCGAAGCCCTCCTCGCTCTCGATTGCGGCTTCCAACTCCTCGCGAGTCACTTCGCGATCGCTGATCTCGGCCTTTTCGAACAGGTAATCGACGACCTTGTCTTCGAACAGCGGCGCGCGGAGCTGGGCCGCGGCCATCGGCTCCTGGCGGATATACTGGAAGAAGCGCTCGCGGTCGGCGGCGTTATATTGCTGCGCGGCCTGTGCGATCAGCTGGTTCATCTCGTTCTGGTTGACTTCGACGCCATTGGCGTTGCCGATCTCCGAGAGCAACAACCCCAGCCGCACGCGACGCTCGGCGATCGCCAGATACTCGCCGCGCTCATTATCGAGTTCCGCCTTCGCCGCCTCCACATCGGGCTCGTGCTCGGCTTCGTGCTGGAGCTGATGCCAGATCTGCTGGAATTCGGCGTCGACCATGGAGGGCGGCACCGGGAAATCATGCCCTGCGGCGAGCTGATCGAGCAGCTTGCGCTTCATGTGCGTGCGGGTGAGGCCGTTGAGCTGCTGCTCGATCTGCCCCTTCAACAGGCCGGTCAGCTGCTCCAGGCTCTGGAGCCCGAGTTGCTTGGCGAAATCATCGTCGATCTTGCTCTCGCCCGCGGTCTGCACCTTGGTGATCTTGAGCGCGAACTGCGCCGGCTTGCCCGCAAGATCCTTCTGGCCGTAATCCTCGGGGAAGGTCACGTCGATCGTCTTCTCGTCGCCCGCCTTCACCCCGACAAGCTGGTCTTCGAAACCCGGGATAAGCCGGCCGGAGCCGATCTCGACCGCCATGTCGGTGCCCGTGCCGCCGTCGAACGCGACGCCGTCCACCGAACCGGCGAAATCCATCACGACCTGGTCACCGGTGGCGGCCTCGTGCTTGGCCGGCGCGTCGTTCCACGATTTCTGCTGGCTCGCGAGCTGCGCGAGCTGCGCGTTGACCGCGGCTTCGTCGGCCGGAACCGTCAACCGCTCCAGCTTGATGCCGTCGATCAAAGGCGTCGGCACGTCCGGGAGCACTTCGAGCTCGACCTTTACCTCGGCATCCTCGCCGGGCGCGTATTCGCCTTCCAGGCTCACCGAAGGCTGCATCGCGGGGCGCAGCTTCTGGTCGGCGATCAGCTTCTGCACGCCTTCCTGAATCGAATTGTTGAGCGCATCCTGCGCCAGGGCCTCTCCGTGCATCTTGCGGATCAGGTTCGCGGGCACCTTGCCGGGGCGAAAGCCGGGCATCTTGATCGTGGGGGCCACGCGCTTCACTTCGGCATCGACTTTCGAATCGATATCCTTGGCGGTGATCTTGAGCGTGAAGGCGCGCTTGAGGCCCTCGTTCAACGTCTCGACAGTCTGCATTTCTGAAGCTTCCAACTAGAAAGGGATTCGCGGCGCCGAGGACGCTGATCAAGAGCGGCGGTGCCTGGTGCGGGCGAAGGGACTCGAACCCCCACACCTTTCGATACCAGAACCTAAATCTGGCGCGTCTACCAGTTCCGCCACGCCCGCAGGGGCACCGCCGGTCGGGCGGCTCTATAGCAATCAGGCGAGCGGGGGCAAGGGTGCCAAGCAACTTGGGGCGCTGCACGGCGTTGAGGAACGGACAAGGAGAGCTCAGATGCCAGTCGAACCGCCGATTCAGCCCACCGCGCCGCCCGACGAAGCGCCCGCCGCGCCACAGCCCGGCCACCCCGAGACGCCGCCTCCTGAATATTCGCCGCCCCCGCCCGACATCGACGTGCCGGCACCCAATCCCGGCGGCGATCCCCCGGCGGGACCGATGCAGCCGACAGCCTGAGGAACAGCCGATGACCGACAACAACAGCAACGACGCGCGCTCCGACCTGGAACAAGCCGTCCAGTCGCGTTCGGACGAAGCCGATGCCGCGAAGGGCGGCGCAACCACCTCTCCGCTCGATCAAACGGGAATCGACGATGGCGTCAGCGGCAGCCGCGGCGAGGTCAAGAACCAGGACGTGGCTCAGCAATGACGGACGGAAGCTTGCGGTGATCGACCGGCACCTCATGAAACTGCGCGCCCGCTACTCGATCAGCCAAATCGAGGAAGCGGCGATCCGCGAGTCGCTTACGGAGGTCGCCCGCTACCCCGCGGATCACACCGCCATCCGGGCGGGAGAAGTCCTCACCTTCTCCACTCTGCTGCTTGATGGGCTGATGACCCGGTACAAGGATTTGAGTGACGGCCAGCGCCAGATCACGGAAATTCATGTGCCGGGGGACTTTGCCGATCTGCACAGTTTCACGCTCAAGCATCTCGATCACAACGTCATGACGCTCACGCCGTGCAAGATCGTAAAATCGCCGCACGACCGCATTCAGAAGCTCTGCGAGGAACACCCCCGGCTCGGCCGCATCTATTGGTTCTCGACCAATCTCGACGCGTGCATTCACCGCGAATGGGAAGTCTCGCTGGGCCGCCGCTCCGCGCTCGAGCGAACCGCGCATTTACTATGCGAACTTCAGGTGCGGCTGGGCATCGTCGGCCTGGCGACTGGAAACGGATACGCGCTGCCGATCACGCAGGCGGACGTCGCCGAGTGCCTCGGCCTCACCCCCGTTCACGTCAATCGCGTCCTCAAGGAATTGCGCGAGACGGGCCTGGTGGAATTCCGCAACGGCCGCGTGACGATCCACGATATCGAGGGGCTGAAGCGGGCGGCGGAGTTCGACCCCACCTATCTCTATCTTGGCCAGCGCGAGCGCGGCTAGGGCTTCACGCGCCGCACGGCCAGCACGCGGACCGGCTTCACCGGAACCTCACCCTTGAACACGCCACCGCGCAGCGTCGCGCTGGGCGAGACGGGCGCGTCGAAGACCTTGAGCACCACATCCATCCCCTCGACGACGCGGCCGAACGCGGCATACCCAAGATTGTCGCCGGGATTCGCCGGGTTTGCATCGAACGAAGGCTGATCCCCCAGGCTGATTGTAAACTCCCCCTGCGCACTCCCCACCTTCACCCGAGGCATCGATATCGTGCCGTCGAGATGCTTGATGCCCGTCAGGGTCGTAGGTTCATGTCTGACCGGCGGGAAGACGCGCTTGGGATCGTTCTGCAGCCCCAGTTGCACGAAGCCGAACCGGTCCTGCACCTTCACCACGCGATAAAAACTGATGCCGTCCAGCCGCCTGGCATCCACATAGCGCAGGAAATTGGCGGCGGTGATCGGGGCCTTGTCGGCATAGACTTCAAGGACGAAGCGTCCGGCCTCGGTCTCGAACGCGACGCGAGGGTTAGTGGGCGGCGTAGCGGTCTGCGCGGCAGCGGGAAGCGCGAGGGCGCATAGCGCGATCATAAATGCGCGAATCATTCCTTGTCCTCCGGTCCATTCCGGGTTTCCGCAAGCATCGCGCTCTCCGCCTTGAGCGGACGGGAAACCGGGCATACCTCCTGCAGATAACCGTTGAGCGAGTTGGCGAGATGCTCGGTCACCAGCTTGTAATGCACATATTGCCCGCGCTTCTCGCTCGTCACCAGCCCCGCATTTTCGAGCACCGAGAGATGCTGCGACACCGCCGGCTTCGAGATGGAAAACCGAGCGGCGATCTCGCCTGCGGTAAGGTCCGTATGGCTGAGGTAGGCCAGGATTTTGCGCCGGATAGTGGACGACAAGGCTTCAAAGACACGCTGCATGCAGAGTATTTAAGCGATTTCTTCATTGCTTTCCAGCCCGACAACGTTATTTAGGTAATTGCTTAATTACCTGCGAGTCGAAACCATGGATGATCCCAATGCGGTGAACAGCCTGATCGAAACGCCGGGGACCAGCGCCACCGAAGGCCATGTGCGCTGGAACCCCATATTATCGCTCTGGAACGGGGGCATGCTGGCGGCGGCAGTTATTCTCGGCCCATCCACGATCTCCGCCGGTGCGCTGTGCGTTTTCGTAGCCACTACGGGTTCTGTGCTGCTGCTCGGTCATTCGGTGGGCTTCCATCGGCGCCTGATCCACCGCAGCTTCGCCTGCCCGCTATGGCTTGAACGCGTTCTGGTCTGGTTCGGCACGATCGTCGGCATGAGCGGACCGCATGGCATCATCCGTACGCACGATCTGCGCGATTGGGCGCAGCGGCAACCCGCATGCCACCCCTATCTCAGCCACCGCAGCCCGATACTGAAGGACGCATGGTGGCAATTGCACTGCCGGCTTGAACTCGCACATCCGCCCCGCTTCGATCTCGGCCGCGCGGGGCAGGACCGCTTCTACCGCTTTCTCGAAGCAAGCTGGATGGCGCAGCAATTGCCGATCGCGGCCTTGCTGTGGTGGGCGGGCGGATGGGGCTTCGTCATCTGGGGCGTCTGTGCCCGCGTCGCCATCTCGGCGCACGGCCACTGGTTCGTCGGCCACTTGGCGCACACGCGCGGTCCCCAGACCCTGCTGGTCGACGGCGCAGGTGTGCAGGCGCACGACGTGCCCTGGGCCGGCTTCGTCACGATGGGCGAGGCCTGGCACAATAATCACCACGCCTTTCCCGGCTCGGCGCGGATAGGGCTCCATCCGGGGCAGAGCGACCTCGGGTTCGCGTTTATCCGGCTACTCCAGCGAACTGGATTGGCCTGGGATGTCCAGACGCCGGAGCGCTTTGCTGATCGAAATACGATGCTTCGCGCCGTGGAGAACCGGGCATGACCGAAGACATCGCCTACCCGCGCGATGGCGGCTGCCTTCCTCTTCTGGTGTCGACGGCGCTGGTTGCACTTGTCCTGACGACGGCGCTCACTTTCCCCTATTTATCGATCGCGCTCTACATCGCTGTCTTGATGGTGACGGCATTCATCGTCGCGATCGTCGGGCTGCCGCTATATTTGCTGGTTCTCCGCCTTCGCTGGCAAAACCTGGGAACGGCGCTCGCCACAGGCGCGCTCACTGGCGTCGCGATACCCGTGATCTTTTCGCTAGCGGATCGCACTCCCGCGGAGTGGCCCATCATCGGTGGCCTCGGGGCGGCGGGAGTGATCGGCGGTGCCGCGTTCTTCCTCGTCGCGACCGCGAGTCAAAATCGGGCGCGCAACTTGGCAATTCTGATGGCGCTCGGCGCAACGTCCGTCGCGTTTGCGCCCGTGGTCGCAGCCTTGCTCAGCCTAGCGTCTTCTTCAGCAGCTCGTTGACCACGGCCGGATTCGCCTTGCCCTGCATCGCCTTCATCGTCTGGCCGACGAAGAAACCGAACAGGGTTTCCTTGCCGCCGCGATATTGTTCGAGCTGGTTCGGGTTGGCGGCGAGCACGCCGGCGATCACTTCTTCGATCGCGCCGGTGTCGCTGGTCTGCTTGAGCCCGCGCTCCTCGACGATCGCAGGGGCGCCCTGCCCGGTTTCGAGCATGATCTCGAACACCTGCTTGGCGAGCGGCCCGGAAAGCGTGCCGTCGGCCTGCAATGCGAGTAGTTCGGCGCCTTGTATCGGGCTGACCGGGCTGTCCGCCAGGTCCTTGCCCAGCCGGTTGAGCGCGCCGAACAAGTCGGAGATCAGCCAGTTAGCCGCGGGCCGCGCGACTTCGGTTTCGCCCTTGCTCTGCACCCGCGCCGATTCGGCGGCCAGCGCCTCGAACCAACGCGCGGTATCAGCGTCGGCGGTGAGCACCGCGGCGTTGTATGCGCTCAGCCCCAACTCGCTTTCATAACGGCGGCGTTTCGCATCGGGCAGTTCGGGCAAGCTCGCCTGGCACGCATCCAGAAACGCATCGTCAAGCACCAGCGGTAGCAGATCGGGATCGGGGAAATAGCGGTAATCGTGCGCATCTTCCTTCGATCGCATCGAGCGGGTCTCTCCGCGGTCGGGATCGAACAGCCGCGTTTCCTGGACGATCTTGCCACCGCTCTCGATCACTTCGACCTGGCGCTTGGCTTCGATCTCGATCGTCTGCATCACGAAGCGCACCGAATTGACGTTCTTGGTCTCGGTGCGCGTGCCCAGCTCCTCGCCCGGCCTGCGCACGCTGACATTTACGTCGGCGCGCATCGAGCCCTCTTCCATATTGCCGTCGCACGAGCCGACATAGCGCAGGATCGAGCGCAACTTCTTGACGTAAGCTCCTGCTTCGGCTGGAGAACGCATGTCCGGCCGACTGACGATCTCCATCAACGCGACGCCCGCGCGGTTGAGATCGACATACGAACGCGTCGGGTGCTGATCGTGCATCAGCTTGCCCGCATCCTGCTCGACATGGATGCGCTCGACGCCGATCGACATGGTCTGCGCCTCGGGGTCCTTCTCATCCAGGCTGATCTCAATCCGTCCCTCGCCGACGATCGGGTGATAGAGCTGGCTGATCTGATACCCCTGCGGCAGATCGGCGTAGAAATAATTCTTTCGATCGAACCGCGAATATTTGTTGATCACCGCCCCCAGCGCCATCCCGGTGCGGACGGCCTGGCGGATGCACTCCCTGTTGGGCGTCGGCAGCATGCCGGGCATCGCCGCATCGATCAGCGAAACCTGGCTGTTGGGCTCGGCGCCGAACTCGGTGGACGCGCCCGAGAAGAGCTTGGCGTTGGATGTGACCTGGGCGTGGATTTCGAGGCCGATCACGACCTCCCATTCGCCGGTTTCGCCGTGGATGCGGTAGGGTGCGGATGCGTCAGCCATTGTCGGTCTCGGGTGCGATCAGGGTCAATTCGGGGAAATAGGAAGCGATCTTCTTGTCTCGGGTCATCAGTGCGGCGTCGGCAGCGGCGGCATGGCCAGCGATGAGAAAATCGGCAAGGACCGTATCGCGTCCGCCTCCTCGCCGCCGATACTCGCGGAATGCTCGCCCGCTACGCAACGCAGCGTCAGTCGTAAAGGGAAGGATTATCAGAGCGAAGCGCCGAAGGGCATCGTCCACGGCCGCCTCGTCGGCAAAGTGGCCGGCAAGCTCGGCGATCACGATGTGATTGACTGCGAGTTCATTTTCGATGCGTGCCTGCGCCAGAGCCTGACGGGACCAATCGGCCCACTCCCCTTCGGCCAGCAGGATATCGAGCATCACATTCGTGTCGACCATGATCACGGGAGCGGCTCGTCACCGCGCAGGTCCTGCATGATCTCGTCCGTGGACCGCCCGATGCGAAACGGCATGAACTGTTCGCGCACCCGATCAATATCCGCCAGCGCCGCCTCATAACGGCAACGCCGCTCATCCTCCGAAAGCGTCGCCTTGCGCAGGAACGCCCGGTCGCCCTCGCGGCCGATCTCCACGGGATCGCCAGGCTTCAGCCCAAGCGCATCGCGCACATCCTTGGGGATAGTGACCTGGCCCTTCACGGTAAGGTTGGTGACGCGGCTCATCGGGCTAGTATTACCGGTACGGGTATTACTTGTCTACCACCACGCATCGGGCCGCGCGACGAACCCTGCGCGCTCCTCGATAGCCAGCCCTGCGTTGAGCACGCCCTGCTCATCTAATGGCTTGCCGATGATCTGCAGGCCCAACGGCAGCCCCGCGCTATCCAATCCGCCAGGCACCGACATCGCCGGCAGCCCCGCAAGGCTCGACGGAACGGTGAACACGTCGTTCAAATACATCGCGATCGGATCGTCCGATTTCTCGCCCAGCGCGAACGCCGCACTCGGTGCGGTTGGAGTCAGCAGATAATCGCAAAACAGCCAGGCGCGTTCGAAATCGCGGGCGATCAGCGCGCGGACCTTCTGGGCCTGGGTGTAATAGGCGTCGTAAAACCCTGCCGAGAGCACATAGGTGCCGATCAGGATGCGGCGCTTCACTTCTTCGCCAAAGCCCGCGGCGCGGGTCGCGGCATACATGTCCTGCAAATTCGCGCCCTCGGGCAAGTCGCGCAGCCCGTAGCGCACGCCATCATAGCGCGCGAGGTTCGACGAGGCTTCGGCGGGCGCGATGATGTAATAGGCCGGCAGCGCATATTTGGTGTGGGGAAGCGAGACCTCCACGATCTCCGCCCCAGCATCCTTCAGCCAGGCGATTCCGGTCTCCCAGAGCCGGACGATCTCGGGCGGCGAGCCGTCGATCAGATATTCGGCCGGGATGCCGATCTTCTTGCCGCGCAGATCGCCCGACAGGTTTTCTTCCCACTTCGGCACCGGCAGATCCAGCGAAGTCGAATCCTTGGCATCGAAGCCCGCCATATTCTCCAGCAGGATCGCGCAATCACGAACGTCGCGCGCCATCGGGCCCGCCTGGTCGAGCGACGAGGCGAAGGCTATCACGCCCCAGCGCGAGCAGCGGCCATAGGTCGGCTTTATTCCCGATATGCCCACGAACGAGGCCGGCTGGCGGATCGATCCCCCCGTATCCGTTCCGGTCGCGCCAGGGCACAGCCGCGCCGAAACCGCCGAGGCGCTACCGCCCGACGAGCCGCCCGGCGCCAGCGCGGCATTGTCCCCGCCCCCGCGCCGCCACGGCGAAATCACGTTGCCGAAATAGCTGGTCTCGTTCGACGAACCCATCGCGAACTGATCCATGTTGAGCTTGCCCAGCATGCCCGCGCCCGCATTCCACAGATTCTGCGACACCGTCGATTCATAGACCGGCTTGAAGCCTTCGAGAATGTGGCTTGCGGCGGTCGTCTGCACGCCCTTGGTGCAGAACAGGTCTTTCATCCCGATCGGCACGCCGGCCAGCGGCTTGAGGGGTTCGCCCCGCGCGAGCGCTTCGTCGGCGGCGCGCGCGGCGGCGATCGCATGGTCCGGCGTCTCGACAATGAATGCGTTGAGCGCCTTGGCCTTGCTCACCTTGACGATGAACTGGTCCGCCACTTCGCGCGCCGAAAACTTGGCGCTCCGGATGCCATCGCGCAGCGCCGCGACACCGAGTTCGGTGAGGTCAGTCACAAGAAATTCCGCTCACCCTGAGCTCGTCGAAGGGCGCGTTGCCGCCCGCGACTAATGCGTTGATGGATAGCCGGCCTTCGACAGGCTCAGGCTGAGCGGAGTTTGGGGCAAACCTCCCCCCGCTCATGCTGAGCCTGTCGAAGCACTGAGATTCCCAACGGCCTTCGACAAGCTCAGGCTGAGCGGTAGCGGGGATCATGCGCATCATTCCACCACCTTCGGCACGGTGAAGAAGCCATGCTCGCCCTGCGGCGCGTTCGCCAGCACGGCGTCGCGCTGGCCGCCCTCAGTCACCACATCCTCGCGCAGGCGCAGTTCGTTGGGGATCACGGCGGTCATCGGCTGGATGCTGGAGGTATCGACCTCGCTCAGCTGCTCGATCCAGCCCAGGATATTGTTGAGCTCAGGCGCGAGGCGCTCGGCATGCTCATCGCTGATCGCGATGCGAGCGAGGCTCGCCACCCTCTTCACGGTTGCGGTATCTACGGACATGAAGGGCGGCTAGCAGAGCGCGCCTCGGATACGCAACCTATTCGAGGCCCGTGCCGATCGGTTCGCCTCCGACGAATAGCTGTCGGCGCTTGACCTCGCGCATTTCGATCTGTCCGCTCGCATATGCCTTTCGTTGCGCGTCTGCGCGAGCTTGGGCTTCATCCTTTTTTGGAACTGGCCTGGCGCCCGTATTATCCGTCCAGTTGCCGTCGATCAGCCGCACTTCGGTGGCGTTGTTGCATGGCCAGCGGTCCCGGGGCGCGAAACAGGAGTCGCGCAGGACCATCGCCGTTCCCGCATCCGCAAGCAGCACCGTGCACCCGCCATTCTCGCCGGCGCCGCAGCGCTGAGTCGCCAGATAGTCGAGCAGCGCATCCGGCAATGGCGGCGATCCCGCAGGGAGCACGCGCAAGCGCCTGGCGACGTCGGCGCGCGAGGGGCCTTCCGGCTGCACTTCCCAACGGCTTTCCGCCTTGCCGGCGCGTGCCGCGCGTTCTCGAATGTCGGCATTGGCCGAAGCCTGGAGCTTCTTAAGCGCCGCCTTGCCCGGTTCGCCGAATTCGAAGGCCAGCGCCCGCCAGTCGAACTTTTCGGGCGCGAGCCTCCCCGATTCGAGCCGCGAGACCTGATCGCGTGTGGCGATCGCATTGAAGCTCACCAGCGGAGTCGCGAGCAGCAGCGCCACCGCGCAGGTGCCGAACGCCAGATTGAGGTTCGCCGGTCGCACCTTCGCCGCCCAATCAAGCCGTCCACGCGCCAGCGAGACCAGATAGGCCAGCCCGTAAGCGCAGGCCAGGATCACAAAGGTCAGCGCCCAGAGCCGCTCCGGCGTGAAACCATATTGCCCGATGCGCAGCCCGATCGCGACCGCCGCGATAATCCCCAGCGGCAGCATCACCGCCGCCAGTCCCATCGCCGCGAAGCGCGGCAACGGGAACTTTCGCTCCTCGCCTGGCGCATTTCCAATCACCGAATTGGAGAGAATCAGCGATCCGACGACGCAGGCGAGCAGGATTCCCGTAGCGCTCCCCGCCTCCCAAAGCGGCGCCAGCCCGGTGAAGGGCAAGGCGACCAGGAACACGATCAGCCCCACCGCCAACACCGGCGCAAGCACCGAAAGCACCGTCAGCACGACGCGCTGGAGCAGCCGAACCACCTGCGTCTGCTCGCGCAGGATGCCGAGCGCGCCGCCAAACGCCAGCCCGATCAGCGCGCGCCAGAACCAGTCATTGCGCAGCAGATTGCTCAGGAATCTGAGCTTGATCAGGTCGAACAGGCCAGCGAGCAGATAGGTTAGGGCAAAGGTGATGCCCACGAACACCCAGCACGCGCCCCACAAAACCACATTGGTCCAGGCATGATCATGGACCGAGGCATAGGGAAAGCGCGGCCCTCCCTCGTCGCGCCCTGCCTGAAACAAGGGGGCGGCGATCGCGATGGCGAGCAACAGGCTGATCCCGCGCCAGCCATCGCCCCCGCTCCAATGATCCGGCGCGCCGTTCCACCACACGATGCCCGCGGCAACCACGCCCGCCGCCACTGCAAACGCGACCGACGCCCACCACAAGCGTCGCTCGATCGTGAACCCGATCAGTCCGGCCGTCACTGTCACGAAGGCAAGCGCCGCCAACAGTCCCGCACTCAACTGCGAGTCCGAAAGTTCGCCGATGATGAGATGCACCACCAGGCCCGTCACGAGCCCGAGCAGCGCCAGCAGCACCGGCCGCAGCGGCCAGT
The DNA here is from genome assembly GCF_036388215.1 of Sphingomonas sp. Classification (GTDB taxonomy): domain Bacteria; phylum Pseudomonadota; class Alphaproteobacteria; order Sphingomonadales; family Sphingomonadaceae; genus Sphingomonas. The sequence goes on from NZ_DASVSH010000031.1 coordinate 111,404, forward strand.
CTGCATTCGCGGTTGTGGTTCCTGCGTCGTGCGAATCGATCATGATGCTCCCCCTTGGCGAGAGCATCCGCCCCTGCCCGCCCCCGCGTCAACTCGCAGTTGCATCCGGCGCATCCATGGCTCAGGGAGCCGCGGTTGCCGGGGTGCCGGTTTATGTTGCAATGCACGATGGAGTGGTCGGTCTTGGCCCGCAAATTCCTCTATGTTGTGGTTTTCCTGATCGTGCTCGGCATCGCTGCTACCTTCGCTTATCGATTCTGGGGGGCGCAACTGCTGCGTCAGGCGATGGTGCCCAGCGCCGATGTCGTCGCCCTCGCCCCGCCGGGCAGCTATGCAAACGCGGATATGTGGCTCGCCCGGCCTGACAAGCCCGGCAATCCCGCTTTATGGACTCCTGAGGGCTGTCAGGCCGCGGCAGACCCGAAAGCGGCGGTGTTCTTCGTCCACCCCACCTCATTCCTCGATCGCAGCGCGTGGAACGCCCCGCTCGACAACGCCGATGCCAATGGCCGAGCCGAATTGTTCCTCCGCGGCCAGGCGAGCGCGTTCAACTCGGTCGGGCACGTCTGGGCGCCACGCTATCGCCAGGCCACCTTCGGCGCGTTCCTAACTTCGCAGAAACAGGCCGAGCAGGCGCTCGATTTCGCCTATCGCGACGTATCGGCCGCGTTCGATGAATTCCTCAAGGAAGCCGGGGACCGCCCGATCGTGCTGGCGGGGCACAGCCAGGGCGCGCTGCATCTCTCGCGCCTCCTGGTCGATCGCATTGCGGGCAAGCCAGTCGCGAAGCGGATCGTCGCCGCTTATCTCGTCGGCTGGCCGGTTTCGATCACTGCCGATTTGCCCAGGATGGGCCTGCCCGCCTGCTCGGCGGCCGACGAAGCCGGCTGCATTCTCTCATGGCAAAGCTTCGGTGAGCCGGCCGATCCCTCGCTGATCCTCGACACGTTCGATGCGAGCAACGGCTTCACCGGCCTGCCCCGCGCCCGCACCCTCATGGTCTGCACCAATCCGCTTACCGGCAAGCCGAACGACGATGCTCCGCCCGAGGCCAATCTGGGCGCGCTGATCCAGGACAAGGATTTGCGGAACGCGCATATCGAAAGGGGCCGGGTCAGCGCGCGGTGCGATGGCCGCGGCTTGCTGATGATCGGCGGCAATCCGCCCGATCTCGGTCCCTATGTGCTCCCCGGCAACAATTACCATGTGTTCGACTACAGCCTGTTCTGGGCCAATGTCCGCGCCGATGCCGAGCGGCGGCTGGCCGCGTTCAAGCCGTGATCACCACCGCCGCTGCAGACTTCCGCGCGGCGCTTCCCGGCTGCGGGCGCCTGCTCGGGCTCGACGTGGGCACCAAGACGATCGGCACGGCCCTGTGCGACGCCGGGTGGAGCTTCGCCTCCCCCGCTTTGCTGGTCCGCCGCACCAAGTTCACCAAGGACAAGGCGGCGCTCGCCGATCTTGTCGCGGCCCAGGCGGTTAAAGGGCTCGTAATCGGCCTGCCGCTAAATCTCGACGGCACGGACAGCCCGCGCACCCAATCGACCCGCGCGTTCGCGCGCAACCTGGCGGACATAATGCTGCCGATACTCCTCTGGGATGAACGCTGGTCCACCGTCGCCGTCGAGCGCACCCTGATCGAGCAGGATTTCAGCCGAGCCCGCCGTGCCGAAATGGTCGATAACATGGCCGCCGCGCACATCCTCCAGGCGGCGATCGACGCGCTGGTGAACGCCTGATCGACCGAGGTCCTCCCCTCCCTGCAAGGGAGGGGAGTAAGCTGAGCTTGCCTCCCCGCCCGCGCCCGTCTAACCCGCCCCTTTAATGCCAGCATCCGATCATCGCCCCGCTGCCCAGCTTTCCGGCAGCGCCGCCTTCCCGCACCGGCACTTGACCGGGATCGCGGGACTTCAGCCCCATGAGATCATGTTCCTGCTCGATGAATCCGAGCAATGGGTGGAGGCGAACCGCAGCCGCGCCAGGAGCGACAAGCGCCTTGAAGGCGTCACGCAGATCAACGCCTTCTTTGAAGCATCCACCCGTACGCTCCTCTCGTTTGAGATCGCCGGCAAGCGGCTCGGCGCGGACGTGGTAAACATGCACGCGGCGCAAAGCTCGGTGAAGAAGGGTGAGACGCTGATCGACACCGCGGTGACGCTCAACGCGATGCGCGCCGACGTGATCGTCATCCGGCATGGCAGCTCGGGCGCGGTCCAGCTCATCGCCGATAAGGTCGATTGTCCCGTGCTCAACGCCGGTGACGGCTGGCACGAGCATCCGACGCAGGCCCTGCTCGATGCGCTTACCATCCGCCGCCGCCGTGGATCGGTGGCGGGGCAGCGCGTGGTGATCTGCGGAGACATCCTCCACAGCCGCGTGGCGCGCTCGAACATGCTGGCGCTTACCGCCCTCGCCGCCGAGGTCCGCGTCGTCGCGCCATCGACGCTGATGCCGGCTGGGGTCGAACGGATGTATGTGCAGCCCTTCACCGATTTCGATGCCGCGCTCGAGGGCGCCGACGTGGTGATGATGCTCCGCGTCCAGAATGAGCGGATGGGCGGCGGATTCATCCCTTCCACGCGCGAGTTTCACCTGCGTTACGGCCTTACTCCCGAGCGGCTTGCCCTCGCCCGCCCCGATGCGCTGGTGATGCACCCCGGCCCGATGAACCGCGGCGTCGAGATCGACTCGTCGGTCGCCGACGATCCCGTGCGCAGCGCAATCACCGAACAGGTAGAGATGGGAGTCGCGGTGCGGATGGCTTGCCTCGACGTTCTCACCCGCCGGGCCCGCGGCGTGGAGGGCTGGGCGTGAGGTATGCTCCAGCCCCATTCCGTTCTCCTGCGAAAGCAGGAGCCCAGGGTCGTAAACGTCACCCTGCTTGGCTCTGGGCTCCTGCTTTCGCAGGAGAACGGCAAGGCGAACGCCGATGATCCTCACCTTCACCAACGCCACGCTCGTCTGCCCCGTCGCCGGCGTCAGCAGGGGCAGCCTGCTCGTAGAAAACGGCGCAATCGCCGCCACCGGCGACATCACCGTCCCCACTGACGCGCGAATCATCGACCTTGCCGGAAAGATGCTCGCCCCCGCCCTCATCGATCTCGGCGTGTTCGCGGTGGACCGCGCCGCATGCCGCTTCGGCGGGATCGCGCGCGTCGGGCTGATGCCGGATCAAAGCCCGGTGCTGGACGATCCGGGCATCGTTCGCCGCGCCGCCACTTCGGGCAAGCCCGATCTATGGGTCCACCCCATCGCCGCCGCCACGCGCGGGCTGGCGGGCGAGGATCTCGGCGAAATGGCGATAAACGCCTCCGCCGGCGCACGCGCCGTCGCGACCGGCCGCAGCTGGATCGCCAATGCGGGCACGATGCGCAAAGTGCTGGCTTATGCAAAGGGCTGCGGTCTCGCAGTCATCACGCATGCCGAGGACGGCGGCCTGAGCGGCGGCGCGGCTGCCACCGAAGGCGAGACCGCCACCCGTCTCGGCCTCCCCGCCGCCCCCGCGATCGCCGAAGCGCTCGCCATCGCGCGTGACCTAATGCTTGCCGAGGAGACTGGCTCGCGCCTGCATTTCCGCCAGGTCACCACCGCGCAGGGCTTCGATCTCATCCGCGCCGCCAAGCGCCGTGGCGTCGCCGTCACCTGCGGCATCACGCCCGCGCATCTGCTGCTCTCGGATATCGCGATGAGCGACTTTCGCACCTTCGCGCACCTCTCCCCGCCGCTCCGCGCCGAAAGCGACCGCCAGGCCGCGCTGGCGGCGATCAAGGACGGCACGATCGATGTGATCGCATCCGGCCACGATCCGCGCGGCCCGGAGGCCAAGCGGCTCCCCTTTGCCGATTCGGAGCCCGGAATGTCGGGCGCCGAGACTCTGCTCGCGCTATCCTTGGGACTGGTGCGCGACGGATTGCTGCCGATCGAGCGGCTCTTCGCGCTGCTGGCGGCCAACCCGGCAAGAATATTGGGACTGGAGGCCGGCACGCTCGCCCTTGGCATGCCGGCAGACCTGATCGTCCTGGATCCCGAAACGCCCTGGATCATCGACGCAGACCGCATGGCCGCGCGCGCAGGCAATACGCCGTTCGACGGACTGCCCGTCCAGGGCAAGGCGCTCCGCCTGTTCAAGGGCGGAGCGGAGATCGGCGCGGCGGCGGGCGGATAAGTCGTCCGCTTGCGGCGCAGTAGCAGACGTTCAACGATGCTGTTAGGGATGCCAATAGCGGTCATGCGACGAGATAGCCCCTGTCGATGAGCGTACGCCGTAAGGTTACTGCGTTTCGAGATGAGCCTTCATAACCGTCGACCCCGCCTGCATATTCTGCGAGATAAAGGGCTCGAGTTCTGCAGGTAAGAATCGCGTCTGCCAGATCACCTTGCTCCCGTCGCGCCCATTGGCAGTGACCTGCATGGTCGCGACGTGGTAAGTCGCCTTGCCGCCAACCGCCGAATAGGTGATGCGACGCGATCGATCATCAACGGCGATGATCCTTTCCTTCACCACGAAACCGTTGGTGAAAGTAACCGTCCGAACGTCACCTGCGCGTTCGACCTTTGTGACCATGCCGGGCACGAGCCGCGTGTCGACTGCATAGACATCGCGAACGGCATCCCAGACCTTGGCGGGAGGCGCAGCGATGATCGTCTCCGTCGTTACGACCTTCACATTGGCCGGCTCGTCGCTCGAAATGGACGCCATCGCGACTGCGGCTATGCTTGCTAGTTCAACCATCATCTGACCTCTCCCTTGCGTTGTTTACCGATTAGAATAATATTCCGGTCGACGCAAGAGTTAATTACCGATTGGAACATAATGGCCGCATCTGTAGGGCGTCCCCGCATCTTCGATATGGAAGCCGCTGTTCGCACGGCGCAGTCCGTGTTCTGGCGGCTTGGCTATGAGGCCACGTCACTCGCGGCATTGGCCGAGGCGATCGGTGTCCACAAACCCAGCCTTTACGCCGCCTATGGGGACAAGCGCGCGATCTTCCTTCAGGCCTATGACGCCTATCAGCGCGATGCCGCCGGCCTTGTGGAATCGGCATTCGGCAAGCCCCGGCTTCGGGATGCGATGACGGCATTTTTCGTTTCTGACCTCGACCTTTTTACCGCTGAGGCCGGCGCGGGCTGCTTCATGCTCGCGACGGCGCTGCCGCTGGCTGGAACCGACCCCGAAATCGCGGATCGCGTTCGTGCTGCGCTGGCAGGGCTGCGCAGCGCTGTGGTCGAGCGATTGACGCAGGCGCAAAGGAAAGGGGAAGTCGCCGTTCAAATGGAGATCGAGACTGCGGCCGATCTGGTTCTGTCGACGCACATCGCTTTGGCCAACCGCGCGCGAAGCGGCGAACCGCGAGCGGCGTTACACAAGAGCGCGCAGCGGATTATTGACCTTATCTGCTCGGAGTAATGTCTGCCTGCTCAACGACCGACTTAAATGCCGACTGACCGCTAGCCACCAAAAGCGGCCCTCGCCATCAATCCTTGCAATGTAGGACTTCGCCTGCTTGGCTGAGCCGGTCGGCAATGCCGGCCGCTCTTTGAAATCGTCGGTTGAGAGGCCCATGGCCAGTGCGAACATTGGGAACATTCGCGGCTCGCACACCGCGCATTGGCCTAAACTTCGCCTAAACTTCCGCGAGCCCAAACCAGCAAACGAAAAGGCCGGACTTTCGCCCGGCCTTCCCTGAACCCCGATGAGAGGGAAACCTTAGCGCGAAGCCAGCTGCGCATTGCGGCCGGGCTTAGCCCAGCTGGCCAGCGCATCGCCCGCCTGGACGCGCACGAAGCATGCGCCGCCCGTGGAGCGGAGCTGGCGGCACAGCGAATCGGCGTCGCTGCGCGCGAATCCACCTACCGACAGGCGATAGAAATTGCCCGCGCGGGTGGAAATCTTCGCACCCTGCGGCGCATTCGAAGCCAGACGGGGAACGCGGCGCGTGTGCCGGGCCCAGGCATCGCGCGCGACGCTCGAATTGGCATAGGCGCCTAGCTGAACATAGTAATTGCCGCGCCGTGACTGCACGGTGGGGGCTGCCACGCGCTCCCGGCGCACGATGGCCGGGGTGGGCTTCACGGCCGCGCGCACGGGAAGCGGCTGCACGATTTCCTCCCGCGGGCCGAACACCACCGATGCGCCGGTCCCGGCGATCTGCTGTACTTCGGGCTGAGGCTCGACTGAAGCGACCTGCACGTTGGTCTCAGCAGGAGCCTCCGCCGAAGCCACAGGCGCGCCCGGCATGAAGGCATCGACCGGATCGACCACGGGCTGGGGCGCCGGAGCTACTGCCGCGAGCTGCACGTTCGGCTGCTGAACGAGCGCAAGCCGCACTGGCTGCCCTGCATCCTGCACCGCAGTCACGCCGAGCAGCGAAGCCACCTGGTCATAGGCGTTGGTGGGACGCGAGAACTTCGCCCATTCCATGATCCGCGCGTCGAGCTGATCGGCGGCGACATCGACTTCCGCCAACTTGCGCGCTTCCGCCCAGCGTCCGGCGAGGGCAAGGCTCAGCGCGAGATTCTGGCGCGTCTTGGCGGTCGCGTCCACGGCTCGCGCGGCGGGCATCAATACTTCGACGGCCGAGACGGGATCGCCCGCCAGCGCCAGCGCCAGCCCACGGTCGCTTGCCGGGATCTGATCGGCATGCGTCTGGAGAGTCGCACGCGCGCCGGCCCAATCGCCGCCGGCGATCTTCGCGAGCGCCAGGTTGAGCGCGACGCGCCCATCCTCGGGGTTGAGCGTCAGCGCATCGTTCAGCGCCTGTGCGGCCGAGCCGAAGCGCCCCGAAAGCAGATAGGCCTGGCCGAGCAGCGCGCGGTAATCGGCGTTCTGCGGATCGTTCGAAACGGCGGCCTCGGCGTGCTGCACGGCCTTGGCCGCCTTGCGCTTGGCGATCGCCTTGCGCGCCTGCGCCGCCTCGGATGCGCCCTTCTTGGCATTCGGCGCGTCGGTCGCGAAGGCCGAAAGCGCGAAGCCCTGGGTCAGCGCGCCCCCCGCCAGCGTGCCGCCCAGCGCCAGCGCCGTCAGGCCGAACAGAAGCTTGCTATGGCTCTTCATGGTAATTCCCTCACCCATGATCCTTGGCCGGGCCGATCTGGCGCGCGAGCGCTTCGACCTCGGTGTGCGATTCCAGAAAGGCGTCGAGCGCCTCTGTGACGATCTGTTGCGCCGAACGATTGGTCACCGCCGATGCGAGGCGCAGCCGCAAATGGCGGTCGGTATCGAGTCGCAGCGTAAAAGCGGCCTTGATGTTTTTCGCAGGAGCCGCGCGCGCAACGCGGCTCGGCTTCGCCTTGGGCGGCGGCGTCGGAGCGGCCTGAGCGATCTGCTCGTCCAATGCTTCGATCTGGCGCAGCACCACCGGCTTTTCGACCCGAGCGGCAACCGGGGGTTCTTCGCCCATGTCGTTCCAGCCCAGATCGTCCTGCGTGGTGCCATGCGTCATCCCGACGAACCCTTGCGGGCGCATCGCGGGCTTGGCCTGGCCCTTGCGCGCGAGCAGGCTGGACGAAAGGGATGCCATCGGCTTCGAACTACCGATCATCAGCTCACCACCCGGCGGCCGAAGCCGCCTGCCGGGCGCGTTGCGCCAAAGTGCGTGTGGACCGCGGCAGGAGCCGCGAACACGGTGCGCCGGAAATTCTTCTCGAGCCGATCGGAGATATACGACCAGAGCGCAACGACTTCGCCGGCTGAGCGGCTGTTGGAATCGATTTCCATCACGGTGCGCCCGTCGATCATCGACGATGCGAAATCGGTGCGGTGATGGATCGTGACCGGAGCGACCGTGCCATGCTGCGAGAGCGCGACGGCGGCTTCCGCGGTGATCCGCGCCTTGGGCGTGGCGGCGTTGACCACGAAGATCAGCGGCTTGCCCGCGCGGTCGCACAAATCGACCGTGGCGCCCACGGCGCGCAGGTCGTGCGGGCTGGGCCGCGTCGGGATGACGATCAGTTCGGCTACCTGGATCACGCTCTGGATCGCCATGGTGATGGCTGGCGGGGTATCGATCACCGCCAGCTTGAAGCCTTGCTGCCGCAACACTTCCAGATCGGCGGCAAGCCGCGCGACCGTGGTTTGCGCAAAGGCGGGGAGCTGCGTTTCGCGCTCGTTCCACCAATCGGAAAGCGAGCCCTGCGGATCGATGTCGATGAGCACGACCGGACCGCAGCCCGCGCGCTCCGCCTGAACGGCAAGATGCCCGGACAGGGTCGTCTTGCCCGACCCACCTTTCTGCGATGCCATCGCCAGAACCCGCATGTACCCCCTCGAATATTACTCGAACCCAGGGCTGGGATGCCACGCCGTCTCTCAAGAAGAAGTTAACGCGTGCCGCTGCGGGACGAAGCGCCTGCGCGCCGAAAGTAAGGATTTCTTTCCCTTCGAGTGGTTAACTGGCACTTATCCATTGTTGCGGGGGCGCAGGAGTTGGGTGGGATGAGGTCTCTTTGGTTGGCTGCGGCCGCCGTTACGATGTTGCTGGCTCCGCTGGCCGTTGCGCAGGACAACGTCGTCAAGGCCGGAGTCGATGCGTGGGAGCGCGGCGATTTCAAGGGCGCGGTGGATCGCTGGCGCCCGTCCGCGAACCAGGGCAACGCCGATGCGCAGTTCAATCTGGGCCAGGCTTATAAGCTCGGCCGCGGCGTGCCGGCGGACCTCAAGCAAGCCGAAAGCTGGTATGGCAAGGCCGCGTGGCAGGGGCACGAACAGGCCGAAGCCAGCTATGGCCTGGCCCTTTTCGCGAACGGCAAGCGCAGTGAAGCGCTCACCTGGCTTCAGCGCGCCGTCCAGCGCGGCGATCCGCGCGCGCAATACGTGCTCGGCACGATGTATTTCAACGGCGATGTGGTCGCCAAGGATTGGGTGCGCGCCTATGCGCTGGTCACCCGCTCGTCGCAGACGGGATTGAACGAAGCTTCGACCGCGCTGGCGCAGATGGACAAATATATGTCCCTGCAGGAGCGCCGCGAAGGGCTGACGCTGGCGCGTAAATATGAGGAAGAATTCAATCGCGCGCCCTCGCCCGATCTACCGCCCGTCCGAGTGGCCACGAACAATCCGCCGGTAACCCAGCCCCCGGCGCGCCCAACCCCACGGCCTGCGCCCGTCGCAGCGGCGAGGCCGTCCGTAGCCGTGCCGGCGCGCGACGGGGGCTGGCGTCTCCAGCTCGGCGCATTCGGCGATCCGAACAATGCGCGCAAGCTCTGGGGACAGGTCGGCGGCCGCTTCCCGGGGCGCCAGGTTTCCTATGTGAAGACCGGCAGCCTCACCAAAGTGCTGGTCGGCCCCTTCGCGAGCCGGGCGGAAGCCGCAGGGGCATGCGGCGGGGTCAGCCCCTGCGTGCCCACCAGGTGACGTCAGCGGGCCGGGCAGGAAGCGATACGGAGGCGCAACGAAACCTCTCCTCCTTCGTTGGAGCTTGATGATCAAAGCTATATTGTCTGCGGCGCTGGCCTCCAGCGCGTTGGTTGCGTGCCCCGCTCTCGCCCAATCCGACGTTGCGGGCGAAAAGGAGCCGCTGCGCGTCCGGGTCGGGCTGGGCGCCCAGGTCGTGCCGAGATTTCCGGGCTCCGAGGACATCACGATCAGTCCCTATTGGGACTTCGCAATGACCCGCGGTTCCAAGCCGTTCGATTACGAAGCGACGGACGACAGCTTCGGCTTCCCGCTGATCCGTGCGTCCGGCTTCGAGGTGGGGCCGGCGGTCAGCTTTGAAAGCAGTCGTCGCCGCAAGCATGTGGGGGCGCAAGTCGATGAGATCGGCGCTACGATCGAGGCCGGGGGCTTCGTCCAGTTCTGGCTCTCCGATTCCTTCCGCATCCGCGCTGAAGGTCGCAAGGGCATCGGCGGGCATCGCAGCCTGGTCGGATCGTTCGGCGCGGACTTCGTCGCACGCGACGGCGACAAATATGTCTTCTCGATCGGCCCGCGCGTCTCGCTTTCCGACCGCGATTATCAAGCCGCCTATTTCGGCGTGAACCCCGGCGAAGCCGCGCGCACGGGCCTCCCCGTCCATCGCCCCGGCAGCGGCGTCCACGCTGTCGGCGTCACGAGCGGCATGACCTATTCGCTCAACGAGCGTTGGGGCCTGGTCGGCTATGTGAAATACGACCGGCTGGTGCGCGACGCCGCTCGCTCCCCCTTCATCCGCGCCTTCGGCAAGCGCGACCAGATTTCCGGCGGGCTGGGGCTGACCTACACGTTCGGGCGGCAGCGCTAGGCTGCGCCCTCCGTGGCCCACTCCGAGCGTGGTATCCCCTGCGCGTAAAGCAAGGTCGTCAGATCGGTATAATCCACGCGCGCGCCCGCCGCCGCGGCAACGATTGGCTTGGCGCGATAGGCGACCCCCAGCCCCGCCTGCCGGATCATGGCGAGATCGTTTGCCCCGTCGCCCACGGCTAAAGTCTGTTCGGGGGCAAGGCCGAGTTCGGCGCGGCAGTCGAGCAGCGTATTCTCCTTTGTCGCGCTATCCACGATCGGCTTGGTGACCGTCCCCGTAAGCTTGCCCGCGTCGATCTCCAGCACGTTCGCAATCACGCGCTCAAAGCCCAGCATGCGGCCCACCGGCTCGGCGAACCGCGTAAAGCCACCCGAGACCAGCACCGTCAGCGCCCCCCGCGCGCGCATCGTCTTCACCAGCGTCTCCGCCCCCGGGGACAGCCGCACGCGCTCGGCCAGGCAGCAGTCGATCGCGCTTTCCTCCAGCCCCTTGAGGAGCGCCACTCGCGCATCCAGCGCCGCGCCGAAATCCAGCTCGCCGCGCATCGCGCGTTCGGTCACCTCGGCGATCTGCGCCTTGATCCCCGCATAATCAGCCAGCTCGTCGATGCATTCGACGGTAATCATCGTGGAATCCATGTCCGCGACGAGCAACGTCTTCTCGCGCCCCGCTTCGGGCTGGACGATCACATCCAACGTGATGCCGAACCCATGCCCACCTCCTGCGATAGCTCCGATGCGTTGGGTCATTGCATTTGCGAGCGACGCACAATCCTCCCGACCAAAACCGGACGCCGGTTCAAACAGAAAGTCGGCCGCGTACCCTTCATCGATGAAGTCTGCGCTGACCAACTTTCCTGCCGCACACTCCGTATCAAACTCGTGAATCGCATCAGACAGGAGCGAGGCATTCAAGGTGCCGTCTGCTATAAGCGTCGCGATGAACAAGTACGTTGCCTTTCCGAGCGATATTCCAACCTCCGCTCACCCTGAGCTTGTCGAAGGGCCCTTCGACAAGCTCAGGGTGAGCGGGAGAGAGTAGTGACCGTTGCTCTCCCCAAGGTCGCGCTAATCGCAGGGCCGACCGCAAGCGGCAAGTCCGCGCTCGCGCTGGCGCTCGCCGAAAAGCACGACGGCACGATCATCAATGCCGATTCGATGCAGGTCTATGCCGATCTGCGCATCCTCACCGCCCGCCCCTCCCACGAGGAGGAAGCCCGGGTTCCGCATCGGCTGTTCGGCCATATCGACGGCGCCGAGGCCAGTTCCGCCGCACGCTGGGCCACCGAAGCGCGCGGAGCCATCCACGAAGCTCATGCCGCGGGCCGCTTGCCGATCCTGGTAGGCGGCACCGGGCTCTATATGCGCACGCTCCTCGACGGCATCGCCCCCGTCCCCGAGATCGAGCCGCACATCCGCGCCGAAGTCCGCGCCACTCCCGTCGCGGATGCCCATGCCCAGCTCGCCCGGCTCGATCCGCACGGCGCGACCAGGCTCGGCATCAACGACAGCGCCCGCGTCGCCCGCGCGCTCGAAGTGGTCCGCTCAACCGGCCGTCCGCTGCACGAATGGCAGAACGAGCGCACCGGCGGGATCGGCCGCGAGATCAGCCTGGCGGCGATGATCTTGCTGCCCGACCGCGACTGGCTCGGAGAGCGCATCGACCGCCGCTTCGCCTGGATGGCCGATGCCGCGAGTGGCGAAGTCGCGGCCCTGCTCGCGCGCGCGGATATCCCCGCCGACGCCCCCGTGCTCCGCGCTATAGGCGTCGCCGAGCTCGGCCCAATGCTGCGCGGTGAAATCGACTCCCAAAAGGCCATCGCCACCGGCTCCCTGGTCACGCGCCAATATGCCAAGCGCCAATACACATGGTTCCGCCGTCAACCGCCGCCACTCTGGCACCGCACTGGAGAGATAGAAACAAACGCCTTGGTGCATTATTTTGAAACTAAATGTCTTATATAGAGCTTGACGTAACATTTTCGTGCGACTAGCAGCGCCCTTCGGGCAATGCTATGTCGCGTTGCAGCAAGGGAGGAATACGTGACCGAGAAGAGCGGAGCAGACATCCTGATCGAGGCGCTGTGCGATCTCGGCGTGGAGGTCGTGTTCGGCTATCCCGGCGGCGCGGTGCTCCCGATCTACGATGCGCTCTTCAAGCAAGACCGCATCCGCCACATCCTCGTCCGCCACGAACAAGCCGCGACGCATGCGGCAGAGGGCTATGCCCGCTCGACCGGAAAGCCAGGCGTGGTGCTCGTTACCTCCGGGCCGGGCGCGACCAATGCGGTTACCGGCATCACCGATGCGCTGATGGATTCGATTCCCATGGTCGTCATCACCGGCCAGGTGCCCACCGCGCTGATCGGCACCGATGCCTTTCAGGAGGCCGATACCGTTGGCATCACGCGGCACTGCACCAAGCATAATTACCTGGTGAAGGATCCCGCGACCCTCGGCACGATCGTGCATGAGGCCTTCCATATCGCCACGTCGGGTCGCCCGGGGCCGGTCGTCGTCGACATCCCCAAGGACGTGCAGGTCGCCACGGCGCATTATGCCGCGCCGGGCAAGATCACGCACAAAACATATCGCCCGCAGACCCAGCCCGATGCCGCGAAGATTCAGGAAGCGGTGGATATGCTCGCCGGGGCCGAGCGCCCGATCTTCTACACCGGCGGCGGGATCATCAATTCCGGCCCCGAAGCATCGCGGCTGCTTCGCGAACTCGCCACGCTCACCGGCGCGCCGGTCACCTCCACGCTGATGGGCCTGGGCGCTTTCCCGGCCTCTTCGGATCAGTGGCTCGGCATGCTCGGCATGCACGGGACGTACGAAGCCAATTGGGCAATGAACAAGGCCGATCTGATCATCTGCCTCGGCGCCCGTTTCGACGATCGCGTCACCGGCCGGCTCGATGCCTTCGCGCCGCATGCGCGCAAGGTGCATGTCGATATCGATCGCTCCAGCGTGAACAAAAATGTCCGCGTCGATCTGCCCATCATCGGCGATGTCGGCATCGCGCTGGCGCAGATGGTCGAGAGCTGGAAGACCCGCAATCACCCCAGGCCCGCTCTCTCCGAATGGTGGGGACGGATCGCGGGCTGGCGCCAGGTCGGCTGCCTGGATTTCGAGGACAAGGCCGACGTGATCATGCCCCAACAGGCGATCCGTTCGCTGTACGCGGCGACGCATGCCCGGTCGCCGATCATCACCACCGAAGTCGGCCAGCACCAGATGTGGGCCGCGCAGCATTTCGATTTCGAAGAGCCCAACAAGTGGCTGACGAGCGGGGGCCTAGGGACGATGGGCTATGGCCTGCCCGCCGCGATCGGCGCGCAGCTCGGCAATCCGGATGCGCTGGTGATCGACATCGCCGGCGAGGCGTCGATCCAGATGAACATCCAGGAGCTGGCCACCGCGACTCAATATCGCCTGCCGGTCAAGATATTCATCCTCAACAACGAATATATGGGCATGGTCCGCCAGTGGCAGGAGCTGACCTATCAGTCGCGCTATTCGGAAAGCTACAGCGACGCGCTCCCCGACTTCGTCAAATTAGGGGAGGCTTATGGCTGGAAGGGCATCCGCATCGACAAGCGCGGAGACCTGGAGGACGGCATCCAGGCGATGCTCGACCATGACGGCCCGGTGATCGTCGATTGCCGCGTGGCGAAGCTCGCCAATTGCTTCCCGATGATCCCCTCGGGCGCCGCCCACACCGAAATGATGCTCCAAGCCGCCGAAGTCTCCGGCGAAATGGACGACGAAGCCAAGGCGCTGGTGTGATGCGGCAGCCAGGAACTTTCTCCCCTCTCGCGGGGGAGAATAGCGTCGCTTGGCAGCTTTGCTGCCTAGCAAAGCTTAGTGAGGGGGGCGGCGCTTGGCGCCGCGCGCGCCAACGGCGCGCTCACCCTCTCCAACTCCGACTAGGCAGCGAGCTGCCAAGTCTCCGTATCCTCCCCCGTCAAGGGGGAGGAAGGAGCTAAAAATGCACATCAAGCAAGAACAGAGCGAGCGGCATACGCTGGCCGTGATCGTCGACAACGAGCCCGGCATCCTCGCGCGGATCGCCGGCCTGTTCACGGCGCGCGGCTATAATATCGAGAGCCTGACGGTGAGCGAGATCACCGAGGACAAGACCGTCAGCCGCATCACGATCGTGACCTCGGCATCCGATCACGTGATGGAGCAGATCCATTCGCAGCTCGAGCGCCTCGTGCCCGTCCACAAGGTGACCGATCTCACCATGCTCGGCGCCCATGTCGAGCGCGAGCTGGCGCTGGTGAAGGTCGCGGGCACGGGCGATCACCGGATCGAGGCGCTGCGCCTCGCCGAGGTCTACCGCGCGCACGTGGTCGACGCGACGATCCACAGCTTCGTCTTCGAAGTAACCGGCGGTACCGACAAGATCGACAAGTTTATCGAGCTGATGCGCGAGGTAGGCCTGGTCGAAGTCGCCCGCACCGGAATTGTAGCGATTTCACGAGGGGCCGAAGCGGCCTGAAATTTCCCTCTCCCATCGGGAGAGGGAGGGAGCCGCGAAGCGGCGGAAGGGTGAGGGCAGCTGAGCCCCTGCCCTCACCAACTCCGACTAGGCAGCAAGCTGCCAAGTCTTCGTATCCTCTCCCATAGGGAGAGGGGTAGAAAGGGAAGAACTAAAATGCGTGTCTATTACGATCGCGACGCCGATCTGAACCTGATCTCGAACAAGAAGATCGCCATCCTCGGCTATGGCTCGCAGGGCCATGCCCATGCACAGAATCTTCGCGACAGCGGCGTCAAGGAAGTCGCCATCGCCCTCCGTGAAGGCTCGGCCACCGCGAAAAAGGCCGAAGGCGCCGGCTTCAAGGTTCTCAGCAACAAGGACGCGGCCGCCTGGGCGGATATCCTGATGATCCTCGCCCCCGACGAGCATCAGGCCGCAATCTATGCCGACGATCTCCACGCCAATCTCAAGCCCGGCGCGACGATCGCCTTCGCGCACGGCCTCAACGTGCATTTCGGCCTGATCGAGCCCCGCGCCGATGTGGACGTGATCATGATCGCGCCCAAGGGCCCGGGCCACACCGTCCGCTCGGAATATGTGAAGGGCGGCGGCGTCCCCTGCCTCGTCGCGATCCACCAGGACGTTTCGGGCAACGCGCATGACGTCGCGCTGGCTTATGCCTCGGGCGTCGGCGGCGGGCGATCGGGTATCATCGAGACCAATTTCCGCGAGGAATGCGAAACCGATCTGTTCGGCGAGCAGGTCGTGCTCTGCGGCGGCATCACCCATCTGATCCAGGCGGGCTTCGAGACGCTGGTCGAGGCCGGCTATGCCCCCGAGATGGCCTATTTCGAGTGCCTTCACGAAACCAAGCTGATCGTCGATCTCCTCTATGAGGGCGGCATCGCCAACATGCGCTATTCGATCTCGAACACCGCCGAATATGGTGACATCAAGACCGGCCCGCGCATCATTACCGACGAGACGAAGGCGGAGATGAAGCGCGTCCTCGCCGACATCCAGGCGGGGCGGTTCGTGAAGGATTTCGTCCTCGACAACCGCGCCGGCCAGCCCGAGCTAAAGGCCAGCCGCAAGGCCGCGGCGGCGCATCCGATCGAGCAGGTCGGCACCGAGCTCCGCGCCATGATGCCGTGGATCGGCGCGAACAAGCTGGTCGACAAGGCGAAGAACTAGGTCTGTTTGAGTTAGGCGGCACCGGCCCGCTCCCCACCCGGCCACCCATCCAGCATGATCCTGTGGGAGTGTGGGAGCGGGCCGGTGCCGCTTCCACGAAAGTGGAACAGAGCGCCCATCGTCCCCATCGGCGCATGAGGGGCATTTCCTTGGGGCCAAGGGTCGGCCCCGCTCCATCTTCCTGTTTGACCGCCGGGATTTGCACGCCGATGCTGGAACACCCCCAACAGGAGCACTCTTCATGCGCAATCGCCTGATCCTCGCCGCCACGCTGCTCGTGGCCACTCCGCTGCTGGCGCAGGACGCACGGCAGAAGCCGGGCTCGCGGAACCCGGCGCTCGTCACGGCCGGCACCTACAGTGTCGATCCCAATCATACGCTGGTCGAATGGACCGTCGATCACCTTGGCTTCACCCCCTATTTCGGGTTGTTCGGCAGCGTTACCGGCAAGCTGGCCATCGACCCCAGGAACCCCTCCGCCGCCACGGTGGACATCACCATCCCGGTCTCGAAGGTCCTGACTGCCAACACCGCGCTGACCGGCCATTTATTGCGTGCGCCCAAGGCAGCGGACGGCAAGCCCGATTTCTTCGGTCCCACCCCTGAGGATGCGCATTTCGTCTCCACCTCGGTGATAGCGAAGGGCCAGAAGGCGAAAGTCACCGGTAATCTCACGCTCAACGGCGTCACCAAACCCGTCGTCCTCGACGTCGAGTTTTACGGTGCGGGCAAGTCCGCATCGCGATCAGGCGGCGAAAGGGAAAATCTGGGGTTCGAGGCGCGCGCGCTGATCAAGCGCAGCGAGTTCGGCCTCACCTTCCTCGTCCCCATGATCTCGGACGAAGTGGCGCTCAAGATCGCCGCGGGCTTCACCAAGGACTGAGGGGCCTTCCTGAAATCGAAACGGGCGCCCCTTTTGGGGGTGCCCGCTCGCTGTTCGCATGTCGCCCGGTTAGAACTTGAAGCGCCCGGTCACGCCATAGGTGCGCGGCATGCTCGGATAACCCGAGATGCTGCCCGCCTGCGCCACGGACGAGAAGATCGTCGAGAGATATTGGTCATTGGTCACGTTGCGGCCCCAGACCATCAGCTCGAGCCCGTTCGAGAACTGCAGCCCCGCCGAAAGGTTCAGCAGGTTGATCTCGCGCTTCGTCGTCACTGCGCCCTCGGCGATCCGCACGTTGCTGGCATGATCGAAATCACTATGCAGCAGCAGCGATAGGCCCTCGCTGAGATCCTGAGAATAGTTCACGCCCGTCGTGACCGTGAACTCGGGGATGCCCGCCGGGCGGGTGCCCGTCAGGTTGGTCGGGATCACGCCCAGCCCGCCGCTCGCCGTAGCGGGCCCGATCGCGCCGCCATTGGCGAACGAGTCATATTTCGGATCGAGATAGGTTAGCGCAAAGGTGAAGTTGAGCGCCTTGACTGGAGTAAGGCTCGCGTCGAGTTCGACACCGAACACCGATTCCTTTTCGGCGTTGAGCAGCGAGAAGCCGGTGCCGGTGAAGACGTTGCTCTGGAAGCCTTCGATCGTTTGCTTGAAGACGGCGGCGTTGAAGGCGAATTGCCGGAACTGCCCCTTGATGCCGGCTTCATAGACCTTTGCCTGTTCCGGCCCCGCGAAGCGCGAGCCCGAGGTCAAGTTGACGGTCTGGAGGTTCGCGCTGCGGATGCGGGTGAGGTCGGCGGCCGTCGGGCGGCTGTCGCGCGACAGATTGACCGAGCTCGCCTTGAAGCCGGTCGCGTAGGTCACATAGAAATTGAGGTTGTCGGTGGCCTTGTAAGCGGCGCGCAGCGTGTACGACAGATTGTCGTCATGCGTGAGGCCCGGCTCGATCGGGTTGGGCACGTTGAAGAAGGGCGGCAGGAATTGCAGCGCGCGCAGCCCGGCCAGTGGGTTCGCCGCCGGGTTGTTCTGGTTTGCGTTGGCATTGGCCTGGGCGCCCGCCGAGATCGCTACGAACGTAGGATTGGTGGCGGGGTTGCTGGCGAAAGCTGTGATTTCCGCCGACGTCGCGGAACGTCCAAGCCCGAGGGCTCCGCCCACTAGCTGCGCCAGCCCGCCCTGGAACAGCAACTGGTTGCGGAAGGGCGCATATTGCGGCGCGTCGAAATTGATCCCGGCGAACACGTCGGTGCTGACCACGTTGGTCGAGAAGGTCTTACGGTCGTCGGTATAGTTCAGGCCGCCGGTCAGCGTCAGCCGGTCGGTGACTTCGAAATCGACGGTGCCGAAGAGCGAGAAGGAGCGGTCGTTGAGGCGATATGCCTCGTTCAGCCCATCCCCGCGGCGGAAAAATGCGTTCTGGTAGCGTGTCGGCGCGCCTTCGAGCGCGCCGAAGGTGTTCTCCAGAAGCACGACGTTCAGTGCGTTTCCGCTCGCCCCGCGGATCAGCTGGTCGCCATAGGGGCGAAAGGAGGCGCCGAAGTTGATCTGGTTGGCCTGGCGGATCCGCTCGTCGAAATAGAAGCCGCCGAGCAGGAAGTTGACCGGGCCGTCAAAGTCGGAGGCGAGGCGCAGTTCCTGGGTGAAGGTCCCGATATCGAGCTGCTGGGCATTGTGTCCAACCAGGTCGGCGCTGGTGAAATCCGAATCCTGATCGGTGTTGGATTTGACCTTGCGATATGCGGTGATCGAAGTGATGTTCAGCGCGTCGCTGAGCGTAAAGTTGATTTCACCGGAGCCCCCGTAATTCTCGATCTTGTTGCTTGACAGGATGTTGTTGTAGATCCGGTACGAGAACGGGTTCGCCCGATCGAGATTACCCCCCAGTGCGCCGATGATGGCGCCCGTCGGGCCGTTGATCACGTTGACCACGGCGCAGCAATTCTCGTCGATCTTGTCGTAATCGCCGATCAGCCGGACGCTGAAGTCCGAATTGGGCTCGAAAAGCAATTGCCCGCGCACGCCATAGCGGTTGCGGTTGTTGACGTCGCGGTTCAGCGCGACATCGCGGACATAGCCGTCACGCGTGTTGTAATTCGCGCCCAGGCTGAACGCGACTGTCTTGCTGAGCGGGCCGGTTACGCTCGCCTTTGCCACGATCGCATTATAATTGCCGTACGAGGCTTCCACGTTGCCGCCAAACTCGAAGCTCGGCCGCGCAGTGACGATGCTGATGATGCCCGCCGACGCATTCTTGCCGAAGAGTGTCGATTGCGGGCCGCGAAGCACTTCGACACGCTGCAGATTGGGCAGATCGGCGATCTGCGCCGCCGAGCGCGAACGATAGACGCCGTCGATGAACACGCCGACCGAAGGCTCGATGCCCGCATTGTTCGCGCCGTTGCCGAAGCCGCGGATGATGAAGTTGGTGTTGGCCGAGGATTGCAGCTGCGAGACGCGCAGCGACGGCACGACGGTCTGCAAGTCGATCAGGTCGCGGATTTGCGCGCGCTCGATCGTCTCCCTGTTGGTGACGGTCACTGCGATCGGCGTGTCGAGCAACGTCGTCTCGCGCTTGGTCGCCGTGACGACGATAGTGGCGGAATCCTCGTCGTTTTGTTCAGCGGTGGCGTCGGTCTGCGTGGATGCATCCTGCGCCATGGCCGGCGTCGCCAGAAAGAGCGTGAGTGCGGTTGCGGCGAGCAGTTCGAGCTTCTTCATGGGATGAGTCCCCCTCCTCCGGTCCGCCCCGGCTGATATCCGGTGACGGCGTTGCTTTTATTACCCACGCAACTAACGCTGCATTTTTATGCCCGTCAACGGGAATGCAGCGCGGAACTCCTCGGTTTTGCGCCGTTTTTCCCGGTGCGGTACAGAATGGCAACACTCGGGACTCCGGGAAGTCCCGGTTGCCGTAGCGTAAACCTGGATCAAGGTTGGGAGAGACAGACGATGACGGAAACCCAGGCGCAGCTCGAAGACGGCGATATCGTCGCGCCTCCCGCGAAGATCGCGGTGCCCGCCCATGTCTCGGACGCGATCCGCACGTTGATCCGCTGGACAGGCGACGATCCGGCTCGCGAAGGGCTGGTCGATACGCCGGAGCGCGTCGCACGGGCCTGGAAGGAATATTGCGCCGGCTATGCCGAGGACCCGGCGCACCACTTGAGCCGCGTCTTCGAGGAAGTCGGCGGATATGACGAGATCGTGATGCTCAAGGAAATACCCTTCCAGTCGCATTGCGAGCACCACATGGCGCCCATCATCGGCACCGCGTGCATCGCCTATCTGCCGCGCGATCACGTCGTCGGCATCTCGAAGCTCGCCCGTGTGCTCCATGCCTATGCCCGCCGCCTCCAGGTTCAGGAGCGGCTGACCGCCGAAGTCGCCGATTGCATCTGGGACAATCTGAAGCCGCTCGGCGTCGCAGTGGTGATCCGCGCCACGCACGCCTGCATGACGGCGCGGGGCGTCCGCACACCCGGCGTGAAGATGGCCACCAGCCGGATGATGGGAGTGTTCCGCGAGGATGAGCGCAGCCGCAAGGAAGTGCTCGCGCTGATGGGCTTCTGATGCGGATACTGATCACCGGCGCTGCGCGGCGGATCGGCGCGGGCATTGCCCGCCGCCTCGCGCTGCGCGGCCATCCGGTGGCGATCCACCACCATCACGCCGCCGAGGATGCCGAGGCGCTGTGCCGCGCGATCATGGAATCAGGCGGCCGCGCATCGGTGCTTCAGGGCGAGCTGGCCGATCCGGCGACAGCCCCGGCGCTTATCGCCGCGGCGCGCGATGCGCTGGGCGGCCCCATCGGCGGCCTGGTCAACAATGCATCGCAATTCGCCTTCGATGCGCTGCCGCTCACCGATTTCACGCTGCTCGATCAGCATATGCGAATCAACCTGGGCGCGCCCATCGCACTCGCATCGGCGCTCGCCGCGCAGGAGGATCTGGACGAAGGGGCAGTGGTAAACCTGCTCGATCAGAAAGTCGCCAATCTCAACCCCGATTTCCTCACCTACACGCTCAGCAAGTCTGCCCTCGCCGCCGCCACCGAACTGCTCGCTCGCGGCCTGGCTCCGCGCATCCGCGTCAACGCCGTCTCCCCCGGCCTGACGCTCCCTAGCCTGGATCAGACCGCCGAGGAATTTTCGCGGCATGCCCGACAGAACCTGCTTCAGCGCCCCGTCGCGCTCGACGACATCGCCGCCACTGTCGAGCATCTGCTCACGTGCAGCAGCATCACCGGGCAGAACGTGTTCGTCGATTGCGGCCAGCGCTTCCTGCCGCGAGAGGGCGATGTGATGTTCGAAGGACGCGAGCGCCCGGATGGCTGAGTATACGATCCTGCTCGAAGGGCTCGAAGTGGCGATGGGCCTGGGCATCCACCCGCATGAGCGCGCCGCGCCGCAACGCATCCGAATCGATGTCGCGATGGCCTGCGCCTATCCCGAGCCGCCGGGGGACCGGATAGAGGCAGTGGTCGATTATGATTTCCTGCGAGAGCAGATTCATGCCCTGGTGAAATCCCGCCATTTCGAGTTGCAGGAGACGCTTTGCGACCAGGTCGCGGCGCTTGCTCTAGCCGACCGCCGGGTCGCGCGAGTCCGCGTCCGATCGATGAAGCTCGATATCTATCCAGATGCGCGGATCGGCTGCGAGGTGGTTCGGTCGGGCTGACCGCCCGGCGCCCCTCCGGCGCTTAACGGCGGAGCAGCATGGCCAGCCGGGCGGCCATCAGCGTCGCGATGAACTTTAAGGGGAATGTCGGATATATGGGAACGTCGCCCGGAAGCGGCTCCTCTCCCCTCTTCTCCTTGGTGAATATCCGCATCTGCAGGGGCGGCGCATCCTCGCCAAAACGGGCGCGATAGATCGAGAACCAATGCCCTTTGGTGAAATCGAGGTACATTGCCGTGTTGCAGCAGCTGGCGACCACCCGCCGGGTCGGCGACGCCTCGTCCAGCCTGTGATCGCGCAGCGATTCGCTGCCCCTCACCGTCTGGACACGGTCCTTTCGAAACAGGAGATAGGGGGTTCCCCCATGCGCGTCGCGGAAGGCGCGCGCATCATCGAGCGCCTCGATCTGCTCGCCACCTTTCTGGCAATCGCCGCAATAACAGGCAGCGCCCAGGATCGGGGCGCCCATCACGGCGAGTGCCACGCTCCCGCATGCGCATTGGATCGTCACTAAGCCCATTATTCCCCCTTCCCCGCCCGGTTCGCCGCGCTCAGCACAGCACGCACCGAAGCCGTGGCGATATCGGCGTCGATCCCGGCGCCGAACAGGGTGCGCCCGTCATCGGTGCGGCATTCGACATAGGCCGCGGCCTGCGCGTCCGAGCCGTGGCCGATCGCATGCTCGCTATAATCGACAACGTCGAGCGTGGGGCCGGTGGTGCCGGCCAGCGCATCGATCACGCCCGAGATCAAGCCGTTGCCGCGCCCGGAGATCGAACGGACCTGCCCGTCCACTGCGATCCGCCCCACGAACACCCGGCTGCCTACCGCACCGGTCTCCTCGTAATCGACCAGGGCGATCCGCGCGTCCTCCCCCGGCAAATACACCCGCTCGAACAATGCGCCGATGTCGGCGGCGTTGAGCTCGCGGCTGGTCTCGTCGGCCAGCGCCTGGACGTAGCGCGAAAAGTCGGCCTGCATCCGCTTGGGCAACTTCAGTCCGCGGTCCTGCTCGAGCACCCAGGCGACGCCGCCCTTGCCCGATTGCGAATTCACGCGGATCACCGCCTCGTAATCGCGCCCCAGATCCTTGGGATCGATCGGCAGATAGGGCACATCCCAGATCTGGTCGTTGCGCGCTTGCTGTGAAGCGAAGCCCTTCTTGATGGCGTCCTGATGGCTGCCCGAAAAGGCCGTGAACACCAGTTCTCCGGCATAAGGATGCCGCGGATGAACGGGCAGCTGGTTGCAATATTCGACAGTGTTGATCACTGAATCGATGTCGGAGAAATCCAGGCCCGGATCAATGCCTTGGGTGTACATGTTCAAAGCGACTGTAACGAGATCGACGTTTCCCGTCCGCTCGCCATTCCCGAACAGGCAGCCTTCGACGCGGTCCGCCCCAGCCAGCAGCCCCAGTTCGGTCGCCGCCACGCCCGTGCCGCGGTCGTTGTGCGTATGCAGGCTGATCACCACGCTCTCACGATTGCGGATGTTGCGCCCGAACCATTCGATCTGGTCGGCATAGACATTCGGCGTAGCGCATTCGACCGTCGCCGGCAGATTGAGGATGATCGGCCGCTCGGGCGTCGGCCGCAGCACTTCCATCACCGCTTCGCAAACCTCGACCGAGAAATCCAGTTCGGCGGTCGAGAAGGTCTCGGGGCTATATTCGAAATGCCATTCGGTATCGGGCTGCTTGGCGGCCTCGTCGCGCATCACCTTGGCCCCCGCGACCGCGACTTCGCGTATCTCGTCGCGGCTCATCCCGAAAACGATGCGCCGCCATGCAGGCGAGACCGCATTGTAGAGGTGCACGATCGCCCGCTCCGCGCCGCGCAGGCTGGCGAAGCTCGTCTCTATCAGGTCCTGCCGCGATTGAGTGAGCACCTGGACGATCACGTCGCTGGGCACCTTCCCCTCGCGCACCAATCCGGAGATGAAATCGAATTCGGTCGCCCCCGCGCTCGGAAAGCCGACTTCGATCTCCTTGATCCCCACCCGGCAGAGCAATTCGAAGAAGCGCGTCTTCTTCTCCCCATCCATCGGATCGATCAGCGCCTGGTTGCCGTCGCGCATGTCAGTCGATAGCCAACGCGGCGCATAGGTGATGGTTTGGCCCGGCCATCGGCGGTCGGGCAAGTCGATTTGCGGAAACGGTCGGTATTTGACGCTGGGGTCGCGCAGCATGGGCTCAACTCTCGGATAAAGCGGTCGGTAAAGGTCAAAGGCCCTTAGGGACGCGCGCGCAGCGACACAGCCCTAAGGGCGGATAAGTCGCAGTCCGAGAAGCGCGGTGGCCGTCATGATGCGCACAGTCATGCCCCGCGCATCGCCGCTTGTCCACCGCTTCGGCGCGCAGGAAATCTTAAGCCCAGCCCTGTAGCGGCTTTAGCGAGCGAAGCGGCTAGGGATTCGAATATGTTACAGCTCGTATATGTGAGCAGCGCAAATCGCCGCGAAGCGCCTGACCCCGCCAGCATCCTGGCCGTCTCCCGCGGCAACAATCGCCGGGACGGCATCACCGGCATGCTCTATTCAGACGGCACCCGGTTCCTCCAGGTGCTCGAAGGCCCCGACGAGAGGGTCGAAGCTGCCTACGCCCGCATCCAGGCCGATCCGCGCCATCGCGCCATCGTCATTCTATCCCGCCGGGCTATCGACGCGCGCGAGTTCGGCGAATGGGAGATGGCGCATCATGCGCCCGGCGGCGACGCCGACGCCTTTATCGAACGTATCGCGGAGCTCGCCGCCAATGCATCGAGCGACATCCGCGCAACCTTCGAAGGCTTCGCGAAGGTGCGCCGCGCCGCCTGAACCCGCTTAGTGGGCGTTGGCGGTCTCGTTTTCCGCGGCAGGAGCCGCCTCGGTCTCGGGGGTCTCGCTCGGCCTGGGGCTCGGCGTCGCGACGATCTCCGCAACGGGAGGCGCCTCGGCATAATTGGTGCCCGTGGTTCCGCCACCGCCGCACGCGGCCAGCATCAGCAATCCGCCCAGCACCAGCACTCGCATCGTTCGCCTCCCCCAATCCGCCTGGCCATGCGATAGCACGGCTCCAGCGTCGCTCCTACCGTGCGAAAAGCGCCTCTCCTTGGGCTCTGCGGAAAAGTCTCGCTGGACAGACGCGCGATACCAAGATCAAAGGGCGTCAGGTACGTGCATCGGAAGCCAATCCGCAATATGTCTTGCGGAGCGACAGCGGCGGGAGAGCGCCGCAATAGCCGTCTGCGCTTACCAAGCTATAGCCCGGAAACGGGCACGAACAGGAGATGATAATATGGCCGAGACCAAAGCACGCGGCGGCATCGCCAAGCCCGTCACCCCCTCGCCCGAGCTGGCGAAGATCACCGGTTCGGCCGCGCTGCCGCGCAGCGAAGTGGTGAGCAAGATGTGGGCCTACATCAAGAAGAACAACCTCCAAAACCCTGCAAACAAGCGGGAAATTCTGGCTGACGACACGCTCAAGCCGATCTTCGGCGTGGACAAGTGCACCATGTTCGAAATGAACAAGCACCTCTCCAAGCATATGAAGTGATGTCCCGGCCGGCGTGATGCCGGCTTGGGCTTTGCCGAAACCGCGGGGCGGGTCTCGAAAGGGACCCGCCCCGCTCGTTTGGCGCCGCCGCCCGGCGCGACTCAGCGGTCGGCGACGACCTGAATGCGCAGGATTCGCCCGTCGCGCCCGCCATCCGCACCCGATTCCTCGATCTCGAAACGAGTCGCATCGGCTGAAACCACTGTCTGGGGCCGCGATCCCGGCTGTTTTTCCACAGCAATTTTCGCACCCCGCAAGCAAGCAGCGATCCGCGTGCTCACGCTTTTCTGCGTGATTTCGGCGGGCAGCCGGCTTTGCTGGCAGAAAAAGCCCTCGCCGCCGGGGAAGCACCCGTGCGCGAGCAGCATCGGCTTGAAGTCTTCCTCTCGCAGCGACTGGAACGCAAAGGGCTCGCGTGCGGCCTGGGTCAATCGCTGGACATCGCTGCAAAACGGGTCGGCGAGCGCGATCAGGGCAAGGGCGGCGGCGACGGCAGACATGGCATGCTTTCAAAATCCGGGGTGGTCACCTTAACGCACCACTGGCATTGCCGGGTCCTGAACGGAGGACCCATGGCCGAACGCTTTGAACGCCACCGCCAACCCTGGCGGCAGGACGAGATCCAGAAGCTCCATACGCTCGCCAAAAAGGGCATGCCCTTGCGCGGCATCGCCAAGGCGCTCACTCGCAGCGAGGAATCGGTAAAGGAACGCGCCAAGCTGGATGGGCTGGGCATCGCCAAGCTGCATTGAACTAAAACCGCTCATGCTGAGCTTGTCGAAGCACTCTTCTTTCTCCATCGCTCGAAGCGAGCAAAACCCTTCGACAAGCTCAGGGTGAGCGGAGTTTAGTCCCTGTCCCAGCCCACCCCCTACGACGCCATCATCCTCGGCGCAGGCGCCGCCGGCCTGATGTGCGCCCTCACCGCCGGCCAGCGCGGCCGCCGGGTGCTGCTGATCGATCATGCGGACCAGGTGGGCAAGAAAATCCTTATCTCGGGCGGCGGGCGCTGCAACTTCACCAACATTCACACCGCGCCCGATCGCTACATTTCCGCTAACCCGCATTTCGCCAAATCGGCGCTCGGCCGCTACACCGCCCAGGACTTCCTCGACCTGGTGGAGCGCCACCACATCGCCTGGCACGAAAAGACCCTCGGCCAGCTTTTCTGCGACGGCTCCGCGCGGCAGATCGTGGATATGCTGCTGAAGGAATGCGCGGCCGGCGACGTGGATATCTGGCTAGGCCGCCCCGCGACCGTCGAACACTCCGATGCCCGCTACAGCATCGCCTGCGGCGCTCGCACCGCCGAAGCCCCCGCCCTCGTCATCGCCACCGGCGGCCCCTCCATCCCCAGGATGGGCGCGACCGGCTTTGCCTATGATCTCGCCCGCAGCCTCGGCCTAAAGATCATCGAGCCCCGCCCCGCCTTGGTGCCGCTGACCCTCAGCGGCGAGCAGGCATTGTTCAGCGAACTGTCAGGCGTCGCCACGGACGTGATCGCCCGCGCCGGTAAGGCAGCGTTCCGCGAAGCCGCGCTCTTCACCCACCGCGGCCTCTCCGGCCCCGCGATCCTCCAAATCTCCAGCTATTGGCAGCATGGCGAAGCGATCCACATCGATTTCCTCCCCGATGCGGGGGCCGGCTGGCTCACCCAAGCCAAGCGCAACCGCCCTCGCGTCACTCTTCGCAAGCTGCTGGGCGATGCCCTGCCCGATCGCCTCGCCGCCGCGCTCGCGGAGCAACTGGCGCTGCCCGGCGAACTCCAGAACCACTCTGATCGCGCCCTAGCCGCCGCCCAGGCCCGCCTAGCCGCCTGGAGCTTCACCCCCAACGGCACCGAAGGCTATGCCAAGGCCGAAGTCACCATCGGCGGCATATCCACCGCCGAGTTAAGCTCCCAGACGATGGAAGCCCGCAAGGTCCCCGGCCTCTACGCGATCGGCGAAGCGGTGGACGTCACCGGCTGGCTCGGCGGCTATAATTTCCAGTGGGCCTGGGCCAGCGGTTGGGCGGCGGGGCAGGCGGTTTAGAACGCTAC
This sequence comes from Sphingomonas sp., assembly GCF_036388215.1. Lineage (GTDB taxonomy): Bacteria > Pseudomonadota > Alphaproteobacteria > Sphingomonadales > Sphingomonadaceae > Sphingomonas. The sequence goes on from NZ_DASVSH010000031.1 coordinate 138,445, forward strand.
AGCTTACGACCCGATCGTGGACATTCCTTCATCCGGCCGCCAAGCTGGGAAGGCGCCGTTCACCACGGCGGGCATGCTCGGAGGTATCGTGGCAAACGCATTTTCCCATGGCACGGTCCACGAAGCCGGTGACGACCTTCAGGCGGCAATACGGTCGGACCCCGAAATCCTTGCGCTGTGGGAAAGCCTGACGCCGCTCGGCAGGAATGAGTTCATCTGCTGGGTCGATGACGCGAAGCAGCCAAAGACGCGCCACCGTCGCATCGAGCGAACCCGTGAAGAACTGCTGGAGGGAAAGAAGCGCCCCTGCTGCTGGGCGGGCTGCATCCACCGCACCGACAAGGCGCCAAGCCCATGGCAACAGGCCGTGCTGATCGATCAGAAGGCGAAGCGGCAGTAGTTCCTCCCCGTCACCCCGAGTTCGACCCGGGGTTCCGCTTCCTTCTCGCCAAGAAGGGGATCCGCCCTGCACTGTAGGACTCCCCCTGCTTGGCTGAGCCTTCAGCATCGCCCGCTTGCTCTTTGAACCATCCATCCCCCCGTTCGTCACCCGACCGATAATTTCCTGTCCCACGCAACTTTCGATCACGATTCGCGGGAAAAGTGCGAGGCCAAGCCGCCACGTTCCCTACATTAAGCTTGCCCTTTTCCCCCCTCGCGCCCATTTGCACCGCTCATGCCATTTTCGCACCTCCCCCCGCTTCTCGCCGAAGCGCTCGCCGCGCGTGGCTATGCCTCGCCCACGCCTGTCCAGGCCCATGTCATCGAGCCGGAGGCGCTGGGCCGCGACCTCATCGTCTCGGCGCAGACCGGATCGGGCAAGACCGTCGCCTTCGGCCTTGCAATGGCCGGCCAGCTCCTCGGGGAGGACAGCCGCGTCGTCGCGAGCCGCGAGCCGTTGGCGCTGATCATCGCGCCGACCCGCGAACTGGCGCTCCAGGTCAGCCGCGAGCTAATGTGGCTTTATGGCCAGGCCGGCGCGCGCATCGCCACCTGCGTCGGGGGGATGGACGCCAGCAAGGAGCGCCGCCAGCTCAATTTCGGCGCACACATCGTCGTCGGGACGCCGGGGCGGCTGCGCGACCATCTGGAGCGTGGCGCGCTCGACCTTTCGGCGCTCCGCGTCGCGGTGCTGGATGAGGCCGATGAGATGCTCGACATGGGCTTTCGCGATGATCTCGAGCACATTCTCGATGCTTCGCCCAGCGAGCGCCGCACGCTGCTTTTCTCGGCGACGATGCCCAAGCCGATCGTCGCGCTCGCCAGGCGCTACCAGCGCGACGCGCTGCGCATCTCGACCGTGGGCGAGGATCGCGGGCACGGCGACATCCAGTATCAGTGCGTCACCGTCAGCCCCTCGGAAATCGAGCATGCGGTGATCAACCTGCTGCGCTTCCACGAGGCCGAGACGGCGATCCTGTTCTGCGCCACGCGCGACAATGTCCGCCACTTGCACGCCACGTTGGTCGAGCGCGGCTTCTCCGCCGTGGCGCTGTCAGGTGAGCACAGCCAGAGCGAGCGCAACCAGGCGCTGCAAGCGCTGCGCGACCGCCGCGCCCGCGTCTGCGTCGCGACCGACGTTGCCGCGCGCGGCATCGATTTGCCCAGCGTCACGCTCGTCGTCCATGTCGAACTGCCACGCGACGCCGAAGCGCTCCAGCATCGCTCCGGCCGCACGGGGCGCGCGGGCAAGAAGGGCACCGCCGTGCTCATCGTTCCCTTCCCGCGCCGGCGCCGCGTCGAATCCATGCTCAAGGGCGCGCGGATCGAGGCCCAGTGGATCGATCCCCCCAGCGCCGAATCGATCCGGATCAATGATCGCGAGCGGCTGATCGCCACGATGCTCGAGCCGGTGGAGATCGACGATGAGGATCGCGCGCTGGCCGAGCGCCTGATGGCCGAGAAGCCGCCCGAGGATATCGCGGCCCTGCTGGTCCGCGCCCACCGCGCGGCGATGCCGCAGCCCGAGGAGCTGATGCAGCAGACCCCGGAGACGCGCCGCGCCGCGCAGCAGGAGAAGCATCGTCCCGGCTTCGAGGACGTGGTCTGGTTCCGCATGGATATCGGCCGCCGCCAGAATGCCGATGCGCGTTGGATCCTGCCGCTGATCTGCCGCCGCGGGCATCTCACCAAGAACGAGATCGGCGCGATCCGCATCGCCCAGAACGAAACCATGTTCCAGATTCCGCGAGCGGTGGCCGCCAAGTTCGCCGCCGCCGTCGCGCGTACCGCCGATGCCGATGGGGAGGATGAATCGGGCGTGCGCTTCGAAGCCGCCGAGCAGGGCCCGGTCGATGCCGCCCGCCCCGCCGCTCGCCCGACGCTCCATCGCAGCACGGCGCCGCCTAGTGACGGACCGCGTCCCAATCGCGCCGGCCCGCCGCGCGGGCCCCATATGGGCCGTCCCATGCCGCGCCATCAGGCCAAGCCATATCAAAAGGGCCCGCCCAAGGGACCCAGGGGCCCCAAGCCGCAACGATGAGCGCTGGGGTTAGCGCCGGTATCCGCATCCTGGTCGATGCCGACGCCTGCCCGGTGAAGGACGAGATCTACAAGGTCGCGTGGCGGCACGAACTGCCCGTGGTGATCGTCAGCAACTCCTGGCTGCGCGTGCCCCAGCATCCACTGGTCAGCCGCCAGGTGGTGAGCGACGGCTTCGACGCCGCGGACGATTGGATCGTAGAGCAAGCCGATAGCCGGTCGGTAGTGATAACCGCCGATATCCTGCTGGCCGATCGCACGCTCAAGGCCGGCGCCGCGGTGCTCTCCCCCACCGGCAAGCCCTTCACCAGCAGCTCGATCGGATCGGCCATCGCCACCCGCGCGATCATGGCCGATCTGCGCGCTGGCGGCGATCAGCTCGGCGGCCCCGCTCCTTTCGCGGCGACCGATCGCTCCCGGTTCCTTCAAGCGCTGGATACCGCGCTGGTGGCGCTCAAGCGGCGGCCCCCTGTTCAGTTCTAAAAAAAAGACCCGCCGCGCGGGTGCGCGACGGGCCCTTCCACGTACCGAACGCCAAGGGCGTTCGGAACCCAGATCCTAGAACTTCACTTCCGCGGACACCGTGAACGAACGTCCGCGCGGATCGGCAACGCGGGGTTCCCAGGAGCCGCCCGAACCCGAGTTGCTGTCATAGGTGATCGCGAAGGGGGGATCGGTGTCGAAGATGTTCCTGACGCCTGCCGTCAGCGACAACCGGTTGTCGATCCGCTGCGAAATCGTCGCATTGTAGATCATGTAGGGCTTAACGCGCGGATTGAAGTCCGGTCGTGCGGCGCTGGCCGGCAGCGTCTGGTTGGCGTAGCCGCTGCGGTAGATTTGCGAGAAGCTCAGCCCGAAATCGCCATTAGTGTAGGTGACAAAGGCATTATGCTTCCACTCGAGGCCGAGATCGCCCAGCAGCGTAAACTTGCCGACGAGGTTCGTGTACGGCAGGTTCGGCAACAGCTTTTCACGCTTGTCGAGCAGATAGGTGCCGTCCAGCCCAAAGCCGATCACCCCTCCCAGGGCCTCGAACCCGCCGCGCGCGACGAACTCAAGTCCTTTCGTCCGCCGCGAGCCGAAGTTGCCAGTCCGCAGATCGACCAGCGTGATGATGCCGTTGGTCCTTTGGATGCGGTCCCCGAACGATGAGATGTTCGCAAATAGCTGCGGAATGGTAATCGCGCTGATGGTGTTATCGACCCCGATGTTCCAATAATCGACCGACAGGCTGAAGCGGCGTGCCGGCTGGAATACGACGCCTACGCTATATTGCTTCGAAGTCTCCGGCCCTAGCGTCAGATTGCCGCCGCTGATGGAATCAGGAGTGATCGCCGCGCAGCCGGGCTGCGGACCCGCCGTCGTCCCTTGCGGGCAGGTTGTGGGATCGACCAGGGTATTGCCCGGGTTGACCAGCCGCACTTGGCCGTTGAAAATCTGGTTGAATGTCGGAACACGGAAACCAGTGTTGTACGAGGCGCGGAACATCAGCCAGTCGGCCGGCCGGAACTTGGCGGTTACCTTCGGATTGACGGTCGAACCGAACCCGGAATAATCGTCTACGCGCCCGGCGACGGTCACTTCGAGCGAACTCAGAATCGGGATCAGTACCTCGGCATAGGCCGCCTTCACGTCGCGGTTGACCTCCGGCAGCGCGAACGCATTGTCGAACGGCGCGTTGAAGATCGATGGCGACACGAGCGCGCCGGGCGAGCCCGCATCGAACTTGTAGCTTTCGCGCCGGTAATCGACCCCGACTGCCATTTTAACGTCACCGGCCGGCAAGCCGAACAGGCTGCCCGAAATCGAGGCGTCGAATTGCTTGACCTCGTACTGGCCACCGTAAAGCGTGACGCCGTCCGCCGACACGGATTGAAGAGCCGCGAGGGCCGCGGGCGTCTGGGCCAGGGAAAAGGGATTGAGGATGCCGCTGTTGAACAGGCCGACGATGCCGGGCGCCGTCGCGCCGGCCCCGGTCGGCGCGCGCGGATCGGCCTGGCCGATCACCGGTACGGGTTGGCCCGCCACCGTCGCGTTCGCGGTCTGCGTGGAGTTCGTATAGACACCGGTGTAGTGATAGCCTGAGCCTAGCGTACTGTCGGACTTGCTGCGCGCATAGGACGCGCCCGCTTGGTAATCCCAGCCATCGAACAGCGGGCCATCGACTCCGAGCGCCACACGAAACGTCCTGGTGTCGGTCACCAGCGAACGCTCGCCGCAGTCGAGGCAGCGGTAGCGGTATGCGATCGGTTTGCCGTAATTGCCGACCGCATCGACCGTACGATCACCGACCGCGCCAACCGCGGGAAGCACGGCGGCGATGCGATCGTACACTTGGTTGTAAGTCGGCGCGGTCAGCGCATTGAGCGGATAAGCGATAGGCAATGACGTGCCGTTGCCGGTATATTGATTGTTGGAAAATGCCTTGCGCGCCGTCGCGTCCGAACCGGTGACTTCGACAAAAACTTCGTGAGCGCCACCAAGCCGGACCGTACCGCGCGCATAATAGGTCAGCGTCTCCAGCGGCTGCTGAAGCGTCGCGGCACGCGCCGTGTCCCACGAACAGGCCAGCGCCGCCCCCGGCACCGCCCACAAAACCGAGTCATAGTTCATGCCGCCATCGACCGACGCACAGCCGGCGCCGCCCGGCAGCCGCAGCGGGTTGACGCCGCCGTTGGCAGCCTGCGTCGTACCCGGTATGAAAAACGCCGGATTGGGGGTCGTGGTGCCCGGCAGGACGGCCAGATTCGTCGCGCCGGTCGTCCCGCCCAGCAACGTGCCGGTCTGCGCGATGCCGATGCCCGCACCCGTCGGGTTCAATTGCTGCGCCGTCGCGATCGGCGTACCGCGGGTGTCGATCGACAGGCCACGATTGGGCTGATTGCCATTCACGAAGTCGCGGTCGCGGCCGAACAGTATGCCGTTCCAGCTCTTGCTGACTGCGCCCATCACGTTGAAGCCGTCCTCGGCCAGGTCGCCGTAGCCGGCGGTCGCGGACAGGCGGTAGATCGGGCTGTCGCCCTGCTCTGTAATGTCGGTAAAGCCGTTAAGCGTAAGCCCCTGAAAGTTGGTCTTGGTGATGAAGTTGATCACGCCGCCGATCGCGTCCGTGCCATAGATTGCCGAAGCACCGTCCTTGAGCACCTCGATGCGGTCGATCGCGGCGAACGGGATCTGGTTGACATCGACTGCCGAGCCGCCTTGGCCGTGTGACGAAACGCGGCGGCCGTTGAGCAGGACGAGCGTCGCCGACGAGCCCTGTCCGCGCAGGTTCGCGGCCGACAGGCCGTTCTTGCCACGCGAATCAGCGCCGACCACGTCCGAGTTCGAAGAGAGATTGTCGTTGCCGGTTCCGTTGCTCGACAGGAAGCTGATGAGCTGTTCGGGGCTGCTGATCCCCTCCCGCGTCAGCTCCTGGTTTGTGATGATCTGCAGGGGCAGCGCCGAGTTGTTCGGGTCCTGCTTGATGCGCGATCCGGTGACGAGAATCTGGGCGCCGCCATCGGCGCCCTGATCGGCATCGCTCGTCGGCGTCTCCGCGGTGGTCGGCGTCGTCGCCGGCTGCGTGGTGCCTTCGGTGGAGACCTGCGCGACCGCAGGCAGCGCGCCTGCGAGCGCGGCGAAAGCCGTTCCCGAAGCGAGAATCAGTTTGAGCGACGAAGCAGCCATTGGTTTTCCCCCTGAGCGCGCAGATTCCGGCAGCGCAGACCGGCACATTAAGTAACAAAGATGTGGCACCGCACCATAGTATCTTTTCGGAAATCCATAACCCCCGGGCATTGCGGCGCTCACTCTTCCGCGCAAGCGTTGCCCGGCGGCAACAGTCGCGCGCTTATTGACTTTGCCTCGCCCTTTCCGGACTCATCGTCGGGTCAGGAGAGACTTTTCGATGCACCGCGACAGGACCATTCCGCTTGGCTGATCCCCACGACGCGGTGCCCCCGCCCGCAATCCCGCCCGGCGCCGGGCGCATGGCGCTCTATGTCCTGCTGGGCTTCTCCGCCGGCCTTCCCTTCTACATGTTTTCCACGGTGCTCAGCGTGCGGCTTGCCGAGCACGGCGTGGTGCTCGCGGTCATCGGCTTCTTCGCCTGGGTGCAATTGCTGCCCACCTTCAAGTTCCTCTGGGCGCCATTCCTCGACAAATATGACGTGCCCGGCTTCGCGCGCTTCTGGGGCAAGCGCCGCGGCTGGATCATGCTGTCGCAGCTCGGCATATTCACTTCGATGCTGGCGATGGCGCTGACCTCGTCAGACGCCAATCTCTGGCTTACCGCATTGTTCGCGGTGCTGCTCGCCTTCTGGACCACCACGCTCGAAGTCGCCGCCGACGCTTGGCGCATTGAACTTGCACCCACGCCGCAAGAGCAAGGCCCCGTCGCCGCCTCGAACCTGTGGGGATACCGCACAGCGATGGTGGCGGCAGGAAGCGGCGCGCTGCTCTTCGCCGATCCCGCCGGCAGCATCGGCCCCGCATTGTTCGGTCTCGGCATCACGCCGGGCTGGATTTCATCGTATCTGCTGATCGCCGCCGGCGCTTTCATTCCGCTTCCCATCCTTGCGCTGCTTCCCAGGCAGCCCGGCTGCACCGGCAATCGCTGGTCTGCGCTCGCCGCCGGTCTGGGCGCGAGCGCGCTCATGCTGCTGGCAGTCCTCGCCGGCACGGCTGCGCTCGGCTGGCTCCTGCTCACTGCCGCGGCCCGCATCGGCATCACTGCCGACACCAATGTGCTGCCCTGGGTGCTCGGGATCGCAATGGCGCCCTTCGTCGTCCTGGCCTTCGCGCTCCCCTGGATTCGCGATGCGAAGCCCGACGATCCGATCCGGGCGTCCACTGCGATCGGCCCCTATGCCGATTTCTTCTGGCGCTATGGCTTCCTCGCCATCGTGTTGCTCGCCTTCGTCTCGATCTACCGGATGGGCGACGTGCTGGCGCTCAACCTCTCCAAGCCGATGATCCTCGACCTTGGCTACACCAAGAGCCAGATCGGCTGGGCGGACGGCGCGGTCGCGCTTATGGCGAGCATCATCGGCGTAGGGATAGGCGGCTTCATGGTCACCAAGTGGCGCTGGGGCGTCACGCTCACCGTGGGCGCGATCTTTGCGGCGATCGGCAATTTCGGCTTCGTCTGGCTGGCGCACATGCCGGTGAACCAGAACACGCTCTATGTCGCCACCGCCGCCGATCAGTTCGGCAATGGCATGGCCGGTGCGGTGTTCGTGGTCTACCTGTCGATGCTCTGCAATCCGCGCTTTCCCGGCGCGCAATATGCGTTCCTCTCCGGCTTCGCCTTCCTGCTCTCGCGCCTCCTGGCGGGGGCTGGAGGGTCCATCGTCAGCAAGCTGGACCAGGCCGGCTATAACGGCTTCGACATGTTCTTCTATTTCTCGGGTGCGATCAGCCTGGGAGCGCTGCTGTTCCTCCCGCTCCTGACAAACGCAAAGCCGCGCCCGGATGACCGCGAGCCTGTAGTCGCGTGATCGATCAGGCCTTCGCCCCCGCCGCTACCGCAATCGCCCAAGGCGGCATTCCCGGCGCGGTGCTTGGAGTCGTCACCGCCTCCGGCGAGCGCTGGACCACGCATGCCGGCCTCGCCCAGCGTGTCCCCCATCCCGAGCCGCTCACCGCCGATCACTGGTTCGACCTCGCCTCGGTATCCAAGGTCATCTTCACCACCACCGCGATCCTCCAGCTAGCCGAGCAAGGCAGAGTGGACCTCGACCGCCCGATCACCGATGCGATCCCGGACCTCCGCCAATATGATGTAGCCAACGCCGCCGAGCGCAAGCTCACCTTCCGCGACTGCCTGGCCCACCGTACTTTCCTCCCCGCGGTGGAGCCGATCTACACCTATGGCGACGATCCCCGGCGCCTGCGCGCCTTCGTCCTCCAGCGCGAATGGAAGCACGGTCCGCCGGTCTACTCCGACATCAACTTCATCCTGCTCGGCATCGCGATCGAGCGCATCACCGGCGCGCCGCTCGCCGCATGGCCGCTGGGCGCAGGTCTCGGCTTCGGCCCGCCCCCCGGCCCCGCCGTCGCCACCGAATTCTGCCACTGGCGCGGCCGTGTGCTCAAGGGCGAAGTGCATGACGAGAATTGCGCGGCCCTGGGCGGCCAGGCCGGTCATGCCGGGCTGTTCGGCACGGTCGCCGGTGTCCTAGATTTCGCACAGGGGCTGCTGGACGGAAGCGGAGCCTCCCCCTTTATGCTTTCAGCAATCCGCGCAATCCAGCACGAGCACCGCACCTGCGGCTGGGAGCGCAAATTCCCCGGCTGGTCGGGCGGTCAGGCCTGTTCGGACGACACGATCGGCCATACCGGCTTCACCGGCACCGGCCTCTGGGTCGATTTAGGGCGCGGGATCGCCTGGACGCTGCTAACCAACCGCGTCCACCCCACCCGCCATTTCGACAGCGGCATATCGGCGCTACGCCCCGCAACTGGTGATGCTGTGATCGCGGCCTGGGGTTCGCTCTCATGATCGGCGGAATCCAAACTCTAACTCCGCTCACCCTGAGCCTGTCGAAGGGTCGTCAGCCACAGTCGCATCGCTCTCGAATGTCCTTCGACAAGCTCAGGATGAGCGGAAAAAACATGGAGTCCCTATGATCTCGTTGCTCGCACTCACCCTCGCCCTCGCTCCGCTTGCAGACGACCCCACCCCCGCGGATCGCCTGGCGCACGATCACATGCTCACGCTCGACAGCCACCTCGATACCCCCGAGCTGTTCGAGCACCCGGGCTGGGAGTTCGATCGCTGGCACGATCGCGATTTCGACAAGAGCCAGGTCGATATCCCGCGCATGGAGCAGGGCGGGCTCGATGGCGGCTTCTTCGTGATCTATACCAGCCAGGGGGAGCTGACTCCGCAGGGATATGCCAAAGCCCGCAACGGCGCTTTGACCCGCGCGAATTGGATCCAGCGCGTCGTCGCGGCGCATCCCGACAAGCTCGCGATGGCGACCACCGTTGCCGACGCCGCACGCATCGCGAAAACGGGCAAACGCATCGTCTATCAGAGCATCGAGAACAGCTATCCGCTCGGCGAGGATATCAGCCTGCTCGCTTATTTTCACGGCCTTGGCGTTCGCATGGTCGGCCCCGTGCATTTCCGGAACAACCAGTTCGCCGACAGCTCCACCGATAAGGTCAAGGCTTTTGGCGGCTTCTCGCCCCTCGGCAGGCAATGGCTGGCCGAGATGAACCGCCTCGGCATGGTCGTGGATCTCAGCCATGCGTCCGACGACACTTTCGATCAGGCGCTGGCGCTCTCCAAAACTCCGATCATCCTCTCGCACTCGGGTCCCAAGGCGATCTTCGACCACCCGCGCAATGTGGACGACGATCGCATGCGCAAGCTGGCCAGGGCCGGCGGTGTCATGCAGATCAACAGCGTCTATCTGGTCGCCGGTGACAGCAACAAGGCGCGCGACGCCGTGCAGGACCGCCAGAACGACTGGTGGGCGCTGTCCGAAGCCGAGCAACGCAAGCTGATCGCCGACAAGGCGGTGGCTGACGCCACCGATCCCTATGCCGGCGCGGACTTCGAGCTCTTCATGAAGAGCCTCCTCCACGCCATCGCGGTGATGGGCGTGGACCATGTCGGCATCGGCGCGGATTGGGACGGCGGCGGCGGGGTGCGCGGGATGGAGGATGTTACCGCGCTGCCCAGGATCACCGCCCGGCTGCGCAAGGAAGGCTTCAGGGATTCGGATATCGAGAAGATCTGGAGCGGCAACGTCCTGCGCGTGCTGAAGGCCGCCGAGGATTGGGCAGCGAAGAACGGCGGGAAGTAACCCGCGTTCTCCCTCTCCCATCCGGAAAGGGTTGCGCAGACTTGGGTCTGCTCCTTCAGCAGACCCTGGTCGTAGCTGGGTGAGGGGTGTCGCCCCCTCAATAAGCGAACCCCTCACCCAATCTCCGCTAGGCGCTAAAGTGCCAAGCCGCGCTATCCCTCTGGGGCAGGTTTGCCCCTTGCAATGTAGGATTTCGCCTGCTTGGCTGAGCCGGTCGACACTGCCGTCCGCTCTTTGAATTGTCGTTTCCGAAGCCCATGGCCAGTGCGAACATTCAGAACATTCGCGCCGGGCAAAACAAGCGCGATAGTGTGACCCTAGTGTGACCTTTCGCGCGTCAATTCGCCGCCGCGATCACGATCAGCGCGGCATCCATGAATTTGGTCGCCGATCCGCTCGCGGGCATGTCATTGGCATAGAATGCAAAGACCAGCGTCTTCCCGCTCGCGGCAATCATATACCCCGCCAGCGCATTGGTCGCGTTAAGCGTGCCGGTCTTGGCGAAGACCTTGCCCTCCAGCGGCGTGCCCTTGAAGCGGTTGCGCAGCGTGCCGTCCACCCCGCCGATCGGCAGCGTCTCGCGCCACTGTGCACCCCAGGACTGGCCTGAGATCCAGCGCAGCATCTGCACCACGCCGCGCGGGCTCACGCGATTGTAGCTCGACATGCCCGATCCGTCGGACAAGTCCCATGCGGTGCGCGCCACGCCCGCCTTGGCGAGCATCGCCTCCACTTCGGTCATGCCGTCGGCGATCGATCCGCTGCCCTTTAGCAGTGATACGCGGCGGAGTGTCAGTTCCGCGTGGAGGTTCTGGCTGATCTTGTTGATCACCTTCAAATCCTCGGCCAGCGGCGCCGGCGTGAGCCTGGCGAGGACCGGCACGTCGCTCGAACCCGCGAACGGGCCCTCGCGCCGTGCGGGATCGTCGCCGGGCATCAGCGTTCGGTGAAAGGTGCGCACCTGCCCCTTCACCTTGACGCCGCGCTCCTCGAGCAGTGTCTTGAACCGCCAGGCCGCAAAGTGCGCAGGATCGTCGATCCCCATGCGGGAAATGTCCGGCTTGGCCTCCTTGCCGATCGTCCCGGTGACTCGGACGACGCGCTCGAACGGCAGCCGGTCATAGCCGATCCTGGTTTCCGCGCCCTCGACCGTCAACGTCAGATTGTCGACCGTGTAGTAAGTCGAGCCCAGCGTGACCTTGCCCGCCTTGCCCGGTTCTCCGGGGGCCACGACCAACTCGACCTCATTGTCGTCGGCCGTAAGCGCAGACACGCCGGTGCCCGAGCGGGTCGGGATGTTGTTCCAGCTCATGCCCGGGCTCCAGCGCTCGTCGGGCATGCGCGTGTCATCGCCGATCACATCCCTCACCCGCTTGGTCTTCGCGGCCACGGCATCCGCCAGCGCGGCCAGGCAATCGACCTTGCAGTCGCCAGCGGACGACATCCGGGCATCGCCATTGCCGATCAGCACCACGTCGCGGCCGTCGATACGCACTGCGTTGCCGCCCGCCTCGTCCGGCGCGTTGACGTCGGGCATCGTCGCGAAGGCGACCGCTGTTGAGAACATCTTGGTGTTGGAGGCCGGGATATAGCGCCCGTAGGGATCGATCGCGACGATCTCCGTCCCGTCCTCGCTCGCGACCATCAGTCCGAAGCGCGTGCCCGGCGCGGCCTCGGCCAGCTTGGCGCGAACCTGCGCGCGAAGGTCCTGCGCGGCGGCCGGCGTTGCGGCGGCCAGCGCCAGCACGAGGAGGAATGCATGTCTCATCCAAACGAGCCTAGCCGTAACGAACCCGGCGGCAAGCGCGCGATGCGCCACGCGGCCACAACCGCCGCCTATCCATTAGCGTTGCGGACCGATCAGCCAGGGCTTCACTCGGGCGCTCGGCTTGGCAACGCCGTCCAGCCGCACCGCGCGGATCAGCTTGACGGGCTTCAGGATCATCTGGCCCTTCATCGCGTCGCGCCCGCCCCCGGTGGGCAGCGCGAGGATCCGGCGAACCACGTCCATCCCGGCGATCACGCGCCCGAATGCCGCGAAGCCACGATTGCCCGGCCGCGCATCGAGCCCCGGATTGGGGCCCACCATGATCGAGAAATTGGCGTTGGCCGCATTCTCGTTGGGGCCATGCGCCATCGATACGGTCCCGTCGAGGTGCTTGATCCCCGTCTGGCTGGTCGGCTCCAGCACTAGGGGCGGCAGCATCCGCCGCGCATCGGTGCCTATCCCGCCCTGGATAAAGCCGAAGCGCGGATCGGCCTTGCGCCGGGTCGCGCGGTAGAATTCGGTTCCGTCGAGCCGCCCGTCATCGACATAGGCCAGGAAATTGGCGGCCGTCTTGGGCGCCCGCTTGGCATCGAGCGCGAGCACGATGTTGCCGGCTGAGGTTTCCAGCCGAACACGGATGATACCGGAGCTTTGTGGCGCGCTATTTGCCAGCGTGAACAGCGCGAGAATCAGGACAAGGAAACGCATGGGTCGCGTTTAGTCGTCGTCGGCTGAACAATATATGGCTTCGTCCAATTCGCCTTCCCACCGAGCGACGGTGGTAGCGACAGTCAGATTGGCGCTGGCGCTCGGCACCGTGCGCGTCATGTCGAGCAGCCGGTCGAACGGGAGCACGAAGCCTACGACCAGCGCAGTCTGCTCGGGCGCGACGCCGACCGCGGACAGCACAGCGGCAAGCATGAACAGCGAGGCGGAGGGGACGGGCGCGGTCCCGAACGCCGCCAGCGCGCCGGTCAGCAGCACGATCCCGTAAACCTGGGGAGACAGCGGGACGCCGAACGCCTGCAGCGCGAACATGCTGAGCAGCCCGACATACATCGCCGTGCCGTCCTTGCCGATGCTCGCCCCCAGCGGCAGCACCGTTGAAAATACCGGCCGGCCGATCCCGAGATTCTTCTCGGCCACACGCATCGCCACCGGCAGCGTCGCCGAGCTGGATGCAGTGGAAAACGCGACCGCCAGCGCGTCCACGATGCCGCGGAAGAAAGGCAGGATAGGCAACTTGGCGAACAATCGCAGGATCAGGCTGTGGACCAGCACGATCTGGATCAAAGAGCCCAGCACCACGGCCAGGGCCAGCCAGCCGACATTGACGAACACCGCCGCGCCGTTCGCCGCCACCGCGTTGGCGATCAGCGCGAACACGCCGAACGGCGTCGCCTCCATGACGATGCCAACCACCTTGAGCAGCACCGCGGACAGCGACTGCAGCCCCGCCGCGAACGGCTTGCCCGCCTCCCCCGCCACCACCGTGCCGACGCCAACCAGGATCGCGACAAAGATCAAAGCAAGCATGTCGCCCTTGGCAAGCGCATCGACGATATTGAGTGGGATGATGCCGATCAGCTGCTGGTACGGTGTCACCGCCTCGCCCAGCGCATGCGGCGCGGCGGTGCCCAGCGGCGCGCCCACCCCCGGCTGGACCAGAGTCGCCACCAGCATCCCGATCGAGACCGCGATCGCGGTCGTAAAGGCGAACAGCCCGATCGTCCGGCCGCCCAGGCTCCCCAGCCGCTTGGGATCGGCCAGCGCGGTAATCCCGGACGCGATCGTCACCAGCACGATCGGCGCCACGAGCATCCGTATTGCCCGCACGAACAGGTCGCCCATGAACATCACCGAAGGCGTGGCGGAGGGCCAGACCAAGGCGAAGATCAATCCCAGCGCCAGCGCGGCCAGCACGCGTTTCCACAGCGCGATCGCGAACCACGCTCTCAGCATGACGCTCTCCCCTCCCTCCTTGCAGGGAGGGGTCGGGGGTGGGTGCGCGCGTCTGCGCGCTCCAAAGACTCTATACCCCCGCGGCGTAAGCACCGGTCGAGGCATCGAGCCTCGCCCGCCGCTAACCCACCCCTGGCCACTCCCTTAAAAGGGAGGGGAAGCACATGCAGCACACTCAGCATCAGCGGCAACTCCCCGTCGGCTTGTGCGGCAGCGCGCGGCCCGCCGCCTTGCCGGTCATCTCGCCGTTGCTCACTGCGACCACGCCGTTGACAACGACGGTCCGCACGCCGGAGGCCGGCAGCTTGGCCTGCTCATACGTCGCCTGGGCGGCATATGTCTTGGGATCGAACACCACTACATCGGCGAAGGCGCCTTCCGTCAGTCGCCCGCGTCCCTTCAGCCCGAAGGTGTCGGCAGTAAGCGTCGAGCTGCGATAGATGAATTGGCGCAAGCTAAGCACATGCTCCGCTTTCACATACTTCGCGTATTTCCGCGCAAAGCTGCCATAGACGCGCGGGTGGCCGCCCGACGCATCCGAGCCGGTCATCACCCAGGGCCGCGCCATGAACGCCTTGATATCCGCCTCGCTCTGGTTGAACGAAACGACCCCCGGATCGGCAACCTTGATCACTTCCATCGCGGCGGTGACGGCGTCCACGCCCCGATCCTTCGCCACGGCGGCGAGCGTGCGGTTGGCGTACAGCCCCTCGACGATCAACAGCTTCTCCGCACCACCGCGCTTGCGCAGATTCTCGATAATTCCGGCGCGCAGATCTTCGGCCCGGGCATAGGGGCCCAGCCGCTGAAGCAGCTTCTCGCGCCCGCCATCCTGCGCCCATAACGGGATCAGCGCGGCCACCAGGCTCGTGCCCGATGCAGACCAGGGATATTGGTCGGCCGTCACTTTCTGGCCCGTGCGCCGCGCCGCCTCTACCTTCGCGATGATCGCGCCCGCCTGACCGTGCACATCGACGCCCAGCGCCTTGATATGGCTGATATGCGCCGGAAGCTGGCCCTCGCGCCCTATCCGGATCGCCTCGTCGATCGCAGCGGCCAGCCCGACCGTGTATGAGCTTTCGTCGCGAATATGGCTGTCATAGGTGCCACCACGTTTCCCCGCCTCGCGCGCCAGCTCGATCACTTCCTCCGTTTTCGCGAAGCTTTGCGGCGCATAGAAGAGCCCCGTCGAGAGCCCCAGCGCGCCATGACACATGGCGTTCGCGACCAGACCCTTCATCTGGGCCATTTCCGTCACGGTGGGCGCGCGGTCAGCCTCGCCGATCACTTTCTCGCGGATCGCGCCGAAGCCTACATATGCCGCATAGTTGATGCCCACCGATTGGCCGCTGCCCAGCACCCTGGCCATGTCCGGACTCCCACCGCCGTCATTGCCGATGAACGCGGTCGTCACGCCTTGCATCAGAAATGCGGGCACCAGCCTTTCGCCCCGGTCCTTGGACGCAAGATCGGAGCCCATATGCGTGTGCGGATCGATGAAGCCGGGCGCGACGATCATGCCTTTTGCCTCGATCACGCGCGTGGCGCGAACGTTGACGCGGCGGCCGACCGAGACGATCCGGTCGCCCCGTATCGCAACGTCGCCGACGAAGGGCGCCATCGTCCCCGTGTAGACCGTCCCTCCCCGGATCAGCAGATCGACGCTTGGCAACGGGGCATTTGCGGCGCCCAGCGACAATGCGGCGGTTCCCAGAAGCAGCGCAACCTTCATGGCCTTCCCCAAAAGCCGCGCGCGGGCGGCAGGAGCATCCCGCCTTCGTCCCGCACGCCGCCCGCGCGATCCTCCGCGAGCCAGATGGGGCCGTCAAGGTCCACGAAGTCCGACATGCGCGCGACATGCAGCGCAGCCGCGATCGAGAGTGAGGAGCTGACCATGCAGCCGGTCATCAGCCCCAGCCCCCGCGCACGGGTGGCGTGGGCCAGTTCCAGCCCGGCGGTAAGCCCGCCCGCCTTGTCGAGCTTCACGTTGACCACCTGATAGCGACTGGCGATGACGTCGAGGTCGGCCGCGACATGCACTGCTTCATCCGCACAGATCGGCACGGCGGGGGTGAATCCTTCCAGCCAATCGTCCTCGGTGGCGGAAACCGGCTGCTCGAGCAGATCGGTCCGCAGTTCGACGAGCAGCGGCTCGATCTCCCTGAGCAGCGCCTCGTCCCAGCTCTCGTTGGGATCGACGATCAGCCGGCAATCAGGCGCTGCGGCACGCACGGCGCGAAGCTGCGCCTCGGGATCCTGGGCATCGACCTTCACCTTGAGCAGCGGCGACGTGGAAACCGCGCGCGCGGCATGGGCCATCGCGTCGGGCGTATCGATAACCACGGTCAGCGCGCTCGCCAGCCGCAGGGGCTCCGGCGCGCCGATCAATTCCGCTACGGAACGGCTGGACTGCCGCGCCTCCAGGTCCCAAAGCGCGCAATCCACTGCGTTGCGGGCGGCGCCCGGGGGCAGCAGCGATTGCAGCGCCGCGCGATCCGCTCCGGCTTCGATGTCGGCGCGGATGCGTTCGATCGCCGTCAGCGCGCTTTCGACGCTTTCGCCATATCGCGGATAAGGCACGCCTTCGCCCCGCCCGGTCAGGCCGCCGGCCTCCAGCGTCACCGTCACCGCGTCCGCCTGGGTCTTCACACCACGCGAAATGCGGAAAGGGTGCGTCAGTAAGAAGCGGTCGTGCTGCGCGCGGAGGCTTCGAGACATAGCAACTCGTCGATGATCGCGTCGACGCCGAACGCGATCGGGTCAGTGCAAGGAAGGCCCAAGGCAGCCTCGGTGATGCGGCACAGGTCAAGCGCCTGCTCGGACGCGAGGCCGGAGGTATTGAGGCAAATGCCCACCGCCCGGACGGCGGGGCTGGTCAGTCGGGCGACCTGCAGATTGGCCTCCAGGCATTCCTTCAGGCCGGGCAGCTTGCGCCCGGGAATCCCGCGCATATGCTCGCGGCTGGGATCGTGGCACATCACTATGGCTTCGGGCTGCGCACCGTGAAGCAGCCCCGTCGAGACGCCCGCGAAGCTGGGGTGAAACAGCGATCCCTGGCCCTCGATCAGATCCCAGCCATCGTCCTCGCGGGCGGGGGCGAACTGCTCGATCCCACCCGAGATGAAGTCCGCGACTACCGCATCAATCGGCACGCCAGCGCCGGCGATAAGGATACCGGTCTGCCCGGTCGCCCGAAAATCGGCGGTGATGCCGCGCGCCCTGAGCCCCTCGGCAAGAGCGATCGTCGCATACATCTTGCCGACCGAGCAATCCGTGCCGACGGTAAGCAGCCGATGCCCGGCGCGTGCATAACCGTTGCCGACCTTCAGGTCCGCCGGCGGATCGCGCACGTCGAACAGCCGCAGCCCCTTGCTTTCGGCGAGCGCCACCAGGCGCGGCACATCGCGAAGCCGCTGGTGCAGCCCGGACGCGACGTTCATCCCCGCTTCCAGGCCTTCGATCGCGTCCGCGATCAGGTCGGCACCCATGCTGCCGCCGGAATTGGCGATGCCGAGCACGAGCGTCCGGGCGCCGGCTGCGGCCCCCTCGGCCATGGTCAGGCGCGGCAGATTCAGCGTCAGCGGGCAGTCATCGTAGCGGAACTCACCGACGCAATCGTGCTGGCGGAAGGTAGCCAGCCCGCGCGAGGTCTTGATGCCGATGAAATCGGTGCTGTGGCCGAGATAGAGGAGGTAAGGTGCAGGGATCATATCGCGCGACCGTATCGCCCGCGCACCGGGCGCGGGCATATTGTGTGCGCGCCCGCCCATAGCCTGTTGTTATGCCGCGGCGATCACGCGCTCGAACATCTTGAGGAAATCGGTAGCGAGCGCGGTGGGGGGACGATTGAGCAGAAACATCGCGTGCACGTCGAACGACACCGGGTTGGCCAGCGGGCGGAAGGAAAGGCCAGGCGAGAGCGACGCCTTCGCCGTGAAACTGTCCACCACGGTCATCCCCACACCCTGCTGCACCAGCGCGGAAGCGATGTAGAAAGTGCGCGCCGAGACGATCTCGTCCAGCTCCACGTCGATCCGCTGCAGCTCCTTGGTGAAGAGCTGCCCGATCGGCCCGCTCTGCGCCACGCTGATGAAGCGCTGGCCGCGCAGCGTTTCCAGCCCGATCCGTTCGGGTGCGTCGGGCAAGTCCTCCTCGCGGTACAACACCACCAATTCGCCCGACCCTACTCGTTTGTGCCCAAGCGGCGCGGCGGGCGGCACTTCATAGGCAATGGCGATTTCGGTCTCGCGCTCGTAAAGCTTGCGCAGCAGATCGTCGTGATGAACCGTCTGGAGGTCGAACTTCACGCCGTCATGAGTCTTCAGGAACCAGGACACGGCGGTCGGCAGCGCACTCAGCGCCAGGCTGGGCAGCGCGGAGATTCGCAGCATGCCCCCCGCCCCGCGCCGCAGGTTCCGCCCCGCTTCACGCAGGGCATATACCCGGTCCTGGATCTCGGAGACTTCGCTGAACAGCGTATGCGCGTCCTCGGTTGGCACCAGGCGTCCCGCGGTGCGCTGGAAGAGCTGGAAGCCCAGAAGCGATTCCGCATGCCGCAGCATTTTCGAGACCGAGGGCTGCGACACGTTCAGCGCACGCGCCGCCCCGCTGACCGACCCGTTGACGTAGACCGCGTGGAAGATCTCGATATGCCTTAAGTTCATAGGTGGGCAGCCTATCGCAGTTTGCGCAAAGGGAAAGCCCGCGTCATGCTGTGGCATGTTGCTCGCTACAATGCTCCTCGCGGTCGCCCCGCAAACCGCCGCCGCGCCGCCCGTCGCCCAGGTCCGCGTCGCATTCGATGTCAAGGGAGAAACCTCGATCCGCGCGAAGGGCCTCGCCGATATCGCGGCCAATCGCCCAATCGGCGTCGACGATCCCGTTCGCGTCGCATCGATTTCCAAGCTCGTCGTCGCGATCGGTGTGCTCCGGCTGGTCGAGCTGGGAAAGCTCGATCTCGACACCGACGTTTCCAGCTATCTCGGCTGGAAGCTGCGCAATCCCGCCTTTCCTGGCACGCCGATCACGCTCCGCTTGCTGCTCTCGCACCAGTCGAGCCTCACCGACAATATCGATTATGTCCTGCCGCTCGATGCGGACATGCGCGCAATCCTCGAAAAGCCCGGGGCATGGGATGCGACGCATGCGCCCGGCACCTGGTTTCACTACACCAACTTCAACACGCCGGTGGTGGCATCGGTAATGGAGCGAGTCACCGGCGAGCGCTTCGACAGATTGATGGACCGCCTGGTCCTGAGGCCGCTCAAGCTCGACGCCTGCTATAATTGGGCGAGCTGTTCCGATGCGACAAAGAAGCGTGCCGTCGTGATCTATCGCGCGCGCCAGCCGACCAAGGATGATCACAAGGGCGCGCTTCCCCCCTGCCCCGTCACTCCGGCAGCCGACGGCGGCTGCGACTTGTCGATCTGGCGCGCCGGCCGGAACGGCGCGACCTTTTCGCCGCAGGGCGGTCTGCGCATCTCCGCGCGCGGACTTGGCCGGATTGGTCGGATGCTGCTCAACTGGGGGACGCTGGACGGAACGCGAATTCTCAGCCGTCGCTCGATCACGGTGCTCGAGACGCCCTTATGGGCCTACAATGGGAAAAACGGCGACATCGATAACGGCTTCCATTGCAGCTATGGCCTCGCCGTCGCGTTCCTGGCCAATTCTGCTCCCGGCTGCCGCGACGACCCCTTTGGCGACGGCATGCGCCGGTTCGGCCATGCAGGGGAGGCATATGGCCTTAAATCGGGGCTGTGGATCGATCGCAAGAATGGCAGCGGCGTCGCCTATTTCTCGACCGACGTGCCCGCCACGCCTGGAACCCGCTCCGCCTTCAGCCTGACCGAAGAGGCGCAGGCGCGCCCGTTCGACTGAGCATCTGGATTTCTGGTGGCCCGGAGAGGATTCGAACCTCCGACCTCTCGATTAGGAATCGCTTGCTCTATCCTGCTGAGCTACCGGGCCGCCGCGCCGCTGGTAATCGGCGGGGGTCCCACGGTCAATTGCAGGTCTCGGGCGGCACGATCGGGAGGGGCAGCGGTGCAACGGGCACGCCTTCCTCCGCCAGCGCCCTTGCTTCGTCGGCAGTCGCTTGGCCATGAATCTGCGCAGCCGGCGCTTCGCCCAGATGCATCGAGCGCGCCTTGTCGGCAAAGGCAGTGCCCACCCAGGTCGAGTTTTCGAGTGCCTTGGATTGCGCCGCCGCCAGCGCCGCCATCGCCGCCTTCATCGCCGCGGGAGGGACGCCTGGTCCCTGATTGCCCTTTGCGCCGATATTGGGCGCCATCATCGCCTTCTCGACTTCGCCATCGCCGCAGATCGGGCATGCGACCAGGCCGCCGTCGCGCTGCTCGTTAAATGCGCTGCTCGAGCCGAACCATGCTTCGAACACATGGCCGCTTCCGCATTTTAGATCGAAAACGATCACAGCGCCTCCACCGTCGGAATCGGGCGGCGATGCTGGATCACGGGCACCCGGCTGCGCGCATGCTCGACCCGCGCGGGATCGATGTCAGCAAAGCCCAGCCCCGCCGCCTCGCCCATGTCGAGCAACAGCTCCCCCCAGGGATCGGTCACAAGCGAATGGCCATAGGTCGCGCGGCCATCCTCATGCACGCCGGTCTGCGCCGCCGCGATCACGAACGCCGCCGCCTCGATCGCCCGGGCGCGCATCAGCACGTGCCAATGCGCCGCGCCGGTGGGCCGGGTGAAGGCGGCGGGGACCGCGAGCAATGTGGCGCCCGCGTCGCTGAGCGCGCGGAACAGGTCGGGGAAGCGCAGGTCGTAGCAGATCGCCAGGCCCAGCACTCCCAGCGGAGTCTTTACCGTCACCGCGCGCTCGCCCGGTGCATAGCTGTTCGATTCACGCCAGCTTTCGCCGGTCGGCAGATCGACATCGAACAGGTGCATTTTGTCGTAGCTCGCCCGGATCGCTCCGTTATCGTCGATCACGAACCCGCGATTGGCCAGCTTTCCGTCGTCGCGCAGGATCGCAAGGCTGCCCAGATGCACCCAGATGCCATGTTTGACGGCCGCTTCGCGCACGGCGGCGAGCACGCGATCGTCTTCCTCGCGCGCCAGCGATCCTGCCGCCCGGTCGCGATCGCGATCGAGCAGCCCGGACATTTCGGGTGTAAACAGCATCGTCGCACCCCCCGATGCCGCCCCCTCCACGCCACTGGTCAAAATGCGGGCATTGGCGGCAGGGTCGATGCCGCTCGTCATCTGAAGCAGCGCGGCTCGCGTCATGTGGCGAGCAGGGAATCCAGCTCACCCTGGCGTTCGAGCGCCGCGAGATCGTCGGATCCGCCAATATGGTCCCCGCCGATGAATATCTGGGGCACGGTGGTGCGACCCCCGGCGCGCTGGATCATCTCCTGGCGCTTCGGTCCGCCCATCGTGATGTCGAATTCCTCATAGTGGGCGTGCTTGCTGTCCAGCAGCGCCTTCGCGCGCGAGCAATAGGGGCAGAAAGCCTTGGTGTAGATTTCGATATTCGCCATGTGATCCTCGAATTGTGGCGTGGCCGCGGGCTTGTCAATCCAGCGCCTCGGTTCCCAGAACGCGCGCCCAGCACAGAAGGATCACTTTCGCCGCCCCGCCCCGCTTCAAGGCGCGCGTGCAGGCCGCCGCAGTCGCGCCGCTGGTATGCACGTCATCGATCAAGACCACCGTCTTTCCCCTCAGCAACTCGCTCGCCCCCGGCGCCAGCGCGAAAGCGCCCGACACTGCCTTCGCCCTCCCTTTGGGCCCCAGCCCCCGCAACACCGGCGTCGCCTTCACTCGGCGCAACACTTCCATATCGGCGGGAACGCCACTGGCCTTTGAAAGCGCCGCGGCGATCAGAGCCGCCTGGTTGAACCCGCGCGACCAGATCCGCCAGCGGTGCAGCGGCACCGGCACCAGCAGGTCCGCCGTATCGGGCATCAGCCGCATCATTGCCCGCGCCATCGTCTCGCCGCACGCCAGCCGGCCCGGATATTTGAGCTTGAGCGCCACGGCTCTGGCTATATCGCCATAAGCTACCGCCGCGCGCACTCCCGAATGCGGCGGGGGATCGGCCAGGCATTCGGCGCAGGCCGCATCCTCGCCCCGGTCATAATCGAAGGGCAAATGACAAAGCGCGCACCAGGGCGGCCCCAGGAAGCGCAGGCTGCCCCAGCAACGCACGCAAAAGCGGTGGTCTTCCTGCGTGATTTCGCCACATCCCGGGCAGCGCGGGGGCAGCGCGAGATCGGCAAGCCGGGCGAGCGGAGTCAGCAGCACGCGCTCTTGTCCCCCGCCGCGGCGCGCTGCACAAGCGCCGCGAAATGGGCGAGTCCGAAATCTTTGACCGCGCGCTGCGCAGGAAACGGCGTGACCGTGCCGCAAGCCGATATGAGGGCTTCGTGCGCGAGCACATGATCGAAGCGCTGCACGAGCGGCTTCAGGGCGTCACGCGCCAGTTTCGCGACGTGCTCGATCTGGGCAGCTTCGGGGGCGGTTTCGATCTGCCCGGCGCGACGATCACGCGGCTGGACGCAGGCCAGGCCTTCGCCGCCGCTGCGGGCGGGATTCAGGGAGAGGAAGACATGCCGCGCTTCCCCGATGCCAGCTTCGACCTGGTGGTTTCGGCGGGCGTGCTCGATTCGGTCAACGACGTCCCCGGCGCATTGGCGCTTGCGCGGCGCGCGCTCCGCCCCGACGGACTGTTCCTGGGCGCCTTCCTCGGCGCAGGGACGCTGGCAACGCTCCGAGCCTGCTTCTCCGCCGCAGAAAGTGAGCGCCCCGCAGCGCGCTTCCACCCCCAGATCGATGTGCGCGCGGCCGGCGATCTGCTGACGCGCGCCGGCTTCGCGCTGCCGGTGTCCGATGTAGAGACGCTGCATGTGCGTTACGCGAGCATCTTCAGCCTGTTCCGTGACCTGCGCGGGATGGCCGCGACCAATTTGCTCCCCGACCCTCAGCCGCTAGGGCGCGCCACGCTCGCCAGCGCCGCGCGGGAATTCGCCGATCGTGCTGATCCCGATAGCCGCACTCCCGAGCGGTTCGAGATCATCTACCTCACCGGCTGGGCGCCCGATGCGTCGCAGCCCAAGCCGGCCAGGCGTGGCAGCGCCACGGCCTCGCTGGCCGATGCGCTCAGAGCAAAGCGTCAAGGATCGGAATAAAGGGCAAGTCGGCGGGCGGCATCTCCAGCAAGCGGAGTTCGGCCGGCTTCGCCCAGCGCAAAGCCGTCGCGTGGCGCGGTTCAGGAATGCCGCTCCATTCGCGGAGCGTATAGAGCAGGAGCACCAGATGCCGCCCGTCCAGCGCTTCGCTCGCGAAGGTAAGTGGCACGAGCCGGGAAGTATCGAGGCCGATTCCAAGTTCCTCGGCCAATTCGCGCGCCAAAGCTGCTTCTGGAAATTCGCCGGGCTCGACCTTGCCCCCGGGGAATTCCCACAGCCCCGCCATAGGCTTACCCAGAGGGCGCTGCTGGACCAGCACGCGGCCGTCGCGGTGGATCAGCGCTGCGGCGACAACCAGCAACAAGGCGGACACGTCCTTCAACACCTGATTAAGCCTCTCCGTTTAAACATGGGTTAGCGAAGGGAGATTCCGGCGATGCGAGCCGCGGCGCAACTGTTGGGCAAATTGATCGGGGACCGCAAGGCGGCCACCGCAGTCGAATACGGCCTGATCCTCGCCTTGGTCGTGCTCGCCATCATCACCGGTGTGTCTGCGCTGGCCAGCACCACGAGCGGCATGTGGAACAACGTCAGCAACAAGGTCCAAAGCGCCAGCAATACGTAACGCTTTCGTAACGTCGCGCTTTAGCCGTTTATTTACTTCCGGGGTCTAACTTCAACAGTGCCGCTCCGGATTATCCGACGCGGTCGGGTGAATAAAGCAATACGACAAACGTTGGAGACCGGTAATGCAGAAGATTCGCAACTTCATCAAGAATTCCAAGGGCGCCACCGCAATCGAGTACGGCCTGATCGCCGCGCTCATCGCCGTCGCCGCCATCGCAGCGATGCAGGGTCTGGGCAATCAGCTCAACAAGACCTTCGGCAACGTCTCGTCGAACATGAAGGCTTCGTAAGCTTTCGAATAGTCGACCGATCAAGGGCGGCGGGACCTGCGTTTCGCCGCCCTTTTTCGTAGAGGGATCCACAACATGCTTATGAAGATCTTAATGCTGCTGCGTGACACGCGCGCCGCCACCGCAATCGAATACGGGCTGATCGCCGCGCTGATTGCCGTCGCGGCGATTGCCGCGATGCAGGGCCTGGGCAACAATCTCAAAAAGACGTTCGGCAACGTCTCGAGCAACATGAAGGCTAGCTGACGGTCTAGCCTCGGCCTATTGCGAGGAATTTTGCGCGGCGCGCCTGGCGCAGGCTCTCGGGCGAGAGGCCCTGCATATCGTCGAGCGCCCGCGCAATCGCATCGCCTAGCGCGCCAATGGCGGCGCCCGGCTCCCTGTGCGCCCCGCCCAGCGGCTCGGTCACGATCGCATCGATCACCCCCAGCTCCTTTAGGTGTTGCGCGGTGACCTTCATCGCTTCCGCGGCGTCTGCCGCCTTGTCTGCGGTGCGCCACAGGATCGAAGCGCAGCCTTCGGGCGAAATCACCGAATAGACCGCATGCTCCATCATCAAGACGGTATTGCCCGCCGCCAGCGCCACGGCGCCGCCCGATCCCCCTTCTCCCAATATCGCCGCGACCAGCGGGACGCCGAGATTGAGGCACTGCTCGGTCGAGCGCGCGATCGCTTCGGCCTGGCCGCGCTCTTCGGCCTGCACGCCCGGGAACGCGCCCGACGTGTCCACCAGCGTGATGACCGGCAGCCCGAACTTGTCGGCTAGCTGCATCAGCCGGATCGCCTTGCGATAGCCTTCCGGCTTGCCCATCCCGAAATTATGCTTGAGCCGGCTCGCGGTATCGTCGCCCTTCTCATGGCCGATCACCATCACACGCCGGCCGCGAAAGCGCCCCAGCCCGCCGATGATCGCCGAATCATCGGCGAATGCCCGGTCGCCGCCGAGCGGCATGAAATCATCGATAAGCCCTGCGACATAATGCTTGAAATGCGGGCGTTCGGGATGCCTCGCCACCTGCGTCTTCTGCCACGGCGTGAGCCGCGCATAGGTATCCCTCAGCAGCTTGTCCGATTTCGCCTGGAGCGGGCCGATCTCGGCGTCGATATTCACTTCTCCGCCCTCGGCGGTCTGGCGAAGCTCGTCGATCCGGGTCTGAAGCTCGGCGATCGGCTTTTCGAAGTCGAGGAACGTGGTCATTGCTGCGCGGGCTAGTCCCGCCGCCCGCCCGCGTCAACGAGCGCCTGACCTAAGGGATGCCGCTCGTTGACGAGATCGACTAGCCGCTTGCTGTCGACATGGGTATAGATTTCGGTGGTCGCGATGTCGGCATGGCCCAGCATCGATTGCAGTGCGCGCAGGTCGGCGCCGCCCTCCAGCAAGTGCGTCGCGAAGGCGTGGCGCAGCACGTGGGGGCTCACGCGGTCCGGCGGAATCCCCGCTTCCACAGCCAGCCCGCGCATCATCTGGTACAGCCGCACCCGCGACAGATGCGCCTTGCCGGAGGGAAACAGCCACGCCCGATCGCTGGCGACATGCTCGCGCCATGTGCCCACTGCCGCCCGCGCGCGATCCGATATCGGCACCAGCCGCTCGCGCCCGCCCTTGCCGCGGATGATCAGATAGGGCCTGTCGGGAGCCACCGCGTTCCGCGGCAGCGAAACCAGTTCGGTCGCCCGCAGGCCCGATCCATAGAGCAGCTCGACCAAAGCCGACAACCGCAGGTCGCGTGGATCGGTGGGAACGCGCGCAATGCGCTCGGCAATCGCCGCGAACAGCCGATCGACATCCTCTACGCTCAAGATTTTGGGAAGCGAACGCGCGGAGCCGGGCCGCGGCAGGGCGCCCGCAGGATCGTCGCCGCGAAGCCCCTCGTCCGCCAGGAACGCGAAGAAGCGTCTGAGCGCCGCCGATTTGCGCGCGACCGTGGCGCGCGCCAGCGGCTGCCACTGGCCGCCCAGCTTTTCGAGTTCCGCGCGCCCCGCTTCTCCCAGGCCGCCATCCAGGGCCTCGGAAGCGAGCCGCAGGTCGGCGCCATAGGCGGCGATCGTGTTTCCGGCAGCACCAGCCTCTGCCCGCATCATCTCGAGAAAGCGCTCGATCAGCGCGCGGTCGTTCCCCTCGCCGGTTTCAGGCGAAAAAATAGAAGGAGCGCTCAAGCCCGGCTGATCGCCTCGACGGCGATCATCCGTGCATAATTGCCCAGCCCCGCGGCCTTCATCGCCGCAACGATATGGAAAAGCGCTTCGGGGGTCACATAATCCCAGCTTCGCGATTGCATGCCCACGGCGGCAAGCAGCGCCACCATGGCCGCGTCGCCGCGCTGTCCGGCACCGTCGATCGCGCGCGTCCACGCATTGGCCGCGCCAATCGGCACGTCGAGCGCAATGGCGCCCCGCCGCGCGTCCGCTGCCTCGAAGCGGCCGAGCCCGGCCAGGCCCGCCAGCATCATCTGCGCCTTTCGCCGGCCCGCTACATCGCCAAAGGTGTCGAAATCTCCATAAGCGACTCGGGCATCGCCGGCCTCGGCGAGCGTTAGCAGCGCCCAGCCTTCGCTTCCGCGCCGGACCACGTCGCGCCATTCCCCGGCGGCGGTTTCCATTCCCGCGCTCAGCATCGAGGCGATCAGCTTTTCGGGCTCTTCGACTTTGGCGTCGGCCGGAATCCATGAGGCCGCGCGCGCCGTGAGGATCGAGCGGGCATAAGCGGTGCGCGGCGTCTTCGCCTGTTCCCACAAGCTGCGGATCGCCCCCACCCGATCGGCGACGTCTCCGTCGGTATAGGCGGTGCGCAAGATGCGTGCGACCTCCGCCTCTGTGCTGCCGCTCGCATCCTCGTCCTGGGCGATTTCGGAATAGAGGTCGATCAGCGCGGCGCTGGAGAACACGCCGGCGCTCGCGGCCAGTTCAGCCGCGGCGGCGCGCGCCTGCGGAGGGAGCGAAGGCGAAAGCGCCTGCCAATAGCGAACCTGCGGCCCGGCGGTGGCGAAGAGTTCGGGCGGCACCGCCTCGCCCATCGCGGTCGCCAGCCCGAAGCGCCAGGCAGTGAGCTGCGGCACCGCCTGCCATTCGAGCGTCACCGCGCGGCGGCCCTGCGCGCCTGCCCCCATCACCTTTTCGGCAAGCAGATTGTCGATATCGCTCGCGCTCGTGCCGCGCCGGGCCTGGCTGAGCAGTGGTCCGGCTTCGTCGGGCTTGCCCGCCAAGCCACGGCACATCGCGCGTGCAAGCGCCCAGCCGCGCTGGCTTATCGTCTGCGCGCCCTTGTCGGCCACGCCGCACATCGCCGCCGGATCGCCGCTCGCCAGCGCCGATTGCATCGCGACCTGATACAGCCAGGTCGTATAATTATCGGCATCGACATCGTTGATCACCGCGCGAGCGGCATTAGCCTCGCCCATGTGGAGCAACAGCCAGGCGCGGTCGGCGGCGAAATCCGCCCCGTTCACGTTCTTCGGCGTATCCAGCGGCGACATCAGCGCGCGGCGGAGCGCGATCGAGGCCCAGCGCGATGCGATCGGCGCGTCTAGCCGGTGGAGCAGCGTGCGCAGGTAGCGCCCGTCCACTGCGCCCAGGCTCTTCGCGGGAAACGGCGCATTGCCCGCAGCGAGCACGCCGACGCGATCGAGCGAATGGCGCGCATATTCGGGGAGCTCATAGCGGGACAAGTCGACCGGGGCAGTACTTTCCGGCTCATCCGCTTCGCTTGTATTCGATACCGGACCGGGCGCCGCCGGAGCGCTGTCACTTCCGGGCGCCGGATCGGGCGCGCGCGTGGCCGCGGGAGCCGGAGCGGGCGTCGCGGGCTCGTCGAAGCCCGGCGGCAGCAGCGATTCGGGTGTATCCTGGCCCAGAGCGGGCATCGCTATGCCCGCCAGCAGCAGCGCCGCCAGCTTGATCCGCACGCGCTTACTTGGCGAGGTTATCAAGCGGAACGACCTTCTCCATTCGCGTCGGCTCTCTCTCGGAGCTCCGCCCTGCGAGGAGGAACAGGCCGCCCACCAGAAGCACAAGGACGACGATCAACGCTATCAGCGAACGCGACATGAGGGGGCCTGTCAAAAAATGGTGGCAAAAAATGAATGGCCAGGCCTTTTGCCCGACTAGCCCCCAGCCTGTATAGCCCCCCGGACGATGCTGCAAACACCCGAGCATGGACACCGCTGGAGCGGAAAGCCGATCGTGCTGATCGGATTGATGGGGGCGGGCAAGACCACGGTCGGCCGCCGCCTGGCGCAGCGCATGCGGCTGCCCTTCGTCGATGCCGATCACGAAATCGAGGCCGCGGCCGGGATGACCGTGGCGGATATATTCGAGCGCTTCGGCGAACCCTATTTCCGCGATGGGGAGCGCCGGGTCATCGCCAGGCTGGTGGATGGCACGCCAAAGGTCATCGCGACAGGCGGCGGCGCGTTCATCAACGAGGCCACACGCGCGCTGATCCTGGATCAGGCGATCACCATATGGCTCGATGCCGAGCCCGAGGTCCTCGCCGACCGCGTCCGCCGCCGCGACACACGTCCGCTGCTACGCGGGCGCGACGCCACGAAGGTGCTCGCCGAGCTCGCGACCCTGCGTAATCCATTTTACGCGCTTGCGCCGATCCGGGTGGAGAGCGTAGCGGCGCCGCACGACGCCACCGTCGATGCCATCCTGAAAGCCCTACGCCAGTGACAGTCGTTCCCGTCGCGCTTGGCGCGCGCAGCTATGAAGTGTGGATCGAAGCAGGGCTGCTCGCGCGCGCCGGACCTGCGCTTCGCCACCTCGCGAATGGCCGCGCGATGCCCATCGTCACCGACGAGAATCTGCGCGGGCACTTGCCCGTGCTCCAGGCCAGCCTCCACGCCGTGGGCATCGCGAGCGAGGCGCTGATTCTTCCCCCGGGCGAGGGGACGAAGAGCTGGACGCAGCTCGCGGCCGTCTGCGACTGTCTGCTCGAACAGGGGGTCGAGCGCGGCGATCATATCATCGCGTTCGGCGGGGGGGTGATCGGCGATCTCACGGGTTTCGCGGCGAGCATCCTCAAGCGGGGCTGCAACTTCGTGCAATTCCCGACCACCCTGCTCTCCCAGGTCGATTCGTCGGTGGGCGGCAAGACCGCGATTAATTCGGCTGCGGGCAAGAATCTGGTGGGTGCGTTCCACCAACCAGCCCTTGTCCTGATCGATCCGGACTTGCTCGATACGCTCCCTCAGCGCCAAGTCCGCGCGGGCTATGCCGAAGTCGTCAAATACGGGCTTATCGACGATTTCGCCTTTTTCGAATGGTGCGAAGCCCATGCCGAGGCGCTGCTTCGGGGCGACGCCGCCGCCCGTGAATACGCCATCGCGCATTCGGTGGCCGCCAAGGCGCGAATCGTCGGCGAGGACGAGCGCGAGACGACCGGCAAGCGGGCGCTGCTCAATCTGGGTCACACCTTCGGTCACGCGCTCGAGGCCGAGACCGGCTTTTCGGACAAGCTCCTTCATGGGGAGGGCGTTGCGGCAGGGATGGCGCTCGCCTTCGCCTATTCGGCGCATAAGGGCCTGTGCCCCGGCCAAGATGCCGAGCGCGTCGCGGCACACATCCGCGCGGTCGGACTGCCCGATGGGCTGAAGGCGGCGGGCATCGCAGCATCCGGCACACGGCTCGTCGAACACATGCTCCACGACAAGAAGATGGCGAGCGGCACCCTGCCCTTCCTCCTCGCCCGCGGAATCGGCCAGACGTATCTCGACAAGACGGTCGACCTCGCCGACGTCGCCGCCTTTCTCGACGCGCAACCACGCGGAGCCGCCTGCGTTCACCGCCCATGACCAAACGGACCATCGGGTGGCTGTTGGATGAAGCCGATCGCGCCGCGCTGCTGATCCGCTTTCCGCCGATCTGGCCCGATGTGATCGCGCATCACGTGACGCTGGCCTCCCATACCGATGCGCCGCTCCCCGCCGAAACCGCCGGCGAAGTCGTGGGTCACGTTGATGATGGCGAAGGCTTGCAGGCGCTCGCGGTGGCGATCGGCGGAACTACGGATCG
Source organism: Sphingomonas sp. (assembly GCF_036388215.1). Classification (GTDB taxonomy): domain Bacteria; phylum Pseudomonadota; class Alphaproteobacteria; order Sphingomonadales; family Sphingomonadaceae; genus Sphingomonas. Next base: position 168,539 of record NZ_DASVSH010000031.1, read on the forward strand.
CCCCGACGGCAGTATCTATCACATCACCTGGTCGCTCGACGGAGCAAGCGGCCGCCGGGCGGTACAAAGCAACCAGCTGCTGGCAGAGCGCGGATTCCGGAGTCTCGATGAACCCATATCCATCCGGCTCATTCCCTCCGAGCTATCCTGACCGCGTCTGCGGTTATGTGAGTCGGGCGCTCCCGGGCATGCGTCAGTTGCTGTTCATGGCGGATCGGCATAGCAACGCGGCCATGCGTATCCTTGCTTTGGCGCTTGGCGCCCTCATCGCCGTGCCAGCTTCCGCCCAGACCGCCCAGGTCGCGCCGATCCTGACCACGCCCGAAGCGAAAGACATCTGGACGCATGCCCGGCCCGAGATCGCCCGCGTCACGCATGTCGCGCTCGATCTTCGCGTCAATTTCGCCAGCCAGACGCTTTCGGGCAGCGCCATCCTCGATATCCTGACAGCGCCGGGCGCGCGCGAAATTATCCTCGATGTCGACAATATGAATATCCAGACCGTCGCGGCGCTGAACGGCCCCAATCTCCCGTACAAGATCGGACCACGCGATGCCGAACTCGGCTCGGCGCTCACGATCCAGCTGAATCCCGGCACCAAGCGCATCCGCATCACGTACAATACCAAGCCCAGCGCGAGCGCGCTGCAATGGCTTCCGCCCGAGCTGACCGCGGGGAAGGTGAAGCCGTATCTCTTCAGCCAGGGCCAGCCAATCAACAACCGCAGCTGGATTCCGACGCAGGATTCGCCCGGCATCCGCCAGACCTGGTCGGCCACCCTCACAGTGCCCGACAATATGGTCGCGGTGATGAGCGGCGACCGGCTGAGCGGCGACAAGGGCATGCAGCGCGCCAATGGCGGCCGGGCCTACGAATTCCGCATGAACCGGCCGGTGCCACCCTATCTGATCGCACTCGCAGTCGGCGATCTTGCTTTCAAGGCGACCGGCAAGCGATCCGGCGTATGGACCGAGCCCAGCATGCTCGATGCCGCCGCGTATGAAGTCGGCGATGTCGAAAAGATGATCGACGCGGCGCAGGCGCTGTACGGCCCCTATCGCTGGGGCCGCTACGACATGCTCGTCCTGCCGCCGAGCTTCCCTTATGGCGGGATGGAGAACCCCACGCTCACTTTCCTGACGCCCACGATCATCACCGGCGACCGATCGAACACCGATGTCGTCGCGCACGAGCTGGCGCATAGCTGGTCGGGCAATCTCGTCACCAATGCGACCTGGTCGGACTCCTGGCTCAATGAGGGCTTCACCACCTATTTCGAGAACCGCATCATGGAGGCGGTCTATGGCAAGACGCGCGCCGCGCTTTATGCCGATCTCGATTGGGACGGGCTGCAAAAGGACCTGACGGAGGCCAAGAACGGCCCGACGACGCGGCTGCATGGCGATCCCGGGGCGACTGCGGGCCAGCTCGATTATTTCAAGGGCTCGACGATGCTGCGCACGATCGAGGTCGCCGTCGGGCGCAAGCGCTTCGATGCCTATCTGCGCTCCTATTTCGATCGCTATGCCTTCCAGCCGCAGACCAGCGCCGGCTTCCTCGCGGATATCCGCCAGCGGCTTATCCGAGGCGACAAGGCGCTGGAGGCGAGGCTACAGCTCGATCGCTGGGTCTATCAGCCTGGCCTTCCGGCGAACGCGGTGCATGTGCAGTCGGCCATCCTCGCCAAAGTGGACGCGCAGCTCGCGGCGGTGAAGGCCGGCGGCTCCGTCTCGGCGGTCAAGACGACGGGCTGGAGCACCCAGCAGTGGATGCGCTTCCTGAATGGGCTCCCCCGCCAACAAACCCCGGCGCGGCTCAAGGAATTGGACCAGGGCCTCGGGCTGTCGGCATCGACCAACGCCTATGTCCGCTCGGCCTGGGCCGAACTCGCCATCGCCAACCGCTACGAGCCCGCGCTGCCGAGCATCGAAGCGTTCGTGAACAGCGTCGGCCGCGGGCTGCTGATCCGCCCGGTCTATCAGGCGCTGGTGGCGCAGGGCGACTGGGGCAAGCCGATCGCGGCGCGCTTCTTCGCCAAGGCGAAGGCGAGCTATCATCCGGTGACTGCGGGTCAGGTGGAGAAGATTATCGCGAAGTAATCTGAAAGTAGATTGCTTCTGGTCTGCTGAACCCCGTTGCGTTAGCTTTCGCCGAAACGGAGGGGGCAGGACATGTATTTCACGGCTTTGAGCCTGATGCTGGCCTCGCCCGCAACGATCACGGATGATCGCGAGCCGGTCGTGCTTGATCGCGTCGGCAAATGGGCGATCCACTATGATCAGGATGCCTGCCACCTCCAGGCGCAATTCGGCACGGGCGACGATCAGCTGCTCGCGCGCTTCACACGCTACGCGCATGTCCAAGGCTTCGATCTGCTCATAACCGGCAAGCGAGTTTTCACTTCGACGGCTCAGATCGATGCGAGGCTGCGCTTCGGCGCCGCACCGCGGATCGAGCTGCCCGGTCTGTCCGGCCGTGCCGCCGGGCAACCCGTGCTGATATTCAATGGCTTGAATCTGCGGCAGGGGCCAGGTCCCCGCAACGCCACGCGAGAGGAGGAGCAGGCGGCGTCCAGCGTAACTGTCGATGTCGGGCTGAAGCGTCCCTTCCAGCTTGTCTGGGGACCGCTCGATAAGCCGATGGACGCGCTGCGTGCGTGCACACTCGACTTGATCAGGTCCTGGGGCTATGATCCCGAAGCCTGGTTGCACTACTCACGCCACGTCGTACCAATCGGCTCCAGAAATTGGATACTGCCCAAAGACTTTCCGGGGGGCGCCGCAAACCGGCGATATAATGGCCAGGTCCAGTACAGACTCGACATCGCTCCAGACGGCAAGCCCGCATCTTGTCGCGTGCTATTTCGAACCGACCCCGACAAGTTTGCCGATGCAACATGCGAAGCGCTGATGCGCCGCGCCCGCTTCATTCCCGCGCTGGATGCGAAAGGCACGCCGGTCCGCAGCTTCTACGTCAGCGCGGTCTCGTGGAACTTCGCGCCACCCGTTTATGAATAACATGAGCCTTCGCCGATCGGCTCAGGGCTGGGCATATCGTGCACGCCGCGCCAGCCTCAGCCCCCCCCGACCAGCGTCGCGCCGCCGGCGACGAACAGCCAAACCGCCCAACTCCGCTTACCCTGAGCTTGTCGAAGGGCTCTATCCACAAGCGATCCGTCCAGGGGATAGAGACCCTTCGACAAGCTCAGGGTGAGCGGGAGGGGTTCCTCCCAGCCCCAAACGCCAGCCACAACCACCCGCCGATCAACGCAGCGCCGCCGATCGGCGTGACCGCCCCCAGCCAACGCGGCGCGCCCAGCGCCATCGCGTACAGCGTGCCGGCAAACACCGCAGCGCCTACAACGAAAAGCCAGGCCGGCCCCTTCGCCTCCATCCGAACCGCGACCATCGCGGCGACCGCATGGATCAGCTGATATTGCCCGCCCGTCCGCAGCCACTCCGCCGCTTGACCCCCTACGCCATGCGCGCCGAATGCGCCGGCGGCGACTGCGAGCGCGCCGGAGAGGGCGGCGAGAATTAAGAGAAGCCTCATCTGCTCCCCTCCCTAAAAGGGAGGGGTTGGGGGGCGGGTTGCGTCCGGGCTGTACGGCGAATTTGGAGCCGTGGGCGCAGTAACGCGGGCACGCCACCCACCCCTAGCCCCTCCCTTGGAGGGAGGGGAACGGGATACTCGGCGTCTCACCCGTCCCGCGCCATCGCTTCGGCATCGGCCTTGGCCACCGCTTTCGCCAGCGCATCCTGGCTGAACATGCGCTCGATCCCCGCGCGCAAGTCGCCGGTTTCCTTCTGGACCTTGAGCCGCGCCGAATCGCGCTTGCGGTACTCGGCCTCGGTCCTGTCGATTTCCTGCTGGTCCACGCCAACCGCTTCCATCGCCTTGCGCGCCATCAGCACGGCGCTTTCCAGCATTTCGCGTACGATGCCGGCCACCGGCGCGCCCTTCATCTTCATCACGCTGCGCCGGTCATAGGCGCGCACGAAGATGCTGGCGTTTGGGAAAGCGTGGTGGATGCTTTCCAGAATCTCCGTGTCGAGCCCGTCGCCATCCTGGCAGAACAGGATCAGCTCCGCATCCGCCGCCCCGGCCTGGCGGAGCAGATCGGTGCGGGTGCCGTCGCCATAATAGACCTTCATGCCGAAGCTGCCCGCGGTCTCGATCATCTCGACATCGGTGTCGATCAGGGTGACCGGAATGTCCTGCCCTATCAGCATCTGCGCCACGGTCTGGCCGAATCGGCCATAGCCCACCACGATCGCGTTCGATCCATCGTGCTGGGGACTCTGCATGCCTTCAGCGCTCGGCTCCGGCTCGGCGCGGAGATTGCGGGTGAGCATCATCAGGAACGGTGTCGTCGCCATCGAAAGCGTGATGATGGCGCCGAACACGCTCGCTGCCTCGGCCTCTACCAGGAATGCGGCCTGCGCCTGAGCGAACAAGACGAAGCCGAATTCCCCGCCCTGGCTGAGCAGCAGCCCCATCGCGAACGCCGGGCGCCGCTTCATGCCGAAAAGCAACGCCAGCCCCATGATGATCGCCATCTTGGTGACGATCAGCGCTATCGCCATACCCGCGACGAAGAAGGGCCGGTCGGCGATCGCACCCAGATCCAGGCTCATGCCGACGGCGAGGAAGAACAGGCCGAGCAGGATCGTGCGGAAGGGTTCGACATCGGCCTCCAGCTCGTGCCGATAGGGCGAATCCGCGAGCATGACGCCCGCGATGAACGCGCCGAGCGCCGCCGAAAGCCCGAGCCATTCCATCAGCGCCGCTGCCGCAATCACGGTGAACAGCCCCGCGAAGACGAACATCTCGCGCTCGCCGAGATTGCCGATCAGGCGGAATAGCGGCTGGAGCAGGAAGCGCCCGGCGAGGATCAGGCCGACGATCGCCCCCAGCGTGTAGAGCCCGAGCAGCCAGCCCGGCGGGCCGTGCAGGTCGGCGGGATTGCGCGACATCGCCGCGATGATCGTGATCAGCGGCACAATCGACAGGTCCTGGAAAAGCAGGATGGCAAAGGCGCGCTCGCCGAACGGGGTGCGCAGCCGTCCCGCCGATTGCAGCATCGGCAGCACCTGTGCAGTCGAGGAAAGCGCGAGCGGCAGACCCAGCGCCAGCGCCGCAGCAAGCGTAGATTGCGTCGCGGCCCAGACGATCCCCGCAACCGCCACGCCGCACAACACTACCTGGAGCAGGCCGAGCCCAAAGATATCGCGGCGCATCCGCCACAGCCGGCTCGGTGAAAGCTCGAGCCCGACGAGGAACAGCAGCAACGCGATGCCAAGCTCCGCGATGCCCATCTTGCTCTCGGCGCCCCCGACCAGCCCGAGCACCTGTGGGCCGACCATCGCGCCTGCGACGAGGAAGCCCAAGGTAGCGCCGAGCCCGAACTTGCGGAAGATCAACACGAAGACGAGCGCGAAGCCCAGCAGCGGCACGGCGTCCTGGATCAGCGAGACTTCGCCGTGCGGCTCCATCAGCGCGCCTCTTGAACGGCATCGGCCGCTGCTTCGAACGCGAGTCGGATCGAGGGATGCCGCCCCCGGTGCGGCAATGCGGGCGCGAAGATATCGAGCCCGGGCCATGCCGGCGCCGGCCCCTCCCCCGCCAGCCACGCGGTCAGTTCATCGCGCGCAGTCGCGATCTCGCCTACGGAACGCCCGACGATATGCGCGGCGAGGATGCCCGCCGAAGCCTGTCCCAGCGCGCAGGCCCTGACCAGCAGGCCCAGCGCCTTCACCCGGCCCGCATCGTCGAGATCGACATCAACGGTCACGCGGCTGCCGCATACCGGGGAGCGCCTCTCTGAGGTGCCCATCGGCCCGGGCAAGCGCTCCTGGAACGGCACGGTCGCGGCGAGGCGCAGGATTTCCAAATTGTAGAGCGGCGCGTTCATCCTGGCGGGACTTAGGCGAGCGGGCTGCGAAGCGCTAGTTGGACGAATTCTCAATAGCGACGTTGCCCGCAGCCTTCTCATCTCCAAACACCGGCAGCCCCTTGCGGCGGCGATCGACGACGTCGGCGATGCTCGCGCTGGTCGCGTTGAGCAAAGGATAGGTCATCGAAGACTTGATCCATTCGGGGCGCTTGGCCGGGCCACCACCCATCGTGTCGAGCACGAGCACCAGCAGCAGGAAGGCGATGCTGACCAGGATGAGCCCCTTGAGCGCGCCGAAGCCGAGCCCCAGCGCGCGATCGATCGGACCGAGGAAGCTTTCGCGAGTCCGCGAGCCGATTGCATTGGCGAGCATCCGCCCGCCGAAATAGGTGGCGCCGGCAAGGATCGCGAACGCCAGCACCGAAGCACCCTGCGTCGTGCCGACCATGCCCGCGAGCACCTCTGCCAGCGGCGCATGGAACAGCTTGATCGCGAGCACGACGAGCACCCAGGCGAGCAGAGCCAGCACTTCGGTGACGAATCCCCTCATGAAGCCGAGCACGCCGGCTCCTCCGATGACGAGCAGCACAATGATGTCGAGCCCAGTCAATGTCATGCGAAGTTCCTCCCGTGGGGCTCTTATAGCGGTGCGGCTAGAGCGTCACCAGATTGTTCAGATTGATGATCGGGAGCAGGATCGCCAGCACCATTGTCAGCACTAGACCGCCCATCACCAAGAGCACCAAAGGCTCGGCCAGCGCGACCAGCGCCGAGACCAAAGCGTCGAGCTCGCGCTCCAGCTCGGTCGCGGCGCGCGCCAGCGCCGGGGCCAGCTTGCCCGAACTTTCGCCCGAAGCGACGATCGCCACCAGCATGGTGGGGAACACGGCGGCTTCCTGCATCGCGCCACGCAGGCTGCTGCCCTCGCGCACGCGCGCGGCGACGCCCAGTGCCTTTTCCCGCACCCAGCGATTGGGCGTGACCGCGGCGGCGGCGTGGAGGGCCTCGACCAGGGGCACCGCACTGCCGACAAGGGTAGCAAGGCTGCCGGCGAAGCGCGCCGCGCTCAGCTGACGGCTGAAGCGCCGGAATGGGCGGCGCTCGGAGAAGAAGCGGTCCAGCCGCAGTCGGTTAGCCGGCACCCTCGCCCAGCGGGCCGCGAGAAGCGCCAGCACCGCGAGCAGGAACAGGGCATAGAGCCCGAATTTCTGGACGAACCAGCTTATCGCGATGAGCATCCGGGTGAGCAGCGGCAGATCCGCTCCGCGCGAGACGAAGACGCGGACGATGTCGGGGACCACATAGACCATCAGCATCGCCATCATGCCGAAAGAGACGATCGCGAGCAGCGCCGGATAGAGCAAGGCGAGCTGGAGCTTCTGTCCGTTCGCCTGCCGGTTTTCGACGAATTCGGCCAAGTGATTAAGCACATCCGGCAGCTTGCCCGATGCCTCGCCCGCCGCGACCGAGGCCCGGTAGAATTCAGGGAAAGCCTTCGGGTGCGCGGCCAGCGCCGCGGCGAAGCTGCGCCCATCGAGGATCGCGCCGCGCACTTCCACCAGCAGCGCGCTGACGCGCGGCTGCTCGGATTGGGCAGCGACGAGGCGGAGCGATTCCTCGATCGAAATGTCCGAGCCGACCAGCGTCGCGATCTGGCGCGTGATCGTGGCGAGCGCCTTTGGCGATAGGGAGCCGCGGCGGAAGCTTGCGAGAGATAGGCCTTTGCGCTCCCCCGCTGCTTCGACGGACAGTGGCAACAACGCCTGCTCGCGCAGCAAAGCGCGGGCGGCGGCAGGCGAGGATGCCTCGATCACGCCCTTCTTCGCCACCCCTGTGCGGTCGGCGGCGCGATAGGAATAAGCGGGCATCAGGCCTCGTCGCGAACCACGCGGGCGACTTCATCGACCGTCGTCAGGCCCGAGCGGAGTTTGGAAATACCGTCGTCCAGGAGGCTTGGATTGTCCCGGCGCGCGGTGGTTTCCAGCTCGGCTTCCGAAGCACCATCATGGATGAGCTTCTGGAAGGCGTCATCGACAGCAACGACTTCATAGAGCCCCGCACGGCCGCGATAGCCCTCATTATGGCACTCCGCGCAGCCCTGTGCCCGCCACACCGTCTCGCCCGCCGCGATCGCGCCGCCCAGCAGCAGCGCGTCGGCATCGTTTGCCGCATCCTCGCGCCGGCACACCGGACACAGCCTGCGAACCAGCCGCTGCGCCGCGAGGCCTACGACCATCGGAGCAAGCAGATAGCGCTCCACACCCATGTCGATCAGTCGCGTCACGGAGCCGACCGCGCTGTTCGTGTGCAGCGTCGAGAGCACGAAATGCCCGGTCATCGACGAGCGGACCGCCACCTGCGCGGTCTCCTGATCGCGAATCTCTCCGACCATGATCACATCCGGATCCTGGCGGAGGATCGCGCGAAGTCCGCGCGCAAAGGTCAGGTCGGTGCGCGGATTGACTTGGGTCTGGCCGATCCCGGCCAGTTCATATTCGATTGGATCTTCGACCGTCATGATATTGCGTTTGCGGTCATTGAGCGTGTTGAGCGCCGCATAGAGCGTAGTCGTCTTGCCCGATCCGGTGGGGCCAGTGACCAGCAGCATCCCGTGGGGCTTTTCGAGCAGCCGGTTGAACACGCCGCGGTCGCGTTCGCTCATGCCCAGCGCTTCAAGATCTAGACGGAGCGATCCCTTTTCGAGGAGGCGCATCACCACCCGTTCGCCATGCTGGGTGGGGATGGTAGAGACGCGCGCATCGACATCATGCCCGCCGATCCGCAGCGTCACGCGTCCATCCTGCGGCACCCTGCGCTCGGCGATGTCGAGCTTCGCCATCACCTTGATGCGGCTGACCAGCAACGGCGCGAGTGCGCGCGGGGGCTCGATCCGGTCGCGCAGTACGCCATCGATGCGGAAGCGCACGACGAGGCGCTTTTCCTGCGTCTCGATATGCACGTCGGACGCGCCTTCCTTGACCGCTTCGAGCAGCAATGCATTGATCAGGCGGATCACTGGTGCGTCGTCGCGGGTGTCGAGCAGATCGTCGATCGCCGCAACGCTGTCCGCAAGCGCGGCCAGGTCCATATCGCCCATGTCGATATCCGCCGCCGCGCCAACGCCGCCATAAGCCGCGCTCAAGGCTGCATCGAAGACCGGGTCGGCGACGGGCACGAACGCCGCGCCGGGCGCGATCCGCTGGACTTCCAGCATCGCATCCAGGGCGATCCCCTCCCGGTGAACGCATTCGAGCCCGCCCGCCCCCATACGCAGCAGCACGCCGTTCTTGCGCGCGAAGCTGTAAGGCAAGGTCGTCGGGGGGCTATCCGCGATCAGGATCAGCGTTTCGTTCATCCCGCGAATTCCACCACCGCCGATACACGTCCCGGCTGGGGACGCCGCTGGATCGATATGCGGCGCGCACGCAGATCGCTCGTTGCCGCTAAATCCGCGAGCCAGGCGATCAGCGTGTCATAATTGGCGTCGGCAACGGTCACGCGCGCACCGCCGGGGATTCCCTCGGGTGTCACGGCCAGCCTCAGCGCAACAGCCGCATCCCCGGCAATCTTCACCGGCGCGCCCTGCCGCCGGGGCGCCGCGCGGGTCAGCGTGCCCGCCGCAAGGATGCGGGCGTTGAGCGTCTCATAGGTGCGGATATCGGAAATCGCGGCGGCGCGGGCGGACTGGAGCGGCTTGATCACGCCGAAGACCAGCACCACGGCCGCGAGCAACGTGCTCATCGTCGCGATCAGGATGCGCTCGCGCCGCGAAAGCCCGCCCCACCAGGCATCGAAGCGGATCAATGCGGCATCGAGCGCCGGCAGGCGGGTCAGGATAATCCTCATGCGCCGCTCGCCGTGATGCGGACCGAGCCGTCCGCGGCATTGGTGACCGTCGCCGGAACGCGCGATGCCTTGAGCGCGGCGTCGATGCGTGCGCCCAGTCCCGGCTCGTTGCCCTCCACGTCCATCGTCAGCGTGTTCGCTTGAAAGGTCATCGTGCGCACGGTCACCGCCCCGGCCAAGGGGCCGAGCGCGCCCGACACGCGCGTGAGGAGCGGCAGGAATATCTCGGGGGCAGTCGAACCGGCCGGCAAAAGATTGGTGACGCCGCCCACAAGATCCGGCCCGATCGTGGCGCCCGGCGCGGCAGTGGCGACCAGGGCGCGCGTCTCGGCAGCGCGGCGATCCGCGATCGCGCGCAGCATCAGCGTATCGGCGGTGGCGATCACGACATGCGCGGCCGCGCCCAGCGCGGCGATCCAGGCCAGGCGACGCCAGACATTGGTGTGGGCTCGGCGATGGGCGTAAATGCCCTGACGCAAATCGAGTGCGGGCGCGGAGAGGGCCGCGCCAGTGGAAACGCCCTGCCCCGCCATCATCTCGTCGGGCAGCGGCGCGCCATAAGCGGTGGCGGGGGGATTGCCGGCCGACTGCCAGGCCGACTGGAGCAGGCTGGCGGGAAGCGCAAAGCCTGTGCCGTCACCGGCGCGCACGACTGCGCGGTCGCCCGCAAGCTCCACTGCCCATGCGCCCTCGCTCGGGCGTGGCAGCGCCAGAGCGTCGGGCACCATCGCCGCATGGCCCAGGCCCGCCTCCTCGGCGATCTCGGTCCACCGAGCCATGATGTCATGGCGCACGACCCCGACCAAGTAGCGCTTGGGCGAAATCTCCTCGCCCAACGCCAGATGCACGCTCTCCACCGGCTCGGCGATCATATCCTCGATCGCGAAGGGCAGCGCCCCCAGCCGCTTGGCGCGGTTCGCCAGCGGCAATTCCACGGCGAGCAACCTAACCTGCTCGGTCGGAACGAGAATGGTTGCGGGACCGCCGCGCTCGTTTATGATCAGCCGATCGCCCGCCAGCGTCCACACCCCGGCGGCGAGCGGCGCTTGGAGGTCCGGCGTGCCCATCGCACTCGGACCGGCTGTCACATTTGCTTCATGGGCGGGACGCATGAGGCGGGGATGCGCATAGTTTTGAAACAAATCAATGACAGCGTTTGGCGTTCGCGCCGCGAAGTACCCAATGGCGAGAGCGGTTTCACTCTGCTCGAAGTGATGATCGTGCTGATCATCGTCGCGATTTTGTCTGCTTTGGTTGCAGTCAACGTGATGGGTCGGCCCGACGAGGCCAAGGTCACCGCCACAAAGACAAATATCTCGACGATTCAGGGCGCGCTCAAGATGTATCGGCTGGACAATGGGGCATATCCCACCACCGAACAGGGCCTGAAGGCGCTGGTCGAGCGCCCAACAGCGCCGCCGGTGCCCGCGAGCTGGACGCAGGGAGGCTATCTCTCCGCCCCCGCGGAAGATGGCTGGGGCAAGCCCTATGCCTATGATTCCGACGGTAGTGTCTTCACGATTCGCTCGCTGGGCAAGGACGGCAAGCCCGGGGGCGAAGGGATCGATGCAGATATCGACGGCAAGGGCTGATTCCATGCGCCCCGGCGAGCGCGATGACGATGGTTTCACGCTGATCGAGATTCTGATCGTGCTTGTCATCCTCGGGGTAGCCGCGGGCGCAGTGACGCTTGGCATCGGCAGCGTCACGCGCGCGCCCAGCGTCGAGACCGAGGCGCGTCGGCTGGCAAGCCGTCTCCAGGCAGCAGCCGACGAAGCGATGCTGGGAGACCGGCTGATCGCCTTCACCGCCGAGAAGCATGGATATGGCTTTGCTACCCTGACACCGGGCGGCGCACAAACGCCGCGCACCGACGATGCACTAGGCTTTCACCGCCTTCCCTCCGGCATGGTCGTGACGCTGAGCGTCAGGCCACCGGTGGTGCTTGGCGTCGACGGCGCCGGGAGGCTGATGTCGGCCACGGTCGAAAGCGGCGAGCAGCGATGGCTGGTCACATTCGACGGGCTCACCGCACGGGCCGTGGCGTCGCCGGCGGCATGAACGAGGAAGGTTTCTCCTTGATCGAAGCGCTGGTTGCGCTTGCGGTGCTCGCCATTGCGACTGTGGGGCTGATGCGCGCAGTCGAATCGCATATCGATTCGGCGCGGGGGCTGGAGCAGCGCACCGCCGCGATGTGGGTGGCGGAAAATCAGCTGGCCGAACTCGAGGCGGGCCTTCCAAGCACGGACCGAGTCGAGATGATGGGGCAAGCCTGGACGGTCGCGACGGTACGCCAGCGCACCGACGATCCTGAAATCGAGCGCGTGCGGATCGCGGTGACGGCGGCAAACGAGTCCACGCCCCTTGCATCGCTCGACGGCTTCGTGGACGGACGTAAACGATGATCGCCGGCTTTTCCCTCACGCCGCGCCAGGCGCGCACCGGGCTCGATCTGGCGACGGGGCTCGTCGTCATTTCGGTAGCCATCGCGCTTGCCGGGCTGACCTGGCGGATCGGCGGCCATGCCGGAACCGGGGCGGTCACCGTTCCGTCGGGGCGCACTGGACCCTCCGTGGCGCCCGATATCGCCGTCGCGCTGGCGCTTGCACCGTTCGGCAAGGTGGCGGTGAACGATGCGGGCACGGCCACCAGCCTGCCGCTCGAACTCAAGGGCGTGTTCGCCGCAAGGCCTGCCGATCTTTCGGTCGCCTATATTTCGGTCAGCGGCGCGCCGGCGGCCCCCTTTCGTATAGGCGAGACGGCGGGGGGCGCCACGATCACCGCGATCCTGCGCGACCGCGTGGTCCTGTCTAATGCGGGGCGCAGCGAATTCCTTGCCTTCCCCGATCCGACGCTTTCCCAGGCGGATCGCGCGGCCGCCGCCGCGAAAGGCACGCCTGCGCCCGCGCTGGTCCCGGGGGTCGCTCCCGCGCAGGGGGCCGCTCCGCCCCCGCCGGCCGCGCCTCCGGTCAGCCAGTCGGGCGTGCTCCAGCGGCTGGACGCGACGCCGGTATCCGGCGGATACCGGATCGGCGATAACGGCCCGCCGGGCATGGTCGCGGGCGACGTGATCCAATCGGTCAACGGAACGCCGCTGAGCGACACCAGCGCCGCCACCGGCGCCTTCGCCGCAGCTCAGGCCAGCGGCTCCGCCCAGGTTCAGATTCTTCGCGACGGGAAGCGTATCACGCTCACCGTCTCGTTGCGCTAGAAGGCATTCCCGTGAAGATTCGCACCGCCCTTGCCGCACTCGCGCTCGCCGCCACCACGCTCCAAGGCGTGGCCGCGGCGCAGGACGCCGCTCCCGCCGATGTGGTGGTCAATATGCGCGGCGTGGAGATCGCCGATGTCGCGGATCAGATCTCGAGGATTACCGGGCGCACGCTGATCCTCGATCCCGCGGTCAAGGGCGTGGTGACAGTGACGTCGGCGACTCCGCTTTCGCCCGCAGGGGTATGGGAGCTGTTTCAGTCGGTGCTGCGCGCCAATGGTTTCGCGGCGGTGCGGTCGGGCCGGGCATGGCGGATTGTGCCCGCCGCCAATGCAGTGCGCGACGGCGGGGTGCCCAGCCGCGGGTCGGCCGGGCAATCGCTGGTGACGCGGATGGTGCGCCTCCAGAACGTGCCCGCCGCCGACGTGGCGCGGGTGGTGCGCCCGCTGGTAGCGACCTTCGGCAGTGTTGAGCCGCTCACCAGCCCCAATGCAGTGGTGATCACCGATTATGCCGACAATGTCCGGCGCGTAGAAGCGATCGCGCGGCAACTGGACGGCGGCAGCGGCGCGACTTTCGCGACGATCGTCCTGCGCAACGGCAACGCGCCCGATGTCGCGCAATCGCTGACCGCGGTGCTCGGCGAAGGCGGCGCGCGCGTTGCCGCCGATGCGCGCAGCAACACGGTGATCGTGCGGGGCACTCCAGCCGCCGTCGCGGAAGCGCGCAAGATGGCGCTGTCGCTCGATACGCCCGGCGGGGCGACTCCGATCACGCGGATGTTTCGCCTGAATTATGCCGACGCCGAATCGGTGACCGAAGTGCTGCGCGGCATCCTCGGCCAGGGCGAAACCGCCGACAACCCGATCGCGCGCAGCCTTTCGCAGCAGGGCGCCAATCCCTTCACGCGGCAAAATGCCGCGCAAGGCATGTCCGGCCTTCCCAATGGCGCCGCAGCGACAAGCCCCGGGACCCCACCGGCGACCCCGCAAATGAGTTTGCAACCGGCCGAGACACCCCAGGGTTTCGTAACGCCTGAGCTAACCGTCCAGCCTGCTCCGGAGCTGAACGCAGTGGTGGTGCGCGGAACACCCCAGGCGATCGCCTCGATCGAGTCGCTGATCACCGATCTCGATGTGCGCCGTCCCCAGGTGCTGATCGAGGCGGCGATTGCCGAGATCACCGGCGACGATGCCGAAGCGCTTGGCATCCAGCTTGGCACCAGCGGCACCGTGCTCGATCGCATCGAGGGTGCGGCGACTTCGTTCAATCAGGCGGGGCCGTCGCTGGGCGGCATACTCAGCGCCCTCGGCGTGCCCGCGGGCGCATTGCTCGGCAATGGGCTGACCGGAAATATCGCGATCGGCGACGATTTCTCGATCCTGGTCCAGGCGTTGGGCGTCTCGACCAAGGCCAACCTGCTCTCGACTCCGCAGATCACAACGCTCGACAATGTGGTCGGCGAAATCGTCGTGGGGCAGAACGTGCCCTTCGTCACCGGATCGGTGCTGACGGACTCGAGCAATGTGCGGCCCTATACGACGATCGAGCGCAAGGACGTGGGCATCACACTGCGCATCCTGCCCCGTGTCAACGCCGGTGACACGATCCGGCTCCAGGTCAATCAGGAGGCCTCATCGATCGCCTCGGCCGCCGTGTCCGGCGCATCGGACCTGATCACCAATCGCCGCGCGATCAACACCACCGTGCTGGCCGACAATGGCGAGACGATCGTGCTCGGCGGGCTGATCAGCGACGATTACCAGGATGTTCGTCAACAAGTGCCCATTCTCGGCGACATTCCCATCGTGGGTGAACTCTTCAAGAGCCGCCGCGAAACCCGCCAAAAGCGCACGCTGTTCATCTTTCTCAAGCCGACGATCCTGCGCGACGGGGCGGATGCCGCAGCAGCAGCCAAGGATCGCTATGCCCGGCTTCGTTCCGATGAAATCGCCAACGGCCGGCGCAACAGCCTGTTGCTCGCCCCGCCCACGCCCCGGCTCACGGTGGAGATCGACGGGATCTACTAACCGGCGGGCAGCGGCACGCGGACGCGCTCCGTCCCGCGCGTGAAGAATGCCGCGTCGATCGCGAGGCTGGCGAGGCTCCAGCCGTCGATGCTTTCGCCGATGCGCAGAGTCCGGGTTGTGCCTTCTGAGGTTCGCACAAGCGCGACTGCGTCGCCGCCGAGACGGCCGACGATGCCCACCAGCGAAGGTGCGTCTACAGGGGCAACTTCACTCTCGGCCTGGCTCGCGGCGCCGAACAAGGGCCGCTCGTAAACGGCGGCAAGCGCAAGTTGATTGCCCGCCCTGATCGGAGCCGGCGCCGGTTGGGCCTGCGGGGATTTTGCCACCTCCCCGGGCATCAGCAACGCGAGCGGGATGAGCACCGCCCCTGCGCCGGCTGCGGCCATCGCGATCGCTTCAAAGCGCCCCTCTAGCGCCATGCCGTCACCATCTCGCCGGTAAGCCGCACGCCGCCGCCGGAGATCGGCTCTACCCGCCAGCGACGCAGGCGCATCATCGGCCGGGCGCGCTCGACTCCATCTGCCAGTGCAATCACTGCCTTTTCCGCGCCCGAAACCCGGATGCGCAGCGCGGCCAGGCCCTCCGCCGCCTGTGCCGCGCTCGTCTCCTCCACCAGCACGCCGCCAGACCGCGCCAATGTCTGCACGCGCGTCATCATCGCTGCCCGTGCGGCGGCAATATCGCCAACCGCGAGCGCCAGGCCAGGTGCGACCATTGGGGTATTGAGGGCCGGGCTGGCCGCTAGCCCGGCCAGCCGCGCATGCTCGGCGCGCGCCGTTGCGAGCTTGCCCAGGGCGGTTCCGGTCGCGGGAGCGAGAAGCAAGGCAACAAGCAGCCCGGCGCCGGCCCCGATTGCGATCGGCGGCCACCTCATCGCGCATCCTCGCGAAGAGAAACCAGCATAGTACCGTCACCCTGGCGCTGGCCGCTGTCGCGAAGCCCGGCAAGTTCGGGCGCGCGGCGGATCGTCGCGCGCAGCTTGTCGGGATCGGCGGTGGTGACATCGAGTTCGAGCGCCCCTTGCGCGGTGCGTTCGGCGCGCCACAGCGAGGCGTCGGCGGGAAGCCCGCGCGCCAGCGCTTCGAGCGTCGTACTCATCGCGGGGCGCCGAACGGTCGCGTCAAGCGAGGCGCGTGCGTTTCGGGCCGCCTGTTCGGCGGCCAGCCTGGGCCCGAGTTCTTCTTGAAGCCGCGCCGTCGCCGCGCGCTCGTGCTGGAGCAACAGCTTGGCCCCCGCAATTGTGAAAAGCGGCGCGAGCGCGATGAGGACGGCAACCGCCGCCGCCCTTTCCCAAGTCGGGGTCCGAAGGTGCAACATAGTGCCCGTCCGTGCGGCAAGCGTTTTGCCGGGCATCGGTGTGGGGTCGGGATCGGGAGCAGCCATTCGCATTACGCACTGCTTAGCGGCGGGCGCGGCGCAGGGCAAAGCTGTCACGGTCACCAAGGACGATGGCGGGGTCGTAGCGCTGTGACGCCTATATCTCCCGCCTGATAAGGAGCCCCTGAGGGCGCTCCTTATTCTTTGTCAGCGATCTGTGCGTGTAACGATCTGGGCCATGCCCTCGGGTGTGATCGAGATCATGTGGCTGCCGCCCGGCGCCTTGCAGTCGGCGCGCCACAGCGGCTTGCCATCCTGATCGGGCAGCCGAGTCGATTCGGTAACGCCATCACAGGGAACTCCGGCATCCATCAGCGCCCGGACGAACACTCCGTTGCGCTGGCGGTCGTTCAGCGCGAGCACCGCGGCTAGCGCGTTTTCCGGCTCGATCCGATTGCCGGTCGCATTGGCCTCCGCGTCGGCATTGGCCGGGTCGTCCCTGCTGGCGGTAGTCACGTTGCGCTCCGCCTCTGGCGCTCGTCCATCGCACGCGACGAGCGCAAGGGCGGCCATTGTGGGCAGGATTATCGTGCGCATATTCTCTCCTGTGCGGGTTCATGCTGCCCCGGAATGAATGGTCCTCAGCGCTGATACGCCTTGGGCAGCGCGCCTTCCTTGGGGTCCAGATAACGCTGCCTGAGGCGCGACTGGCGGCTCGCGAGCGGCTGCTCTACTCCGTCGATGAAGACCTGTAGAGCAGTCGTGCCGATCTCGAGCGGATCGCCGTCCCAGATCACCACGTCGCCGCGCCGGCCGGGGCGGAGCGAGCCGAAATCGCCCCCCATCCCCATCACTTCTGCAGGCTTCGAACTGATCGCCGCAAAGGCCGCGCCCCAATCCAGTCCGGCAGCGCCCGGAATGCGCCCGAGCGCGACGAGATTGCCGGCATATTGCTTGACCCAGCGCGCCTGGCGCGCCTCGTCCTGTCCCAGCGTGCCGACGCCGACAAGTACTCCGGCGGCTTTCATCCGCCCGATATTGGACTGGGTCGCGGCAAGCTTCTCGAACGAAGAGGGCAAGTCGCTGAGTGCGTTGGCCATGACGGGCACATTGGCGGCCGCGATCTCACGCGCAACCGTCCAGCCTTCGGCAGCGCCGACAAGTACGAGGCGAAGTGCAGGAAATTCGCGCTTGATGCCGAGCAGGACGAGGATGTCCGACGCGCGCTCGACATGGACGAGCAGCGGAACCCGCCCCTGCGCCACGGGGGCAAGCGCCTCGGCATCGGCACGGGTGAGCAAGGCATCCTTGCCGCGATCGGCAAATCGGGCGGGCGTGCGCAGATAGTCGCGGACCTCGAACAATGCGTTCCTGAGCATTGCGACTGCCGCGGGGCGGCTGCCCCCGGCCTGCTGGCCGCCGGTTTCGCCATATTCCATGAACTGGAAGGCACGCGGACGCGATACCGGGTCCATATCGGAGGCAAGGTCGATCACCGCGCCCTGCCCGGCGAAGATCGAGCCGGTGCTCGTCTCTGGGGCGACCACGGCGCGCGTGACCCCCTCCGCGCGGTTGATCGCGATCGAGCTGGTATGCGAGTTCACCGCCGGCGCGACATCGAGCGCGGCATTGAAGGGCGAACTACCGGCCGAGGCATCGTTGGTGGTGTTGACCGCATCGACTTCGACGATGCCCATCCGGGTGAAGCCGGCGAAGATGCCGGGGGACACCCATTTTCCGCCCGCATCGATCACGGGTACGCCAGCAGGTGTTGCGACGCCCTGCCCGGCCGCGACCACACGGCCGTCGCGAATGACCACCGTGCCGCCCTCGACCGGCTGAGAACCGTCGCCCACGACGAGCTTGGCGTTGGTGATCGCCACGGTCTGCGCGGCGGCCGGGCCATAGAGCAAAGTGCCGAAAGCGAGCGTGGCGGCCGCGCTCAGAAGGAGATGCCTAGTCATCACTTCACATCCCCTTCGCCGGGCTGGCCAAGCTCGAAATCGGAAACCGGTCGCAGCCGCGGATTGTTGGCATCATAGAGAAGGGCGCCATCCACCCAGACCATCTGAGGCCGAGTGTAGACGCTGAACGGATTGCCGTTCCACAGCACGACATCGGCCATCTTGCCGGCCTTCAGGCTGCCGGTCCTGTCAGCGATCCCCAGCGCCTTTGCCGGATTGATCGCCAGCCACTTCCATGCGGCTTCCTCCGAGATGTTGAAGCCGGCCTTATTACCCGACGCGCGCGCCTTCGCCACTTCCTGGTTGAGGCGCTGAATGCCGTTCTCGTCATCCGAATGGATCATCGCGCATGCGCCCTCATTATCGAGGATGGCGAGGTTTTCGGAGACCGCGTCATAGGCCTCCATTTTGAAGCCATACCAATCGGCCCACACCGCTGCACAGGCGCCGTTCGCCTTTAGCAGGTCGGCGATCTTATAGGCCTCGACCGCGTGGTGAAAGGCAGTGACCCGATATCCGAACTCCTTCGCCATATCCATGACGATCGCCATTTCGTCGGCGCGATAGCAATGGTTCTGGACGAGGATCTCGCCGTCGAGCACACCCCTCAGCGTGTCCATTGCGATGTCGCGCGATGGCGCCTCGCCACCCCTTTCCTCATATTTGTCCCAGCGGCGATCATATTCCTGCGCGCGCGCCCAGGTCTGGCGATCGACTGCGATATTGCCCATGCGCGTGGAAGGCGCGCGGCCCTTGCTGCCATAAACGCGCTTCGGATTTTCGCCGCACGCCATCTTGAGGCCATAAGGCGCGCCGGGAAACTTCATCGCCTGCATCGTGCGGGCGTAGACGTTCTTCACGACCACCGAGCGCCCGCCGAACAGGTTGGCAGAACCGGGGAGAATCTGAAGCGTGGTGACGCCGCCATTAGTGAGTGCGCGACCGAAACCGGGATCCTGCGGCCAGACGCTGTGCTCGGCCCAGACCTCTGGCGTGGCGGGCGAAGTCGCTTCATTGCCATCCTGATGCGCCGCGACACCGGGGGAGGGATAATCGCCCAGATGGCTGTGGATATCGACCACGCCGGGAGTGAGATACTTGCCCGCGCCGTCGATCACGGTCACCCCCGGCTCGGCGGTGAGCCCCGGCCCGACGCCGACGATCTTGCCATCCCGGAACAGCACCGAGCCGCCATCGATCCGCCCGCCTTCGCCATCGAATATAGTGACATTGGTCACCAGCGTCGGCGCGCCGGGATAAGCGCGGTAGGTGGAGGGATACGGATCGTGGTCGTAGCCCTTTCCCTTGCCTGGCCCTGGCGGCGGGGCTTCGCGAGTCGCGGTCTGCACCTTTCCGCCACTGGCAGTGCATGCCGAGAGGCCGAGCACGGCCCCCGCTAACAAGGTCGAACGGATCAAGCGCGATTCCTTCCTGACGCTGGCGCTCGGGGCGGCGCCACGACCGAAGTGATCGCGGTCGCGGCGGGCTTTGGCAAGACGCGGCGACCATCGCCTGCACGATTCATCCGTATCGGGCGAACCGATTAGACTTTCCTGTTTTGAGGATTAGCATGGCGCCAGAGGTGAAGGCTTTGCCCGACACTAATTCAGCGTGGTCGATAAGCCGAAAGGCAGCGGTGGGGTTCGCTGCCTTCGCGTGCCTTTGCAGCCTTCTCGCCTTTTCGGGATGGGTGTTCGATGCGCCGGCGCTGCGCGGCTTCGGTGTGGAAAGCCGGCCGATCTGGCCGCTGACGACGGCGGGATATTTCGCGCTTTCGCTAGGCTTTGTTTTCGCGATACGCGGCGAGTCCAGGCGCGCCCAGTTGCTTTGGGTAATCCCGGTCGCCATCGCCGCGCTGTCACTCCTTCAGAATATATTGCGCGTGGACCTCGGCACCGACCGGCTGTTGTTCGGCAGCTCGCTGCCGGAATTCGGCTTCGCGCATCCGGGCAGGCCAGGCGCGTCCCCAACCACGATTTTCCTGCTGGTCTCCGGCGCCGCCTATGTCTCGACCAGCAAGCGGTGGCGCCGCGACGAGGCTGCGAGCCTGATCGCCAGCGGCGTGCTGGGCACCGCCTCCGCCGCTGCGATCCTCATCCTGTTCGCGACGCCCGACGATCCGCTCGCGCAGGCCTATCGCATCTCGGCGCCCTCCGCTGTGATCGCTGTGTCGCTCGTGGCGGCTTTCATCTCCTGGCAAAGCGGCTTCGGCTTGGTGCGTCTGCTGAGCTCGAGTCAGCCGCAGCCGCACATGCTGCAGATATTGTTGCCGGCTGTGCTCCTGCTTCCGCTGGCGCCGTCGCTGCTTGGCACGGCGATCGAGGCCGGCGCACTGCTTTCGCCGCTCGGCAACAAGCTGGTCGTGCTGATATCTAACATCGTGCTGGTGGGACTGGTCGCCTATTGGGCGGTGCGCCGCGTGATGCGCGGTCAGGCCGCGCTCCTGCAATCGCTCGATGCACTCAGGGCGAGCGAGGACCGGCTGGCCACAGCGACTTCCGCGCACGAACTGGGCGTGTTCGAATGGGAAGTCGCCACGGGCCTGTTCAACTGGTCGCCCGGCACCGAGCAGCGCATGGGCCTAATGCCGGGCTCGATGCCGGATTATGAAAGCTGGGCGGCGTTGGTCGAGCCATCAGACCTTGAAGTGGTTATGGGCGTGGTCGAGCGCGCTGTCGCGGTGCGAGCGCCGCGCTTCAGCTATCGCTACCGTTTTATCCAAGCCAATGGCGACGTTCGGGTGGTGGAGGGATCGTCGCGCGCATTCTATGACGACAGGGGCGCTTTGCTCCGTACCGTCGGCGTGATCCTGAACGTGACTGCCCAGGAGGAGCGCGAGACGGCATTGCGCGAGCGAGAAGCGCAGCTGCGCTCGATCCTCGATACCGTCCCTGACGCGATGATCGTGATGGACGAGCAAGGCGTGATCCGGCAGTTCAGCGCGGCCGCGGAGCGATTATGGGGCTATCGCGGCGAGCAGGTGATAGGACGCGACTTCACCATGCTCACCCCACGCGCGGACCGCGACCGAAACGCGGCCATGCTCACGCAATATGTAACGACGCGCCAGCTCAGCGGGGTCGGCGACACCATCGTGGCTACCGGCGAAGCCGCTGATGGGCGCCGCTTCCCGCTCGAACTGCGCGCCGGCGTCGCGCGGATTGATGGGCACGCCCTTTTCACGATGTTTGTGCGGGACCTGACCGAAAAGCTGGCTGCGGAGGAGCGGTTGAGCGAATTAAGCGCGGAGCTGGCGCATGTCTCTCGCCTGAGCGCAATGAGCGAACTGGCCGCCGACCTCGCGCATGAGCTCAACCAGCCGTTGAGCGCGGCCGCCAATTTCCTTGCCGCCGCGCGAATGCTGATCGAGCGCGGCGAGGACGTCGAGCGGATCGGCGAATTGTTGGAAATGGCGAACGGCCAGACGTTGCGCGCGGGAGAGATCATCCGGCGCCTGCGCGATTTCATGGCCCGCGGAGAAGTCGATATTCGCCCTGAATCGGTCGAGCGTACCGTGCGCGACGCGGTCGAGCTGGTGCTCCCAGGCACAGGGCAGTTCCAGATTCGCGTTATATTCGACTTCGATGAGCATGCCGCCTGGATCCTGGCCGACCGCATTCAAATTCAGCAAGTTCTGGTCAACCTGTTGCGCAATGCTGTAGATGCTCTGCGTAATCTCCGCTCGGACGAGCGCGTGATAACGATACGATCGCGCAAGGTAACTGAAAACATAGTGGAAATAGAAATAGCAGACACGGGCCCGGGTATTGCCGACGAGGTGCTGGCCAAGCTTTTTTCGCGATTTTCAACGACGAAGACCGATCATGGAGGGATGGGCATCGGCCTTTCGATCAGCAAGCGCATAATCGAGGCACATGGCGGAGAACTGAAAGCGGAAAATCGGCCCGGAGGCGCGGCGTCGTTCCGGTTCACCTTGCCGGCGGCCGAGCAGGATGGAGCTGCATGACGAAAACCATCTATATCGTGGATGATGATGACGCCGTTCGCGCATCGTTGCACAGTCTGCTGTCGCTCCGTTCGGACCTGATCGTTCGCGGGTACAGATCGGGCGACGCCATTCTCGAAGAAATCGGCGAGCTGGACCCCGGAGTAGTCCTGCTCGACTTCCACATGCCCGGAGCGAGCGGGCTCGATGTTCTGACGGCGCTGGAACGCAATCCCAATTTCGTTTCGATCATCCTGACCGGCCAGGGCAATGTCGGTCTTGCGGTTCAGGCAATGAAGGCCGGGGCACTCGATTTCGTCGAAAAGCCATATGATGCAAGCACGCTGATGGACGTAATCGCCCACGGCTTCGCGCAACTTGAGCAAGGCGGCGAAATCGCGGCCCGGATCGCCGCCGCGAAGGCGCGCATCGCGCTGCTTTCCCCGCGAGAGACCGACACGCTCAAGGGCCTGATCGAAGGGCGGTCAAATAAGGTGATCGCCTATGAACTCGATATCAGCCCGCGCACGGTGGAAATCTATCGCGCCAATCTGATGGAGAAGCTGGAAGTGCGCAGCCTCTCCGAAGCGCTACGCATCGCCTTTGCCGCGGGGATGGTCCCAGACCCCTAGCGGCGCTGCCATTCGGGAAGCAGCCGGGAGATCGTCCGCGCCGCGGAGGCCCTGTCCAGGCGCAGGAGCTTGGGATCCCCATTCGGACCCGCCGCGCCCGGCGACAGAAGCACCAGTTTCAGCCAGCGGGGGTCGCGGGCCAGTTCCTTGCTGCCGCCTTGGAACCCTTCCACGGCGGCTTCGTCCGTAATCAGCACTAGTGGCCGCCTCCGGTGCCGCGCAAGCCGCGGATCGGCGAAGTCATCGGCCGTCAGCACGTCCGCGCCCGCCAGCGAGAGAGAAGCCGCCAGCGCGCTCCGCAAGCCCGCCTCCTGCACGATCAGCACTAAAAGGAGCGTTTCCGAGACCAAGAAATATCCGTCGCAAACCGCGGGTTTCGATATCGTAATTCGCCGCACAGATAGCTGCCTCTCCGGTCTTACACGGAAGCAGCCGCCATGCGGCCTGAGGTCCCAATAGGTAAGCGCCGTGGAGTTAGCGCAGCGTTGCGGCAGGGTTACGGAATTCTCCGCTACGGGCCTCCCGCGTGCGCCCGTGACTTGTCGCACAACCCTGCTAAGGCTCCGCTTCATGGGCATCATCGTCGCGATCGAAGGGGCCGACGGGGTCGGCAAGAACACGACCTCGAGCCGGCTGCGCGATACTTTATGCGCCGCCGGGCGCACGGCGAGCGTGATCGGCTTCCCCCGCTATGGCGAAACCGTCGCAGGCGTGACGATCGGGCGCTACATGGCGGGCGATATCGGCGTGGCAGTGACGCCTTATGCGGCCGCCACGCTTTATGGGCTCGATCGCTTCGAATGGCGCGCGTCGATCCTTGAGGCCGTCGAGGGCAGCGACGTGCTGATCTTCGATCGTTATGTCGCGTCCAACATGGCCTATCAGGCGGCTCGGGTGGACGAGAGCGAGGCCCGCACCCTGATGGACTGGATCCTGGCGCTCGAAACCGGCCAGTTCGCCCTGCCCGTGCCGACGCTGTCGATCTATCTCGATACGCCTTGGGAACTGGCTAAGGCGATGATCCTGCAAAAGGCGGAGCGGAGCTACACGCCGAAAACCTATGACGAATATGAGGCGGATGTCGCACTTCAGCAGCGGGTGCGCGCCAATTACGAAGCGATCGTCGCAGCCGATCTGCTCGGCCCCTGGCGCATCGTGCGCGCCAGCGAGAGCGGCGCGATGCGCTCCCCTGATGACATCGTTGCAGAGATCGTCGGGCATATCAGCCTCAAATAGGCGAGGGCACCGTGATCACCAGCTCGCGCCGCAATCGAAAGCCCAGCGCTTCATACAAGCCAATCGCGTTCCCGTTGTGCGCATATGCGTGGGGGAATGGGATTTTGCCGCGCCCCGCGATGCGCCCCGCCACCGCCTGGGCCAGCATGGCGGCGAGTCCGCCGGCCGCGAAATTGGGGGCGGGTGCAGACACCGCTGACTTCGGTGTAACCGGCAAGTTTCAGCCGCTTGCCCGCCATCGCGATCAAGCCAGCAGGGCTTTCGTTAATAGCGGGGGGGCCGAGGGGGCATCCCGATAATTGATCCCAAAATTCGCTCCCGGTCGCTTTGCATTCCGCTATTGGTCGCAGATCGTGAGAGTCGGCGGAGGGACGGAATGGCGGCGAACGCCGCACATCGCGACGCATCGCTGCAGGCCCTGCTCAGCGGGGGCGGGCTGGACGTGGCCGCGATCCGGGCGGCTTCAGACGCAATCTGCAAGCGCCATGCGGGTTTAGTCCTTGCCGAGGCCGCCGCCTTCGATTGCCTCCTTACGCAAGTGGCGCGCACGCCCGTTCAGCGTCTCGAACTCGACCGGCACCGCCCGCAGCTAGAGCGCCGCGCCGCGACCGGGCGCATCCGAACCCTGGAGAGCGGCGGCGCCGATATTCTCTACGATCTCGCCGATCCGCTCGTCGCGTTGGTCACGCTTGGCCGCACCGCCGAGGCGAACATACTTGCCAACCGCTATCTCGACGTGACTCCGCAGGGGGCCACCGGATGGGCATTGCTGCCGCTCTATCTGTCGCTTCGCGCCGGGAATGCGGAGCTTGCGGATGCGATCCTCGCGCCCTCCCCGCCCCGGCTGGTAGCCGTCGGGGGGCTTTCAGGAACCGGCAAATCGACACTGTCGCGACTGATCGCAAACCGGATCGGGCGGGCGCCGGGTGCGCGGGTGCTCCGCTCCGACGTGTTTCGCAAACGGCTCGCCGGGCTCCCACCCGAAACGCGTCTGCCCCCCGCGCACTATACCCAGCGTAGCGACCGGGAAACCTATGAAGCCATATTCGAATCGGCCGACGACCACCTCGCCTGTGGGAGCAGCGTGATCCTCGACGCCGTGTTCATGAGCCGCAGCGAGCGCGACGTGGCCGCGGCCATAGCACACAGGGCACGCGTGCCGTTCACCGGCATCTGGCTGGAAGCGCCCGAGCGCGACCGGCTCGCCCGCGTCGCACAGCGGAGCGGTGACGCTTCGGACGCCGGCGTGGACGTGGTGCGTGAGCAATCGCGGCGGTCCGTGGGAGAGCTGGCGAGCTGGCACCGCATCCGCGTGAACCGACCGACCGAACTGATCGTGGCCGCGGCGCGTGCGGCCCTCGATCGGGCACAGCCCCGGTGATCGCGACTCTCACGCTTAATCCGGCGCTTGATGTAACGACCAGCACCGACAAGGTGCAGCACACGCACAAATTGCGCTGCGTCGCGCCGCGCTACGATCCGGGCGGCGGCGCGATCAATGTCGCGCGGGTAATCCACACGCTTCGAGGAGCCGTGACCGCCGTGTTTCCTTGCGGCGGGCCGGCAGGAGAACTTTTCGAGAGATTGTTGCGCGATGCTGGATTGTCGATCGCACCCGTGAAAGTCGCCGGTGCGCTGCGGGAGAGTTTTACCGTGGATGAGGGAGGGAGCGGGTTGCAGTATCGCTTCGTGCTGCCTGGCCCGTCGCTGACCGAAGGCGAGATCGCCGCGCTGCTCGATGCACTCGCAGTGCTGCCCGGAGTTACGCATATCGTCGCGAGCGGCAGCCTGCCGCCGGGATGCGATCCGGCGATCATCGGGCAGCTGGGCGAAGTCGCGCGCAAGCGAGACGCCCGGCTGATCGTCGATACCTCGGGTCCCGCGTTGGCCGCGTGCGAAGGCGCGGGCATCTATCTTCTCAAGCCGAGCCTGCGCGAAGTCGAGGACATGCTCGGCAAGCCTGTCGCGACCGAGGCGGACGAAGTAGCGGCCGCACATGCGCTGCGGGACCGCGGGTTCGCCGAGGCGATCATCCTCTCGCTGGCCGAGCGAGGCGCGCTGCTTGTCGCGGACGGAATCGAGCATCGCTTGCCGGCGATCAAGGTCGAGACCAGGAGCGCAGTGGGTGCGGGCGATTCGATGGTAGGCGCGGTTACGCTTGCCCTTGCCCGCGGCGGCAGTTTTGAGGACGCACTGCGCTATGGCATTGCGGCGGGAGCGGCGACCCTGATGACTCCTGCGACCGAACTTGCCCGGGCGGAGGATGTAGAACGGCTCTACGCCGCGAGCTCGTCCTGAGCGGCGGGCTCGCAAAACAGGCCGTGCAGCGCCTTCAGCATCTGCACCGCTTCATCACTCGCGAGCGAATAGAAGATCATCTGGCCCGAGCGGCGCGCGGAAACCATGCCCTCGCGACGCAGCAAAGCGAGTTGCTGCGACACGGCGGTATCGCGCGAGTCCGTCAGCCGCGCGAGTTCGCCGACCGATTTCTCACCATCGAGGAGTTGACACAACAGGAGCAGACGGCTGCGGCCGGACAGGGCCTTGAGGAACAGCGACGCTCGGTCGATTACAGCAATTAGTTCGTCTTTCACGCCGGGACCGCTAGGCAGGAAAGCCCGGCGTGGCAATCGCTATCTTGCGGAAAGTGAAGGCATTTTGGAAAAAATGCGCTAAATCGTGCCCCGAACTTCCTGTCTATTTCCGCAGTGTTTCCCACATTCCGCCTGAGTGATCCGTGGCCAGTCAAACTCCCGATCTGTTCGGCGCGCCCGCTTTGCCGGGACTCGCCTATCGCACCGACATCATCTCTCCTGAGGACGAAGCCGCGCTTATTGCGGCGATCGACGAAGCCGGCCTCGCGCCTTTCCGCTTCCAGGGGTGGACGGGAAAGCGGCTGACCGCGAGCTTCGGGTGGCGTTATGATTTCCACGATGCAAGCTTCAGCCAGGCAGAACCGATCCCTGAGTGGCTGCTGCCTCTGCGCGAGCGTGCGGCGGCCTTCGCGGGATTAGCGCACGAGGCCTTGGTCCATGCTTTGGTGACCTGCTACAATCCCGGCGCAGGGATCGGCTGGCATCGCGATCGGCCGGTGTTCGAGCACGTTATCGGCATTTCGCTCGGCAATCCGGCTACCTTGCGGCTCCGGCGGCGACGAGCCGAGGGCGGCTTCCAGCGCTTCGCAGCACCACTTGCGTCACGCTCGGCCTATCATCTGAGCGGCGAAGCGCGGCATGCGTGGGAACACAGCATCGCGCCGATGGATGTGCCGCGCTGGTCGATCACCTTCCGCTCGATGACCGACAAGGCCGGCGCCCGTTATTTGGGCGCTGACGCCTCCAGATAGCCGCCGGCGAGCGCAAGATTCTGGATCGCCGCCAGTCCCCATTGCGATGCGGCGTTGGTGGAGACCCGCGGGGATTCATCGACAGGCTTGAGAACGACGCTGCCCTCGATCTTGCGGGCCCTGATCGCCACGCCCATGCCCAGCCCGGCATCGCCTGAGAAGAATTCCTCCCAGGCCCGACGGGCGAGCGCGGGATCGTTGCGCTTGCTCGCGGCGAATGCGGTGAGCCGCGAATGCCCCTCTTTCAAATTGCCGGCGGCAGCGCGCGAGCCGGTCTTGGCGAAAAACTCGTCGCGCGGTGCATTGTAGAATGCGCAATAATCCAGCCAGGCGTTCTTATAGGCGGGCACATCGACCAGGTCCCATAGCTCCGAATTGACTTCGACCGCGCCGAAGACCGCGTTGAGATGGCTGATGCTCACCTTGTCTCCCCCGCTGGTGAAGCGGCCGCTGGCGAGATCGTAGGTAGCGCCGCCGGCAAACCATTGCTTGGGGAGCGCCGCGATCGAAGTCATGCCCGCAACGATCCGATCGCGCCATTTGCGATCCCCGGTGCGTTCCCATTCGGTCAGCCACGCCGCCACCAGCGAGCACCAGGTCGTGCCGAACGACATGGTGATCTCGCCCTCGCGCAGCGGCTTTTCGGCCTGGACCGTAGCCCCCGATCCCGCCTCCGGGCCACCCGGCCGGGCGCCGACCTTGCGGCCGATCTCGACATGCGCGAGCGTCTTGTCGCTGTCGACCAGATCTCGCATCAGATCCCCCACTCGCTCGTCGGCGGTGAGATAATAATAGATGCGGCGATAACCCGCGGTGGAAACGCGCGGCTGTTTCGAACTGTCGCCCCAATGCTGCACGCCGTGCCGCGTGCCCAGGCCCTTGAAGCGGCCGATATGGTGGACATCGACTTCGCCGGTGTGCCGCGTCATCGCCTCGGCAAAGCGGAACACGTCCGCATCGCCCGAACGCAGGAAGCTGTACCATAGCCACAGATCGGGCGAGAGCTCGCTATTCGCCCAGGCGAACCCGCCTATGTCGTAACGCCAGACATGCCGGTCGGAATCATAGGTGTGCATGACATCGCCATAGTTCCAGAAGCCATACCAGCGGCGCTGCTCCACCTGATCGCGATAGAAGCGCAGCAGATAATCGTTCTGCTCCTCGATTGCCTTGCGCATCGGCGTCGAGCGATCCGGCAAAGTCCAGTCGCCGAACACGCCCGCCTGATGGATCCGTTCCGGCGTGGCCATGAGCCGGGGCGGCTTGCTGATGGCCCCGGCCATGTTGGCGAAACGCTCGCGGGCCGGAGTCGCGGGCATTGCCCAGAGCATGAATTCGGTGGTTCGCGCCACGCCATGGGGCGTGCCCCAGCCCGGCTCGAAATCCTCATATGTGACGTCGAGCCCGCGATTCTGCTCTGCGTATTTCTCCATGCCCAGCCCGTCATGATAGAAGCGCAAATCCATCGCCGGAGCATCGGGCGAATGATACCAGAGCGTGAAGCTGGCCGCATCGGTATGCGCATCGCGAACATCGAGCCGCACGGGGCAGCGCTTCCAGAAATCATGCATGCCGAAGGCCACGCCGCCTGCCGCGCCCCCGACAAACCCCAGGCCGCTCGCGCGCGTGCCCGAATCGGCCTCTATCCAGCCATGGCCGGCACGGGTGCGCTTGGTGATCGCGAAGCCGTCCGAATTGGGCTGCGAGAGCGTGAAGTCCCCCCATTGCGGAATGAAGGCGACATTGGCGCGCACCGCCCCGGACATCTGATCCGCCGGGGGCGTCTTGCGGCCCGCCACCTGCGCCTCACGGAAGGGACGGCCTGGATCACGGCGCAATCCGGTGAGCGGCTGCACCGCCTCGCCCCACACGCCGTCGCCCGCGCCGGCAAAGCGGACATGGCGATCATAGGGCATATCCTCCATCGGTACGACGCCGCTCAGGCCCAGCCCGCGGATGAAATCCTTCTTTTCGTCGCCGTCGAAGATGAAGCTGTGAACGATGCGCACCGCTTCCGAACCGGCATGGAAATAGAGGCGGAGCGTGAAAGGCAGCCATGTGCGGTCTCCACCGCGATGCCGCCCTTCCACCTTGACCACCGCACGAACCGGCCCGGGCTGCTCGACCACCGCAGAGGTCACTTCGCCGACATAGCGGCGGCGCGCTACGCTCTCCTCGGCTTCGCTATCGGGCCGGTCCTGCGCCGTGGCGACCAGACTCACATCGCGAAGTGTCTCGCGCGCGCCATTATGCGCCGAAAGGATAAGCTTCTCACCCTTCTTGGCGATGCGCCAGCGCAGCGCGCCACTGGCGACCTCGATGGCCTCCCCACGATCCGCAATAGATATCGATTGCGGCGGCGCAGCGGGGCGCCCAGCCTCAAGCCTGAGCGCCGGGCTTTGCGCGGCTCCCCCCGGGATCGCATGCGCGGTCCATTTGATCGAACCGTCGGGCCAAGTCGCCGTCGTCCAGGTCTGCACCGGGACCGGCTGGCCGCTCGCATCCCGCAAAGCGAAGGTCGCCTTCGCGCGCTTCGTGCCGCGCGGCCAGGGCACGCCCCAGGTTACGCCTTCGTGCAGCGCCGGAGGGGCGCCATCCAGCCAGCGAATCGCGGCGTCGAGGGGAGGTGCGGCCGCCGCGGTCGTTCCGGCCCAGGCCCCCCGGGGGCTCAGCAGCACTCCCGTCGAAAGGGCCGTGCCAACCATGAAACCGCGCCTGTTCACAATCATTCCCGCATCCCGTCCTAAATCGTTCGCGCTTCGATGGGGACGGAGGCCCAGCCGGTCAGGCCATGCCAATCCCCCTCCCCCCGTCGTAGCCACTTACGACAATCTCACAGCTTTGGCAGGGCGGCAATCTCACAACATGAGGGAATATCTCACATTTTTCTCGGCGCACGCTGACGGTTACCCCCGGCACAAAAAGCCCCGGCCGATCGAGATCGGCCGGGGCGATTGCGCGTATTCCTTAAAAGGCGAACGATGCGCCGATGAAGAACTGACGCCCGGTGGTGCTATAAACGCGCTGCGACTTGCGCACCTTGCCGCTATATTGATCCGCCGCCTGGTTGGTGAGGTTAAGAGCGTCGGCGGTGATCTTGATGCGATCGGTGATGTTGAACGACATCGACGCATCGACATTGGTGGTCGCATAGCTGTAATTGCCGTCCGGTACTTCGGCCTTGAATGGAAGCGCAGTCAGATAGGCGTCGCGGTACGCAACCGAAACGCGGGCCGAGAACCGGCTGTCATCGTAAAACAGCGTTGCGTTGACTGAATTGGGCGAGACATTGACGAACTGGTCATGCGTCGTCGTCGCAGTAACACCTGCCGACAGGTAATAAAGCACCGAGGATTTGACATAGGTGTAGTTAGCCGCGACGCCCAGATGCTTCAGCGCTCCAGGAAGGAAGCTGAAAGGCTGCTGGACGTTGACCTCGAGGCCCTTGATATAGCCGCCGCTGGTGTTGCGGAAGCGAGTCACCAGGTACACGGTCGATCCGTCCTGGCCCGCGGGCAGCAGCGAGAGCGGCAGGCCGGTATTGCCGAACGCCTCCTGAGCCGCGAGGTTCTGGATCGTGCTCCCCACATCCTTATAGAACAGCGCAACGCCATAGAATGCGCCGCGTTCGGGATACCATTCCAGGCTCAGGTCGTAGTTCTTGGCGCGATAGGGCTCGAGCAGCGGATTGCCGATCGTCGCCGATTGCGCGCCAAAGGTGGTGTTCACCGCGCCGCCCGGGCTAAGTGCGTTGAAACCGGGCCGCGCCATGACCTTGGCGGCCGCACCGCGGAAAATCAGATCCGGGGTCACTTCGAATGACAGGTTGGCCGAGGGCAGCCAGTCTTCATATTCGTTGCCCACCGTTACGACCTGAGTGAGCGACAGATATCCGGTCGATTCCAGCTTGGTCTTGACGTAGCGGACGCCCAGATTGCCGCGCAACGCATGACCGCCAAGGTCGAAATTGAAGTCGCCTTGGCCGTAAAAGGCCAGGTCCTTTTCCGACAAATTGCGATTGTTCCCAAGCGCCGAATTGATGGCGAGGGTGAAATCGCCATATTTGTTTGCGCAATTGCACAGGAGGTTGAGCCCGGTGATGAACTTATCCGCGTCGGGCACCACCCAACCTGTCACGGATCCCGCCGGCAGATTGAGCTGCCCGCCGAAATCGGTGAGCGTCGAACTCAGCGAGCTCAGATTTGGGAAATCGGCTGCAAACTGCGTGAAGTTGAAGGTCTGGTAACCGGTGCAGGCCGCGGGGGGGCTGCCCGCCACCGCCGCGGGGTTGGTCGAGCTGACGGCGCAGGGTGGGCCATTATTGCCGAACAGGCGCTGCGTCTGCGTCGACCGAAACTTAAAGTCCTTGTACATCGTGCCGGCCTTGAACGTCAGGCTCTCGCTCGCCTCGAACTTCAGATTCGCCGCCGCCGTGCGAAGCGTGTTGTCTACGGTGGCCTGCACGATGCGGATATCCGGGGTGAGTCCCGTTCCCGCGTTGGTGAAAGTGACGTTGGCGGGATTGGCCACGTCATAGCCGTAGTTGATCAGCGGACGGCGCACGTCATTGCGCGAGTCCCAGCTATAGCCGTCCTTGTTGAACGCATCGTACGACACGAAGACGGTATAAGGCTGATCGTAGAGCGAACCCGCGAGGCCACCGCGAACATCGAGCGATAACTGGTCGGTGAGCTTCTGTTCCCAACGCGCGCTGACTTCATAGGTCTTGGTGCTGGTCTTCGTCTTTTCCTGGATATGCTTGATGTCGACGCGGTTGAGCCGCATGTAATCGACCTGGCCGTTGGCATCGACGTTCACATCCATGATCTGCGAATCGACGCGCCCCGCGAAGAGCGGGAATGCGGCGGAAGCGCCGTTGACGTTGCGATTGTTGGACGCCAGCGACAACGCATAATCGAGACGGGTTTGATCGAACTTCGAGAAAACGCCGTCCAGCGTGATATGCGTGGCGTCGGACGGCTGGTACTGAAGGGCCGCCGTGAGGCCCAGCCGCTTCTGATCGAGCGTGAAGCGGCCGAGGCCCGGATTACGCGGCAGAAATACATTCGCGACGTTGATCTTCGAATAGGCCACCGGATCGGATGGCAGGCCGGAGAAGCACTGGTTGGCCGGCCGGTTTCCCACGCCCGAAAGCGTGTTGACGAACGGGATCGCAGTGTTGACCACCTGGCTGCCCGGCTGAGCCGGATCGTCGGTAGCGCGTCCGCAGAAGCCATTAAGTGCGTCGGAATAGTCGGACTGCGACGTATCGCTATAACCGTCCTCCTGGGCCAGGCGCGTGCTGTATGCGCCCGAGACAAGCAGGCCGAAATCGCCCCAGGTGTTGCTGATTAGCCCGGCCAGGCGTGGCGCGAAGTTGTTGTTATTGTCGTAATAGGCGCCCTGCGCCGAGACCGCAGCGCGGAATCCGCGCTTGTCGAAAGGCTTGGCGGTCTCGAGCGCGATCGTGGCCGCGAGCGAGCCTTCGTCCATTTCGGCGGACTGGGACTTGCTGACGGTGACGCTGTTGAAGAGCTCCGATGCGAAGGTCGAGTAATCGAAGCCGCGCGTGCGATTGATGCCGGCCACCACGCCGAGCGTCGAGCCCGTCGTGGCTGAATATGCCTCGATCCCGTTCAGCAGCGTGCGGACGAAATCCCCGCCCAGGCCGCGCACCGTGACGTTACGACCCTCGCCGCCGTCACGCGTGATGGACACGCCGGGAATGCGCTGGATCGATTCGGCCAGGTTGGCGTCCGGGAAGCTTGCCATGTCGTCGGCCTTGATCACGTCGACGATGTTGTTCGAACTGCGCTTGGCTGCGATCGCGCTCTCGAGCGATGCACGATAGCCGGTGACGACGATGTCCTCCCCGTCGGCCTCGGCCTGCGTGTCGGCCGCCGGAGCGTCCTGCGCGTAAGCGGGCGACATGGTCGCGACCGTCATGACGGTGGCGATCGCCAGTATCGACGGCCGCAGGAGCCCGCGGCTCCGCTTTTCGGTGTTCAGTGTCATCCCCTACCCTCCAAAAGTCGCCAGCCGGTCGCCCGGCAAGGCCTTGTTGGTTGGGAAGTGGCCCGAGCTTTTTTCATAGCCGCGGAACTGGAAACAGTCCGGCCTAAGTGCCGGGTACACCCCCTGCCTTTTTAGGCAGGGACAGCTTCTCACGATTAGCGAAGGTGTAAAGTCCAAAAGTTGCGCATACGTTCCATATGATGAAATTCATTTCCACGCAGAAACATTTGTTTCGTAAGCGTGCAAATATGACCCACATTGCGTGGCGTTCCCGGCGACCGCATAAATAAGGGCGGCCGCTTCGGGAGAAGCGGCCGCCCTTATCGTTCGTAAAGCGCCTTTTTTAGAGGCGGACGCGCACGCCTCCGTAGATGCGCCGGCCAAAGGTTTCGATCAGCGTCCGGCGATAGATGCTGTTGGCGTTTTCCTTGCGCGTCGCGTCGGTGATGTTGACAGCGTCGAGGAACACCGAGACGTTTGGAGTGAGCTGAAAGCTCGCCGAGGCGTCGAACTGGCCGTAGGCCTCGCCGAACTCCGGATTGTTGCCGCGGCCAGTGGGCGTGATCAGATATTTGTCGCGCCAGTTATACGAGCCGCGAATGCTGAACCCGCCCTTTTCGTAGAAGAGCGAGGCGTTGTACGCAGTCTTGGACAAGCCGGGGAAGGGCAGCGGCCCGCCGGTGATCAGATCGCGCGATTCGAAGCCCTTGTCCTTCTGATAGGTGACGTTGGCGAGCGCACCGAAGCCGTCGAACGGCGCGGGCAGGAAGTCGAACGATACCTGTGCGCCCGCCTCGACGCCGTCGATCGTCACCACCTGGGTGCCGTTAACCGGCAACGTGATCGTGTAGAGAATGCCGTCGATCGTCTCAGGCTGAGTCGTGTTGAAGATGAAAGAGTCGATCACCTTCTTGAAACCGGTGACTGATACGAAGCTGGTGCGGTTGATATAATATTCCAGCCCGAGATCATATTGGCGCGCGCGGAACGGGGCGAGCCCCGGGTTGCCGCGCGAGCCGGTGCGCCCCACCACATCGGTGCGGAACGACGGGGCGAGTTGGCCCTGTTGCGGTCGCGCCAGCACCTCGGTTGCGGTCGCGCGCCCGATCAGCCGGTTCGGGATGAACTCGGCCCGCAGGTTCAACGTTGGCAGGAATTCGGTATATTCGCCCACGAAGTTCACCGGAACGAGGACGTTCGGATTGGGCGCGTTGGTGATCAGGCGATTGCCGCTGGAGGTGGTCTTGGTGTTGACCACGCGCGCGCCGATAACGCCGCTGACTTCGAAGCCCAGATCGAAGCGAAACTGGGCCTGGAGATAGCCGGCTAGGTTCTTGTCGGTGACTTCCCAGGTATCGAGCGGCAACGGGCTGCCGAACGGATCGGGAATCCCGACCGCAGCCGCGACTTCGTTACCGAGATTGAGGAAACGCTGGATACCAGCGAAGCCCAGCGTGCCGGTGTTGAAGAAATTGTGATCGCCGAGTGAGGCGTTCTGCTGAACGATGTTTTGGAGCTGCGCCGTCAAAGAAGCGGGCGTGGTCGTGCTTTGGACGACATCGGTGCGCCCGCCGAAGGTGCTCGTATTGCTCACCGTCGTTGTGCCGCTGAAGCCGTTCAACACCTTGGTCACAGAGAAGAGCTCGCTGTCCGAGCTCAGGTTGCGGGCTTCGAAACCCGCCTTGAGCGAGGTAAGGAAGCCCCCATCATCCGGCCGATAGTCGAAATCGAGCTTCGCGCCATATTCGGTCTGGAAGTTATAGCGCGGCTGCCGGAGCACGGTCAGCCGGTTCATGCCGGCGACCTTGGTCGGATCGAACGGAAGGATGATGTTCGGGCCCTGCTGCGGATTTCGGTAGTCGATCGTCAGCGACGAGACGCCGAGATAGTCGCCCGTTGCGTTTATCTCGTTATTATAGGCGCGTGAGCGGGCATAGCTGGCGCGGCCCGAAATCTTGAGCTTCCCGAGCGTCCAATCATATCCGAACTGGCTGTTGAAGGTCTTTCGGTCGATCTGCCCCAGGATGTTGCGCAGCGAAACCGCCAGCTGGGACGGCACGGCCAAGGTCGAAATGTTATTGAACCGCACGAAGCTGGTGGTGTCATCGGGCCCGATCTTGACCGTCGGGATGTCCACGCCGCTTCCCGCCCCTGCCGCACCGATCGCGGTGGTGAGCTGGAGGAACTGACTGTCGAGCGTCTGCACGCCAGTCGTGTAGGTCGCGTCGATCCAGGTCTTGAAGTCGTCGCTCGGCCGATATTCGAGGATGCCGTTGAACGCGTAGCGCTCGGTCTTCTCGCGGTTGATGATATTACGTGGAATATCGGGGAAAAAATCGCCCTGCCCATCGGCATTGAAGTCATAGAACTGGTTGCCCGCCGCCGGGCTTCCGTCGATCCGGCGCCAGCCGGTGGTGCGGGCCTGATCATAATAGAGGCTGCGATTCTCGTAGGTGGCCGAGACGAGCACGCCGATAGTGTCCTGTGCGAAGACCTTGCTGCCGATCACCGCGAGCTTGGGATCCCAGGTCTTGCCGACTTGGCCATAAACACCCTGCACCGAGCCCGCGAGGAAGCCTTCCTTGCTGTCGAACGGCCGGCGCGTGATGATGCGGACGGTGCCGCCAAGGCCGCCTTCGGTCATGTCGGCGGAGACCGACTTGACGACTTCGAGCCGTTGGACGAACTCGGCGGGCAGCTCGCGGAAATCGACCTGGCGGCCGCTGCCGACCTGCGTGGAAAGCGCGGTCTGGCCGTTGATTTCGACGCGAGTCAGCTCGGGCGCGGCGCCGCGGATCGAGATGTTCTGCCCTTCGCCCGCGCCGCGGGTGAGCTGGACGCCGGTCACGCGCTGGAGCGCCTCGCCGATATTCTTGTCCGGGAACTTGCCGATATCCTCGGCCGTGATCGCGTCGATGACAAGGGCAGAATCCCGCTTCGCATCGAGCGCGCCGGCCAGGCTGGCACGGATGCCGGTGACGACGATCGTGTCTTCATCCTGATCGGCCTGCGTCGTGGTCTCCTGAGCCAGGGCAGCGCCCGGCACCGCGGCGCCCAGCAGCATTGCCGCCGCGACTATTGCCCGGCTCGAAACGCCATTGCGAAAACTCGCGCATGCAAAGGAAATCGCCATCGTCCACCTCCCCTGGGTTAAGCGGGCGCCGCCCGCATCAGTATCGAGAGTTGATCTCCCGTCTTGTATAGTGGAACTATGTCGCAATACGTGGGCATGATGTCAATGTGATTATGAGAGCGCAACGAAAACCCCCGGTCTCAAAAAGTTAGAGCCTGTTGCGAAACTTACCGGTCGGAATGAGCCGGAATGTACATTAAAGGGCGAGAAAACGCCCGGCACTGAGGAGAGACTGTCATGGTGAAGTCACGTCGCGAGTTCCTCGCATCGTCCGCGTTGGCGACGAGCGTCGGACTATTCGCCCCGGCCGCCGCGGGGGCATTCAGACGACCCATCGATCCGGGTCCGTTCGAGGCCAACTGGCAGTCGCTCGTCGCCAACTACCATTATCCCGAATGGTTTCGCGACGCCAAGTTCGGCATCTGGGCCCATTGGTCGGCGCAGTGCGTGCCCGAGCAGGGCGACTGGTATGGCCGCCGCATGTATCTCCAAGGCGACAAGGCCTATGACTATCACGTCAAGACCTATGGCCATCCGTCCAAGGTCGGCCTCATGGAGCTCCAGAACATGTGGCGCGCCGAGCGCTGGGAGCCCGAGAAGCTGATCGCGCTCTATAAGCGCGCCGGGGCGAAATATTTCATGTCGCTGGGCAGCCATCACGACAATTTCGACGCATATGATTCGGCGTACCACGGCTGGAACTCGGTCAATATCGGAGCGAAGAAGGACATCGTCGGCATCTGGGCCAAGGCGGCGCGCGCGGCAGGGCTGCGCTTCGGCATCAGCAATCACAATAGCTGGGCGCCGCGCTGGCTTCAGCCCGCTTATGGCTATGACGGCGAAGGGCCAATGGCTGGCGTACGCTACGACGCATTCCGCCTCACCAAGGCGCAGGGCAAGGGCACCTGGTGGGAGGGCCTTGATCCCCAGGATCTCTATACGGGGCCCTCCGTCGTTATTCCGAGCGGCTACAACACCGCTGCGAAGGTTCGGGACTGGCATACGAAATGGACCAGCCTCGCACGCGAGAACCCCCTTACCTCCCCGCGCTTCACCGAGAACTGGTTCATGCGCTGCAAGGACATGGTCGATAAATACCGGCCCGACCTGGTCTATTTCGACACCAACGAGCTGCCCCTCGAACAGGCAGGGCTCGATTTCGCCGCGCATTATTACAATGCCAGCGCAGCCGCGAATGGCGGTCGCGCCGATGTCGTCATAAACGCCAAGCACATCGCGCCCGATCACATGGGCGCGTTCGTCGAAGACATCGAGCGCGGCACCGCGAAGGGCGCCCGCACCGACGTGTGGCAGACCGACACCTGCATCGGCCAGTGGCATTACGATCGGCCGCTTGCCGAGCGGAATGGCTACAAGACCGTGGCGCAGGTGTGCCGGATGATGCTCGATATCGTCTCGAAGAACGGAAACCTGCTGCTCAGCATTCCCATGCGGGGCGACGGGACGATTGACGAGCACGAGGTCCGGTTCCTCGAGGGAATGGCCGCTTGGATGGACGTGAACAGCGAAGGCATTTACGCCAGCCGCCCCTGGAAGATTTTCGGCGAAGGCCCCGTGGCCGACGGGCGATGGACGCCGCCCAAGGGAGCACCCAAGGAAGCGCCCATTCCCTACACCGCGGAAGACATCCGCTTCACCACCCGGGCAGGCGCGCTTTACGCTTATGCGATGGCGGTTCCTTCCGATGGCAAACTGCTGATCAAGAGCATTCCCAAATCCGCAGGACGCGTCACCGGCGTTTCGCTCCTCGGCAAACGCGGCCGCGTGAAATGGTCGCAAACGCCCAACGGCCTGGCGGTGACCGTGCCCGCGCTTGGGGCTGACGCACACACCGTGGGACTGAGGATAAGAGGGCTAACCATCTGACTTAAGTGATCGATTGGCACGGGTTTCATATATAAAACACTTTTGCGTTGGCGCATCGTGTGCAAGAACGAGGGCAAATCAAACGGGTCGAGAGGGTGCGCGGGTGGGCAAGAACGATAGTGGCAATAGCGGGCGCAGAACCTGCTTGTTGCTAGGCCTGTTTGCGGCGTGCGCCGTCACGCCCCCCGCCTGGTCGCAGCAGGTAACCGTCCCCAGCGCGAGCGGGGGGCCACGACCCAATCTCGCCGGCCAAATCGCTCGTCCGTTGCGCTATCGCCCTGTCGATGGCGGGTTCGCGATCACCAATGGCGAAGAGCGGTTCAACCGTCCGCTTTACGGGGGCAACACCGCGTTCCGAGTGGACGGCGGGGACAAGCCCGAATTCTCGGTCTATTTGCCTGGGCGCGGCGGAAATCTGCGCTTCGCGGTGGAGACCGACGGAAAGATCTGGTGGCTTCACGACGCCGCCAGGATCGTCACGCGCTATCTTCCCGGCGAACTGCACTACGAAATCCGCGATCCCCGGCTGGGCTCGGCTTCGCTGCGGCTGGAAGCGCTGGCTTTCCGCGATACCGAGGGCCTGATCGTCCGGCTGAAGGGTGACAAGCTTCCGGCAGGAACGAAGCTGCGTTGGGCGTTCGGCGGGATCAATGGCGAGCGCGGCGCGCGCGACGGCGATATCGG
The DNA here is from genome assembly GCF_036388215.1 of Sphingomonas sp. Taxonomy (GTDB): domain Bacteria; phylum Pseudomonadota; class Alphaproteobacteria; order Sphingomonadales; family Sphingomonadaceae; genus Sphingomonas. The sequence continues at coordinate 207,682 of NZ_DASVSH010000031.1, forward strand.
CACCGAGCGAGTTCCAATCAGCCAGTATTTCCAGCCCCAGCCAGCCTTCGCCAGCGGCAACCGGGTCGAGACCAGCGACCAGGGCTTCCGGATCAGTGCGGCGGCTGCGACGATCGCGGGAACCACCTCCGAGGGCAGTTCGACGGTGGGGAACGCCGACGCCTGGGACAATCCCGCCGCTCTCTTCGCCCCCGCGGGCTCAGCGGACCGCCCCATCGCCACCGGCACGCTGATGATATCCGAAGCCCCCGCCTATCTCGCGCTCAAGGTGCTCTCCCGCGCCAACGCCGCCAACTCCGACCTCGCAATCTATCGCGAAGTCTCGGAGCGCTCGACGGCCACCGTCGACACGCCTCGGGACGTGACCGCGTTCGCTCCGGCGGACCTCGCCACTGCGTTCGAGCGCGCCCGCGCCAGCTTCGCGGCCCTGCGCGCGCAAGTATCGATCGACACCCCCGACCCCTGGATCAACGCCGCAATGGCCGCGACAGTGATAGGCGGCGACGCGACTTGGGACGACCAGGAACAGGCGATCATGCATGGCGCGGTTGCCTGGCGCACCAAGCTGCTCGGCTGGCGCGGGCCATACCTGCTCGACGCCCTGGGCTGGCACGACCGGGCCAAGGCCAATTTCCGCTACTGGTTCGGCCGGCAGAATGTCGAGCCCGTGCCGTCGACGATCCCGCCCGCCGACGAAGACAGCAACCTCGCGCGCAATGAGAAGGCGCTGCACTCGAACGGAGACATGTCGCGCTCGCATTACGACATGAACGCGGTCTTCATCGACGCACTGTTCCGGCACCTGTTGTGGACGGGCGACCGCAAGCTGGCGGAAGAGGCATGGCCGGTGATCGAGCGGCACCTTGCCTGGGAGCGCCGCCTGTTCCGCCGAACCTATGGCCCGGAGAAATTGCCGCTCTACGAAGCTTATGCCCAGATCTGGGCGAGCGACGACATCGCCTATAATGGCGGCGGCACGTCTTATGCTTCGGCCTATAATCTCTATCATAACCGCATGGCCGCGCGCCTAGCCCGGATGCTCGGCAAGGACCCCGCGCCCTATCTGAAGGAAGCCGACCTGATCGGCCGGGGAATGCGGCGGCATTTGTGGATGCCCGAAAGCCGCAGCTTCGCGGAATATAAGGATTTGCTCGGCCGGCAGATGCTCCACCCCAGCGGCGGGCTGTGGACCTTTTATCACACGGTGGATTCGGAAGTGACGACGGCGCGCGAGGCATGGTCGATGGCGTCCGGCCTGGAGCGCGAGGTCCCTCGGATACCGATTCTGGGCGAGGATGTTCCCGCGGATGCGAAGTACGGCATGTACGCGACCTCGGATTGGATGCCCTATTACTGGTCGGTCAATAATGTCGTGATGGGCGAAAACCTGCACACCGCGCTCGGCCTGTGGCAGGCGCGCCGCCCCGAAGCCGCATTCACGCTCGCCAAGAGCTCGCTGCTGGCAAGCATGTATATGGGCATTTCGCCGGGCAATGTCGGGTCGATGAACTATCTCGACGTGTACCGCCGCGAATCCCAGCGCGACTTCGCCGATGCCGGGGGAGTCACTTCGCGCGCAATCGTAGAGGGGCTGTTCGGAGTTCGACCCGATGCGCTTTCGGGAGTGCTCGAAGTGGCTCCCGGCTTCCCTGCGGCCTGGGACCATGCGGCGCTGCGACACCCCGATATTGGGGTGTCGTTCCGCCGCGACGGCAAGACCGAACTCTGGACGGTCAGCCAGGCAGCAGCGCGTTTCCGCACACTCAAGCTGCGCATTCCGGCGCGGTATGACCGACTGGCGGTGGAAGCAGGCGGACGGGTGATCCCGTGGCGCGCGGATTCTGACGCCATTGGCGCACCCGCGGCCATCATAGACCTGCCTTTTGGAACATCGGCCCAAGTCACTTTGCGTTGGACGGGAGCCCCTATCACTTCGTCTGAAGGCAATGGCGCAACGCTGGTGAAGAAGCGCCAGGGCGCTTTCACCTGGCTGAGCCCAAGCGGGGCGGCGCTGGCCGCCAGGGTGGAGCCCATGCTGCCCAAGGTCGCGCCGACTGGGATATCCGAACCGCTCGACTTGTCGCGCGCATTCAATGACCGCGTGACTGCGATCTTCGCCCCGGGAAAATACCGCAGTCCGCGCTCGACTTACACTTCGCTTGCGCTTCCCGCGCAGGGGCTCGGCGCATGGGCCGGGCACGTCAAAGCGGCGGCCACGATCGACGACACGGGGCTGCGGCGCGTCGCGGCGGAAAATGGCGGGCGACTGGTCCTGCCGGACGGTGGCTGGTTCGCGCTATCGTCCGCGCCCGACAAGCCCAATGCCGCGTTCGTGTCGCAATGGGATAATTATCCGCGCGAAATATCCGTGCCGGTGCAGGGCAAGGCCCAGGCGCTGCGCCTGCTGATGGCAGGCACCACCAATCCGATGCAGAGCCGGATCGACAATGGCGAGGTGATCGTCACCTATGCCGATGGCGGCCAGGCGAGGCTGCCTCTCTATAATCCCACCACATGGTGGCCCATCGAGCGCGACTATCTGGTCGATGATTTCCAGTTCCGCTCGCCCGGCCCGCCGCCGCTGCGCGTCGATCTCAAGAGTGGCAAAGTCCGGGTGGCCGCACTTCGCAGCCGGGTCCCTTCCGAGATCGACGGAGGGGCGGCGACGGTCCTGACGCTCATACTCGATCCGAAACGCCCGCTCCGCTCGGTCACGATCCGTGCGCTGGCGAACGAAGTCGTGATCGGAACACTCGCTGCAACACTGGTGCGCTGATGACCATGCTTCTCTTTCTCGCGGCCGCAGCGCTGTCAACAACCGCCGCCGACGTTCGTCGGGGCACGGCATCGGTAGTCGCGATGGACCCGGCCGCCGATACATCGTGCTTGAAGATCGATCGGCGCTGGTCCGGACCCATCCTCACCACGCGCTTGATCAGCCGCTGCAGGGCGGCCGTCGCGATCCGGGAAGTCGTGGCGCTGCAGGGCGCGCACGATCTGCCGCCCGAGACCGGACTCTACGGGGAGGGCTTCACCATGCTCACCCTGGCGGTAGGTACGCTGGGCAAGCCCGAAAATCTGGGGCGGCTCGACTCGGTCCACTACAAAATCCCGCAGCCAGCCGGCTCGCAGACCTATTATGGCGCCGCATTGCTGTCACCTCCGGGCGCTGATCACCTCCTCGTCGGCTTCCTCTCGGCCAAGCGGTATGTCGGAGCAGTCAATCTCTGGCGGGACCGCTACCGCGTCGCCTTCGATGCCGAGGGCCAGCGCATCGCGCCCGGCGAAAGCTGGAGCTTCGAGCCGATCTACGTGAACGGCGGCCCTGCGCGCGGCGCGCTGATGGCCGACTTCGCCGGAAGGATCGCACGCACGAACCGGGCCCGTGCTGAAGCGCCGGTCCATACTGGCTGGTCGTCGTGGAATGCGTTTCGCGAACACGTCACGTTCGACCAGGTCGTCGCGACCACGAAGATCGTCGCCGATCGCGCTCCGATGCTCGATTACATTCAGCTCGACGATGGCTTTCAGCCCTATGAGGGCGATTGGCTGGTCACCCGGCCGGCTTTCGGGGGCACGATCCCGGAGATGAGCAAGGCGATCCGCGCGCTTGGCAAGAAGCCGGCTCTCTGGGTCGCGCCGCTCGTTGCCGATCGCGATTCAGCCTTGCTCCGCGAACATCCCGATTGGTTCGTGAAGGGGCCGGACGGCAAGCCGCTGTCGGCGGGCACGGTCAGCTATGCCGGCTGGGGTGGCCCTTGGTACAGTCTCGACGGCTCGCACCCGGAGGTGCAGCGCCATCTCGAAAGCATGTTCCGCACGATGCGCCGCGACTGGAACATCGATTATTTCAAGCTCGACGCGCTGTTTTGGGGCGCGATCCATGGCGGAACCTTCCACAATTCGAAGGCCACTCGCCTGTCGGCTTATCGCCTAGCCATACAGGCGATCCGGCGCGGTGCGGGCGACGCATTCGTCACAATTGCCAACGCCCCGCTCTGGCCCTCGATCGGCTTCGCCGACGCCTCCCGCGCATCCAACGATGTCGGATATCACTGGCGCTCGTTCCGCGTGGTGGGGCGCGAGAACCTCTACCGCTCATGGATGCATCGCACGCTCTGGGTCACGGACCCCGATAGCATCATGCTGTGGGGCCAGGCCCCGCCCAAGATCGGCGAGAAGCCCGCGGATCCCGCGATGCCCAACGAAATGCGCGCGCACTGGACCTCCATCTACATGACCGGCGGCATCTTCCTCACCGGAGACGATTTGACCGCCCTCCCCGCCGAGCGGCTCAAGGTGATGGAGGACCTCGGCCGCCCCGAGGGCTTCGCGCCACGCTTCGACAATCCCGATCTGTCCTTCATTGATACCGAGAAGGGCCCGAAGGCCGCGTTCAACTGGAGTGATGAAAGCCGAACGATCGCCCTAACCGGCCCGCGCGGCTCGACGTGGAAGGATCACTGGACCGGCCAGACCGTGACCTTCGACGGCAATGGCCGCGCCAGCGTCAATGTCCCCGGCCGCGACGCCTTGCTCCTGCGCCGGGGCAAATAGCCAATGGACGCCAGTCGCAGGCGGCTCGTGCTCGCGGGAGCCGGCGGGATTGGTGCGATGGCGGCAGGAGCGGCTAACGCGGGACCATTGCCGCCCGCCGGCCCGAACGAGGCGCGGGTCGATGTTCGCCATTTCGGAGCGAAAGGGGATGGCGCAGCGATAGACACGCCAGCGATCAATGCCGCGATCGATCATGCCGCATCGCGCGGCGGCGGCGTCGTGCATTTTCCCGCAGGGACCTATGCATGCTTCACGATCCGGCTGAAGAGCAACATCACGCTTCACCTGGATCCGGGCGCCGTCCTCCTCGCCGCGTCCACTCCGCGCGAGGGCCTTGCGAGCGGCGGGTATGACCAAGCCGAACCGCAGGATCCTGCAATCGAGCCCTACCAGGATTTCGGGCACAACCATTGGCGCAACAGCATGATCTGGGGCGAAGGGCTTCATGACATCGCCATTACAGGCACTGGGCTCCTATGGGGCAAGGGCCTGAGCCGCGGTGCCAATGACCGCGACTTGCCGGTGGCCGAGAGGCCGGGCGTCGGCAACAAGCTCGTCGCGCTGAAGAATTGCCGCAACGTGCTCCTCCGCGACTTCCAGGTGCTCCAGGGCGGGCATTTCGTGCTGCTGGCGACGGGCGTCGATAATATGGCGATCGACAATCTTCTGGTCGACACCAACCGGGATGGCTTTGATGTGGATTGTTGCAGGAACGTGCGCATCAGCCGCTGCACGATCAACTCGCCGAGCGACGACGCGATCGTGCCCAAGAGCTCGTTTGCGCTCGGCTATGCCCGACCGATCGAGAATATGACGGTCTCCGATTGCCTGCTCACCGGCGGGTACCAGATGGGCTCGGTGCTGGACGGGACGTGGAAGCCGATCAAGCCCGGCGTGGTGCCGATCGGGCGCTTCAAGCTCGGCACCGAATCCAACGGCGATTTCCGCAATATCACGGTCAGCAATTGCGTGTTCGACCGGACGCGGGGCGTGTGCCTGTTGACGGTGGATGGCGGGATCATGGAGGACATAACCTTCAGCGGCATCGTCATGTCCGGAACCTATCAGGCGCCCTGGTTCCTCCGCCTCGGCCGCCGTATGCGCGGCCCGGCGGGCGTGCCCATGGGCAAGATGCGCAGGATCAGGGTCAGCAATGTGACCAGCTCCGGCGCGGGTCTGATGCCATCGGTGATCGCCGGGGTGGCGGGGCATCCGATCCAGGATATCAAGATAAGCGACGTCTATCTTGGCCACGCCGGCGGAGGCACGGCGGAGATGGCTGCGCTGGAGCCGCCAGCTGCTGAGCGGGCTTATCCCGAGCCGCGCATGTTCGGCGAGCTCCCGGCGAGCGGGTTCTTCATCCGCCATGCGCGCAACCTGGAGATGAGCAATGTGGAAATCGCGCTGGAAAGGGCCGATGCCCGCCCCGCGATCTGGATGGAGGATGTAAACGAGGCGGATTTCTTTCGCACCACGGTGCGCGCCGGGACAGCCTTTGCGATGAAGCGGGTCACTGGCTTTCGCAGCTTCGGCGGCCGCTCTATTCCGGATGCGCGCCATGACGACGCGCCCCTGATACGGATCGAGACCGGCGCGGCGGCCGCAAATCAACCTCAGGAGCCTTGAATGCTGAAATCCGCCATTGCCCTTGCTGTCTTGGGCCTTGCGCCGCAGGATGTTCCGAAGTCCGACCCCGCCGCGCAGACGGGCCCGTCCCCGGTGCTGCCCGCGCCGTATACGACGCCCTCCCAGACCAATAACCCGCGCCCTATACCCTTTGCCGAGGGAGAAGGGCCGCGTGCACCGCCGGGATTTGCCGTCAAGGCCTTCGCCCGCGGCCTGCAATCGCCTCGCAATGCAATCGTCCTGCCCAACGGTGATGTCCTGGTCGCGGAGGCCAAGACCGAACGGAAATATGAGGACCCGCAATATCGCGACGCGGGCGCAAACCGGATCACTTTGCTGCGTGATATCGATGGCGACGGGGTTGCCGATCAGCGCTCGGTGCTGCTGCCCGGACTGCGCCAGCCTTATGGCATGGTGCTCAACCAGGGGCGCCTATATGTCGCGGATACTGATGGCATCTTCTGGATCACGTTCAAGCCCGGCCCGACGACGCTTCCGGCTAATATAGCCAAGACCTATATCGCCCGCTTCAAGCCCGGCGGCTACAACAACCACTGGACTCGCAACATCGTGTTGAGCGCCGACGGCAAGGCGCTGTTCGTCGCCATCGGGTCAGCAAGCAACGCCGGCGAATATGGCGAGGCCGAGGAAGAACGCCGCGCGATGATCTTGAGGATCGAGCTGGCTACGAACCGCGAAACCGTGTTCGCGTCCGGCATCCGAAATCCCGTGGGCATGGCGATCCAGCCGGGCACGGGCGCGCTGTGGACGGCGGTCAATGAGCGGGATCATCTCGGGGACGATCTGGTGCCCGACTATATCACCAGCGTGAAGAAGGGCGCGTTCTACGGCTGGCCGTGGAGCTATTACGGCAAGCACGAAGATCCCCGGCTCAAGGGGCAGCGCCCCGATATGGTCGCCCGCGCGATCGCTCCCGATTATGCGGTCGGCGCGCATGTCTCGGCCCTAGGGATTTTGTTCGGCAACAACTTGAACTTCCCAGCGCAGTACCGCCAAGGCGCCTTCGTCGCGCGCCACGGATCGTGGAACCGTTCCGAATTCAACGGCTACGACGTTTCGTTCGTAGCGTTTCGAAACGGCAAGCCCTCCGGCCCGCTCAAGCCTTTTCTGACCGGCTTCACCCGTGGCGGCAAAGCCGTGCTCGGACGTCCTCGTGCCCTGGCGGTCGCCAAGGACAAGGCGCTGCTCGTCGTCGATGACGCGGCAGGCACGATCTGGCGGGTGGCCGCAGCGCCGTGAGCAGGGTCCTTGCATTCCTGGCTTTACTGTCGCTCGCGCCGTCCGCTGAGTCCGTGGCGCAGCCAGGCGCGTGGGCAAGCCTGAAACTGGTGAAAACCGCGCCGACCGACCAGGCCGATTTCGGCGCGGCACCGCCTATCGGCAACGGGCGGCTCGGCGCCAAGATCTTCGGTTCGCCCGCGTCCGAGATCATTCCGCTCAACGAGACGACGCTTTGGTCCGGAAGCGGCCCCGAGCATTTCGAGGCTCCCGCCCATCGCCAGGCGCTGGTGGAAGTGCGCGCGGCGCTCGAAGCTGGTGAATATCTTAAGGCCGATCAGCTCGCCCGCGGCATGCAGGCGCGCAACAATGAATCCTATCAGCCGCTGGCAGATCTCAACCTGAAATTCGCAGGGCATGAGAGGTTCGCCGACTACTCGAATACGCTCGACCTTAGCCGCGCGACTGTGACGACCACCTACACGGTCGCCGCGCCCGATGGCCGCAAGACGCGATTCACCCGCGAAGCCTTTGTCAGCTTTCCCGACCAAGCCATCGTCATGCGGATCACGGCGGACCGGAAGGGGGCGCTCGATTTCAGGGCCGCGCTGGATACCCAGCTGAAGTTCGGCAAAAGCATTGTCGCCGGAAATACGATGACCGTCACCGGCCGCGCGCCGACGCATGTAGACAATTATTCGCGCAAGGGCATCATCGAATGGGACGCGCGGCGCGGCATGACGATGGAAACGCGGCTGCAAGTGAGAGCCAAGGGCGGCGTGGTGCGCGCCGGCGCGACTTCGCTTGAGGTCTGGGGCGCTGACGAAGCAGTCCTCATCATAACCGCTGCGACCAGCTTCAACGGGATCGATCGCGACCCGGCGACACAAGGCAAGGATCCATCGGCCATCGCCAAGCGGCACATGGCCTACGCAGGCGCCAAGCCTTATCGCGCGCTGTTGGATAGGCATCTCGCCGATCATCAGGGGCTGTTTCACCGGCTCTCGCTGTCGATCAACGGCGAGGCCGCGCACCCCCACGCCTTCGCGTATCAATATGCCCGCTACATGCTGATCGCGGCTTCGCGCCCGGGCTCCGGCGCGCCGCGTAACGAGCAGGGCATATGGAACCGAGACCTGACGCCTCGCTACGCTTCCAACTTCACGCTCAACGAGAATCCGCAGAAATACTATTCGCTCGCCGAAACCGCGAACCTCGGCGAGACGACCGAGCCGCTGATCGATTTCGTCGGCGATCTCGCGCGCAACGGCGCGATCACGGCGAAGCAGGATTATGGCTTCAAGGGCTGGGTTGCGCATCACAACGCGGATATCTGGGCCATGACGACGATGGCGACCGGCGATCCCGCCTGGGCGGCGTGGCCGGTGGGCGGGTTCTGGCTCGCTCAGACTTTGTGGGAGCGGTACGCCTTCAGCTTGGACAAGGCGTATCTGGCGAAGAAGTCCTATCCCGCGATGCGCGGCGCGGCGGAATTCGCGCTCGACCTGCTCGTTGCCGACCGAAACGGGCAACTCGTCACCTCGCCTTCCACGTCGCCGGAAAACCACTTCAAGGACCCGGCCACGGGCAAGCGCGTTGCGGTCAGCCGCGGATCGACGATGGACATGGCGCTGATCCGCGAGCTGTTCGACAACGTCATCAAGGCCAGCGAAGTGCTCGGCGTCGATAGTGACTTTCGCGCTAGATTGAAGGCAACCCTACCGAGGCTCGTGCCGTATCGCATCGGTGCGCGGGGCGAGTTGCTCGAATGGGCCGAGCCGTTCGAGGAATGGGAACCGACGCACCGCCACGTCTCGCATCTGGTAACGGTGTGGCCGCTGAGCCAGATCACCGCAAGCGCAACGCCGCAATTGTTCGAGGCCGCAAAAGTCTCGCTCACACTCCGCGGGATCGGCGGATACCACCCCGACAAGGCTTCGATGTGGGCCAGGCTGGGAGATGGAGATAAGGGCCTCGCGGGAATTCGCGACCTGAAGGCGCCGCAACTGCACGACGCGCCGATGAGCGCGATCGGCGAGATGCTGCTGCAAAGCCATGCGGGATCAATCGACCTTCTTCCCGCCTTGCCGAGTTCCTGGCGCAGTGGCGAAGTTCGCGGCTTGCGCGCGCGGGGCGGGTTCGAGGTCGATATCCGCTGGGACGATGGCCGGCTGACCGCAGCGACCATACGATCCTATGCGGGCCGAACGCCCGTCGTCCGCGCCGAGGGCGCGATTGTTCGTCCCGGCGCCGATCGGCGGGTCAGGTTCATCAACGCATCCAGGAGACCGTCATGATCGTTTCCCGCCGAGAGCTGGTCGCCAGCGGCGCATTTGCCGTCGCGGCGGGTCCCGCCATTCTCTCTTCGGCCGTGGCGAAGACTAAAGCGATCGAGCAATGGGGGATTTTCGAAGCCTCGTACCGGGGCAGGATTGCGGGCAATCCCTTCGTCGATGTCGATTTCGGCGCGACCTTCACCCTGGGGGACCGAGCCATCGAGGTCCCGGGATTCTATGATGGGCAAGGCATCTACCGCGTGCGCTTCATGCCTCCCTTTATGGGTGCCTGGGCCTACCGCACCCGGAGCAATGCGCGCGAACTGAACGGCAAGCGCGGCGCGTTTACCGCCACCGCTCCGCGGCCCGGCAATCATGGGCCCGTTCGCGTGCAGGACAAATACCGGTTCGCTTATGCCGACGGCACGCCCTATCGGCAGGTCGGCACGACCTGCTACGCCTGGACCTGCCAAACCGATGCGCTGCAAGACCGCACGCTGAAGACCCTCGCATCCTCGCCGTTCAACAAGATGCGGATGGGCGTGTTTCCCAAGTGGTTCAATTACAACCATGTCGAGCCGCCCAGCTATCCGTTCGAGGGCCAGGCGCCGGCCAAATGGGACTTCACTCGCTTCAACCCCGCATACTTCCAGAATCTCGAGCATCGCATCGGGCAGCTCGGGGCGATGGGGATCGAGGCGGATCTGATCCTCTTCCATCCGTATGACGAGGGGCATTGGGGCTTCGATCGCATGGGGGCGGAGAATGACGATCGGTATGTCCGCTACGTGATCGCCCGCCTGGCCGCCTATCGGAACGTTTGGTGGTCGCTCGCCAACGAGTGGGACTTCTTCAAGACGATGACTGCGGCGGATTTCGAGCGCATCGGTCAGCTCGTCGCCAAGACCGACCCCTTCGCGCATCTCTGCTCGATCCATAACCAGCGCACCTTCTTTGACCACAACCGGCCCTGGGTGACGCATCTGAGCGTGCAGAACGACAATCCTGAGAATGCGCAGACCTATATCGCGCAATATGGCAAGCCGGTGGTGTTCGACGAGGCGCGCTACGAGGGCAACATCTCGCAGGGATGGGGAGACATCAGCGCCGAGCGCATGGTGGCGATGTTCTGGAAGACACATATCCAGGGCGCCTTTTGCGGCCATGGCGAAACCTATCTCAACGATCGCGAGGAGCTGTGGTGGTCCAAGGGGGGCGAACTGGTCGGCCAGAGCCCGGCGCGGATCGCCTTTTTCAAGCAGGTCATCGACGGAGCACCGCCCGAAGCCGCTCCGCTTGCGCACCGGAATACCTGGGGTGTCGAGGGCAAATATTACCTCACCTATTTGTGGGACCGGCAGCACGCGTCGCAGGGCTATCGCCTTCCTGCCGACGGGCAATTCCGGGCCGATATCCTCGATACCCTGGCGATGACGGCCACGCCCGTGCCTGGCGCCTTTTCGGGCGTCGCGACGATCCCGTTGCCGTCCAAGCCATATCTCGCGATCCGCGTCGTTCGCATTTGAATTACACAGAGGCGTTCTTGCGAAGGGCGTCCTAAGAAAGCATTCCGTGAAATCTGCTCCCGTTATCGAGCAGCTGGGGGAGGATAGAATGCAACGACGGCTATTCCTGGCGAGCGCCGCTGCGAGCACGGCGCTGACGCCCTTCCTTCCCTCGACTTCCTTCGCCGCACCCGCCCGCTCGGACGGCTTCCCGATGCCGCCGCCCCGCGACGGTGTCTTTCGCCGCCCCGCACCCGAGGAGCCGGGCCGACTGCTGCTCGATCATGGATGGCTGTTCCACCCGGGCGACGTGCCCATGCCCGCAATCAAGGGACACCAGGCCTCTTACGAGAACGCCAAGGCGGGCGCGGCGCATGGCGCGGCGGCGATGACCTATGACGATAGCGATTGGCGCGAAGTGGACCTGCCGCACGATTGGGCGATCGAGGCGGCGGTCGATCGGGAAGCCAATATCGCCCAGGGATATCGCAAGCGCGGCATGGGTTGGTATCGCCGCACGCTGCGGCTCGATCCCGCGCTGCAGGGAAAATATCTCGAGATCGATTTCGGCGCGATCGCGACCTTCGCGACGATCTGGTTCAACGGCACGATCGTGGCGCATAATTGGAGCGGCTATAACGGCATCCGCATCGATATCTCGCCATTCGCCCGCTTCGGCGATGCGCTGAACACCATCGCGATCCGCGTCGATGCCGATGCGATGGAAGGCTGGTGGTATGAAGGGGCGGGCATCTATCGCCACGTGTGGCTGGCCGTGCGCGAACCCGTCCACATCGTCACCGACGGAGTCCATTGCGACCCCCGCAAGGCCGCCGACGGGAGCTGGAGCGTCCCTATCGCGGTCACGCTGAACAATATCGACAAGACGGCGCAGCGCGTAACCGTCAGCGCGAACCTGAGCGGGCCGGCGAACGCGGGCCTGCTGAACGCCTCACCTGTCTCGATCGACGTGTCCCCGCTCCGCGAGGCAGTCGCCAAGCTCACGATACCGGTGACGGACCCACGCCTCTGGTCGCCAGACGATCCCGCGCTCTATGCTGTACAGATAGAGGTGCGCCGCGATGGGAAGCTGCTCGACGAACGTCGCATCAATATCGGCTTCCGCACCTTCCGCTTCGACGCCGCCACGGGCTTTCACCTCAACGGCAAGCCGCTCAAGATAAAAGGCACCTGCAACCACCAGGATCATGCCGGCGTTGGCACCGCGATGCCCGATGCTTTATGGGACTGGCGCGTGCGTCGGCTCAAGGCGCTGGGATCGAATGCGATCCGCATGTCGCACAATGCGCCGCCTACCGAATTGCTCGACGCTTGCGATCGCCACGGCCTGCTCGTGATGAACGAGAACCGCGTTTTTAATCCCAGCCCCGAATATATGGACCAGCTCGAATGGTTGGTGCGCCGCGACCGCAACCGGCCATCGGTCTTCATGTGGTCGGTGTTCAACGAAGAGCCCATGCAGGGCAGTCCACAAGGCTATGAGATGGTCCGCCGGATGGCCGCCGCGGTGAAGGCGCTCGACGACAGCCGTCCGGTGACCGCGGCAATGAACGACGGGATGTTCACCCCCAGCAACGTGAGCCATGCGGTCGATGTGGTGGGCTTCAATTACCAGATCCAGACCTATGACCCCTATCACAAGGCCTTTCCCAACAAACCTCTTACAAGTTCTGAGGACCCCAGCGCCTTCTCGACGCGCGGCGAATGGGCGAGCGACAAGACACGCAACATCATGACCAGCTATGATGACGAGGCCGCGCGCTGGGGCGCCACGCATAACACCGGATGGAAGGCGATCGCCGAGCGGCGGTTCCTCGCGGGCGGGTTCGTCTGGACCGGTTTCGACTATCACGGCGAGCCCACACCCTTCGAATGGCCCTCCACCTCCAGCTTTTTCGGCATCATGGACATATGTGGCTTCCCCAAGATGTCGTTCGATCTCCACCGCGCGCAGTGGATCGATGGCGAGCCGGTGCTGGCGCTGGCGCCGCATTGGAACTGGCCGGGCCGCGAGGGGCAGCCGATCCGCGTTCTGGCGCTCGCCAATGTCGAGCGCGTGATGTTGATCCTGAATGGCAAGCGGCTGAGCGAGAAGGCGGTCGATCGGCTGGCCATGCCCGAATGGCAGGTGCCCTATGCGCCCGGCAAGCTCGAGGCGGTGGGATATCGCGGCGGGCGCGAAGTGGCGCGCGCGTCGGTCGAGACGACCGGCCCAGCCATGGCGCTGCGCCTCACCCCCGATCGGCGCGTGATGACCGGCGACGGCGAAGACGCCCAACCGATCACGCTGGATGCCGTGGACGCGAAGGGCCGCCATGTGCCGACGGCGAACCTGCAAGCCGGTTTCAGCATATCGGGCGGTGCGATCATCGGCCTGGGCAATGGCAATCCCAATGATCACGACCCCGAAAAGGGCGATGCGCGCAAACTGTTCAACGGTTTGGCGCAAGTGATCGTACGCGCGGATCAGGGACGCGGTCCGCTAAGGCTGCGCGCCACCGCGGCCGACCTCAAGCCCGCCAGCCTGACGGTGGACCGTATCGCGGCGGCGCCCCGCGCGGCGGTCGAGCGGACTCGCCCGGAAACGCTTCTCAACTTCTGGGCGCGCACCCCCTTCAGCGCGACCCGGCCCGATCCGAATGTCGAGAATGTCGTCAATGACCGCTACGCCCTCAGCCGCGGGCGATCGGGGCGGCTGGACGGGCCGGACAATGCAGGCCGGTGGAACAGCTACAGCATGCCTCTCAAGCCGCAGGCCAGCGTCCGTGCCCGGGGTGGCGTTTTGACTTTCAACCAGCTCGCCGGCCATGCGGAAATCTGGATCGATGGCCGCAAGGTGGCGGAAAAGCTCGACCCGGCCCCCGCAACGCTGACGGTGACGCTGCCCCCTGGCGAGGCCGAACGGAGGCTTGTCGTGCTGGTCGAGGCCGAAGCGGGCAAGGCCTCGGGCTTTGGCGGCCAGGTAGTGATCCGCGAGATTGCCCGGCCTTAGCGCGGGGAAGTTCGGCCAAGCCTATCGGCTATAGTCGTAATCGACGCGGTCGATATCGACATGGCCGCTCTCGGCTTCGTCATTGTAGCTGACGACGCCGACGCGCGAGCCGCGATAACTGGCGCGGGTTTGCTGGGTGACGTCTCCGAACGGCAGGAACCGACGGCCGTCGAGGCTGTACGCAAAGCTGGCCTCGCCCGTAAGCCCCCAGGCCATGCGGAGCCAGAGGTTCCTGCTCTTCAGAACCTGGCCAAGTTGCGGGGCGGCTCCTGCCCGGCGGTATTCGAGCCGGCGAATACCGCCCTGCCGGTAGGCCCCGAGCATGCCATAGGTATTGGAGAAGTGCCCCAGCCCCGCATGTTGGCCGTCCGTCATTCCAGCGAGATCGAGTTTCACCGTCATCTGCGCCGCCGTTGTGCGCCAGGCGCGCTGAGTGAGAATGTTGCCGACCGACAGGGGGTCCCCCGGCTTGGCGGGGCGCCAGGCATGCAACCGCATCCAGCCGGGCCGCTCGGTCAGCGACCATTTTCCGGGCCGCGGATTGCGGGTCCACTCCCAATCGGGTCCCAGGCTGGGCCGATTGAAATTATCGATGCTACGGCGCGCCGCAGGCTTGCCGCGCGCAACCGGCTTCACCCCGCTCCAGGTCATCGAGCCCACGCCGTCCGGTCGAGGGGTGCCAAGGATCGGCCAGCCATCGGTCCAGGTGATCGGGAGGAGGCTCATCGCCCGCCCCTCCCAATCCTGACGGCCGTGATGGGTAAGGAAATACCATTTGCCGTCATGCGCGTGGATAAGGCCGCCCTGGTTCGGCTCGTTTGCGTCGCGCCCGACTTCCGCGAGCTGCCGGCCTTCGCTGTAGGGACCCATAGGCGCGCGGGCGCGCTTGGCGATAACGTATCGGCCGCCCTGCCCGACCTCGCTGTAGATCAGATAATACCAGCCGTTGATTTTCAGCAATTTGCTGGCCTCGCGGCCGGCGCCTGCGTTGACCAGAACGCCGCTCTGTCGGTCTATCGACCGGCCGTCGGCACTCATCGGCCAGATATAGCTCTTATACCCGTCCGAGAAATGCGTGCCGAGGAAATAGGCCTTGCCGTCATCGTCCCAAAGCACAGCGGGATCGTCCCAGCCGGCTTCGCGAAAAATCGCATGGGGCGCGGTCCACGGGCCAACGGGATTGGCCGCTGAGCTCATGAAATAGCCGTCATCTGGGGTGCCGAAGAACACCCAAAACCTGCCGGCGTGATGGCGAATGGTCCCGGCCCAGACGCCCCGGCCGAGTGTCGGCGGCTGATCCCAGGCGTAGCGCGGGCTGAGCGCAGTGAGATCGGGGACGACGTGGCCGATCGCGCGCCAGTTCACCAAATCCTTCGAATGCAGCACGGCCATGCCCGGCGAGACATGGATCGTGGAGGAAATGGCGTAATAATCATCCCCCACGCGGATCGCATCGAGATCGCTGTAATCCGCCGGCGCGACCGGGTTGCGATAGCTGCCGTTGCCCTGATCGCCCCAGGACGGCCATGTCCCCCAAGTCTGGCCCTGCGCCGGCAATGCGGCGGCCGCGAGGAGGGCGAAAGCCAGGATACCGGAGTGTGGCAAAAGCTTATTCATTGCAGTGCGCTCAAAGCCCGGTGATACGGAAGCTATAGGCATGGTCGAGGCCCGCGGGCTTCTGCGCGGGAAGCACGATCCGCAATCCGCCGGCGTCCTGCGTGAAGCGGAGCGGCTGGCGCTGCCCGAGCAGTTCGACCCGGGTTATCCGCCCCGCCTGGCTGCCTAGCGACGAAATCGCCAGCTCACGGCCAGGCCAGGAAAGCGCGATTGCGTAGACACTCCTTCCGCGCCGAGTGAAGCGCACACCGTCCGCGCCGCCCTCCCCGAATTTCATCCAGGGCCGCGTGCCGTAAATCGCCTCGCCATTGGCCTGGAGCCAGCGGCCAATGCCCAGCAAGGTATCGCGCTGGTTTTCGGGAATCGTGCCGTCCGCCTTGGGTGCGATATTGAGAAGATACGTGCCGTTCTTGGCGACCGTATCGATCAGCCGTGCCAGGATCGCCCCCGGCCCCGCGACGGACATGCCCTCGGTATAGCCCCAGGTGCTGCCGATCGTATCGTCGACCATCCACGGTCCCGGCCGGATATCCGGGGGCGAGCGCTTGCCGACTTTCTCGAAATCCACGATCGAGCCGATTTGCTTCTTGTCGTCGTTGCTGGGCGCGTAGGCGACGAACTTGGTCGAGATCGACACCGGCTTCCCCCATTGCCGCGCGCGATTGTAATAATAGGCCGCGACCTGGGTCTTGAGCGGATCGAGCACGCGCAAATTCGCGCCATTGTCGAACCACAGGATATCGGGCTTGTACTTGTCGATCAGCTCGACATTACGGTCCACCCAATCGGTCAGGAAACGCGTCATCGCCGCTGGGCTGCGGTCCGCGACATTGTAGAAGCTGCCCCAGGCCGGGTCGTACAGATCGGCCTTTGCAGCTTTCAGCCTGTCGTTGAGCTCGGGGACGGGATTGATGAACGTGAAATTCTCGACGCCGTGGTTCGAAACGCCGAACTTCATTCCCTTGCGGCGTACGGCGGCGGCGAGATCGCCGATCAAGTCGCGCTTCGGCCCCATCCGCTTGGCGTTGAAGGGAGTCACCTTGCTGTCCCACAAAGCAAAATTGTCGTGATGCTGGGCGGTCGGCATGACGAAGCGCGCTCCTGCCGCCTTGAATAAAGCCGCCCAGTCATCCGGATTCCATCTAGCGGCGGTGAAAAGCGGGATCAGGTCCTTGTAGCCGACGCGCTCCTGCGGGCCGAAATTCTGCGCGTGCCACGCGCGATCGGCGGCATACATGTGCTTCTCATACCATTCATTGTGATGCGCGGCCGCGGAATAGACGCCCCAGTGCATGAATATCCCGAACTTCGCGTCGCCGAACCAAGCGGGGGTTTGGTAATGCTTGGCGATCGATTCCCAAGTGGGCGCGAAGGGACCCTTGACGGGCGGCAACGCGACCGCCGCGCGGGCTGCCTCAACGATCGCCGGGGTCGCCGGCGGGCCCATCACGCCATAATCGTAAAGTTCGGAATCCGGAACGCCGCCCCTGTCCGGCTTGGGCAGCGATTGTGCGCAGGCCAGTGCAGGCAGTGCGGCGAATGCCAAAGCCAGAATTTTCACGGAACGCATCGAAACCACTCCTAATCGATCGAATAAAATTGCATCGCGGTCCGGCGGTACAACCGGTCGAGATCGTCCCCGGCCAGACCGGAAAGCGAGACTGCCGTGTCGAACCACGCCCGGTAAGAACTGTTCAGATTCACAACCGGCCAGTCGCTTCCCCACATCAGCCGCCCCGGGCCGAAGCATGTCACGAGATGCCGGATATAGGGATTGAGCTCCGCATCGCGCTGGCCATCCGCCATCTCGGCCGGAAGGCCCGAAAGCTTGCAGAACACCTGCTCCAGCTCCGCGAGCCGGGCGATTGCCGCCGCCCAGCTTGAAAATTCCAGGTCGGCGATCCGCGGTTTCGCGCCGTGATCGATCACGACCTTGAGCTTTGGATGCTTGCGCACCCTCGCTTCCAGAAAGGGCAAATGACGGGGAAAGACCAAGGCATCAAGCGAAAGGCCAAGCGCCTCCATTTTCTCGAATACGGGATCGAATTCAGGTCGCATGATCCAATCGTCGTCCGGCAGATTTTGCAGCATCGGGCGAAGTCCGCGGAATTTGGGATGCGCCGAAAGCCGCTCGATATCCGCCAGGACATCGGCGCTCTCGAAATCGACCCAGCCGACGACCGCCTTGATCAGTGGTTCTTCGGCTGCGACGCGGAGGAGCCACTCGGTATCTGCCATGGAAGGCTGCGACTGGATCAGGACCGTGCCGAGGAGATCGAGCGGACCCGCGGCCTCGACCAGATCCGATGGGCGGAAATCGCGATAGATCGCCCCCAGATCGGGCGTGGGCCATTCGAAGCCGTTCGCGCCCAGCGCCCAGAAATGCTGATGGGAGTCGATCAGCGCCGGCATCAGAGCTCGACCAGCCCCTTGATAACCCCCGCGCCGGGCTCCATCCAGCGTGGAAGCGCCTCGGCGAAATCGGCCAGTGCCGTGCGGTGCGTGGCCAGCGATTCCAGCGGTATCCGGCGCGCGCGCATCATCGCCACCACATGCGAGAAATCCTCCAAGGTCGCGTTGCGGCTGGCGAGCAAGGTGGTCTCGCGCTTGTGGAATTCGGGATCGTTGAAGGTGATGTCGGCATCGACCACCGACACCAGAACATAGGTTCCTCCATGCGCGACGCGGGCGAAATTGGCTTGCATCGCGGCCGGGCTGCCGGTCGCATCCACCACCAGATCGAAGAATTCCCCATCGGTGATTTCGGAGAGGCTGGCCTGGTCATTCGCGCCAACCTCGACGATGTGATCGACACCCACGGCGTCCCGGCACAAATCGAGCCGGTCCTTGCGATTGTCGATCGCCGTGACCTCTGCCCCCTCGATCTTCGCGAAGATCGCCGCCGCCACGCCGATCGGCCCCGCCCCCACGATCAGTGCCCGCTGGCCCGGCATGACCGCCGCGCGCCGCACCGCATGCGCGCCGATGGCCAGGAACTCGATCATCGCGGCGTCGTCCAGGCTGATGCCTTGGACAGGCACGACGAACTGGCGCGGGACCGAGATATATTCGGCCAACCCGCCATCGCGGTGCACCCCGAGCACCTGGATCGCGACGCAGCAATTGGTCTTGCCCTTGCGGCACGCAACGCAGGCGCCGCACGACATATACGGCATGACATAGACCGTTTCCCCGGGCGACAGGCCGCTGTCCGGATCTGCTTCGGCGACCTCCCCGGAAAGCTCGTGGCCCATTACTCGCGGGTAGCTGAGAAAGGGCTGAGTGCCCCTGTAGATGTGCATGTCGGTGCCGCAGACGCCGACGCGCCGGACGCGGATCAGCACCTCGCCTTCGGCCCGCTGGGGACGAGGCCGGCGGACAAGGTCGAGCTGACCCGGCTCGGTGCAGATCACGACGTCCATCAGCATCTAGCGCGCTCCCGATGCTTGCACACCCGCATCCGGCCCTGCTTTGCGACAGTGCCAGGCGAAAGCGAAGATTGCCGCGAAGGCCGCAGCCGGGACAAGCATGGCGGTCGTCATGCTGGTCTTGTCCGAGGTCCAGCCCATGAGCCCGGTAAGGGCTGCTCCCCCAATGATCGCCATGACGATCAACGACGAGCCCCATTTGCGCAAGGGTCCAAGCCCCTCGACGCCGAGCGCGAAAATGGTGGGGAACTGGATCGACATGAAGAAGCTCGCCGCCACCAGCGCGTAAAGCCCCGTCTCGCCGCCCACGATGCCCGCAATTCCAGTCAACACCAGCGAGGCGGCTGCGAAGACGGCGAGCAGCACTGCCGGCGAGATGCGGCTCATCAGCGCAGTTCCGGCGAAGCGCCCGACGGCGAAGAGAACCAGGCTGGCGAACAGCATGTCCGCCGCGGCTTTTTCGCCGAGGCCGGCGTTCTGCTGGGCGTATCGGATCGTGTAACTCCAGATGCCCACTTGCGCGCCGACATAGAAGAATTGCGCCACGGCCGCGAACAGCAAGCGGGGCTTACCGAAGATTTCGGAGAAGCGACGCCCCTTCGTTTCGTCCTGGGCGAAGGTTTCCCCCGCAGGGAAGCGGATGAGCATCGCCGCGATCGCGAAGCCGAGCACGATGAGGCCAAGCAGCAGATAGGGACCCTGCACCGCCAGCGTTTCGACGCGGTAATATTCCAGCCGCTGCGCCTCCCCCATCGCGGCGAGCGCCGCCTCGTCATGATGGATTCCAGAGAGGATGAAGTTGCGGCCGATCCAGATGCCGGTGAGCGCACCGAGCGGGTTCGCCGCCTGCGCCCAATTGATCCGCCGCGCGGCGCCTGCCGGGTCGCCGAGTTCGGTCATCAGTGGATTCGCCGAGGTCTCGAGAAAGGCGAGGCCGCTTGCGATCACGAACAGGGCGAGCAGGAAGAGCGTGTACTGGCTCGCCGCCGCCGCGGGATAAAAGAGCAGCGCCCCCACCCCATAGAGCAGCAGGCCGGTAACGATAGCGGCCTTATACCCCTTGGCGCGCATCACGAACGAAGCGGGAATCGCGAGCAGGAAATAACCGAGATAGAAGACCTGCTGGACAAAGCTGGTTCCGAAATCCGACAACACGAATGCCTTCTTGAACTGCGCGATCAGGATGTCGTTCAGATTGTTCGCGACGCCCCACAGGAAGAACAGGCTGACCGTGAGCGCGATTGCGGGCGCATAGGATATCGCCCGCTTTTCCGTTTCAGTTTCCATCCCCAAGCTCCCTTTTATCGTTATCAATCCAGTGCGCGGTCGAGGTGGGTATAGCCGCCATCGACGAATACCCATTGGCCAGTGGTGTGCGCCGCCCGGGGCGAGAGCAGGAATACCGTCGTGTCGGCGATCTCGCGGTCGGTCGTCATGCGCTTGCCGAGCGGAATGCGCGCCGTGATCAGCGCGAGCTTGGCTTCGGGATCGTCGAAGGTCTTGATCCAGCTCTCGTAAAGCGGCGTCATCACTTCGGCGGGGATCACTGCATTCACCCGGATGCCGTCGTCGAGCAGCCCGGCAGCCCATTCGCGCGTAAGGCCTAGTTGCGCCGCTTTCGCCGCAACATAGCCGCTGGTGCCCCCCTGCCCAGTCACTGCAGTCTTGGACGAAATGTTCACAACGCTGCCCTTGCTCGCCTTCAAATGCGGCAGGCAGTGGTGCAGCATGCCGTAATAATGGCCGAGGTTGCTCGTCACCGAGCGCAGGAATGCCTCGGTCCCGGCTTCCAGCCCCACGCCGTCGTTTGTCCCGGCGTTATTGACCAGCCCGTGGATGCCGCGCCCTCTCGCGGCGACTTCGGCGACCGCGGCGGCGCAGGCCGCATCGTCGGTCATCTCCGCCTGGATGAAGATCGTCTCGGGCTGGAGCGCGCGAATTCGGGCTTCGAAATCCGGCTTCAACGGACTGCGGCCCAGGATGGCGGGAATCGCCCCCTCTTCCGCCAGCACGGTAGAGATCGCGCCGCCGATCCCGGCACCCCCGCCGGTTACGATAACCACCTTGCCTTCGAGCCCTAGTTTCATGAGTCGATCCTGTATTGGCGCAGGGAAGCGGGCTTCATCTCGATCGAGAAGCCCGGCGCGGTCGGCGGCATATAGGCGGCATCGCGGATCACGCAGGGATCGACGAAATGCTCGTGGAGGTGATCGACATATTCGATCACCCGGCCCTCGCGCGTTCCGGCGAAGCAAAGATAATCGATCATCGAGAGGTGTTGGACATATTCGCACAGGCCGACGCCGCCCGCGTGCGGACATACGGGGAGGTCATATTTCGCGGCCATGAGCAGCACTGCAAGGATCTCGTTCACGCCCCCCAATCGGCAGGAGTCGATCTGGACCACATGCATCGCGCCGCTCATGATGAACTGCTTGAACATCACCCGGTTCTGGCACATTTCGCCGCCGGCGACCTTGATGCCGCCGATGCCCGCACCGATCGCCCGATGGCCCGCAATGTCGTCCGGGCTGGTGGGCTCTTCGATGAACCATGGCTTGGCAAAGCTGAGCGCATTGACCCAATCGATCGCCTGATCGACTTCCCACACCTGATTGGCGTCGAGCATCAGCTTGCGGTCCGGCCCGATCACTTCGCGGACGATCCGCACACGGCGGATGTCGTCATCGAGATCGCGTCCGACCTTGAGCTTAATGTGGTCGAAGCCACTGGCTACCGCCTCGCCCGCCAGCCTGCGCAATTTATCGTCGGAATAGCCGAGCCAGCCCGCGGAGGTGGTGTAAGACGGGAATCCTTCCGCCAACAGGCTCGCAAGGCGCTCGGCTTTGCCCTCGGCGCGCACAGTCAGCAGGTTGAGCGCTTCGTCCGGGCCGATGCAATCGGTGATGTAGCGAAAGTCGATCGCGCGGACTATCTCCGCAGGGTTCATTTCGCCGACCAGGCGCCACACCGGCTTGCCCGCCTGCTTCGCCCAGAGGTCCCAGACCGCATTGACCACCGCGCCCGTGGCGAGGTGGATCGCGCCCTTGTCCGGCCCGATCCAGCGCAACTGGCTGTCGCCGGTGATGTGCCGCCAGAAGCGGGCGGGGTCCTCCTTGATCCAGTCCAGCTCCAGCCCGACGACCAGCGGCGCAAGCGCGCGGATCGCCGCCACACATATCTCGTTTCCGCGCCCGATCGTGAAGGTCAGGCCATGCCCTTCCAGCCCGCTGTCGGTTTCGAGGATGGCATAAGCAGCCGAATAATCGGGATCGGGATTCATCGCATCCGAACCGTCGAGGCGTTCCGAAGTCGGGAAGCGCACGTCCATGGTGCGCAGGGCAGTGATCCGAGTCATTCGACGGTCCACCCGCCATCGACGATCATCGTTGTGCCAGTGGTGAAGGCGCTTTCGTCCGAAGCCAGGTACACGGCTGCGGCGGCGATCTCGGCGGCCGTGCCCAGCCGCCCCATGGGCTGCCGCCCGACGAAGCCGGCATAGCTTTGCTCGATCGAAACGCCGGTCGCGCGCGCATTCTCTTCGACCCGCTGGAGCAGCGACGGCGTTTCCACCGTGCCGGGGCAGATCGCATTGCAGCGAATGCCTTGCCCCACGAAGTCCGCCGCGACCGATTTGGTCAGCCCGATCACCGCCGCCTTGGTCACGCCATAGGCAAATCGATTGCGCACGCCGATGATCGAGGACGCGACCGAAGACGTGTTGATGATCGATCCTCCGCCCGCTTCGATCATGCCCGGCAGGAATGCGCGGATCAGGCGATAGGCCGCGGTGCAATTGAGGTTGAATGCCGCCGCCCATTCCTCTTCGGTGCAATCGAGCGCGGTTCCCGAATGGACCATGCCGGCGCCGTTGAAGAGCACGTCTATCGCGCCCGTCCGCGCGGGCAGCGCCGCGATGGCGGCAGGATCCGTAAGATCGAGTGCGGCAGTCTCATAGCCGGTAGTCTGGCTGAGCAAGCGCGCGTCGATATCCACCGCGACCACGCTCGCGCCTTCGCGCGCAAAGGCTTCGGCAACGGCCCGGCCGATACCCTGACCGGCGGCTGTGACCAATGCGCGCTTGCCCTTCAGCCTCAACCCTCGCCTCCATCCGGCTGGTCAGAAAGCCGGTAAATGCTTGGCGCGCTCACCCACTTTTCACCCGGTCGCGCCCACGACACGGGCTTCTGGTACGCATTCATCAGGCGCTCCCACGCCTGCACCTCGGGGTCCGCGGCATCGGCCTGCGCCTTCGCCGCAGGATCAAATCCCGGCCCCACGTCCATGATCATGATCAGCCTGTCTGCGGAGCGGAATATCTCCATCTGCAAGATGCCGGCGGCCCTTATCGAGGCGTTCACCGCCGCAGGCGGCCCGCCCGGGCGGTGCCAATGCTCGTATTGGGCGATGAGGGTGGGATCGTTCTGCAGATCCAGGATCAGGCAGCGTCGCTCGATCCAGGGCGGATTGGTGCTCATCAGTGGCCAGCCTGGTCGAGTTTCAGGCCTTCGAGCCTGAGCACATAAGCGTACCGCGCGCCGGCGGGCCGCGCGGGCAGGGTCACGGTCAATCCGGCGTCATTCTGCTTGAAAGCGAGAGCCGCACCCGAACCAAGGAGCGACACCTTCGTCGCCTTGCCGATGTTCTGCGGCACCGCCGAGATCATGAGCGGCTCTTCGGGCCACGCCAGCAGGATCGCGTAGAGAATGTTCCCCTTGCGGGTGAAGCGCACGATATGATCGTTGTCCTGCTTCCAGGCGCGCGTCCCATAGATCGCCTCGCCGTTCAGCTTCAGCCATTCGCCCACTTCGAGCAGCACCTTCACCTGCGCCTCGGGAATGGTCCCGTCCGCCATGGGCGAGACATTGAGCAGGAGATTGCCGTTGCGGCTGACATTCTCGATCAGCCGAAACAATACCGTCTGGGCCGAGAGATTGCCCATGCCCTCCACATAGCCCCATTTGTCGCCGAGCGCGTCATCGACCTGATATGGCTCTTGCTGCAGAGAGAACGGCGCCTGCCATTGGCGCTCATAATCCTTGATCGTGCCGGCCAGGAAGGCATCGCGCTTCGTCGTCAGCGTGACGGGCTTTCCCCATTCGCGCGCCCGATTGTAATAATAGGCCGCGAGCCGCAGCTTGGTCGGATCGAGCCCGCGCGGATTGATGCCATTGTCGAACCACAAGAGATCGGGCTTGAACTTGTCGATCTGCTCATAGGTGCGGGCGAGCCACTCCTCGCGGAATGCGGCGCTCTGCGGGGCGCCCACGCCGGCCATGATCTCCGCGGAGGTCATTTGCTCGCGCGGCTGCGGCGGCTGCGGAGGTCCATAGAAATCGGCATATTTGGGATCGAACAGATCGGTCTTCACGCCCGCGCCGGGATACATGAAGTCCCAATTCTCGATGCGGTGGTTCGACACGCCAAACTTGAGCCCGCGCTTGCGCGTCTCCACCATCAGCTCGCTCAGCAGGTCGCGCTTCGGACCCATGTCCTTGGCGTCCCATCTGGTCAGCCTGCTGTCATACATCGCGAAGCCATCATGATGCTCGGCGACGGGCACCACATATTTCGCCCCCGCCCGCTCGAACAGGTCCGCCCATGCGGCGGGGTCGTATTTCTCCGCCTTGAAGCGCGGAATGAAATCCTTGTAGCCGAACTTGTCGGGGGCGCCGAAACGTTCGGTGTGCCGCGCGATCGTCGCAGGCGTCCGATACATGTAGCGCGGATACCATTCGCTCTGCGCGGCGGGCACCGAATAGAGCCCCCAATGGATGAAGATGCCGAACTTGGCGTCCCTGAACCACTCAGGCACCGTGTAATGCGCACGGATCGACTCCCAATCCGGCTTGACCGGTCCGCTTATATCCGCCGCCTTGCCGCCGGGCAGGTGCAGCGTCTTGCGTGGCGGGGTCGATTGCGATGTGTTCGGCTGGCCATGGGCATGGCCAGCGATCAGCATCGCCAGGGCGGCAGCCGTGGCCAGGCGCCTCCTCAAACGCCGATCGCTGCCGCCCATCCGCTCTCCCCCCACTCCTGTCCGCAATATTCCCAATGCGGTGCGCCTGCACAAAGTCGTTTTATATATGAACTTGTGATTATCGCGCCCGAGGTCCATTGGCAATCGCCTCACTGGAAGAAAGTGAGCGAAGGCGATACTGGATAGCCACGCGACCGACCGGGTCGATCATGCGAAGCGAGCTGCCTCTCCCAGATGTCCGAATTGCCCCGATACAGCGCGCCCGCCCTCAAAAAGGGCCTGGAGGTCCTGGAGCTTCTGTCCTCGGTGGCGGAGCCGATGGCGATGGCGGAGATCGCCGCGCAGGTCGGCCGCTCGAAAGGCGAGATCTTCCGGATGATCCAGGTGCTGGAGGAAGAAGGCTATATCGCCCGCGGCGGCGAAGGCTATCTGCTCACCAATCGACTATTCGAACTGGGCATGCAGCGCCCGCCGATCCGCGACCTCGTGCAATCCGCGCTTCCGCAGATGGAAAAGCTTGCCGAGCGCGCCGGCCAATCCTGCCACCTGGCGATCGCATCGCGCGCGCAGATGGTGGTGGTGGCGCGCGTGGAAGCGCCTGGATATCTGGGCTTCGCAGTGCGCGTCGGTCACCGCAGGCCCCTGGCGATCACGGTATCCGGCCTGACCCTCCTCGCATTTCAGGACGACGCGACGCGCGTGTCGATGCTGGAGACGGTGGAGAAGGAGGGCGTGCCGTTTGACCGGGCAGCCGTAATCGAATGGACGGATCAGGCCCGCGCCCGCGGCTTCATCCGGCAGCAGAGCCGCATGACTCCTGCGGTCACCGATCTCTCGGCCCCGATCCTGCTTCGCGGCAATGCGCGGGCGGCGCTTACCATGCCCTATCTCAAGGGATCGGCTGTCGCGCTCGACGAGCAGGAGGCGGTCACGGCACTGCTCGAAACGGCCGCGACGATCTCCTCTATCATCGAGTTCGGCGATCCCGCCGGGGGCGCCCCGGCCCGGGATTGAGGCGTTTGCTGAAGTGACCGCGAGTTTCGATTATTTGTCGGGCAGGGCTGCCTTGGCTCCATAGGCGGATGCCAGTTGCTCATGCGCCAGCCTGGCGGACGGATGCTGGGCCCGTTCGGCCAAGGCGCGGTGGCGGTTCGCCCGCTCCTTGAAATAGCTCGATTGAGTCATTGATCCCCCTTCACGCGAGTGAGTCCGCGGGCGCCAAGCCCGCGGACTCATCTGAACGCTGCTGTCAGCCCGCGCGCGGGTGGACGATCAACTCCACGCGCCGGTTCGCCGCCCGTCCATCGACGCTGGCGTTGGAGGCTACGGGCTCGGCCTCTCCCATCGCCTCGACCACGAGGCGCGAAGGCTCGGCCTCCTGCGCGACGAGGAATTCGGCGACCGCGCGGCCGCGCCGCTCGGACAGGCTGAGATTATAGGCATCCGAGCCAACCGCGTCGGTATGGCCCACCACTTCGACGTCCGTGCCAGGATAGTTGCGCATCGTCCGTGCAAAGGCGCTCAACGGGCCATAGAAGCGCGGACGGATGTCCGCCTTGTCGAACGCGAAGGTCACGTCAGCGGGCAGCATGACGATCAGGTCGTCGCCGCGCCGCCGGACAGTGGCGCCCGTGCCTCTCAGGCCCGCTTCCAGGTCCTGGTGCTGACGGTCCATATAGGTATCGACATAAGCCGAGCCGACGAAGACCGCGCCCGGCTCGTAATAATAGCTGCTGCTGTAAGCGGGGAACGAGTTGACCGAAACGCGGGGCAGCGTGGGGCCGGGCAAAGCGACGCGCGGGACGAAAACCTGTACGCCGGACGCAGTCGCCGCGACACGACGCAGCCCGCGACGGCTGGCCGCCACCGCGCCACGCGTACGCAACATGCGCTGATCGAACGACAGGCGGCCCTCCCCCGCCACCGATTGGCTCGATACGATGCGCCGCTCGCCCAGGCGCGTGGCATTGTCGATCGACGCATCGCCGGTAACCGTGCCGGTCACTCCGCGATTGCCCCTGCGGGTCCGCAGTTCGCGATCGACACGCGTGGAGCCGCGGACGCGGTTGGTGGTGTCTACGGTGGTGCGGCCGCGCTCGATCGTGCTGCCCAGCGTGCCGCCGAGCGACCCGCCGATCCCGCCGCCGCCGAGCCCACCGCCCAGCCCACCCCCAAGGCCGCCACCGCCGCCCAGAATCTGTGCGGAGGCCGGTGCGGCGATAACCAACGCTGCTGTTGCCGCGCCAAAAAGGAACTTGTTCATCGCAGTTCTCCCATGAAGTTTCATGGAGAGAACGGGTGCTGGTTGAACTTTAATCCATGGCGCGAAAAAAACTCAGCGCGGCGGCGTCCTGCACGCGCCGCACACCAGGCCGCGGCCATAGCGCTTGCCGAGCCGCCTGGCTTCCGCATCCACGGCGGCGAGCGCCGTGGCCCGGGCGGCGGGCGCCGGGCGTGGATAGGCCTTGGCGATGCGCGCCGCCACCAGAGGCACCGCGAACGAAGTGCCCCTCACCGGTGCTGCAGTCCCGGCGGCGTTGATGGCGAGCATATCCGCGCCGGGGGCGGCATAATCGAGATGCGTCGCGCGGCCAGCTTCGATCAGCACGCGATCGCGTCCGTCCACCCCCGTCACTGCGATCACGCCGGGATAAGAGGCGGGGTAGGAATAAGGCGAGGCGGGGCCATCATTGCCTACAGCGGCGACGAGGATCACGCCGCGCGCCTGCGCGGCCGACACGACGCGGGCCAGCAGCGGATTCAGCGGCCCGACAAGACTGACCGTCACCACCGGCGCGCCCTGCCCGACCAGCCAGCCCAGCGCCTTGACGATCGCGGTTGCGCTGCCGCCCGCCGGGTCGGCCCCATAAACATCCGCGACCATCAACCGCGCGCCGGGCGCAGCGCCGCGCACCGGTCCGCGCCCCAGGATCAGCGAGGCGATCGCGGTGCCGTGATCGCTGGCGCGCGCGCCGCCGGCCGCGAAGCCGCGCTGGATCATGCCACCGCCGCCGACTCCACCATCGATCATGCCGATAAACGGGCCGCCGCCTGGCTGAAACGGGAGCGTGGAAATGCCGCCACCGGGCGACACCGCGCCGTTCTGGAAATGCAACTGATCGGCATCGACTTCCCGCGCGCCCAGCTTTCGAAGCGCGCGGATCGCCTGCTTGAGCGAAAGGCCGCGCGGCGCTTCGAACCGGGCAAAATGCACGCCCAGGGTCTCCTCGCGCTCGATCAGCCGAAAGCCCTTGCCCCCCGCGGCCTTCACCAGCGCGTCGGTCGGCTCCTCGACCACCACTTCCCGCGCCCGGGCAGGGAATCCGTTGGGATCGAGCGCGATCGATTCCGGATGATCGCGCACCAGCCCGGCAATCCGATCGGCGCGCAATGCATCGAGCCGGTTCAGCGCTGCTTGCGGCAGATCGCCGGCGTTGCGCAGTATCGGCAAGACGGGCCGCAGCGTATCGCCGGGGCTCGGCAATCCGGGCAACAGTTGCGCTGCGGCCGGCGCGGCAAAGCCGGACAGCGCAATCGCAAAAAGAAGAGCCAGGGTTCGCATTGAGGAATAATATGGCAGCATAAGGATGAAACGGCCAATCTCATCCGTTTCATCCAGCAAGAGGAAATTCCCGCTTGGGCGCCTTTGAAGACGAGTTGCTGGCCGTGCTGCCCCGCTTGCGCCGCTTTGCGCGGGCGCTTGCTAACAGTGCCGCCGACGCGGACGATCTTGCCCAGGCTACAGTCGAAAAGGCCCTGAAGGCGCGCCAGCAATGGCAGCCGGGCACGAGGATGGATAGCTGGATGTACCGGATCATGCGCAATGCCTGGATCGACACCGCAAGGGCCCGCAGGCGCGCGGCCGAGACATTCGCGCCGGAGGAAGCGGGCGAAAATGTCGCTGACGGCGGTGCGGCCGGAATCGAGGCGCACATCGAGTTCCGTGAAGTCCAAACCGCGATCACGCAGCTTCCGGACGAGCAGCGCGAAGCCGTCGCGCTCGTGCTGATCGAGGGGCTGGCCTATAAGGAGGCGGCCGAGATTCTGGACGTGCCGATGGGCACATTGACCTCGCGGCTCGTCCGCGGACGCCAGGCGCTGGTCGCCCGGCTGGGAGAAGCGGCATGACCGATCAGGAATTGGCGATGGCCTATGCCGATGGCGAACTCGACCCGATCGCCGGCAGACGCTTCGAGCGGCAAATGGCTGAGACGCCAGCCTTGGCCGAAGCGGTCGAAGCACATCGCGCATTGCGGGCCCGGCTGGAGCGGGGCTTCGCGCCGATTGCTGAAGCGCCCCTGCCTGAGCGGCTGACGGGTTTGCTGCACTCAAACGTGGTGGAAATCCGTCCGGCAAGGCACGAAGGCTTTTGGCGCGCGGCGGCTTCGATGGCAGCGTGCATGGTTGCCGGGGTGGCGATCGGCCATTTCTGGCAGGCGACGCCTGGCGGAGTGTCGGGCGATCCATTGGTGGCGTCCGGGACGCTCGCCCGGTCGCTGGACCGTGACTTGGCGGGAGCGCAGGGGCCAACGCGCATTCTGGTCAGCTTCCGCGACAAGCAAGGCGGCTATTGCCGGCTGTTCCAGGCACCCGCAATCGAGGGGATTGCTTGCCATGAAGACCGCGGCTGGGTCATGCAACACACCCAGGCAAACGCTCCGGGAGCGAGAGGCGAGTTTCGTCAGGCCGGCTCGGGCGAACCGGGGCTTTTCGCAGCGGCGCAAGGCATGATGGCCGGCGATCCGCTCGACGCGGCAGCCGAACGCGCCGCAAGTGCCGGGGGCTGGCGCAAATAGAGCCATCTTTCTCACAGAGTGAACGACCCTAGGGGGCCTGCGGAATAGAGGTCGCGAATACCCCATAATCGGCGCATCAAAGCGAGATGATTTCAGGGGAGCGGGGCATGTCCATTCTTCACTTGGCGGCATCGGCATTTTTCGCGGCGGGCGCTCTGCTCACCCCGCTGGCTGCCGTCGCGCAGGACACGTCCGGCCGAACCTACAAGATATTCCAGTTTCCGGCTGACGCCATGCCCCGGATCGACGGGGAGACCGGCGATTGGGCGGTCGTGCCGCAAAGCTATGTCGTCGGGACCAACGACATGACCGAGAATGACGGCAAGTACCCCGCCCCGAACCCCAAGACGCTCGATTTCACCGTCAAGGTCGGCTGGGTGAAGGGCCTCAACCGGCTCTATTTCCTCTACGAAGCTTATGACGATTATTGGGATTTCGCGCTGCCGGGCCTTCACAACGACACGTTCGAAGTGGTGGTCGATGCCGATTCCTCCGGCGGCCCGTTGATCGACAACGGGCATAAGGACGTATGGACCCCCGCCGTGGTCGGCCAGGCGCGGTCCGTGCGCGATCCGCGCATCACGGTGGAGGAAGCGCATTGGGCGACGCACGGCGTGCACGCGCAAAACTATCACATCTTCACGCCGGCCCGCGACAAGGACTGGACGATGGCCTGGGGCTCACCGACCTGGATCAAGGAATTTCCCTATGCCAATTCGAAGCTCAAGCACAATGTGCAGCCCGGCAAGCCCGGCAAGCTGACGCTGGAATTCTGGATCACCGCTTATGACTATGCGGGCCCCGAAGGGCCGCAGCGCGCAGTTGAATCGGTGCTGCGCGAGAACCGCCATATCGGGCTGGGCTGGGTCATCCTCGATTATGACGACGTCAACTCGAACGAGAAAGGTGGCTTCTGGACGCTGTCCAAGCAGCGAATGATGTTCGGCAATGCCAGTGACCTGCCGGTCTTCCAGTTGATGCCACTTGAGCCGAAATTCCTCAGGCCGATCGAGGCGCAATGGTCGTTCAGCGTGGTGGACATGGATCGCCGACTGGTGGCCTTCAAGGACCGGAGCATCGGCAAGGTGACCGGCTGGAACTGGGATTTCGGCGACGGCTCAACCTCGACCGAGCAACATCCGCTTCATAGCTATGCCAAGCCGGGCAATTATGTCGTCATCCTCGATGTGACGGGTCCGGATGGAAAATCGCGGCGGTCCAAGGTTTGGGACGTGCAGTTGCGCTGATCGGGCTCACTGCTCCGCCGCGGCTATCGCGACTGGGCGGCCACGCAGCCGGGCATCGCCAGCGCCAGCGCCGCGTAGAGTTTCATTATACGGGATCGCAGGATGATGGCAGAATGCCGGCAGGCACCAAAGCGGGCAAGGTAGGAGAGGTTCGATGCGCCCTGTATCACGCCGGTCGGTGCTAGCCGGGGCAACGGCAATGGCGATAGCGCCGCATGCCGAGGCATCCGCGCCCACCGGCATGCCGATGGTGGATACGCATATCCATTTGTTCGACCCCAATCGTCCCCAGGGAGCGCCCTATCGCGGTCCCCGCGACAAGCCATTCTTCACCGAGGGGTCCTTCCCCGCCACTTATCGCCGGGTCATGCGCAAGCATCCGGTGGTCGCGGCGATCCATGTCGATGCCAGCGCCTGGGTGGAGGATAATCTATGGGCGCTGCAGATCGCCGAGACCGATCCCGTGATGGTGGGGACGATCGGCAATTTCCGGATCGAGCAAGACGGCTTTGCCGAGATTTTCGCACGCCACGCGAAGAACGCGCTGTTCCGAGGCCTGCGCTATGGCAATTTATGGGGATATGACCTGGTCGCGCAGTCACGGCGGGGGGAATTCATCGACCGGCTGAAGCTTGTCGCTGACAGCGATCTGGTGCTGGATACCGCCAACCCGCGCATCGACCTGCTCGAGGCGGTGGTGCGGATCAGCGATCGCATTCCCACGCTGCGCATAGTGATCGACCATCTCGCCAAGCTCGAGCCGACGGTGGAGGAACTGCCCGCCTACAACGCCGTGCTGCGTGAGATCGCGCAGCGGCCCAATCTGTTCGTAAAGCTCTCATCCAGCCTCCATGCCGGCCATGTCAGCCCGCGAATGATCGACCACAAGGAGCGGCTCGACCTGGTATATGGCGTCTTTGGCGCGGACCGCACATTGTTCGCCAGCGACTGGCCCAATGTCGAGGGCGACGGACCGGTCGATACGGCGGTACGGATCGTCCAGGATTATTTCGCAGGCAAGACCCCGGAGGAGCGCGAGAAGTTCTTCTGGAAGAACTCCATCGCAGTCTACAAATGGAAGCCCCGCACCGCGGCTCAGCGAAAGCTGTTCGCATGAGCCGCCACTGACACGACCTACTCGGTCAGCTGGTAAATGCTCAGGGTCGCGGCGCGAATCTGAGGCACGAGCAGCCGATTGCGCTTCGAATCCCAGCCGATCGCGGCAGGCACCGCGATGTCGCCCGCCACGATTTCCGCTTTGCCCGTTACCGGCACGCGATAAACATTCTTGCCATCCTGGCTGGCGACAAGCAGCCGGCCGTCGGGCAGCGGAATGATGCCGTCGAACCGCCCCGTCGGCAGCGTGCGCTCACGCAGTACCCTGCCCTTCGCGTCGCGATAGACCAGATTCACGCCGCGCCCGCCATGAACCACCGTGCCGTCCGCAAGAACCGCGATGCCATTGGGCTTTTCAAGCGCATCATTGCGCGCCACAAACGGCGAAACCTTGCCCGATTTGCTGATGCGGTAGAGCGCGCCACCACGGTCGCCATCTCCGCTGTCGCTGACATAAACCGTGCCGTCCTCCGCGACCGTCAGATCGTTCAACCGCACGGCATCCGGTACTTCGACATTGCCCTTGGGCGCACCGGTCGCGCGATCGAACATCCGCACCTGCCGGACATCGGCGACATAGACCAAGTCGCCCTTCACGAAGATGCCCAGCGGCTGGATCAGCGTCACGCCGTTCTTGCCGCCCTCGATCCATTTGAGCTGCGTGACCTTGCCGTCGGGCGAGACGCGCGAGACGAATCCGTCATTGACGTCGCCGGATGCGCCCAGGTTGCTGACGAGATAATCGTCGGCGCGGTCATCATAGCGTGCGGCTTCGGAACCCAGGAATCCGGCGTCTGACAGCAAGAGCATGGGTGGCGCCGCCTGCGCCGGCGGAGCAGTCTGCGCCACGACAGGGGCGGCACTCAGTGCCGCGGCGATGAGAGCGATCGAACGGATCATGCAATTCTCCTGGAAGCATCCACTTTGAGCGACAGCAACGCGCCTATCACGGCGAACCCGGCAATGACGAACAGCGCGCTGTTCCAGCCGTTGCTCGACGCGACGTAGCCGGTGACGATGATCGCGATCGTGCCGGCGAGATTTCCGAATGTGTTCATCACCGCCGATACGGAACCCGCCGAGTCGCCCCCGATATCCAGCGTGATCGCCCATGCCACGCCAACGACCAGCTCGAGCCCGAACACCGCAAGCGCGAACCACGCCACGGCAATCACCGGCTCGGGGCTGATCGCCGCCAGCGGCACTGCGAATGCAGCAAGGGCGAAGCCCAACAGCATCACGATCCGCCGCGCCCAAGTCAGGTTGCCCGTACGGTGAAGAAGTCGATCCGAAATGAAGCCCCCCAGCAGGTCGCCGACGACCCCCGCTGCCAGCGGGGCGCTTGCCGCCAGGCCGATCGCCGCAAGATTGAAACCGCGCGCGTCGTGGAGGTACGTCGGCGTCCATTGCAGGAAAGTGACGATCCCCCAGCCATAGCAGAAATAGGTGAGCGACAGCAGCCACATCTGCGGCGCGGAGAGGATCTGTTTCCAGGGCACCGCGCGCCGGGTCTTGTCGCCCACGCCCAGCTCCGCTTCGATCAGCGCGAGCTCTTCGACATTAACGCCCTGATGCTCGCGCGGAAGATCGCGATAATATACCCACCAGAAGGCAGCCCAGATCAGGCCGACCAGCGCGAAGATCACGAACGGCGCGCGCCAGCCCCACCAGCCGATCAGCGCCGCGACGATAAACGGCGTGATCGCTCCGCCGGCGCGCGATCCGGCATGCGTCACGCCCTGTGCCCAGCCGCGTTCGGCGGGCAGGATCCAGCGCGACAGGGAACGCGTGGCGATCGGAAACGCGCCCGCCTCACCCATCCCGAACAGGAAGCGAAAGACGATGAGCGACGTCATGTTCCACGAAAGCACCGTCGCGGCGGTGAACAGCGACCACCAGGCGACCACGCCGGTCAGGGCCCTGCGCGGCCCGAACCGGTCGCCCAGCCAGCCGCCGGGCACTTGGAACAGCGCATAGGCCAGCTGGAACGCCGCCAGCACCCAGCCCATCTTCGCGGTGGTCAGCCCGAACTCCTCGCGGATATAGGGCGCCGCGGTCGAGATCACTACGCGGTCCATATAAGTGATCATATAAGCGAGCACGGTCAGCCACAGCACATGGTGGCGCACCAGCGTTGGTCGCTTGCGCGCGGGGGCGTCTTCCGGAATCGCCGTCATTCGCTCGCCCCTCCCTTTCTAGCGTTTGATCGAAGCGACGGGCCGGCCCGCGACATAGACGGCGCGGATCGTCCGGCTGTTGCGGATGTCCTTGAGCGGATCGGCGTCGAGCACGATCAGATCGGCCCATTTGCCCGCCTGGAGCGAGCCGATATCCACGGCCTTCATGAACTTCGCGCCGCTGGAGGTGGCCGCGACGATCGCCTGCATCGGCGTCAATCCTGCCTCGACCATCAGCACCAGCTCGTCATGCTCGGCATGGCCTGGGAAGCGCAGCGGGCCGCCCGCGTCGGTGCCCATCGCATAGGGCACGCCCGCATCGGCGAGCGTCTTGAGGTTGCGCTGCGCCATCCGCAGAAACCCTTCGAGCTTGGCGAAATTCGGCCCGGCCGCCACGCGTGACTGACGTGCGGGATCGGCAAGCTGCCTGAGCGTATCGGCGGGAACCGCCTGGACGAAGAACGGATCGTTCAGCCAGGGCGCCGCCGAACCGTAAGCGAACAGCGCCCGCTCGCGCGCCAGCGTCGACGCCATCTGCCAGCTGCCATGCGCCTTCATAGCCGCGATCAATCCGGGATCGACGGGCTGGTCGCGCACGCCGTGGCCCAGCCCGTCTATGCCCTGATCGACCACACGCCGGGCGTCGGCGAGGTAGAAGATATGGGCCACGATATTGAGGCGGTGGGCGTGCGCCGCCGCGATGCTCGCCCCGCTGATCTCGGGCGGCAGCTTGGGCATCGTGCCGAGCTCGTCGTCCAGCCAGAATTTGATCAGATCGACCTTGCGCGCGGCTTCCTGGTTCACCGCGGCAGTAGCCTCACCGGCGGTCCCCACCTTGCGCGTCACGCCCGCCAGGCCGCCATAGCCTCCCTCGACCACCACGCCCAGGCCGGCGGCGTAGATGCGCGCTTCCATCGGGCGCCCGGTGCGGCGCTGCTCGTCGCGCATCTGGAGCACGATATCCTGCTCGGTCCCCATCGTCTGGATGGTCGTGACGCCATAGCTGGCGAACTGGCGAAGCTGCGCAATCACATGCTCACGCGTCTGGTTCGCAGCCGATACGGTCAGTAGGTCCTTGCTGATGCCAAGGTGGACATGGGTGTCGATCAGGCCCGGCATCACGTATTTTCCCGCAAGCCGCACGACCTTCGCGCCCTTCGGCGTGCGCATCCCGGCGGCTGGCCCGACCCAGCGAATGCGGCCATCGGTGATCACCATGCCGGCATTCCTCACCGGCGCGCGGCCGGTGCCGTCGATGAGCGTGAAGCCGTGGAGGACGAGCGTGTCTGCAAAAGCGGGCGCTGCGACCAGCGCGGCCGCAAGCGCGACCGCTCCGGCGAGCCGCCTAAAAAGTCGTCTTACGGGCATCCTCCAAAATCCTCCTTGCGCGCGAAGGATTGAAGATGCCGCATGAACAGAAGCGGCTGAGCGAGGCCGCCGCCGCTTCTGGCTTCATCCGATTTTCCTTCACGAAATCTATCATCTTCTTGGCATAGGAAAGGCTGATCATGCCGTGCCCGCACATCGTGGAGAGCATCATGGCGTGGCGGTTCGGCAGATTGTCCGGGATGCCTTCGAACCCCAGCGAATAGGCCACGCTGTGCCGCGTGACACCGGCCGCCTTGCAGCATTGCGCGCCGTTCAGCACCGAGCTTGAAACGTTGATGCTGAGCCCGAAATCCTCGTCTGCGATGCGATGAACGAACGCCTCGGCGTTCTCGCGCTTGTCGAACACCGCGGCGAACGTGGTGGGCTTGGTGATCCCGTCGATGACGGTCCGGAAGTCCGGCTGGGATGGGCGCTCGGCGAAGAAATGCGCCCACATCGATTTGCGCCGCGTGGGACGCATGCTCCCGCCCGACATCGCGTCGCCGATGCTGACCGGATGATATTCCAGCGCGATCTGGAGGAATCGCTTCAGACCCGGAAGCGGGTCGCCACCGCCCTGCGCGCTCTTTGCGGGAATCGCGATCACGACATAATCGTCGGCGAAGCTTTCCGCCGTCCCGTAGCGGTGCAGCGTATTGGTCATGACAAGGCGGCTGCAAGCGGCGGGCGCTCGAATTCTTCAGGAGCGATCAACCGAAGCGTCTTGTGACCCAGGCCAAGGTTAGTCTTGGCCCGATGGAGCTTGTAGCCAAGCCGCTCGAGGATCGGCGCGACCACGTTCTCGTCGCCATTCTCGTCGCATCGCGCGCCGACGCCCAGGACGATAATCGTATCTAGCTGCTTCTCGACTTCCCACACCGCCCGTACGATCTCCTCGGTGCGCGCCACCTCGACCTTGATCTCCAGGATCGCCGACATGACTTTCTCGTTCAGTATGTCCTCGCGGATATCCCCGGTCGCCACATCGCTCATCAGCGTGGTCACCGGGTTCTTGGGCTCGAATGCGACGCCGATGCGCGCCAGCGCGCGGCTCATCACCTGGATTTCGCTGAAGCGTGCGCCCACTCCGGGGCGGCCGAATTCCACGGTGAAGCCCACTTGGCCGATCCCGATGCGGCCGGACACGTCGTTGGTCTTCACTTCCTCGGTGCCCCGGCCGACGATGCCGGTGGATTCGTGCGGCACGCGAGGATCGGAAAACGCGCGGCGGACGATGCGGGGCCAGGCGAGGTCATCGGGCTCGAATGCCGAAGTCGGGCAGATATCGGGATCGGGATCGAATCGGAGCAGCAGTTTCTTCGACAGCCGCCGCGCCAGCCGCGCCGTCTTGGGCGGCAGGACTTCACGGCTCAGCCCATTGTAACAGGCATAGCATTCGACGCAGGCGTCGTCGTTGATCCTTGCCTTGCGGGTTTCGGGATCGATGAAAATGGCGCCCATCGGGCAGACATAGGTGCAATTGCCGCAGCCGATGCATCGGGTCTGACTGATCTCCATCCACCCCTCCCATCCGGCGCTTATTGTGGCTCAAAGCAGATAGCGAAGCCACTACGATCAAAGCCTATGTCTTCCGCCGCGCCCAGGACAAACCAGGGGCGCAACATACCCTCATTCAGTGAGACACCGCCAGCGGGCGCGCCGCTTCACGCGAACGCTGGCGGGCGAGGGGGCGATCCGGCCCCACACTCGGCAAGCGGAAAGGCGATGGGCCGCTGGTCCGATAGATTTGCGCGCCGATGACAGCCGCTGCGCTCCGTAGCGCCTCACGCACTTCGCCCACACGCGCCTCGGTCATCAACTCGGCGGCGTCGGATGAGGAGATCGCAGCCACTGTTCGGCCACCGGTGTCACGGATCGGCACGGCGACGCAGCGCAGATTGGCGTCGATCTCGCAATTGTCGATTGCCCATCCCCGATCGCGGACGCGCTCGATCTCGGCTCGAAAAGCGTCAGGATCGGTGATCGTGTTGGCGGTGAGCGGCACCAGATCGCCTTCGAAGATAAAGGCCTCCAGCTCATATTGGGGCAGCGCGGCGAGCAGCACCTTCCCCAGCCCGGAGCAATAGGCCTCAAGTTGAGTCCCCACCCGGGTGTGGACACGAAAGCGCTCATTCGCCCCCGCTTTCGCCACATAGGTTACCATTCCGTCTTCCAAGACACCCATATGGACGATCAAGTCGAGTTCAATCGCCAGGTCTTCCAGGATCGTGAAAGCTGCATCCCGCAAAAGCCGCTCATGCGCCACGTAACGCGAAAGCGAGACGAGCAGCATGCCGGGGCCATAGCGTCCCCGATCGTCCTGGATCACCGCGCCGATCTCCAGCAACGTGCGGATGAGGCGATAGCCTGAGGCTTCCGGGAGACTTGCGCGCCGGCTCAGCTCCGCGCTGGTCAGCCATTCGTCGGGCCCGGTGAACGCCCGCAGCATCTTGAAGGCCTTCTGGACCGATCTGTTCCGTGGGGTCGCCATGTCTACCTCTCCTTGGAAACCTTGCCTTCTTCGAGGCTTAGGGTGTGCTCAAACTAAAATCGTACGCGGTTCATCCAGCCGACGTCGTCGCACATGTACATATAGCCCTTGTGCAGCTTTGCGCCGTGGATGACCGGCGAGCCCTCGGGCAGGTTGACGCGTTCCAGGATTTGGCCCGTCGCGGCGTCGTGCTGGAAGAATGCATTCATGTTGGAATCCGAACACCACAAGCGGGTTTTGGCGGCGTCGGCCCAAGCCATGTCGTGCGGGCGATTGCCCGCTGTGGGAAAGGCCAGCTGGACCTCCCACGTCGCCTTGTCGATCGCGAAAATCTGCCGCGCGGGCGGCACATCGACATAGAGCAGATTGCCCTTGGGCAGGATGCAGTGCGCCCCGGTCCCGGCCGGACCTTCGGCGGTGCCGGGCTTCTGCTTGCCGGCTCCAGAGCGCCCGCTGGGCGCCGAAGGCGGAGGCGGCGGATAGGCCGGGGCGAGCGGCGTGGGGTTTCCCTTCACATCGCCCTTCATCGCATAGATCTGGCCCGCGCCGGGCGTGCTGTATTTGTCGATGACCTTGCCGGTCTTCGCGTCGCAGGCGACGATCAGCCGGTTATAGGTCGACCCGATCCACATCACTCCAGCTTCGTCGATGCAGATGCCGCTGGCGCGGAACACGCCTTCGCAGCGTATCTCGCGAATCAACTTGCCGTTTTCCGGATCGATCAGCGTCGCCTGGTTCTCGTCGATCTGGTGGATGATCCACATCCCCTCGTCGGTCATCCACATGCCGTTGGGGCCGAAATAGGGCGTCTTGTAGAGCGTCTCGACCTTTCCGGTCGTCCGCGTCTTCACGTCCGAGAGATCGGGTAGCGTGGCGCCGGTGGCGGCAGAAGCCACGCCGGGGGCCAAAGCAATCCCGGCGAGCATTGCGGCGCCCTGCATCAA
Organism: Sphingomonas sp.; assembly: GCF_036388215.1. GTDB lineage: Bacteria > Pseudomonadota > Alphaproteobacteria > Sphingomonadales > Sphingomonadaceae > Sphingomonas. Next base: position 247,062 of record NZ_DASVSH010000031.1, read on the forward strand.
ACTGCGTCGATCGAATTCCTGTCCCACCATCTCACTCTCCGCATAGCGCTCAATTATGTCTCGCGTTCGGCTGCGCGCTCGGCAGCCTGCCGGCGCAGGTCGAGCGCGACATCGACGATCATATCCTCCTGTCCGCCCACCATCTTGCGGCGGCCGAGTTCGAGCAGGATTTCTCGCGTATCGACCCCATATTCCGCAGAGGCCACCTCGGCGTGGCGCAGGAATGAGGAATAGACGCCCGCAAAGCCCAGGCTGAGCGTTTCGCCATCGACTTGCACCGGGCGGTCCTGGAGCGGGCGCACCAGATCCTCGGCAGCGTCGATCAGCTTGAACAGGTCGCACCCGTGATTCCAGCCCTTGCGCTCGGCGGCGGCGACGAAGACTTCGATCGGCGTATTGCCCGCGCCCGCGCCCATCCCCGCCAGGCTCGCATCGATGCGAATGGCTCCCGCCTGCACCCCGACTATCGAATTTGCGACGCCGAGGGACAGGTTGTGATGCGCGTGCACGCCGCGCTCGGTCTCGGGCTTCAGCACCCGGTCATAAGCGAGCAACCGGTCGCGAAAGCCGTCCATGTCGAGCGCGCCGCCGCTATCGGTGACGTAGACGCAGTGCGCGCCATAGCTTTCCATGAGCTTGGCCTGGGCAGCCAGCGGCTCGGGCTCGATCATGTGGCTCATCATCAGGAAGCCGGAGACATCCATCCCCAGGTCCCGCGCCGCGCCGATATGCTGCCGCGAGATATCGGCCTCGGTGCAGTGCGTCGCGACGCGGACCGATCGGACTCCCAGGCTGTAGGCGTGGCGCAATTGCTCGATCGTGCCGATGCCGGGGATGAGCAGCGTGGTCAGCCTGGCGTGGCGGACGACTTCGGCAGCCGCTTCGATCCACTCCCAGTCGGTATGCGCGCCAAAGCCATAGTTGAAGCTCGAGCCGTTGAGTCCGTCGCCATGCGCGATCTCGATCGCATCGACTCCAGCCTCGTCAAGGGCGGCGGTGATCGCGCGGATGTTATCGAGGCTGTAGCGGTGCCGGATGGCGTGCATCCCGTCGCGCAGCGTGACATCCTGCATGTAGATTTTCGTGGCGGGGTTCACACCCGCGCTCCCAGCAACTGGCGCGCCGCGATCTTCTCGGCGATGCGCAGGCCCGCGGAGGTCATGATGTCGAGGTTGCCGGCGTAAGCGGGCAGATAATGCGCGGCGCCCTCCACCTCGAGGAAGATCGAGGATTTTAGTCCCTCGAACTCGCCATGGCCGGGGATGCGGACCTTGTTGTTCGATCCGAAGCGCTCGAACTGGACCTTCTGCTTGAGCCGGTAACCGGGCACATAGCTTTGCACCCTGGCGACCATCGCCTCGACCGCCGCCTGGATTTCCGCTTCCTCAGCGCCGCTCGAAAGCGTGAAGACGGTGTCGCGCATGATCATCGGCGGCTCGGCGGGATTGAGGATGATGATCGCCTTGCCCCGCGCCGCGCCGCCGACTTCCTCGATCCCGCGCGAAGTGGTCTCGGTGAACTCGTCGATATTGGCGCGCGTGCCTGGGCCCGCCGATTTTGAAGCGATCGACGCGACGATCTCCGCGTAATGCACGGTGGCCACCGATGCGACCGCGGCCACGATGGGGATCGTGGCCTGGCCGCCGCAGGTCACCATATTCACGTTCTGCGCATCGAGATGCGCTTCGCCGTTGACGACGGGGATCACATAGGGGCCGATCGCGGCGGGAGTGAGGTCGATCATGATCTTGCCCGCCGCCTTGGCGATCTCGTTGTGCCGCTGGTGCGCGCCTGCCGAAGTCGCGTCGAAGATCACCCCGATCTCGGGCCAGACCGAGAGGCGAGTCAGCCCTTCCATTCCCTCATGGGTAATCGCCACGCCCATTCCCTCGGCGCGCTTCAGGCCGTCGGATTCGGGGTCCACGCCGACCAGCGCGGCCATTTCCAGTATCTTGGAAGTGCGGATGATCTTGATCATCAGATCGGTGCCGATATTGCCCGATCCGATGATGGCGGCCTTGATCTTGGGTCTGCTCGCCATCAGCCCGGCAGCCTGTAGGCGACCAGCTCACCGGGCTCGCCCGGATTGGTGGTCGCGATGACCAGATATTGCTTGCCGCCCAGCGTGTAGGTCATCGGGGATCCCGTGGCGCGCTTGGCCATCCGCACCTTGCCGACCTCAGCCCCGGTCTTCTTGTCATAGCCCATGAGCCATGCGCCCTTGACGCCGTCCGCCCCGGTGGTCGCTGTGCCTTCGCCGGCAATCACCAGCGTCTTGGTGACCAAGGTGCCGACCTTCCCGATGCTGCCGGTCTTGGGAATGGTGAGCCCCTTGAGTGCGGGATGGTTGCGCACTTCGTCGGGCGTTTCGCCATGTGGGACTTGCCACACGAGGCTGCCCTTGTTGAGGTCGAGCGCAGTGATGCGGCCATAAGGCGGCTTGAGCAGAGGCAGCCCCTGCACGGTGAGCCGATTGGGCCGCCGCACCGTCTCGCCCGGTGGCAGCACCATTCCCGGCACCATGGCCTGATCGGTCACGGCGGGATCGGCCGGCTGATTGGCCAGCGCTCCGTATGACAGGTTCGAGAAGATGTAGAGGATGTTGGTTTCGGGATCGAGCGCGCCACCCGGCCACTGGCCGGCGCCGTCGCCATAAGGCGTGACGATCGATGCGCGAGGCCGCGGATATTTGCTGAAGGTCGGCGGCAGGAATACTCCGCCGCCCCAGCGATAATCCTGGATGATCGCCAGCGCCTCCGCCCGGAGCTCGGGCGTGAAATCGATCAGTTCGTCCTCGCTCAGCGTCTGGCGATCGAATGCGGGCGGCTTGGTGACGTGCGGCTGAGTGGGCGCATACCATTCGGTTGGCACGTCGCCCTTGGGCACCTTGCGCTCGGGGATCGGCCACACCGGCTTTCCGGTGACGCGATCAAACACATAGACCCAAGCTTGCTTGCTTGGCTGCGCCACTGCCTTGATCTTGCGGCCATCTACAATAATGTCGGCCAGGATCGCGGCACAGGGAACGTCGTAATCCCACACGCCATGATGAACCAACTGGAAATGCCAGCGACGTTTGCCGGTGTTGATGTCGAGCGCCACCAGGCTTTCGCCGAACAGGCCGTTGCCTGGGCGTGAGCCGCCATACCAGTCGCCGGTGGGCAATTCGATCCCGACATAGACCAGGCCGAGCTCGGGATCGGCGCTCATCTGCGCCCAGCTGCCGGCATTGCCGGTATAGACTTCGGATCCGTTTAGCCAGGTTTCGTGGCCGAACTCGCCCTTTTGCGGGATCGTATGGAAGATCCACAACCGCTTGCCGGTGCGCACGTCATAGCCGCGGATCGCGCCCTTGATATGCTTCTTCATCGGGGATCCCGAAGGCAGGTGCGCCGCGCCCACGACCACCACGTCTCCAACCACCAGCGGGGCGGCGGCAAGGCCGATGTCCGCAGTGTCGAGATCGACATCCGCGTCCTGGTCCAGCTCCTTCTTAAGATCGACCACGCCGTTCTCGCCGAAACCGGGGATCGGGCGGCCGGTCGCGGCATCCAGCGCAATCATGCGATAGCCGGGGGTCACATAGAGAATGCGCTTTTCCTTGCCGTCGCTCCAATAGCTCAGGCCGCGCCCGCTGCCGGGGCGCGCCGCCTTCTCGCCGCGGATGCCTTCGTCGATGTTGTATTTCCACAGGATTTCGCCGGTCCGCGCGCTGATCGCGACTGCGGCCCGGCGCGTGCCGGCGGTGAAGTACAGCACCCCATCCACCATGAGGGGCGTGGTCTGGAGATTGGGGTCCGGAGCGGGGCCGAGATTGTCCGGCCGGAATTTCCACGCCACTTCGAGCTGAGAAAAGTTGGCGGCAGTGATCTGGTCGAGCGGAGCATAGCGCGTGCTGGCCAGGTCGCCGCCATATGTGCGCCACTCCCCCCCGGTGGTTCCCGCCGAGAGCATCGGATCCCCGGATGCGCCCTCCGCCGCTCCTGCTTCGGCGACCGCAGCGCTGACACGGGACGCCAGGGCAAGGCCGATCCCCGTCGCGCAAAGCTGTCGGCGAGTGAATCTTGCTCGCATGTGAAAGTGATTTCCCCTCCGGCCCCGGCTCGCTCTTGCGATGCCCGATGGCGTCAAATGGCGCGCGCAGACCACTTGCTGTCAATGCGGATTTGAGAGAGATCATTCACCAAGTGAGCGATGGGCGAAGTTTGGATAGCGGGCATCGGCGGCGCTGCTATAAGCCAGGGCAATTCAGCGGCCATTAAACCCCGGGCCGCTATCCGCGCATGCGGAGACCGACGGGCGGCATTAGGGAGACTGAAAGCATGAGAATCGCCGGGCGTATCGCAGTTCTCGGCGGGTGCTTCATGCTGGCGCTGGGAGTAGCGGCGCATGCCAGCGCGCCGGCGCAAGACGCGCCGAAAGGCCCCGTCGCCTCCGCGACGCCCGATGCCTCCGCCCTGGCCTACGGCCGCACGCTTTTTGAAAAGAAATGCACCGGCTGCCATGTCGCCTCCCAGACGACTTCGCGGCACAAGACCGCGGACGAATGGGCGGCCACGGTGGACCAGATGATGGGCTTTGGCGCACAGGTTTCCGACGCGGAATATCCCAAGCTGGTTGAGTATCTGGCGGCAACGTACGGGCCTGCTCCCAAGCCGGCGGGCGGGCGCTGAGCGCCGCGTCGCATCGGGGGGCATTGGCGCTGGTTGTGGCGTCGCTCTGCGCCGTCGCGCTCACCGCCGAAGCGCCGGCCAAACCGGCGACCGACCTGCCTGCCCCCGGGGAGCGCCCCGCGTCCTTCGTCGCGTGCGCAGCGTGCCACAAGACCGCGCCGAATGAGCGCAGCGCGATGGGTCCCAACCTGTACCGCATCGCCAATCGCCGCGCGGGGACCGGCCAGTTCAATTATTCCGCGGCGATGAAAGCGTCTCGCGCGACCTGGAATCGCAAGGCGCTGATCGCCTTCATCGAAAATCCGCGCAAGGTCATTCCCGGAAACCGGATGCCCTATCCCGGCAATCGCGACCCCAAGGCAGCGGCGGAAATCGCCGATTATGTGCTTAGCCTGAAATAGGGGCCAGGCGTTAGATTATCTCAGACTAATTTCTCCCCTCCCTACAAGAGGGGTTGGGAGTGGGTGCGCGCGTCTGCGCGCTCAAAAGACTCTCATGCGCCTCGGCTAGATGGCATCGGTCGGGGCATCGAGCCCCGCCCCAGCCCCACCCACCCCTAGCCCCTCCCTTGCAGGGGGGGAATCTAGATATCGATGCGACCTGGGCGGACCTACCGCTTCAAGCGATACGCAATGAAATGGTCGCCGCCCTTGTCGCGGAGCGATCGCCCGCCGGCGGCGATGAGCACATATTGGCGCCCGTCGCGCCCGCGATAGCTCATCGGCGCAGCATGGCCGGAAGCCGGAAGCTTCTGCTGCCACAAAACCTTTCCCGTCCGGGTATCGATCGCGCGGAACATCTCGTCCTGCGTCGCGCCGATGAAGATCAGCCCGCTGGCCGTGGTCAGCGAGCCGCCGATATTGGGCGCGCCCAGCGGCAACGGGAGCCCGAGCGGCGTGCTCAACGGGCCGCTGTTGCGCGCGTCGCCCAGCGTGCGGTTCCAGACGATCTTGCGCGTTTTCAGGTCGATCGCAGTGAGATAGCCGAACGGCGGCTCCTGACAGGGCATTTCAAGCCCGCTCATGAAGGGCGACCATTCGACTGCGTAGGGCGTCCCTTCCATCGCGGCGCCCGGGGCGTATTTTCCCTTTGGATCGACCTTCGCCCTGATGCCGCGCTTATCGGCTTCGGCACGGCTGATCAGCGTGTTGTAATTGGCCATATGGTTCGAATTGACGATCAGCAGCCCGCGGCGCTCATCCACCGATACGCTGCCCCAATCCACGCCACCGAGCTCGCCGGGATAGCGGATCGAAGGACCCAACCGCGGCGGGGTATATATCCCCTCATAGCGCGCCTGACGGAACTTGATCCGGCAATATAGCTGATCGAAGGGGGAGAGCCCCCACATGTGGGATTCGGTGAGCAAACCGCCCGACATATCCGGCATGCCGACTGAAAAGGGCTGCGTGGGCGAGGCACGCTCGCCCGGAGTTTCCGATCGCGGGACCGGGCGCTCCTCCACCTTGGTCAGCGGCTGGCCGGTGCGGCGGTCGAGCACGAACAATTGGCCGGTCTTGGTCGGCAGGATCAGCGCAGGCGTGGTGGTGCCGCCCGTCGGAAAATTGACAAGAACGGGCTGTGCCGACAGGTCGTAATCCCACAGATCGTGATGCACGGCCTGGAAGGTCCAGCGCACCGCGCCCGTGCGCGAATCGAGCGCGACCACGGCGGAGGTGAAACGCTCGGTCTCGGGCGTGCGATGCCCGCCGAAGAAATCGGGGCTGCCATTGCCCATCGGCACATAAACCAGCCCGAGGGCCTCGTCGCCGCTGAACACGGTCCAGCTATTGGGTGTCGATGGGGTATAGTTCCGGCCCGGCGGCAGCGGCTTGGTGTCGTCAGGCCGCGCGGGATCGAATGCCCAGAGCAATTTTCCGGTGAGCGCATCGAAGCCCCGGATCACGCCCGGCGGGACGTTGGTCGACTGGTTGTCCACGACATAGGCGCCGACCACCGCAGTGCCGTTGACGATCGTCGCGGGCGAAGTCGGGTGCGACCAGCGGATCGGGAAATCTCCACGACCCTCCATCATGCTCGCCAGCCCATTGATCCCGAAGCCCGTGCAGGCCTTGCCGGTCCTCGCGTCGATCGCTTCGAGCTGGTTGTCGATGCGCGCCACGAGCAACCTGGTCGGGCAATCCATGGTTCCGGCGGGCGCGCGGAAAAAGGATATGCCGCGGCATACTGCATGCCCGCCTGCATTTTCGGCCAAGACCGGATCGTGGCGCCAGAGCTGCGCCCCCGTCACCGGATCGAGCGCGAACACGCTGTTGAAGGCGGTGCAGCCATAGACCGTCCCATCGACCATCAGCGGCGTGAGCTGAAGCCCGCCCTCGCGCTTGCCGCCCGGCTGTTTCGGGCCAGACCTGTAGACCCAGGCCTGCTCCAGCGCCCCCACATTGGCGGGGGTGATCTCATCGAGCCCCGAATAGCGCGTGCCGCTCAGCGAACCGCCGAAATGCAGCCAATCGCCCGCGCTCGCGGTGGTTGCGGGACCATCGGCAACCGGGGCGAAGGTCTCGATCTGGCGGTGCAACGCCCAGGCCAGCACGAATGTGGCCAGTGCCAGCCCGGTTGCGGCGATCAGGCCCAGCCTGGCGCGTCTCCCCTCCCCGCTCGCTTTGGCCAGCTTGCTCGCGGTCAGCACGATTACGGCTCCGCTGACGATCCAGAACACCAGCCGCGGCATCAGCGCCCATCCGTCGAGCCCGGCTTCCCACAGGCTCCACAGCAATGTGAGGAGGATCAGCCCTGCATAAGCCAGCAAGCCCGCCGGCCTGCCGCGCACGATGAGCACCCCCGACCCGATCAGGCCCAGCCCGGCGAGCAGGTAGTAAAACGAGCCTCCAAGCGCGACGAGCATGGCCCCGGGCGCGGCAAGCCCCAAGCCCGCAAGCGCGACGACCGCGCCTGTCAGGATACTGAGCCAGTTGCGCGGCGGCTTGCTGATGCTGTTCAAGGCCCGATCCGGGAAAAGTGAATATCGAGCATAAGGCGACAGTGCAGACTGCGGCAAGGCGATCCGCGATGCGCCGCGCTTGCCCCACCAATTTGGCTCACCGTATGAGAGCTAAGCCTCAGGCTCACTGCCCGCCCCAAACAGCGCCTGGGCGGGAACGCCGAACACCGCAGTGCGCGCACGGATGATGTGGCGCAGATAGGGCGTCTGCATGGCCATGAACCGCCGCGGCGTGGTGCCCAGAAACTCTTCGGCGTCGCGGAGGAAGTGCGGCACGTCGAAATAGCTGCGCGAGATCAGCCCGTAATCCGCGCTGCCCGCGGCATACATGCGAAGCAGCGATCGCAGGAAGCGCCCGCGGCGAAGCAGCCGCTTTGGCGGGAAGCCGAAATAGCGCAGCGATATCTGGCGAAGCTGCTGTGGAGTAAGCGCGGCACGCTCCGCGACTTCCGAGAGATCGCCCACCGCTTCATCCACGACCAATGCCATCACGCGCCGGATCTGGGGCTCGTCGGGATGCGGCGGGCCCAGATGTTCGAGAAAGAACGAGTCGAGTATCGCCTTCACTTCGAGCGCGCGATCGGAGGCGCTCAGCCGCGCATGAAGCTCCGCCGCCGGCGCTTCCTGCATTACGTCGCCAAGCGGCACGATTCGATCCTGATATTGGTCGGCCGACTTGTCGAAAAGCCGCGCCCATCCGAGCGCGGTGATACCCATCCCGATCGTGACGCCGCCAAACGCCTCGATGCGCAGCGCCCTTCCCGTGGGCCCGTAAAGTGCGACATGGGGCGTGGGCGCGAAAACGCGCGAACCGATCGCCACGTTGACCGGCCTTTCATCCATGAACAGCCGGATGTTGGCCGGTCCCGGCATGCTCCATTCGATGGCCCCCAGGGCATGGGGCCCGTCCGAATCGAGCACATAATAATCGGAAACGAAGTCGATGACGCGCGGATCGGGGCGCTCATAGCGCAGGGCGGTGTTCGCGGGGCCTTCGAATACGGTCGCGGGCACGTCTGGCGCGTGGGTGCCGCTGGGGATCATCGGGCTGTCCCTACGTGGCGGCTTCCGATGGACGCGGCCTCCCACCGCCGCCCCGAACTCAACAGGCCTTTACGCAACCCTGCACCTACTCACTATACGCTCTGATACTGTGGACCAGGCCGCTCTCCGTGAGAAAAGCGGCCCTTATCGCTCTAAACGAAGGTGAAGTCCGCCGTGTTGATCGCGGGGGCGTTGTCGAACGTGATCACGTCGTGCGACGCGCCGGCGTTATAATTCACCTGCCAATGCGTGGCGTCGATCTGCGTGAAGGTCGCCCCAGCGCCATAGCCTACGAACTGGAGCGAATCTCCGATGCCTGCGCCGTTGCCGCTGAAGTCGAGGACATGGTCGCCATCGCTTTCGCCGAAACGGAATACAAACACGTCGTTGCCGTCGCCGCCGTAAAGCGAGTCCACCCCGGCCGCGCCATCGACCGTATCGTCCCCGCCATTGCCATAGATCGTGTTAGCCGCAGCCGTGCCGGTCAGCGTGTTGTTGCCGCTGCCGCCATAGATCGTGTTGCCTTCGATGATGTACTCCACCGACGCGCCGTTGAGCAGCGCGGTGCGCTGATCCAGCGTGAAGGTGAAGCCGACTGCCTGTATCCCGTCCTGGCCCGAACCGCCGACCACCTGGAACCCGGCGGCGGAGTTCGACACCTTGAACAAGGTGCCGGCCGCGTTCTCGCTGAGGAATGAGACGGTGCCCGTGTTCTTGCCCGACAAGTCGAACACGGCGTCCGCCGTGGTGATCTTCGACCCCGTCTGGCCGTACACGTAGGTGAACTGCGCGACCTGCGCGGCCGACATCTTCACCGTGGCCGTGGTGCTGTCGAGCGAGAGATATTCGAAGTTGGACAACGTGATGGTGGTCAGATCGCGGGTGCCGATGATGCGGAAGTAATCGAAGCCCGTGCCGGCATCCAGGACGCTGCCTGCCGCGAAGCCGTAGGTATCGCGGACATAATCGTCGTTGGCGCCCATATCGGCGACGGCGATGCCATTGCCGAGGTGGAGCTCATCGTTGCCGGCCCCCATGTTCACATTCGCCGTGCCGGTGCCCTGCATCCACACGACGTCGGTGCTGTTGCCGGTGTTGATCGTGCTGTTGCCGTTGGCCAGGCGGATATAGTCCGATCCGTTACCGCAGGTGATCGTCGAGGTCGAATCGCTAGCGAACACGTCGACCTGGGTATTGCTGTTCGACACGAAGGTCGTGGTGACGCCGCTGCGGAAGTAGACGGTGGCGCTATTCACCGAATTGTTCATCAGCGTGATCAGCTCGAACCCGGAGAAGCCGGCCAGCGCACCGAAGTTGAAGGTCCCACCGCCGTAAAGCTTGAGTTCGTCGGTGCCCGTCGCCCCGGCCGCCAGGTTGTCGCCGTTGGTCAGCGTCGCCGATGTGGCGATGATCGTCTGGCTGTCGGGAAGAGCTGGAAGCGTATCGTTGCCTGTCGTCAGCTTGATCGTGCCGGGAGTTGCCGCCGGAGCCGTATAGGTGCCCGAGAAATCGATGATCGTCTCAACCGCACTGGTCGCGAAGATGAACTCCCGGTCGGCAGCACTGAGCGTGATCGTCGCGGCATCGATCGTGTCATTGCCTGCTCCGCCCTGAACCGCTGTCGCCATCGCCGCGCTGTTGACCTTGAACGTCGTGCCGGTGGCGTTGAAGCTTGCGAAATAGGCATTGCTGACCGACTTGTTGGTCAGATCGACCAGGGCTTCGCCAAACGTGACCTTCGATTGCCAGCCGCTGCCGCCGAACTGCTGAAACTGGGCCAGCTGCGCGGTGGTGATGCGGATGTCGCCGCTGGTCGACAGATATTCGAAGTTGCTGATCGACGTCGCAGTCAGATCGCGATTGCCGAAGAGGTACAGGTAATCGAAACCACTGCCGCCATTGACCGACGAGCTGGCGTTGAAGCCGTATTGGTCGAGCCGCAGCTGATCGGTGTCGGCACCCATGTCGACCGTGACGAGGCCGGTGCCCAGATAGACGTTGTCGTTGCCGATCCCTGTGTCGATCGTCCCCCCGCCGGACGAATTCATGAAGACCGTGTCGCCATTGGCGCCCGTCGAAATCGTCGCAGTGCCGGTTCCGTTCTGGACCGTGTCGCCGCCGCCGGCCAGCGTGACGGTGCTGGCCATGTTGTTCAGCAGAGCGGTGACCCCGCCAGTGCCGGTCGCGGTGATGTTGGTCGTCTCGTTGGTCTTCAAGGTGAGCGACACCGTGGTGGTCGTGTTGTTGACCAGCTTGACCTCTTCGAACCCGGTCACGTTGAACGAATTGAGGTTGAAGGTGCCCGTGCCGTAGATCGCCAGCGTGTCGGTCCCGGCCCCGCCGGCGAGCACGTCGGCGGCGTTGAGCGTCAGCGCGGTCGCGTTGACGGTCACGTCGCCGGGATCGGCCACGACGGTATCCGTGCCCGTGGTCAGCCTGATCAGATTGCCGCCCGACACCGGGGCCGCATAGGTCCCGCTGCTGTCGATCAAGGTCTCGATCGACGAGACCGCGAACAGATAATCGCGCTGGTCGGCAGTCAGCGCCGCGCCGACCACCTGGACGGTGTCATTGCCATTGCCACCATAGATTTGCAGCGCCGCCGTGGCGCTCGAAACCTTGAACAGGGTGCCGGTCGCATTGGTGCTGTAGAGAGTCGCATTGATGAGCGTCTTGCCGGTCCAGTCGAGCGTGGCGTCGGCGATCGTCACCCGGCCAGCGGTGCTGCCGGTGATCGTCGTGAACTGCGCGAGCTGGGCCGCGGTCATCGTCACCTGGCCCTGCGCGCTCAGCGTTTCCAGGTTGGTAAGCGTCGCCCCGGTCAGGTCACGGATGCCGTTGACCTGCAGCGTGTCTGTGCCGAGGCCGCCGTCGATGGTCTGCGCGGCATTGAAGCCGTTCTGGTCATAGAGGATCGTGTCCTGATCGGTCCCGGCCAGGACGGTGGCCAGACCGCTGCCCAACCGAATTACGTCGTTGCCCTGACCGGTTTCGATCGTGGCCGCGCCGCCATTATGGTTGACGGTATCGTCCTGGGTGCCGGTATCGACGGTCGCCGTGCCGGTGCCGAGAGTGACGGTATCGTTGCTGTCTCCGGTCAGCACGGTGGCCGCGCCTGCACCCGTCGTGACGGTGTCGAACCCGGACCCCGTATTGACGCTGGCGGTGCCGCTGCCGGTGGTGACGATGTCGTTACCGTTGCCGGTGTTGATGACGACGTTGCCGGTCCCCGCGGTTACGGTATCGGCGCCGTCGGCGCCGGTGAACGTGCTGGCCAGATTGTTCAGGATAGTGGTGGTGTTGCCCGTGCCACTGACCACGACATCGTTCTGGACGCCTGCCTTGAGCGTGAGCGTTGCTGTGTTGGCGGTCAGGTTGATCAGGCGGACCGTCTCGATCCCCGAATAGGCCGCCAGAGTCGAGAGGTTGAACGCTCCGCCGCCGAACAGGAGCAATTCGTCGGTCCCGCCGCCGGTGGTGATCTGATCGCCGGTGTTGAGCGTCAGCGAATTCGCGAGCACCTGGTCGTTGGTCGCACCGGCATTCGCCACGTCGCTGCCCGTCGTTAGCGTAATCTCGTTGCTGTCGAGCACCTGGATCGTGAACACCCGGTCGTAGAACGAACCCGCCGCGTCGGTGGCACGCACGGTGACCTGGCGGGTCGTCGCCTGTTCGTAATCAAGGCCGGTGCCGCCGACTCGCAGCTCGTTGCCTACGATCGTAAATAATGCGCCATCAAGGCCCGGACGGATCGAATAGGTGAACGTATCGGCAACGTCCGCATCGGTCGCGGACAGGACGCCGACGACCACGCTCGGCACGTTCTCCGGCACCGGGTTGACTGCCATGCTCAAGTCGGTGACCGGATCATTCACCGCGGTGACGTTGATCGTCATCGTGTTGGGCGACTGATCGGTATCCTGGCCACCATTGGCGGTCCCGCCATTGTCCTGCACCTGATAGGTGAAACTGGCATAGCCGGCGCCGTTGGCGTTCGTCGCCGGCGTGAAGACAAGCTTGCCCGCAGTGATATCGGCGGCGGTAACGAGCTGGCCGGCCGTGATGGCGACGCCGTTGAGCGCCAGGGTGCCCGCGGCCGGAACGGTCGTGATCGTCACCGAAGCGAGCGCATTGCTCTCAGTGTCGGTGAACGCGAAGTTCGCCGTCGTCAGCGTGAGCGCGGTGTCTTCGGTCGCGGTGATGGTGCGATCCGCGCCTACCGGAGCATCATTGACTGGCGTGGTCTGGAACGTCAGCCCATTGCTCGACTGATCCAGATCGACGCCGCCATTCGCGGTGCCGCCATCGTCCTGCACCTGGAACGAGAAGGCCGCGCTGGTGGTGGCGTTCGGAACGTGGATCCAGGTCAGCTTGCCCGCATCGATGTCCGCAACGGTGATGACCTGGTTTACAGTGACGGCGGTGCCGTTGAGCCGCAGCGAGCCCGTGGGCAGCGCGGCGATCTTGACCGCGAGCAAGGCGTTGCCTTCCACATCGGTGAACCCGAAATCGGCGCGTGCCAGCGTGTACGTCGTATCCTCGAGCACGACGACCGTCGTGTTGATGCCCACTGGCGCATCGTTAACCGGATTCACGTTGATGATCAGGGTGTTCGGCGACTGATCGGTATCCTGGCCGCCGTTGGCGGTGCCGCCATTGTCGCGGACCTGGAAGGTGAAGTTCCCATGGCCGCTTCCGCTGGCGTTCGCGGCCGGGGTGAAGATGAGTTGGCCCGCGTTGATTGCACCGACCGAAACCACCGCACCTGCCGTCACCGCCGTGCCGTTGAGACGGAGCACGCCGTTGCTCGGCAAGGTCGTAATAACGACCGCGGAGAGCGCGTTGCCCTCGGCATCCGAGAAGCCGAAGTTCGCGGCCGTCAGCGTCAGCGGTACATCCTCGTTGACGCTCAGCGTGGCGCCGGCTCCGGAAGGCGCGTCGTTGGTGCCGGTGATCGTCCAGCGCGCCGAAGCGGGCGTCGAAGTCGTGCCGTCACTGACGCTGTAACTGACCGTGACGACCGTCGTCGCGCCGGCGGCAAGCGACTGATAGGCCGCGTCCGCAGGATTGAGCGAGAAGGTCTGGTTCGCGGCGTTATAGGTGACGCCTGCCGGCAGAGTCGTTGGAACATCGGTTACGGTCAGCGTCGTCCCGGCATCGACGTCGGATGCCTGGGCGCGCGCGTTGATGACGGACGAAGCGCCGTCTTCGGTCGCTGTTCCGGTCGCAGCGCCGCTCACTACAGGCGCGTCGTTCGTGCCCGTGACGACCCAGCTCGCGGTCTGCGCGACCGAGGCGGCGCCGTCGCTGACCCGGTAATTGACCGTGACCGTGTTCATCGCGCCCGCAGCGAGCGACTGATAGGCCGCATTAGCGGGATCGAGCGTGAAGCTCTGTGTCCCGGCATTATAAGTCACGCCAGCCGGCAGTGCGCCGATGCTGGTGACCGACAGCGTTGTTCCGGTGTCCACATCCGCGGCACCGGTCAGCGCAGAAAGCGTGACGCTAGCGCCATCCTCGGTAGCAGCGCCGGTCACCGCGCCGCTCACAGTCGGCGTGTCGTTGGTGCCCGTCACCGTCCAGACTATGGCGGTCGGGACTGTGGTGGTGCCGTCGGTGACGCCATAGCTGACCGTAACGGTCGTCGTCGCGCCTGTAGCCAGCGACTGATATGCCGCATTTGCGGTGTCGAGCGTAAAGCTCTGGGTCGCGGCGTTGTAAGTCACGCCGGCCGGCAGGGTCGCCGGCACGTTCGTGACCGAGACGGTGCTGCCCGAATCGATCGCACTTGCCCTTGCAAGACCGCTGATCGTGGAGGCCGCGCCGTCTTCGGCGACCGTGGCGGTAGAGTTGCCGCTTACGGCGGGACCGTCATAGGTGCCCGTGACGGTCCAGCTTGCGATAGCCGGAGTCGTGGCGATACCGTCCGTGATGCCGTAATTGACCGTGACCGTGGTCGTCTGGCCCGGAGCGAGCGACTGATAGGCCGCGGCACCCGGATTGAGCGTGAAGCTGTGGGTCGCTGCGTTGTAAGTGACGCCCGACGGCAGCGTGCTCGGCAGCACCGCAGTGAAGATCGTCGCGTCGTCCACATCGCTGGTGTTGGCGAAGGCGTCGAGCGTCGAACTCGCGCCATCCTCAATGGCCGTGCCCGTCACCGGGCCGCTCACGACAGGTGCGTCGTTGGTGCCCGTCATCGTGATCGTCAGCGTTGAGCCCGAAGTCGCGCCGAACTGGTCGCGCATCGTGTAGGTGACAGTCACGCTCTCGGTGTCGCGCGCCGCCAGGTGATCGAAGACGGTGCCCGGATTGTAGACGACCTTGTTATCGACGATCGAGACCGTGCCGCGCCCGTTCGGAACGCTCACTGACGTCAGCGTCAGGACCGCGCCGGCATCGATGTCGGTATCGTTGGCGAGCACATCGAAGGTGATCGGATCGTTTTCCGGATAGGTCAGGAAGCTGAAGATCTGGGCATGGATCGCCCCGCCGCTATTGTCGCCATTCTGGCCGCTGTTGTCGGTCCAGCTGATGACGATCGTGCCGTTGGCCAGCGTCGTGATCGCCGGCTCGCTTTGGTCGTAGTTGCGGAAGCTGTTGACTACGAACTCGTTGCCCACGGCCTGGCCGCTGCCGTCGAATACCTGCGCCCGGATATCGCTATAATCGGTGCTGCCATTGTTGTTGTTGTAATGCGCGCTGTTATCGATCCAGGTGATGACGAAGCCGCCATTGGGAAGCGCCGTGATCGCCGACTGATATTGGCTGCCGACCACCACGGAGTTCGCCTGGAACTCCCCGCCCACCCGCTGGCCCTGGGCGTTGAAAACCTGGCCCATGACGTTCTCATAGTCCTGGTTGTTCCCGGTGCCCTGGGTCTGCCAGGTGACCACGAACCCACCATTCGACAATGCCGTCATTGCCGGCTCGCCCTGATAGCCCTGGGTAGTGGTGTTGACGAGGATTTCGCTGCCGACGCGCGCACCCGAAGCATTGAACCGCTGGGCGCGAATTCCGGTATCGGTATCGCCGCCCTGCTGGCTGCTATCCCGCCACGCGATCACGAATCCGCCGTCGGACAGCGACGTGATCGTGGGTTCATACTGGTCGTAGATAGTAGTGAGGTTGGCGACGATTTCGCCGCCCACTCGCTGGCCGCTGGCGTTGAATATCTGCAAGTTGATGTTGGTGTATTCCTGGCCACCATTGTTGTGCGGGCTCTGATCCGCATAAGTCACGACGAACCCGCCCGAGGCGAGCGCTGTGACTTCCGCCTGATATTGTGCGTGGGTGGTCGCGGTGTTCACGCGGAACTCGCTTCCCACGCGCTGCCCCGATGCGTCGAAAATCTGGGCGATGGTCGCGAGGCTGCTATTGTCGCCGAACTGCTGGCTGTCGTCCTGCCAGGTGACGACGAACCCGCCCGAGGCGAGCGCAGTCGTGCTGGGCTCGTACTGGCCGTTGGTGGTGGTCGCGTTGATGCGGAACTCGTTGCCCACGCGCTGGCCGGCTGCGTTGTAGAGCTGCGCCGAAATATTCGCCCAATCGCCATTCTGGCCGTTGCTCTGGTCGGTCCAGGTAACGACGAACCCGCCATTGGCCAAGCCAGTGATGCTCGACTGATACTGGCTCTGATAGGTCGTGCTGTTGACCTGGAACTCCGGGCCGATGGCCGTCGCGCCGATCACGCCGGGGCCGGCATCGGCCACTGCAACCGGGGCGTCGTTGGTGCCGTTGACGGTGATCGTGACCTGCTCGGTCGCGAAGCCGCCCTTTTCATCGGTGACGCGCACCGTGAAGGTCTCGGTGACCGATTGGCCCTCCGCGAGACCCTGGGTCGCCGCGCGGCTGTTGTCGAGCGTGTAGGTCCATGCGCCCGCATTGGTGAGCGCGAAGGTGCCATAGGTGCCGTTGCCACCGCTGGCCGGGAGCGACCAGGTGAGGCTCGCGCCGTTATCGGCATCGGACGCGGAGAGCGTCCCGGTCGTCGATGGCGTACCTGCCACGTCTGTACCGTTATCCAGGTCGCCTGCCTCGGTGACGGAGCCGACGCGCGCCGCGGGCGTGGAAGTGGAGACCGGGGCATCGTTGGTTCCGGCGACGCTGACCGTCACGGTTGCCGGCTGCGAGCCGGCCCCATGGCTGTCCACCGCGCGATACGTGAAGGTCACCGTGCGGCTCTCGCCTTGCGCCAGATCCTGGAAGTCGGCGCCCGGGTTGAACCCGAACGTGCCGTCGCCATTGTTGACCACGCTGCCCTCGCCGGGCTGCGTCAGTACCTCGAAAGTGAGATTGGCCGCGTCGCCCGCGTCCACGTCGTCGCCGACGAAGCTGCCGGTGACTATTGGGCCGTCCTCACGTGCGCCGCTCCCGCCGCCGATGCCCACATCGAGCGGCTCCGCATCCCAGGCCGATGGAATGTTGGAGAGCGGGACCACACTGAATTCGACGACGCCGTCGCCGTTCGTATCACCGAGATTGTTGAGATAGGCGGCGGTGTTGCCGTACCAATAGCCGCCCTGGTTGGGCACGAAGACGTCCAGATCGCCATCCGCGTCCAGATCGGTGACTGCCAGGCCATAACTGCCATAGCCCGTGTAATAGGACGTGGTGGTGAAGTTGAGATTGCCGTCGGCGTCAGTGTCGCCCTGGTTCAGGCTGAGGTACACATAACCGTTGGCGCCCGAAGAAGAGAGATCGAGGTCGCCGTCGCCGTCGAGATCGGCGAGCGTGGTTTCCATCACGTAATCGTTGATGGTGATATTGCTGACGCCGAACTCGATCTGGCCATCGCCGTTCGTGTCGCCGCGGCCCATCATCACCTGGACGCCCTGATAATCCCAGCGTGAGATGACCAGATCGGCCTTGCCGTCGCCGTTGAGGTCGCCGATCGACGCGCCCATCGCGGACATGGTGCCCGGATTGAGGCCCTGGTTGACATAATTGATCTGGCCGTCGCCGTCCGTATCGCCGCGGTTGAACATCACGGTGACTGCCTGGCCGCCATACCAATTGGCTTCGTAATTCGGGATCACGATGTCCGAGAGGCCGTCTCCGTCGAGATCGCCGGTCGCGATGCCATAAGTATAGCCGTTGCTGCCGTTGGTGGCGATGCTGCGGCTCGAGAAGTCCTCGATCACTCCGTCCGCATCGCTGTCGCCCTGATTGATCAATTCGGTCAGCGAGCCATACGAACTGTAGACGATGTCCAGCTTCCCGTCGCCGTTCAGGTCGGTGAGGCCGATGTCCTGGCTGCCGTTGCCGCTTTGCGAAACCATCGTGCTGACGAAGTCCACTCGGCCGTCCGCATCGGTGTCGCCGACATTGCTGTAGGTCCAGACCTGGCTGCCGTTGATCGAGACCATGTCCACATCGCCGTCGCCGTCGATATCGCCGGTGGCGAGGCCGGTGCCGTATCCGCCGGAGAGCGTCGACGGCGCATCCGGGGTGTCCGCCACGCCGTCGCCATTGGTGTCGATAAGCCGGGTGAAGATCATCCCCGACCCGTTATTATAGGGGGCGATCGCCACACCCGATCCACCGAGCGAGCCCGAAGTGCCGGAGAGGGAAACGTCTGCGGCCGTCGGCGCGCGATTGTCCTCGGAGCCGGCGACCTGGATGGTGATCGTCTGCTGCGCGGTTCCGCCCTTGTCGTCGGTCACGGTCGCAGTGAAGGTTTCGGTCACGGTCTGGCCGGGCGCCAGCGCCTCGGTCGCGGCACGGCTGTTATCAAGCGTGTAAGTCCACACGCCCGCCGCGCTGATCGCGAAGCTGCCATAAGTGCCGTTGACAGTGCCGCTCCAGCTCGCGGTGGCGCCGGTGTCGACATCGCTCGAAGCGAGTGCGCCGGTCGCGGTCGCGGTGCCGGCAACGCTGCTGCCCGCCTCGACGACGCTGCCTGCGGCCGCCGCTGCGTTCGAAGTGACGACAGGCAAATCGTTGGTGCCGGTAACGGTCCAGCTGGCCGATGCGGGAACGCTGGCGGTCCCGTCGGTCACCGAATAGTTCACGGTCACAATCGTCGTCGCGCCCATGGCGAGCGACTGGAAAACGGCGTTGGCCGGATCCAGAGTGAACACGCCGGTCCCCGCGCTGAAGCTGACCCCGGCCGGCAGTGTCGCAGGCGGCGTAATCGCGAGGACCGCGCCATCGTCCACGTCGCTTGCATTGGCCAGGCCATTGAGGCCCACGGCCGAGCCGTCTTCAGTCGCGGCGCCGGTAACCGCGCCGCTCACCACTGGGGCGTCGTTGGTGCCCGTGACGGTGATCGTCGCGGTCGAGACGGATTGCGAGCCATGCTCGTCGGCCATCGTGTAGCTGACGATGACGGTTTCGGTCGCGCCGGCGGCAAGATTGTCGAAATCGGCGCCTGGCGTGAAGACAAGCTGGTTGCTCACGATCGAGGCGGTGCCCTGCCCGCTGGGGGCGGTTGCAGAGACCAGCGTGAAGACGTGGCCGGTATCGACATCGGTATCGTTCGCCAGAACGTCGATGGTCAGGGTCTGATTCTCGGTGCCCGCCGCAGTGTCCGCAACGGCGACCGGGCCGTCATTCGTGCCCGTGACGGTGATCGTGACAGTCGAGCTCGACTGCGCGCCATGCTCGTCGGCCATGATGTAGCTGACGGTCACGATCTCCGTCGCGCCCGCGGCGAGATCGTCGAAATTGGTGCCGGGCGTGAAGACCAGCTTGTTATCGACCACCGAAGCCACGCCCTGGCCGCTCGGTGCGTTCGCCGAAACCAGCGTGAAGACATGGCCGGTGTCGACATCGGTGTCGTTGGCGAGAACGTCGATCGTCAGCGTCTGATTTTCGGTGCCCGCCGCGGTGTCGGCTACAGCAACCGGGCCGTCGTTGGTGCCGGTGACGGTCACGGTGACCGTCGAGTTCGACTGCGCGCCATGCTCGTCGCGCATCGTGTAGCTCACGATTACCGTCTCGGTTGCGCCCGAGGCGAGATCATCGAAGCTCGTGCCCGGCGTGAAGACGAGCTTGTTGTCCACCACCGAAGCCACGCCCTGGCCGCTCGGCGCGCTCACCGAAATCAGCGTGAAGGCGTGACCGCTATCCACGTCGGTGTCGTTGGCCAGAACATCCACAGTGAGAGTCTGGTTCTCCGTGCCCGCCGCTACGTCCGCGACGGCGACTGGGCCGTCATTCGTGCCGGTGAGGGTTAAGGTCAGGGTCGAGGCGGCGGTTGCGCCCTTGTCGTCGGTGACAGTGTAGCTGGCGGCTACGGTGAGGAGCTGGCCCAGCGCCAAATCCTGATAGACCACGTTCGACGCATCGAAGCTGTAGCTTCCATCGGTGTTGAGCGTGAGGCCGGGAACCGGAGCATCGAGGGCGAAGCTGCGCGTTGCCCCATCGTCGATATCGCTGTCGTTGCTGGCAACCGATCCGGTCACCACTGAATCCTCGGTCGCGTTCGCGGTGTCGGCAATCGCGACGGGAGCGTCGTTCGTGCCGGTGATCGTGATGGTGGCCGTGGAGACGGATTCCGCCCCTTGGCCATCGCGCATCGTATAGCTGACGGTGACCACTTCGGTGGCTCCGGCGGCGAGATGATCGAAGTCCGTTCCGGGCGTGAATACGAGCTGATTGTTGAGCACGCTGGCAACGCCGTGCGCCGCGGGGGCCGAGGCCGAGACGAGCGTGAATACCGCGCCGTCATCCACATCGGTATCGTTGGCGAGGACATCCACCGCGAGAATCTGGTTCTCGGTACTCGCAGCGGTATCGGCGACGGCGACCGGGGCGTCATTGGCGCCGGTGACGGTGACCGTCACGGTAGCGGCCGACTGGCCGCCCTGGGCGTCGCTGATCGAGTAGAAGATCGTCACGGCCTCGCTGGCGCCGACCGCGAGGTGGTCGAAATTGGCGGGCGTGTAGACGAGCCGGTTCGCGACGATGGCAACGCTGCCCTGCGCCGGCGCCACCATTGCGGCGGTGACAGTCAGGACATGATTGTCGTCCAGGTCGGTATCGTTGGCGAGCACGTCGATCGTGACCGCTGCATTCTCGCTCGTGGTTGCGGCATCGAAGCTGGCTACCGGCGCATCGTTGGTGCCGGTCACGGTTACGGTGACGGTGCTGGCCGAAGTCGCGCCATGCTCGTCGCGCATCGTATAGGTGAGCGTGACGGTCTGGGTGACGCCCGCCGCGAGGTGATCGAAGTCGGCGCCCGGTGCGAACACGAGGCGATTGTTGACGATTGCGGCCAGCCCGCTGCCTTCCGGCGCGCTCGCGCCCAGCAGCGTGAAGACATGACCATCGTCCACGTCTGTATCGTTCGCCAGCACGTCGATCGTGAGGGTCTGGTTCTCTGTGCCCGCGGCCGTATCGACTACGGCGACCGGGCCATCATTGGTGCCGGTCACAGTGACGGCGACGTTTGCAGTTGAAGTCGCGCCGAACTCGTCGCGCATTACGTAGCTGAGGGTCACCACCTGAACGGCGCCGGCCGCCAGATGGTCGAACGCTGTGCCCGGCGTGAAGACGAGCTGATTGGCGACCACGGCGGCATTGCCCTGCCCGCTCGGCGCGCTGGCCGAGACGAGCGTGAAGGCGCTGCCGTCCACGTCGGTATCGTTGGCGAGCACATCGATGGTGAGCGCCTGGTTCTCGGTGGTCGCGCCCGTGTCGGCAACCGCAACGGGACGATCATTGGTGCCGGTGATCGTCACCACGACCGGCTGGGTAGCAATTGCCCCGAATTCGTCGGTGACAGTGATAGTGAAAGTCTCGGTGACCGTCTGGCCTTCGTCGAGCGCCTGGGTCGCCGCGCGGCTGTTGTCGAGCGAATAGGTCCACGCGCCGTTCGTCGCGATGGCGAAGCTGCCATAGGCGCCGTTGGCCGTGCCGCTCCAGGTTGCGGTAGCGCCCGCATCGACATCGGTCGAGCGCGCCAGGCCGCTGCCGGCCGCATCGCCAGCTACGACGGAACCGTTATCGAGATGGCCCGATTCGACCAACGTGTCGGTATAGCTTGCGCCCGTGCCGCCCGCGATCGAGAGATGGAAGTTGTAGCTGCCCGACGCGCTCGATGCAGACGGGAAACGTGCCATCTGGATATAATAGGTGCCGGCGGTGAGCTGTGTGCTGATATAGCTGTCGAGACCGGAGGTGCTGCCCGGATCGCCGCCGGCATCGTCACTGACGGCCAGCGCAGTGCCGCTCGAATTGTAGAGCGTCAGCCATGTGTCGAAGGCCGCCCCATCGACGTCGAGCGTCACGGTCGCACCGCTGGGCACGGTGAAGCTGTACCAATCGGTCTGGCCGTCGGCCACGGCCGACACGGTGACGTGCGGAACGGTGGTCGAGTTTTCGATGTTGCCGTTCGAACTGAGCGAAAGCAGCCCGTCGAGCGAGACGGCAGCAGCCATGCTGTGATTGTGGACGTTTGACGGGAGCGCATAGCTGCCCGATCCATTGCCGCTCACGCCGCCGCCGGGGACGATCACCGGCGCGTCGTTAGTGCCGTTCACGGTGATTTGCACGGTCTGCGTCGCGGCCGCGCCGAACTGATCGCGGACGGTCGTCGTGAAGCTCTCGGTGACCGTCTGGCCCTCGCGCAGCGCCTGGGTGGCGCTGCGGCTGTTGTCGAGCGCATAGGTCCACTGGCCATTCGCGCCGATGGCGAAGCTGCCATAGGTGCCGTTGGCGTTGCCGCTCCATGTCAGCGCCGCGCCGTCATCCACATCAGCCGCGGTGAGCGTGCCGGTCGCGCTTGATGTGCCCGCAAGCGCACTGCCGTCATCTGCATTGCCGGCCTCGATCACCGTGCCGCGCGCTGCGGCGGCTCCGGATGTGACGGTCGGCGTGTCGTTTGTGCCGGTGACCGTGATGGTGGCGGTCGAAGTCGATTGCGCGCCATGCTCATCCGCCATCGTGTAAGACACGACTACGGTCTGGGTAGCGCCGGGAGCGAGATGATCGAAGTCGGTTCCGGGCGTGAAAACAAGCTGGTTGTTCGTCACCGAAGCGGTGCCGCTGCCGCTCGGGGCAGCCGCGCCGAGCAGTGTGAAGACATGCGCGTCATCCACGTCGGTGTCGTTCGCAAGCACGTCGATCGTGAGCGCCTGGTTTTCGGTGGCGGCGGCGGCGTCGGCGACGGCGACCGGGCCGTCATTCGTGCCCGTGACCGTGACCGTGACCGTCGAGCTCGACTGCGCGCCGTGCTCGTCGGCCATCATATAGGCCAGCGTCACCACTGCGGTGGCGCCCGCGGCGAGGTGGTCGAACGCGATGCCGGGCGTGAATACGAGCCGGTTGCCCATGACCGAGGCGACGCCGGAGCCGCTGGGCGCCGACGCGCTGAGCAGCGTGAAGACATGGCCGTCGTCCAGATCTGTGTCGTTCGCCAGCACGTCGATCGTGAGCGCCTGATTCTCGGTGCCCGCCGCGGTGTCCGCCACCGCGACCGGACCATCATTCGTGCCGGTGATCGTAACCGTCAGGGTCGAAGCGGATTCCGCCCCTTGGCCATCGGACATTGCGTAGAGGACGGTGATGACTTCGGTTGCACCAGCCGCAAGATGATCGAAATCGGTGCCGGGCGTGAACACCAGTTGGTTGCCCGAGATCGTGGCAACGCCCTTACCGCTGGGCGCCGAGGCGCTCAGCAACGTGAACACCGCGCCGTTGTCGACATCCGTGTCGTTGGCGAGCACATTCACCGTAATAGCGGCGTTCTCGGTGGTGGCGGCTGTGTCCGCGACCGCGACCGGGCCGTCGTTGGTGCCGGTGATCGTAACGGTGACCGTCGAGCTCGACTGCGCGCCGTGCTCGTCCGCCATCGTATAGGCCAGGGTGATCACCGCAGTGGCGCCAAGCGCAAGATGATCGAAATCGGCGCCGGGGTTAAACACGAGCTGGTTGGCGACTACCGACGCCGCGCCATAGCCGGCCGGGGCCGAAGCCGAAACCAGCGTGAAGACATGGCCGGTATCGACATCGGTATCGTTTGCCAGAACGTCGATGGTCAGCGTCTGATTCTCGGTGCCCGCGGCGGCGTCGGCGACGGCGACCGGGCCGTCATTCGTGCCCGTGACGGTGATCGTGACAGTCGAGTTCGACTGCGCGCCATGCTCGTCGGCCATGATGTAGCTGACGGTCACGATTTCGGTCGCGCCCGCGGCGAGATCGTCGAAGCTAGTGCCTGGCGTGAAGACGAGCTTGTTGTCCACCACCGAAGCCACGCCCTGGCCGCTCGGCGCGCTCACCGAAATCAGCGTGAAGGCGTGACCGCTATCCACGTCGGTGTCGTTGGCCAGAACATCGATCGTCAGCGTCTGATTCTCGGTGCCCGCGGCGGTGTCCGCAACAGCGACCGGGCCGTCATTCGTGCCCGTAACAGTGAGGGTGAGCGTCGAGGTCGATTGCGCGCCATGCTGGTCGCGCATGGTATAGCTGACGATGACCGTCTCGGTCGCGCCGGCGGCGAGATCGTCGAAGCTGGTGCCGGGCGTGAATACAAGCCTGTTGTCGACGACCGAAGCCACGCCCTGGCCGCTCGGTGCGTTCGCAGAAACCAGCGTGAAGACATGGCCGTCATCGAGATCGGTGTCGTTCGCAAGCACGTCGATAGTCAGCGCCTGATTTTCGGCGCCCGCCGCAGTGTCGGCTACTGCAACGGGGCCGTCATTCGTGCCGGTCACCGTCACGGTGACGGTGGAGCTCGACTGCGCGCCATGCTCGTCACGCATGGTGTAAGCTAGCGTGACCACAGCAGTCGCGCCGATCGCGAGGTGATCGAAGGCGGCGCCCGGCGTGAAGACGAGCTGGTTGGCGGCGACCGAGGCAGTGCCGTAACCAGCAGGCGCGGAAGCCGAGACCAGCGCGAAGACATGGCCGTCGTCCACATCGGTATCATTGGCCAGCACGTCGATCGTCAGCGTCTGGTTCTCGGTGCCCGCAGCGGTGTCCGCGACTGCGACCGGACCGTCATTGGTCCCCGTAACGGTGACGGTGAGCGTGGAACTGGAGGTCGCGCCATGTTGGTCGCGCATCGCATAGGTTACGGTGACCGCCTGGGTCGCGCCCGCGGCGAGATGATCGAAATTCGCGCCGGGCGTGAACACGAGGTTGTTGTTGACGACCGTCGCAATGCCCTGGCCGGTAGGCGCGTTCGCCGAAACCAGTGTGAGGACATAGCCATTGTCCACGTCGATGTCGTTCGCCAGCACGTCCACGGTGACGGACTGATTCTCTGTGATGGAAACGACGTCCACAATCGCCACCGGACCGTCATTCGCCCCGGTGATGGTCAGCGTGACGGTCGCCGTGTCGGTATAGCCCTGATCGTCGCCCATCGTGTAATTGAACGAGACGGTCGCGGTCTGGCCCAGGGCCAGGTTCTGGTAGGGCGCGCCGGGCACGAAAGTGAAAACATTGTTGTTCAGGGTCAGCGTGCCGGGAAGGCCCGCGGCGTCATAGCTGATCACGCGCAGCGCGCTCGAATCGGCGGCGAGGATATCGACATCGTTGGCGAGGACCGCGATCGTCGTCTGGCCATCTTCCGAAACGCTGGCCGTGTCGTTCTTCGCATCGACCGGAGCCACGAGATCGAGCTTCTCGAACTTGTGCGCCTTGAGGTCGAAAGCGGAAAAGCTGAACTGGCCGTTCGAACCGCTGGCAAGATGGGCGCGGAAGCGCTGGATGTCCGCAAGGATCGCCGAATCGGCGGCCTGGGCCGCGGTCAGCACCAGTTGGAGCGTGTCTACGCCGTCCTCGCCGGTATAATTGTCTTTCGCGGTCAGATTGTCCGACACCACGTGCCGGGCGATGTCGTCGCCCGCTCCGAGCTTGATATTGTCGTCGCCACCCCCAGCGTTGACGAAGTCGTTTCCTGCGCCCGAGTCGATCTTGTCGTCGCCGGATCCCGTCGTGATCGTGTCCGCGCCCGAGCCGGCCCTGACGTCGTTTCGGCCGCTGCCGGCCAGGATCAGGTTGGCGCCGTCCCCGGCATCGATCTTATCGTCGCCGCTGCCCGTGGTGATCGTGTCTGCGCCGGAACCGGTCTGAATGTCGTTCTTGCCATCGCCGGCGTTGACGACGTTGACCCCGTCGCCGGCATCGATCTTGTCGTCGCCCGATCCGGCAGTGATCGTGTCGTTGCCGCCCAGGGTGGTCACGTTGTTGTTGCCGTTGCCGGCGTTGATCACATTGTTGCCCGCGCCGGCGTTGATGCTGTCGCTGCCATCGCCTGTGGTGATCGTGTCGTTGCCCGTCCCGGCGGTGACGGTCTGGCTTCCGGTTCCGGTGGCGGTGACGCGGTTGTTGCCGTTGCCCGCGTTGATCGTGTTGCTGCCAGCAGCCGCGTTGATGACGTCGTCACCGTTGGTGCCGTTATACGTAGCCATGATTGCCCCACCCGAATAAAAGTGACGGCCTTGTACCGATCAAGTGAGGCGAACGTCAATCAAGTGAAACTCATTTTCTAAAGAATAAAAATCGATGAAAATTCCTTACAATTATTAAATAATACTGTGGTTTTAGCTTGCGTCATCACAGGTATTTTAAGAATAAACAAATTACTCTGGATAGTTAACAGGATATAACTGTATATTTTTCTTATAATGGGCGAAAGCGTAGGCCGCATTATATTGCTATTAAATTGCGGACTTGTTTCCGTCTCCCGTGCAAAAAGGGTAAATGCGCCCGCCAGATCGCGAAATCGGCGCGGCCCAGCAATCGGCAACGAGTTCGTTACTGTCCAGAAAAGAACTGGTTATGCGAAGTTGTTACGATCGGCCCGGTCTCAAAACGGGACGCGCGCCTCGGCCCCTGCAAGCCGCGCAAAATGGAGATCAGTGCTCGCGAAACGCGGTCTCGCCTAGCCGGGTGATCGGAGTCAGGATATAAGCGAGCACGGTCCGCTTCTCCCCGCGTAAATCCACTTCCGCCCCCATGCCCGAGGTGATCGGGCGTATGGTGCCGTCCGCCATTCGCAGGCCGTTCGAGCTGGTCCGCACCTGCACGATATAATAGCTTTCGCCGGTCTTTTCCTGCGTAACCGAGTCGGGCGAAATCTGCGTAACCGCGCCTTCGATCGTGCCATAGATCGAGCGATCATATGCGGTGATCGCCACCGTGGCGCTCTGGCCCATGCGGACCGCGGCGATATCCTGCGGCCGGACGTGCACTTCGACGAGCAGGCTCTTGTCGTCCGGCACGATCTCGACGAGCGGCTGGCCCGGCTGGACGCTGCCGCCGCGCGTGGCCACGAGCACGCGATTGACTCGCCCGGCCATCGGCGAGCGGACGACCGTTCGCTCCACTCGCTTGCTCAACGCCGGGAGCGCCTGGCTGCGCGCCGAAAGCTCCGCCTGCGCGGTCGCCAGCTCATCCGCAGCGCGCGCGCGCCATTCCTGCCGCGACACCGCCATCTGTGCGCGCGCCTCGGCGACCTGCGCACGCGCGCGGCCGATCCCTTCCGCGGCGGAAGCGGCGTCGCTGCGTGCGCCTGCGGCCTCACCCTCCACTTGCACCAGGCTCAGCCGCGGCTCGATCCCACGCTCGACCAGCGATCGGATCGTGCGGAGCTGCGCCATCTTGGAATCGCGCAGGGCCACGCGCCCCTGATAATTCGCGCTCGCCTCCGCCACTGCCCGCTCGGCCTGGCGCACGCGCGCATTGGCGGCCTCGGTCATTCGCGCCAGCTCGTTCATCCGCGAGGCATGAAGCGCGCGTTCGATCGCAACTTGCCCTGCCGGATCGGGCCGAGCCGGATAGACGGGCTCGCGGCCGGTGACCTCCGCGGTCAACCTGGCGATCTTCGCGCCGAGCGCGCCGGTGGTGGCTTCGCCGCTTCCCAGCTCCGCGCCCGACTGAGTCGAGTCC
This sequence comes from Sphingomonas sp., assembly GCF_036388215.1. Taxonomy (GTDB): domain Bacteria; phylum Pseudomonadota; class Alphaproteobacteria; order Sphingomonadales; family Sphingomonadaceae; genus Sphingomonas. The sequence goes on from NZ_DASVSH010000031.1 coordinate 274,581, forward strand.
AGCCGGATGAGTTCGTCACCGCGCGCCACCGTCTGGCCCGCCCGCACCAATATGTCCTGAACGATCCCGCCTTCGAGGTTCGAGACGATCTGCAACTGCGCGCTGGGCATCACCCGTCCCGTCGCCCGCACGGTGCGGTCGATCTTGGTCAGCCCCGCCCAGAGGAAGAACAGCACGACAAAGACGATGATCGTCCACAGCAGCACGTTCGAAGCGGTGCTCGCTTTGATGCGGCCCGAAAGCTCCTCGAGGCTGGCATGCTCCATGTCAGGCCACCGCGCGCGGGCGCTGGAGTTGCGCCATGATCTGGTCGCGCGGGCCGTCGGCGACCACCCGGCCCTTGTCGAGCAGGATGATGCGCTCGACGAGTTGCACGAGCTGCGGTCGATGCGTGATGAGCACGAGCGTGCGTCCCTTCAATTCTTCCTGGAGCTGCTGGATCAGCATCGCTTCGGTCTGCTGGTCCATCGCGCTCGAGGGTTCGTCCAGCAGCACTATCCTGGGGCTGCCGGCGAGCGCGCGGGCGATGGCGATCGACTGGCGCTGACCGCCCGACAATCCCTCGCCGCGGTCGGCAAGCCGCAAATCATATCCGTTGGCTATCTGGCCAAGATATTGATGCAGGCCCGAGACCTGAGCCACGCGGAACACTTCCTCGTCATCCACTCCCTCGCGGCCAAGCGAGATATTCTCGCGCACCGTGCCGGTGAGCAAGGCGCTGTCCTGCATCGCCGCGCCCATTGCGCCGCGAAGGCTTTCGGGGTCGAACTGGCGGATATCGATGCCGTCGATCATCACGAGCCCATCCTCGGGCGGAAACAGGCCGAGCATCAGCCGCGCACAGGATGACTTGCCCGATCCGACCCGGCCTAGCAGCGCAACGTGCTCGCCGGGCTTGATCGTGAAGTTGATGGCTTCCAACACCTTTTCCGCGCCCCCCGGATAGCGGAAGCTGACATTGCGGAACTCGATCTTGCCTTCGGGCCTGGCGAGCTTGAGGCCATCTTTCTCCGGCCCCTCCACCGGCTGCTGCATCAGCGCGTCGAGCTGGCGATAAGCGGTGCGGGTTCCCGTGAGGCGCGTGAGCAATTGGGTGATCTGGCCCAGCGGCGCGATCGCACGGCTGGCGAGGATCGAGCAGGCGATCAATCCACCCGTCGTAAGGTCCCCCGCCGCGATCTGGAACACGCCCGCCACGATCACGCCGGCATAAGAGAGCGTTCCCGCGGTTCCAGCGAAGGTCATGCCGATGGAGGCGATGAGCCGCTGGCGCATCGAGCTTTCGGATTGCTGGCTGACTGCATCGCGCCAGCGCCGCTTGAGCAGCGGTCCGGCGCCGCTGGCCTTGACCACTTCCAGGCTGCCGATGGTCTCGACCAGCACCGATTGCTTGGCCATCCCCTGCCCCATCGTCCGCGCCGAAAGCCGCTCGATCGCGGGCTGCGTGACGACGCCCACGATGACCACCAGCACGGCAAGCACTGCGGGGACGAGCACGAGCGGCCCACCGATCAGTGCGATCACGATCAGGGTCAGGAAGATGAAAGGCACATCCACGATCGCCACCAGCGTGGCGGAGGCGAAGAATTCCCGGAGTCCTTCGAGTTCGCGCATCAGGCTGGACAGTGATCCTGTCGATCCCTGCTTGAGCTCCAACCGCATCGCCACCAGGCGCGCGAAGACGTGCTCGCCTACATTCTGGTCGATATCCGCGCCGGCCAGATCGACGAAATAGGCGCGCAGCATCTTGAGGATGAAATCGAAGACGATGATCAGCGCCAGGCCGACCGACAGGCCCACCAGCGAACTGATCGCATTGTTCGGAACTACCCTGTCATAGACCACCATCGAGAAGATCGAAGTGAGCAGGTTGAAGATATTGATGAACACCGCCGCTAGCGCGACTTTCCAATAGGTCGCGCTGTTGCGCTTCATCGGCTCCGCGAGCCAGGCCGCGAAGCGGGGCTTGGGGACAGCGACATGCTCTTCGCTCATCGAACGCTATCCTTGGCTTCGGCCTTGGCTTCGGGATCGACGCCGAGTTCACGCGACAACCGGCCGGTGCGCGCGAGCAGCACGTAACGGGCGGCGTCCAACTCGGTCAGCCCTTGAATATACGCGGCGGCGCTGGCGAAATAAGCGTCCTGCGCTCCAAGCACATCGAGAAGGGATCCGCGCGCGAGGCGGAACCGCTCGGCGATGACGTCGCGCGAGCGCCGCGAAGCGATATAGGCGCTCTCAAGCGCGGCAAGCTGCTGTTCGAGCGCCTGCACGTCCGACCAGGCGATCGCTGCATCGCGCGCCGATTCCTCACGGACGCGCTGGAAGCGGGCATCGGCGGCGCGCACGCGGGCGGCATATTCGCCGGTCCTGGGATCGGTGCCGCCAAACAGCCGCTGGCGAAGCGTCACGCGGAAGCGCACGTCGTAATCGCGGTCGTTCTCGATCACTCCATAGCGCCCGGCATCGATACCCGCGGAAACGTTGGGAAGCTTGCTGGCCCTGACGGCGCCGGCATCGCCCCGCGCTGCCTGTGCGCTCGCCTCGGCGCTGCGAACCTCTGGCGCTGCCCTTCCCGCGTCTGCGGCCGATGCGCGATCGCCAAGCGTCATCGCCGGTACGGGCGCGCGATCGAGCTTTTCGGGAGGCTCGGCCCCTGTCAGTTCGCGAAACCGCGCTTCGGCATTGGCCATTGCGCGGCGGAATCCGGCGATCTGGCGGTCCGCATTGGCGATATAGCTGTCGACGCGCGCCAGATCGCTTTCCGCCGATGCGCCTTCGCGAATGCGCTGCTCGACCCCATGGCGCAAGTCGCGCTGGCTCTCGCCGAACGCCGTGGCCAGCCCGACAAGCGCACGCATCCCGAACAATTCGTACCAGGCGGAAACCGTCGCGAGCGCCACGCGCTCTGCGATCCCATCGGAATCGGCGGATGCGGCGCGGCGTCGGTCCTTGGCAGCCTCGATCCGCTTTTCCGTTGCGCCGAAGTCCAGCACGGTCTGCGAAAGCGACAATTGCGCATCGGTGCGCTGCCGGGGGCGCGAACGCTCGATGATGTTGCTCGGATCGTTGGAAAAGTCGCGTGAGAGCACGCGATAGCTCGAAACCGACGCATCCAGGCTGGGAAGGCGTCCGCTTTGCTCCTGACGCACGCGAACTTCGGCGACATCTTTCAGTGCCTCTGACTCGAGCAAGGCGGGATGCCGGTCGATCGCAGCTTCCATTACGGCGCGAAAGCTCTCGCGGTCCGTCTGGCGGCGGCGCAGCGCGAGCACGGGGTCGCGATCGAAATCGATATCCATGGGACGCGCTTCCGCAACCGGCAGGTCTGCCGGGGGACTGGTCGGAGCGGCTTGCGAATGCGCCGCGGCATCCTGACCGACGGCAAGCAGAAACGCGAACAGAATAGCGCCAACCCCCCCAATAAGGCATGGCCCGTACGCGAGCGCACCCGGCACGTCACTGAAAAAATTTCACAAAATCCGCGTGCGCGCATTGGGTGAGCGGCGGCGCCGATAGAAACAGGGTTCAACTTCCTGGATGGAAAATTCCAGATTGACGGCAGATCGAATGAACGTGTTACACCTCATTCAGGACGCCAGCAGATAAAATTAGGAGTGGGGAATGTCTGACACTGGCGTTGAACACGACACGCTGGAGCGCTTACCGCCCCCCTTCGGCCTCACTCGGGCACTGACGGGCAAGGATTTCGCGCGGAATATATCCCCCGAAGCGGGAGCGCTGGCGGGAGCAATACTGGTCTATCTGTTCTTCTTTCTGGCAGCGCCTCCGTTCCGCGATTTGGAATCGCTGTCTACCGTGCTTTATGTCAGCTCGATTTACGGCATCCCGGCGATTGCAGTGGCGTTGCTGATGATCGGTGGCGAATTCGACCTGTCCGCGGGGGTCGGTGTAATCAGCGCGGCTCTGCTAGCGTCGATGCTGAGCTACGAGCTCACGGCGAACGTCTGGCTAGGCATCGCAGTCTCGCTTGCCGTGGCGCTCGGCATCGGAGCGCTCAACGGATGGATGGTCGTCCGAACCGGTATTCCAAGCTTTCTGGTAACGCTTGGAAGCTTCTTCATGCTGGGAGGACTGAATCTTGCTCTGACCAGATATGTCACCGGCAGCGTGGCCACCCGATCCATCGCCGACATGGATGGCTTCGCAAGTGCGCGGGCAGTCTTCGCTTCAAGCTTCGAAATAGCTGGCATCACCATTCGGATAACGGTGATCTGGTGGCTGGCGTTCGCGCTGCTAGCGAGCTGGGTCCTGCGGCGCTCCATATACGGCAACTGGATATTCGCGGTTGGGGGTGCGCCGGCGAGCGCGCGAGCGGTCGGCATTCCGGTCCGTCACGTGAAGATACTGCTGTTCATGGCCGTCGGCTTTGCGTCTTGGTTTGTTGGCATCCATCAATTGATGGCCTTCGACACCGTGCAGTCCGGCGAAGGCGTCGGGAAGGAGTTCTACTATATCATCGCCGCCGTGGTGGGGGGCTGCCTGCTCAGTGGTGGCCAGGGATCTGCTGTCGGCGCGGTGCTCGGGGCGCTCATCTTCGGAATGACGACACAGGGGATCATTTATGCTGGCTGGAATCCCGACTGGTTCAAGTTTTTCGTCGGCGCGCTGCTACTTTCGGTGATCTTGATCAACACGCGCGTCCAGCGCTGGCGGGCGGATCGCATATGACGCGAATGCTGATGAAGCTGACGGGGATCGGCAAGCGTTACGGTGCCGTTACAGCGCTGAGCGGTATCGACTTCGCAGTCGCATCCGGTGCGGTGGTTTGCGTGCTCGGCGATAATGGCGCCGGCAAGTCGACACTGATCAAAATCATCTCGGGCATCCACAGTCCCGACGGGGGTGTATTCGAGCTCGATGGCAAGCCGGTTTCACTCGGGTCTCCCAGAGATGCGATCGCGCGCGGCATTGCCACCGTGCATCAGGATCTCGCCATCGCGCCATTGATGCCGGTGTGGGCGAACTTCTTTCTCGGTAAGGAGCTGCGTACCGGCAAAGGGCTTTTCGCCCGCATGCACATCGCCGCGATGCGGCGGATCGCGCGCGAAGAACTTGCAGGGATGGGGATCGCCTTGAATGATGTCGATCGGCCGATCAGCGGTCTTTCGGGTGGGCAGCGGCAATGCGTCGCTATCGGCAGGGCAATATACTTCGGCGCCCGGATCCTGATTCTAGACGAGCCCACGGCGGCGCTTGGCGTTAAGCAGGCCGGTGTCGTGCTGCGTCATATTCGGGCCGCCAGGGAACGCGGCGTTGCCGTAATATTCATCACCCACAACCCGCATCACGCCTATGCCGTGGGCGACCAGTTCCTGCTTCTGCAACGGGGACAAAGTCAGGGCTTCTTTGATCGGAGTCAGATCGCCGTGGACGATCTTACGCGCCGCATGGCTGGCGGCGCGGAACTGGAAATGCTCTCGCATGAACTCACCATTCGAACGCCCGAGACCGAGGCGACCGGGAAGGACGACAGATGACCAAGCGATTGTCGCACGCAAAACTGCTTACGCTCGCCGGTGCACTGGCCCTTCTTGCGGGGTGTAGTTCGAAAGGGGGTAAAGCCGGCGCTGAGCAGGCCGACCAGAAAGCCGCTCCAATGACGGTGGCCCTGATAACGCATGCGGCGCCCGGCGATACGTTCTGGGATCTCGTCCGGCTCGGAGCCGAGGCGGCAGCAGCCAGCAATAACGTATCGCTGCGCTATGTCGGCGATCCCGATGGGGGAGCGCAGGTGACGCTGGTGCAAAACGCGCTCGACTCCAAGATCGACGCCATCGCCATCACGCTTGCCAAACCCTCGGCAATGGCACCAGCTGTTCGGCTGGCGGTCGAGCGGGGTACGCCGGTCGTCGCGCTCAATGCCGGCATCGACGCATGGCAGCCGCTTGGCGTAACCTCATACTTCGGCTCCGATGATGGCACAGCGGGCGAAGCGGCAGGCCAACGGGCTGCAAAGGACGGGGCGAAACACGTTTTGTGCGTGGCCCACGAGCAGGGCCATGTGGCCCTCGAAGCGCGATGCGATGGACTGAGCCGCGGGTTCACGCCTGGCCGCTTTGAAAAAGTCTATGTCATGGGCACCGACATGCCATCCGTCCGATCGACAATCGCCGCCAAGCTGAAACAAGATCCGTCCATCGATCTCGTGGTGACGCTCGGCGCTCCCTTCGCGGTGACCGCCCGCGATTCGGTGCGGGACCTCGGCAGCAAGGCGAAAGTAGCGACTTTCGATCTCAACGAGCAGATTCCAGCAATGATCCGAAACGGATCTCTGGAATGGGCCATCGACCAACAGCCTTTCTTGCAGGGCTATATGGCCGTCACGGCCTTGTCCTTGCAGCACCGGACGGGGAACATCATCGGGGGAGGCAAGCCGGTGCTTACCGGCCCGTTCTTCGTCGATCGGTCCAACGTTGATAAATTGGGCTCCGCCGCCGCTCGCGCCAAGCACTAGCGGCCCGGCTCGGGAGCTTTTCCTCTATCGCCAAGTCAGCGAGTCTCCAGCTTCAGAGCCTTTGCGACGCGCTCCCATGGCACCAGCTTGAAGTTCTGATGCTCGGGCGGAGAGACGTTCCGGCCGTCCTGCGCAACCATCAAGCCGTTGGCGTACATCCCGCCTGCGGAGGCACTGGTAACCTCCAACCCATCGGTTTCTGAGATGCCGTCAATCCCTTCCCCCGCATTCGCGCCGACCTGGAACGAACCGACATAGGCATTATCGCCTTCGCGCCGGAACACGGCATAGCTGTCATTGCCCTGGCTCGAGACGATCAGATAGCCGCGCTTGGCGCCGAGCTTATAGAGGCCCATGCCCTCCATGTCGTCCTTCAGCGCGGGGTTGTCCTTGACCGCCGCCAGCATCGTGCGCGCGGGGCCGCCAGCGGGCTCCGCGCCCTGCCGCCAAATGCCGACATCCTCCTCACCGACATAGAGCATCCCGGTCTCGTCATCCGCGACGCAGCCTTCGACCTGACTGGCAAAGGGCATGTCGCGCACCAGCTTGACCCGGACCTTCCCCGCTGGCGTCGCCACCAACTCCCATTGCCGCATCGCGCCATCGCCCTGGTTGACGAAGACATAGTGCTTCCCCGTGCGCGCGCTGCGGTACATGCACAGGCCATAGGGATCGTCGAACCCGGTTGTCTGTATGCCGTCCGCTACATCGGTGAGACGGCGCGTGGCGGGGTCGAACGCATAGATCGAGATGCTGCGCTTGGTGCGGTTGCTCGAGGTGACCAGGGTGACGGCCTTGCCACCCAGCTTGAAGCCTTCGCGCAGATCGACATTGTTCATCCGGCCGTCCGGCAGGAACTGAAGCACCTTGCCCGAGAGATCATAGACATAAAGGCCCGATTGCTTCTGCGTGGCAATGATCACGCTGCGCGACGGGTCCTTCGCATCGATCCAGATTGCGGGATCGTCTGCCGCGTCGCCGCCGGTCTCGACGGGCGCGGTCTCGGCCGAGGGCAGCACGATCGGCATGCGCGGCGGGGCGGGCGGCGCGGCGCGGGCCGGCAGCTTCGCGGCATCGAGCAAAGCCGCCCAGGGCACGATCTTGAAATTGGCGTTTTGCGGCGCATTGTCGTCGTCCGCGGCAATCAGCATGCCGCCCGCAACGGTGAGGCTACCCGCACCCTCGACCCCGTCGATCGCGCCGCCGCCAATAGCGAGCGATCCGAGATAGGCATGATCAGCCTGCGGATCGTAGAAATTGAGCCGGTTGGCCGAAGCGTCGGAGACCACTAGCCGGCCGTCTTCGGCGATCGCGACGCCCTTGGCTTCCTCGGTGATGTGGCCGAGGCGGACGATATCGACGATCTCGGGCTTGATTTCGGCCTCAGGCTCGACCGCGAAGCGCCAGACGCCGACGGCCTCCTGCGAGACATAGACCGATCCCCGGTCGTCGGCCGCGCAATATCCAGTTTCCGATCCCAGCGCCATGCGGCGTGCGAGCCGCGCCTCCATCCCGCGCGATGCGCCATCATATAGCGACCATTGCTCGATAGCCCCTCCGTCGCCGAGCAGGAACAAATAGAGCGTATCGTCGCGGTGGCTGCGCGCGAGGCAGAGGCCGGCGACCGTCATCTGCGGCGTCACGCCGCTCAATGCGAGGGGAGTGAGCGCGCCGCCCGCACTGGCGCGGAACAGCACCGGCAGGTTCTTCGGGCCATCGAGCGCAACCACCAGATCGCCGCGCTTGTCGAGTGCGCGGATATTGCCCACCGCGTGCGAAGCGAGCCGCTTGCCGCTCATGTCGAACACGTCGATGCCGCCCGATTCGGCGCCCGCCAGGATGAAATTGCCGGCAGCCCCTCCGATCAGCACCGCGCCGTCCGCGCCCGATCCCAGCGTCGCCGCGGTCTCGGCGTTGGCGGGAACGCTTGGCACCGGCGCGGTCTGGGCATAGGCGCAGGGCGCGGCTCCGCACAGCAGGCTCGCTGCCAAAGAAATCCGCAGTCGCTTCGTCATATCACTCTCCCCATCGGTCCGCTCGCTGTCTGGCCTTGCTGTTAGCCGCGCGAACCTGACATTTAGCCCACAAACGCAATCGAACCAGAAAATATTTTCCATTTGACGTGTGTTCGGAATGTATATTCATGAGGAATGACCATGTCTCCCCTGATATCGGCGATGATCGCCGCCGCCCGCCAAGCCGGTGAAGGACTGGTCGAAGACCAGGGCCGGATCGCTTCGCTAACCATCCAGAACAAGGCCGGCGTCGCCGACATGTTCAGCGAGGCCGATGTCCGCGCCGAGGAGACGATCAAGGCCGCGCTGATGGCCTATGCGCCGACCTACGGCTTTCTCGGCGAAGAAGGGGGGCTCCAACCGGGCAGCGATCCTTCGCATGTGTGGATCGTCGATCCGCTCGACGGGACAACCAATTTCCTTACCGGATCGCCGCTGTTCGCGGTCAATATGGGCCTGGCGCGCGATGGCGTGCCGATCGCTGGCGTCACCTTCGTACCCCTGCTGGACGAATTGTTTTGGGCGGAGCTGGGCCAGGGCGCGTGGCTCAACGACAAGCTCATCCGGATATCCTCGCGCGCGACGCTGGGCGAATCAGTGCTGGGCGTCGGCATCCCCTTCGCGACCAAGCCCGGTCACGGCCAATTCCATGCGGAGATGCAGCGCCTCACCGAACGCGTGACGGGCATCCGCCGCCTGGGCGCGGGCGCGATCGATATGGCTTGGGTGGCATGCGGGCGGCACGATGCCTATTGGGAGCAGAGCGTCAGCGCCTGGGATATGGCCGCGGGCGTCGTCATCGTCCGCGAGGCCGGCGGACTCGTCACCAATACCTTGGGCGGTGAGCTAGACCTGATGGGCGGCACGGTGCTCGCCGTCACGCCGACGATCCAGAAGGACGTGCTCGAAGCGCTTGCGCGAATCTGAGCGGGCGCCTCAGGCGATCGCGGCCTCGGCCATTGCTTCGGCTATTGGCAGAAAGGTCGTCGCGGCAAGGCTAGCCCCGCCGACCAGCAACCCATCGACATGGCTGAGCGCGATGATCTCGCGTGCATTCCCTGCGCTGACCGATCCGCCATACAGAATGCGGACCTGCTCGCCGGCACCGCCGAAACGCGCCGTCAGCACATCTCGCAGCCGGCGATGCATCGCGTCGATCTCCGCCGGAAGCGGCGTATCTCCGGTGCCGATCGCCCAGACCGGTTCGTAGGCGACCGAGAGGCGGGCGGGATCCAGGTCATCGCGTAGCGAGGCGCGAAGCTGCTTGGCGATCTCGTTTTGTGAAGCGCCCCGCCACGCTTCGCCCACGCATACCATCACCTGGAGCAGCGGCACAGCCGCGGCAGCCTTGCATGCGATATCCGCGTGGCTCAGCCGCGCATCGCGGCGGCATTCGCTGTGCCCCAGCAATACCCATTGAGCTCCGCCGTACCCGCGTCGATCGCCACCACCTCGCGCAGCGCGCCACGGCTGCCGTTCATCTTCCAATTACCCGCGAGCAGGCGGCGGCGCGTCACGCAAGCGCGACCCAGCGTGCCTCGCGGTGCGAAGTACGGATGGCGTCCGCGGCCTGCTCGACACGCAGCGCGTCGGCGAAATCCTTGGCGTTGGACGAGTCGCCGAGCACCGCGTCGATCACCGCCTTCACTTCGATCGTCTTCAGGTCGTTATAGCCGATCTGGTGCCCCGGCGCCGGGCAGAAGCCGCCATAGGCGCCGTGCCCGGGCCCTGCCATAATCGTGGTGAAGCCATTGTTGATTCCCGGCCCAGCGCGATACAGCTGGAGCTCGTTGAAGCGCTCCTGGCTGAAGACGATCGATCCCTTTGTGCCGCTCACTTCGAAGCCCAGCCCCATCTTGCGCCCAGTCGCGATCCAGCTGGCCGAGAGCGTTCCGGTGGCGCCGTTGGCAAAGCGGACGAGCGCGTCCATCTGGTCGTCGACGCGCACCACCCGCTCGACCCCGTCGGGGGTGCGGCGCATCGGGTGCGCAGTGTGGAGCGTGCCCGAAACCTCGGCGATCTCGCCGAGCAGATGCCGCGCCATCGCGATGATGTGGCTGCCGATATCGGCGAGCGCTCCGCCCGCCTGCTCGGGCTCGCAGCGCCAGTTGAAGGGTGCAACGGCCGAGGCCATGAAGTCCTCGGCGTGGATGCCGCGAAATGCAGTGACTTCGCCGATCTCGCCCGAGGAGATCAGGTCGCGCGCGACGGCAATCATCGGATTGTAAAGATAGGTGAAGCCCACCGCGGTCGGCAGACCCGAGGCCGTAGCGGCATCCGCCATCGCCTGCGACTCGGCCAGCGTCGCGGCAAGCGGCTTCTCGCAATAGACCGGCTTGCCCGCCGCCAGTGCCGCGAGCGCGATGGGGGCGTGGAGCAGATTGGGCGTGGCGATCGCGACCAGATCGACTGCGGGATCGGCCACTGCCTCGCGCCAATCGCCGGTCGAGCGCGCAAAGCCGAATTGCGCCGCCGCCTTGGCGGCGGTCTCCGCATCGCGGTCCGCCTGGATCTCGAGCACGGGCTCTACCGCGAGGTCGAAGGTCCGCCCCACCGCCGCGAACGCCATCGCATGCGCGCGGCCCATAAAGCCCGAGCCGATCAGCGCGACCCGGAGCGGACGCTTGCTCATTCTCCGGCGACTTGCGCGTAGCGCGCGCGCAGCTGCTCGATCGTCTTGCGCTTCACGGGCAGCCCGTCGCGCAATTTATACCAGGTGTTCTGGCTGATCCGGTAGGTGTCGAACAATCCTTCGGAGGTCGCCTTGGGCAGCCGCGCCTTCATCGCCTCAAACTCCTCGGGCGGAATCGCGACCATTTCGAAACGCATTATTTCTCCACTCCATAGTAACTGCCCCCGGCCCCCACGCGGTCCCGGCGCTTCATTTCCTTGGGATCGATCGCCGTCTTCCAGCTCGACCGGCCGTTCACCAGATCGGCGCCCTTCACGACGACGGGGTCCCAGACCGGCGAGCCGATCACGTTGTGCACGGTCATCTCGACCTTGGGCTCGGGCGCGAAGCTGAAATCGAGCACGCCGAAATTGGCGCTGCCAACCCAAGGCGCGCGCAGACGCACTTCGGGGGCCTGATCGATGAACTTGGGGCTGAGCAATTGCGCGAGCCCCGAGCTGACCAGATCGTAGAAGTCGTAGCCGCCCTTCTCGCTCCACGGCACGCAATTGGCCTCGCCCATATGCACGTCGCCCGAAATGCCGAGGCAGCCGGAGACCTCGTTGTCGCGGATGAAGTCGAGCAGTTCGTTGCGCTCGTCGAGATACATCGCCCAGCTATCGCCTGGCCGTTCGGCTTTAGACCAGCCGGTGCCCGAGACGAGCAGCTTGAACACTGCCTTCGACGCCTTGAGCTCGCGCTTGAGCCAGGCTTTCTGCCCAGCGCCCAGCATGGTCTTGGCAGGACCGTCGGGTGCGTTCGGGCTGTCGCGGTGATAGCGTCCGTCGAGCATGAAGATGTCAATCGGGCCAAAGCTGTGGCGGAAGAAGGTGCCCGGCGTATCGGCCGTCCCAGCCGATGGATTAGCCCACCAGCGCTTGAACAGCTTGAGCGTCATCGGCTTGACCGGATTGGCGCCGTCCGAATCGTTATAGCCGAAATCGTGATCGTCCCATGTCGCCAATTGCGGCACGGAGCGGAGCAGCGGCTGGAGGCTGGAAACGGCGCGCTGGCGTGCATAATTGTCGGTGAACGCAGCCTCGGCGTCGCTGTCGGCATAGATATTGTCGCCGAGCCACAGGAACAGGTCGGGCTCCATCGCGGCGATCGCGTCCCATACCGGCTGGTGCTGATCGATCTGCACCCGCGCGCAGGATCCGAAGGCGATGCGGATCGGGCGCTTGCCCGCCGGCGCGGTGCGCGTCTTGAACGGGATCGGCTGATTGCGGTCGGCGATTCCATCAGTCTTGATCCGATAATAATAGGTCGTGTCGGGCTTCAGGCCCCCGATGGGAATCTGGGTCACATGATCGTCGGCTTCGCTCGCCTGGGTGATCGGCGTGGTCTTCGCATCGCTGAACGTCCGGTCGCTGGCATATTCGACCGCGACGCCGAACGTGCCGCTCGCCCGGCTCCACACCGTGAAACCGCTGGTTGTCGAAGCCCCGATCATGGGCCCCTCAAGCAGTCGCGGATAGCCCGGCGCGATTGCCGCCAGTACGCGGGCTGGCAGGCCAGCGAGTAGCGTCAGGGTGCTTGCGCCCCACAGGAATTTACGACGGTTCATGGGATTTCCTTCAGTCGCGCAAGCGCGTGTTCCAGAGGGTGGAAGCGAGCAACAGCGACACCACTGACGCGCCGATCCAGAACAGGATGACGGTACTGAAGTCGTAGTGATTCACCCCGTTCACTTTGGTCATGCCTGCGGTGATCAGCTTTCCGGAGATATTCTCCTGGATGCCCGCGCCGATATAGCTGAACACCCCGACCATCCCGAGCGCCGCGCCCGCGACACGCTTGGGGCAGATGTCGATCGCGAACAGTCCGCCGACCGAGGTGACGAGGCCGGTCATGCCCAGCCCGAACAGCAGCATCGAAAGGCTCGTCCAGAGCACGCCCGTAGGGCCGTAGAAAAGCAGCACCAGCCCGATGATCTCGATTATGCCGAAGAGCAGATTGGCCGGGGGACGTCTTGCCGCGAAGAACTTGTCGGAGATGAAGCCGAACGCCACCGCGCCGGCTATTCCCGCCAGCGTGCTGATCGTCAGCATCGAGCCCGCCTGCACCAGCGAATAGCCGCGGACTTCCTGGAGATAGAGGATGCCCCAGCTGTTGATCGCATAGCGCGTGACATAAACCAGCGCGCTCGAGACCGCGACGATCCACACCGCCGGAATCTTGGTGATGCCGAGCTGAGTCACGAAAACACCCTTGGGCGGCTTCGCAGCAAGTGCCGCTGCCTCCGCGTCGGTCGGTTCGTAGCGGTCGCCCTTCCAGTCGGCGACCGCCGGAAGCCCCATCGTGCGCGGGCGGTCAGCCATCGCGAAATAGGTGGCGACGGCGGCAACCATCGTTGCGATCCCCGGCCCCCAAAAGCCCCAATGCCAGCCAAGCGTCGCCACCAGCGAGGCAGTCACCAGGAAGGTAAGCCCTTCCCCTATCGAATGGGCCGTGGACCAGATGCCGTAATAGCGCCCGCGTTCCTTGTTCGAGAACCAGCTGGCGAGCGCCACCACAGAGGCCGGCGCGCCATAGCTCTGGAACCAGCCGTTGAGGCCCCAGACGATCGTCGCCACCGCCACGGTGGTCGAGAAGCCCATCACGATGTTGCAGAGCGCCGACATCACCAGCCCGATCGCCATGAACCTGCGCACATTGGCGTGGTCCGCGACGAAACCGTTGATCAGCTTGCCGGCAGCGTAGGAGTAGAACAGCGCCGAGCCGATATTGCCGAGGTCCTCGGGCGTGAAGATCCCGCCGTCGATCAGCGGCTTCTTCACCACATTGATCGCAAGCCGGCACATATAGCTGACCGCATAGCCCGCCGTGATCGCGATGATGATGCTCATGCGGTGCCGGCGGTACACCGAGTCCACGTCGATATCGGTGCGTAGCGGAAGGTCCGGTCCCGTCGCGAAAGCCTTGAGCATCTTGCCTCTCCCTGACGCTTTGCGTCTTGCGAGCATGTTACGTAGCGACGCGTGTCACCCCATGGTCGGGATGATGAAGGCGCTGTCCCCCGCGCCGCCGTCCGGCCAACGCTGGGTGATCGTCTTCATCTTGGTCCAGAAACGGACGCCCTCCATGCCGTATTGATTGTGATCGCCGAAGCCCGAGCGCTTCCAGCCGCCGAACGAATGGTACGCCACCGGCACCGGGATCGGCACGTTGATGCCGACCATGCCGACATTCACCCGCGCGGCGAACTCGCGCGCGGCGTGGCCGTTGCGGGTGAAGATCGCGACGCCGTTGCCGTACTGGTGCTCGCTGGGAAGCCGCAGCGCGGTCTCGAAATCAGGCGCGCGGACGATCTGGAGGACCGGGCCGAAAATCTCCTCCTTGTAGCTTTCCATGTCGGTCGTGACTCGGTCGAACAGCGACGGCCCGATGAAGAAGCCTTCCTCATGCCCCTGGAGCTTGAAGCCGCGGCCATCGACGACGAGCTCTGCGCCTTCGTCCACCCCGGTCTGGATCCAGTTCTCGACGCGCTGCTTGTGCGCGGCGTTCACCACCGGCCCGTAATGCGCGTCGCTATCAGTGCTGACGCCTACGCGTAGCGCGGCGATGGCGGGGATCAATTTTTCACGCAATGCATCGGCGGTCTTGTCGCCCACCGGCACCACGACCGGCAGCGCCATGCAGCGCTCGCCCGCCGAACCAAACGCCGCGCCGCAGATATCGTCCACCACCTGGTCGAGATCGGCATCGGGCATGACGATGCCGTGGTTCTTGGCCCCGCCCATCGCCTGGACGCGCTTCCCCGCATCCACACCGCGGCGGTAGACGTAATGCGCGATGTCGGACGAACCCACGAAACTGACCGCCGCGATGGCGGGATGGTCGAGGATCGCATCGACCATTTCCTTGTCGCCGTGCAGCACCTGCAGGATGCCCTCGGGCAGCCCCGCCTCCAGCATCAGCTCCGCCAGCCGCACCGGCACTGAAGGATCGCGCTCGGAAGGCTTGAGGATGAAGGCATTGCCGCATGCGATTGCCGGCCCGAACATCCACATCGGGATCATCGCCGGGAAGTTGAAGGGCGTGATGCCCGCCACCACGCCCAGGGCCTGGCGCATCGAATAGACGTCGATGCCGGGGCCAGCGCCCGTGGTGTATTCGCCCTTCAGCGCGTGCGGCACGCCACACGAGAACTCGATCACTTCGAGCCCGCGCTGGATGTCGCCCTTGGCGTCCGCGACGACCTTGCCATGCTCGCTCGCCAGCAGCTCGGCCAGGTCTTGCATATTAGCTTCGAGCAGCGTCTTGAAATTGAACATCACGCGCGCGCGGCGCTGGGGGTTGGTCGCCGCCCAGGCGGGCTGCGCAGCCTGTGCCTTCGTCACCGCCCGGTCGAGGTCGGCGACCGTCGAGAAGCCCACCCGCGCCTGGATTTGCCCCGTGCTCGGGTTGAACACGTCACCGAAGCGCTCAGAAACGCTGCCGCCCGCGGAGCCTGCTGCGCCCCCGGCGATGAACTGCTCGATCTGTCTCACTTCGTCTTCCTTACTGACGCACGATCCAGTCGTGCGCGGGGTCGTTGCGGAACACCCAGTTACGGCGGGGTCCGGCCATCACGTTGAGGTAATATAGGTCGTAGCCATGCGGGGCGCCGACCGGATGATAGCCGCGCGGCACCATCACCACGTCGCCATCCTCCACCGCCATCGTCTCGTCGATGTCGCGCTCGTCGGTATAGACCCGCTGGAACGCGAAGCCCTGCGGCGGCGAGAGGCGGTGATAATAGGTTTCCTCGAGGAAGGTCTCCTCAGGGTATGCGTCGCGGTCATGCTTGTGCGGCGGGTAGCTCGACCAATTGCCGCCCGGCGTGATCACCTCGACCACGAGCAGGCTCTCGGCCTCGTCCGTGTCCGAGAGGATGTTGCGGACGTGCCGCGTATTGCTGCCCTTTCCGCGGATCTCGACCTTGTCGGAGCGGATCACGCGGACGCGGCCCTTGCCGGTCCCGGGGGCGGTGCAGATCGCGACTTCGGCGTCGCTCGACGCGGTTATGGTATAATCGGTATCAGCGGGCAGATAGACCGAAGTCGCCGCGCCTTCGAACACCGACTTGCGGCCACCCAGCCCTTCGAAGCGCTCACCGGCTTCGACTGTAACCGTGCCCGAAAGGACCACCAGGCAAGCCTCACGGCCAGCTTCACGATGCGAATAGCCCTTGCCCGTAGCCAGCCGGACCACACGAAACCCGACATACTCCCAGCCCGCGCTCTCCGGAGTGACTTCCAGCACGGTTCCGTCGGCATCGGCGGCATGTGAGCGGACGAGCAGCGACATCAGGCGAGCTCGGCCTGCTTGGCGAGCGCCTTGAGCGTATCGAGCCCAAGCTGGCTGTATTCGCGGGGATTGGCGATCGCCGGATCCTGCTCCGCCTCGATCACGATCCAGCCGGAATAGTCCATATCGGCCAGTGCTCGCATGAACGGAGCATAGTCGTAATCCCCGTCCCCAGGCGCGGTGAACATGCCGCCGACCACACCGTTGAGGAAGCTCGTCCCGTTGGCGCGGAACTCGTCATATTTCGCCTGGCGGATGTCCTTGCAGTGGACGTGCGTCACGCGCTCGGGCCGCGCCTTGATCACGTCGATCGGCTCAATGTCACCAAACAGCGCGTGGCCGGTATCGAGCACCAGCCCGACATGATCCTGGGTAGCGTCGAAGAAGCGCTCCAGCTCGTCTTTGGTCTCGACGACCGTGCCCAAGTGATGGTGGTACGCGAAGCGAAGCCCGCGATCGTTGATGTAGCGCGCAACGGTGTTCAGGCGCTCGCCGAACTGCCTCCAGTCGCCGGGTGCGAGGATCGGATGCTGGTCGAGCCGGCTGCCATAGCGGTCGCAATGCACGGCGTTGGAAGTCTCGGCGAGGATGAACACCGACGAGTCCATGTAATCGAGCAAAGCCAAGTGATTGCCCAGCGCCGCGATCTCGGCGTCGGCGTCATGCTTCAAGAGGTTCGAAGAATACCAGCCGCCGACGATATCGAGGCCATAGCCGCGCATGATCGGGGCCAGCGTTTCGGGGTCGCGCGGGAATTTGTTGCCAAGCTCCACGCCGTCAAAGCCGATCTCCTTCACGTCGGCCAGCAGCTCGTCGAGCGTCGTGTCGCCGCCCAGCTCGCGCATATCGTCGTTGCACCATGCGATCGGGCTCACGCCCCAGCGGATCGTCATTTTCTGTCTCCGGAGATTCGATCTTCATATTCGCGGCGCGCGGCCTGAACTTCGGCGCGGGGTGAAATCTCGGGCACCGCCACGTCCCACCAATGGCCGCCGGCCTCGGTGGTGATCATGGGATCGGTGTCGATCACGACGACGTAACTCTTGGGCGATGCCTTTGCGCGGACCAGAGCCGCTTCGAGTTCACCGATGCCGCTGACCTTCTCGGCTGCCGCTCCCAGGCTACGGGCGTGCGCGGCAAAGTCGATCTCGGGCAGCGCTTCATGCGCGCTGTCGGCAAGCAGGTTGTTGAAGGGCCGCCCGCCGGTGCCCTGCTGGAGCCGGTTGATGCAGCCATAGCCGCGGTTGTCGAGCAGGATCACGGTGATCTTCCGGCCGAGCATCGCCGACGTGGCAAGCTCCGAATTGAGCATCAGATAGCTGCCATCGCCGACCATGACGTAAACGTCCCGCTCGGGCTCGGCCATCTTGACCCCCAGCCCGCCCGCGACTTCATAGCCCATGCACGAAAAGCCGTATTCGACATGATAGCCGCCGGGCCGGTGGCTGCGCCACAGCTTGTGCAGCTCGCCGGGCAGCCCGCCGGCCGCGCAAACGACCGTCGCGTCCTCGCCCGCCTGGCGCCAGACCGCGCCGATCACCTGCGCGTCCGAGGGGACCGCATTGCCTGCTGCCGTCGCCGCATCCCAGACCGCGTTCCACGCGCCGACCGCCGCAGCATTTGCGTCGCGCCAGTCGCTCGAAACGCCCCAGTCGCCCAGCGCGTCGCCCAGCTCTTCGAGCACTGCGCGCGCATCGCCCAGCACCGGCTCCGCCGCGTGTTTGCCCGCATCATGCTGCGCAACATTTACCTGGAAGAGTCGCTTGCCCGCGAACAAGGTGCGCGAGCCGGTCGTGAAATCCTGAAGCCGCGTACCCAGGCCGATCACCAGGTCCGCCGCCTCCGCTGCCGCGTTCGCCGCACTCGTCCCGGTCACCCCGATCGAACCCAGGGCCTGGGGATGATCCCAGGCGAGCGCGCCCTTCCCCGCCTGCGTTTCCGCGACCGGAATGCCGGTCCGCGCAGCCAGGGCGGCAAGTGCGCCTTCGGCACGCGAATACATCACGCCGCCGCCTGCCACGATCAGCGGCGCCTTCGCGTGCCTGATCGCCTCGGCCAGCGCGGCCAGTTCGCCCTTGTCGGGCCGCACGCGGCGCTGGCTCCAGGTTTTCGCTGCGAAGAAGCTGTCCGGATAGTCGAACGCCTCCGCCTGCACATCCTGGCAGAGGCAGAGCGTCACTGGCCCGCAAGCGGCGGGATCGGTCAGCGCCGCCATCGCGCGCGGCAGCGCATCGAGGATCTGCTCCGGCCGCGTGATCCGGTCGAAATAGCGGGACACCGGCTTGAAACAGTCATTGGCCGAGACCGTCGCGTCGGCGAAGTCCTCGATCTGCTGGAGCACCGGATCGGGCCGCCGCGTCGCATAGACGTCGCCCGGCAGGAACAGCACCGGCAGCCGGTTGACATGCGCCAGCGCCGCCGCGGTCACCATGTTGGTCGCGCCCGGCCCGATGGACGAGGTACAGGCCATTGCCCGCTGCCGTCGCGATTGCTTGGCGAAGGCGATGGCGGCGTGCGCCATGCCCTGTTCGTTATGGGCGCGGTAGGTCGGCAGCTCGCCGGTCATGCCGGCCAGCGCCTCGCCCATGCCCGCCACATTGCCGTGCCCGAAGATTGCCCAGACGCCCCCGAAATACGGCACCGTCGCACCGCCGATCTTCACCGACTGCGCCGCGAGATACCGGGTAAGCGCCTGCGCCATGGTAAGGCGCACCGTCTTGCTCATCAGGCTGCCACTTCCCTCACATGGCGCGCCGCGCGCCACGCATCCGCCAATACGCGCAAATTCTCCGCCAGCGCGTCCACGGCTCCATTGTCGTCCATCTCGCCCGAAAGCCAGCGCCCCGCGACCTCGTGGAAGATCGTGCGCCCGACGGCGAAGCCCTTGACCAGATCGAAGCGCGCGGCGGCGGTTATGCCGGCGAGCAGCTCGTCCTGCGGCGCCGAAAGTCCCAATAACACGATGCCGCGGCACAAGGGATCGTGGCGGAGGATCGCCGCCTCGATCGCGCGCCAGGTGGCGCTGTCCTCCGCGGGCTCGAGCTTCCACCAGTCCGGATAGACGCCCAGCGCGTAGACATGATCGATCACCCGCGCGATCGTGCCGCTGTCCACCGCACCGTGCTTCGATGCAATGATCTCGAGCAGGAATTCGTGGCGCGTCGCGCGGCATGCGTCGAACAAGCGGAGGATCTGCCGGTCCTGCCGCGCGATCATCTCGGCATCGTCGTCCGGGTGATAGAAGACCAGGCACTTGACGACATGGTTGATCGGCCATTCGCGGAGCGTCGCCGCGACATCGGGCGATCCTTCGAACTCGATCGGGCGCGAGCCGGGCAACTCGATCGGGCGGCCGATCCAATAGGGCGTATCCGCAGCCGCTTCGAGCGCGCGCGCGCCGAAACGCCCATCGAGCAGCATTCCATAGCGCGGATCACCCTTGGCGAGGCGCTGCACTGCCTTCAATGCGAGATTCTTGAAGTGCGCGACCTGCTCGGCGTCGCCGGTGCCGAGATCGGCGATCAGATCGTCGAACTGGCTGCGATGGTCGATCGCGAGCACGGTCAGTTCGTCATGCACGCCGTGCCGGCTGGTCGACCAGTGCAATTGTTCGAGTTCGGCGCTTTCGCGCAAGCGATGCGGCCAGGTGCCGCGCAGGAACACCTGAAGCTCCTCCCACGATGCCATTGCCGGTGCGCAGCCGTGGCGCGAAACGACGATCGCGCCGCATGCATTGGCGATTTCGCAACATTTGTCGATCGGCATGCCGCGCAGCCAGCCGCGCAGGAAGCCGGCCATGAAGGCGTCCCCTGCCCCCAGCACGTTGAACACTTCGATCGCGAAGCCGCGGCCGACAATGCCCGCGTCGAGATCATCGGGCACATTGCCCGGAAACGCCACGCAGCCCTTGGGCCCGCGCTTGCACACCAAAAGCGCATCGCTGTTCGCGCGGATCGCGCGCAGCGCCGCGACCGTATCGGTGGTTCCGCCCAGGATATGGACCTCTTCCTCGGTGCCGACGATCAGGTCGCACAAAGGAAGCACCTTCTGCAGCTCGGCGGTCACCGCCGCGCTCGCCACGAAGCGGTCCTCACCATTAGCCTTTTGGGCGAGGCCCCAAAGCACCGGACGATAATCGATGTCGAAGACCACGCGCCCGCCCTGCGCCTTCATCAGCGTGGCGGCCTTCATGCTCGCGGCGAACACGCCCGGTTGCGACAGATGCGTGCCGTTGACCAGCAAGGCGCCGGCCCGCGCCACGAGCGCCGGGTCCACATCGTCGGCGACCAGCGCCATGTCGGCGCAATTCTCGCGGTAGAAGATCAAGGGAAAGGTGTCAGGATCGCGGATGCCGAGGATCGCGAGCGCGGTCAGCCGGTCCGGATCGGTCTTCACGCCCGCAGTCTCGACGCCCTCGCGCTGCAATTCCTCTCGAATGAAGCGTCCGAAATGGTCGCCGCCGACGCGTGTCAGCAGCCCGGCGCTCAGCCCCAGCCGCGATGCGCCGATCGCGGTGTTGGTCGGGCTGCCGCCGATATATTTGGCGAAGCTCGCCATGTCCTCCAGGCGGCCGCCGATCTGCTCGCCGTAGAGATCGATCGCCGACCGCCCCAGCGTGATCAGATCGAGGCGGCGCTCGCCACCTGATGCCCCCATGCCCTCAGCCATTTTCAATTCAGACCGCCTCTCCGTGGTCTGTAACGCCTATTCCAACCACGTTCTATTTGCAACATCTGTTTCAGAATATTCTGCAGTTGGAACATATGTTTTTGTGGGGCTAACCCGACTTCGCTCGCCGTTTCGCGGGCTTGCGGCTCGCTTCGAATGCAAAGTTGATGACCAGCGCCTGCGCCAGGCACATCGATGCCGAGAGCGAGCGGAACTTGCGCACTTCTGATTCGCGGACCTGCAGCACATGCTGGGCCGGCTTGGCAACCGGGCTGACGAGGCTGTCGCTGATCGCCAGCACGTCATGCCCCTGCGCGCGCACCGCCTCGACGATGGCGACGCTCTCCTCCGAATAAGGCTGGTAGCTGATCGCGATCAGCAGATCCTTGTCGCGCATCGCTTGCACCTGCTGCATCGCAAGGCCCGCGACGCCGTCAATGAAGATCGTGCGCTTGCCCGCCTGGAGCAGCGAATAGGCGATGTAGGACGCGACAGGGAACGAGCGCCGGAAGCCTACGACATAGACCGTCTCCGCCGCCGCGATCACATCGACCGCTGCTTTCATCTCGGCGCCGCTCACCGTTTGCATCAGATTCTGCAGTGCCAGCGTGTTGCCCTCGACGAATTCGGCAAGCAGGCCCGCCGGATCGGTGCCATTGTTGTTCGCGGTCTCGCCGAGCTGGCGGACGCGCTCCGAATAGCCCAATGCGGCATTGTTGTTGAGCAGCCCGTCGCGGAACAGCCGCTGCATCTGGCTCGCCCCCTCGAAGCCAAAGCTCTTAGCGAAGCGAACGATCGCCGAGGGCTGCACGCCGCAGCGGGCCGCGATCACCGCCAGGGTCTCCAAGGCGATATCGTTAGGCTCGTCGAGGATATAGCGTGCGATCTGCTTCAGCCGCTTGCTTAGCGTCTCGTAGCGCCGCACGATCTCGGCGCGGAGCTGTTCGGCGGTTGCGGGAGCAGTCGAAGCGTCGGACATTATCTGAAATTCCTCCCCGGTCATGAAAAGCGGAATATCTGTTCGATTTTTGGAACGCAACTATCGCGCTTGTCCATTGCATGGGTTAGAGAACATTCGTTCCATTTCTAGAGAGGATAGAATGCACGACATCGCTCTGATCGGCGCCGGAAGGATCGGCAAGATCCACGCCGCCAATGCCGCCGCCAATCCGCGCCTGCGCCTATCGCGCATCGTCGATCCCTTTGCCGATGCCGCGGCATCGCTTGCGGCGAGCTACGACGCCCGGGTTTCGACGCTCGACGACGCGCTCGACGACCCCGCGATCAGGGGCGTGATCGTCGCCAGCTCGACCGACACGCACCTCGAATACAGCCTGCGCGCGGCGGAAGCCGGCAAGGCGGTATTCTGCGAGAAACCGCTTGATCAGAACCTGGCCAAAGCGAGCGCCGCCTCGGCGAAATTCGATGCATTGGGCGCGAAGCTGTTCCTCGCCTTCAACCGCCGCTTCGACACCAATTTCGCGAGCCTGCAGGCCCGGCTGGCGGCCGGCGAAGTCGGTAGCCTCGAGACCCTGCACATCATCAGCCACGATCCCGCCCCGCCGCCGGTCGAGTACGTCAAGGTATCAGGCGGTATCTTCAAGGACATGGTGATCCACGATTTCGACATGGCGCGCTGGCTGCTGGGCGAAGAAGTCACGCAGGTCTTTGCGTCGAGTTCAGTGCTGATCGACCCGGCAATCGGCGAGGCCGACGATGCGGATACCGCCAAGACGATTCTCCGCACCGCCTCCGGCAGGCTCTGCGTCATCTCCTCCAGCCGCCGCAGCGGCTATGGCTATGACCAGCGAATCGAGGCGTTCGGATCGAAGGGCATGATCCGCGCCCAGAACCAGCTTGAGACCACGGTCGAGACCTGGGGCGAGGCTGGCTCGACCGGAGACAGGCTGCAGAATTTCTTCCTCGACCGCTACGCCGTCGCCTATGCCCGCGAGGCCGATCACTTCGCTGACATCGTCGAAGGCAAGGTCGAGCCGTTGATCGGCTATCGCGACGGCGTCGCGGCCCTGGCGCTCGCCGAAGCCGCCGCGCAATCGGCCGCAAGCGGAACGCTGGTCCGCCTCTGACAAAAATGGGGAGCCGGGTGACCGGCTCCCCAAGGAGGCATTCGGGAGGGAAGTTTCGGGCCGGGGCGCAAACCCCGGCCCTTTTGGTATCAGTAGGTAAGTGACAGACCGACACGCATCGAGCGGCCGTACTTCTCGGCTTCGCGGAAGCGCGATTCGGTCGAGAAGTAATAATAGTCCTGCGCATCGGTCAGGTTGGTGCCTTCGACGAACAACTCGACATACTTTACCGGGCGATAGCCGATGCGGGCATCGATCGTGGTGATCTTGCCGAAATAGCCATCCGAAAGACCGGTCGGGTCGGCGGAGTTGAGCCCGCCATCGGTGTCGAGATAGCCTGCACGATACGAGACCGCGACGCGTGCCGAGATGCCGTACTTTTCGTAGTAAAGCTGCCCGCTGGCGATCGTGCCGGCCTGCCCCACCAGCGGCGTCTTGATCGTGCGCCCGGGCACCTTCAGGTCCGAGCCCGACAGTGTCAGGTTCGCGTTCACGCCGAAGCCGTCGAGCGGCGAAGGCAGGAAGGTGAAGGGCTTCTGGATCGCGAACTCGACGCCGTGCACTTCGGCTTCGGTGCCGTTGCCGAACGAGTTGACCGTCGAATTGGTCACCGCGATCCCGCCGAACGTGCCCGCCTGGCCGAGCGCGGTGGTGGCGAAGATCGGGTTCTTGATGCGCTTGTAGAAAGCCGAGACCGAAATGCCGCCTTCGCCGGGGAAGTAATATTCGAGGCCGGCGTCCAGGTTGAAGGCGCGTTGCGGCTTCAAATTGGGATTGCCGAGCGTAACGGTCGCGCCGGCTGGTCCGCCTTCGACCGACACCGTCGGCGCGAGGTTGACGAACGGCGGACGTCCGATCGCCGTGGTGATCGCGGCGCGCGCCTGCAGGTTGCGACTGAACTCGTACTTGGCGTTAATACCCGGGAACCAGTCGGTATATTCATAGTGACCGAACGAGTCGAAGTTGCTCGCCAGCGTGGTCACCCCCAGACGGTAGATCACCGCCGAGGTATTCCCGTCGGTCTTTTCGACGCGGACGCCGGGGATGACCGTCAGGCCGCCCGATTTGATGATCGCCATCACATAGCCGGCGATCACCTTTTCTTTGACCTGGTAATCGTTGGTCTTGGATTGCGAGACCTGGTCGGCGTTGACCGTGAACAGCCCGGTATTGGTGTTGTTTGCGAAGACATAGGACTGGACCGAGTCCATGTTGATCGTCGGCCCTAAGGTCAGCGTGCCGTCGAACGTGGTCGGGATCGTCTGGTCGAGATCGGATGCAAGCGTCCGGGTGGCCGCGGCGCCCGTCGTGTTGAACGTGCGGCCGGTTTGATCCTGGAAGCGGTCGCGGTTGAGATATTTGCCGCCGATCTTGAAGGAGCTGCCATCGCCAAGCCCGTCGAACGGAATCTTCACATCGACGCGGAACTGGTCGAGCGTCTCGCCGGCCAGGCGCGAAACCTGTTTGTAGTTGTTCAGCCGGTAATTGGCCGGATTGAGCGCCACTGCGTTGGCAGTGAAGTTGCTGAGCAGTCCGTCCCCGGTCGTGAAGGTCGCGCCGTACGTTCCCGCCGCGGTGAAGGAACGATATTCGACCTCGTCGCGGATCGGATCCTTCTTGTTAGACTTGGCATGCGTGTATTCGGCCTCGATCCCCACGCCGCCGAGGTTGAACTCGCCGCCGGCCGAATAGGTCTTGGTATCGGTGACCTCCTGGCGGCTGCGCAACAGGCGGCGCGCCGTGGTGTTGGTGATCGTGCCGCCGGCGGCGGTCAGGCCGGTATAGCCAGCCGCAGTCGTCGGGAAGAAGAAGCGAAAGCGGTTGCGCGTCTCCTTGTCGCCGAACTGCGAATACATGAAGCGCGCGAACAGCTTCACGTCGTCCGAAGGGCGGAAATCGAAGTTCGCTACCGCGCCCTTGCGAGTGCGGATCGCGGGATCGTAGATGCGCTGATCGAGCTCGATCGGCAGGTCGACGCCGCCCACGGTTTGGCGGCCGCCCGACAGCACGTCCTCCGAATAAGAGGGGCGCTTGGAATAGTTTGCTGCGACCACCAGACCAAACTGGCGGTTGGCGCCGAAAGTGCCGCCGAGCGCGATATCGCCTTCACGACCGGTCCGGTCGGTGTCTTCGTACAAGGCGCGGATGCCGCGGGCGCTGGCGAACAGCGCCTTCTTGTCGAATGCCGAGACGGTGTCGATGTCGACCTGGCCGGCGATTGCGTTGGCGTCGAGATCGGGGGTCAATGTCTTGATGACGGTGACCGATCCGATCAGCGCGGAGGGAATATCGTCGAGCTTGACGTTGCGGTTCTCCGGCTCGGGCGCCGAAGCCGTCTGGCCGTTGAGCGTGACGTTCGCGAGGTTCGGCTCGATGCCACGGATGATGAGGTAGCGGCCTTCGCCCTTGTCGGTCGCGACCGAGACGCCACTCAGGCGGCGGACCGCTTCGGCGACGTTCTGGTCGGGCAGCTTCCCGACATCGTTTGCCGAGACGACTTCGCTGGTGGTATCGGCATCGCGCTTCTTGAGCAGCGATGCGCGGTCCGATGCGCGCTGGCCGGTGACGACGATGGCCCCATCAGTCTGATCTTCCTGCTGCACGTTCGGCCCAGTGCCGGCATCCTGTGCGAAGGCCGGCGTGGCAATCGCTATTGCGAGCGCAGCGGCGCTTACCCCGATCAGCGTACGGCCAAACCTGCGACCAACCTTATTCATACAATCCTCCCCAAGCTCGCCAGATGCAGATTCACCTGCCCCAGTCTTTCCAACTGAGACTCTATTACGAACAAAAATTCCATATTGCAACAGGAATAGAATTTATCTTGCACATTGGAACGGCGCCCGCCTTCGATCCGGCCGGGGCCTAGCCCCGGTTCATGACAATTGGCGGACAGGTGAGCGTTAGGAAGATTGCGGAGACCAGCTCAACCGGACTTCGAGGCCGCCGAGCGGCCCGGGGCGTAGTTCCAGCATGCCGCCGCTGGCCTCGGCAAGCTCGCGCGCGATCGCCAGGCCGAGCCCGTGGCCGTCACCTGCCAAATCGAGTCGCGCGCCGCGCAACACCGCGTCGCCATGGCGCGCGGCGTCAAGGCCGGGTCCGTCGTCACTCACGGATACCAGGGTTTCCCCCGCGTCGGCGCGGACCGTCACCACGACGCGCCTGTGCGCATGCCGCGCGGCGTTTTCCAGCAACGGACCCAGCAGTTCGGCGGCATCGTCCCCGGCAAAGGGCAGCATCGCCTCCGCCGATCCCTCCACCGAAAAGGCGATGCGTTCGCCTGCCTCGGTAGCTTCGATCACTTGCACCAGCCGTTCGGCGAGCGGAAGCGCGGGCGTCGCCCGCCCCTCATTCTGAACCAAGCCGATTCGCGTGCGGGCCAGTTCGCCGTCCACAGCGCCGCGAACCGCCGCGATGGCCGTGTCGAGCCCGTCGGCCGCCGCGTCCGCGCCAGCCTCTCTCGCGCGCGCGCTCTGCGCGGCCAGCGCAGCAAGCGGCGTCTTGAGTCCGTGCGCCAGATCGGCGGCGCGGCGGCGCGCACGTGTGACATCCGCCTCGCGCGCACCGGCAAGCGCATCGATCGCCTCGGTCAGCGGCCGCAGCTCACGCGGATACGTACCCGCAAGCCGCGCGGAGGCGTCGCGCCGAAGCCGCCGCACCTCGCCCTCGACACTGGCAAGGGGCCGCAGCCCCAGTGTCACCTGCACCCAGGCCGCGATCGCAAGCACCACCCACAGGATCACGAGAAAAAGCGCCATTTCCCGCCCGAACTCGCGCTGCGCCGGCGCCAGCCGCGCGAGATCGTAAGCCAGCTGGATCGTCACGTGCGGCTGGCCCGGCTCGAGCCGAACCTTGCGCTCGACCAGCAGAAGTTGCTGACCAAACGGGCCAGCCGCCTGGCGGGCGCCCCAATCATCGGTCGGCGGGTTCATCGCCGCTGGAAGCCGCGAATCCCACAGCGAGCGCGAGCGCAACTGTCCTTTCGTAGCGTATACCTGCCAATAGAGCCCACTCGCCGGCACGCCGAAACGCGGGTCCGCCGGCTCCTCGTCGAGCGCGGGAACGCCTCCCGCCGCACTCAGCCCAGCGAGGAGCGGCACTGCCTGTGTAGTCAGCTCAGCCTGCACGCGCCGTTCGATATGGCGGTCGAATACCCATCCCATCGCCCCCCAGGCGATCGCCAGCGCCACCGCTATCGCTACCGCCGCGCCGACGAGCAGCCGAAGGCGCAGCGAATTGCGGATCATGTCGCGGACGCCGCCAGCAGATAGCCGAAGCCGCGGCGCGTCTGGATCGTCTCTGCTCCCAGCTTGCGCCGCAGACGCGCGACAAGCGCCTCAATGGCATTGGCGTCACTCATATTTGCCGCGCCATATAGATGCTCGGCCAGTTCGCCCGCGGACACCGCCCGCTCGGGATTATGCGCAAGATAGTCGATAAGCCGGAATTCCAGCGGGGACAGCCGCACCGGCGCGCCGTTGAGCGTCGCGGTCATCCGATGCGTGTCGATCGTTACATCGCCGGCCTGCAGCGTCGAAGAAACGCGTCCCGCCGCGCGGCGCACCAGCCCGCGCACGCGCGCCACCAGCTCGCCCATTTCCCAGGGCTTGGCCAGATAGTCGTCCGCGCCCGCCTCGATTCCTGTCACCTTGTCGGTCCAGTCGCTGCGTGCGGAGAGGATCAGGATCGGAAAGCGCCGCCCAGCCTCACGCCAGCGTCGGATCACCGAGAGCCCGTCGAGCCGCGGCAGGCCGAGATCGACCACCGCGACGTCATAGTCCTCGACATCGCCGTGAAACCAGGCCTGTTGCCCGTCGGATGCGTGATCCACGGCAAAGCCCGCGCCGCCGAGTGCCCGGACCAGCTCGCCCGCCACGACGGGATCGTCCTCCACCACCAGCGCGCGCATCAGGGGCCTGTACCCAAGTCAGTCGTCCTCGATCTGGAGCAGCTTGCCGCTGCGGGCGTCCAGCTCGACTTCCCGCACCCGGCCGTTCTTCGCAAGGATCTTCACTTCATATTTGAAGCCGAACGGCTCGCGCTCGAGCTTCACCTTGAGCACGTCGCCCGGCACGAGCCTGGTTGCGATATCGAGCACGCGCACGATCGGCAGGATCTCCCCGCGCGCCATCGCTTCGCTCGCAGCCTTCTGATCGGCGCGGTCCCTGGCCTTCTTGTCCTGGGCGAGCGCAGGCGAAGCGATCAGCGCGGCGGCAGAGAACAGGGTAAGAAATGCTTTCATCGCCATCCCCTGCACCGTTGCCGCTGACAAAAGGCTGACGGCCCCCGTCGGTTTCCTGTCAGTTCGTTCAGCTTAATGCGGCGGCATGATCCGCTCCACCCCTTTGCTGGCGTTCGCCGCGCTGCTCGCCACGCCTGCCGCCGCGCAGACCGCAAGGTCGGACTTGCTCGTCTTTCCGGCAAGCTTCTTCGCCGAGGCGCAGCCCGCCACGGCGTATGACATGGTGCTGCGCATCCCCGGATTCGCTTTCGACGCGGGCGATTCGGAAGTGCGAGGCCTCGCCGGATCGGGCGGAAACGTGCTGATAGACGGCCGTCGTTCGGCAGCCAAGGGCGACACGCTCGATGCGATCCTCAAACGCATCCCCGCCGCCGCCGTGCTGCGCATCGAGCTGATCCGCGGCGGTGCGAATGGCGTGGACATGCAGGGCGCGCCCCTCCTCGCCAATGTCGTGCGGCGGCGCGAGACGGCGGTACGCGCCCAGGCCGAGGCGAGCTTCTCTTATTATGGCGATGGCCGCACCGCGCCCTCGGTTCGCGCCAATATCTCGCGCCGGCGCGGGGATGCGCAGACTGAGGGATCCTTCTATCTGTATCAGAGCGTCGATGACGAAAAGGGCCGCGGCCCGCGCACCCGCATCAACCCCGACGGATCGCTGCGCGAGCGCGCGCTCTATGACGAGCGTGACGGGTTCCGTGGCGGCGAGTTCTCGGCAGGGCATGAGCAACCGCTGGCTGGCGGCCGCCTCCAGCTAACCGTCTCGCTAAAGCGCGACAGCGAGCGTGCCGACACCGATCTTCTGTTCCTCGCGCCGTCCCCGGGGCTCGAAGAGGTTCTCGAGCTGGAGACCAAGGACAATGCCGAGATCGGCCTCGCCTGGTCTCGCCGGTTGGGCAGGCAATGGTCGCTCGAGCTGTCCGGGCTCCAGCGCTTCAGCTTGGACGACGCCAGCGAGCGTTCCGACGACGGCAGCGATGTCGAGGAGGTCGCGGCCGATGCACGCGGTGGCGAGAGCATCGTGCGCGCATTGCTCCGCTGGCAGCGCTCCGAGGCATTAAGCTTCGAGGGCGGGGCAGAGGCCGCATACAATTATCTCGACAGCCACTCGGCGCTCGCGGTGAACAATGTCGCGGTCGCGCTCCCCGCGGCGAACGTTCGTGTCGCCGAGCGCCGCGCTGAAGGGTTTGCGAGCGCCATTTGGCATCCATCGCACACGCTATCGGTCGAAGCCGGCCTGCGCGTGGAAACCTCGCGGCTTGTCCAGACCGGGGATTCGAACCTGGCCAAGTCCTTCGTCTTCGCCAAGCCGCGCCTGGCGTTCAACTGGTCGGCTGGCGCGCGAACCCAATGGCGCGCACGGATCGAGCGCGACGCTTCGCAGCTCGATTTCGGCGATTTCGTCAGCTCGACTTCGCTCACCTCCGGTACGACCACCGCGGGCAACGCCGATCTGGAACCCCAGCGCGTCTGGACCGCCACGCTCGCCTGGGAGCGACGCTTCTGGAACGAAGGCGCGCTGGTGCTGACCGCCCGGCGCGAATGGATCTCGCATACCGTCGATCGCATCGGCGTGTTCGGCCCGGGCTTCGCTTTCGATGCCCCGGGCAATATCGGCACCGCAGCCAAAGCGAAGATCGAAGCGAGCCTCAGCCTGCCGCTCAATCGGCTCGGAATCGCCGGCGGGCTGCTCAAGCTCGATGCAGGCTATCGCTGGACTTCGGTGATCGATCCTACCACCAGGCTGCGCCGGTCGATCTCGGGCGAGCAGCCGATCGACGGCGAAGTGCATTTCACGCAGGATCGCCCTGCCATCGGCTTCCGCTGGGGCGCCGACATGATCCTCGCCGAGACCGAGACCGAATACCGCTTCAATGAAGTCCGCCGCAGCCATATCGGCGCGCGCGTATCGGCCTTCGCCGAGGTCCATCCAGCCGCGCACTGGACGCTTCGCGCCTTCGCCGAGAACATCACCGGTCGTGACGTGCGCCGCGACCGCTTTATCTATGCGGGCGCGCGTTCCGCGCAGCTACTGCGCTATTCCGAAACCCGGCTGCTTTCGACACAAGCCTTGTTCGGCGTGCTGATTCGCAAGGATCTCGGCGGCAAGTAGTGGAACATATGTTTTCGATTATGTTGCATAGTGGAAAATCAATTGCGCACAGGCATAGTCGGCTAACATAGGAATGGTCATGCTTTTCAGGGCCGCTCAGGCATCGGACAGCACTTAGCCGGAGTTCCTGGCTGGGGCGGCAGGATTCGAACCTGCGAATGGCGGCATCAAAAGCCGCTGCCTTACCACTTGGCGACGCCCCAACGGGAAGCGGGGCTTATAGCTTCGCGGGCCGGGGATGGAAGGGGTTCAGAACAACCGTTTTACCCAGCCGTGCGGATCGGGCGCGCGACCGCGCTGGATCGCGACCAGATCGCTCTTCAGCTTCTGCGCCACCATGCCCGGGCCCTGATTGCCGATGCCGAACTCGAAATCGCGACCCCGGACCTTGCCGATGGACGTGACCACCGCAGCGGTTCCACAGGCAAAGGCCTCGCGGAGCCGGCCGCTTTCGGCATCCGCCTTCCACTGATCGATCCCGTAGCGCTCCTCGCGCACCGTCAGCCCGGCTTCGCGGGCAAGCGTGAGCAGCGAATCCCGAGTGATGCCGGGAAGGATCGTTCCCCCCAGCGGCGGCGTCTGGATCGAGCCGTCTTCGAACACGAACATGATATTCATGCCTCCCAACTCCTCGACCCAGCGGCGCTCGACCGCATCGAGAAACACGACCTGATGGCAACCCTCGCGGATCGCCTCCGCCTGGGCCACCAGGCTCGATGCGTAATTGCCCCCGCATTTGGCCGCCCCGGTCCCGCCCGGGGCAGCGCGGGTATAATGCTCGGATGCCCAGAGCGTTACCGATTCCGCGCCCTTGAAATAAGCGCCGGCGGGCGAGGCGATCACGAGATAGGTGAATTCCGACGCGGGCCTGACGCCGAGAAACGTCTCACTGGCGAACATGAAGGGGCGCAGATAGAGCGATCCGCCTTCGCCCTCCGGGATCCAGTGGCGATCGGCGCGCACCATCTGGCCGAGCGATTCGAGAAACAGTTCCTCGGGCATTTCCGGCATCGCCATGCGCACCGCCGATTCGTTGAAGCGCCCCGCATTCGCCTCGGGGCGGAACAGCGCGGCGCCGCCGTCCGGCAGCCGATAAGCCTTGAGGCCCTCGAAAATCTCCTGCGCGTAATGCAGCACTGCGCAGGCCGGATTGATCTGCAAAGGCGCATGCGGCTGAACCCGCGCATTATGCCAGCCGTGGCCCTCGGCATATTGGATCACGACCATGTGATCGGTCAGCGCCTTGCCGAACCCCGGATCGGCCAGCACGCCCGCGCGATCGGCATCGGACACCGGATTCGGATGCGCCTCGAATTCGAAATCCAGGATCGTCGCATCTGCCATGTGCCGTCGTCCGCTCGCGCTCGCTGTTGGGTTGCGAAGGGTTAGGCGCGGTGGCAAACATGGTCAACATGGCTGCCCCAATTCCCCCCTCGCCGACAACGGCCTCGCCGCTCTTCCTGCGCGAGCCCGAGATTCGCCGCGGCGTGGAGCTGCTCTATTTCGGCTATTCGAACCTGACCCGGTCGATCGATGCGCGGCTGGCGGCCCAGGGGCTCGGCCGGGCGCATCATCGCGCGCTCTATTTCATCGCGCGCAAGCCCGAGCTGACGGTTAGCGAATTGCTTGCCCTGCTGGCCATCACCAAGCAATCGCTGGGGCGCGTGCTGGGCGAACTGGCCGAGCGCGGGCTGGTGGAGACGCGCACCGGCGAGCGCGACCGTCGTCAGCGGCTGCTGCGCCTGACCCCGGCGGGGGCGAAACTGGAAGGCGAAATGTTCGAAGCGCTGCGCGACAAGCTTGCGGGCGCCTATTCCAGCGCCGGCCAGGGCGCCGTCGGGGGCTTCTGGGCAGTGCTCGAAGGGCTTTTACCCGCCGAGGAGCGCGGACGGATCGACGCCCTGGGCAAATAGGCGAATTGCGCCTCGGCCCGGGGGCTTGGCAGCACCGCACGGCGGCCATACACCCCGCCGCGATGTCCCGTCTTGTCCCCCTATTGGCGCTTGCGCTCGCGGCCTGTGGCGGGAGCGGGCAGCGCAAGGATGATGCGCCGGTGCTGGTCAGCGCGATCGGCGGTCCGGCGCAGGCCGACGATCCAAGTGCGGGCCCGCTTGAAATGCCCGCCCGCGTGCTGCTCGGCGCGACCGCCCAGGGGCTGGTGCGCTTCGATGCCGCGGGACAGATCGAGCCGGGGCTGGCCGAACGCTGGATCGTGATCGACGACGGGCGCAGCTTCATCTTTCGCCTGCGCGAGGCGCATTGGAGCGACGGCGCGCCAGTGACCGCCGCCGAAGTCGTGCGGGCGCTTCGCCGCGCCGCCGCGCCGGGCAGCCGGAATGCGCTGTCTCCATTCCTCGTTGTGATCGACGAGATCGTGGAAATGACGCCCCAGGTGATCGAAGTGCGGCTCAAGCGCCCCCGCCCGGACCTGCTTCAGCTTTTCGCCCAGCCGGAGCTCGCAGTGGTGCGATCCGGCGCGGGCAGCGGACCGTTTCGCATCAGCGCCACGGGCAGGAGCGTATTGCTGCGCCCCGTGCGCGATGTGCCCACGGCGGACGATGCGGCGCCCGCTCCGGAAGAAACTCTCCGCCTGCGAGGCGAGCGCGCGGCACTGGCGCTTGCGCGGTTCAAGGCGGGGGATTCCGATCTCGTCCTGGGCGGAAGCTTCGCCGATTGGCCGTTGGTCTCGGCGGCAGGGATCGCCCCGGCGAATATCCGCGCCGATCCTGCTCTGGGGCTATTCGGGCTGGCGGTGACGCGGCGCGAGGGCTTTCTGGCCGATCCGGCGAACCGCGCGGCAATAGCCATGGCCATCGACCGGACGGCGCTGGTCCAGGCGGTAAATCCGGAATGGCGGCCGGTCGAGACACTGTTGCCCGCCCAGCTCGATTCGGCCGCTTTGCCAGCCACGCCGCCATGGGCGCAGCTTGCGCCCGAGGCTCGCCGGGCCAGCGCCCGGGCGCGGGTTACGGCGTGGCGGCGGAGCAATGGCGGGCCGACCGCCATCCGCATCGCGCTGCCCGCCGGGCCGGGCGCCACCCTGGTCTGGGCGCATCTCGCGCAATCGCTGCGCGCGATCGGCCTGGACCCGATGCGCGTTGCCATGGGCGACGAAGCCGAGCTGCGGCTGATCGACGCAGTCGCGCCCTATGACAGCGGCCGCTGGTTCGTCGCCACCGCATGCGTCCGATGCGGGGAAGCGGCCGCCGCATTGGTGGAAGCGGGGCGGGAAGCGCCGGACCTGCCGGCCCGTGCCCGCCGCATCGCCGAGGCCGACGCCGCCCTGGCTGCCGACGCCGGTTATATCCCTATCGCTCAGCCGCTCCGATGGTCTATCGTGGCGATGCGGCTGCGGGCGTGGCGGGGGAACAGTCGCGCGTGGCACCCGTTGAACCACCTGCGCAACGAATCGAGGTGAAATGTGGCCAAGGCGACGCGAATGAGTTCGGGACTGGGCCGCGACCTGCCACTCGGCACCGACGCGGCAGCGGTGCGCCGTCGCATCGAGGGCATGGAAAAACTGCTTGAGCGCGGCTTCACGATTCCGGGCACCAACCAGAAATTCGGCCTCGACGTGATCCTCGACCTGATCCCCGGCGTCGGCACCAGCATCGGCGCGGTGATGGGCCTCTACATGGCGTGGGAAGCGCGCAATCTGGGCATGCCGAAAACCGCGATAATGCGGATGTTCGGCAATGTCGGCGTCGATTGGGCGCTCGGCCTCATCCCATGGGTGGGCGCCATCCCCGATCTCCTCTTCCGCTCGAACTCGCGCAATTTGCGGATAATCCGCAAGCATCTCGACAAGCATCATCCTTCGAGCGCGGTGATTGATCAGCACTGATCGCGCGCGAAAGGTTAGTAGAAGGTTAGGCGAAGAGCGTGTTTCGCGCATACCGCCTATACCTGCCGAAAATTGTAAGGTCACTAGGGTCATACTAACGCGCCGCTTTCCACGCTGATCTTGTCCGCGATTTCAAAGAGCGGCGGCAGAACCGACCCGGCGCAGCCAAGCAGGCAAAATCCTACATTTCAAGCGGTTTTGAAATCGAGCCCAATATCGGCGGCAGGCGCCGATTGGGTGAGGCGGCCGACGCTGACATAGGTCACGCCGGTTTCGGCAATCGCGCGGATCGTATCGAGGCGGACACCGCCCGAAGCCTCAGTCGGCACGCGCCCGCTGACCAGCGCCACCGCCTCGCGGAGCATCTCCGGCGCCATATTGTCGAGCAGCAGGTGCGTCGCCCCCGCTTCCAGCGCGGGCGCGACCTGATCGATCCGATCGACCTCGACGATGATCCGCTCGATGCCCGCAGCCACCGCGCGACGCACCGCCTCGCCCACCGATCCGGAGACAGCGACATGATTGTCCTTGATCATCGCCGCATCCCACAGGCCCATCCGGTGATTGGTCGCGCCACCCGTCCGCGTGGCGTATTTTTCGAGGACGCGAAGCCCGGGGACGGTCTTGCGAGTATCCAGAAGGGTTGCTCCAGTACCTGTAATCTGATCCACATAGGTTCGCGTGAGCGTTGCGATTCCCGATAGATGCTGGACGGTATTGAGCGCCGACCGCTCTGCGGTAAGCAGCGCCCGGGCCTTGCCGCGCAACCGCATCAGATCGGTTCCACCAGGCACGCTGTCGCCGTCCCGCACCAGCCGTTCGATCGTCACATCCGGGTCCAGCGCGCGGAAGAACGCCTCGGCGATCGCCAGGCCGGCAACGGTAATCGCGTCGCGGCTGTCCATCACGCCGTCGAACACCGCATCGGCGGGGATGACTGCGGCGGAGGTGATGTCGCCGGCGCTGCCCAGGTCTTCGGCAAGGGTGGAACCGACGAAGGCGTCGAGATCGAAGCCAGGTAGCTGCAGGGTTTCGGGCATGGCGCGCTTTTGCCATAGTGCGCGCGAACCGCAAGCCGGAGGGGTGAATGGCGTTCAGGACATGGCCCGCCCCAATTACCGGTTGGGAGACCGTTCAGCTTGTCGCTGGCTTTGCAATCATGGTCACCGCGTTGGTGAACGCGTTTACCAAGGCGCAGTTGTTGACGCCTGTTTCGAATGCGTGGCTTATATTGTGCGCTGGGGTTGGCGCCATGATCGGTTGGCGACTCGGCAGACTGATCGTGCGAGTCAATCGCGACTCGATGGATCGCTTCAGAGGATACCTGCTCTCAGGCATCCTAACCTTCCTCGGAGGTTTTATCTTCATCGGCATGGGAAAGTCAGTGACCGCGAGGCACTCTTTTGCCCACGGAGGGATCGGGAGCTTTCGCAGTTTCCCAATCGTCCGCGTCACACACGACAAGCACGATTATAATCACTGGGCTATAATCAACCCATTCGGCCTTTGGCGGGGAGGAATGGTACCTTTGTCCGACCCCGACTATTCGATCCTGATGGGAGAATGTGGCCGAGAGTGCGCAGGCCGCTACTGCATTGAAGTGCCCGTCGAGACGTCGCCTGACGGATCGGTGCGCATGATGATGGGTGAAAGCGAGCAGAATCCGCCGAATCGCCGCCTAACCGATTGCTACGGCAACTCACTGGTCCCAAAGGTGACTGACCCCAGCACGCTGGACAGGGCTTCTAGTCCCCCTTCATCGGATTCCCACCGACCACCGGAACCGGCCCCAGATCGCCCTGGCCCACGGTCGCGCTCGCCATCTCCAGCATCCGGTCGAGGCTCTTCCTCGCCTTGAGCCGCAGGCCTTCCTCGATCTCGATGCGCGGGCTCAGGTCGCGGAGCGCCAGATACAGCTTCTCCATGTTGTTGAGCGCCATATAGGGGCAGATGTTGCAGTTGCAGTTGCCGTCCGCGCCGGGCGCCCCGATGAACTGCTTCTCCGGCAGCGCTTTTTCCATCTGGTGGATGATGTGCGGCTCGGTAGCGACGATCAGGGTCTGCCCAGGGAAGCTCTTGGCGAAATCGAGGATGCCGCGAGTGGAGCCGACATAATCGGCATGGTCCAGGATGTGTGGCGGGCATTCCGGGTGCGCGGCGATCGGCGCGCCTGGATGTTTCGCCTGGAGCTTCAAAAGCTCGGTTTCCGAAAACGCTTCGTGGACGATGCACACGCCCGGCCAGAGCAGCATGTCGCGCCCCAACGTACGCGTGAGATATCCGCCCAGATTCTTGTCGGGCCCGAAGATGATCTTCTGCTCCATCGGAATCTGGCTGAGTATCTTCTCAGCGGACGAACTGGTGACGATGATGTCGCTCAGCGCCTTCACTTCGACCGAACAGTTTATGTAGGTCAGCGCAATATGATCGGGGTTCGCGGCGCGGAAGGCGGCGAATTGCTCGGGCGGGCACGAGTCTTCCAGGCTGCACCCGGCGTTCATGTCGGGCAGCACGACGATCTTTTCGGGGCTCAATACCTTTGCGGTCTCGGCCATGAAACGCACGCCGCAAAACGCGATGACATCGGCGTCGGTCTCCGCGGCCTTGCGGCTGAGATCGAGGCTGTCGCCGACGAAGTCCGCAATGTCCTGCAATTCGGGCTTCTGGTAATAATGCGCGAGGATGACGGCGTTGCGCTCCTTGCGCAGCCGATCGATCTCTGCCCTCAGGTCCAGCCCCGAAAGGCTCCCGCCAATGCCGTTGCGTGCGTCCATGGCGCTCACATGGGCTCCACGGTCCTGCGGATCAAGGCATAGGAGGCGGCGGCGGAAAATCGAGGGGCGGCACGGCGGCTCCGGGATATCCCGCCGTCACCGCGCCATAGAGCCCGACGCCCAGGCTGCTGAACGCAATCACGCTCATCGCACATTGGAGCACCACCATCGTGCCGGCGCCCCACCACAAGCCGAGGTGGACGCGCCCGGTGCGCCGAAGATCGGCGGCGATCGCAATCGCGGGCCAGATCATCGTCGCAGCGAAAATGCCCCAGCTCGCATAGGGGATCATCAAAGGCGCGGGCAGCAGCCGCCCGAAAGCCGGCGCAGTCAGCATCGCCATGCCGCAGAAATGCAGCCGCCGATGCCAATCTGTGCGTCGCCTGAGGAGGATCGCCGCCGTGGTCAGACCCGCGAAACCCAGCACCGCCAGGTAATTCATCACCAGGAAATAGCCGGGTTCGAAGAAAAACGGCGCGGCTCCCCGGCGGACCATCGCCACCGTGGTCGCAATGCCGACGGCTACCATCACGACATCCAGCCCGCGCCGATCCAGCCGAGCGTGCGGTGTAGCCCCATCACGCCGCGATAAACGAAGATGTCTGGAGCAGGTACAACGCCACCCAGCCGAAAAAGACCAGAGCATGCACGTGGATCAGCAGCGGCGCGCCGAAGCTGGAGCGGCCCATCGCGAGGTGCAGCGAAAAGCCGGTGACCAATCGTGATGGCAATCGCCACCGCCATGGTCAGGAAAAACCGGTCGTCACGCCCCCATCCGGGCAGCGGTTCGGCAAGCGTCGCCATATCTTCGGCTCCCCCCAAGAAGCCGCAAAATAGCGCAGCTTTTCCAAGGCTCAACGTCAGTAGCGGTTGGCGATCACATCCGCGGGCCGGCGGGACTCGTCCCAGCGCTCCTGGGGGCCCCTGGTTTCGTCGGGGAAGAGAACTTCGACCGTGGCGTTCACGCCGACCGCCTTGAGCGGCATCAGGAAGCTGCGCTCGACAGCGCGGCGAGTGGCGTCGCGCGCCAGCCGCATCGGCATCTCCTCCCGCGCCTGGCGCACGAGCTCGACCTGCCCCGCCTTGCGATTGGCATCGTCCAGCTGATCCTCGATATTGGTGAGCGACATCAGGATGCCGCCTTCGCCATATTCGCGGATATTGTTGATATCGACTTCGGGGCCGATCGCTTCGACAGGCGGTAGCGTGATCGTCAGCTTGTTGCCGTTCCAGCTCAGATTTCGCTGCTCCAGCTTGGAAAGATCGACTTCGTAGCGGACCATGCCCGGCATGATCAGCGTCTTTTGTGCGCTGAGGCCCATGCGCGACTGCTTGGACGTGACGACCGCGACATAGCGCGCGGCGAACGTGGAAAGCCGGTTCTGCTCGCGCAGTCCCTCCAGGCTGGCCTGGGCCACCGTCACCGGGCTGGGCGCCATGAACTGGCGCTTGATCGTGTCGCCGAGAAACCAGAAGCCCCCCGCGACGACCACGAGCAGCACCAGCAGCGCGACGACCACGGCAGTGCATCCGTTCTTCACGCCGCGATCTTCCATGCCTCGCCCTCCTCGGCAACAATGCCGCGCTCGCGCAAGTCGATCAAATGCGCGAGCACCGAGCGTCCCGCTGCCCCGGTCAGCCGCGGATCCAGCCCAGCATACATGCGCTCGACCATCGCGGGAACCTCGCCGACATCGGCCTTGAGCAGCCGCAATATCTGACCCTCGCGCTGCTTTCGGTGACCGATCAGCCCGCGCACGAAGCGACGCGGCTTTTCGATGGGCTCCCCATGCGCGGGGTAATAGATCCGGTCCTCGCGGTGCATCAGCCGCTCGAGGCTCGCCATATAGGCCGCCATGTCGCCGTCGGGCGGGGCGACCACCGTGGTGGACCAGCCCATTACGTGATCGCCGGTGAACAGCGCCCCGGCCTCCGCCAATGCGAAGCAGATATGGTTCGAAGTGTGGCCGGGCGTCGCAATCGCGGTGAGGGTCCAGTCCGGCCCGCTCAGGCTCTCGCCGTCTCCGAGCACCCGATCGGGCGCGTAATCGCTGTCGAACGCCGCATCGGCACGGGGTCCCGCGTCCGCCAGCGAGAGGGGTGCGCAGCCGATGATCGGCGCGCCGGTGGCGGCCTTGAGCAAAGCGGCGGCGGGGCTGTGATCGCGGTGCGTATGGGTGCAGCAGATCGCCGCGATCTGGCGCCCCGCTATCGCGGCGAGCAGGGCATCCACATGTGCAGGCTCATCGGGGCCGGGATCGATCACCGCGAGCTTGGTAGTGCCGACCAGATAGGTCTGCGTGCCGGTATATGTGAAGGGTGAAGGATTGGGCGCCAGCACCCGCGTGACCAGCGGATCGATCGCAAGCACGACGCCAGTCGGGTGGGTGTCCATCCACGGGAGATGGCGGCTGCGGGCAGTCAACACAAGAGCGACACGTAAAGGGGCCGGCCGCGAAGGAATCGGCCGGCCCCTTCGTGAAGGGCGTTCGCAAGGGGCACTTAGCGAATGCCCTCCCCCTCTTGTCAGTCCCTGTCGGACGATTCCTTGCTCACTTCGGCGATTGCCTCATCGATGCCCTTGAGCGCCTTGGCCCGCTCGTCGGGCTTCAGCGAGCTGTCGTCCTCGATCGAGCGGCGAGCCATGCGCAGGCCCATCAGCGCGCTGCGCATGCCGAACTGCTTGTGGCTCATCGCCATGCGAGTGGCGTCGGCAGTCAACCGCTCGATGCGATCAGTGCAGACGATCATGATCTTCTTGCCGCCATCGGCGCGGTGCTCGACGGTGGGTTCGCCGTCCTTGCCGCCGCAGTTGCGGTTATGGATCTCTGGCATCTCGGCCAGGATCTTGTTGACATCGGGCATCTCGGTCTCGCTGCGGGTGCCGTCGGCGTGGACGATCACGAACTTCGTGATGCGCTTGCCGTCCTTATTATCCTCGCTGGTGTAGACGCGCTTTTCGACCTTCTCGGGGCGCTCCGGCTTTTCTGGCCGTTCGGGTTTCTCCGGCTTTTCGGGAGCCTCGAGCCGGGCGAGCGGTGCCGGTGCATCCTGGCGCAGAGCCACGCCGGTGACGGCCTCGACCTTGTTTCTGATCTCCTCGGCCGCCTGGGTTCCCGAGGCAGTGAGCCCGAGCGCCGCGAGGCTGATGGCGCTAATGCCCACCAGTCCCGTCGCGATGCGCGCAGGCGACAATTTATTGTTCTTCGAAAGCATGCGTAACCTCCCTTTGACTTCGTTTATCGTGTGCAGATGACATGCCGCCGAGACCGCGCCCCCATGCGCCGACTTGACGATCGCGCGCCCATAAGCGTGGCGCAGCGCCTGTGCGCGGCCCGCAAGCACGAGGGCGTCGCAGGCCATTTCCTGATCGGCGCGAAAGGCGCGAAAGGCCTTCCAGGCGACCGGATTGAACCAGTGGGCGGCTAGGACAACCAGCGCGACCCAGTTCGCGATCAGATCGCCGCGGATATGGTGGCCAAGCTCGTGCGCAAGTGCCAGATCGCGCTCCTGCTCATCATAGCGCTCCGAGAAATCGCGCGGAAAGGCGACATATTTGCGGAAAACGCCGAAAGCGAGCGGGCCATGCGCGGCATCGGTCTCGATCACGCGCACCTTGCCGTCTGCCACGGTGCGGTCGATCCGCGCGCGGCGAAGCAAGTTACGGCAATAGCGCCTGTGCGAGATCAGATGGTAGGCAAGGAAGATCAGCGCCCCCGCCACCCACAGGGCAAGTACGGTCGCCCCGGCGTTCATCCCCTGCGACACCAGGGTCGGCGGCACCAGCGCGACGCTGGCCTGGTGCCCGGCCAATTCCACATTGGCCAGTATCGCGGCCTGAGCCATCTCCGGGGAGATCGTATCCGGGTTCATGATCCCGACCGCCACGCCCGGCGCTTCGGCAGCTTGGCGCGCGAATGGGGCAAGCAGGCGCGTCAAGGTCCAATCGCCCGGCAGCGGCGGCATCAGGATGCGCAGCAGCGGCAACAGCCACAGCGCATAGGCGATATACGGCCCGAATGTTTTGCGTACCGGCGCGCGGATCGCGAGCACCAGCAGCATCAGCAGCGTGCTGGCGACGATGGTTTCCAGGACCCAGCCGGTCAGCCAGGCGGCGCTCACGACTTGAGGTCCTTCAGCAGCGCCTCGATCTCGGCGATGTCCTGATCGGTGATCGCATCGCGCTCGGCGAGGTGGGCGACCAGCGGCGTGAGCTTGCCGCCGAACAGGCGGTCCATCAGCTTGCGCGATTCCCCGGCAACATAATCGTCGCGTGCGACGAGAGGCCGGTAGCGGTAGCGCCGCCCCTCCTCCTCATGCCCGATGATGGATTTGGCGAGCAGCCGCCCGAGCAGGGTCTTGACCGTATTGGCGCTCCAGCCGCGCTCGGTAGGCACGCGCTCGACGACTTCCTGCGCAGTGAGCGGCGACTTGCTCCACAGCACTTCCATCACGGCATGCTCGGCATCGCTGATGCGTTCGGTCATCGGTCCCTCTTTCCTGACTACTTATGTAATCCTCTCGATTACGTCTGTAGTCAAGTGGCTGAACGCTGGCTGAACGAGTCCGCGCAACCGTTGGCGCCACGCGGACCGGAACGGTGTCGAAACTGTCGGACAGGCTTACAATCGGGAGGTGATGATACAGCGCGTTAACCACATAAACGCTTGAAAAACCGTCGCGCCGTCAAACTGGCACAGTCACTGCAGCAGATAAGATACCCCGAGCGTTCGTCGCTTCATTCAGGGTGGGTCGACCAGCTTTTTACCGGTCTCGCGTCGGCCCACCCGCCCCGGGGCTCCCCAGCGAAATCACTTAACTCCCGGATAGGCGCACAGGCGGAAGCGCGATTCGTCGCGGCCCAGAAAATCGCGGCGAGACGGCGAAGTGTACGACACGTCTTTCATGTCGATCGCAAGCTCGGGACCACTCTTCAGCGCAACGCCGCCAACTTCCCCATATCCACTCTCGCGAAGCGCATAGAGTATGCCGTTCGTCCTGCCTCCCGACTCGGCTCCTGCGGGAACAACAACGTAGCGAAGGCCGCGACATTCGACTCGTCCGCGCCCATTCCATTGTGCCGCCGTGGCGGTGGACTTGAACAGCACGCCGTACACTTCGGGCCAGCGATCGGCCTTTTCAGGCAGCCAGGGGATCGCCGTGCCCGGCCCACCGCCTGAATAATAGAAGTCGCCGACATAGACGGCGACCCTGGCCGCGCTCTTGAGCCACGAAGCGGCCTCGTGCGCCTGGGGCTTCTCGCTAGTGGGGCAATCG
Organism: Sphingomonas sp.; assembly: GCF_036388215.1. Taxonomy (GTDB): domain Bacteria; phylum Pseudomonadota; class Alphaproteobacteria; order Sphingomonadales; family Sphingomonadaceae; genus Sphingomonas. Next base: position 317,039 of record NZ_DASVSH010000031.1, read on the forward strand.
GACCGCCGAGCATCGAAGCAGAGGCGGACCAGTACCGCGCGCGCCGCCGTCGCGGCATCCTTGGCGATAGCGGGGTTGGAGCGTGCCGGAGCGGCCATTGCCTGGAGTTCGGGTCGAAAGCGGCCGAGCTTGTGCAGGTCCTTCGCCCAAGGTTCGGTGTTGATAATCTCCGAGGCCGCATGCGCGCGGAGCAGCCACACCAGTGCATCCGCCGCCCCCATCGCCCGTCCGATCTTGATAGCCTGCACGGGCTGCTCAGCGGCGCAATCGGCGGCGCCGAGCGCCTGGGCTTCGGCGCGGGATAACTGATATGCGGCGGAGAGCACTTCCATGGGGATGATGGAGTGAACATAGTCGAGCGAGGCGGAGAGCGCAGTGCGCCCCATCGCGCTCATTCCCTTGCAATGATTATCGACGCTCGTGATGTACGAAATGCGCACCGCCGTTTCGACATAGGGCTTGTAAAGCTGATATTGTTGGGCGGGTGACAATTCGCGCGTCTGGCCCCACGACCCGGATGCGGTGGCAAGCCCCGCGCATAACATCGCCGCCGTAAGCACTCGCCGCATTTCCGCTCCCCTTTTGCTCCGGCCCAGCCTAGGGGCCGAACGCGGCGGGCTCAAGCGGTGGCGTCGTCCTCGTCGGCGAGCATCTCCGCCAGCTCGCCGCTTTCGTACATCTCCATCATGATGTCCGATCCGCCGACGAACTCGCCCTTCACGTAAAGCTGGGGAATCGTAGGCCAGTCCGAGAACGCCTTGATGCCCTGGCGGATGCCCTGGTCCTGGAGGACATCGACGCTTTCAAATTCCGTATTCAGGTGATTGAGGATCGCCACCGCGCGGCTGGAAAATCCGCATTGCGGGAAGAGCGGACTGCCCTTCATGAAGAGCACTACCTCATTGCTCTCGACCAGCTCCTTGAGCCGGGCCTGTACGTCATCGCTCACTTGCTTACTCCTCTACCGGCGCTTCGGTGGTTAGCTGGAGCGCGTGAAGCACGCCGCCCATCCGCCCGCCGAGCGCTGCATACACCGCCTGATGCTGGCGGACCCGGGGCATGCCCCGAAACATCGGCGCCACAACGCGCGCCGCATAATGATCGCCGTCACCCGCCAGATCGGTGATCTCGATCCGGGCATCGGGGATACCCGAGCGGATCAGTTCCTCGATTTCGGACGCGGCCATAGGCATGTTACTTGACTTCCATGAGCTGGCGGCGCGCCTCGACGGCCTGCTCGACCAGCGCGCGGCGCACATCGGCATCATCGACCTCTATGCCGGCGGCGAGGAGATCGCCGAGCACCTTGCGGATCACGTCTTCGTCGCCCGATTCCTCGAAATCGGCCTGAACGACCGCCTTGGCATAGGCATCGGTCTCCTCGGGCGTCAGCGCCATCTTGGCGGCCGCCCATTGACCGACCAAACGATTGCGCCGCGCAGTGACGCGGAACAACATGTCCTCGTCGCGCGCGTACTTAGCCTCGAATGCGCGCTCGCGGTCGTCGAAAGTGGTCATAATCTACCCCTGGATGCCGTCGCTCCGAGATAGGAGGGCGACCCAGGCATGGCAACCCGATCCTCCCACGCGTGCGCAGGATTAGATCCTGACCACGACCTTTCCGATAACCTGCCGCGCGCCCATCTTGGCGATCGCCGCGCCGCCGTCTTCCAGCGCGAAGGTTTCGGTGACGCGCGGATTGATCCGCCCTTCGCCCCATAAGCGGAAAAGCCGCTCGACATGCGCCTGGTTCGCCCTAGGATCGCGCGCGGCGAATGCGCCCCAGAAGACCCCGCAGACGTCGCAGCTCTTGAGCAAGGTCAGGTTGAGCGGCAGCCGGGGAATGCCGGCGGGAAATCCCACCACCAGATAGCGGCCCTCCCACGCGATCGAGCGCAGCGCGGGCTCGGCATAGTCACCGCCGACGGGATCGTAGACCACATCGGCGCCGTTCGGGCCGACCGCGGCCTTGAATTGCTCGGCCAGCGCCTTGCTGGCGTCCTTGTCGAACGGGCCAGGGCCATAGACCAAAGTCGCATCCGCCCCGGCGGCCCTGGCGGCCTCCGCCTTTTCTTCGGAGGATACCGCCGCGACGACGCGTGCGCCGAATGCCTTGCCCAGTTCGATCGCCGCGAGCCCGACGCCGCCCGCCGCGCCGAGCACCAGCAGGGTCTGCCCCTGGGTCAGCTTGCCGCGATCGAGTAGCGCATGGATCGTCGTGGCGTAAGTGAGCAGCAGGGCGGCGCCGTCCTCGAAGCTGCGGCCTTCGGGCAGGCGGAACAGCCGCGCTGCTTCGATCGCGATCTTCTCGGCGAGCCCGCCATGCCCGGTAACGGCGATCACGCGGTCACCCACCGACCAGCCCGAAACGCCCTCTCCCACGCTCTCGATCACGCCCGCGATTTCGCCACCCGGGGCGAAGGGGCGCTGCGGCTTGAACTGGTATTTGTCCTCGATGATCAGAACGTCCGGATAGTTGATCGCGCACGCTTTCACGGCGACCACGACTTGCCCCGTGCCGGCCCGGGGATCGGGCAGTTCATCCAGGCTCAGCGTTTCAGGTCCGCCGGTCGCTTTCGACAAGAGTGCCTTCATGTCCCGCTCCCACCTTTATCCACGGCCGTGCTTCGGCGGCACCGGATTCGAATTTCGAAATCGCGGTATCCCTTGCCAGCGTCATGCCGATCTCGTCCAGCCCTTCGAGCAGGCATTGGCGGCGGAACGGATCGAGTTCGAACGGAAAGCGATCCTGGAAGGGCGTGGTGACCGTCATCGTCTCCAGATCGACCGTGATTTCGTCGGTCCTGGCCACTTCGACCAGCCGATCGACCGCTTCCTGCGACAGCACGACCGGCACGATGCCGTTCTTGAAGGCGTTGCCCGAAAAGATGTCGCTGAAGCTGGGCGCGATCACGGCCTTCACACCCATGTCCGCCAGCGCCCAGGCGGCATGCTCGCGGCTGGACCCGCAGCCGAAATTGTCGCCCGCGATCAGCACCGGGCTGCCGGCATAAAGCGGATCGTCGAAGACATTGCCGGGCTCCGCGCGCACCGTTTCGAATGCGCCCTTGCCCAACCCCTCCCGCGTAGTGGTTTTCAGCCAGTGCGCGGGAATGATGATGTCGGTGTCGATATTCTTGGCGCCCCATGGATAGGCGCGCCCTTCCACCTGGCGAACGGGTTCCATCAGCGGGCAAACTCCGGAAATGCGCCCGCCCGGAAAATCAGCGGACGACGGCGGGCCCGTCCGGCCTGGGCACCGTGCCCGCATACGCCGCGGCCAGGCCGCTGAGCACCGTTCCGGCAATAAGTACGATCAACGCACGCTTCATGTGACACCCCCTCACGCATCCGCCGACATCAGCTCCCTGACATCGGTGAGGCGCCCCGTCACCGCCGCGGCCGCCGCCATTGCGGGGGATAGCAGGTGCGTCCGCGCGCCCGGACCCTGCCTCCCTACGAAATTTCGATTCGAGGTGGAAGCACAACGTTCGCCTGCGGGCACTTTATCGGGGTTCATCGCGAGACACATCGAGCAGCCGGGCTCACGCCACTCGAATCCGGCCGAAATAAAGACCTGGTCGAGCCCCTCCGCCTCGGCCTGGCGCTTGACCAGGCCCGAGCCCGGAACCACCAGCGCCTGGCGCACGCTTGTCGAGACCCGGCGGCCGTTCACCACCGCCGCGGCGGCGCGCAGATCCTCGATCCGGCTGTTGGTGCAGCTGCCGATAAAGACATGCTCGATAGGGATGTCCTGCATCGCGGTGCCCGCTGTGAGTCCCATATAATCGAGCGACTTTTGCGCTGCGACGCGCTTTGACGGGTCAGCGAAGCTCTCCGGATCGGGAATAGTGCCGGTGATCTGGACCACATCCTCCGGGCTGGTGCCCCAGGTGAGCGAGGGCGCGATATCGCTGGCATGAAGCTGGACGCTGCGGTCGTAGCGCGCGGCGGCATCGCTGGGCAGCGTCCGCCAATATGCCACGGCCCTCTCCCATGCCTCGCCTGTCGGCGCCATCGGCCGGCCCTTCAGATAGGCGAAGGTCGTCTCGTCAGGCGCGATCAGCCCGGAGCGCGCGCCGCCCTCGATCGACATGTTGGAGACGGTCAGCCGCCCCTCGACGGACATTGCCCGGATCACTTCGCCGGTGAATTCGATCACATGCCCCGTGCCGCCGGCCGCGCCGATCTTGCCGATGATCGCGAGCACGACATCCTTGGGCGAAACCCCGAAGCCGAGCGCGCCATCGACGCGCACTTCCATGGTCTTCGATTGCTGGAGCAGCAATGTCTGCGTCGCCAGCACATGCTCTACTTCGCTGGTGCCGATGCCGAATGCGAGCGCACCCAGCGCGCCGTGCGCCGAGGTGTGGCTGTCGCCGCAGACGAGCGTGGTCCCCGGCAAGGTGAAGCCCTGTTCGGGGCCGATCACGTGCACGATCCCCTGGCGCGCATCGAGCGCATCGATATAGGGGACGCCGAACTCGGCAACGTTGTTGCGAAGCGTCGAAAGCTGGTTGGCGCTTTCGGGATCGGCGATTGGCAGCGCGTTTCCCGCAGCATCGACGCGCGCGGTGGTGGGCAGATTATGGTCGGGAACTGCCAGCGTCAGATCGGGCCGGCGCACCGGCCGCCCAGCGGCGCGCAGCCCCGCAAATGCCTGAGGGCTGGTCACCTCGTGGACAAGGTGCCGATCGATATAGATCAGGCACGTGCCGTCATCGCGGCGCTCGACCACATGATCGGCCCAGATCTTTTCATAGAGGGTGAGGGGTCGGCTCGCCATGCGCCGGCTCTAATCGAATCGTGCGCGCCTGCAAGCCGCCCCGCAATTTTGCGTCGCGAAGCTGGGCTATTGCGGTGGCGCCTTGGCAGCCTCGCCCTTCAGGTAGGCCTGGATCGCTTCGATCTCCTGATCCGTGAACCAGGCGAAGCTTCCGCGCGCCACTTCGCTCATCACGCCGTGATCGGGCTTGGAGCCGACCCCCGTGCGCAGCAAAGTCTTGAGCTTGGCGGGATCGTAGGCCGCGACCATCGGCGCGAGGGCAGGGACCTTGGTCGATCCGTCTTCCATCACCGCATCGACTTGCAATTTATGGCAGGCGGCGCACGCAACATCGACGAAGTAGCGGCCCGTGTCGGCCGGGCGTTTGGCTTCGGAAAGTTTCGCCGAATTCGCCTGGGCCGGCAACATGCCCGCCAGGACCAGCGCCCGGCCCAGCGGGCCGAACGATGTCGTCGCCTTCGAATCGCTCGGCTGTGGCTTCAGCGTACGGATCCAGGCCACGATCCTTCCCGTATCATCGTCCGAGAGGTGTGCGAGGGCATGGCTCGGCATGATGAACAGAGTCGATCCGTCCTTGTGGACACCCTGTCGGATCGCCTGGACAAGCTCGGCATCGGTCATGCCCGCGGCCACTTGCGCGAGCGGTGGCGGCGCCACACGGCCCAGCATCGGCACTTCGAACAGGATTCTCCCTTCGCCATTAGGTCCATGGCAATCCCGGCAACTGGCGATCCGCGCCATTCGCGCGCCTTCGGCGATCGAGGCCTGGTCCGTCGGAATGGCGATCTGCGCTTCAGGCACCGCATGCCCCTTGCGCATCACCCATTCCGAACCCGCATAAACGATAACCAGCGCCAGCACGATCAGGCCGGCAAGCCCGATCAATCCACGAACGATCCACCGCATTTGAAACCCCCGTTTCGATAACGATACGCGACGAACGGCGCACAGGGCATCAAGCCGCGCCAACCTCCTTCGGCGAGATATAGCACGGATCGTGCGCGAAGGGCAGGTCATGCCCAGCACGCAGCGCATCGAGCACCGCAGCAAATCCGGTCTCGCACCGGAAGCCGAGCTCGCGCTCGGCCAGCCCGGAATCATAGACGCGGCCGATCGAACGGGGGAGTTCCCAGCCTTTCGAGGCATATAATTCGGGCGCATCGGGGAAATGCCGCGCGATGACGGCGGCGGCATCATTCTTGAGCGCTGCCGCTTCTGTGCGGCCAAAGGGCGTGGGGGCCGAGATGATATAGACACCGAACCCGATCACCGGGGCGCGCTCCAGCGCCGCGATGTGTGCACGCGCCGCATCCTCCACCGTCAGGCGGCGGTGTAGCATCTCATTGGCCTTCAAATTCTCGCCCGATAGGGTGCGATGCGTGTCGTCGTCCTCCGGAAAGAAGCGCGCGGTGCGCAGCACGATGCATGGCAGCCCCCGCTCGGCCCATGCCAGGCGGCAGAGATGCTCGGCGGCCAGCTTGGTGGCGCCATAGATATTGCGCGGCTCGATGGGTCCGGACGTTTCGTCGAGCCATACCGCTGCGTCGCCAGCCTCGTCGCGGATCGACTGGCTGATCATCAGCGACGTGGTCGAAGTGAAGACGAAACGGTCATGCACCGCCGCTGTCGCTGCTTCGAGCAGATTAAGCGTTCCAGTCACGTTGACGTCGATAAACGCTTGCCGGCCGTAGCGCGCGATATCGGGCTTGTGGAGCGCGCCGGCGTGAATCACCCCCTCAATCCCGCGCTCGCCGAACACCCGGTCGATCAGCGGCCGATCCGCGACCGAGCCCAGCACATCGGTGTCCGCGCCGGATGCCACGTCGAGGCCGATTACTTCATGCCCCTGTTCCCGCAGCATCGGCGCGAGGAAACGGCCGAGCCAGCCCGAGCTTCCGGTCAGCAGTACGCGCATTATGCCGCGACGGGGACCGCTGGCGTCCTCGCCTCGACCGACTCGTTCGCGTCCTGCCATTCGCTGCGCCGCTTCACCCAGGGATTGAGGAACAGGAACGGCAGCTTGAGGAACAGCAGCTCCGAATGGATGAAGGTGTCGATCGCCCGCTCCCACCATCTGGGCTCACGCTTGCCGTTCCCCTTGAGCCAACCGTCATAAGGCGCCCAGTGGCTCGGCTCGTCGCGCTCGATGACCTGAAAGATCCTGATCAGCGCCTTGTCGGGCTTCACCAGCGGATGCTTGAGCAGGACCAGGACCTGCTTGTGCCCGCGCTGCTCAGTGAGCGAAATCACGCGGCACAATTTCTCGAACTCATCGTCCTCCGCGATGATCCTGTCCGTATCGAGCTGGTCGATCGTCCGGCGGAAAATGATCTCGACGAATCGGTCGATATGACCGCAAGTCCGGTCGACGAGGAGGGGCATCTGGCCGCGCAGTTCGAACCAGCGCTTGAACATCACATAATGCTTGCGCTCGTCGGCGCGGTGCTTCTCGATGTCCGCGATGAGTTGATGATCGTCGGGGGCACGGGCACGCACCGCCTCCAGCACCCGGTCTATGCTCGTATAGCCCCGGTGCTCGTTATAGATGTAGATCGAGCCGAGCAGGTCGAGATATCGGCGGCGGAAGGCGGATACCAACATGCCCGAAGGCTAGGCTTCGCTCCACCGCCCGTCAACGAAGCGTCCCGTTCAGGAATTTCACGCTGTCGGCAAGCGTCGGTCCCTTGCCGCGAAAGGGCCTGGACAGCGCCATCACGACTTCTTCGTGCGTGAGGCCCGGATAGTTCTTGATCTCCACAGGTCCGCCCAGCGCCTTCAGCCTGGCATGCAGGTTGATCGCGTTCTTCGGCCGCACCGTCACGTCGGCAGTCGAAGTGATCAGCAGCAGCGGCGGGGCGTCCTTGCGGGCAAAATGAAGCGGCTGGGTCATCTGGGGGTCGGCGACCCCCTGCATCGCGTCGATGGAGCGCTTGGACGTGAAGGGGAAGAAGTCGTACGGCCCCGACAGGCCCACGCCGGCCTTGACGATCCCCGGATCGACGCCCTCGGCTTCCAGCCACTTCTTGTCCAGCGCGAGCATCGCGACGGTGTAGGCGCCCGCCGAATGTCCCATCAGCGCTACGCGCGCCGGATCACCGCCGAAGCCGGCGACATGGTCGCGCACCCACTTAACCGCCTCGGCACCGTCCTGGAGGAAGGCGGGAAAGCGGATGCCCGGCACCTTGCGGTAATCGGGCACCACTACGACGAAGCCCTCGCGCGCCAGCGCCCGCGCGGCGAACGCATAGGCCGCCCGATCGCCCTTCACCCAGCCGCCGCCGTAAAAGAAGATCACCACCCGGCGATTCGCCGTGGGTTCCCCAGCGGGCCGCCACACGTCCAGCGTCTGGCCCTTCGTGCCGAACGCAATCGCGCTGCCAGGCCGGCTGGCGCCCGATCCGCCCCCCATCGCGCGATCGAGCAGCGAAAGCAGCGCCGGTGGAGAAGTGAATGTGATCACTGCTCCGAGTCCCACAAATAGCGCCAGCGCGGCAAGGATCAGCCAACGCCGCATCAAGCAGCCCGCGACGCGGCGTCGCGGGCGGCGAGCAGCTCGGCGCGCTCGAACAGCGGCTTTGCGGTTGCGATCACTTGATCACGGAACTCTCCAGCCTCAAGCAACGCATAGGCCGCTACATCGGCGAAAATGCTGAGATAGCTTTCATCCAGCGCGCCCTTGATCCGCGCCAACAACCCCCAGTCGATGGGTCCGGCTAGCATCAGATCGACGTCCGACCCCGGCCGAAATAGGCCCTGCGCTCGCGAACCATAGATATCCACGCGCTCGATACGGTCGGCGAAGTGCGACAAGACCGTCAGCAGCGCCGCGCGTTGCGGAGGCGTCAATGGCTCAGGCATGCAAGCGCGCAGCGGTGGAATCGCGAAGCTGGATGAAGAGCGGTAGGAAGCGCTCGGCAATCGCCTCCAGTCCCGCATCGCGAATGGCCTGATCATAGGTATGCGTGAGGGAATGGCGGAGCTTGCTCGCCGCCATCCAGGCATCGCCATCATCAATGATGCCCGCAGCAAAGGCTCCACGTATGCTTGATGCCGAAGTCACGGGATTGGGGGGCGTAAGCTCGGCGAACAGTACATCCGCCAGCAGTTTCCAACCCTGTTCCCACGCAATCTCGAAACGTTTGATCATGCCGGCCTTCTCTAGATCGGAGAGCCCGCGCGCGGCCCGCAACTCCACGGCCTCTGTCAGCCAGCTTACTTCACTCGTGAAGCTTCGCAGCCGAAATTCCCAACGCGGCGTGGGCGTGGCGTCCATCTATCCCGTATACCGCGCCGTGGTCTTCGCCGCCACTTCTTCCGCCGTCACGCCCGGCGCGATTTCGATCAGCTCGAACGGGCTGTCGTGATCGGGCCGCTGGAACACGGCCAGGTCGGTGATGATCATGTCCACTACGTTCTTGCCCGTCAGTGGCAGCGTGCATTCCGGAATGAACTTGGGATCCCCGGCCTTGGAATTATGCTCCATCACCACGATGATCTTCTTGACCCCCGCGACCAGATCCATCGCGCCGCCCATGCCCTTGATCATCTTGCCGGGGATCATCCAATTGGCGATGTCGCCCGTTTCGCTGATCTCCATCGCTCCGAGCACGGTGAGGTCGATATGCCCGCCCCGGATCATCGCGAAGCTCTGTTCCGATCCGAAATAGGCGGAACTCGGAAGTTCGCTGATCGTCTGCTTGCCCGCATTGATCAGGTCGGGGTCGACCTGATCGTCATACGGGAAGGGCCCGATGCCGAGCATCCCGTTCTCGCTCTGAAGCGTGACCTCCACGCCCTCCGGAATATGGTTCGCCACCAGGGTGGGGATCCCGATGCCGAGGTTCACATAGAAGCCGTCCTGCAGCTCCCGCGCCGCGCGGGCGGCCATCTGGTTGCGGTCCCAAGGCATTATCGTTCGTCTCCAGTCACAAATCATTCCACCCGCGCCACAGGCCCACCGCGTGGATCAGCCCGATCGCCAGCACGATCACCGACGACCACAGGATAAACCCTGCCGAAAGATCGGGCCGCCGCAGGAGCGATGGCGCGAAGAGGATCAGCCCGCGCAACAAATACACGGTGGCGATCGCGATCAGGCCGTACCGCAGCAATGGCAATCGACCGATCAGGCCCGCGCCCGACACCGCATAGGCCGCCCACAGCGCCAGCAACGCCGCGATGCCGATCGTGACCAGCGCGGGCGTCCACATTCCACGACCGGCTGCGCGCGCGTAGCCTTCGGGCGCGCCCATTGCCCGATACCAGGCGGGGCCTCCCAGGATGCAGGCCAGATGCGCCGCCGAGGCAAAGGCGCTGGCCACGCCGCCCGCCAGTAGCCATCCATTGCGAACGATCACTTTTGCGGCGCCGGCGCTGGCGCGGCAGGGTCCGGATCGTCCCATTGCTTGTGCTTCGGAAATACATCGTCGATCCCGCCGTGCAGCGCCGATCCGTAGACTGGATTGGGCAGCACGAACCAGCCGGCGCCCCAGAGCGGAGCCAGCAGGCTCTCGCTGGTCATGTTGCGCCGGGCAAGCACGTTGTTGTCGGGCAGATTGAACAGGTCAGTGAAGTCGCCCAGCTGGTCTCCGACCATTGCGACCACGCAATATTTTTGCGCGATCCTCCAGCGCCGCTCGTCCTTGCCGCTGGGGGCGCCCTCCCCCCGCAAGAACAGGGTCTCGCCGAGCACTGCGGGACCGAGCCCCGCACCCTCCAGCGCCGCGGCAGTCCGACCCGCAGTCGCAGCCGAACGGTTCGAATTGAAGATCACCGCGAAGCCCTCGCTCCGCGCCGCCGCGAGCGTATCGGCCGCGCCGGGAACCGCGACTACCTTGTCCGCACCGGTTTCTTCCCAGCGCGCCCAGCGTGTGGGATCATAGGTCGCGCCGCGACGCGCATTGTAGCTCTCGAAACCCAGATTGAGCAGCGAAGTCTCATCGACATCGAGCACCACCGCGAGCGGCCGCTTGCCGCACGTATCGAATTTAGGCGACGCCAGTGTCGACCCAGGGGAGAGCACGACCGAACTGATCTTGGTCTTGTCGCGTCGATAACTGATCTCGATCCGCAGGAAATTCCACAGCGCGCGATAGGCCTGCAGGCTGATCGCCGCCGCCTCGCCCGATCCGTAGAGATATTGCATCTCGGGCGGCACTGCGGCGGGGCCGGGGCGCGCCGCAGCCGCCGCGGCGCCGCCGGGAGAAGGCAATTTGGCCTGGGCCCTCGGCGCCGCGGCGTCTGCCCTTGCCTTGCGCTTATTGCGGTCCTGGCGGTCGATGGTCCTCTTGCCGATGCCCGCTGCGGCGACCACCGGCAGCGCCGCGACGACGCAGCCCGACAGCAGCACCGATCCGGCCATCAGCGCCACGATCGCGCGCCGCATGGTCATGCGGCCACCCGCTCGCGCACGGTGCGGAACTCGATTTTCTTGTCATAGGGCGCGCCGAGGATCATTCGCTTCACATAGATGCCGGGCAAGTGGATCGCGTCGGGGTCGAGGCTGCCGACCGGCACCACTTCCTCGACCTCGGCGACGCAGGTCCTGCCAGCGGTCGCCATCGGCTGGTTGAAATTGCGCGCGGTCTTGCGAAAGATGAGGTTGCCGCTCTCATCGGCCTTCCAGCCCTTGATGATCGAGAGGTCGCTGCGGATGCCGCGTTCCAGGATATAATCCTGCCCGTCGAAATTCTTGACTTCCTTGCCCTCTGCCACCTGGGTGCCGACGCCGGTCTTGGTGTAGAAGCCGGGGATCCCCGCCCCGCCCGCACGGCAGCGCTCGGCGAGCGTTCCCTGGGGGCAGAATTCCACCTCAAGCTCTCCGCTGAGATACTGCCGCTCGAATTCCTTGTTTTCGCCGACGTAGGAAGAGATCATCTTCTTCACCTGGCGCGAGCGCAGCAGCTTGCCGAGGCCCTCATTGTCGATACCGGCATTGTTCGATGCGATGGTCAGGTCCTTGACGCCCGATGTCTGGATCGAGTCGATCAGCCGCTCGGGAATGCCGCACAGGCCGAAGCCGCCCGCGCAGATCATCATGCCATCGAACAGCAGCCCTTCCAGCGCTGCCTCGGCGTTGGGATAGAGCTTTTTCATGGGCGCGATTCTCTCCTGAGCCTGGCGCGGCGATAGTCCTGAGATCGCAGGGCGGTCAAGCTAACCTGAATGGGTGTTCAACTCGGGGCGGGGCTTGCTCGTAAGCTGCCGGCGATGTTTCGAGCTTTCGCGGGAATGACGGTACGCCAGATTGCGGCTAGAGGGACCGAATGACCGCGAAACGAACCGGGGGCCGGATCCTCGTCGATAATCTGGTCGCACAGGGCTGCGACCGTATCTTCCACGTGCCGGGAGAGAGCTTTCTCGCGGTGCTCGACGCGCTGCACGATACGCCGCGGATCGATCTCGTGACGTGCCGGCAGGAGGGCGGCGTGGGCTTCATGGCTTGTGCCGACGGCGCGATGACACAGCGCCCGGGCGTCGCCTTCGTCACGCGCGGGCCGGGCGCGACCAATGCGAGCATCGGGGTGCATGTCGCGATGCAGGATTCGCAGCCCATGCTGCTGTTCATCGGCGATGTCGCCCGTGGCATGCGCGACCGCGAGGGCTTCCAGGAAGTCGATTTCCCCGCTTTCTTCGCGCCCATCGCCAAATGGGCGACGCGGATCGAGGATGCGCGGCGCATTCCCGAATATATCGCGCGGGCGTGGAACGTGGCGATGTCGGGCCGTCCGGGCCCGGTGGTGATCGCGCTGCCCGAGGATATGCTGTGCGATATGGTCGAGGCAGTGGATCGCCCTGAGCTTGGGTCCCCTATCTCACAATCGATTTCGACAGCATGGAGCGTGGAGATCGCCGAGATGGTGGCGCTCTCGCAGAACCCGATCGCAATCGTCGGCGGGGCGGGCTGGTCTCCCCTGTGCGGTCGAAATTTTGCCTCAGCAGCTGAAAAACTTGGATTGCCAGTCGCCTGCGCGTTCCGCCGCCAGGACGCGTTCCCAAATGGCTCCAAGGTGTGGGCAGGCAACCTCGGTTACGGCCCTAATCCGAAGTTGGTCCAACGCGTCAAAGATGCCGATCTTGTTCTAGTCGTTGGAGCACGGCTCGGCGAGGCAACCACCGATGGCTACACGCTGATAACGCCCGATCATCCGGGGCAGAGGCTTATCCACGTCCATCCCGATCCCAATGAAATTGGCAGCGTGTACGTCGCGGACTGGAAGGCTTGCGCGAATATGGGCGAGTTTACGAGCAGTTTCCGGCACGCGGTAACCGAACTCATGCCCGATGGGCCGATTAAAATGGGATCGGAAGCGGGCGCCGAAGCCCATGCCGAATGGCTCGAATGGTCCACCCCGCGCCCACGCGAAAGCGTCTCGCTCGATCTGGGCCAATGCGTGGCGGCAATGCGCGAGCGGATTCCTGATGCGATCATCTGCAACGGCGCGGGGAATTTCTCCTCGTGGTGGCATCGCTACTGGCATTATGGCGCGCAGCCCTCGCAACTCGCCCCCACCGCCGGCGCGATGGGATATGGAGTCCCCGCCGCGGTTGCAGCCAAGCTGCGCGCGCCCGACCGGCATGTCGTCGCACTCGCGGGCGACGGCGATTTTATGATGAACGGCCAGGAACTCGCCACCGCCGTCCAGCACGATGCCGACATAATCGTCCTTGTGATCGACAACGGCGCCTATGGCACCATCCGTATGCACCAGGAGCGCGAATATCCCGCGCGCCTCTCGGGCACCTCGCTGCGGAACCCCGATTTCGCCGCGCTCGCCCGGGCATATGGCTGCTGGGCGGAGACCGTGGAGGCTACCCGGGAATTCGCGCCCGCGCTGGATCGCGCATTGGCGCAGAGCGGCGTGCGGCTGCTGCACCTCAAGACGGACGTGGAGTTCATCACGCCGGGCACCACCGTGACGGCGATCCGCGAGCGATGAGCGAAGGTGCGGGCTGGACAATGCGTAGCGCCGGTGTGGACGATGCGGAACGATTGGCGCTGATCGCCGGAGCGGCATTCCTCGATACCTTTGCGGGCATCCTGGATGGTGACGCGATCGCGCGCCATTGCGGCACCGTGCTCTCGGCCGCCAGCTTCGTTTCCTGTCTGGGCGGTGGAGGCGCGGCATGGCTGGGCGAGGCGGAAACCGGCCGCGCACCGCTGGGCTACGCGCTGGTCGCCACGCCCGATCTGCCGGACGCCCTGCCCGGCGACCTCGAATTGAAGCGCATCTACCTGCTGTCGCGCATGCACGGCGCGGGGCTGGGCCGCGCATTGCTCGAACAAGCGATGTCGCATGCCCGAGCGGCGGGTTTCGAGCGTCTTACGCTTGGCGTCTTTCACGCCAACACACGCGCGATCGGCTTTTACCGGCACCTGGGTTTCGAGCCCATCGCCACGCGCAAGTTCCGCGTGGGCACGATCGATTATGACGATGTAGTGTTGGCCCTGCGGCTGGACTGATGCCTCAGTGCCATCCCGCTTCGGCGCGCAGCGTCTCCGCCGCCCAGCTTTCGGACATGCCGACCATCCGGGCATAAGCGCGGGCAAAGCCGATCGCATAGACTGCGCCGGCAAAGGCATCGAAGCGCGAATTCTCGATGGCGGTCAGGTAGCGCAGGCTGATCCGGGTAGTCGCGGCGACATCCTCGAGCGTCAGCCGCCGCGCCTCACGCGCGCGCTTCAGCGTCGGCCCGAGCTTGCCCAGGTCGATTTCCGCGATCTCGTCCTTGCCGAATGGCAGGACGGCATCGTCGGAATAGGCAAGCTGGGCATGAAACATGGAGTCCCCCCGGACTGGAGTCGGTGTGCCAGCGGTCTCCGCTTCCGGGAGCGCGGAGTCAAATAGGGTGCGGCGTCGCGGTGGACTCGCGCGGCAGGGCGAGAAAAAGCCGCTTCGCCAATGCGAAACGGCCTTTTTCTGGCTCCTTTGCCGGTGCTGGCCACGGGCAACCGCTCACCCCGACGGCATTATACTCTATGGTATGGACGGATGGGGCGGGCCGGCGCCGCCACAATCAGATGTCGTCGCCCAGAGCGCCCTTCACCTTGCCGGCGAACTGCTCGCCCTTGCCCTTGATCTCCTGCGCGGCGCCTTCATCGCGGGTCTCCGGATCGGGGCTGTTCTGCTTGAGCTTGCCGGCCATCTCGTCGACGTTGCCCTTGATCTTATCGGTCAGTTCACCCATGATTTCGCTCCTGGCAGGGAACCGGCGCTGAGGGCGCCGGAGGTTAGCTTAGGTTATATCAAACGGTCCGCGCCCGGCGGGGGTTCCAATGCCCGACAGGATCGCCGAGCATTATGAGCGGCATGCGCACGCCTTCGACCTCGCGCGGCGCAAGCAGTTCGTGGAAAAGGGCTGGCTGGATCGGCTCCTGCTCGCCGTGCCCAAGGGTGGCCATATCCTCGATCTGGGCTGTGGCGCGGGAGAGCCGATCGGCCGCTATCTGATCGATACCGGCCATGCGCTGACCGGAGTGGATATCTCCGGGGCGATGATCGGCCTCGCCCGAACCCGTTTCGGCCGGCATCGCTGGCTCAAGGCCGATATGCGCGCGGTAGCAGTGGAGGGGCAATTCCCGGGCGTGCTGGCCTGGGACAGCCTGTTCCACCTGCCGCACGACGATCAGGCGGCGATGATGGGGCGGGCCGCGAACTGGCTGGAGCCGGGCGGGGCATTCCTGTTCAACACCGGCCCCGCGCGCGGCGAAGCCATCGGCAGCCAGTTTGGCGAGGATATCTACCATGCCAGCCTCGCGCCCTTCGAATATCGCGCATTGTTCGAGGAATTGAGGCTGCTGGAAATCGCGTCTCGCCCGATGATCAATTGACGGCGGGCGGAGCGTTTGGCTGGTGCGAAAGCTCTGACGGGCGGTCAGGCCGCGGCGCTTACCACGCCCACCCTCCGGCGTTGCTGCCAGATTTCGAAATCATGGCCCTTTGCTAACGACTGGGCCTGGCCCAATGCCTGATCGTCGCTAGCGGCGTAAAGCTCCTCGACCCGCAGGAAGCCGCCCTTGCGATTACGGAAATATAGCCGGTAATAGCTCATGCGAATCATCCTTCGCACGGACCATAGCGCGATCGCCCGAAGCGCTCGCTGATCCACATCACAGATATCGATGAATCAGCCGTTAACCAGACCGAGCCGGCGCTAGATCAGGCCCGCCAGCGGGCTGGACGGATCGGCATACATCCGCTTGCCCATCCGCCCGGCACGATAGCTCAGGCGCCCCGCCTCCACCGCAGCCTTCATCGCGGCGGCCATCATCACAGGGTCCCTAGCTTCGGCGATAGCAGTGTTCATCAGGACGCCGTCACAGCCCAGCTCCATCGCCACCGCCGCGTCGCTCGCCGAGCCTACGCCGGCGTCCACGAGTACGGGCACTTTCGCACCCTCCACGATCAGGCGGATCGTGACGCGGTTCTGGATGCCCAGGCCCGAGCCGATCGGCGCGCCCAGCGGCATGATCGCGACGGCGCCGACTTCCTCCAGGCGCTTCGCGGCGATCGGATCGTCCACGCAATAGACCATCGGCTTGAAGCCTTCATTGGCCAGGATCTCGGTCGCGCGCAGCGTCTCGACCATGTCGGGATAAAGCGTGCGCGCCTCGCCGAGCACTTCGAGCTTCACCAGCTCCCAGCCGCCCGCCTCGCGCGCCAGCCGCAACGTGCGGATCGCGCTCTCGGCGTCGAAGCAGCCGGCGGTGTTGGGAAGGTAGGTGATCTTCTTCGGATCGATATAGTCGGTCAGCATCGGTGCGTTGGGATCGCTGACGTTGACGCGGCGCACCGCCACCGTGACGATCTCCGCGCCGCTCGCCTCGACCGCCGCCGCGTTCTGCGCGAAATCCTTGTACTTGCCCGTGCCGACGATCAGCCGCGAGCGAAAGGTCTTTCCCGCCACGGTCCAGGTGTCTTCGGCAGTTATTGGCGATGGGGTGACTGCATTCATAAAGTTCGTCCCGCATTTTTTTCTGTGTTTTCCTGCGAAAGCAGGAACCCAGAGCCAAACAATCAGAGGCCCGCGAATAATCCTGGGCTCCTGCTTTCGCAGGAGAACAATGCTTCATCCACCACCAACGAAATGCACGATCTCGAGTTCGTCCCCGTCCTCGACCATGACCTGATCGAGCGTCGAGCGCGGCACCACTTCCAGATTGCGCTCCACCGCCAGCTTGGCGGGCACCAGCCCCAGTTCCTCGGCCAGCCCCGCGATGGTCAGCCCAGCGGTGACGCGCTTGTGCTCGCCATTGACGGTGATCGAGACGGTGCCGTCGGTGTGCATGCGAGTTCCTTGAGCGATTTGATCGGGGGCGCGGGCTCATATAGGAAGGCGCGCTACCCGCCCGCAACCGAAAGGCTTGGCTTTGGCCGATACGATATTCGTTTTGAACGGCCCCAATCTCAATATGCTGGGGACGCGCGAGCCCGAGATTTACGGCGCGGACACGCTGGACGATATCGCCGGGCAGCTAGAGGACCGCGCCCGGGAGCTGGGACTGGCCATCGAAATGCGCCAATCCAACCATGAGGGCCATCTTGTCGACTGGATGCACGAGGCGCAGGCGCAGGGGGCAAAGGCGATCCTGCTCAACGCCGCGGCATTCACCCACACTTCCGCCGCGCTTTACGACACGATCAAGGCGATCAGGACGCCCGTGATCGAAGTCCATCTCTCCAATCCGCATGCCCGCGAGCAATTCCGCCACGCGAGCTATGTGGGTCGGGCCGCTCGGGGCACTATCGCCGGGTTCGGCGCGCTATCGTACATGCTTGCGCTTGAAGCCGCCGCGCGCATCTGACACAGCCCGCGCTTTCATCGGAAGAAGAGTCAAATGGCCGAAAAGAACGACAAGTCGGGAGCGATGCACGTCGATATCGACCTGGTGCGCCAGCTCGCCGCCGTGCTCGACGATACCAACCTTACGGAGATCGAAGTAGAAGACGGCGATCGC
Source organism: Sphingomonas sp. (assembly GCF_036388215.1). Taxonomy (GTDB): domain Bacteria; phylum Pseudomonadota; class Alphaproteobacteria; order Sphingomonadales; family Sphingomonadaceae; genus Sphingomonas. The sequence continues at coordinate 334,783 of NZ_DASVSH010000031.1, forward strand.
AAGGTGCGTGTCGCCCGCACCATCCAGGCCGCCCCGCAGATGGTGCATGCCGCGCCGATGGCCGCCGCCCCCGCCGCGCCGGCTCCAGCGGCGCCCGCACCGGCCGCTGAGGCCCCGCCCGCGCCTGCCGCCAATGCAGTCAAGTCGCCGATGGTCGGCACGGTCTATCTCGCCGCCAATCCGGACGTGAAGAACTTCGTCGCGGTCGGCGACAAGGTCGCGGCTGGGGACACGCTGGTGATCATCGAAGCGATGAAGGTGATGAACCCGATCCACGCGCCGGCCGGCGGCACGGTGAAGGCGATTCTCGTGGAGAACGGCCAGCCGGTCGAATTCGACCAGCCCCTCGTCGTGGTCGAGTAAGATCTTTGTTGAGCCGCACCGGCCCGCTCCCCCACCCGGCCACCCATAGAATACACTGCCGTTGGGTGGCCGGGTGGGGGGTGGCCGGGTGGGGGAGCGGGCCAGTGCGGCCTAGGAACAAGAAATGAAGAAGATCGAGAAGCTGCTGATCGCCAATCGTGGAGAGATCGCGCTCAGAATCCATCGCGCATGCCATGAAATGGGCATCAAGACCGTTGCGGTGCATTCGACGGCGGACAGCGACGCGATGCACGTGCGCCTGGCCGACGAAGCCATCTGCATCGGGCCGCCGAGCGCGGCGGAGAGCTACCTTAATGTTTCGCGCATCATCTCCGCGGCGGAAATCTCGGGGGCCGACGCGATCCACCCGGGATACGGGTTTCTCTCCGAAAACGCGCAGTTCGCCGAGATCATCGAAGCGCACGGCATCATCTTCGTGGGGCCAAAGCCCGAGCATATCCGCACCATGGGCGACAAGATCGAGGCCAAGCGCACCGCGGGCGCGCTCGGCCTCCCGCTGGTTCCCGGCTCCGATGGCGCGATCAGCGACCTGGACGAAGCCAAGGCCATCGCCGAGAAGGCCGGCTATCCGGTGATCATCAAGGCGGCGTCTGGCGGGGGCGGGAGAGGCATGAAGGTCGTGAGCGACCCCGCCGAGCTCGAAACCCAGATGCAGCAGGCAGGCAGCGAGGCGAAGGCTGCGTTCGGCGACGCCACCGTCTATCTCGAAAAATATCTCGGCAATCCGCGCCACATCGAATTCCAGGTGTTCGGCGACGGCGAAGGCAATGCGATCCACCTGGGCGAGCGCGACTGTTCGCTCCAGCGCCGCCACCAGAAAGTGCTCGAGGAAGCCCCCTCCCCCGTGCTCGGCGCCGAGGATCGCGCGCGCATGGGCGGCATCTGCGCCAGGGCGATGGCCGATATGGGCTATCGCGGCGCGGGCACGATCGAATTCCTGTGGGAAGACGGCGAATTCTACTTCATAGAAATGAACACCCGGCTGCAGGTCGAGCATCCGGTGACCGAGGCGATCACCGGCCTCGACCTGGTCCGTGAGCAGATCCGCATCGCCGAGGGCCATGGCCTGACGCTGCGGCAGGAAGATATCCAGTTCCGTGGCCACGCGATCGAATGCCGCATCAACGCGGAAGACCCGCGCACCTTCGCCCCCTCCCCCGGCCTGGTGAAGGGCTATCACGCGCCCGGCGGGATGAACGTCCGTGTCGATAGCGGGCTCTATGCCGGTTATAAGGTCCCGCCTTATTACGACAGCATGATCGCCAAGCTGATCGTCTACGGCACCACCCGTGCCGGCGCGATCCGCCGCCTGCGCCGCGCGCTCGAGGAATTCGTGATCGACGGAATGAAGACCACGATCCCGCTGCACCAGGCGCTGATCGAGGACCCCGATTTCCAGAAGGGCGACTATACGATCAAGTGGCTGGAGGAATGGCTGGCGAGGCAGGACGAGCCCGCGGCATGAAAGCGACTATCTGGCACAACCCGCGCTGCTCCAAATCGCGCGAGACGCTGGCGCTCCTGCATGATGCGGGTGCCGAGGTTGAAATCGTAGAGTATCTCAGGACGCCACCAAGCGCGGAGGAATTAGAGCGCCTGTTCGCCCGCGGCGGACTTACCCCCGCACAGTTGCTCCGCCAGGCCGAGGCTGGGGCGAAAGGCCTGACCGATGCGAACGACGCAACGATCCTCGCCGCGATGGCCGCCGATCCGATCCTGATCGAGCGCCCGCTGGTCGAAACCGAGAAGGGTGTCCGGCTGGGGCGCCCGCCTGAGGCGGTTCGCGAGATTCTCTAGCAAGGGGCCGGGGATGAAGGCTATCAACGTGGCCGACAAGTTCGGGCAGTTCACCGAACATTGGCGTCCCAAGATCGTCGCGCAACTGAATGGTCAGGACGTGCGCTTGGTGAAGGTTCAGGGCGTCTTTCCCTGGCACCATCATGCCAATGCCGAAGAGATGTTCCTCGTCTGGCGGGGCCGCTTCCGCGTCGAGTTCCGTGATCGGATCGTCGAGCTCGAAGCCGGCGAGTTCATCGTCGTCCCGCGCGGCGTGGAGCATCGCACGGCCGCCGACGAGGAAGCCGAAGTGATGATTTTCGAACCGTCCGAGGTCGTGAACACCGGGAATGTCATGGATGCCGAGTTCACCGCGCCGGGCGGAGTGATGATCTGAAGCACAACATCTTCGGGCACGGAAAGCCAGAGGGTGACGCGCCTCATCACCCCCGCTATGGGCTGCGCTCATGACCGGAATCACCCCCGAGATCGTCGCCGAGCACGGCCTGTCCCCTGAGGAATATGAACGCGTCCTCCACGCGCTCGGCCGCGAGCCCAACCTGACCGAGCTTGGCATCTTCTCGGTTATGTGGTCCGAGCATTGCAGCTATAAATCTTCGCGTATCCATCTGAAAAAGCTGCCGACCGAAGGCCCGCACGTCATCTGCGGTCCCGGTGAGAATGCCGGCGTGATCGATATCGGCGACGGCCAGGCGGCGATCTTCAAGATGGAGAGCCACAACCATCCGTCGTACATCGAGCCCTATCAGGGTGCCGCGACCGGCGTCGGCGGGATTCTGCGCGACGTGTTCACGATGGGCGCGCGGCCGATCGCCAATATGAACGCGCTGCGTTTCGGCCGCCCCGACCATCCCAAGATGCGCCACCTGATCGCGGGCGTGGTCCATGGCATCGGCGGCTACGGCAATTGCGTCGGTGTGCCGACCGTGGGCGGCGAAGTGAATTTCCATGCCGCCTATGACGGGAATATCCTGGTCAACGCGATGACCGTGGGCGTCGCCGATCAGGACAAGATCTTCTATTCGGCAGCCTCGGGCGTGGGCAATTCGATTGTTTATGTCGGCTCGAAGACCGGCCGCGACGGCATCCACGGCGCCACTATGGCGAGCGCGGATTTCGGCGAAGACAGCGACGAGAAGCGCCCCACCGTCCAGGTCGGAGACCCCTTCACGGAGAAATTGCTGATCGAAGCGTGCTTGGAGCTGATGGCGTCGGACGCGATCGTCGCGATCCAGGATATGGGGGCCGCGGGCCTCACCTCCTCATCGGTCGAAATGGCGAGCAAGGGCGGAGTCGGCATCGAGCTGATCATGGACGATGTGCCGCAGCGCGAGACGGGCATGACTCCGTACGAGATGATGCTGAGCGAGAGCCAGGAGCGGATGCTCATGGTGCTCAAGCCCGGACGCGAGGATTTTGCCGAGGCGATCTTCCGGAAGTGGGAACTCGACTTCGCTGTGATCGGCCGCGTCACTGATACCGGACATATGGTGCTGAAGTGGAAAGGCGAGACCGTCGCCGACATCCCGCTTGCGCCGCTCGCCGACGAAGCGCCGCTATACGACCGCCCGCACGTGCCCACGCCCAAGCAGCCCGAGTTGACCAATGTGCCCGAGAGCAGAGATATCGCCGCGGACCTGCTCAAGCTGATGGCTTCGCCCGATATCGCCAGCCGCCGCTGGATATGGGAGCAATATGACAGCCAGGTCGGCGGCGATACGGTGCAGCGCCCCGGCGGCGACGCCGCGGTGGTCCGTGTGCACGGCACGCAAAAGGGCCTGGCGATCACCACGGATTGCACGCCGCGTTATTGCTTCGCCGATCCGGTCGAAGGCGGCAGGCAGGCGATCGCCGAGGCTTGGCGCAACCTGTCCGCGGTCGGCGCGACGCCGCTGGCCGTCACCAATTGCCTCAACTTCGCCAACCCCCAGCGTCCTGAGATCATGGGTCAGCTGGTGGGCTGTCTCGAGGGAATGGCGGAGGCGTGCCGCGCGCTCGATTTCCCGATCGTATCCGGCAATGTCAGCCTCTACAATGAGAGCAAGGCCCCAAAGGACTCGGATGGCGCCGGCGGCTCCGCGATCCTCCCCACTCCCGCGATCGGCGGCGTCGGGCTGCTCAAGGATTGGTCGAAGAGCTGCACGATCGGCTTCAAGGGCACCGGCGACATCATCATCGCGCTGGGCGAGCGCGCCGGGCATCTCGGTCAGTCGATATGGCTGCGCGAAGTGCATGGCCGCGAGGAGGGACCACCACCGCCGGTCGATCTCCTGGCCGAGCGGCGCGCCGGCGCCTTTGTCCGCTCGGCGATCCAGAGCGGCTGCATCACTGCCTGCCATGATGTGGCGGACGGTGGCGTGGCCGTCGCGCTGGCGGAGATGGCGCTGGCTTCGAACATCGGCGCGATCATCGATCAGCCCCAGCCCTTCGGCGTTGCCGGCAGCTTCTTCGGCGAGGATCAGGGCCTATATATCGTGACTGTCCGCGACGAATCGCTGGCCGATTTCCTGGTCGCCGCGGACAAGGCAGGGCTCGCCGCCGACCCGATCGGCCGCACGATCAAGGACCGCCTGATCTTCGAGCTGGAAGCTGGCGATTATTGCGTCTCGATCGCCGATCTCCGCGCCGCGCACGAAGGCTTCTTCCCCGCGCTGATGCAGGGGGAAGTCGCCGCCTGAGCCGCTGCGCCGTCTACAGCTTCAGCTGATAAGGCTGGAATTCGCACGATGCCGGCCGGACCAGCAGATACAGCACCTCACGGCTGGTGCTGCCCTTCTCCGAATACACGGCTGCGCCCTTATAGAGCGCCAGCGGCTCGACGTCCCCCCGCGCCCAGCACGCGCGGCAGCCCATATTTCAAATAGGTCTTCTTGGCGATCATGATGGGCTCGTTGTTGATGAACCAGGGCCCATAGGGGGCCGCGGTAGCCTTGGCCGCGGTGGCGCCCTTGGGCAGGGGCAGGCAGGCAGCCTGGGGGGTCAGGCCGGCCAGTATCATCGCCATAACAAGCATTCCGGTCTCCTCTTCCGATTCGCGCATATGCCTAGCCGATTCGTCCCTGCAAAGGTAAGTTGGCAAAAGGGCCTGGTCTCCGCTGCCATTTGGGCAAATTGCACGGGTTCTGGCCGAGGCTGGTGATCGGACGCGAGAACCGTTAGTAGCGCGAGCGAAACGATGAGGCGGACAAACATGTCGACGCAGAGTCCGCTGAGGTCGCCCGTGCGTCTCCAGTCGCTCGACACGGTTCGCGGCGTGGCCGTGATGGGCATTTTGCTGCTCAACATCGTCGCCTTCGCGATGCCCGAAGCCGCCTATATGAATCCGCGTGCATATGGCGGTTGGCAGGGCGCGGACCTGGGCGTCTATCTCGTCAATTTCGTGCTGTTCGACGGTAAGATGCGGGGGCTTTTCTCGTTCTTGTTCGGCGCATCGATGCTGCTGGTGATCGAGCGCGCGGAGCAAGGCGGACGCAGTCCGGCGCTCACGCATTACAGCCGGATGGTGTGGCTACTGGCCTTCGGCCTCGCCCACCTCTGGTTCGTCTGGTACGGTGATATCCTCTCCCATTATGCGCTGATCGGGATGGTCGCGTTCGCGATGCGCAACATGGCCGTGCCGCGCCTGGTCATCCTCGGGACGATGCTGGTGTGCCTGGGCATGCTCATCTTCTCCGGCCTGCCCTACGCGGTCCACCAGCTCCAGCTGCCCTCCACCGACGCGGCGGAGGCGGCGGAGAAAGCGCGCCAATTGCGCCAGTTCGTCAACGGCTTCGGGATTCCATCGGCCGAGCGGATCGCAAGCGAACTGGCGGTGCACCGCGGCGATTATGCGACGATCCTCGCGGATCGTGTCCAGAATTTCCGTTTCATGCCGCTTATCGCACTCGGGCTCTTCGGGCACGAGACGCTTGCCTATATGCTGTTCGGAATGGCGGCGCTGAAGAGCGGGATGCTGCGCGGCGAATGGTCGCCCCGGCGCTATGCGAAATGGCTGATCCTCTGCTGGGGCATCGCCTTGCCCGCTTATGTCGGCGCCGCGGTTTATATGGTCAGCCAACAGTTCGAGATGTTTTCGGTCGTGCTCGCGGTGATGACGCTGGCGACCCCGGTGCGGCCGCTGATGTTCGTCGGTTGGGCCTGCCTTATCCTCCTGCTCGCGCGAGGCGGCGGAGCGCTGGCGACGCGGATCGCCGCCGCCGGCCGCATGGCCTTCACCAATTATCTAATGACCAGCCTGATCTGCACCACGCTCTTTTACGGCTACGGGCTGGGCTGGTTCGGGCATCTGTCGCGCTGGCAGCTTTATCCGGTCGTCTTGGGCGTCTGGGGGCTGATGCTGCTATGGTCGAAGCCCTGGCTGGCGCGCTTCCGATTCGGCCCGTTGGAGTGGCTGTGGCGCAGCCTGGCGCGCTGGCGTCTTGAGCCGATGCGAGGGTCCGCGCTCGACTGATTGCGAACGCGTCGCAATACCCTTGCGAATCAGTCTCAATAGCCCTAGATAAAATTGTCTAACGTGAGGGTTCGATGGTCGTCTGCGTTTGCAATGCAATTCGGGAGCGCGATGTCCGCGAGGCGGCACGCGAGGGCGCCATCAGCGCCTGCCAAGCCTATCGGGCGCTGGGTCTCCAGCCGAAATGCGGCCAGTGCGTGCCGTTCGCGCGCGCGATCATTGCCGAAGAGCGTGCGGCTGCGTAGCGTTCGCAAGAGGAAAAACCGCGGAAATCCGCCATTTTCAACTGTGCAAGCCCGGCACGTAGGCGTATTGCCGTGCGTGAAGTCAGCGCACGGGTGAGCATATGAAGGGCGACGCAAAAGTCATCGAGTATCTCAACGAGGTGCTCAAGAACGAACTCACCGCGATCAACCAATATTGGCTCCATTACCGGATGTTCGATCATTGGGGCGTCAAGAAGCTCGCCGAGTTCGAGCGGCACGAATCGATAGACGAGATGAAGCATGCCGACATGGTCGCGGAGCGCATCCTGTTCCTCGATGGCCTGCCCAATTTCCAGCTTCTGGGCCGGTTGCGTATCGGCGAGACCGTCGAGGAAGCGCTACGCGCCGATCTGGCGCTCGAACTGGAAGCACTCACCGTGCTCAAGGACGCGATCGAGCATAGCGAAAAGGTCCGCGACTATGTCAGCCGCGACCTGTTTCGCCGCATCCTCGATAGCGAGGAAGAGCATGTCGATACGCTGGAGCGCCAGTTCGAGATGATCCAGCGGATGGGACTGGAGAATTACATTCAGCTCAACAGCAAGCCGGAAGCCGAGGAGTAAGCGGTTCTATCCCGCAAGGCTGCGGCGGCCGAAGACGGGCCGGCGCTCGACCAGCGGGTTGGCTTCGCGTTCGAGTAACTGAAGCGTGGATTCAAACAGGGGCCGCAGCTGGACCACTTGCTCCAGCGCATGGGTAGGCGTGTCGTGCCGCTCGACGCACAGGCGCGCGATCGTTTCGATTTCTTCGGCCAGGTCGCCAAGCATGTCGGCGCCGAACTGGCGCGCCTCTCCCTTCAGCGTGTGTGCCGGAATGACCATGGCGGCAGAGTTCTGGCTGCGCATCGCCTCTTCGATCTGCGACACCGATTTCACGCCGTCCTCGCGAAAATAGCCGAGGATGCGGACGAAATTGACGCCCAGTTCCGCGCGCGCCTGCCCGAAGCTGGCCCAGTTCACCTGAGGATCGTTGCCGGTCATAGCTTCATACTCACACCCCGCACCATGGAAGGCACGTCGCCAACACTATTGCCCGGAAGTAAACACGGAGTTGATTTTAGCGATATCGGGTAACTGCGTAGGTTACCTCTAATCCTTCGCATGATCGAAGGGATTCTTGGATGCCCGCATCGTCAGCCGCACCGGAACCGCGGCGAAATCGAATTCCTTGCGCAGGCTGTTGATCAGATAGCGCTGATAGCTGACCGGCAACAGATCGACACGCGTGCCGAACAGGATGAAACTGGGCGGGCGCGACTTGTTTTGCGTAATGTAGCGGGGCTTGATGCGCTTGCCGCCGGGCGCAGGCGGGGGATTGGCTTCGATTGCCCGCTCGAACCAGCGATTGAGCTGACCGGTCGAGACCCGGCGGGACCAGGCTTCGCGCGTTTCGAAGCCGACTTTCATCAAGACGTCCAGGCCCTTGCCGGTCACCGCTGAGACGGTGAGCAACGGCACGCCCTTGGCTTGCGACAGCCCCTCTTCGAGCGCCGCTTTCACGCCGTTGAACAGGCTCGATGCATTATCTGCTACGTCCCATTTGTTGAGCGCTATGATCAGCGCGCGCCCCTCCTGGAGGGCCCGATCGGCGATCTTTAGATCCTGCACCTCCAGCCCGCGCGTAGCGTCGAGCAGCAGGACCACGACCTCGGCGAAGTCGATTGCGCGCAGGGCGTCCATGACGGAGAGCTTTTCGAGCTTCTCTTCGACCCGCGCCTTCTTGCGCATGCCCGCCGTGTCGATAAGGCGGACCTTGCGGGCTCCGCCCTCGCTGTCGATCCATTCCCAATCGACGGCGATCGAATCGCGGGTGATCCCCGCCTCGGGGCCGGTGATCAGCCGGTCTTCGCCGAGCAGCTTGTTGATCAGGGTAGACTTGCCGGCATTGGGACGGCCGACGATCGCGAGCTTCAGGATCGCATCGGGGGATTCCGGGTCTTCATCCTCGGCGGCTTCGTCCTCATCGCGCTCCAGATGCGGCCGCAGCGCTTCGAACAAGTCGACCACGCCTTCGCCATGTTCGGCCGAAAAGGGGATCGGATCGCCCAGCCCCAGCGCCATCGCCTCGATCACTCCCGTTTCGCCCGCCCGGCCTTCCGCCTTGTTCGCCATCAGCACGACGGGGCGATTGGTTCCGCGCAGCCAGCGCGCAATCTCCTCGTCGAGCGGAGTCACTCCGGCACGCGAGTCGATCAGGAACAGCGATACATCCGAATCGCGCACGGCCGCTTCGGTCTGCGCGCGCATGCGGCCCGGCAGCGTCGCGACGTCGTCGTCTTCATATCCAGCGGTATCGATGATCCGGAATTCCAGCCCGAGCAACTGCGCGTCGCCCTCGCGCCGGTCACGCGTCACGCCCGGTTGATCATCCACGAGCGCCAGGCGCTTGCCGACGAGCCGATTGAACAGCGTGGATTTTCCGACATTCGGACGGCCGATAATGGCGACGGTGGGCTGGGGCATGGCTAAACCTAACTCCCCTCCTGCTTGCGGGAGGGGTCGGGGGAGGGACTATCGCAATCCCCTGAATGACGGGGGCTACATGCCCTCCCCCAGCCCCTCCCGCAAGCGGGAGGGGAATAAGGTCAGCGATACGCGCTCAACTGCCCCTTGTCGTCCAGCACATAGAGCATGTTGTTCGCCACGACCGGCTGGAGCGAGACACTGGTCTTCATCTCCATCTTGGAAAGGACGCTGCCGTCGGTGGGGGACACGAACACCAGTTCGCCTTCCGAATTGGCGAGGATCAGCTTGCCCCCTGCAAGAACCGGGCCGACCCAGGAGTAAAGCCCGGTCGATTTCTTCTCGTTCCTGAAATGCTTGAGCTGGGAAATCCACCGGATCTTGCCGCTGCCGCGAGCGATGGCCATCAACCGCGCATCGTCGGTTACCACGAACAGCCACTCGCCCGCCGCCCAGGGGGTCGAGATCCCGGCGATGTTCTGTTCCCACATGCGCTGGCCGCTGGCGATATCCATAGCGACCATGCGGCCGCCCTGGCCCACCGCATAGACCCGGCCCTGATCGATCACGGGCTCGGCATCGATATCCGACAGCGAGGAAACCGAAGTCGAGATGGAACTGCGCGAAAGCACTTCGCCCCAAAGCGTGCGGCCGTTTTCGTAACGATAGGCGTTGAGTTCGCCCGAGGAGAAACCGGCGATCACGGTGCCGCTGGCCGAAGCCGGCGCCGCGACGCCGAATACGCCCTGCGATTCAAGGCTCGCCGATGCGCTCCACGAAACCACGCCTGCATCCTGGGTCAGCGCGAAAAGCTGATTGTCCTGCGTGATCACATAGACCTGGCCGTTTGCGAGCGTAGGCGCGCCCCGCAGTGGGCCGCCCGGGCGCTTGCGCCAAATCTCGGTGCCGTCCGCCGCATTGAGCGCGACGAGGTCACCCAGGCCGTTGGCGGCAAACACGCGGTCGCCGTTCACGCTGGCGCCGCCGCCGAAGCGTGCGGGCTTGTTGCCCTCTTCCTTCACCGTGTTCGCGCGCCACAGCTCGGCGCCGGTATCGGCCGCCATCGCATGCACCACGCCATCGGTATCGACGACATAGAGCTTGTTGCCTTCGATCACCGGCGCGGCGGCCAGGCGCTCGCGCTTGGAGGCCTTCGCGACCGACTTGGTCCAGATCCGCGTGGGAGCAGCACCCAGCGCAAGATGTCCCATCGACTTGGCGGCGTTGCCACCCGGCTGGGTCCAGCTTTCATTAGCCGCCGCTTCGGGTACGAGCACTTCGACGCCGGACAGCGACTTGTCGGCGACGATCTCGTTCTCGGACAGCAGGATCGGAACGCGCTCGCCCAGGACCGGAGTCTTCTTGCCGCCGCCCTTCAGGATTCCGCAGCCGCTGACCAGCGCGAGCGCTCCAAGCGCTGCCGCCACCCTCATTCTGTTGTTCATTGCGCTACTTTGTCCTTGGATTGGTCGATAGCATCGACGCCGAGCACGCCCGCCAGCGTTACTGCACGCTGGCGGATCGTCTCGGGCACATTTTCTCCGCCCTGGGCGATCTGCCCATAGAGCTTGCCCGCATCGGCGCGCTTGCCTTGCTTCAGATATGCCGCGGCGACCATTTCGCCGGCGGTGCCGAACCAGGGCGAAGCGGGAACCGCGAGACCCTTGAGCCGCTCGACCACTTGCTCGGGCTTGAGACGGTCATATTCGGTGGAGGTCTGGCGCAGCATCGCCAGATCGCGATAGGGCTTCGGGTAGCCGGCATTGCCGGCCACTTCGGCGAACTTGGCGGCGGCGCCCGCGGAATCGTTCTTTTGCAGCAGCAGATTGCCCTGCGTGATCCGCGAAAGCGCGGTGAAGCCTTCCCCGCTGTCCTTTGCCAGCTTGTCCAATTCGGCCATGGCCTTGTCAGGCTGGTTTTCCTCAACCAGCCGGAGCGCCGCATCGAATTGCTCGCCCTGCGTGCCCGCCGCGCGATCAGCGCTGTAGCCCATATAGAGATACAGGGCGAGCGCCGCGAGCGCGGCCACCAGTGCGGCGATGATCCAGCGTCCATAATCGCGCCAGATGTTCATCATCCGATCGCGGCGATACTCCTCATCGACTTCGCGCAGGAAGGCTTCGTCTGTCGTGCCGGAGGGTGGAAGCGCCAAAATCTACTCCATGGGTCTCTTGCGGCCGCGGACCACAGCCTGCAGCCAGGGTCCGCTTGCCTAGCCGTTCAATCCCGCGCCGCATAGACCTGTTCGGCCCCCGGAAAAGCACGGGAGCGAACGTCGGCGGCATAGGTCTCAACCGCGGCGGAAATGCGGCCAGCCAGGTCGTCGAAGCGCTTCACGAAGCGCGGCGTGCGCTCGAACATGCCCAGCATGTCCTCCGTGACCAGGACCTGGCCGTCGCACTGCGCCGAAGCGCCGATGCCTATAACCGGTGCCGGGACCGCGGCCGTGATTTCATTCGCCAGTCCCTCGACCACGCCTTCGGCGACCAGGCTGAAGGCGCCGGCATTCGCAATCGCGCGCGCATCGTCCAGTATCTGGGCGTGTTCGGCATTGGTGCGGCCCCGTGCGCCATAGCCCCCCAATGCATTGACCGACTGCGGCGTGAGGCCGACATGCCCCATCACCGGTATGCCGCGCCGCGTGAGGAACTCCACTGTGGGCGCCAGCGTCTCGCCGCCTTCCATCTTTACTCCCGCCGCCCCGGTTTCGGCGAGCACGCGAGAAGCCGATTCGAATGCGCGCTCGGGGCTGGCTTCGTAGCTGCCGAACGGCATGTCGATGATCACTACCGAATGATAGCTGCCGCGCACCACCGCCGCGCCGTGCGCGATCATCATCTCGATCGTGACCGGCAATGTCGAAGGCAGCCCGTAAATCACCTGACCCAGGCTGTCGCCGACCAGCAGGACATCGCAATGCGGATCGAGCAACTGCGCCATCCGCGTCGTATATGCGGTCAGCATCACGATCGGATCCTTCCCCTTGCGATTGCGGATCGCGGGGATGGTCAGCCGCTTCATCGGCGAAGGCGTGGGGTTCGCGCGGCTGGTGCCGGTGTCGAGCGTGAGGTGGGACATGGCGTGTAGTTCTAGCCCCGCCGGTCGCCCCGCGCCAGCATCAAGGCGTTCCGATGCGCCAGCGGCTTGCGGGCTAGGTCAGGAAATCCAGTTGCGGTCCCGCGCATATCCCGCCAGCCAGACCTGCATCACCGCCATTGCGATGATGAATGCCGGGAACGGCACCGTCGCTGCGGCCCCCTTATGAGCCAGCAAGTCGGTCGCGAAAAAGACATAGCCGAACTGGATTACCACCGCGATCAGCGAGACGATGTAGAGCGTCATAGCCCATCGCGAGCGCGCCAGCATCGCGATCGACCCGAGCAGCGCCGCACCGACCGCGACCGCGTAATCCCAGCCGAACCAGGCGGGCAGCGCGGCGAAATAGGCGCGGTCCCAATCGGTGGCGGCGGGGTCCATCGCCGGGCCATGCATCACGTGCATCGCGAATGCCGCGCACCCGGCAAGTCCCCAGAGGACCAGCACGCCCAACAAGATGATGAACCATCCAGGCCGCTTAACCGTCATCGCCATTCCCCCAAGATCAGCATGGCCAACCTATCCGAAAAGCGCGCGCTATAGAAGAGCGCCCGCATATCGGTCAGGCGCGAAGCCAATCAGCAGCCCGCCGGGATATTCGATCACCGGACGCTTGATCATCGAGGGCTGCGCAAGCATCAGCGCGCTGGCCTTGGCCGCATCCAGATCGGCCTTCGCGTCGTCGGGCAGCTTGCGGAAGGTCGTGCCCGCACGGTTGAGGACCTTCTCCCATCCGGCGATTTCGATCCACTGCGCCAGGCGGGCCGCCTCCACGCCGGCAATCTTGTAATCATGAAAGCCCGCCGCGACGCCATGGGCATCCAGCCAGGCGCGCGCTTTCTTCATCGTGTCGCAATTCCTGATGCCGTAAATCGTGACGCTCATGCGGGGTCCTCCAGAAAGCGGCCAAGCGTTACGACGTCCTGCCGCTCAAGCCCAAGCGCCGCATAAAAGCCCAGCGCATCCGCATTGCTTTCGCGCACCATCAGCTGGATCTTGAGCGCGCCGCGATCGCGCAGCCATTGCTCGGCGGCGGCCATCAGCGCTCTGCCCAGCCCACCGCGACGCCGATCCGGCGAGACCGCGAGATAATAGACCCAACCGCGATGGCCGTCGAAACCCACCATGATGCTGCCGATGATGGCGCCATCCTGCCGCGCGACGAGGACAGCTCCAGCGTCGGACGCCAGTGCGAGCGCAAAGTCGGCCTCGGGGTCGTTCCAGGGACGGGTAAGCTCGCACGCGCGCCACAAGGCGATTGTCGCGGACCCGTCGCTCTCAAGCGCAGCCTCGATCACCGCGCGATGCAGGTGACGCCGGCCCAGAGATTGGTGATCTTGCCGGTGGCCGCAGCCGAACTGAGCACGCCGGACAATTCGCCGGTCGCGAACTCCTGCCCGATCGATGATTCCTCCACCGTCAAGTCGCCGGCGGCCGCCTCCAGCGCCTTGCGGGTCATGCCGATGCCGATACCGTTGGCGGTCGAGAATTTGCCGTTCTCGCGCCCGTCCAGGTCCCAGCCGGCGAACTTGCCCTCCTGGAAATAGAGCGAAAGCCCTTCGCGGAAAGCCGCATAGTCGAGCGCGCCCCCCCCGCATTCCTCGTTTCTCGATTGCTCGATCGGATTGCCCAGCGCAGCCGCGACCATCCGCGTGGCCGCGGCCTTGTCCATCCCGAAGGTGACATGGCGAGCGCTGCCGTTGGCAAGAACGAGCGTGAGCTCGTCAGGCGCGAGATTGAGCGCGGGCACCGCATCGGCAGCCGCTGGCGCGGCCATATTGACCGGGGGAGCGGCAAGTGTGGAGACACTGGCCGTCTCGTTCTCGGTCACGTTGTTGGTGACGCCCTCGCCGGTGCACGCGGCGAGCAATGTGAGCGCGGCAGTTACGCTCCCCAGGATCGATCTGTTCATTGGCCCTCCCCTAGCGGAAAGCGCCGGTCGCGCCCTCCAAAAAAATCGTTCCCGTCGGCTGCGGGATGACCGTCAAGCCCGACGCCGCGCGATCCGCCACAATGTGTAGAGCCCTATCCCGGCCCACACGATATTGAGAACCGCCGATGGAATCGCGCCATTATAGCCGCTGTTGAGGATGAAGCAGCCCGCGCCGACCACGTTCATCCATTGATATAGCGGCGATTGCCCGCTCAGCCGCCCGATGGACAGCATGACATAGGCCGCGAGGATCAGCCCCGCGCCGGTCCATCCGATCGCTTCGATGAGCACGCGTTCGAGCGTCATTCCCACTCGATCGTGCCGGGCGGCTTGGAAGTATAGTCATAGGTAACCCGATTGATCCCGCGCACTTCATTGACGATCCGCGTCGCCACGCGCGGCAGGAAGTCGCCGGGGAACTGGAATGCCACAGCGGTCATCCCGTCGGTGGATGTAACCGCACGCAGGGCGAGGACATTGTCATAAGTTCGCCCGTCGCCCATCACGCCGACACTGCGCACCGGCAGCAACACCGCGAACGCCTGCCAGATCGCGTCGTACAGCCCAGCGTTGCGGATCTCCTCGAGATAGATCGCATCGGCCTTGCGCAGGATGTCGCAGCGTTCCTTGGTGACTTCGCCGGGGATGCGGATCGCCAGGCCCGGCCCCGGAAACGGGTGCCGCCCCACGAAGATATCGGGCAGGCCCAACTCGCGGCCGAGCGCGCGGACTTCGTCCTTGAACAATTCGCGCAGCGGCTCGACGAGCTTCATATTCATCCGCTCGGGCAATCCGCCGACATTGTGGTGGCTCTTGATCGTCACCGAAGGCCCGCCGGTGAAGCTCACGCTTTCGATCACGTCGGGATAGAGCGTGCCCTGCGCCAGGAAGTCCGCGCCGCCGATCTTTCGGGCTTCGTCCTCGAATATTTCGATGAAGGTCTTGCCGATGAACTTGCGCTTGGCCTCTGGATCGGTGAGCCCCGCCAAGCCGTTGAGGAACAGCGTCTCCGCGTTCACATGAACGAGCGGAATGTTGTAGGCCCCGCGGAACAGACTGACCACCTGATCGGCCTCGCCGGAGCGCATCAGCCCGTGATCAACGAAGACGCAGGTCAGTTGCTCGCCGATCGCTTCGTGGATGAGCACCGCCGCGACCGCGCTGTCCACGCCGCCCGAAAGCCCGCAGATCACGCGGCCCTTGCCGACCTGGGCGCGGATGTCGGCGATCTTCGCGGCGCGGAACTCGGCCATCGTCCAGTCGCCATGCAGCCCGCACACGTGCCGCACGAAATTGGCCAGCAGCCGCGCGCCATCGGGCGTATGCACCACTTCGGGGTGGAACTGCATGGCGTAATAGCGGCGCGCATCGTCCGCGATCACGGCAAAGGGCGATCCCGGGCTCACCGCCACCGGCCGGAAGCCAGGAGCCAGCTCGGTTACCTTGTCGCCATGGCTCATCCACACCTGGTGAACCTCGCCTTCCGCCCAGAGACCGTCGAACAGCACGCATTCATCCTCGATCCGGATGAATGCGCTGCCGAATTCGCCGCTGTCGCCCAGCCGCACTTCGCCGCCGAGCTGGTGCATCATCGCCTGCTGGCCATAGCAGATGCCGAGCACCGGCACGCCCGAATCGAAGATCGCCTGCGGCACGCGCGGCGATCCATGATCGAGCACCGAGGCGGGGGACCCAGAGAGGATGATGCCTTGCGGCCGCATCCGCGCGAATGCTTCGGCAGCCGTGGTGAAGGGCGCGATCTCGCTATAGACCCCGGCCTCGCGCACACGCCTGGCGATGAGCTGGGTAACCTGGCTGCCGAAATCGACGATCAGGATCGAGTCGCTGTGCTGGGCCGTCATGGGCGGGCGATAGGAAGCCCGCCCAGCGGTGTAAAGTCACAGAGCCGGCGTCAGCCCCTCGAAGGTGATCGCCGGTTGCTGACCCGCCTTCAGTCCGCAACGCCACTTCACGAGGCG
>NZ_DASVSH010000032.1:0-1635 GCF_036388215.1 Sphingomonas sp.
CCCCCAGGTTGATCTATGTTAGACAAGCGTATTGAGCAACTTAGCTGCTTCTTCTTCTTCCGAACCCTGAACACCCGTTCATACAGCTTTGTTCCGTGCCCGCAAAGAGTCGCGCCCGCCGGCCATCGCGGATTGCGGCGCACCTCCGCGGATGGAACCGCCTTGCTCGCCGGGCGGTTGCGCGGCAGATGAACGTTCGTTTCACCAGGGTTCCGACGCACGCGTGACCGCCAACATTCTCCTTATCCGCCACGCCGCCCATGTCGAGCTTGGCCGCACCTTGTCCGGCCGCCGGCGCGACGTGGCGCTCAGCAAGGACGGGCTGGAGCAGGCCGAGATCGTCGGCGACCTGCTCGGGGTGGAGCCGATCACCGCGGTGTATTCGAGCCCGCGCGAGCGCGCTTACTACACCGCCCGCGCGGTTGCCGAGCCGCATGAAATCACGGTCGAGGTGGTCGACGACCTCGACGAACTCGACTTCGGCGGCTGGACCGGAATGGCGTTCAGCGCGCTGGAAGGCGATCCGGGCTGGATGGAGTGGAACGAGGCACGCGCCACCGCCCGCCCGCCCGGCGGCGAAAGCATGGAAGAAGCGGTGCGCCGCACCACGGCCGCGCTTGCCGTTCTTGCCCACGACAATCCGGGCCGGACCATCGCCTGCGTCAGCCATTGCGACATCATCCGCGGCGCGATCGCATTCTATCTGGGCCTGCCGCTCGACCATCTCCTGCGCTTCGACGTGGACCCCGCCTCGGTGTCCCGGATCGCGCTCGGCGATTGGGGCGCGCGGGTCATGACCCTTAACGAAAGGCTGTATCAATGAACGGGGCCGCAAGAAGCCAGGAGCCCAACGACCTTCGCGCGCGGGTCGAGGCGCTCGCCCCCTGGTTTCACAACATGGACCTGGGCGGGGTCAGGACCGCGCCGGAGCACTTCCTCGGCGATTATCCCAATGTGAAGTTCCAGCATTTCGCGCCCCATCTGCCCGCCGATCTTTCCGGCAAGAGCGTGCTCGACATCGGCTGCAACGCCGGCTTCTATTCGATGGAGATGAAGCGGCGCGGCGCGGAGCGCGTCGTCGGCATCGACAGCGACGACCGTTATCTCGCCCAGGCGCGGCTCGCCGCCGAGACGCTCGGCTACGACAATATCGAGTTCCGCAACCTTTCCGTCTACGACGTCGCCGCGCTGGGCGAGAAGTTCGACCTCGTGATCTTCATGGGCGTCCTTTACCACCTCCGCCATCCGCTGCTCGCGCTCGACCTGATCCACGAGCATGTCGCCGGCGACATGCTTCTCTTCCAGTCGATGCAGCGCGGATCGATGGAGGCGGCGGACCTCCAGGAGGATTACCCCTTCGAGGTGACCGACATCTTCGACGCTCATGCCTACCCCAAGCTCCATTTCATCGAGCGCGAATATGCCCATGACTGGACCAATTGGTGGGTGCCCAACCGCGCGTGCGTGGAGGGCATGCTGCGCGCGTCGGGCTTCCAAATCGAAAATCGCGCGGAGGACGAGGTCTATATTTGCCGCAGGACAGAGATGCCGTATGCGGCTAGGGGAACCGGAGCGGTCTATCCAAACAGGGGGTGAGTTTTGCCTGTCGAAGCGGCGATGATCTGGAATGAGCCG
>NZ_DASVSH010000033.1:0-448810 GCF_036388215.1 Sphingomonas sp.
TAGCTGCCGGGTCAAGCCCCACCTCCATATCGCGAACGACGCGGTCCGAGGCGCTCTCCAGGGCGTCAGCCTCGAGCAGCTTGCCCGCTCCCCGGCGAAGGCCGGGGCCCAGGAAGCGGAGGTGCAGGGCTGGGCCCCGGCCTTCGCCGGAGAGCAAAAGACATGACCGATATCCGCAACCGCGAAGCCCAGGAGGCGGTGGACCGCGCCTCGAACTACGAATGGGGCTTCAGCTCCGACATCGAGCAGGATTTCGCGCCCAAGGGCCTCAACGAGGACACGGTCCGCTTCATCTCGGCCAAGAAGAACGAGCCCGAGTGGATGCTCGAATGGCGGCTCAAGGCCTATCGCGCCTGGCTGACGATGGAAGAAGTGACCTGGGCCAAGCTCGACATCCCTCGAATCGATTTCCAGGACGCTTATTATTACGCCGAGCCGAAGGCGAAGCCGACGATCGCCTCGCTGGACGAGCTCGACCCCGAAATCCGCCGCACCTACGAGAAGCTCGGGATCCCGATCGAGGAGCAGAAGGTGCTCGCCGGCGTGGAGGGCGCGCGCAAAGTCGCGGTCGACGCGGTGTTCGACAGCGTCTCCGTCGCCACCACCTTCCGCGCCGAGCTCGAACGGGCCGGCGTCATCTTCCGCTCGATCTCCGAAGCGATCCGTGAATTCCCCGATTTGGTCCGCAAATATCTCGGCTCGGTGGTTCCGCAGCGCGACAATTACTTCGCCTGCCTCAACGCGGCGGTCTTCTCCGACGGGACGTTCGTCTACATCCCCGAAGGCGTGCGCTGCCCGATGGAGCTCAGCACCTATTTCCGCATCAATGCCGAAAATACCGGCCAGTTCGAGCGCACGCTGATCATTGCCGACAAGGGCAGCTACGTCTCGTATCTGGAAGGCTGCACCGCGCCGATGCGCGACGAAAACCAGCTCCATGCGGCGGTGGTGGAATTGGTCGCGCTCGATGATGCCGAGATCAAATATTCGACTGTCCAGAACTGGTATCCCGGCGACGAGAACGGCAAGGGTGGTATCTTCAACTTCGTGACCAAGCGCGCGCTCTGCGCCGGGCGCAACTCGAAGGTGAGCTGGACCCAGGTGGAAACCGGCAGTGCGATCACCTGGAAATACCCCAGCTGCATCCTGCAGGGCGACGGATCGGTCGGAGAATTCTATTCGGTGGCGGTCACCAACGGGCACCAGCAGGCCGATACCGGCACCAAGATGCTGCACATCGGCAAGAACACCCGCTCGACGATCGTCTCGAAGGGCATCAGCGCGGGCAAGTCGAACAACACATACCGGGGCAGGGTTCTGGTCAATGCCGGCGCGGAGAATGTTCGCAACTTCACCCAGTGCGACAGCCTGTTGCTCGGCGATCAATGCGGCGCGCACACGGTGCCCTATATCGAAGTGAAGAACCCCAGCGCGCAGATCGAGCATGAAGCGACGACTTCAAAGATCAGCGAGGATCAGATGTTCTACGCGATGCAGCGCGGGCTGGATTCCGAGGCCGCGGTGGCGCTGATCGTCAACGGCTTCGCGCGCGAAGTGCTAAAGCAACTGCCGATGGAATTCGCGGTGGAAGCGCAGAAGCTGCTGGGGATTTCGCTTGAGGGGAGCGTGGGGTGACCCAGTCGCTGGACAAGGGCTGGAACAAAAAAGCCCCTCCCCTTCAGGGGAGGGGTTTGGGGTGGGGGCTGTCCATCGAACGGCTCCAGTGGCTGAAGCAGCGCGCGGATGAAATGCGCCGGAACCCGACCGAGCCCGAGAAGCGTCTCTGGCGGCCTATCTCCAACTCGCAATTGAATGGGCACAAGTTTCGTAGGCAGGCCATTGTCGGGCCATTTATTGCCGACTTCCTCTGTTCGCAAAAAGCGCTGATCGTTGAGGTCGATGGTGACACCCATGATGAAGCGAAGGATCGGCTGCGCGATGATGAGTTAGCAATCCTCGGCTTTCGCGTCGTTCGAGTGAGCAACTATGACGTGATCAGCAATATGGAAGGTGCCGTTCACTCGATTGGTGAGGCACTTCGCGCGGCGCCGGCTCGCTGGAACAACCCCCACCCCAACCCCTCCCCTGAAGGGGAGGGGCTTGAAGAGGGCAAGGCGCAGAAGCTGCTGGGGATTTCGCTTGAGGGCTCGGTCGGGTGATCGCCGCTGCGTTCCTCCTGCTCGTACAGGACGTGCCGGTTCTGCCTCCCGCCGAGGAGGAGAACGAAGAGATAGTCGTGCGCGCCACCTATGGCACCACGACGATGCTGTTCGACAAGGGCGCGGACGACAAGCTGCGCAATTGCCGGATCATGGTATCGAGCGGCAGCCAGCGGCGGGACACCACTGCCTGCCAGGCGACGCCGGTCTGCTATGCCAAGACCGCGGATGTGGTCACCGATTGCGTCGAGCTCACAGCATTGGAGCCGGCGACGCTGGGCGGCGCCCGGAGCGGCATGACGCGCCCTCAGGTTTTCGAAATGCCCAAGCTCGTCCAGCCCAAGGCGGCCCCGTTTCCCGGCATGATCGGGCCGATCCAGCCGGGCGATAACGAGCAGGCCGATAAGCAGCGAGTGCTCAAGCTGCCGCCCCCGCCGCAAGCGCCCAACGAACCCGCCGTCAGGATCACCAATGCTCAAGATCAATGAACTCCGCGTCGAAATCGACGGCAAGGAAATCCTGAAGGGCCTGACGCTCAGCGTGAACGCGGGCGAAGTGCACGCGATCATGGGCCCGAATGGGGCGGGCAAATCGACGCTCGGTTATGTGCTTGGTGGGCGCCCCGGATACGAGCCGACCGGGGGCAGCGTGATGTTTTGCCCCAGACCCGCTCATGCTGAGCTTGTCGAAGCACCCGAGTCCGATGCCCAGCCTACGCACCCTTCGACAAGCTCAGGGCGAGCGGAGGGGGAATGGGTGGACCTGCTCGAAATGGCGCCGCATGAGCGCGCCGCCGCCGGGTTGTTCCTCGGCTTCCAATATCCGGTCGAGATTCCGGGCGTTTCCAACGTCCAGTTCCTGCGCGAAGCGCTCAATTCGCAGCGGCGCGGGCGGGGGGAGGCGGCGCTTTCGGGCGGCGAGTTCCTGAAGCTGGCGCGGGCGCAGGCCGATGCGCTCGGCATGGATCAGGAGATGCTCAAGCGCCCCGTCAATGTCGGCTTTTCGGGTGGTGAGAAGAAGCGCAACGAGATGGTGCAGATGGGCATCATCGGCCCACGGCTCGCGATCCTGGATGAGACCGACAGTGGCCTCGATATCGATGCGCTCAAGGCGGTCGGGGACGGCATCAACCGGATCATGCGCGCGCCGGACAAGGCTGTGATCCTGATCACGCACTACCAGCGGCTGCTCGATTATGTGCGCCCCGATTTCGTCCATGTGCTGGAAATGGGCCGCATCACCCGCAGCGGCGGGGCCGAGCTGGCGCTGCGGCTCGAGCGTGAAGGCTATGGGGTGTTGGCGGCATGATCGCGGCGTTCGTTCTTGCGGCCCTGCTCCAGACAGCGCCTGCGCCTTCGCAGGCGGAGGAGTTCGATATCGTCGTCATCGGACGGCGGCTCTCGGAGGTTTCGGTCACCGTTGGCCGCGATCCGCGCGGCAAGTTCACCTGCGGGCTGAACAAGACTACCGGTAACGCGCGGCTCGATAGAGCGCTTTGCACGGCGGCGGCGACTTGCGTGCGCAAGGGTGCGCGAGACGGTGCAACGGTGCGGGTTTGTGTGGATCGCCGCAAGCCCGATTTGCTTGCCGATATTCGCAAGTCGATGGCCCGGCGGGCGGCGCAATGACGACGCTGGAACTGCCCTCTCCCAGGCTCGAGGAGTGGCGCTGGGCGGATATGGATGCGCTGCGGGCTGCGGTTGCTACTGCTCCGCACGCGACGGGCGTCGATCCCGCCGCGCTGTTCCTCGACCTCCACGGACCGCGCCTCTGCTTCATTGATGGCGTGTTCGAGCCGGCGCATAGCCGCCCCGGTCCGATTCAGGTTGGGCGGATCGTGCCCGGCGCCGCCCACCCGCTCGGCAGCTTGGCCGAAGGCGAAGGCTGGGCGTTGACGCTCGACAAGCAGGCCGCGGTGACGGGCATCCAGATCGTCCATCTCGGTTCGGGCGGCGAGAGTCATGTTCCCGCGCGCATCGTGCTCGGCGTGGACGCGGTCGCTTCGGTGGTCGAGACCTATGCGGGCGCGGGATGGGCGAACCGGCTGACGACGGCCTTGCTTGCAAAGGGCGCGCGGCTGATGCGCTCGGTGCGGCTGTTGCAGGATGAGGGGTTCGTTTCGATCCGCGATGAGGCCGATGTCGGCGAGGCGGCGAGCTACGTCTCGATTTTCCTGGGCGCGGGGGCGATGGGGTCGCGGATCGATGGTGCGCTGACGCTGACCGGCAAGGGCGCGTTCGCCGAAATGGGCGGCGCGCTGTTGACGCGCGGCAGCCAGCGCCAGGAATGCGCCGTGAGCGTGCGCCACGAGGAGACCGACGGCAGCTCGCGGCAGATCTGGCGCGCAGTGGCGGCGGACAAGTCGGCGGTGAGCCTCGCCGCGCGGGTAGAGGTGGCACGCGGGGCGCAGAAGACCGATGGCGAGCAATCGCTGCGCGGGCTGCTGCTGGATCGCTCGGCAACGGTGAACCTCAAGCCCGAACTTGAAATCTTCGCCGACGATGTGAAGTGCGCGCATGGCGCTACGGTCGGCGAGCTGGACCGGAACGCGCTTTTCTATCTGCAAAGCCGCGGCGTCGACGAAGCGCGGGCGACAGCCATGCTGACGCGCGCGTTCGTCGCCGATGCGCTGGCACGGATCGGCGATGAGGGTGTGCGCGAAGCGTTCGAGGCGGATGCGGACAAGTGGCTGGAAAACTCCCTCTCCCGTTGGGAGAGCGAAATGGTTGTGTCGGCGATGCCCCCGGCATCGCCTGAGCAGCGCGGGGCGCTGCTCACCCAACCATCCCGCTTGGCGCAGCCGAGTGGGAAGGGTGAGGGTAGCCAATGACAGCCTACCCTCACCCTTCCGCAGCTTCGCTGCTCCCTCCCTCTCCCAATGGGAGAGCGACAGAAGCCTTGGACGTGCTCGCGGATTTCCCGGCGATTCCGGCCGGCTGGGCATATCTGGACACCGCCGCGACCTCGCAGAAGCCCCAGCCGGTGATCGATGCGATCACCCGTGGATACGCCGAAACCTATGCGACCGTGCACCGCGGCGTGTATCAGCGCTCGGCGGACATGACGCTCGCTTATGAAGCCGCGCGGCGGCGCGTGGCGGAGTTTATCGGCGGACAGGAACGCGAAATCGTCTTCGTCCGTGGCGCGACCGAAGCTATCAACCTCGTCGCGGCAAGCTGGGCGGGCACGCAGCTGAAAGCGGGCGACCGCATCCTGCTTTCCACGCTCGAGCATCATTCGAACATCGTCCCCTGGCAGATGATCGCGGAGAAGATCGGCGCGCATATCGACGTGGTACCGCTCACTGTCGATCATCGCATCGATCTCGATGCAATGGCGGCGATGCTCACGCCGCAGCACAAGCTGGTCGCGCTGGCGCATGTCTCGAACGTGCTCGGATCGGTGCTCGATGCCAGGCGCGCCGCCGCGTTGGCGCATTCGGTGGGCGCCAAGATCCTGATCGATGGCTGTCAGGCCGTGCCGAGGATGCCCGTGGATGTCGCCCATCTCGATTGCGATTTCTACGTCTTCTCGGGGCACAAGCTTTACGGCCCCACGGGGATCGGGGTGCTTTGGGGCCGCTACGAATTGCTCGACGCGATGCCGCCTTATCAGGGCGGGGGATCGATGATCGATCGGGTGAGCTTTGCCGGCACCACCTACGCCCCGCCGCCCGGACGGTTCGAGGCCGGGACGCCGCATATCGTCGGCGTGGTCGGGCTGCACGCGGCGATCGATTATGTCCAGAGCATCGGGCTGGGCCGCATCGAGCGCCACGAAACCGCGCTGGTTCGCCAGGCGCGCGAGGCGCTTTCCAGGCTCAACAGCGTGCGGCTGTTCGGGCCCGACGACGCCGCCGGGATCGTCAGCTTTTCGGTCGAGGGGGTGCACCCGCACGACGTCGCCACCATATTGGACGAGGGCAATGTCGCGATCCGCGCGGGCCATCACTGCGCGCAGCCGCTGATGGACGCACTCGGCGTGCCGGCGACCGCGCGGGCAAGCTTCGGCGTGTATAATAATGCAAGTGATATAGACGGACTTATCACAGGAATTCAAAGAGTTACGAGGATTTTCGGGTGAACGAGGAACGCAAGTTCGAAGTAGAGCAGGTCGATGCCGTCGCGCCGCCCCCAAAGGTGCGTGTGGACGATGATCGCGATGTTCGCGAAGGTTTCGAGCGCAAGAAGGATTATCTCGCCGGCTTCCTGGCGCAAAAGCCGCAGGCCGATCCGGTCACGGGCAACGGCGGGGCGCTGCAGGCGGCGATCGTCGAGGCGCTCAAGGAAATCTACGATCCCGAAATCCCGGTGAACATCTACGATCTCGGCCTGATCTACGGCGTCGAAGTTACCGATGACGGGCACGCCGTGGTGATGATGACGCTCACCACGCCGCACTGCCCGGTCGCCGAAAGCATGCCCGCCGAAGTCGAATTGCGCGTCGGCTCGGTGCCCGGAGTCGGCCATGCCGAAGTCAATCTCGTCTGGGATCCGCCCTGGGACCCGCAGAAGATGACCGACGATGCGAAGCTCGAACTGGGGATGCTGTGATGCCAGAAAACCTCACTAGGGTCCGCGAGCGCCCCGCAGCGCTGAACCTCACCTCCAATGCCCAGGCGCGCGTGGCGGAGTTGATGTCGAAGGCTCCGGAGAGTGCGATCGGGGTCAAGCTGTCGACCCCAAAGCGGGGATGTTCGGGGCTTGCCTATTCGGTCGATTATGTGACCGAAGCCAAGCCATTCGACGAGAAAATCGAGACGCCGGGCGGCACCCTCTATGTGGATGGCGGCTCGATCCTCTATCTTGTCGGCTCGACGATGGATTGGGTCGAGGACGATTTCGCCGCGGGCTTCGTTTTCGAGAATCCCAATGCCAAGGGAGCATGTGGTTGCGGTGAGAGTTTTACTGTCTGATGAGCGTAGCGTTCCGCCGCGAGAGCGACGAAGAGCATAAGGAGCCCAAGTTCGAGCTGCCTTTGCCGGCCGGCCCGAACATGGTGACGGCGCGCGGACTCGCGCTGATCGAGGCTAAAGTCGGCGAACTCGAAGCGGCGATCGAGGCCGAAACAGCGGAAGAGCCGCGCGCCGTGCTCAAGCGCGAATTGCGCTATTGGAACACCCGCCGAACCACCGCGCAGATCGCGCCGCCGCCCGAGCCGGGCGTGGCGGGGATCGGATCGCGCGTCACCATCAAACTCG
The DNA here is from genome assembly GCF_036388215.1 of Sphingomonas sp. Classification (GTDB taxonomy): domain Bacteria; phylum Pseudomonadota; class Alphaproteobacteria; order Sphingomonadales; family Sphingomonadaceae; genus Sphingomonas. Next base: position 7,360 of record NZ_DASVSH010000033.1, read on the forward strand.
CGGGCAAGGCGCGCGCGATCGATATCGTGGGGCATGACGAGGCCGATCCCGCCGCAGACCGCATCGCCTTTTCCGCGCCGCTCGCGCACGCGCTGATCGGCGCGGAGGAAGGCGAGCGCGTCGATTTCAACAGGAAGACGGAGGCGATCGAGATCGTCTCGGTGACGCCGATCCCTAGCTCTCGATGATCGTCTTGATGCGCGTCGCCAGCGCTTCCATTGCGAAGGGCTTGGTGATCATCGTCATGCCCGGCTCGAGGAAGCCCGAAGCGAGCGCGGCATTCTCGGCATAGCCGGTCATGAACAGGACCTTCAGCCCGGGGCGGAGGCTGCGGCCCGCATCCGCCACTTGACGCCCGTTGAGCCCGGGCAGGCCGATATCGGTGATCAGCAAGTCGATGCGCCTCTGCGATTGAAGAATCTCGACGCCCTTGGGACCGTCCGCCGCCTCGATCGCACGATAGCCAAGCTCGCTCAGCGTCTCCACGATCAGCCCGCGCACCACGGGCTCGTCCTCCACTACGAGCACGACTTCGCCCGCATCGGTCGCATGCGCGTCGGTCAGGTGCGGCACTTCCTCTTCGCCCTCCGCTTCGCCACGGAAGCGAGGCAGGTACAGCTTGAAGGTCGTGCCTTCACCGATTTCGCTATAGATCTTTGCATATCCGTCCGACTGGCGGGCGAAGCCGTAGATCATCGAAAGGCCCAGCCCGGTGCCCTGGCCGATCGGCTTGGTGGTGAAGAAGGGCTCGAAAGCCTTGGCGATCGTATCTGCGTCCATGCCGATGCCCGTGTCGGTCACGCAGATGCAGATATATTGGCCGGGCTTCACGTCGCGCTGCCGGGCGGCATAGGCGTCGTCCAGATGCGCGTTGCACGTCTCGATCGTCAGCTTGCCGCCATCGGGCATGGCGTCGCGGGCGTTGATCACCAGGTTCAGGATCGCGTTTTCAAGCTGGTTGGGATCGCACAGGGTGAGCCAGAGGCCGCCCGCCAGCACCAGCTCGAGTTCGATCCGCTCGCCGATCGTGCGGCGGAGCAGATCCTCCATGGAGGCCATCAGGGGGTTGGCGCGTACCGGGCGCGGATCGAGCGGCTGGCGGCGCGAGAAAGCGAGCAGGCGATGCGTGAGCGCGGCGGCGCGATTGGCGGCGGCGGTGGCTCCCGAAAGGAAGCGGCCGATCTCCGCAACCCGCCCCTGCGCCACGCGCCGTTCGATAATCTCCAGGCTGCCGGTGATGCCCTGGAGCAGATTGTTGAAATCATGCGCGATGCCGCCGGTGAGCTGTCCCACCGCTTCCATCTTCTGCGATTGGCGCAACGCTTCCTCGGTAGTGGCCAGCGCCTCGGCGGCTTCTCGCTCTCCCGTGACGTCGCGGCCGAAGCCGTAGATCGTGTCGTTTTCGGGCACGGTTGAGAATGCGATGCATCGCCGCTCGCCGTTCTTGCCGATGAAGGTCGTGTCCCGCTCGGGCAGGGGCTCGCCTAGATTCAACTGGCTAAGGCGGCGCCTCACCGCGTCGAGGTCTCCGGGTTCGATGAAATCGAGAAAGTTGCGGCCGACGGTCTCTTCGGTCGAATAGCCGAGCAGGCGGGACCAGGAAGGGTTCACCGAAGTGATCGTCCCGCTCAAGTCCGCGACGACCTTGACGACCGGCGAGAGGTTCCAGATTCGCTCGCGGTCTCGGGCGAGGACCCGCTCACGCGTGATGTCACGGCCCACGCCGTGGATGCGGCCGCTCTCGGGAACCGCCGTCCAGGCGATCAGGCGATAGCCGTCTCGCGCCGAGCGCCAGCGATTTTCGAAGGCCAGCGTCGTCTGGCTCTGGCTGAGCTTTGCCACTTCCGCGGCGGTGCTTTCCAGATCTTCCGGATGGACGAAGTCGGCGAGCGTGCGCCCGACCATCTCCTCTTCGGGCCATCCCAGCATGCGCGTCGCGGAGGGGTTCACGGCGGTAATGAGCCCTTCATAATCGCAAACCAGCAACAGATCCTGTGAGAGCGCCCACATCCGGTCGCGATCGCGCGCGGTCTCGACTTCGGTGATCTTCTGCTCGTGGATATCGGTGTTGGTGCCGATCCAGCGGATGACGCGGCCGTCCTCGGCGCGGATCGGCAGCGCGCGGATGATGTGCCAGCGATATTGCCCGTCGCCGCGCTTGATGCGAAATTCGGTTTCGTAATCCTCACCGGTTTCAAGGGAATGCGCCCATCGTTCGCCTGCCGAGTCGCGATCGTCGGGATGAACGATCGTCGCCCAGCCGATGCCTTTGAGTTCCGCTTCAGGGCGGCCGCAATATTCCATCACGCGCTGGTTGAACCAGTCGAGCGCGCCCGAAGGGGGCGCGGTCCAGACATGATTGGGCATCGCCTGAGCGAAGGTGCGGAACTGCGCCTCGCTCGCGCTGATCGCTTCCTGCGCCTTGATGCGCTCAGTCACATCAACGCCATCGACGAAGATGCCCGTGACGTTGCCTCCCGCCCCGGTGATCGGCTGGAACACGAAATCGACGAAGCGCTCGGTCACAGGCCCGCCGGGGATGGGTTGGGCGTCGTATCTGGCCCCGGTGGAGGCGAACGCCTCGCCGCTTGCATAGACCTGGTCCAGCAAGGCGAGATACCCCTGCTCGACAGCATCCGGCAGCGCTTCAGCGACCGTCTTGCCGATAACGTCGCGATGATCGATCAACTGGAGATAGGCTGGATTGGCCATGACGAAGCGATGTTCGGGGCCTTCGAGAAGCGCCATGAAATTGGGTGCTTGCTCGTACATCTGTTCGAGCCTGGTGCGCTCGTCGCGAAGCTGGCGATCGGCCAGCACCTTTTCGGTGGTCTCCACCACGATCGCGATCACTCCCAGCGGGGTGCCGTGCTCGTCGATCACGGGGGAGTAATCCAGGTCCAGCCATGCAGGCTCCAGCGCGCCCTGGCGGTCGAGCAGAAGCTCCTGTTCCTTGAGTGCGATGGTGCCGCCTTCGCGGAACACGGTCTTGACGATGTTGTCGTTGAAGGCCGCGATTTCGGGCCACGCCTCGCGAACGTTCATGCCAAGCAGCTGCGGGTGGCGCCGCCCGGCGAACTTGGCATAGCCGTCATTATAGATCATGACTCCCGGCTCGCCCCACAGGGTGACGATCGGGATCGGCGAACGCAGCATCATGCCGATCTGCGCGCGCATCGCGGCGGGCCAGCTTCGGATCGGCCCCAGGCTGGTCGCAGACCAGTCGAACGCCGCGATCAATTCGCTTAGCCGACCTCCCCCCTTGAGAAAGCCCGCATTGTCATCATTCATGCAAGCAATCTCTTGGGCGACCGGCATGGGTTATGTCGGACCACCGACAACGCCGCAATGCCCGTTGCGTTCCCGGGCCGATTATTCGGCGCGTCGCGGCAGGAGCATCAGAACGCGCTGCACCACGATGAACAGGAACAGCAGCAGCCCAGCGGCGATCTTCGCCCACCAGCTCGAAAGCGTGCCGGTGAAAATAATGTAAGACTGGATCAAGCCCAGGATCATCACGCCGAAAAAGCTGCCCAGCAGCCCTCCATATCCGCCAGAGAGCAGCGTGCCGCCGATCACGACTGCCGCGATGGCATCCAGCTCAAGGCCCACGCCGGCAAGCGAATGTGCGGACTGGGTGTAGATCGAGAATAATATTCCGGCGAGCGCCGCGCAAAACCCCGAAAAGGCATAGATCGCGGCGGTGGTGCGGCCGATCCGCACGCCGATCAGTTCAGCGGCGCGCGCATCCCCGCCGATCGCGCGCACATCCGCGCCGAATCGCGTGAGCCGCAGCATAACCGCGCCGCCGGCGAAGGCGAGCAGCATCACCCAGGCGCTCACGCTCAGCCCCGCGCCGCCGGACGCCAGCTCGGCATAAGCCGGATGATCGATCGGGATCGATTCGGTGGTGAGCAGGAAGCACGCCCCCCGAGCGAGGAACATTCCCGCGAGCGTCACGATGAACGGCGGCGCCTGGAGCAAGTGGATCGCCGCGCCGAGCAATGCGCCGAACGCCGTGCCCGCCGCCAGCGCAAGCGTGAAAGCGAGAAAGGGGTTCACGCCGTCGCCGATCAATATCGCCAGCAGCACGCCGACGAACGCCACCACCGCGCCCACCGACAAGTCGATCCCCCCCGACAGGATCACAACCGTCATGCCTACCGCGAGCACGCCCAGAAAGGCGTTGTCGGTGAGCAGATTGCCCGCGACGCGGCCCGAGAGCATGAAGGGGAATTGCGCGGCGCATGCGGCATAGAGCAGCACGAACACGCCCATTGTGACCAGCGAAGGCAGGTTGCGCCCCAGCTTCATGCCGCTGTCTCCGGCCGGCCGAACCGACGCCAGGCCGCGCGAGTGGCGGGCGCTTGGGCGATCAGCAGGATCGTGATGACCGCCGCCATCGCGACCAGGTTGAAGGTCGGAGGGAAGCCCGAAAGCAGGATCCCGGTCTTGAGCGCCTGGAGAGTGAGCGCGCCCACCAGCGTCATGGCGAAGGACAGCCGCCCGCCGAACAGCGAAGCCCCGCCGAGCACGACCGCGAGTATCGCGTCGAGCTCGAGCCAGAGCCCGGCATTATTGGCGTCCGCGCCGCGAATATCGGCGGTCGCGATGACTCCGGCCAGGGCAGCCATGAGTCCGGATAGCGCATAGGCCCAGAGGAGCAAGCCGCGCGTGCCGATGCCGGAGAGATGGCTGGCGCGCGGATTGACGCCCAGCGCCTCGATGAACAGCCCCAGGGCGGTGCGGCGCGTGAGCAATGCCAGCGCTGCGCCCACCGCGATCACGATCAGCACCGGTATCGGCAGGCCCAGAAAGCTGCCGCTGCCGATCGCCGCCAGATGCGGCTCGACGAAAGTGACGATACGGCCCTCGGTGATGAGCTGCGCGATGCCGCGGCCCGCGACCATCAGCACCAAGGTTGCGACGATCGGCTGGATCGACAGGAACGCGACCAGCGCCCCGTTCCACAGGCCTGCGATCAGTCCGGTGCCCAGCGCCAGCGCCACGGCGAGATACCAGGGGTGGCCGGCCTCGACCGAAGTGGCGGCCACGGCTCCTGCGATCGCCATCACCGCGCCGACCGACAAGTCGATTCCCCGAGTCGCGATCACCGCCGCCATGCCCAGCGCGAGCAGCGCCACGGGCACGCCGCGGTTGAGGATATCAACTACGCTGCCGGTCAGCCGCCCGCCCTGCAGCGAAAGATCGAAAAAGCCCGGAAAAATGACCCAATTGGCAAGCAGCAACGCCGCCAGCATGCCGAGCTGGGGCGCGGCTTTCCTGAGAGCGGTCACGTAGCGCTCCCCGCGATTGCGCTTACCATTCCGGCGACCGAAACCTGCTCGCCCTCCAGCATGCCGACCTGCTTGCGGTCGCGCATCACCGTGACTCGGTCGGCATAGGCCGCGAGCTCTTCGAGTTCGGAGGAGATGACGTACAGCGCCATGCCGTCGTCGCGCAGCCTCTCGATCAGCCGGACGATCTCGGCATGCGCGCCGACATCGATGCCGCGCGTCGGCTCGTCGAGGATGAGCACGCGCGGTTCAGTGGCGAGCCAGCGCGCGAGCAGCGCCTTTTGCTGGTTGCCGCCCGATAGCTGCTCAATCGGCTTTTCGGCATCGGGCGTGCGGATGCCGAGGAGCGCGATATAATGCTGCGCGATCGCATCCTGCCGCGCGCGCGGTATCTTGCGGAACCAGCCGGTGCGCGCCTGGAGCGCCAGCACGATATTCTCGCGCACCGAAAGCGCGCCGACGATCCCATCGGTCTTGCGCTCCTCGGGACTGAAACCGAAGCCCAGGCGGATCGCATCGCGGGGTGCGCGCAGGCGAGCCTCGCGGCCATCCACTTCGATCGAGCCGCGCTCGGCCGCGTCCGCGCCGAACATCAGCATCGCGGTCTCTGTACGGCCCGAACCCAGCAGGCCCGCTACGCCCACTGCTTCGCCGGCATGAAGATCTAGGTCGAAACCCTCGACGCTGCCCTTGCGGCCGAGCCCGCGGAAGCGCGCGACGAGTGGTCGCTCGCTTCCGCCCGCGCCCGGCGCGCGCGCGATATGCGCGGCCAGTTCCTTGCCAAGCATCATCGAGACCAATTCGCCGCGGGGCAGTTCAGCGGCGGCGCGCGTGCCTATCAGCTTGCCGTTGCGCAATACCGTGAAGCGATCACTCACCGAATATGCCTGGTCGAGGAAATGGGTGATCAGAACGATGGCGACGCCCTTTGCCGCGAGGCGGCGGACGAGCGCGAACAGTATCTCGACTTCGGCCGCGTCGAGGCTTGCGGTCGGCTCGTCGAGCACCAACACGCGCGCTTCGCCGCATGCCGCGCGTGCGATGGCGATGAGCTGCTGCACCGCCACCGGGTAGCCGCCGAGCAATCGCGTGACATCGAGATCGAGATCCAGTTCGGCCAGCACGGCGCGCGCGGCGGCGTGCATCTCGCGCGTGCGGACGATCCCTAAGCGCGTCGGCTGATGGCCGAGAAACAGGTTCTCGGCGACGCTGAGATTGGGCAGCACGCTGATTTCCTGGTGTACGGCCCAGACGCCGGCCCGCTGCGCCGCCGCCGTGCCGCCGGGCGCATAGGGCGCGCCGGCCAGCGTCATTGCGCCGCCGCTGGGCGAAAGCGCCCCAGTAAGGATTTTGATCAGCGTGGATTTGCCCGCGCCATTTTCGCCCATCAGCGCGTGGATTTCTCCGCCACGCAGCTCGAAATCGACATGGTCGAGTGCGAGCACGCCGGGAAAGGCGCGGCTTATCCCCCTGGCGTTGAGCACCTCAGTAGAGGTTCTTGCGCCGCTCATATTCCGCCCCGGCGGTGTCCGGCAGATAGAGCTTGGACGGGGTCTGCACCCATTTCTGCGGCGCCTTTCCGTCCTTCTTGTACGCAGCGAGCAAGTCGAAGGCGGGGCCGGCCATGTCCGGGGTCAGCTCGACAGTGGCATTGGCGTCGCCATCGGCCATCGCCTTGAAGATGTCCGGCACTGCGTCGATGGAGACGGTCAGCACGTCCTTGCCCGGCTTCATCCCGGCTTCCTTCATCGCCTGAATGGCGCCGATCATCATGTCGTCATTATGCGCATAGACCGCGCAGATATTGGCCGCACCCTCGGCCTTGACGAAGCTTTCCATCACTTCCTTGGCCTTGGTGCGCGTGAAGTCGCCCGATTGGCTGCGCGCGAGCTTCACGTTCGGGGCCTTGGCGATCGCTTCGTCGAAGCCCTTCTTGCGATTGGTCGCGGGGCTCGACCCGACAGTCCCCTGGATTTCCACGACACGGCACGGCTTGCCGGCCACCTGCTTGGTGAGCCAGTCGCCGGCGACACGGCCTTCGTGGACGGTGTCGGAGGTTACTGCGGAGAGATAGAGGTTCTTGTCCACGGTGTCGATCGAGCGGTCGAGCAGCACCACGGGGATTTTCGCGGCCTGGGCTTCCTTGAGCACGGCATCCCATCCCGTCGCCACCACCGGCGCCAGGAAGATCGCATCGACGCCCTGCGCGATGAAGGCGCGGATCGCCTTGATCTGGTTTTCCTGGCGCTGCTGGGCGTCCGAGATGCGCAAATCTATGCCGCGTTGCTCGGCGGAAAGCTTGGCCATCTTGGTCTCGGCCGCGCGCCAGCCCGATTCCGAGCCGATCTGTGCGAAGCCCACCACGGTCTTGCCGCCGCCCGCGCTCTGCCCGCTACCGCAGGCGGAAAGGAGCACGAGCATCGCGAACGCCGCGAACGAGCCGGACCGAGCGAACATCCTCACCTCTTCTTTTCGATCTATTCCCGTGGAATTGCTATGCGCGATCCTGCACAAGCGCAACTGTCTGATTAATCGGAGCGAGTGATGAACGGGACTGTGACGCTCACCAATGCGAATGGCGTTTCAGCAACAATCCTGGCGATTGGCGCGACGCTCCAGGCGCTTCGCGTGCCCGATCGTCATGGTATGTTGGACGATGTCGTCCTCGGTCACGATACGCCCGAGGAATATCTCGCCAGCCGCAATTTCTTCGGTTCGACCGTCGGGCGCTATGCCAACCGTATTGCGGAGGGGCGCTTCACGCTGGACCGGCGCGGCTATGCGCTGACGACCAACGATGGCGCGAACCACTTGCATGGCGGCACTGCTGGGCTCGATCAGCGGGTCTGGGAAGTGCGCTCGGCGACTTCCTCCAGCGTGACGCTCTCCTGTCGGAGCCCGGACGGCGAGGACGGCTATCCGGGCGCTCTCGAAATCACCGCGACCTACACCCTTAGCGACGCGAACGAGCTCACCATCGATTATCAGGCCACCACCGACGCGCCGACCATCGTCAACATCACCAACCACGCCTATTTCAACCTTGCGGGCGCGGACCGCGATGCGATGGGGCACAGGCTGACGATCCACGCCTCGCATTATACCCCGGTGGACGAAACGCTCATCCCGACCGGGGCACTTGATTCGGTCGCGGATACGCCGTTCGATTTCCGCGAGGGCGCGGCCATCGGCGCCCGCGTGCGCGATGCCAGGGACCCCCAGATCCGCGTCGGGCTCGGCTATGATCACAATTACGTGCTGGATGGCGAAGCGGGAACGCTGCGCCCCGCCGCCCGGCTCGAGGATCCCGTCTCCGGCCGCGTCATGGAGATGCTCGTCACAGCCCCCGGACTGCAATTCTATTCCGGGAATTTCCTTGATGGCAAGGTAATCGGGAAGCGCGGCCGCGCCTATCGCCAGGGCGACGGCATTGCGCTCGAGCCCCAGCTCTTCCCCGATTCGCCCAACCGCCCCGAATTCCCCTCGGCGCGGCTCGATCCGGGGGAGGTGTACCGCAACACGATCGTGTTGCGATTTTCCGTGAGCGATTGATCAGGCCGAAAGCGTGCGCACTTCATAGATCGGCGCGTCACTGCCCTTGGTCTCGAAGCGGATCCGCACCTGCCTCTTGCCTTGCGTGAGCACGGGCGGGAGCGGGTAATCCACCGCGACGAACTCCTTCACCGCCTTGGCCGCGCGGCGCTCGGTTGCGATCGGTTGGCCATCGATCGAGATGATGAAGTGCTTGGTCACTTCCTCCCCCCAGTAAAGCACGCGCAACGTCATCGGCCCGTCGCGCACCGCGAGATCGAACTCCATGTAATTGCCTAGGCCCCACCAGGCCTGGCGGCCGCTGCGCCCGCCCCAGGAAAGCAGGTCGGCGTGGTTGAAGCGAAAGCCATGGTCGCGCTCTGGCTGCATCTCGCCGAGCTGGATCACATCCACCGTACGCGCTTCAAGCGCCACGCGGGCAGTCTCGGCGGCCCGGAATGCCGATTCCTCCTTCGCCCATTGCCCCTCCGTAAAGGCGGGAAAATAGACGGCGGTACGGCGATCATATTGCGCGAAGAAGGGGGCAAGCTTTAGCGGCTCGGGCCTGGCGCTTTCGATCCAGAAGCGGTGCTCGCCGCGGTCGAGCGCCGTCAGCGCCAGCGTGGGGTCAGCCCCTACCAAAGCCGGCGCGGGCTTATGGAAGGGCTCGGCGGCGGGGCCGAGGTCGGCGGCGAGCACGAGTGGGCCGTGCAGATAGGCCACCAGCCGGGGATCGTCAGGCGTCGGCTCGGTGCGGATGTGCATAGGAAGCGCAAGTTCGATCCGGTCGCCGCTACGCCAGCGCCGTTCGATCCGCGCATAGCCGGCGACGCTTTCGAATGTGGCCGGCGCGCCGTTGATCTTGAGCACAGGCGATCGGCACCAGCCCGGCAACCGTATGGCCACCGTGCGCGGCGCGCGCGGCGCCTTCGCGATACGCAACGTCAATTCCTCCCCAAATGGAAAGCGCGTTTCCAGATCGACTTTCATGCCCCGCCACTCGGCGGACGAGGGAGTGAACAGGTTCAGATAGAGCGCCGCATCGTCGTGCCACCAGATAGAATCGCCATGCTTGGCGTGGCTTTCCATCCCCGATCCTACGCAGCACCAGAAGCTGTCCTCCAGGCTAGACCAAGTCCGTCTCGCGCCCGATGCGAGCGGCATGAAATAGGCGAACATGCCGGTCTTCGGATGCTGATGCGCGAGGATATGGTTGAGCTGGACCCGCTCATAATAATCGAACAGCGCGGCATCGGGCTGCCATCCCCACAGATGCCGCGTGAGCTTGAGCATGTTGTAGCTGTTGCACGCCTCGCACGTGCGATCGGTGATGTAGGGCGCGATGGTGTCGGGCGGTCCGAAATGCTCGCGCTCCGAATTGCCGCCGATCACATAGCTGTGATGCCGGGTGACGGTCTCGTGGAAGAAGCGCGCGGCCTGGGCGTCGCGCGGATCGCCGCCAAGCTCGTAAAGGCGCGCCAGGCCGATCAGCTTGGGGATCTGGGTGTTGGCATGCAGCCCGGGCAGCTTGTTCGAGCCGGCGGCCAGCGGTTCGAGCACGCGGCGGTCGCGAATGCGGTTGGCGATGCGCAGCCAGCGCGGGTCGCCGGTCAGCGCATAGGTCTCGGCATAGCTATGGTTGAGGCCGCCATATTCGGCGACGAGCAACTTCTGCATCTGCGCATCGTCGAGCCCTTCGAGGATCGTCGCGAGATAGCCGGCCATCGCCAGCATCACTGCGCGAGCCGCATCGATCTTGCCCAGCCGATATGCGTCGAGCAGCCCCGCATGCACCTTGTGCCACGTGTAGAGCGGCACCCAGCCGCCATTGATGTCGAAGCCCCCGGTGCGGATATTCCCCTGGCGCAACTCTTCGAACACGATCTTGCCGTCGACGAACTTGCCGCCGCGTTCGACGGTCGTGCCCCCCACATAGCCGTCGCCATGCGCCGCCTGGCAGCGGGCCAGTTCGGCGATGATATAGGCGATGCGCGCGCGTACTTCCGGGTCGCCGGTCTGGGCGTGCATCAGCGCGCAGGCGCTGAGATAATGGCCCAGGCTGTGCCCCGCGATTCCCCGGGCTTCCCAGCCCCCATAAACCAGCGCCTTGGGCTTGAGCCCGGCTCCGGCGAGGAAATTGTGGAGCAGCCGGTCGGGCTCGATCGCCAGCAGCACGCGGCGGTTCGCTTCCAGCGCGTCGAGGAAAAGCGAGGGCTTGAGCCGCACGGCTTCCATCGGCAGCGCCTGGGCGCGGACGCGCTTTTCCTCCGGTGCCGCCGCCGCGGCAACGGGACCAGCAAGCGCGAGCGCGCTCACCGATCCCAGGAAGGTGCGCCGCGTCGGCATCCGGCTATTCGACCATTACGACCGCGACCGATTTCGCCGGCAGGTCGAACACAAGCTTGCCGTTCACGGTCGTGCCCGCATAGGGGCCGGGCTGGATCGTGTTGGGCTTGTCGAACGTGTTGTGCGTGTCGATCGACGGCCCGGTGATGATCCGCCCGCGCGCCTTGCCCGTCAGGGCCGTAGTGACGCGCGCCGGCTTGCTTGGATCGACATTGACCAGCGCGACATAGAGCTTTCCGTCGGCCCCGCGCGCCACCGATGCGTCCACCATCGCCATCGAGAATTCGCCATTGGCATAGGCCGGGCCCTGCACCGTCGCCGGATAAGGCGTCGCTCCCTGGAACGGCTGGTACATTTCGAAAATGTGATAGGTCGGCGTAAGCAGCATCTTCTCCTTGTCGGTCAGGATCATCGCCTGAAGCACGTTGACCATCTGCGCGATGGCCGTGAGCTTCACGCGATCGGTGTGGCGGTGGAAGATGTTGAGCGTCAGCGCGGCGACATGCGCGTCACGCAGGCTGTTCTGCTGATAGAGGAAGCCCGGCGTCGAGCCAGCTTCCTGGTCGTACCAGGTACCCCATTCGTCCACATAGAGCGCGACCCGCTTTTGCGGATCGTACTTGTCCATCACCGCTGCGTGCTTGGAAACCAGCTCTTCCATGAAGATCGCGCGGGAAAGCGTGGAGGCCCATTCCGCCTCGGTAAACCCCGTCGCGGCGCCCTTCTTGTTCCATTTGCCCGTGGGCAGGGTGTAATAATGCATGCTCAGCGCCTGCATCCTGTTGCGGGCTTCGCGCATCAGCACTTCGGTGAAATTATAGTCCGCCGCGTTGGCGCCGGTGGCTACCTTGATGACCTTGGGCGCGCCCACGGGCGTCTTGATGAATTCCTGATAGCGGCGGTGGAGATCGGCCGAATATTCAGCCCGCATGCTGCCGCCGCAGCCCCAGCTTTCATTGCCCACGCCGAAATATTTGATTTTCCACGGCTGCTCGCGGCCGTTGCGCTTGCGCTCCTCCGCCAGGCTTCCCTGGGTGTGCATCATATATTCGACCCATTGCGCCATTTCGCGCGGAGTGCCCGAGCCCATGTTGCCGGCGACATAGGCGTCGGCGCCGACCATCTCGGAATAGTTCATGAATTCGTGCGTGCCGAAGGCATTGTCCTCCGTGACGCCGCCCCAATGGTTGTTGACGCGGATGGGGCGCTTGTCGCGCGGGCCTATGCCGTCGCGCCAGTCATATTCGTCCGCGAAGCAGCCGCCGGGCCAACGGATCACCGGCACTTTGAGCTTCTTGAGCGCCGCGGTCACGTCGTTGCGATATCCGTTGGTGTTGGGAATCGGCGACTTCTCGCCCACCCATATGCCTTCGTAGATGCCGCGGCCCAGATGCTCGGCGAACTGGCCATAGACCGCGGGCTCGATCTTCGCGCCGGGCTTTTCCATGTCCACGGTGAGCGTCGCCTGCGCCGGGGCTTGCGCTGCCGCCGGGGCGGCGAGCGCCATCATCGCCAGCGCGGGCAAGAGCATGTGCTTCAGCAATTTCATCTCACTCTCCTGTCATCGCGGCCTAACGGCGGCGCGCATAAGTCGAACTATAGGGGCAGGACGGTCGCGTCCTCGGGAGCCGCGCGCGTCAGCGGGTTGCGCAAGGCGATGGTGAAGGGCGGCGCCGATACTTCGAACACGTCGCCGGGCTGGGTGCGAATGCCGTCGGCGAACGACAGGGTCGCGGTGCCGAAGAAATGAACATGCACGTCGCCGGGCCGCCGGAACTGCGCATATTTGAAATGATGGTGCTCCAGATTGGCGAGCGCGTGCGACATGTTCGCCTCCCCCGAAAGGAACGGCTTTTCCCACAGCAACGCGCCGTCGCGGATCACTCGGCTGGCGCCGCGCACGTCCGCCGGAAGCTCACCTGTCAGCAGCTCCGCACCCAGCGACGCGTGGCGAAGCTTGGAGTGCGCCAGCCACAGATAATTCCCGCGCTCGGTGATGTGGTCGGAGAATTCATTGCCCAGCGCATAGCCGATGCGGCGCGGACGCCCTGCGTCGTCGATCACGTAGATGCCGGCGATCTCGGGCTCTTCGCTGCCATCCAGCGCGAAATCGGGCGAGCACAAAGGAGCGCCAGTGCCGACGAGGGCAGTGCCGTCGCCCTTGTAGAACCATTCGGGCTGGACGCCGGGCACGTCGCCTTCGGGCTTGCCGCCTTCCACGCCCATCAGGAACATCCGCATCGAATCGGTGAGCGTGCCCCCCGCCGCGGCCTTGTGCATCTGATCGCGCCCCTCGGCCGAGCCGAGATGGGTGAGGCCAGTGCCGGAGAGATGGCAATGCGCGGGATCGGGATGGTCGATCGGGGCGAGCAGCCGGCCCTCCGCCTCGGCCGCGGCAAGATCAACCTGGCCGCCGGCGCGCTCCTGCGCCGCCGCAGCGAGAGAAACTCCCTGGCGTAGTGCAGCCAGGACCAGTTCATAGGTAGTGGTGATCCCGTCGATGCGCGTCGCAGCGGTATTTCCCGCAAGGAGGGCTACGCCGCGAGCTCCGTTCGATTCGGCAAACTGCACTAACCGCAGCGTCATATCCTCTCCCCGCGAAATTCAATAATCAGACTATATCAGGATTCGGGCCACAGCAACGCCCCCGAGACACGGCTCGCTATATTGCGGACGCTGCTGGCGGCCGGGTCCTGGGGGTGCGCGAACGCGTCGTATCCAGGAACGCCATTTCGACGAGATCGGCCATCGCACGTTGCGCCGCCGTGGCATCCCCGGCCGCGATGGCGTCATATACGCGCTGGTGATCGGGCAGGGGGTCCCGGCGTAACGGGCTGTTGCGCTGCTTGAAGATCGTCGTCCAGGCCACTGCCGCGCTGACACTGCTGGTGAGCGAAGCGAGGAAGGGATTGCCCGAAGCATCGAGCAGAGCCGCATGAAAGTTCTGATCGGCCAGCCGGCCCTCTTCCACGGCCAGCGTATGGCGCATCATCCCGGCCAGCGCATCGGACATCTGCGTGAGATGCGTATCGGTGCGGCGCTCCGCGGCGAGCCTTGCCGCCTCCGGCTCAACGATCTTGCGCAACTCGAACAGGCTGGCGAGCAAGTGGTCGTCGGGCTCGAACTCGAAGATCCAGGATAGCACATCGGGATCGAGCAAATGCCATTTGGCGCGCTCGCTGACGCGCGTGCCGGTCCGCGGGCGCGATTCCACCAGGCCCTTGGCCGCCAGGATGCGCAGCGCTTCGCGATAGGCGGTTCGCGAAACGTGAAGCCGGTCGCTGGCGGCAACTTCGTTGTTGAGTGTTTCGCCCGGTGCATAACGGCCCGAAACGATAAGAATGCCCAGGTCGCGTGCGATCGTGCCATGCAGGCGCAGCGATTTCCGCCGGGCGCGGGCATCGGGTGCCTTGCTGGTCTTGGCGCTGGCTTGCATCGTTCGGTCCTAGCGCCCTCGCAACCCGTGCAACAATGCATATTTTGTCTGACCATTGTTTGCGCCAGGCCCTGCCGCAACCTATTTCGTGCGCTATGCCGGCGGTTTCGTGTACCGGCTCGACTACGAAGTTGAGGAGATCTGCAAATGGCGTTGACCGGGGAATTGTTCATTGCTTCGAAGCGAGTGAAGCGTGACGGCGCGGGCTTCCGCGCGGTGGCCGCGGCAACGGGTGCGGAGATCGAGCCGGGCTTCAGCGTCGCGACGCTTGACGATGTCGAGGCCGCATGCGCGGCAGCCGAAGCCGCTTTCCCGATCTATTCGGCATTGCCACGGCAAAAGCGCGCCGAATTCCTCGATGCCATCGCCGATGAGATCGAGGCGCTGGGCGATGCTCTTGTCGAGCGCGCAATGCAGGAGAGCGGCTTGCCGCAAGCGCGCCTGACGGGAGAGCGCGGACGCACCGCAAACCAGATGCGCCTTTTCGCCAAGGAGCTTCGGCTCGGCGAATATCTTCGCGTGCGGATCGACCATGCGATGCCAGAGCGCACCCCGCCCAAGCCCGACTTGCGCATGCGGATGGTGCCGCTTGGGCCGGTCACGGTATTCGGCGCGAGCAACTTCCCGCTCGCTTTCTCGGTGGGCGGGGGCGACACCGCGTCGGCACTGGCGGCGGGCTGCCCCGTGGTGGTGAAGGGCCATTCCGCGCATCCGGGGACCGCTGAACTGGTCGCCGGCGCGATCACGCGCGCGGCCGAGAAGACCGGCATGCCCGCCGGCGTGTTTTCGCTCATCAACGGGCCCGGCAATTCGGTCGGTGCGGCGCTCGTTACGGATCCCCGGATCAAGGCGGTCGGATTCACCGGGTCGCGCGGCGGGGGCACGCAACTGATGAAGCTCGCGGCCAATCGCCCCGTGCCGATCCCGGTCTATGCCGAGATGAGCAGCATCAATCCGGTCTTCCTGCTTCCCGCCGCGCTCGATGCGCGCGCCGAAGCGTTGGGCGCCGCATTTGTCGGCAGCCTGACGATGGGCGCGGGGCAGTTCTGCACCAATCCCGGGCTGGTCCTGGCCATCGAAGGCCCGGCGCTCGACCGCTTCGTCACTGCCGCGAGCGATGCGATGGCCGGCGCGCCCTCGCAGGTCATGCTTACGCCCGGAATCCACAAGGCATATGCCGAGGGTGTCGCGCGCTGGGCCTCCGTGCCGGCGCTCAGCTGCGTGGCGCAGGGCCAGGAGGCCGGTGGGCCTACTTCCGGCCAGGCGGCCTTGTTCACGATGACCGGCAAGGACTTCCTCGCCGATCCGAGCCATGCCGAGGAAGTGTTCGGCGCGGCTTCGCTGCTCGTGCGCTGCGCCGATCTGGACGAGATGCTGTCGGTCGTCGACCTACTCGAAGGGCAGCTCACGACCACGCTGCACCTGGAGGAGGGCGACACCGAGCTTGCGAAGCGCCTGTTGCCCCGACTCGAGCGCCTTGCGGGGCGCATCCTCGCCAATGGATGGCCGACCGGCGTCGAAGTCACCGACGCGCAGGTGCATGGCGGACCGTTCCCTTCGACTTCGGACGGGCGCAGCACTTCGGTGGGGACACTGGCGATCGATCGGTTCCTGCGGCCAGTGGCCTATCAGGACCTCCCCGAGGCGCTCCTGCCCGAGGAGCTTCGCGATGGAGATGCTGCCCTTCCCCGCCGTATCGACGGCAAGCCGGCCTAGGGGGCGAAAAGCAATGTACAAGCTCGATCGCCGGGGGCTGCTCGCGGGGGGCGTTGGTGCCGCCTGCGTGGCGCCGCTGCGCGCCCTTGCGACTCCGAAAGCCCGCGTGTGGACCTTCGACAATCTGCGCGGGGTCTGGGGGCTGTCCGTCGAGATCGCGGGCGCCCCCAAGCTTGTCGCAAGCCCGTTCGGTAAGGCGATGGCGTTCGACGGTGTCGATGACGGAGTGTTCATCGGCGCACATCCTCTGGCGGGCGCGAAGCAGTTTACGTTCGAGGCTGTATTCCGCCCGGAAGGCGGCGCGTTCGAGCAGCGCTGGTTCCATCTTGAATCGGACGAGCAGCCGGCAGTCGCGCCAGGCAAGGGAAGCACGCGGATGCTGTTCGAAATCCGCGTTGTCGAAGACCGCTGGTATCTCGACGCTTTCATGGTCGGGCAAGGCTATCGGCAGACGATGATGGCGCCGGAAAAGACATTTCCGATCGGCGCCTGGTATCATGTCGCCCAGAGCTATGACGGCACGACCTATCGCTCGTTCGTCGATGGGCAGCTTCAGATGGAGGTGGCGACGCCATTCACGCCGCAGGGCCCGGGCCGAGCTTCGGCGGGCATGCGCATGAACCGGGTGAATCCATTCAACGGCGCGATCCGCGAAGCGCGCTTCACGCACACGGCGCTCGGCCCGGCGGAGTTCACTCGGCTCACCAATTGAACATGGTCCCGTCTTCCAGCCGGTTCACGGGCAGATAGGCGCGCTTATATTCGTATTTCGCCGCCAGTTCCTCGTCGATATCGACGCCGAGGCCAGGTGCCTCGCCGGGGTGCATCAGGCCGTCGGTCAGCGAATAGCCATGCGGAAAAACCGCGTCGGTCTCGGCTGAGTGCCGCATATATTCCTGAATGCCGAAATTGGGCACCGACAGGCCGAAATGGAGCGCGGCGGCCATCGTGACGGGCGAGAGATCGGTCGCGCCGTGGCAGCCGGTGCGGACCTGGTAGAGATCGGCAAGCGCGGCGATGCGGCGCAGATGGGTGATGCCGCCGGCATGCACCACGGTGGCGCGAATATAGTCGATCAACTGCTCCTCGATCAGCTGCTTGGCGTCCCAGATCGAATTGAAGATCTCTCCCACGGCTAGCGGCGTGGTCGTATGCTGACGGATCAGCCGGAACGCAGCCTGATTTTCCGCCGGCGTCGTATCCTCGAGCCAGAACAGGCGATAGGGTTCGAGGTCCTTGCCCAGCCTTCCGGCCTCGATCGGAGTGAGGCGATGATGCACATCGTGGAGCAGATGGACATCCCAGCCCAGCGCATCGCGCGCCCTCTCGAACAGCTTGGGCACATGGTTCATATATTTGGAGGTCGACCAGATTGTCTCGTCGGGCAGCGAACCCTTGGCCGGCTCGTAATAAAAGCGCTCGCCCGACACGCCATAAGTGGTGGCGATGCCCGGCACACCCGATTGCAGCCGCACGGCCTTATAGCCTTGCTCTAGATATTCCTGCCCGCGCTCGATCGTCTCTTCGATATCTGCGCCGTTGGCGTGGCCATAGACCATGCAGCCTTCACGGCTCGCTCCGCCCAGCAGCTGATAGACAGGAAGGCCTGCCACCTTCCCCTTGATGTCCCACAGCGCCATGTCGACCGCTGCGATCGCGCTCATCGTTACCGGCCCGCGGCGCCAATAGGCGCCCTTGTAGAGATATTGCCAGATGTCCTCGATACGATGCGCGTCGCGCCCGATCAGGCACGGGATGACGTGGTCGGTCAGGTAGCTCGCGACGGCCAGTTCGCGCCCGTTAAGCGTGGCGTCGCCGATCCCATAGACACCTTGATCGGTCTCGATCTTGAGCGTGACGAAGTTGCGGCCGGGACAGGTCACGATGACGCGGGCATTGATTATGTGCGGCAAGTACGGATTCCCCGGAAAGTGGCCTGACCAATATCCTATTGTCTGGCCGACGGTGTCAACCTGCGGCATATGGGTTAGGGGGCAATAATGAAAATCACGGGCAACAAGCTCTACCAGCGAGTAGCGGCGTCGATAACGGCACGGATCGAAGCAGGGCATTGGTCCCCCGGCACTCGCCTGCCCGGCGAGCGCGACCTGGCCGAGGATTACAAGGTCAGCCGCCCCACGATTCGCGAAGCGATGATCGCGCTCGAGATGAAGGGCTGGATCGAGGCGCGGCGAGGCTCGGGCCTTTATGTCACCAGGCGCGATCACGGGACCGGCGCGCGCGAGGATGCGCTTAACTTCGACGTGGGCGCGTTCGACCTGACCGAGGCGCGGATATTGTTCGAAGGCGAGGCGGTGGCGCTCGCGGCGGTTTCGATCACCGACGAGCAGCTCGACGAACTAGACAGGCTGGTCGCGGAAATGGCGGCGGACGATTCGAGCAACCCATCGGTGATGGACGCCGATCACCGCTTCCATCTGGCGATCGCCAACGCCACGGGAAATGCCGCGATCCGGAGCGTAGTCGAATATCTGTGGGACCTGAGGACCAAGTCGCCGCTTTGCGCCAACATGTTCGCCCGGGCCAAGCGCGGCGGTGTTATGCCCCGGGTGGAGGAGCACCGGCCGATTCTCGCGGCGCTTCGGGCGCGCGATCCCAATGCCGCGCGGGCCGCGATGCGGAGTCATTTGCGTGGTGTGGTCGATGATCTGCTCGAGGCGACCGAGCTGGAAGCGATGGAGCGCACGCGCGGCGAACTGGACGCGCGGCGTGACAGCGTCGCCAAGCGCCTGAGAATCGGATCGGTGTGAAACGGGCCTCATCAACTGGCGAGGCCCGCCGGTCTCATTTACCCGCCAGATCGTAAACCGCCGCACCGGCCAGCAGATAGGCGCCCACGCCATAGAATTGGGTGTCCTCTGCCTTCACTGCCTCGGGCCGATCGCTGACCTGCTGGACCCAGCCTAGCCGCCCGTCTGGCTGTATCGCACGCTCCAGCGCCGCCCAGCCGCGCGCCACTTCGGGAAGGAAGCGATCTCGCTCCAGGATGCTCGCCTTGATGCCCCAGGCCAAAGCGTGGACGTAAAAGCCCGTTCCGCTCGATTCGTCCTGCGAGCGTTCCGGATCGCCCAGCAACGAAGGCGGCCAATAGCCGTTGGCGCGCTGGAGAGGCGCAAGCCGCTCCGCCATCGCCTTGAACAGGTCTATATAATAAGTCCGGCGGGGGTCGTTGGGCGCTATTTCCGGGATCAGCCGCGCCAGGCCCGATATCACCCAGCCATTGCCGCGGCTCCAGAACAGCTTTTCGCCATGCTCGCCGCGCCGGTCGAAGAACCGGCTGTCGCGAAAGAACAGTTGGTCGGCCGAATCGAACAGATAATCGGCCGTCGCCTTGTATTCGCTATGCGAGAAGGCCGCATAGCGGGGATCGCCGGTGTCGCGACTCAGGGCTTCAAGCGTCGGCGGGGCCATGAACAAGGCGTCGCACCAGCACCAGCGCGTGGTGCAGGACGGATCGCCCTTTTGTGTGGAAAAGGCCAGGTCATGCGTTTTGGGCGCGGCAAGGATCTGATCGAAGACCGCGCGGGTCGGGGCGATGGCCTCCGCCCCGGCGCCGTGACGCGCCGCCCAGATCCAGGCGGAACCGATCAGATGATCGTCGGCATGATAGAGCCTGTCGCCCAGCTTCCAGCCCAGCTCGCGCCCCTTCGTGAAAATCGCGTCGCGGTAGGCCGTCTTGCCGCTGCGGTCGGCGAGATGCGTCAGGGCCACCCAGAACGCGGCCTGCTGCCAGTCGCGCGGGTTTCTTGTGCTCGAACTCGCGAGCGGGATGTAGCTCAGATCGCCCAGATGGCTCAGCTGCCAATCCGCCATTCGCTCCATGGAGCGCAGCACTTGGCCGCGAGAGGGCAACTCACCGGAGGCGGGCGCCGAAGTCGTAGCGGGCGGCGACACAGGCGAACATGCCTGCAGCGCAAGAAAGACGGCGAGCGGCGCGAGCAACGACTTCATGGACATCTCCTGCGCCGCTCCGATTGCGGTCACCAAACGATGTTCAGGCGCACGGGGCGAGTCAAGCGGCGGCATCCGGCCGGCGTCACGCCCCATTATTGCGGTCTCGGCAGGTGAGATCAGCCCTGGTCAAGTGGCAGTCGGTGATCGGCAGGCGGCTTGGCTGACAACCCGATCTCCTCGGGCAGCTTCGCACGACCGCCGTACCAGCGCCGGTAGCGTCCGTCCGGCTGGCGAAAATAGCGCCGCCCTTGGAACAGAACCGGCAAGCCCATCGCGCGCACGCTGCGCCATAAGCCTATCGTCATGAAGATGATCATGACGATCTTCAGCCAGATCATTGCATTCCCTTCGCCGCGGGCGTGGAGGACAGGCCGGCTGGGCGCTGCCCCGCTCGGCATGCTTAGCGGTTTAGCCCTTGGTATCGCAGTCGATGACCGTGCGGGTGCGCTTGTCGTTATAGAGATGGACCGTGTTCGGGCCGACTTTGCCCGCCTGGCCGTCGAGCGGCCCGCCTACGAATTCGATCGTGCCCCCCACGCGCCGGATGGTCCCCCCGCCGCCATTTTGATGTCGATATCCGTTCCCTATCAGCGTGAAGCCCGGCACGGTTTGCAGCATTCCGTTGATGAAGAACACGCAATGGTACGAACCGGCCTTTGCCGGCCCGCCCGCCGCCTGGACAGGAGCGGCGCGCGGAGGGGCGGGACGAGCGGCCGTTGCAGCAGCGGCGCGAACCGATGCGAATTGCATGTCGGGCTCGAACGAGGGATCGTTGGGCTTGATCCAATCGCCGGACACGCGAGTCACTGCCTCGTACCGCTTCTTCTTGCCATTATGATCGAGGAACCACTGCAGGCAGTTGAGAACGAAATAATTATTGGCTTCCGGGCCGCGGATCACCTCGCATCGACGGAAGCCCGCCTGAATCGTGGTGGGGGAACCAAGGACGATCTCGCCGGGCTTCCAGGCCTGAGCCAGGGCAGCGCCCGGAAGGCTGGCGACGGCTATGGCGAGCCCTGCGCAAACCGGGCGCTTCACGACTGCGGCTCCGCGCCGACGGCTGCTGCAGCCGCAGCAGGGAAGTCGGGATCGACTCTGATCCAATCGCTTTTCCCGACGACGATGGTGTGCTGGCGGTTTGCGCAGACGACCTCATGGCCGTTCTGCACGGGGCGATGATAGGCGCATAACCGCCAATCACTGTGCATCGAGGTCGGGGAAACGAGGACGAGATCGCCGGTTTTCCAATCGCCCGGGGTCACCGGGCTGGCGGCCGTTGCAGCGGCTGGCGCACCGCCGGCCTTTCGCACCCGCGTGTCGTAGACGATATAATTGACATAGTCGTCGCATACGACGTCGTACGCGCCTTTCAGTGCGGCGTTTACATGGCAGGGGCGCCAAGGCTGACCGAGGTCGGTTTCGGCCTCGACCTTGTCGAAGCGGTTGAACGTCTGGGCGTTTGCCGCGCCCGCGAATGCCGAAGTGACGACAGCTGCGAGAAGCGCGCTTGCAAGGGACTCCATGCGGAGCGTTCCGGTTGCGGTGCCAGCGGTCATTGCGACCACACGCGGAAGCCCGCGCCGTCCTGTCCGATCACGCCGGCGCCGTCGCGGCTGATGATGCCGGCTCCGTCCTGCCCGATGAGCGGATAATAAGTGCCGTTGCGCAATGCCATCCGGATGCCGTCCTTGGTGACGATCTGGGTGCCCTTTGCCGGGAGGACCACTGCCTTCTTGCGATAATAAGGGTATTGGGGGCCGTTATTATTGTCCCAGGGTGCGCAGCCCCACACGAAGACATTCACTACGCCGTTGCAGCCGGTGCCCGCGGTGGCGGGCGTGCTGTAAAAGGCGGCAGCGACAGCGAACGAGCCCAACGCAAACCGAGTTAGATGCATTGACATGATCAACTCCCCTTTTGGCAGCATCAATCGCCGGGCACGAAGGCCCGCACGCTGGCACGCGCTACCGCTGTCCAGAATTTTCTGCCAAATATCTACACGTTAGCGTATATTTTAAACATAGAAATTTTTTACAATTGGGTGATCGCTTAAGCTGGCGGATCGGGTTGATGCAGCGACTGCATAGGCGCGCCCAGCACCTGCGCACGCAATTGCCGAGAGGCGCGATTGATTGGCCGCGGCATCTTCAGATAGTCGCCCAGGGGCTGCCCCATGAACAAGTGGCAGTCGCGCAGGAAATGCGATCCGTCCCAATAGCCGGCCTGGGCGGCGGCGTCCTTCCAATGGCCGCGCTCGACTGTCTCCAGCGCGTCCAGGGCTCGAAGAAACCGCGCACGCCGCAACAGCAATTTCGGGGTGAAGCCGAAAGCGACCTTTGCCAGGCGAAGGAGTTGCCCTGGGGTCAGGCCCACCCGGATCGACAGTTGCTGGACGGTCAAGATCGATGCGTCTCCCAGTACTGCCGCGAGATGCGCGATCTGCGAATTTTCCGGTGCTTGAGGCTGCAGGCGACCAAGAAGGTACGCGTCGAGCACCGCAGGCACGTCCGGCGCCGCCTCTAGAGCATGACGGAGGTTCGCACAGTCGGGCAATATTGTTTCGAGCCCCACGATTTGGTCCGCAAATCGCGACAGGTCCTTGTTTGGAAAGAACTGCACCCAGCCTGCCGGAGTAAGCCCGAAGCCGACAAGCCGCCCTGTGCCCGCATTGGAATAGCCGGCGTGGCTGGTGGGGCCGAAAAGGGCGTTTTCTGGCACGGGATCGAATATCTTCCTGCCGATCTTGATCGACCAGGGCTGGGCATCGAACGTCATGCGAATGTTCGCCCATCCGGGAAAGAAGGTGTCCAACTGCCGCTTGCCGTGGGGCACGATTATGCTGAAGTCGTGATACCCCGAAACATAAGGAGCCAGCCGGGCATCGGGCCGCCAATAGCGAATCGCCCAGGCGGTCTCTGCAAGTTGGTCGGCCAATCAAGTTCCCCGGGACGAGGTCGCAAGCGTGCTGCTCAGGCATTGCCTATCATGTCTCGAACAGCGAGCTAGCCCCGTTTGGCTTATACGAACAATTGCTCGACAAGCCCCGAAACGCCCCGCCACTCCAACGGTTTAGGCGGGTGGAGCGCCTAATGCAGGATGTTCGGCAATAGCGATTGCGATCGTGATGGTATCGCTGGCGGCGCAGGATATGGACCGGGCGGCGACCGCGGCTTTTCGCCGCTGCGACCGACGCCAACATCACACTGCTGCGCGAGTACCTGGATGCAGGCTTTGACGTGAACTATCACCACAGGGGCGATACAGCCCTTTCCACCGCAGTGGCATTCAAGCGGGCCGAAGCGGTACGCTACCTGCTGGAGCGCGGTGCGGACCCCGCGGTGAGACCTATGAGGAATATGTCGTCGGCTTTGAAACGCCGCGTCCGTTGATCGACTATGCGCGCAAATCGAGTTCGCCCGAGATCGTGGCCATGATCGAGGCCCGCCTTCCTAACGTCGCGGTCGTGCAAGCCCCCGGCCAGCCCGCCTGGCTGGCCGTGGACCCATGCCTCTCCCTCGCGCTCCGGCGCCTCGGTGGGACGAACGAGTGCCATTGGGGGGCTCCCTCCACTTTTGCGGTCGGCAAGTCCGTGCTGATTTGGACCAGCGGCGGGCTGAATTGGCGTCCGGGTACGATCATGAAGGTCGGCACGGCCCGGCATCGTGCTGGTGCAGGGAGAGAAGGGCCTGGACTGGACCCTGTACAACAGCACGAGCAAATCGAGCATCGACGCAAGCCGCGCCGACGAGGTCAGGCTCATCAACCCCGCCGCGATGGGGAGCGTAGGCTCCCGTATTGGAAACTGAGCATGTGACGGGGCGGGTGGCGATCTGACCGGGGCCGCACGAAGCCGCCTAGCGCTCGGCGAGCTCCGCGAGCGCGGCGGTCACCTGCTCGGGGACGGCAAAATGCAGCATATGCCCCTGCGCGGCCACCATCCGTAGTTCCGCGCCGGTAATGTCCTGGGCGAGGCGCTCCGCATGCTTCGCCGGGTGAACAATCAGGTCGCCTTCGCCCGCCATGATTATCATCGGCACATCCAGCTCCGCGTAGCGTGGCGCGAGGGCAATTGCGGCCGGCAGCATCAGGGCCGCTTCCGCCGCAGTGGCGCGGATCTGCGAAGGCCGCAGAGCCATTCCCGCCGGAAAGTCCGCCATCTTGTCGGAAACGGGCGCCGGGGCGAACGCGGCCTTCAGTCCTGCCGGACCACTTAGAAGACCCATGAGGGGGGATATCGTCCAGGCCATCACTTCGCCGACAACCGGAATGGCAGGAAGCGAGGCCGGAATGACGTCCGGACGCATGGTCCCGTAATAATAGCCGGAGATCAGGACGAGGCCTTTGACGGCCTCGGGATGATCGAGCGCCATGTTGAGCGCGACCTGGGTGCCCCAGCTATGGCCCAGGATCACGGCCTTCCCGACGCCCAGTTGCTCGAGCGCTCGGGCGAGCAGCCTGGCTTGGGCCGCCGGAGTCCAGACCGTCGAGCGGGGACGCTCGCTATAGCCGAACCCCGGCCGATCGAACGCCAGCACGCGGTGGCCCTTTGCGGCAAGATCGAGGACGCCGCTGAGCTGGAAGTCCTGCAACGTCACGGCGTTGCCGTGGAGCAGCACGACGGCGGGTCCTTCGCCTCGCTCGACATAATGCAAGCGTACGCCATCCACCTCGATGAAGGCCCCAGCCGGCGGCGTCTTTGCCTCGGCACGCCGTGCGTTGATCCCATTGACCACCGCGCTCGCCGCCAGTGCGGCCGTGCCTGCGCCGAGCCAACCGGCAAGCCCGGTACGCATGCCACGGCTCTTGGGCGAATCGAGAGGAGGCCCGGCATGCGCCAGCTCCTTTTTCAATTTTTGTATCATCGGTCCTGAACCGTTGTGCGGCGCACAAAGTTGCATGGCGGGAGGCTCAAAGCATGGTCGCGTTCCCTGCACTGTTACAAGAATGCCGCACTGCTCCGGCTGTCTCAATCAGACTTATGACACCGGTTGACATACCCGCGTTAGGAGGGAAGAATAAGGGACGACGAGCGTGTGTCGCGCTTGCGCCAAGCGGGCGGAGATCCGCGGGTGGCTTTGGGGAGGAACTCTGGCGTGTCGGCGCATTGCGCCTGCCAGAGACGACCGACCCTCCGCACCCGGGTGCAGCCGCCACCTTAAATTGCGTCGGCAGGAGGATTCCAAGTGTCTAATGAAATGAATAGCATAGTGGCGACGAGTGCCCGGCGCCGCCTGGCGCTCGCCTCCGTTCTGCGCGATGGATCGGCGCTTGGCGCGCTCGGTCTCGCCCTCGTGATGGCCGCCCCGGCGCAAGCGCAACAGGCGCCCCCCGCGGCTGCGCCGGCGGAAGCTCCGCAGGATCCTGCGGCATCGGCCGCTGAGGGGGAGTCGCAGGATTCCGAGACGCAAGGCGAGGCGATCGTTGTCACCGGTTTCCGTGCATCGCTCCAGAACGCGCTCAACGTGAAGCGCCAGTCGAACCAGATCGTCGATGCGATCACCGCCGAGGATATCGCCGACTTCCCGGACGCCAACCTGGCTGAATCAATCCAGCGCCTGCCAGGCGTGTCGATCGATCGCGACAATGGCGAGGGCCGTTCGATTACGGTTCGCGGCCTGGGCGGCGACTTCCAGTCGACTCGACTGAACGGCGCGGACGCGCAGAACATCGCGGGGGGCAACCAGTCCGATGCCGGCGCGAACCGCAGCCGCGGCTTCGACTTCAACACTTTCGCCTCCGAACTGTTCGGCGGCGTCAAGATCACCAAGACAACCGCGGCGGAGAATGACGAAGGCTCGCTCGGCGCGATCATCGATCTCACCACCGGACGTCCGCTGGCCCATAAGGGCAATCGCTTCGCGATAGGCGCCGAGGGGGAATATCGCGAGAATGGCAAGACGTGGAATCCGCGCCTGTCGGCCCTGGCCTCGGTCAGGCTTACGGACACTTTCGGAGTTCTGGGTTCGATCGCGTACCAGAAGCAGAGCCAGCAGATCGATTCGTATCGCCGCAGCATCGGCCAGTTCGAATACACCTACCGCAATTCGCAGATCAACGGCGTCACACCGAACACGTTCGGCTTCGCCCGCCCCGGCGGCACGGGCGCGACTTTCGGTTCGGATCCGGCGGCTTATGCGCTGATCACCCCAACGACGATCATCCCTGCGCTTCCTTCGATCGGTCGTCAGAAGCTCGATTATGAGCGGCTGGGCGCGACTGCGACGATGCAGTGGAAGCCGAGCGAGCACACAGAAATCACCCTGGACGGCGTCTATTCGCGCTACGATCAGGACAGCGAGACCTCAGGCATCACCACGATCGGCCTGAACCGCAACGGCACCAATGCGCGAGCCCAGCAGACCGGCGCCAATGGGCTGCGCGCCATCGGCACTGCCAATGGCAATGCCGATCGCGTCGCGCTGTATCCGAACTGCGTGCCCAGCGCCGTGATCGATTGCGACGGGACTCTATCGGGCAACGTCGTGCTGCCGGGCTATCTCAACAGCATGAACCCGAACAATCTCAATCCATTCGATTATTACAACAATTCCGCATCGCGGGGTTTCATTGCATCGGCGACCCAAACGGCATTCTATAATGAATTGATCGGTCGGCCGAACACCAAGATCCGCGCGGCGAACGTCAATGCCGCGGGCCAAGCCGATTATCTGGTGCTGGACGATGTGGATTGGCGCACTTCCACCGATGCGCAATATGGCAGCACCGAATTCAAGCAGGGCACGCTCAACGTCCATCAGGATATTTTGGACGATTTGTTCTACGACGCGACCATCGGCTGGTCGAAATCTACCTTCCGCGCAACCGGCCTGCTCGCCGAGTTCAATACCATCGATCGCGACGGATATACGTTCGATGATCGGAACGGCGGCAAGATGCCGGTCTTCAACCCAGGTTTCGACGTCGCCAATCCGGCGAGCTGGACGCTGGTGAAAGGCCTCTCGACGATCCGCTATTTCAACACGCGGGTCGATAATGAATTCCGCGTCGCGCGGATGAATTTCACTTATGAACCACTGCCGGAGATGTCGATCAAGTTCGGCGGAACCTGGAAGCGCTTCAAATATGAAGCCGATCAGGGCCGCCGCAGCCAGGACATCGAAGCGATCAACCCGACGCTCCAGGAGGCCGGTCTCCAGATCACCGATCTGGGCCAGACGCTCGGCTTTGGCCAAGGGCTTCAGGTTTCGCAGGGCACGCCTACCAGCTTCTATGCGCCCGACCTGAACAAGTTCGTCAGCCAGTTCGGCATCGACTGCAATTGCGTGAACAAATGGGGCGATTTCCGCGCCGCGCCTGACGGGCGCCAGCGCAATTCCGTGACTGAAAACGACCTTTCGGGCTATTTTCAGGTCGATTACAATGCCCAGCTGCTCGGCCGGCCCTTGCGCGGCAATGTGGGGATGCGCGTCGCACGCACGCGTGTCACTGGCGAGGGGTCGATCGGCGGCACCGATGGCGTCGCGGGCTTCCCGGTCCGGGCCAGCAACGAATATTATGACTGGCTGCCCTCGGTTAACGTGAACTACGAGCCGATGGAGGATTTCCTGGTCCGCTTTGCGGCCGCCGACGTGATTTCGCGTCCGCAGCTCGCAAGCCTGACGCCGGGGACCACTTCTTTCCCGTCGTTCACGGGCGGCCTCAACTCGGCCGGCGCGGCGCCTTCGGTAACCATCGGCAATCCGATGCTCAATCCGTTCCGCGCACGAAACTTCGATCTGAGCTTCGAGAAGTATTTCGGCCGCTCGGGGCTGATTGCATTGACTCTGTTCAAGAAGGATATCGGCAGCTTCCCACAGCAGATCGCCGGCGAGGCGCCGCTGCGCGCCGTGCTTCCGCCCGAAATCTATGACGCGGTGGTCGCCAATTTCACCAACGTCGCCTTCCGCAACTATGTGATCAACGGCGGCACCTTCAACGTGCGCCAGTTCCAGGACGCGCCGGGCGGAGAGATCAAGGGTTTGGAAGTCAACGTCCAGAGCAACTTCTTCTTCCTGCCCGCGCCGTTCGACAAGATGGGCGTGACTGCGAACTACACGCACATCCAGTCGAGCCTGAACTATCTCACCGGCACGGCGGTGGCCGCGACGCAGACGGGAACCACCCCGACCGCGTCGAACAGTTTCGCCGAAGGGCCGTTCCTCAACACCTCTCCCGATGCGTTCAACGCAACGCTTTATTATGAGGACAGCGTATTCTCGGCGCGTGTGTCGGGGGCGTATCGCAAGCGTTATGTCAATCGCTTCCCGCTGGCCAGCGGCACCTGTGCGGTGGGCATCACGACCAACGCGGGCGGGCCCTGCAACTCGCCAGTGGTCGCGGACTTCGGCTACAACGAAGACACGCTCAACGTGGATTTCGCAGTCGCGGTGAACCTCACCGACTTCGCCAAGCTGACGCTGGAAGGGCGCAACCTGACCAACGATCCGCAATACCGCACGATGTATTCGGCAAACCCCGTCACCCAGACCTATGCAAGCACCGGGCGGATCTTCACCGGCGGCGTGCGGGTGATCTTCTAACCCAGCAGAGGCAGGCGCCATGATTTTCACGTTGCTCATGGCGTCCGCCTTGCAAGCGGGCGGGCCAGCGGCCTCGCATATCGTCCCCGCCTTTCCTGGCGCAGAGGGGGCCGGGGCGGCCTCGCTCGGCGGGCGGGGCGGGCGCGTGCTGTTCGTCACCAACCTCGAGGATTCGGGGCCGGGAAGCCTTCGCGCGGCCGTCGAGACCAAGGGCCCGCGGACGATCCTCTTCCGGGTTTCGGGCACGATCAAACTGCTCAAGCCGCTGGCGATCCGCGAAGGCCGCGTGACGATCGCGGGCCAGTCCGCCCCCGGCGACGGCATCACGCTGCGCGATCATATGCTTCAGATATCGGCCGACGATGTCGTGGTCCGCTATATCCGCTCGCGACTGGGCGACGAGTCGAAGACCGAGTCCGACGCGATTACCATCACGAAGGGACGGCGGATCATCCTCGATCATGTGTCGGCGAGCTGGTCGGTCGATGAGACGCTATCGGTATCGGCTAATTATACGATACCCGAGCAGGGCTTTTACGACGTGACGGTGCAGTGGTCGATCATCTCGGAATCGCTGACGCGTTCGCTCCATGCCAAGGGCGAGCATGGCTATGGCAGCCTCGTTCGTGGCGGGCGGGGATCGAAGGTCAGCTTCCACCATAATCTGTGGGCGAGCCACTCGGCGCGGATGCCGCGTCCGGGCAATTACAGCGGCCCCGATGTGGACCCGATCGGCGCATTCTTCGATTTCCGGTCCAACGTCTTCTATAATTGGGGCAGCACCCGCTCGGGCTATAATGCGGACAAGGCGACGCTCTCCCGCTACAATTTCGTGGACAACGCCTATATCGCCGGGCCGCAGTCGAAGGCGCCGATCGCCTTCAACGAAGCCAACATGCTGGCAAAGGCCTATTTCTCGGGCAACAGCATGAACGGCTCGATCCCCAGTGATCCGTGGAGCTTGGTGACTGGAGTGCAGCCCGAGGGCTATCGCCTGGCTCAGCCGATAGACGTTGCTCCGGTCCGTTCGGACCCCGAGGCCAGCGCATATCGCCGCGTGCTCGCCAGTGCCGGCGCTTCGAAGGTCCGCGATGCGGTGGACGTGCGCGTCGTAGCCGGCGTGCGCGACCGCACGGGCAGCCAGATCGACAGTCAGCGCGACGTGGGCGGTTGGCCCCAGCTCAAGAGCGCGCCTGCGCCCGAGGACAGCGATCAGGACGGGCTTCCCGATGCCTGGGAGCGCAGCCACGGACTCAATCCGAAAAGTGCCTCGGACGCCAACAAGGACCGGAACGGCGACGGCTATACCAATCTCGAGGAATGGCTCGCCGACCTGGCGAAAGGCTGAAATAAATTACACGGCGACCCATTGGTTGAGCTTTATACGGCGTTCGCCCCAGCGCAGCCCATCAGGAAAGGTGCTCGGATCGGCTTCGATCCGCACCGCCGCCAGGCTGCCATATCCGCCCTCTCCGCGCGGGTTGATCCACCAGCCGGCGGAGCCGTCCCATAATTTCAGTTCGTCTTCGCCCACAAGCACTGCGTTGCCCTCATGATAAATGGCATCGCCGTCGATCCAGTGATCGGACACGCCCTTGCTTCCCCAATTTTCGCGCCAGGACGTAGCCGCCTCCGTGCTGTACCGCTGGATGAACTGCGCGCGGAATGCGCGGACGCCACGGGCGATAAACGCCTCTTGCGCTATCGCGGCATGGACTCCGCAATCGACGGTCGGCGCGTCGACCGCCTCGCACCAATGGATCGGCCAGGCAGAGGGTCCCCAGGCTGAATGCTCGCGCATCCAGCGCGGCCCCGACAGGATGTCGCCGCCGTTGAGCTGAGCAAAATCGAAAGCGAGCAGCCATTCGTGCGCGATGTCGCAACAGGCTGCTCCGTGATGCGAAATGTGGCTGTTGGGGAAATTCTCCCACTTGCCGCCCGGAGAAGCAGCCGGGGAGGCGAGCATGAAACCCTCGCCAAGGCTGGCGTCCGCCGTCCGGACTTCAGAGGCCTTGGCCTTATCCTCGACCAAATACATAGGACATGCTCCTGTCATAACCGCCGGCATCGCAGAAGATCAGAAGGTCGCCGGCGCGGGTGCCTTCGGGAAGCTGGACGTTGGAGGCGATGATGTCGTGCTCCATGCAGAGCCGGCCCATCAGATAGGTCTTGCCGCGGCCGATCGGCTGTAACGCGCCGGTATCGCCGCATTGGCGCACCATCCGGTGCGGTTGCCAGAAATGCATCGGGATTTCGGCGATCGAGGCATCGACGACCGCCTCGACCATGTCGTTCTCGTGCTTCTGGATTTCCAGGATGCGCATCGCCAGCGCCATCGATGGCTGCGCCATCGCCTTGCCGGGCTCCGACGCGATCTGGCGGACGCCGGGAAGCATCGTGCGGACCAATTCGACTGCGTGGACGATCTTCGAGGTTTCGTCCGCGTGCCAATCGTCGGGATACCAGCCCCCACCCATATCGAGCATCTCGATAGTGCGCCCGCTCAGCCTCTCGATCGAGCGGCACCAGCGCAGCATCGATTCGAATAGATGCCACCATTGCGCGACACCGACATGGCTGCTCGCCATGTGAAAGTGGATGCCGAATGCGCTGTCGACTGGCAGCCGCTTCACCGCGGCGATCAGCTTGCCGAAGGTGGTGGGGCTGTCGAGCGGAATGCCGAAGCGCGAAGTGATATTGGGCGTGCGGATGCGGATGCCGATATGCTTGGCTGACATTTCACCGGCTTCGACGGCGGTGACGACCCGGTCGAGGTCGGCCACGCTGTCGCAGAACACCGCATGCATCCGCTCGCGTGGCATCAGGCCCTGGGGCCACCATTTGCCGGGGCCGTTGAGGATGACCTGATCTGGGCGGAAGCCGACTTCCAGCGCCGTCTGGACTTCGCCCAGGCTGATCGCCTCGGCATAAAAACCATTGTCCAGCGCCAGCTTGATCAGGCGCTTGTCCGGGTTGGTCTTGATCGAATAGCCGCTGATCACTTCGACGCCATCGGTGCTCAGGCGTTGCGCGCGTTCGGCGGCCTGCCTGAACAGGCTCGCGGCGGTGGAATCCATATAGATATATTGCGGCGTCTGCATCGTGTCGAAATCCTGCGCGGCGATATCCGACACATAGGTTTCGGGAAGCTCGGCCACCCCGCTTGGCGGTTCTCCGCCTTCCGGATCCAATGCCACATCGAGCATATCGGGATCGATCTTGTGCAGCCGCGCGGCAAGCGCCGTAAGCCCCGAGGGATGCTTCATCGAATGGCCGACCGCGCCGGCAAAGGGCTCGGGAAGCGGGGGCAGGGGATAATCGGGGCGGACGGGAACCTCGAGCACGATGCGCGTGAACTCGAACGAAGTCGCCGGCGCACGCTGGGCCTCCACGCCGCTGGCGGCCTGGACGAGCAGCGCGGGAAGATTATGCCCCGCGATCGTCGCGCCATGGACCCAGGCGGGGAAGCGCGGGTTCATCTCGATCAGCCAGAGCTGATCCGCTGCGTCGCGCACCATCTCGAGCTCGCCCCCCCCAGTCCAGTTCGTGTCCCGGATCATGCGGCGCAGCGGCTCGAGGAACGCCGGCGGCACTTCGGAAACGTCGCCAGCCCAGGTCTTGCCCTCCGGAGTGATGTCGCGCTTGCGCATGCTGACCGCGCCGAGCAGCTCGCCCTTATAGGCCGAGAGCATGACCGATTCCTCGTAACCGCTTACATGCGCCTGGAGGAACAGCTTCTCGGTGGACCAGACTTTGCTGAGCGCATTGCGCACCGCCGTAAAGGCGTCCCACGTCGGCGTGCGCGAAGCGTCGTAATACGGGCCTTTCAGCCAGACGCGCCAATTATGCTCGCGGCAAAAGGCGTGGAGGTCCCAATCGCTATGTTCGGTCGAAAGATAGGTCGGGATCCGGATCGGCAGTTCCGAAGCCGCCTCGACCACCGGCTTGGTGATGCGCTTGATCCCTGACATTGGCGGGGCGAGCAGGTTGCGGTGGCCGTCCGGGAAAATGCTTGCCAGCCACATCGCCTCCAGGTCGCTGCCCGAAATCCACATGCCGCCCGCATCCAGCGCATCGCGGACCTTGGCGGCATAGCTGTCCAGGTCCAGCTCGCCCCAGGGGCGCTGGATCCAGAGCTCGTCGAGCTCGTCATAATGGATTCCCGAGACGCGATTCGAATATTCGACGCCGACGATCGTGGCGTCGGGATATCCCTGGCGCAGCGACCGCACGATGCCTACCCCCGGCTGCGGATTGCCGCCGGCGTAGAGCCCGCTTACATAGATTTTCATTGAACTTCCAAGAATTATAGAACGCCGCGTCACCCACCGCCAAACCATGCGATGGGTTGGGATTGGGGTGTTTCGAGACCGCGCCAGAGTTATTTAATGAATTATAAAACCGCTATCTCGGATTAAGTTCCGGAAAATATTATATAACTTGGGTTAGGACCGAGGGGCCGTAATCGATCTAAGTACTGAACCATGACCAGTGTCCGTTACCCCAGCTATAAGAATATTGACCCTTATATCGACGTGGAGCGCCTGAGCGCGCTCGACGCATTCATCACCGACCGTCTGCGTCAGCGGCTTGAAGGAGCCAGGGACCGGCAGTTCTACACGGGGCCGTTTCTGCTGGACGCCGATGCGCCAGCGCGTCCCGGATCGCGCATGATCGAGCTGACCCGTTCGCGCGAACCCGAAGACTATTATGATCTCGACCGGACCGAAATCTGGGAGCCCTCTCCGGAGGCGGCGGAGTTCGCCCCGCTTATGGACTTCGTCGCGACGCTCCCCTTCGCGGCCACGGGCCGGATGCTGATCATGTACGATCCGGACGGCCGTGCCGTCTCCGCGCACAAGGACCATGACAGCGCCGAGCTATGCCACGAATTCATCTGGCTCCGCACCAATTTGAGCAAGCCATTCTATATGCTCGATCCCCACACGGGCGAGCGCGACTATGTCGCCGGCTATTCGGCGTGGTTCGATACGGTGAACCAGTTTCACGGGGCGGATGCGAGCGGGGAATTGTCGTTCAGCATTCGCATCGACGGCGTGTTCGACGATGCGTTTCGCAGCCTCATCCCATTTCCAGGCAAGAACAGGGCCGCAGCGGCGAGCGTCTGGGCGAACGCCGGTTAGAAAGCCCTTTGCTGCGCAAACCGGCTTAGAATGCCGGCGTTCGCGTCCCGATCCACACGCTGGTCGATTGCCCATGGTCGGGCGGGACGCGAAGCTTCAAGCCCCAGCCGCGGACAGTCTCGATAGGATCACCGCCACCCGCCGCGAGGAATTTTCGGCGGATCCTGTGCACCAGCACGTCTCTGATCGTCGCACTCGATTCACCACCGCGAAGGACATCATCGACCATGGCCCAATGGGCACGGCCGCGCTGCATCAGGATCAGCATCAATTCGCATTCGAGCGGCGAGAGCCGGACCTGCACGTCACCCAGCCAAAGCTCGAGCGGATCGAAGATCAGGGTTAGTCCGCCCCGCCGGATAGACGGGCGTTCCAGATCCTCCGCTTGATACAATCGTCCCAGGGCGTTCATCCCGCTTTTCCTCTACCGCCAACTCGGGCTCCGGCAGCCCGATGCGGGGTTAGGGCCTGTTGAGGAGGCGGGGGTTGTTCGATCTTGCGGATACGCCCTGAAACAGGGCAGTCCAGCGAATTGCGCAACATCGAACAATGCGAAACGGGGCTCGCCTAACGTGTCAGGCCTTCTGGCCGGAGCCTATGATTCGGCTTGTTCGATCTTGCGTATTTCGATCATTGGTAATGTGGCGTTCATCTGCGGGCTGCGTACTTTCCATCGACAGCGTGAGAAGGAAGTCGCGTGCGCGTTGATGCCGTCCGAATGGTAAACCATGCGACGGCGCCCCTTGCCGCGATCGATCGGCCCCGCGTGGTTCTCTCCAGTCTTGGGAGGGGGGAGACCATCATGACGGGGCGGGCGCTCTCGTTGAAACTATGCCTCGAAGGCGAGGAGCTTTACCACGTCGATGGTCGCACCTATCGACTTAGCCCCGGCCGGCTGCTGCTCGTGGATCGCGGGGAGGCCTATGAGGCGACACTGCGTGCTCCATCGCGCGGCCTTTGCATATATCTCCCCAGCGCATCGACCACGCCGGCGCAAGCCCAACTGCTCGGCCGCACCGCTATAAGATCCCTGATGAGCACGCAGACAGGCGTGGATCTCGCAAACGCGGCCGCGCGCGCACACCGCCACCCGGAAGATTGGGAAACCCACGCTCCGGCGCTGGCCGCCGCGGCGGCGGCTGTCCTGCAAGGAGCAAGAGAGGATGCCTCCGCCCATATCCAGCAGCTGAATCTCAAACGCGCGGTGACTCGCCGTGAGATCCTGAATCGGCTGGAAATGGCGCGTGCGCATCTGCATGCGATCACCTCCCGCAATGTTCCGCTGTCGGAATTGGCGGATGTGGCGGGGTTGTCCAGCTTTCACTTGTCGCGATATTTTTCCGCGGTCTTCGGCGCGCCTCCCGTCAGCTACCACCGCAAGCTGCGGATGCAGTTGGCGATGAACATGCTCAAGAGCGGCAACCACTCGGCGACCGAGGTGTCCCTCCTGCTCGGCTTTTCCGACCTGAGCGCATTCAGCCATGCCTTTAAAAAGGAATTCCACGTTCCTCCCAGCCTGGCTTGAAGATTTGAGATAGGAACCTTATCATATTCCGGGGCCTAGAGTTGTAAAGGTATTGTAAAGAATCCAGAAAGATTACGTAAAACTTCAGAACATATAAAGCGAAAGGTGCGTGATTACGTAGCAACATGCCCTAATTACTCGGTTTACAGAGTTGATTTCCCGTCTAGCTACGCGGAGATAGCGAGACGATCCTCAGATATTGAGGCACTCTCCGATGAACAGGGAGATCACCATGCGTAAGACACATTATTTGGCGGGCACGTTTCTCGGCAGCGCCATCGCCGTGCTGGCGGTGCCCACGGCTGCCTTCGCGCAGACCGCGCCAACCGAAACCGCGGCGACCGCCGAAAGCCAGGACGAGGAGGTCGCCGAGAGCATTGTCGTAACGGGCTCGCTGTTTCGCCGAACCAACGCGGAAACACCTTCGCCCGTTACCGTCCTCAGCGCGGAGACGCTCCAGGAGCGCGGCATCAACACCGTCGCCGAAGCCGTTCAGCGGGTCTCCGCGAATGGCGCAGGCACGATTACCCAGGGCTGGAACTCCGGCTCGAACTTCGCCACCGGCGCGAACGCAGTTTCGCTTCGCGGCCTGACGGTCCAGTCCACGCTGACGATTTTCGACGGTCTGCGCATGGCGCCCTATCCGCTCGCCGATGACGGTCATCGCAATTTCGTCGATCTCAACACGGTCCCCAATGCGATCATCGAGCGCATCGAAGTCCTGCGCGACGGCGCTTCGTCCACCTACGGCGCCGATGCGGTCGCCGGCGTGATCAACGTCATCACGAAGAAGCAGATCAACGGGATTCACGCGAATGCCTCTGCCGGTATCTCGCAGAAGGGCGATGCCGGCGAGCAGCGCTTCGATCTGACCGTCGGTCACGGCGATCTCGATGCCCAGGGCTTCAATTTCTATATCAACGGCGAATATCAGCGTCAGGAGGCGCTCTGGGCGCGGGATCGGCAGTATCCGTTCGGAACGTCCAACCTGAGCGGCCTCTGCGGCACATCCTTGGGAGGTGTCGTGGGCACGGGGGCTGCGGCGCGCACCTATGCGGCCGGCTCTAACGTCTGCATGACCAATGGCGCCTGGAACAGCGTGATGCCCAGCGGCGCCACGAGCGGTGTCCAGTTCATCTACAACGGCCTGCTAGCGACGCCCGTACCCGTGGGCCGCCCGGTCGACGCGACGGGCGCCGCCGTTGGCGCCGTCGCCGGCGTCTCTCCCGGCGCTCTGTACAACCTTCTCAATCCGACAGCGGGCTGCCGCAACCTCACTCCCGTGCAAGTACCCACGGCGGCACAGCTTGGCACGCCGCTGAGCACGAGCGCCGGGACCCTGCAGTGCTCGGCGGACCAGCGGGCTCTTTATTCGCAGCTCCAGCCGGAGCAGGAGCGCCTGGGCTTCGCCGGGCGGTTCACCGCCAGGATCGGCGAAAACGCCGAGTTCTACGCTGCCGCCAACTATTATCAGGTGAAGACGCATACGCAGCTTGCCCCTCTGACGTTTCAGGGCGCCACGTCCTATCCGGCGCCGACCCCTCCGGGCTTCCTGCAGCCGACCAACGTGTACCTGCCGGTATATGTGTGCCCGACCGGCGTGGGCAATTTCGGTACAACCACGACCAACGGCAACCTCAACACCGGTTGCAACGCCACGAACGGCACGCTGAACCCCAACAACCCGTTCGCCGCCCAGGGCTACCGCACCCAGTTGCTGTATCGTTATGATCGCCCGCGCGACATTCAGAGCGAGGCGCGGAGCCTTCGCGCCGCCGCGGGCATCAATGGCTCGTTCGGGGATGACTGGAACTATACGTTCGAAGCGACGGCATCGCAGGTGCAGCTCGATGTGATCCAGAACGGCTTCCTGAACGGGCAGCGCATTCTGGATGTCCTGGCGCGGGGCACCTACAATTTCATGAACCCGGCGGCGAACTCAGAGGCGGTCCGGCAGTATATTGCACCCGAGAACCGCAATCGCTCCTTCTCGGACTTGTGGCAGGTGTCGGGCACGATCGCGAAGAACCTGTTCGATCTCCCCGGCGGCCCGCTGCAGACGGCGGTCGGCGCGTCGTACCGCCACGAGTCGATCAACAATCCGTCGGCCAACCCTGAAAATTCGGGCAATCCCTATGATCGCTATTACAGCGCCAATGCCGTGGGTGCGATCGGCTCTCGTAACGTAAAGTCGGCGTTTTTCGAAATCAACGCGCCGATCCTACCCCAGCTCGAGATCAATGCATCGGGCCGCTATGACGATTACTCGTCCGGACAGAGCAACTTCTCGCCCAAGATCGGCGCGAAGTTCACTCCGATCCCGCAGCTCGCGGTTCGCGGCACCTATTCGAAGGGCTTCCGGATACCTTCGTTCAACGAGGCCTTCGGTCTGCCGACCACCGGCTTCGTGACCTACAC
This sequence comes from Sphingomonas sp., assembly GCF_036388215.1. Classification (GTDB taxonomy): domain Bacteria; phylum Pseudomonadota; class Alphaproteobacteria; order Sphingomonadales; family Sphingomonadaceae; genus Sphingomonas. Next base: position 45,288 of record NZ_DASVSH010000033.1, read on the forward strand.
GCTGAGTTCGGCGGTGCCGGCGGAAGCCGCCTATATCAATGCGCACCAGGGCAACGCCTATGCGACCCAAGGCTTCGCGGTGGGCCTAACCGCTACGGGCAACCCGGCGCTGGACCCGGAGAAATCGACCAGCTTCACCGTCGGCGGCATCTTCGAGCCTATGCGCAATGTCAGCTTCACCGTGGATTACTGGAACATCGAGGTCCGGGACATCATCGGCGGAGCCGATTATTCGGATGTCCGCAACCAATACTATTCGAATAATGGCGTCGTGAACGTTCCCGGCATCACGGTCGTCCCAGGCGCGCCGGACGTGAACAACCCGACTTTGCTTCCGCACATCGGATTCATCCAATACTCGTTCCAGAACAACGACGCACAGCGCGTGTCCGGCATCGACCTGGGCGCCAATGTCCGCATCCCTTTCGGCGGCGCAACGCTGACCAGCTCGTTCGAAGCTTCGTACCTCATGAGGTTCGAAAAGGACCTGCCAACCGGGACCCAGCGTTATGAAGGCACCCTCAGCCCTTGTGACGTCACATCCTGCTCGGGTGCGCCCAAGTGGCGCGGCAGCTGGCAGAATACTCTGCAGATCGGTGGCTTCACCGGCTCGGTCACAGCCTATTACACCGGTGGCTACGACCTGGCGTCGATCGATTACGGCGGCGTCAAGGGTGACTGCCTGGCCAGCCGGGGCAGCTCCGTCTCGGTTTATGCAGACGGCGTGACGCCGGTCCTGTGCGAAGCCGAGGCGCAGTGGAATGTGGACTTGAGCCTGAGCCAGAAGGTGGGCGACAAGTTCACCATCTACGCAAACGTGCTCAATGTGCTGGACATCGCCCCCGTGTTCGATCCGAGCGCCGCGTATCACATCTACCAGTTCAACCCGGCCTGGGGTGGCCCGAACATCATGGGCCGCTACTTCCGCGTCGGCGCGCGCGTTAACTTCTAAATAGGCCGCTGGGCCGAACGATGTGGGCGGCTTCGCGCGGAGCCGCCCATTTCCGTGCCGGGGAGCAGGCGGGAACCTATCTTACCGGCCGGCCCGCGAGATACTTGCCATAGCCGGCGCTGTTGTTCTCGCCGCTGACCTCCTTCGGATCGCCATCAAGGCGCAGCGTGACGCGCAGCTCGCTCGTGGCCACGCCTTGTGGAACCGTTGCCCTGACGGTCGCGGTCTTGGGCAGCAGGTCGTTTGGCGGCGCTAGCGCCGGAAAGCGAACGGTGGCTACCGTCAGCCCTGTCGCATCGCTGACCGTCGCCACACCGGCAGGGGTCGGCCTGGCGCCCAGCCCGTGAACCGTGATGGCCAGCTTAGATCCCCGCAGGACGAGATCGTCGGCCGAGACGCCGATATCGGCTCGTGTCGCCGGTTCGTCGCCGGGGCGGACGAGTTCGAAACTGTAAACCATGGACTGGCGCGGCGGTGCGGCGAGATCGACACCCGCGCCCATCTCCAGCGTAATGTCACTCGCCGTCCCGGCCGTGTCGGCTCGGTCGTTGCCATCGGCATCCACACCCCCGCTCATTCTCCAGGTCCCCGCAGCTAGCCGGTCGCCGATCATCCGCGCCATCGCCGCGCTGCCGCTCAGATTGTATAGGATAACCTTGAACCTGCGCGGGTCGCCGTCAGGGATAAGGATCGCGATGTCTTCGGCGGCCGCGCCGGCAAAGCGCCAGCGAACGAGGTTTCCGGGGTAATAGGCGTTACGGCGATGCGCGGTGCCGCCCAATCGCGCCCGTTGCAGCAATTCGCTTGGCACGCTGACGCGGTCCGACCAGAAATGTCCCTCGGTCAGCAAGTGCATCCGCTGGCTGTTCGACTCGATCTCGGCTCCGTAGAGATCGGCGAGGATCGCCTTGTCGCCGGTGCGCTGCCATCGCACGAAGCGCGCGAAATCGGAGTCCGAGCTGCCGCCCAGATTGCGGTCATTGCTCGCGCCGCCAGCCTTGACGCTCCCCGTGGCGACCGCACTCGACAGGGCCGGACCCCCCGGCAGTTGCGCCAGAAGATCAGCATTGAGCTGCGACAGGCCGGCAAGATTGGGGCGGCTGACATTGGCCATGATCGGACGGAGATATTTGTCGTCGCGAGTCCAGGCCCAGGCGGCCCAGAACATGTTGGCCGCGCTGGCCACGCCGCTGCCTTTGACGGCGTCCGTCTTCCACTCGATCTCGGCAGGAAAACTCCAGGTCCCGTCCTTCTCCTGGCGACCATGGGCCAGCCAGCCGTCGAGCAGCGGAAGCACCACCGATTTCACGGCCGGCGCGCCATTGTAATCGACAAGAAGCAGCCCCGGATGCGCGACGAGGAAACCGTATGGCCGCTGCCAGCCCCAGACGCCCTCGCGGACGATATCGGTCCCGCTGAAATAAGAGCTGATGATGTGCGAATGCCCGGCTTCATTGGTTTGCGCGAGCCGCGGATAATTGCGCGCCACTTCCATGGCGCGCTCAATCGCGCTCGGATCGCCCCAGCTCAGCTGCATGGCCTGGGCGACCGCATTGATGCCCTCCTCGTAGCTGTGCAGTTCGTCCGCACGGATACGGCTGAGGCCGTTGCTCCACATATGGTTGGCATAGGTAGCGTCGAGCAGCCGGCGTTGCGACGCGATCAGCCGATCGGGCGCGACGCCCATCAGCGCCAGCGGCACCCATTGGTTCACCGTATCGCGCTCGCCTGCGATCAGCTTGCCGAATGCCGGCCCGGTGATCTCCACCCGGTTCCAGCGCTCGTCCGGCAAGACCAGCGTGTAGCGCCGCCCGCCCGTGGAATAGACGTTCCAGTCGGGCAGCTCGAAATAGTCGGTTCGCCCCGCCAGGCGCGAGCGATTGTACACCCCCGGCCAGGTCGTCTCGCGGATGCCGTCCGCGCCTCGGAACATGCGTTGCTTCAGATCGCGCGTATCGCTGAATTCGACCTTGCGGATGCGCGTGACCGGGTCCGCCAGATAAGCCGGAGCCTCGCGGGTCCAGCCGTGGCGCAGCCACCATTGGTCGCGCGTGGCGGTGTCGGCCAGCGAGCGCGCGGGCGCCGCGGGCGCGGAGGGCGTCTCCGCGGCGGCCAAGGCTGCGACTTGGGCGTCTTCAAGCATGTGATCGTAGATGCGCAGTTCGTCGAGATCGCCCGAGCGCCGGAAATTATACTGACTTTGCACCTGATAGGGCGACACAATGCGCTGGAAGGGGCCGAACCCGAACAGCCCTGCGTCGTAAACCGCCTTGCGATCTGTGCGCGCGGCGGGCTTGCCGTCGATCCACAGGCGCACCCCGATGGTTTCGTCCCATGCAAAGGCGATGTGCGTCCAGGCCGACGGGGCCGGGACCGCGTCGATCCGGAACGAGGCCCGCGTGCGGGCCAGGCCAGTATCGGTCACGAAGGCGTCGAAGCCGTGACCGTTCCAGTCGATCCTGGCCCAGGTCATGTCCCAGCTCGTCCCGTCGCTGCCGCCGACGCGGAACAGCGCGAACGGCGTCGAGCCGAGCGGCGTACGGGCGCGGAAGAAGAAGGACACCGTCCCGCGCTGGGCATGAATGTTGCCCGCCGCGGGCCAGGCCAGCGTCAGATCGTCGGCAAGCGCCAGGGCAGCGCCGCTGCGCCCGTCCGCGACGATCGACACGCCTTGCGAGAATATCGGATCCGGCGCCCCAGCGGCGCGCTCGGGCTTCGCGCCCCTACCGCCGGACAGCGCGAACAACAGTCCGTCCCCAGGCGGCTCGGGGGGCGTCTGGGCGATGCCTGCTGAAGAAAGGCATGCCGTAGCGAGTATTGCGATGCGGAGTATTGCGGCGATCACTACCGGTCTCTCGAAAAGCTGCCTTGGAAGGAAGCGCGATACTGAGCTCACTACCACAGTTTTCGACCGCGTCGGCATGCCAAGAGCCGGCTCGTACGGGTGATGTGCGCCTTGACTCAGTAAGTCTCCGAAGCAGGGAGGCTGTCTTGCAGGAGCTCGCTGTCGCCGATCTCGTGTTCGATGGCAGGCTGCGGAGCATCCTGAAGCGATGCGGGGAGTTCAGCACCCTCTGGGCGGGTCCAAGAACCCTGGGAGACTTGCACGACAGCTTCGGCGGGGTGATTCAATTCACGAGAACGGGCTCGTTGAACGGGCGGCGATGCGTCTCCGGATGTGTATTCGAAGCGTGCGGCGTTCACAGGCGGACGACAGCATCGTCCCTATACAACGCGTCGATCGGGTTGGCCTGCTGCCCGCCAGCGGCGACCTGCGATGCGACCGGGTCGATCGGATAGGACCAGTCTGACCGCGGCGCTTGAGACATGGAATATTCGGGCCAGGCCGCGGGACTCTGCTTATAGAATGAGAAGGCACCGCCATCGGCATATTGGGCCAGGCCGAGGCCTGCAACCACCGCGCAGGGAATAGACATCGCGCATGTCAGCAACGTATTAACTGCCGAGGCATCGCTCACTCTCCGCCCGACTAACAAATGATAGGTTCCGAGGTTCCAGGCCACGTATGGCAAATTGAAGTCGCCCGCTCCGGAGGCGGTCGGTCCGCACCCGCTCATCGCAAATCGCCTGCCACGCCGCGATAGTGTGCCGGCTCTGCGTCGCGAAATGAGGTCCTGCATATGCGCCAGTCGGTGTCCCTGTGAGATAGCGCTTGCCTGGTAATGCCCTGGGTGCGACCTTGCCTGAAAGGGAGTGCGCAATGGGCAAGCATGAAGGATCAAGACGCGGAGACTGGTGGCTGGAGCGCTCTTGTTTCGCTGTGGCCATTGCTCTGGCGGCACCCGCCATCGCGCAAGACACCTATCAGCCCGGGCAGGCGATTCAATATAGCGACGGAAGCGGGTGGACCGACGCCGAGTTCCTTCGCCTGACGCCCGACGGCACGCAGGCGATCGTCCGCGAAAAGAACGCGTTCTCGACTGACGGCTTCTTTCAGCGCGCGGTGAGCCTTAACCGCCTGCGAAGGGCGGGGGGGCAGCCGGCGACGGCACCTGCCGCTCAGGCGGCGCCACGCCCGGCGGCACAAGCGCCCATGCCGGCGGTTCGGCCGCCGACCCCGCTTGCGCAGACCAGCGGAGCGCCCCGATCCGGCGACTATAATGTGTATAGTTATGGGCGGCCGAGCAACCCGATTCGGTTAGGCCGAATCAATCTCTCTGGCGGCCAGTATCGGTTCTATAACAATGGCGATCAGCTTTTGGGCCAGGGCCAGTATGGCTTCGCCGCAGGCACCGTAACCTGGCGCACCGGCCTGCTGAAGGGCTATGGATGGGGCGGCGCCTTCAAGATCGATGGCGGCGGACGCGAGCATGTCATTCGCCTGAACCAGGTCACAGTCGCGATGAACTCCCGCTAGGCGTGCCACGGAGCGCAAACCGGCCTAGCCTGAACTTGCTTGGCCTTGAGGGAATTGTGACCCGTTCCTGACACGCCGTGTCAATCCGGGCACCCTTCAGAGCAAGTGCCGCGAAGGAAAAGGTTCGAATTCGCAACCTGGGCGCTTGCTTGAACAAGGCGAACGAAGCTGCGAAGCAAGGAAGGTATTGGTTATCTAGGTGGGTGTGAGACGGGATGTCTTCCCGGAGGCCCACACAATCAGGGTAGGGAATGATATGAGCTGGAAATTCTTGGCAGCCTGCCTGACCCTGACCTCCAGCCCGGCCATCGCCCAGACAACCCCACCCCCGGCCGCCACAGCCCCGGCCGCGCCGGTTGAGGCCTTTCCCGTCACTATCGTTGTGGACGCTGCAAAAAGCTCCGGGCCCCTGCCTCGGATGTGGCGGTTCTTCGGCGCCGACGAACCGAATTATGCGACCATGAAAGATGGCCGCAAACTCATGAAGCACCTGGGGGAGCTTTCGCCCGGTTCGGTATATTTCCGCACGCATAATCTTCTCAGCAGCGGCGATGGCACCTCGGCCTTCAAATGGGGCAGCACCAACGCCTATACCGAGGACAAGCAGGGCAATCCGGTTTATAACTGGACGATCGTCGACGGGATTTTCGATAGCTATCTGGCGCGCGGCGTCCGCCCCTATCTGCAGATCGGCTTCATGCCCCAGGCGCTGTCTTCCGCACCCGCAAATGTGCCCTATCAGCACGAATGGCGGCCGGGTTTCCCCTATAACATGATCGGCGGGGGCTGGGGCTATCCGCCCAAGGATTACGACAAATGGGGTGAGCTGGTCTACCAATGGACCAAGCACAACGTTGAGCGTTACGGCCGCGAAGAAGTCGAGAAATGGTATTTCGAGGTCTGGAACGAACCTGACGGTCCCGATTACTGGAAGGCGACGCCCGAGGAGTTCTTCAAGCTCCACGATTACGCGATAGCCGCCGTCAAGCGTGCGCTGCCGACCGCCCGTGTGGGCGGCGCCGATGTCGCGTCCGCCAATAACGCCCGCTACATGGAAGGCTTCATGGAGCACGTCGCCAATGGGAAGAATTATGCGACGGGGGAGACCGGCACGCCCACCGACTTCATCGCCTTTCACGCCAAGGGATCGCCGCAATTCGTCGATGGCCATGTGCGCATGGGAATCTCGAACCATCTGCAGCGGATCAACACCGGTTTCCGGAAGGTTGCCGCGTCGCCCGCCCACAAGGCCAAGCCGATCATCATCGGGGAAAGCGACCCGGAAGGCTGCGCCGCCTGCGCGGGGCCGCAGATGGGCTATCGCAACGGCTTGATGTATTCGAGCTACACTGCCGCCAGCTTCGCCCGCAAATGGGATCTGGCGGAAAGGCACGGCGTCAAGCTCGAAGGCGTCCTTACCTGGGCCTTCACCTTCGAGGATCAGCCCTGGTTTGCCGGATTCAGGCAACTGGCCTCCAACGGCATCGATCTGCCCGTGCTGAATATCTTCCGCATGTACGAAAAGATGGGCTCCGAGCGGCTCGACGCGGCCAGCAGCAGTCAGGTCGCTCTGGATGACATCGTCGCCAAGGGCGTTCGCGCCGGGCCAGATGTCGGCGTCCTCGCCACACGCGATGCAAAGAAGCTCGCGATCATGGTCTGGCATTATCGGGACGATGACGTGCCGGGTCCCGACGCTGCCATAGCCCTGGACATTGCCGGACTGGGCCGGGCGTTCAACGGTGCCAGGGTCACCCACTGGCGCGTGGATGAGAGGCACAGCAACGCCTTTGATCACTGGAAGCGCATGGGCTCGCCTGCCGCGCCGACATTCCCGCAATATCAGGAGCTGGAAAAGGCGTCCCAGCTTGTAGCGGTGGGGCCCGAACAGTCGCTCGCCACCAAAGGCGGCAAGGCGCGGCTTGACTTCAACCTGCCCCTGAAAGGCGTGTCGCTGATCGTCATCGAGGCGAAGTAGCCGGTTCACGATAGGGGGACAGGCGGGGGCTGGCTGATCGATCGGATCGGGACCAAGCGCGGGTTTTTTTCGCCATCATGATCTTCTGGTCGCTGGCCTGCGCGAGCCACAGGCTGGCGGGTGGTGTCCTGGCTCTGGCTGCAAGCCGCCTGCTGCTGGGGGCCGGCGAGGGTGATGGATTCCCAGCGGCGACGCGCGCGGTTGCCGAGTGGTTTCCTGCGCATCACCGCTCGCTGGCGATGGGCATGATCAATGCGGGAACCGCTGGGCGCAGTCATCGCGCCGCCGCTGATCGCGATCATCCTGACTTAGGTCCACTGGCTCGATCTCGCGAGCAGGCGCTGGATGTTCTTTTTCACCGGAGAGGTCGGCCTCGTCTGGGCCACCTGGTGGTGGTTCGCCTATGAGACGCCGCCGGCATCAGAGGCGTCCGCCGCCGGCGCCGCCGAGGCCGAACGTACGGGTTTCGCAGTGGGAAGTATTGCTGCGATCCGCCGGGCCGTCCGCCCCGGTTTCCCTGTCGCCTTCCGCTTTTCGCAGTTCAAGCAACAGGATTATTCGGTGCGCCTGGCCGAGACTCCGCAGGACCTGTAGGCATGGCTCGGTCCACTCGTAGCGGCAGGGGTCGATATCTTCCATGCCTCGCAGCGGCGATTCTGGGAGCCGGAATTCGCGGGGAGCGAGCTCAATCTCGCCGGCTGGGCGCGCAAGGTGACGGGCAGGGCCGTGATCACCGTCGGCTCGGTTGGGCTCAGCGGCGAGTATCGCGCGAATTGGGGCGGAGAGGTGTCGCGGCCGGCAAGCCTGGACGCGCTCATTGAGCGTCTCGAACGCGGGGAGTTCGATCTCGTCGCGGTCGGCCGGGCGTTGCTCAACGATGCCGAATGGCTCCACAAGATGGCGACCGGCCGCTTCGACGCCCTGAAGCCGTTCACCATAGACGTGCTCAACCGCTACGCGTGAGCGCCTGCGGGGGATCACCTGGGTTCCCGGCGTTGCATCGGTCATCCAGCGACTCCGGGCATCGGAGCTGCAAGCGCCTGTCATGATCGGCCGATCAGGCTGCTGCCGGCCTTGCGTGCCTCGCTTGAGTCACGATAAGCCGGCCCTAGCGGAGGGTGGAAAGCTGGTGTCAGTGCAGAACGAGCATGTCGAGCTGGGTGTCCTCACCGAACTCGTCGGCTATCACCTGCGCCGCGCGTCGTCCACGTTCGCCGGCGATTTCGCCCGCGCGCTCGAAGGTACCGGGATGCGCCAGGTGCCGTTTGGCATTCTCTCGGTGGTGGATGCGAACCCGGGGATCAATCAGGGTGCGGCGGGCCGCGTGCTCGGCATCCAGCGCGCCAATATGGTGGCGATCATCAACGAGCTGGTCGATCGCGGCTGGATCGAGCGCAAGGTGCCTGCGGGCGATCGCCGCGCATTTGCGCTGGCCATGACGCCGGCGGGAAAGGCGCAGCTTGCTCAAAGCCTCGCGCGCATCCGCGAGCATGAGGAGCAAATGCTGTCGGGTTTCGACGCCGATGACCGGGCGCAGTTGCTCTCGCTGCTGGCGAGGATCGAGGCGAAGGAACGATAGGCGCCTGTTACTCGGCGAGTATCAGCGCATCAAGCGCGACGACGCCTTGTCCCACCGGATAGACGACGACCGGATTCAGGTCGATCTCGCGGATGGCAGGTGTGCCCAGCAGGATGCGACCGAGAGTAGCGATAAGCGTCGCCACAGCATCGACATCCAACGCGGGAGAACCGCGATAGCCGTCGAGCAGGGCGCCGCTTTTGAGCTGGCGGAGCTCGCCAACGATCGCGGCGTGAGTAAGGTCGGGCGCGAGCAGGCAGACATCCTGGAGCAATTCGGCCTGAACACCGCCGAAACCCGCAAGGAGGATCGGGCCCCATTCAGGATCGTTCCTGGCGCCTACGATCAGTTCCACGCCGCGTGCCCCCATTTTCTCGATTTGCACGCCGTCCACAGCGATGGCGGAGTCATAGGCAGCGACATTTTCGAACAATCGGTCCCAAGCCGCGGCGAGCGCCCCCGCATCGCCGATGCCAAGGATGACGCCGCCCGCATCGCTCTTGTGGCTGAGCGCCGCTGACTGCGCCTTGATGGCCACGGGATAGCCCACCCGCGCGGCGATCGACCGGGCTTCGTCCAGCGTCGCCGCGAACCCGCCTTCGGGGAAGGCAATGCCGATCGGCCCGAGCAATGCCTTGGCGCGATATTCCGGAACCACGCCGGCGGACATTTGGATCGCGATGGGGAGCGCGTCGCTCGCCGCCATTTCCCGCCCCGAAAGCCGTGAGAGATGTGCGAGCGCGCGGAGGGCGCGGTCGGGGGAGGGGAAATAGGGCACGCCGAGCGCGCGCAGCCCAGAAAGATAATCGGGGTTGAATGCGGCCCCGTCGTCGAGACCCGCGAACAGCACGGGCTTTTGCGGGGCGAGCGCGCGGATCGCGTCGATGATCGGGAGGAATTTGCGCGCCGCCGTCGTCTCGTCGGTCTGGATGATGCCTAGCACCACCGCGGCATAGGTCGGATCGGCGAGCAGGGGTTCGAGCGTGCGGCGATACAGATCGGGATCCACCAGCGCCTGTGCGGTGAGGTCCATTGGATTGCTCACCGGGATGAAGTCCGGGATGGCATTCCGCATACTCGTGGTGGTCAACTCCCCCATGGCGGGAAGATCGAGCCCGAGTTGTTCGCACAGGTCCAGCGTGAGCGCCTTGAACGCGCCGCTTTCGGTTAGAACCGCTATGCCGCCTGCGCCGACGGGACGTGCGCGCAGGGCGATGTCGGCCACGTCGCCCAGTTCCTCAAGCCCATCGACCAGCACCACGCCCGCCCGTTCGACCTTGGCGCGCATCAGCGCATAGTCGCCTGCCATCGCGCCGGTATGCGTGGCCGCGGATTCGCGCGCGGCGCTCGATTTGCCGGGGTGGAGCAGCACGATCGTTTTGCCCGCCGTGCGCGCTCGTGCGGCGAGCGCGAGGAAACGCACGGGCTTGCGGAACTGCTCGACGATCATCGCGATCACTCGGGTGTCGGCATCGGCGATCAGATGCTCGACATAATCCTCGACGCTGCTGGCGGCTTCGTTGCCGGTCGATATCGAAAGGGAGATCGGCAGCCCCTTGGCCATCAGCGTGGTGCCGAGCACCACCGCCATCGCCCCCGACTGCGAGACGATGCCAATGCCCTCGCCGGAGAACGGGTGCAGCGGCGTCTCCACGAAAGTCAGGGGAATTCCGGCGACAAAATTCGTCATGCCGAGGCAGTTCGGCCCCTCGATCACCATGCTGCATTCGTCAGCGATGCGCGCAATCTCGCGTTGTGCGGCAAGGCCGTCCTCGCCGCCTTCAGCGAAACCCGCGGCGAAGATCACTGCCGCGCCGACTCCGCGTTCCGCCAATTCGCGCACTGCGCCCAACACCGCCGGCCCGGGTATTGCGAGCACGGCGGCATCGACGCCCTCTGGCAATTCCGCAATCGACTTGAGGCAGGATCGCCCGCCGATCGCGTCGCGCTTGGGGTTGATCAGGTGAATGTCGCCCTGGAAGCCGTGTCGTTCGAGATTGGCGAGCACCGAATTGCCGAGGGCCCCGGGCGTTGGGGACGCACCGACAATCGCCACCGAGCGCGGATTGAGCAGCCGTTCCAGCGATCGTTCGCCCACGAGCGATCAGGCCTTCTGCTTCGAGAGGTCGTACGCGCCCAGTCCGGGCTTGTAGCTCTTCTCGTCGATGAACTGACGCAGGCCTTCCTTGCGCCCTTCATTATCGTAGGAATTGGCCGCTTCCTGCGCGCGGATCAGATAATCCTCGGCATCGTCATAGCTCATCGTTGAGACGCGGCGGACGGCGTCCTTGGTCGCCTTGAGCGCCACCGGATTCTTCTTGAGCAGCACCTGCGCGACTTCGGTCACCCGCGTCTTCAGGGCGATCAGGGGCAGGGCCTCGTTGACCAGCCCCCATTCGGCTGCCGTCTTGCCGTCGATATTCTCGCCCATCATCGCGTGGTACATCGCTTTGCGGAACGGCATCAGCTCGACCGCCACCTTGGTCGCGCCGCCCCCGGGGAGAATTCCCCAGTTGATTTCGCTAAGGCCGAACTGGGCCTCTTCAGCGGCGAACGCGAGGTCGCATGCGAAGAGCGGGCCGTAGCCTCCGCCGAAGCACCAGCCGTTGACGCAGGCGATCGTCGGCTTCTGATACCAGCGCAACCGCCGCCACCAGCCATAGCTCTCGCGCTGCGCCTTGCGCGTGCCAGCCAGGCCCAAGGCTTCGGTCTCGCGGAAATATTCCTTGAGGTCCATGCCGGCGGTCCACGCCGCACCCTCGCCGGTCAGCACCAACACGCCCACGTCGTCCCGGTGCTCGAGCAGGTCGAGCACCTCCATCATGTCGCGGTTCAGCGTCGGGCTCATGGCGTTACGCTTGTCGGGTCGATTGAATTTCACCCAGGCGATACGGTCGATCACTTCATAGGCGACGACGCCGTTGGAACTGGTCTCGGTCATGGCTGATCCTTCGTGGCTAGGGGACGCTTTCGGCGTCAGATCGGAAAGTGTCCGGGCAGCGTCTCGATGGTGATCCAGCGCAGCTCGGTGAAGGCGTCCACGCCGGCCTTGCCGCCGAAGCGGCCGTATCCAGATGCCTTGGTGCCGCCGAAGGGCATCTGGGCCTCGTCGTGGACCGTAGGACCGTTGACGTGGCAGATGCCCGATTTGATCCGGCGGGCAACCCGCAGGCCCCGAGCGGTGTCGCGTGTGAACACCGCCGCGGACAGTCCATATTCGGTGTCGTTGGCCAGCGTGACGGCTTGTTCTTCGTCCTTCGCACGGATGATGCCGACCACGGGGCCGAAACTCTCGTCGCGGAAGAGGCGCATGCCTGGCGTGACCTTGTCGATCACGTGAGCCGGCATCAGCACGCCGCTCGTCTCCCCGCCGACCAGCTGCTCCGCCCCGTTGGCAAGGGCATCCTCGATGAGGCCGCGGACAGCCTTGACCGTCTTCTGATCCACCACAGCCCCGAGCGGCGTGTTGCCCTCGCGCGGGTCGCCACAGGGCATCGCGGAGACCTTTTCCCGAAACTTGGCCGCAAATTCGTCGGCCACGCTTTCCACCACGATGATTCGCTCGGTCGACATGCAGATCTGGCCCTGGTTCATGAACGCGCCGAATGCGGCCGCCTTCACCGCTTCGTCGAGATCGGCGTCTTCGAGGACGATCAGCGGCGCCTTGCCGCCCAGTTCGAGCAGGACCGGCTTCAACTGCTCGGCCGCGCGCCGGGCGATGATCTTGCCAACATGCGTTGATCCCGTGAAATTGATCCGCCGCACCGCGGGGTGGTCGATCAGCGCGCCGACGATCTCGGCGGCGTCCTCGGGCGCGTTGGTGACCAGCTGCACCGCACCCTCCGGCAGCCCCGCAGCCTCGAATGCTTCCACGATCAGCGCATGCGTGCGCGGGCACTGCTCGCTCGCCTTGAGCACCACGGTGTTGCCGCAGGCGAGCGGCATCGCGATAGCGCGAACCCCCAAGATTATCGGCGCATTCCAGGGCGCGATGCCCAGCATGACGCCTACGGGCTCGCGGAGTGCCATCGCGATGCAGCCCGGCTTGTCGGATGGGATGACCTCGCCGCCGATCTGCGTGGTCATCGCCGCGGCCTCGCGGATGATTCCGGCGGCGAGCATCAGATTGAAACCCGCCCAGCCTTTGGTCGAGCCGATTTCTCCCATCATCGCTTCGATGAATTGCGGCGCGCGTGCTTCGAGCTCGTCCGCGGCCTTGGTCAGCAGCGCGCGGCGCGCATTCGGGCCTATCGCCGACCATGCCGGGAAAGCGGCCTCGGCGGCACTACAAGCGGCGATCGCGCTCGCTATCGTCGCAGCGGGCGACGTCGTCGCCACTTTGCCGGTGATCGGGTTTAGCCGGTCGAACGTGCGATCGAAACTCGCGGTGGTCATGCATCCCTCCTGGATTGTTATGTTGTATAACAAACAATCCAGGAGGGCAAGAGGTCAGGGGACATTTCGTGGCGTTCAAGGCCTCAAAGCGGCAACCCCACGTAATTCTCTGCAATGACGCGCTGCATCGCTTCCGAGGAGGCGACATAATCCAGCTCGGCGATCTGCATGCGCTGCTCGAAGCTGCCGTCCTCGGGGAAACGGTGCATCAGCTTGGTGAGATACCAGCTGAAGCGCTCGGCCTTCCAGATGCGAGCCAGCGCCTTTGCCTCATAGGCGCCCAATGCCGCATCGTCTCCTTGGGCATAATGCGCAACCAGGGCGTCGGCGAGGTAGGCGACATCCGAAGCCGCGAGGTTGAGGCCCTTGGCGCCGGTGGGCGGCACGATATGGGCTGCGTCGCCGGCGAGAAACAGGCGCCCGTGGCGCATCGTCTCGAACACATAGGAGCGCAGCGGCGCGATCGAAATCTCCAGCGCCGCTCCGCGCGTCACGCCGTGCTCGGAAATGGAATCGAAGCGGAGCGCCAGCTCGTCCCACAGCCGCTCTCCAGGCCATTCATCAAGCCGCTCGGTGAGCGGCACCTGGATATAATAGCGGCTGCGCGTCGCCGAGCGCATCGATGCCAGCGCGAAGCCCCGCGGGCCGTTCGAATAGATCAGCTCGGGGTGGCACGGCGGCACATCAGCGAGAATCCCGAGCCAGCCGAATGGATATTCGCGTTCGAACTCGCGGGCGCGCGAAGCGGGTATCGCCTTTCGCGAGGGGCCGTGAAACCCGTCGCATCCCGCGATGAAGTCCGCTTCGATGCGCTGCTCGACATCGTCCTTGATGAATGTAACCGACGGGCGCTGGCTCTCGATATCGTGCAGCGCCACTTCACCGGCTTCGTAGATGATCTCGAGCCCACGCGCCGGAGCCGCCTCCATCAAGTCGCGCGTCACTTCGGTTTGCCCATAGACGGTGACGTTGCGGCCGGTCAGGGCCCTGATGTCTATGCGGATCAGCCGCTCGCCATCCGCGAGGTTGAATCCGCCCTCGATCAATCCTTCGGCGTTCAATCGCGCGTCGATCCCCAACTGCCGCATCAGGTCCGTCGTCACGGTTTCAAGCACGCCGGCGCGAATACGGGACAGCACATAGTCGGCGGATCGGCGCTCGACGATGACACAGTCGATACCCTGTCTTTTCAGCAGGTGCCCCAGCAGCAGCCCTGCGGGGCCCGCTCCGATGATAGCAACGCCTGTCTTCATCCATTGCCTCCCAGCGCCGGGCCCGGGATTCAATCAGGCGGTGGGCGCCGCCTGCCGCGCGCGGGCGACGAGCAGGAGGCCCCCACAGATCGCAAGGTTTTTCAAGGCTGCGGTCATTTGCAAGCGGTCGGTCAAATCGTGATGGAAGATGAGCGTGGCGGCAACGGTGAACAGCGCCAGTGCAATGCCCACTTCGCGCGGACGAAATCCCACGGCCAACGCGACGCCTCCCAATATCTCGAGTGCGATCACTGGCCACAGCAACGCCCCGGGCACATTGAAGGCGCCCATATAGCCGGCAGCAGCCGCAGGCGCCGCGAGCTTGGCGACGCCGGACACCACGAAGAGCGCGGCTATCATCGTGCGGCAAATGGTTTCGTATACTCGGTCGCTCATTCGCTGGTCTCCCCTTTTGATCACGAATTGCCCGGTGTTTTTTCCGGAAGCTGCGAAAGGCGCACCGCCAGCCCGGCCGCCAGGACCAGAAGGCCCGCCGCCACGAACAGCGAGAGGCGATAGCTGCCCGTCGCCTGCTGGAGATATCCCGAAATCGCAGGGCCGGCCGCGCCGCCGACAAGGAATGCCGTATAGACCGCGCCATACATGGTTCCGTACACCGGGCGTGGAAACAGGCGGGCGACGAGAAAGGCGATCAGGTCGACTTCTGCGCCCAGCGCCAGCCCCGTGATCAGGGCACCCGGGATCGCGACCGCGAGACCTCCAGAGGCGAGCAGCGTCATTCCGCCGGCCGCGAGCAGAAAGACTGCGGCAGTGACGAGCGCGGGCGGCAGGCGGTCCAACAGCCAGCCTGTCACCAGGCGGCCGAAGATCGCCGCCACTCCGATCAAGGCCGTCATCCCTCCCGCCGCTACTGGGGTCAGCCCCCAATCGCCCATCATCGGCACGAAATGGACGACCGTTCCCAGGATGGCGGTGGCGGCGAGCAGGAACATCAGCGCAAGCAGGCGATATGCAGGGTCCGCCAGAATTGCGGCAAGGCTGGGTGCGGGAGCGTAGTCGCGTGGCGGCTCCTGCACGCCGCGAAGGAGCAAGAGCAAGAAGGGCGAAGCGACGGCGATCACGCCGGCCAGGACGAAATAGCCCGCGCGCCAGCCATGCTCGGCGACGAAGGGGACCAGAAGCCGGGGGATCAGAATGGCCCCCAGCCCGGTGCCGGCCAGCGTCAAGCCGAGCGCGAGGCCGCGATTGCGGTTGAACACGGCGACGACCAGGCGGCTGAACGGCATTGGGCTGGAGCCCGCAGTGAGCAGCGAAACGGCGGCAGTCAGCAACAGGAACGCGGCAAGGCTGGTGGTGAATGCCCCGAGTGCGGCGAAACCGAGCGCCAGCATCGCCAGTGAGCCGATTGCGACCCGGACGCTGCCGATTCGATCCGTCAGCCGGCCCATCGGAATCGACATCAGAGCGGCGCCCGCGGTGCCGACCAGCGCGCCCAGCGATGCGGCGCCGCGGCCCCAGCCGAATTCGGCCGCCATCGGCTTGATGAAGATGCCCAGCGAATAGAAATATAGCGAGCTAACCCCCAGCGCGATTCCCCCGAAGCTCGCGGCGAGCACGCGCCAGCCGCGCGAGAATTCGCCGCGTTCTTCGCTCATGACAGGATGGCCACTGCGCGGACCCAGCCGGCGGACGCCCGTTCGATCTTCACGGGGAAGCAGGCGACGGTAAAGCCATGCGCCGGCAGGCTTTCGAGATTCAGCAGTTTCTCCATCTGGTAATAGGGCATTTCGCGTCCCGCCTTATGGCCTTCCCAGATGATCGCGGCGTCGCCGCTTTCGGCATAACGTTGCGCGGTGTGGCTAAAGGGAGCGTCCCAGGACCACGCATCGGTGCCGACCACTTGGACGCCCTTGCCGGTCAGGTAGAGCGTGGCTTCGCGGCCCATGCCGCAGCCGCTCTCCACATAGTTCGGACCGCCATAGGCCGCAGCGGCGGAGGTGTTCACCAGCACGATGTCATAGGGCTGGAGCGCGTGACCGATCCGCTCAAGTTCGGCGGCGACATCGGCGGCGGTAGCGACATAGCCGTGGGCGAAATGCCGAAAATCGAGCTTGACCCCCGGGCGCAGGAACAGGTCGAGCGGGGCCTCGTCGATGGTTGGGGCCGGACGCGTCCCTTTGGCCGTCGTCGAATGATAGTGCCAGGGCGCATCCATATGGCTGCCGCTATGCGTCGACAGCGTCACATCCTCGACTGCCCAGGCCTCGCCGTCGGGCAGATCCTCCTGCGAAAGCCCCGGAAAGTACGGCAGCATCTGCGCAACGCCTTGCTGGTGATTCGAATAGTTGATGCGTGGACGCAGCGGCTCCGGATCGGTGACGATCCGGGCGCTGATCGGCATCGAGATATCGATGAACCTCGGGTCCGTCACAGGGTCACCTGCTCGGTAACAAGCGGTGCATCGATCAGCGCGGCCAGCGTGCCGATCCCTTCGATCTGCAGCTCGATCCGGTCGCCATGTTTGAGGAACCGCCCAAGCTCGAGTCCGCAACCGGAACCTACCGTTCCTGACCCAAGCACCTCGCCGGGGTGCAGCGTCTCCGAGCGGCTGACATGCTCAATGATCTGCGCAAAGCTCCAGTGCATCGAGCCGCTATTGCCCTCGCTCCACAGCGCGCCGTTGACGAGCGCCCGCATAGCGAGATTGGCCGGGTCGATTGCGTCCGCGGTGACGATCACGGGGCCGAGCATGTTCGCGCCATCGAAATCCTTCCCCTTGGCAGGACCAAGCGGCCCCTGCATTTCCTGGAACTGAGCATCGCGGGCAGTGAAGTCGTTCCAGATCGTATAACCGAAAATATGCCCGGCGGCGCGGCTGGCCGGAATGTCGCGCCCGCGTTTGCCGATCACACAGGCAAGCTCGAGCTCATAATCGATGATCCGCGAATAATCGGGCCAGTGCACCGTGTCGCCGGGTCCGGAGACGGCGAAACGATTGCATTTGTAATAAATCGGCTGGCTGTACCAGATCGGCGGTATCGCCATCGGTTCGGGCGGCGCGGGCGGGGCGCCCCATGTGGCGCGCAACTTCGCGCCCTGCCAGCCGGCCATGCGCATATGTTCCTCGAAGACGAGGAAATCGCGCATCTGCACCGGAACCGGCAGCGGCGCGAGCCAGCGCACCGAGGAGGGGTCGCGGCCCCCTTGCGCCCGCTGGACGATCGAGCGGGCGATATCGAGGGCCGCGTCTCCGCCTTCGATGAGCGCTTGCATCGATGACAGCGCGGGGCTTGCCTGGGAGATATCGACGATCGCCCCGTCGCCGCCCAGCGCACCCAGGCACGGGCCGGCCCCGCCATCAAAGCTAAGCAACTTCATCCCAGGCTTTCCTCAGAACTTGAACTTGCCCGATACGCCCCAGGTGCGCGGGGTGTTGAGCGTCGCGATCGGGAAGCCGTTGAAGGGCACGATTTGCGAGATGTGGCGATTGTCGAAGACGTTGCGGCCATAGACCGCGACCTCCCAGCCGCTGGCCCCCGTCACGCTGAGCCGAAGATCCACTTCCTGCCAGCTTTCGCTGAGATACTGGGCGATATCCTGGTTGGTTTCGGAGAACCAGGTTTCGGATTGGAAGCGGAAGGTGCCGGTCGCGCCGATCGATCCGAAGTTGGTGGGCACGCTGTAATTGGCGGAGGCGTAGCCCTGCCATCTGGGTGCGCGGGTAAGGTCGTTGCCCGCGACATTCTCCGTGACCGGCGCGACTTGATTGCCGAAGCGAATGCTTCCCACGTTGGACGCGAGCGTCGCCAGATTGCCCTGCTGGATCTTGCCGTCGAGATAGGCGCCGTTGAGCGTGAAGGTTAGATTATCGACCGGCGCGACGATGCTTTCCAACTCGATGCCGCGAACGCGCGCCTTGGGTACGTTTACGATGGAGACGCCTCCGGAGAGCACTGCCTGGCGAATGTGCAGATCGGCATAGTCGGTCTGGAACGCGCTGAGGTTCAGCCGCAGCCTGCGATCGAAGAATTCGTTCTTCGATCCGATCTCATAGGATGTGATCTTCTCCGAGCTGTTCTCCAGCGGATTGGTGGGATCGGTGGGCACCGCGACGTTGCCGAAATTGTTGAAACCGCCGCTGTTGAAGCCCTTCGAGAAGCTGGCGTAGAGCGTGTTGTCGGCGGTCGGCTTGAACGTCACGATCGCGCGCGGCGAGACATTCTCGAAGCGCTGCGTGCAGGGCGCCGTCGCGCTCGGGCAACTCGCGTTGACGAGGATCGGCCCGCCAAGCACCGAGGGTGTGATCGTCCGGACAAGGTTCGCGATCGTCGCCGCCTTGTCGTCGCGGCTGATGCGGAGGCCACCGGTCAGCAAAAGGCTGGGGCTGAGCTCATAGGTCATGTCGAGGAAGGCGGCATAGCTATCGACCTTTTGCTGTGCCGCGAAACTCGCGGTCGTGCCGGTGGGACGGCCGGCGAAGATCGGGCCGGTTGGCCCGAAGCCCGTCGCGACCGGAGGACCCGCCTGAAGGTTGATGATGTTGATGGAAGCGTTGGTGTCCTGGTGGAAATAATAGAGGCCCAGCGTCCATTTGAACGGTCCTGCGCCCGACGATGCCACGCGAAACTCCTGCGAGTAGCTTTTCTGCCGCTGATCGGTGCTGTTGGTGCCGATCGCCGCGGCAGGCGTAGTCAAAGGCGAGGCGTCCTGCGCGCCGCTGACGTGGAAATTGCGATAGCCCGAGATCGAAGTGATCGTCGCTCCCCCGACATCCCAGTCGGCGAGCAGAGTGAGGTCGGTCGCGCGCGTGCGGGTAAATTGGTCGGCCACGATAGAGACCTGCCGGCTTTCGCGCCGGGCCGCATAATCGGCGAGGCGCAGATAGGGATTGCCGAAATATTGTGTGCCTAAGGTCGGCCCGGCGGGAGCCGTTGTCACCCGGGCAAGCGGTATCGTAGCGGGGCGCGCGCGGCCCACCGAGTGATCCGCGATCAAGTCTATCGTCAGCGCGCTCGACGGCTTCAGCCGCAGCGATACGCGGCCGGTGGTGCTGCGTCCGCCACCGAACTTGCGGCTATCGACGGTGTTGCGCGCCCAATCCCCGCCGCTGTTATGGCCAAGCGCCACGCGCAGTGCGAGCACGTCGTCCACCAGCGGGAGATTGACGGCGCCCGATAGCTTGAGCTCGTCGAAGCTGGCATATTCGGCGCGAGCTTCTCCGCCGAGAATATTGGTCGGGCGCTTGCTGCTGATGAGAACCGCGCCCGCGGTCGAATTGCGGCCATAGAGCGTGCCCTGGGGCCCGCGCAGCACCTGAACCGTATCGACATCGAGAAAATCCGATACCGATTGGCCGAGCGCAGGAACATAGACGCCATCGACATACACCGCGACCGGCTGGTCGGTGAGCAGGCTGCCGCCGCCGGCTGGGCCGCCGAGGCCACGGATCGAGATTGGCGCAAGGCCGTAGCTCACGCTGTTCGAGACGACGAGGCCGGGCACCGATCCCGCCAGATCCTGCAGCGAGTTCACTCCGCTTTCGGCCAGCGCTTCGCCCCCGATCGCGGAGACCGAGATGGGAACGTCCTGCGCATTTTCGGCGCGGAGCTGGGCGGTGACCACGATTTCCGCGATGCCCTGGTCCTCTTCGGCAGCCGGCGCTTGCGCGGCGGCCTGTCCGGCATCCTGGGCGAATACCGGCGTCGCCAGGCAAAGCGCTATCGTGGCGGCCGAAGCCGCAAAAAATTGTACTTTCATTTTCCTTCTCCCCTGCCGCGCCATTTACCGGCGGCGGCTTGTGTGTCGGCGCCGGCTATCCAGCCGGGCTTTCCCTTCCATTCCAAAATCCAGCCGATGCGAGCGCGTCGACAGTGATCATCATGTGTCGCTCGATCGATTTGGCCGCAGCATCGGCATCGCGGGCGAGCACCAGCTCGATCAGCCGTTCATGCTCGGCGATATGTGCATCGCCTGAGACCTGGGGAACGACGATCAGCCGCCGGTAGCGCAAATGCTGCTCCTGATATCGCGCCTGCATGATCAAAAGGCGCTGCGATCCGCAGGCCGAGATCATAGTCGCATGCAGTGCGTCGTGCGCCTGTTCCCACGCGACAAGCGTGTCATGGTCGCCCAAATCCTTGGTGGACAGCTTCCGGTAGCGATGCATGGCGCCAACCAGGCCCGCTTCCCAATCGTCATCGCCCAATTCGATCGCGCGCCGCACCGCCGCGGTCTCCACCGCTATCCGGGCGACCGCGATATCGAGAAGATCCTCGCGCGAAAGCGCAGCGACCCGGAACCCACGATTCGGCTCCAGCTCGACCAGCCCCTCCGCAAGCAATCGAGACAAGGCTTCACGAATCGGCGAGAAGCCCGCGTCGAACCGGCCCTTCAGCGCTTCGAGGCGAAGCGGCTGAGCCGGCGCAAGGATGCCGCGGGTTATGTCGGCTCGCAGCCCAGATTCGATATCCTTGACGAGTGTCTGTCCCATATTTCCGAGATATCATATGATTTTCGATAATGTCAAATTAAATTACAGATTTTCGAAAATTATGTCTTACTGATCCGGGGGCTGGTCATATCGGCCAGGTGCTGGCGATCGACGGCGGCACGCTGATTACCGACGGCAGCTGAGGCGCCAGGCGTTCGGCGCCCGGCCCCAGTCGAACGTGACCAGTCAGATGCGTTCTGATCCGCAGCGAACAATCAATGAAGTGCAGCCATGCCAGGCAAGCGGGGGCAAGGGCAGCCCTGCGATTCCCCCGAAGCGCCGATGCCGCCATGACCCCGGTGACGTAGCGTGGACCCGACTCCGGTATCCGCACTATCCGAGAGTGGTGCCCGGGGACGGATTCGAACCGCCGACACTGCGATTTTCAGTCGCATGCTCTACCAACTGAGCTACCCGGGCCCGTCCGGCGGAGCCGGGGACGATATGCGCCGGCTTGTCGCCGGAAGCGCGCTCTCTAGTCAGCGTCGCGAGTGCTGTCCAGCCCGCTCGGCGCTTCCGGATCGACGGCCTCGGCGGGAACGCGATAGCCTTCGCCCAGCCATTGCAGCAGGTCGCGATCCTTGCAGCCCCGGCTGCAGAACGGTTTGAATTCTGGAACCATGGGCTTGCCGCAGATCGGGCAGCCGGTGCGCTTGGCCATCTTTACTCTCTCGACGCGATTTCGGTGACGCCGCCCGCGCGACGCGCCAGCTCCGCGATCCAATCGGGTTGCTGGGCAAGCCGGCGCGCGATGCGCTGACTGACCATATGGGTTGTCGGAGGGGGCGGGGGAAGGCGTTCGATCCGCCGAAGCTCGGCGCGCGCTTCCGCCCCTATCGCATCGGCACGGAGCAGTTCGGGCAGCGACGGTCGGACGCGGCGGCGCACGATCTGAAGGAAGCCGAAGCCATTGACCATTGTGCGTTCGAAGGGCTGGGGCAATGCGGCGTCGATCGCCTCGGCCACTGCCTGGCGTGCGGCCTTGCTGGGGAGCGTGGGGAAATCCACGCCGATCGATCCTGCGATGCCATGCCGCTCGCAGGCGCGGGCGACGGCGTGCGCCGCGGCGAGCGCGAGCGCGTCATGCGGGGCGGGGCCATCGACATCGAACAGGGCCATTGCGGGGGTGGGGGAGAGGCGGAGCGCGCCGCCGGCAAAGGCGATCTCACCGGTGATCGCTTCCTCCAGCACTTCGGACCAACCGGCTTGCTCTAGCAGATCGGGTTCGTGCGCACGGCAGTGGCGCACCGGAAGGCCGGACGCAGTGATGCGGGCCAGAAGATCGAGACCCTCACCGAGCGGCGCATCGGTCGGCACAGCCTTGGGCAATTTGGGGCGGCCGGGCTCGGGAATCGCCTCGCGAACGATCAGCGCGCGGAAACGCCCGCCCTGAGTGACGGTGGGAAGGGGGGAGCAGAGCGCTTCGCCCCCGCCTTCCAGCGTGATGCGCGCAGTGCCGCGATCTGTCATGCGCGCCGCGACGACGCTACCGGCACGGGGTCCGGCACTCTCCACTTCTATTCGGGCTTTCCAGATGATGCCTCGCGACACCAGGGCCGCGCGATTCTCGCCGATCCCAGCTTCGAACAGCCACTCAGGCAAGCGGGAAGCCCGCGCTGACGAGCAAGGCGCGCGTCTCGAACACCGGCAGTCCGACCACGCCCGAATGGCTGCCGGAGAGGAAGCGCACGAATGCCTCGGCCTTGCCCTGGATGGCATAGCCGCCAGCCTTGCCCATGCCCTCGCCGCTGGCGACGTACCAGTCGATCTCGGCGGGACTCAGGCGCTTGAAGGCGACGATCGTGTCCGAGAGCCGAGTGCGCGCCTTGCCGTCGGCGCCGATCAGGCAGACCGCGGAATAGCAATGGTGCCGGCGGCCCGAAAGCAGGGTCAGCATCCGGCGCAGATCGGCTTCGTCCTCGGGCTTGCCAAGGATGCGCCGGCCGGCTGCTATCGTCGTGTCGCCCGCCAGCACGATCTCGTCCCCCGCGCGCTCCACTGCCTGTGCCTTGGCAATGGCGATGCGCTGCACATAGGGGCGCGGCAATTCGCCGGGCACCGGATCTTCGTCCACATCGGGCGCCGCGATACGCGAAGGTTCGATCCCGATCCGCCTGAGCAGATCGAGACGGCGCGGCGAGGTCGATGCGAGGACGAGCCGCACGGGGCGCGGCTTATTTGAAGCGGTAGGTTATACGGCCCTTGGTCAGGTCGTAGGGCGTGAGTTCGACAAGCACTTCGTCGCCGACCAGCACGCGGATGCGATTCTTGCGCATCTTGCCGGCGGTGTGCCCCAGAATCTCGTGATCGTTTTCGAGCTTAACGCGGAACATGGCGTTGGGCAGAAGCTCAACGACCTGACCGCGCATTTCAAGCAGTTCTTCTTTGGCCAAAATTACCTCATGAGGTGTGCGCGCGTAAAGTGGCGGTGCCTTTACTCCGGGACGGGCGAAAAGGAAAGCGGGCGCACACTTGCACAGGCCGCGGCGCTCCGGCACTTACATTCATGTAAGTTGTGCGTCGTTCAAGGGATGTGGGAGAGGCAAGTGGCCGAAGCATATATCGTCGCGGCAACGCGAACCGCGGGCGGACGCCGCAATGGCAAGCTGATGGGATGGCACCCCGCCGATCTGGGCGGTGCGGTGCTTACCGAAATCGCGGCGAGATCGGGAATCGATCCTGCGGCGATCGACGATGTGATCATGGGCTGCGTGGGGCAGGCGGGCGAGCAGGCGCTGCACATCGGGCGAAACGCCGTGCTGGCCTCGACCTTGCCGCAGAGCGTCCCCGCGGTGTCGATCGATCGCCAGTGCGGAAGCTCTCAGCAGGCGATCCAGTTCGCCGCGCAGGCAGTGATGTCCGGCACGCAGGACGTGGTGATCGCCGCGGGCGTGGAGCATATGAGCCGGGTGCCGATGGGCACTTCGGTAGCCGGCGGCAAGCCGTTCAGCGACAAGGCGCTCGAGCGGTTTGGCGTTCGCGGATTCAGCCAGTTCACCGGGGCGGAGATGATAGCGCGGAAATATGGTTATGACCGCGAGCGGCTCGATGCCTATTCGCTGGAGAGCCACCGGCGAGCGGCGGCGGCCGTGGAGCGCGGCGACTTTGCGGACGAGATCGTGGCGCTGGAGATCGAGACGCCGGAGGGGCCGGCGATCCACGACCAGGACGAAGGCATCCGCTTCGATGCGAGCATGGCAGGGCTGGGCAGTCTCAAGACGCTGGCCGAGAGCGGGGTCATCACCGCCGGCAATGCCAGCCAGATCTGCGATGGCGCCTCGGCCGTGATGGTGGTGAGCGAAGCCGCGCTCAAGGCGCATGGCCTGACTCCGCTGGCGCGCATCCACAATCTGACTGTGACAGCGGGCGATCCGGTGATCATGCTTGAAGAGCCGCTGTTCGCTACCGAGCGGGCCCTGAAGCGCGCAGGGATGTCGATCGGCGATATCGACTTGTACGAAGTCAACGAGGCCTTCGCGCCGGTGCCGCTGGCGTGGCTGGAACATAGCGGCGGCGACCCGGCGAAGCTCAACGTCAATGGCGGGGCGATTGCCTTGGGGCACCCGCTGGGCGCTTCCGGCACCAAGCTGATGGCCACGCTTGTCCACGCGCTTCGCAAGCGCGGGCTGCGCTATGGCCTGCAGACGATGTGCGAAGGCGGCGGGATCGCCAATGTGACGATCGTCGAGGCGTTGTGAGCCGATGGGCGCGCTGACCGGCATCCGGATCGTCGAGTTCGGCGGCATCGGGCCGGGGCCGTTTGCGGGAATGATGCTGGCCGATCACGGGGCCGAAGTGATTCGCATCGAGCGGCCGGGGGCAATTTTCGGGCCGCATGCGCTGGCGCGGTCGCGGCGGGCGATCGGGGTGGAGCTCAAGTCGTCCGGGGGCATCGCCACTGCGCGCGAGCTTTGCGCCGGCGCCGACGGGATCATCGAAGGCTTCCGGCCCGGGGTCATGGAGCGGCTGGGGCTGGGGCCGGATGTGCTCATCGGTGCGAACCCCAGGCTCGTTTATGGACGGATGACCGGCTGGGGGCAGGAGGGCCCTCTCAGCAACGCGCCGGGGCATGACATCAATTATATGGCGGTCGCCGGGCTGCTTGACGGGATCGGCGCGCCGGATCAGCCGCCGGTCGCGCCGGCCAATTACGTCGCCGATTTCGGCGGGGGCGGGATGCTGCTGGCTTTCGGCATGGTGAGCGCATTGCTGGCGGTGAAGATGGGCGCGCCAGGGCAGGTGGTGGATGCGGCGATGACCGATGGCGCGGCACTGCTTGCCAGCATGAGCTGGGGGTTCAAGGCGGCGGGCATGTGGCGTGACGGGCCGGGGGCCAATTTGCTGAGCGGGGCGTCGCCCTTTTATCGCTGCTATGCCTGTGCCGATGGCCGTCACGTTGCGGTCGGTGCGATCGAGCCGCAATTCTATGCGGCGCTGGTCGCGGGCTTGGGCGAGGACGGCGGCGGCCAGATGGACGCCAGCCAATGGCCTGAACGCGCCCGGCGCTTTGCCGCGGCCTTCGCGAAGCGCAGCCGCGACGAATGGGTCTTGCATTTCTCCTCCGATGCATGCGTCTCGCCGGTACTGACATTCGACGAAGCCGCAGCGCACCCGCACAACGTTGCGCGCGGCACCTTCGTCGGCGACGCGCCCACGCCTGCGCCGCGCTTTTCGGCGACTCCGGCATCAGCCCCAACAGCCCCAAGATGGATATCAGGAGAGCAGAATGAACTTTGAAGGCACCGCAGCAGTCGTTACCGGCGGCGCATCGGGACTGGGTGCAGCGACGGCCCGCGCGCTTGCGGCGGCGGGCGCCAAGATCGCGTTGTTCGACATGAATGCCGAGAAGGGCGAGGCGCTGGCCGCCGAACTTGGTGGCGTGTTCTGCAAGGTCGATGTCCGCTCGGACGACGAGGTCGATGCCGCCTTCGCCCGCGCGCGCGAGGCGCACGGCCAGGAGCGCGTCCTCGTCAACTGCGCCGGCGTCGGCAACGCCTTCAAGACGGTCAGCCGCGACCGGAACACCGGCGAGATCAAGCAATTTCCCGCCGCCGCGTTCGACTGGGTGATTCAGGTCAACCTGGTCGGCAGCTTCCGCTGCATCGTGAAAAGCGCCGCCGGGATGCTGACGCTCGACCCGCTGGAAGGCGGCGAGCGCGGCGCGATCGTCAACACCGCCAGCGTCGCCGCCGAGGACGGGCAGATCGGCCAGGCGGCGTATTCCGCGTCCAAGGGCGGCATCGTCGGGATGACGCTGCCGATCGCGCGCGATCTCTCGGGTGAGGGCATCCGCATCAACACGATCCTGCCGGGCATCTTCGATACGCCGCTGATGAACGCCGCGCCGCCGCAAGTGAAGGAAGCGCTGGCCGCATCGGTGCCCTTCCCCAAGCGGCTCGGCGATCCGGACGATTATGCGAGCCTGGCGCTCGAAATGCTCCGCAATCCCTATTTCAACGGCGAGGATGTGCGGCTCGATGGCGCGATCCGCATGGCGCCGCGCTGATGGGCTGGCGCGACGATCCCGAACTGGTTGCGCTCGCCGATGGCGCGGCGCGCTTCTTCGAACGCGAGGCGCCGCCCGAGCGGATCGCCAGGTGGCGCGAAGCGGGGCAGGTGGAGCGGGCTTTCTGGCGGCAGGCTGGCGAGGCCGGGCTGCTCGGCGTGTCGATCCCCGCCGAATATGGCGGATCGGGCGGCGACTTCCGGCATGACGTTACGCTGGTCGAGCAGGTGGGCCGATACGGCGTAGAAGGGTTCGCGCTCTCGCTGCACAACGTCATCATCCTGCCTTATGTGCTCGCTCATGGCACCGAGGAGCAGAAGCAGCGCTGGCTGCCCAAGCTCTGTTCGGGCGAAAGCGTGGCGGCGATCGCGATGAGCGAGCCGGGTGCGGGCTCCGACCTCCAGGCGATCCGCACCACCGCGCTGAAAGACGGCAATGGCTACCGGATCAACGGGGCCAAGACCTTCATCTCCAACGGCCAGATCGCCGACTTCATCATCGTCGTCGCCAAGACCGATCCCGAGCAGGGCGCGAAGGGCGTCTCGCTGCTGGTGGTCGAGACCTCCACGGCGGAGGGCTTTCGCCGTGGCAAGGCGCTCGACAAGATCGGGCTCGATGCACAGGATACCAGCGAGCTGTTCTTCGACGATGTCTGGGTCCCCGCCGACAATCTGCTCGGCACCGGCGAAGGCCAGGGCTTCCGCCAGTTGATGGCGGAACTGCCGCGCGAACGCCTGGTGATCGCCGTCTCCAGCGTGGTGACGATGACCAGGGCGGTCGAAGTGACGATCGAATATACGAAGGAGCGCCAGGCGTTCGGCCAGCGCGTCTTCGATTTCCAGAACACGCAGTTCAAACTCGCCGAATGCAAGGCCAAGGCGGAGGTCGCTCGCGTCTATGTCGATGACTGCATCGAGCGCCAGCTTGCCGGCACGCTCGACCTGACCAGCGCGGCTATCGCCAAATTATGGGTGACCGAGGCCGAGGGCCAAGTGGTCGACGAATGCCTCCAGCTCCACGGCGGCTATGGCTATGTGAACGACTATCCGATTGCGCGGATGTGGCGGAATGCGCGGGTCCAGCGGATATATGGCGGATCGAACGAGATCATGAAGGTGCTCATCGCGCGCTCACTCTAGGCCGCGCGCCATTGCGGGCGCCGCGTCATGATCCGCGCAAACAAGTCCGAAGCGATCTGTGCCGCCAGCCATCGCTGTAAGCAGGGGAGCGGCTGCGCGTCGAACCAGGCCTGGTCGACTACCGCGAACTGGCGCACGAAGGGCATGATCGCGGCGTCGGCGAGCGACCCTCGGTCGCCGCACAGATAGGTGGACTGAGCCAGGTGGCGCTCAAGTTCGGCGAGCATATCCAGGGCATGCGCTCGATGCTCGGCGGAGTCCGATCCATGCCGCTCCGGATATTTGTAGCGGTCGAGATGATATTTGAACGCGCCGTCATTGGCCTCGATAAGCGCCGCATCGTCGCCTCTCAGCCAGTCTTCGGGGTCGTTGCGCTCCAGCGCCCAGCGCATGATGTCGAGGCTTTCGTCGATCACCTGTCCGCAGGGCAGCATCAGTACCGGAACGGTCGCCTTGGCTGAGGCGGCGAAAAGCTCAGCTGGCTTGTCGCTGAGCTTCACTTCGCGGATTTCGCAGGGGGTTCCGCTAACCGCGAGCGCCATCCGCGCCCGCATCGCATAGGGGCACCGGCGAAAGCTGTAGAGGATTGGCTCAGTCAGCGTCGCGGTCCGCCTGGGCCGCGCCGACATGCGCTTCGCCGCGCGCCGCGGCCAACAGGCTCTGGCGCTGGCGCTCGGCATAGCGCGCGCGCTGCGCCTCGGTGCGCTCGGCATGGCAGGCGGGGCAGGAGATTCCCTCCTCATATTCGGGTGCGCTGCGCTCCGCCTCGGTCACCGGCCTGCGGCACGCGCGGCAGAGCTGTTGCGATCCCGGCGCCAGCCCGTGCGAGACCGACACGCGCTCGTCGAACACGAAGCAATCCCCTTGCCACCGGCTCTCTTCGGGCGCGACCTGTTCCAGATAGGCAAGGATGCCGCCCTTCAGGTGATAGACTTCGTCCAGGCCCTCCGCCTTGAGAAAAGCCGTCGCCTTTTCGCAGCGTATCCCGCCGGTGCAGAACATCGCGATCCTGGGCTTGCGCTCGCCTTCCCATTCGTGGCGGTGCGCGCGGAACCAGGCGGGGAAGTCGCGAAACGTCGGCGTGCCCGGATCGATCGCGCCCGCAAAAGTGCCCAGCGCCACTTCGTAATCGTTGCGCGTGTCGATCAGCACGGTGCCGGGCTGGTCGATAAGCGTGTTCCAGTCCCGCGGGGCGACATACTCCCCCGCCGCCAGCGGGTCGATGTCCGGCTGGCCCATCGTCACGATCTCGCGCTTGATGCGCACCTTCATCCGGTGAAACGGCATCGCCCCGGCGCGCGCTTCCTTCACGTCTAGGTCAGCGCAACCGGGCAACCCTTGGATATGCGCCAGCACCTGGCCGATAGCGGCGTCCGGTCCGGCGATCGTCCCGTTAATCCCCTCGCGCGCGATCAGCAGCGTGCCCTTCACGCCCTGCTTGCGGCACAGCTGATCCAGCGGCCCCCGGATCGCTTCGTAATCGTCGAACCGAGTGAAGCGATAGAGCGCGGCAACGCGAACGGGCAGGGCGGCTTCATTCACGCGGCGCTCCTAACAGAGCGACGCCCGTGCGTCATGCAGGCGCACAAACAAAACCCCGCCCGGATGGCTCCGGGCGGGGTCTGTTCACTCGAAGGACAGCCCGCTTTAGCCGACATGTCCCGCCAGCGCCGCGAGCAGAAGCAAGGCGACGATGTTGGTGATCTTGATCATCGGATTGACGGCGGGGCCCGCGGTATCCTTGTAGGGATCGCCCACGGTGTCGCCGGTGACTGCGGCCTTATGGGCTTCGGAGCCCTTGCCGCCGTGATTGCCGTCTTCGATATACTTCTTGGCATTGTCCCATGCGCCGCCGCCGGAGGTCATCGAGATGGCGACGAACAGTCCGGAGACGATCACGCCCAGCAGCATCGCCCCCAGCGCCGCAAAGCCTTCGCTCTGGCCGGCCACCGCCGTGATGATGAAGTAGACTGCGATCGGGCTCAGCACCGGCAGCAGCGAGGGGATGATCATCTCCTTGATCGCCGCCTTGGTGACGATGTCCACCGTGCGCGCATAGTTGGGACGGCTGGTCCCTTCCATGATGCCCGGATTCTCCCGGAACTGCGCGCGGACGTCCTCGACCACGGCGCCCGCCGCGCGGCCCACGGCGGTCATGCCGAATGCGCCGAACAGATAGGGCAGCAGCGCGCCGAGCAGCAGCCCGACGATGACGTACGGATTGTTCAGCGAGAAATCGACCGGCACGTCAGGGAAGAACTCCTTGAGGTCGGTCGTGTACGCGCCGAACAGCACGAGCGCGGCAAGCGCCGCCGAGCCGATGGCATAGCCCTTGGTCACGGCCTTGGTGGTATTGCCCACCGCGTCGAGCGCATCGGTCTTGTGACGCACATCATCAGGAAGGCCCGCCATTTCGGCGATGCCGCCGGCATTGTCGGTGACCGGACCATAAGCGTCCAATGCGACGACCATGCCCGCGAGCGCCAGCAGCGAAGTCGCGGCGAACGCCACGCCGATGATGCCAGCGATCTGGAACGCGGCGATCACGGCGACCACGATCACGAGCGTCGGCAGCGCAGTCGATTCAAGGCTGATCGCCAGGCCCTGGATCACGTTGGTGCCGTGGCCGGTTTCGGAAGCCTTGGCGATGGACTTGACCGGGCGATAATTGGTGCCCGTATAATATTCGGTGATCCACACCAGCAGTCCGGTGACCGCGAGGCCGATCATCATGCAGAGGAACAGACTCATGCCGGTGAATTCCTTGCCGGTGAGCAAGGTGAGGTCGCCGGCGCCAGCGATGACTGCGGTGGGATCGACCGGCAATGCGCCGATGACGGTGTCCATGTCGCCGAGAAGCTCGCCGGTAAGGGCGTAGCTGGTGGCGAGGTAGATTGCCGGGATCGAGAGGATCGCGGTGGTCCAGAAGCCCTTGTAGAGCGCGCCCATGATGTTCTGGCTCTTGCCCAGGCGGACCATATACGTGCCGATGATGGAGGTGATGATGCACACGCCGCCGACCAGGAGCGGCAGGGTCATCAGCCGCATCAGCGATTCCGCTCCGACCGAGGAAAGCAACAATGCGATCGAGACCATGGTGAGGCCGATGGTCACGACATAGGTTTCGAACAGATCGGCCGCCATGCCGGCACAATCGCCGACATTGTCGCCGACATTATCGGCGATCACCGCGGGGTTGCGGGGGTCGTCCTCGGGGATTCCGGCTTCGACCTTGCCCACCAGATCGGCGCCGACATCGGCGGCCTTGGTGAAGATGCCGCCGCCGAGGCGCGCGAAGATCGAAATCAGCGAAGCGCCGAAGGCCAGGGCGGTGAGCGCGGCGATGATCGTGCGGCGATCCGCGATCTCGTCAAGGTCCATCTGGCCGGGCCCGATCAGATACCAGAAGATCCCCGCGATCGAGAGCAGGCCGAGGCCCGCGACGAGCATGCCGGTGATCGCGCCCGATCGGAACGCGAGCGTCAGGCCGCCCTGCAGGCTGGTGCGCGCGGCCTCGGCCGTGCGCACATTGGCGCGCACCGAGATGTGCATGCCTGCGAAGCCGGCGGCGCCGGACAGGACCGCGCCGATCAGGAAGCACACCGTGGATAGCGGCGCGCCCATTCCGTCGAGGAACACCCAAATCAACACCGCGACGATCGCGCCAACGATCCCGATGGTGAGATATTGCCGGCCCAGATAGGCCTTTGCGCCCTCCTGAATGGCGGCGGCGATACTCTGCATCTTCTCGTTGCCCGCGGGCGCGCGGAGCACCTGCTGGGCAGTCAATATGCTATAGAGCACGGCGATCAGGCCGCATGCTATGGCGATGTAAACGATCGTCATGGTGGTGAAGTCCTTCCCCTAGACTTTTGGAAAGCGCCTCTCCGGTCTCGCGCCGGGTTCAAGGGCAGGGCAGACGTATAGACACGCATCGTGCGAGCGCAAGCGGGGTCAGCCGTGCTCGTAGCCGAGCTTTTCGGGAGGCGGTGCGCCGTCCAGCAGCAAGGCCGCGGGGCCGGGCGCCGTGAATGCGCCGATGCGCGTGGCTGGCACGGGGGGGGCGAAGCCCTTGGGCGCCGCAAAGAGCAATTCATAATCGTCGCCCCATGCCGCCGCGGCGAGCCGATCCTCGACCCCAGGGGCGAAGGGGATCGCATCGAGGCTAAGCTCGGCAGTGCAGTTGCTGGCCCGCGCCATTCGGCTCGCGTCCAGCAACAGCCCATCCGACACGTCCATCATCGCATGGACATGAGGGGCCAGCGCCCGGCCCTCGGCGAGGCGCGGGCGGGGGCGAAGATAGGCGGGGCCGCCCTGTGCGAAGTCGCGCATCGCCGCGCCGATATGGCCGGTGACCCAAAGGGCGTCGCCGGGCTTCGCGCTGGTGCGGTGCGGAACCGCCGCCGCGCGGCCGATGGCGGTGCATCCGAAAACGGCGGGGCTGGTCGCGATCGTGTCGCCGCCGAGCAGTGGCACCGCATAGGCCGTGAGCACTTCGCGCAGCCCTTCGACGAAGCGCTCATTATGCTCCACCAACGTTGCGCCGATCAGCACCCCGATCGGCTCAGCGCCCTTGGCGGCCAGGTCCGAGAGGTTAACCGCGACCAGCTTCCAGGCGATATCGGCCGGATCGGTCCCGGCTCGGTAATGCACCCCCTCAGCGATGGCATCGTGGGTGAGGACGAGCGTCTCGCCGCCGATCGCCAGCGTCGCCGCATCGTCGAGCAAGCCATGTGCGCCCGCATGAAGCGGCAGGGTGCGCAAGGCGGCAATGAATTCGGCTTCGTTCAGCTCCGCACGTCCTTCGCAATCGCGTCCAGCAGGCCGTTGACGAAGCCCTTTTCACGGCGGTCGTAAAATGCGTCGGTCACGTCGAGATATTCGCTGATCACTGCGCCCACCGGAACATCCGGACGCGCCATCAGCTCATAGGCGCCCGCGCGCAGGATTTGGCGCATCGGCTTGTCGAGCCGTTCGAGCGACCAGTCCGCGGCGAGCTTGCCCGCCACCAGGGTGTCGATCTCCTCGCGGCGCGCATCGACGCCCTTCACGATATCGTCGAAGAAACTGACATCGGCATCGGCATATTCCACGTCTTCGATCGTCGCTCCCAGGCGGTGCTGGTGAAACTCATGCAGAAGCGCGGTGATCGGCGTTCCCTCCATCTCGCGCTGATAGAGCGCCTGGACGGCGGCGAGCCGCGCGGCGGCGCGGGCCCTGGAACGGGTCTTGGCTTTGGGGCTTGGCATTACTGATCCTTGAGCCGGATGGAGACCGACCGGGCGTGCGCGGGCAGGCCCTCGGCATTCGCCAGGGCGATCGCGGCGGGGCCGATCGCGGCGAGGCCCGATGCGTCCATGCCGAGGAAGCTGGTGCGCTTCATGAAGTCGAGCACCGACAGGCCCGATGCGAAACGCGCGCGGCGGCCGGTTGGGAGTACGTGGTTCGGCCCCGCGACATAATCGCCGATCGCCTCCGGGGTGTGGCGCCCGAGAAAGACCGAGCCGGCGTGACGCACCTGAGCGAACAGCGCCTCGGCATCGTCGCACGCCAGTTCGAGATGTTCGGGCGCGAGGCGGTCGATCAGGGGTACGGCGTCCGCCAGGGAAGGGACGATCACGATCGCGCCGTTGGCGTCCCAACTTGCTCGCGCAGTTTCGGCGGTGGCCAGTTCGGCTATCTGGCGATCGACGGCCTCCGCCACGTCCTGGGCGAAGGCGGTATCGTCGGTGAACAGGATCGACTGGCTGGTCGGGTCATGCTCGGCCTGGCTGAGCAGGTCGGCGGCGATCCATTCGGGATCGTTGGCGGCGTCCGCGACCACGACGATCTCGCTCGGTCCCGCCACCATGTCGATGCCGACCACGCCATACAGCTGGCGCTTGGCTTCGGCGACCCAGGCATTGCCCGGACCGGTGACGACATCGACAGGCGCTATCCGCTCGGTGCCGTGCGCGAGCGCCGCGATGGCCTGCGCGCCGCCGATCCGCCAGATCTCGTCCACTCCCGCCAGATGCGCGGCGGCAAGGACGAGCGGGTTGACCTCGCCATTGGGCGTGGGCGTCACCATGATCAGCCGCCCGACGCCTGCGGCGCGCGCCGGCAGCGCGTTCATCAGCACCGAACTGGGATAAGCCGCGCGGCCGCCGGGAACATAAACGCCCGCCGAATCGACCGGGCGCCAGCGCGCGCCGAGGCGGATGCCCTGCGCGTCAATCGCGTCGGTGTCCGCGGGTCGCTGCTTGGCGTGGTAGGCGGCGATGCGTTCCGCGGCGAGTTCGAGCGCGGCGCGCAACTCGGGGCTCAGCCCCTCCCATGCGGCGAGGCAATCGGCACGGTCGATCTTCCAACCTGTTGCGTCGAGGTCGTGCTTGTCGAACAGCCTCGTCAGGTCCTTGACCGCCACGTCGCCCTCATCGCGCACCCGCTTGATGATGTGGGTGACGTTGCGCGCCACATCCTCATCGGCCTCGCGGCGGGCGTTGACCAGGGTGGTGAAGGCTTCGGCGAAATCAGAGCTGGAGGCGTCGAGGCGGATCACGCCACGGCCCGCCGAAACGCATCGACCAGCGGGACCACGTTGCTCGCGCGCATCTTGAATGCCGCGCGGTTGACGATCAGCCGCGAAGTGACCTGCGCGATCACTTCGACTTCGACCAGCCCGTTTTCCTTGAGCGTGCGGCCCGACGAGACCAGATCGACGATGCGCGGCGCGAGGCCCAGCACGGGGGCCAGCTCCATCGCGCCGTTAAGCTTTACGCACTCGGCCTGCACGCCGCGCGCTTCGAAATGGGTGCGGGTGATGTGTGGATATTTGGTGGCGATGCGGACATGGCTCCAGCCGCGTGGATCGTCCTTCTCGGCCATGTCGGCGGGCTCCGCGACCGAGATGCGGCAATGGCCAATCCCTAGATCGACCGGCGCATAAAGCTCCGAATAGGCGAATTCCGCGAGCACGTCCGAACCGACGATGCCGAGCTGCGCCGCGCCGTGCGCGACGAAGGTAGCTACATCGAACGCGCGCACCCGGATCAGGTCGATCGCCGGATTGCTGGTCTTGAAGCGCAGCGCGCGGCTGTTCTCGTCGGCAAAGGCGGCTTCGGGCGTGATTCCGACAGCCGCAAGCACAGGAAGGCACTCTTCGAGAATGCGCCCCTTGGGCACCGCGAGGATCAAAGGCTCGGCCATTGAGGGCGGGGCTTTACTTGCGGGGTGCCTCCGGCGCAACACGCTCGCCGTGGCGGACGAGCAGACCAACCGCGAGGCGTTTCGCTTCCAGCACCGCTATTGCGTTGCGATGGACGCGCTCATCACCGGGCGCGTGGTGCTGGCGCTCGCCGATTGCCTGAGCCGCGAAAGCCGGACGGGCGCGCGGGCGCTCGACTGGGAAGGCGAGCCGACCAAGGCCGCGCTGCCGCTGCGGCTGACCGGCGGGCTGCATTCGCTGGCACTCAAGGGGGTGGCGCTGACCGAGGTGTTCGACGGAAGCGAGACCGATCCCGATGCGGTCAAAGGCGAGCTATCCGCCGCGCTCATCGCGCATGACAACGCGCTCTATCCCTGGCTCGACGGGCCGCCCCAGACCAATGAGCCGGGCCGCTCGGGCGCATTGATGTGCGGGATGCTCGAAGTGTCACGGCGCTTCGGCCAGCCGCTCGAAGTGATCGAAATCGGATCGAGC
Source organism: Sphingomonas sp. (assembly GCF_036388215.1). Lineage (GTDB taxonomy): Bacteria > Pseudomonadota > Alphaproteobacteria > Sphingomonadales > Sphingomonadaceae > Sphingomonas. Next base: position 80,600 of record NZ_DASVSH010000033.1, read on the forward strand.
GCCGGGCTCAACCTGCTGATCGAGCGCTATCGCTTCGATCTGGGCGGTGTCATCGTGGGACCGGAGAATTCGCCCGTGACGATCCGGCCCGAGTGGCGCGGCCCTCCGCCGCCGCTGGCGCCCGTGCGCTTCGCCGGCGTGCGGGGTTGCGATGTGCGGCCGGTCGATGTTCGCAACACTGCGGCCGCGGATCGGCTGCGCGCCTATGTATGGGCTGACAATCATGAGCGGCAAATCCGGCTGGACAAGGCGATCGCGATGATCGTCGAAAAGCCTGTGCACCTGGAGCGGGCCGACGCCGCCGACTGGCTCGATGCGCGGCTGGCCGAGCCGCAGGCGGGGGGCGCGACTCGCGTGCTGATGCATTCGGTGGTGTGGCAATATCTGCCGCCCGAAACGCAGGCGCGCATCACTGCGGCTATGGAAGCCGCCGGCGCGCGCGCCACGGTAGAGCGACCGCTAGCCTGGGTGGAGATGGAGCCGGACCGCACGCTGCATCGCCAGGAAGTCTGGGTGCGGACCTGGCCCGACGGACCGCCGCGCACGATGGTCGCGGCATCGCAGGCGCACGGCGCCTGGGTCGAGGGCTGGAGCTCGGAAGTTTAGGCGAAAGTTAGGCCTATGCGCAGGTTTGCCGTCGCGAAAGGTTAGCAAAGGTTAGGCGAAAGCATGCTTCTCGCGTGTGCGGGATCGACGGTTTCAAGGAGCGGTCACGCAGCGGTGGCCCGGAGACCCAAGCAGGCGAAATCCTACATTGCAAGCGGCACTAGCGGCCGCGCTTCGCCAGCCAGTCGCGGATCGCTTTCGTCACCGCCTCGGGCCTTTCCCAGGGTACGAAATGTCCGGCATCCTGGATCTTCACTAACGTGAGATCGGGCACCAGCGTATCGAGTCCTTCGAGCTGGACCGGCAGCAAAGCGCTGTCCTTCATTCCCCAGATCACCAGCGTGGGCTGAGTCACGGGGGGGAAGGGCCCGTCGAGCCAGGCCGGCCGGTCCGGAGTTTCGCCCGACGCGGGCACGACCACCGCGCTGCCGCGATACCAGTTGAGCATTCCCGTCATCGCGCCGGGTTGCGACCATTCCTCGATATAGGCGTCGCGTTCGGGGGCGAGCAGGGCGGGATCGGCATGCTTGGAGAAGCTGGTGTCGAAGAAAGCGGGGATGCCCATTCCGTCGACGAATTTCTCGAAGCCGGGGTTGCGGAACGCCGTCATATATTGGCTGGCCGCGCGTTGGTCCGCATCGTCGTAGAGCGAGCGCTGGAAGATCAGCGGATGCGGCGCGTTGACGATGATCAGCCGCTTGATCCGGCCGGGGTGCTGCAGCGCCGCCATCCAGGAAATCGCGCCGCCCCAATCGTGCCCGACCAAAGTGAACTCGCCGATGCCGAGATGATCGGCGAGCGCGATCAGGTCGCCCACGGGCTTGTCGGGCGAATAATTCTCGATCCCCTCGGGCTTGGATGAGCGGGCGAAGCCGCGCTGATCGGGCGCGACCACATAAAAATCGCGCGAAAGATCGGCGATCTGATGACGCCAGGTGCGATGCGATTCGGGGAAGCCGTGGAGGAAGATCAGCGGCGGGTTCGCGGAATCGCCCGCGATGGCGACGTCGAGTTCGACGCCTGTAGGGAGGGGGATGCGGGTCAAATTGAAGTCGGGCATTCCTACCTCCGCTCGCCCTGAGCCTGTCGAAGGGCGTTGTCGCTCGTTATGACTTCGAAAGGCGCTTCGACAAGCTCAGCGTGAGCCGGTGTCACGGATAGCTCACCGTCTTGGGCACTTCGGGAATGGGGATCCATTCCTTGTCGTCGCCCGGGACCTGGGGAAACAGGTCTGCCTTCCAGTCGGCCCTGGCCTGGTCTATCCGGTCGCGGCTCGACGAGACGAAGTTCCACCAGACATGGCGCGGAGTGGCGAAGGCCTCGCCGCCGCACAGGCACACGCGCGCTCCGCGCTCGGATCGCAGCGTCGCGGCAATGCCCGGGCGCAGCACATAGAGGGTCATGGGATCAAGCATCATTCCGTCCAGCGTAGCTTCGCCCGTCGCCACATAGATCGCGCGCTCGTCCGCGGAAGAGTCGATCGGCACGCTGCCGCCCGGATCGAGTGCGATATCGGCATAGATGGTCTGGGCATAGGTCGTCGTCGGGGCGGATACGCCCCACAGATCCCCCATGATCACGCGTGCGGTGGCCCCTGGGGTGTCGATCACCGGCAGGTCGGCCGCTGCGACGTGCTCGAATGCGGGATCGACTTCCTCGAACCTCTCGGGCAGCGCGAGCCAGGTCTGCAGGCCCGAAAGCTCTGGGCCGTGGGCCCGCTCGGCGCTGGGGGAACGCTCCGAATGAACGATGCCGCGGCCCGCGGTCATCAGATTGACCGCGCCGGGCTCGATCGTCGCGAAGGTGCCCAGCGAATCGCGGTGATCGATCGCGCCGGCATAGAGATAGGTGACCGTCGCGAGATTGATGTGCGGGTGCGGGCGCACGTCGATGCCGGTGCCGGCTTCCAATCGGGCCGGCCCCATCTGGTCGAAGAAGATGAACGGACCGACCATCGTCCGGGGGCGCGAAGGCAGGGTGCGGTGGACCTTGAAGCCGCCGAGGTCGTGCGTGACGGGCTCGATGGTCTGGAGGATCAAGCTCTCGTTCATTGCAGCGTATCCAGCATCTGGGCCAAATTCTCCGGAAAAATCGTCTCAGGCCATTCCGCGATCTCGCCGCGCTCGAACCAGCGCCATTCCTGCATCACGCGCCTTTCGAGTTCGGTGTGGCGTGCGGTGTCGATGTCGGAGGTCCCGGCGCGCACGAGGAAATAGCGTTCGTCCGCAGTGACGGCGACATCCTCCAGCGTCACGAACTCGACAAGCCGCCGCGCGACTTCAGGCCCGCATTCAAGTTCGAGTCCGGTTTCCTCGAAAAGCTCGCGGCGGGCGGCTTGCTCGAAGCTCTCGCCTGGATCGACCGCGCCGCCAGGGGTGGCCCAGAATGCGGGCCGACCGGCTAGGGCGAAGCGGAAGAGCAGCACGCGGCCCGCATCGTCCAGCAACAGGATGCGCGCGGCCGGCCGCTGGGCGAGCGCGGTCATGCCTCCCCCGGCGCGCGGGCGCGGATGGCCAAGGCATGAATCCGCTCGGCCAACAGGTCGGCAAGCGCATGGTTGATCATCCGCTGGCGGGCCACGCGTGACTGGCCCTTAAAGGCGTGGCTTTCCACCACCACCGTCCAGTGCGATTCGCCCGAGCCGTCGTCGCCCATATGGCCCGAATGGAGATGGCTGTCGTTGACGACCTCAAGATGCGTGGGGTCGAGCGCACCGTTCAGGCGGGAAGCGATAATTTGGGCGAGGGGAGCGGTGGCGAGGTCGGTCATCGCTCCTATATATTGCGTTTTTTCGAGAGAGTCGCGTGGGCGATAGCCAATCCAGGAAAGATCGCCCCAATGCGCGCTTCCACGGCCGAGTGGAGGCGCCGGGGCGGCTGTGCGCCGAGCCCGGCTGCGCCGAGCCGGGTGAATTCCGTGCGCCACTGATCGAGGGTGCGGATATCGGGCGCGACGGGCCGCCGCAATTTCGCTGGCTGTGCCTGGAGCATGTCCGCGAATTCAATTCGGGCTATAATTTCTTCCGGGGGATGAGCACCGACGAGATCCACGATGCGCAGCGGCCGATGGCCGGCTGGGAGCGCGAGACGCGGGCGTTCAACGGCAATGGTGGCGCGGACCGCCCGCCGCGCTGGGCTGATTTTTCCGACCCGCTAGACGCGATCGGAGCGCGTTTCCGCAACCGGATGCGCGACGAGGTCCCGCGCCAGGACGGCAGGCCGCTTTCGGGACGCGACCGCGAGGCGCTGCGCGTGCTGGCGCTCGATACCGATGTGGACCGCATGGGACTTCGGCGGCGCTATTCGGAGCTGGTGCGCAAATACCACCCCGACCGCAATGGCGGCGACCGTAGCCACGAGGCGAAGCTGCGCGCGGTGATCGAAGCGTATCAGCAGCTCAAGGGTTCGGCTGCGTTTGCGTAAGGGCTCCTCTCCCCTTGATAGGGGAGAGGATAGCGAAGCTTGGCAGCTTGCTGCCTAGCCTAGCTTGGAGAGGGGTAGAGCGGAGCGCAGCTCCGCGCGGTTGCTGTGCAACCGCAACCCCCTCACCCAGCTCCGACTAAGGCTTTGCTTCGCAAAACCTAAGTCTGCGCAACCCTCTCCCCCCTTGCAGGGGGCGAGGGAAGAATGGAATGTCGATACGCGTTACCCCTCGCGTTCCAGTTTCTCGCGCCGCGCGAGCTCGCGCGGATGCGGATCATCCATCGCGAAGGATGCGACTTCGACCGGGCCGTCGGGCTCATAGGTCGCCATGGCGATGCCGGTGCTGCTCAGCCGGTGCTCGATCAGCTTCCATCTGCCCGAGGGCGATCCCCCGCCGAACAGGCGCTTGCCGCGGCCCAGCACGACAGGTGCGGTCATCAGGACCAATCGATCGATCAGGCCTCGCTCCAACAGGCCGGGATATAGCGTCGAGCTGCCCTGGATTACGATGTTCGGGCCTTCTCCGGCCTTGATAGCGGCCAGCGCATCGAAATCGGGCACGCGTTCGCTGCCCTGCCAATCGAGCGGCATGCCTGAGCGAGTCATCACATATTTGCGGTTCTTCGCGAAGCTCGCGGCAATGCCGTCATGATCCTCCGTGAAGGGCCAGTGTGCCGCAAAGATTTCCCACGTCTTGCGGCCGAGCAACAGATCGAACGGGTCCTTCAGGAAGCTGTCCACCTGATTGCCGAGCGCCTCGTCGAACAAGGGGGCGAGCCAGCCGCCATGCTCGAACCCGCCGGTCCAATCCTCGGCCGGCCCGCCCGGCGCCTGCATCACGCCGTCGATCGAGACGAAAGCCGCGCCGATGATCTTACGCATCGGCGGCTTCGGCGGCGATGCGCTTCGCGACGGCTTCCCATTGCTCGGCCATCACGCCCCAGCCCTGCTGGAAGCCCATCGTCTCATGCTGTGCCCGCGCTTCCTGGGTCCAGTGGCGCGCCCGTCCGCGGAAGAGCGTCTTGTCACCTTGCGGCTCAAACTCGAAGGACCCAACCATGAAGGGGGCGCCAGCCGGATCCCAGCCGCGGGTAAAGGCATCGGTGAAGACGATCAGCCGCTCGGGCACGACTTCAAGATAGACACCGTCGTTGGGCGCTACTTCACCGTTCGGCCCATACATCGTGACCGACGATCTGCCGCCAGGGCGCAGGTCCATCTCGATCACCTCGGCGCGCCAGGGCCGGGGGCAGAACCATTCGTTCAAATGGCCGGTATAGGCCTTCCAGAGCGCGCCGGCCGGCGCGTCCATCAGCCGCTCGATGACGAGTTCGTGCGCAGACATGCGCTTCTCCTTATTTCGGCGCGACCAGGCCGAAAGGCACGCCTTCGGGATCGTCGGCGCTGATCACCCATTCGCCGCCCGGCACTTCCATCGGCCCCTGGCGGACCTTGCCGCCCAGCGCTTCGACCTTGGCCTTGGCCTCGTTGATGTCGGCTACCCGGAAATAGAAGTGCCAGCCCGAATGCCCGCCCGACGGCATGCGCATCACTGCGCCGACTGCCTCACACTTGCTGTCGCCATTGGCGATGAAGCTGTAATCGCCCATCGGCCCCATCGGCATCGCACCCACCTTGGCGATGCCGAAATGCTTGCCATAGAATTCGAGCGCGGCTGCGTCGTCTTCGGGGGTGAGCAGCTCGTTCCAGCTCACATGGCCGAGCCCCGTGCGCTGATACGCGGTGCTCGCCTCTCCGCTGGCACCGCGCATCACATAAAAAGGCACGCCCTGCGGATCGCTGACCATTGCGAGGCGGCCGACGCCGGGGATGTCGAAGGCGGGCAAGTGCACCTTTCCGCCGGCTTCCACGACCGCGGCGACACTCGCATCCACATCGTCCACGCCGATATAGCCGAACCAGGTGGCCTTCGCGCCGCCGCAGATCATGTCTTCGTTGAGCTGCATCACCCCTCCGGCGTGACCGTTGGCCACGTTGATCATGCGATAGTCCATGCCGCCGGGCGCGGGCTCGGCGTCGATGTTCCAGCCGATCACGCCGTCATAGAACGCCTTGGCCGCCTTTGCGTCCGCCGTCAGCAGTTCGTACCAGATAAAGCTGCCATGCTGATTTGCCATTTTCTCGCTCCCCTTGTGCCGGCTCAGCCGAACGTCTCGTCGACGAGCGGCGTGAAGCCCCCCCACATCATGCGCTTGCCGTCGAACGGATTTTCGCCATCGGGCTTCATCCGATCGTCTCCCATGATCTTGCCCCAGGCGGCATCGCGGGTGGCCTTGTCGGGCCATTCGACGAAGCTGTAGACAACCTCTTCCTCGGGCTGCTTGAGCGTGGCGCGATTATAGTCGGTGACTCGCCCGTCCTGCGTATCGTCGCCCCAGGCCTCGACCACGCGCAGCGCGCCATATTCCTGGAAGATCGGCGCGCACTTAGCGGCCATCGCGCGATAGCTCTCCTTGTTCGCCGCAGGCACGGGGAGGACATAGCCGTCGATATATCCTGTGCCCTGGCTCGATCCCGCCTCGACGATCGATTCGAAGCCCGACATGATCATCCGCGCGCCATCGAAGGGCATGTCCTTGCCCCCCATTTCCGCCATTTCGGAATCGGCCCTCATCGACGCGTTCGCGGCGTCGCGGGCGGCCTTGTCAGGATATTCGAACCAGCTGAACACCACGGTCTCGCCGGGCTCGGCATTGACCGACTTCTTGAGGTCGTTCACCTTGCCGTCGGGCACATCGTCGCCCCATGCCTCGACGACGCGAGTGACGCCATGTTTCTGGAAGAACGGCGCGCACATGCGCGCGTGCTGTTCAAAGGCGTCGCGGTTGGCGGCGGGAACGGGGATCAGGAATCCCTCGATATAAGTCATAACATCTCTCCTATCGGATTGGTTCAGGCTACGCCGTTGGCGGCGGCTTCGATCCTGGCGATGTCGATCTTCTTCATCGTCATCATCGCTTCGAAGCCCCGCTTCGAGCGCCCCGGATCGCTGTCCGTCAGCAGGTCGAGCAGGACGCGGGGGGATATCTGCCAGCTGAAGCCCCATTTATCCTTGCACCAGCCGCACTGGCTTTCCTGGCCGCCATTGCCGACGATCGCGCTCCACAGCCGGTCGGTCTCTTCCTGATCCTCGGTGACGATCATGAAGGACACGCTCTCGTTCGGCTTGAAGTTCGACCCCCCGTTCAGCGCGGAATATTTCTGCCCGGCGAGCGTGAAATCGACGACCAGCACCGATCCTTCCTTGGTGCTCGGATTGTCCGAAGGCGAGCGGATGACATTGTCGATCCGGCTGTCGGGCAGCAGCGACACATAGAAATTCGCGGCTTCCTCTCCGACATGGTCGAACCAGAGAACGGTGGTGATCTTTTGCGACATCTTCTCTCTCCTGGTCGTCTGGCTCAGGCCGGCTCGTGGGCCGGGCCTTCGGGAAATGCGGCCATCGCCGCTTCCATGTCCATGTGCATCGGCTCGAACATGTGGCCGTCCGGATCCTCGAAGGCTCGGCTATACATGAATCCCATGTCCTGCACGGGGCGAACGTCGGCCCGGCCTCCGGCCGCGGCAGCCCGTTCGACGATCGTGTCCACCGCTCCGCGGCTGTCGCGCGAGATGCAGATCAGCACTTCGGTAGTCACCTTCGCGTCGGCGATCGCCTTGGGCGTGAAGGTCTGGAAGAATTCGGGGTTGAGGATCATGAACACGATACTCTCGGACAGCTGCATTGCCGAGGCCATCTCGTTCCTGAAGCGCTCGTCCTTTGTGCAGCCGATCGCCTCGTAAAAGGCAGTTGACTTGGCCACGTCCGCCACGGGCAGGTTCACGAAAATCATCTGGGTCACGGTATTGCTCCTCTCGTCCGAATCACCATTTGCCTTCCTTCGCCGACTCAGTTACAAAAAGCAACCATGAAGTTAAAAAAAGTGACTCCCACTGCCGACCCGCCTCGCAATCGCTGGTATGACGATGCCTGCGGGACCGCGCTTGCGCTCGAATTGGTGGGGGAGCGGTGGTCGCTCCTGATCGTGCGCGAACTGATGTTCGGCGGGCGGCGCTTCGGCGAATTGAAGGCAAGCCTGCCGGGTATCAGCGCCAATATCCTTACCCAGCGGCTCGAAGGGCTCGAAGCCTCGGGCATATTGACTCGGCGCAAGTTGCCGCCTCCCGCTTCGGTGCAGGTCTATGAGCTTACGCCCTGGGGCTATCAAAGCGAGCGCGCCATTCAGGAGCTGGGGCGCTGGGCGGTCCGCAGCCACGATCATGACGTAACGCTGCCGCTGTCGCCGGCATCGATGATGATGTCGTTTCGCACCATGTATTCGAAAGAACGCGCGGCGGGGATCAATGCATGCGTGGCGTTCCGAATGGGGCCGGAGAGCTTCGTCGCGACACTGGGCGAGGGCATCGAGATTCGCCGCGGCGATGGCGAGGCCGACGCCACTTTCGAGACCGATCCGATGACGCTTGCTTCGTTAGTCTATGGCGGACGCCCGATCGCCGATGCCGAAAGCGCCGGCGCGCTAAAGCTGACCGGTGACCGTGCACTAGCAGAGCGCTTCGTCACCTTGTTTGTGCTGCCCGAGAAAATTTGAGGAAAAGGAGCGATCCATGGCCAAACCCAACCGGATAGAGATTGAGAATGTGCTTCAACCCGGCAAGACCTACCACGTTGATTCCGGGAAATTCGCGGCGATGCGGGAGGCGATGCTTGCGGTGTTGCCGAGCACGGCGCCCGGCCTGACGCCCGCCGAAATCAAAGCGCAGGTGCTGGGCCGCCTTCCGGAGGCACTGTTCCCCGGCGGCGAAAGGGCCGGCTGGTGGATCAAGGCGGTACAGCTCGACCTCGAAGCCAAAAGCGTGATCGCGCGTGCGCCGGACGCGCCCGTCCGGCTCTATCGCAGCTAGCGCCGGTTGCAAAAGCCGGGCGCGCTGCGGCCGCTCGCGCAACCTTCGCCAATCCGCTCGCGTAAATCGTCGCAGCTTCGGTCCGCGGTGCAGCTTCGGTCCCAGCGCCCATTCACGACCCGGCACTGCCTGACCAGATAGGCCGAGGCCGATCCGCCGACTTCGGCCGCGCAGCTCGGCCCGCTGCGGCTGCGACCCGGCTGCCAGCCTCCATCCTCCCAGCCGTGAGGGCGGTGCGGCCGAACCGGCTTAGCGGGCTTGCGCGGCGTGGGTGTCCAGGTAGGGCGCGGCTGAGCAATGGGCCGAACCACGGGCTGGCCCACCGGCAGGGGCCGGGCATAGCCCGAAAGGTAACGGCGATAGGCCGTGGCCACGCATGCAGCATCTTCGCACAGCGAGCGTTCGCCCAGCAGCGCTTCTTGCTGATGGCGCATCACGCGCAATTCGCGCTGCCCGGCGGCTTGCCGCTTCTCCGACCATTGGCTGGCGAGCGACCTGTGCAGCTCGCGCAGTTGCTTGTTTTCGCAGACCAGCCATTCGCCGCGGGGGAGCGATCCGCCGCATTCGGGATCGAGCGCGAGCCATTGGACCGGCCGATCGGCGGCTGGAGGGCGCTCCTGCTTGGGCGGCGGCGGCGTCGGCGTTTCGCCCCAATTGCATCCGCCGAGCGAGGCCAAGCCAAGCGCCAGTATCGTGAATTGCTTGATCATCGCCTTCCTCTCGAGGAGCGTTACGGTTGCGTCATGATCTCACGAAAGGGTGAGAGTGGAAAGATGCGTTGCGGCGGCACGCCTGACCCTCTAGTCGCTCGGGCGACACAGGATTGACGAACATGGCCGACCTTTCCAACACTCAGCCCGACAGCCGGGAAACCACGATCCTCGACGCGCCCGACAAGATGATCAAGGTGCGTGATCTGTTCGGGCTGGACACCGACATGGAATGCCCCGCCTTCAGCGAGGCGGACGAGCGCGTCCCCGATCTCGATCCGGCCTATGTGTTCGACGGTGACACGACGCTGGCGATCCTGGCGGGCTTCGCGCACAATCGCCGCGTGATGGTCCAGGGCTATCACGGCACCGGCAAATCGACGCATATCGAACAGGTCGCGGCGCGCCTCAACTGGCCCTGCATCCGCATCAATCTCGACGCGCATATCAGCCGCATCGATTTGATCGGGCGCGACGCGATCGTCCTCAAAGACGGCCAGCAGGTCACCGAGTTCCGCGAAGGCCTGCTGCCCTGGGCGCTGCAGACCCCCACCGCTTTGGTGTTCGACGAATATGATGCGGGCCGCCCGGATGTGATGTTCGTGATCCAGCGCGTGCTGGAGACCGAGGGCAAGCTGACCCTGCTCGACCAGAACCGCGTAATCCGGCCGAACCCGTATTTCCGCCTGTTCTCGACAGCCAATACGGTCGGCCTGGGCGACACCAGCGGGCTCTATCACGGCACCCAGCAAATCAATCAGGGGCAGATGGACCGCTGGAACGTGGTCGTCACGCTCAACTACCTGCCCGCCGCGGTCGAGGCGCAGATCGTCCTCGCCAAATCGGGCGAATATGATCAGCCCGACGGCAAGGCCGTGGTCGATAACATGGTCCGCGTGGCGGACCTGACCCGCAAGGGCTTCATCAACGGCGACATTTCCACCGTGATGAGCCCGCGCACGGTGATCACCTGGGCCCAGAACGCGCTGATCTTCAAGGATGTCGGCTTCGCGTTCCGCTTGAGCTTCCTCAACAAGTGCGACGAAGCCGAGCGGGCGCAAGTGGCGGAATATTATCAGCGCGTCTTCGGGACGGACTTGCCCGAGAGCGTGGTGAGCAAGAACTGATTCTCTGGGGGGAACTATGCGGGTCATCAAGTTATTCTGCGCCGCCGTCATCGCGGCGACGGCGCTTTGCGGGGCGCCAGCAAGTGCCCAGAAGGCCGTGCGATATACCAAGCCCTGGGCATGCAATGGCGCCGGCCGCGTCGCCGCCACCGGCTCCGCGCAGGAACTGGCTGCCTCGCTGGCTAAAGCGCCGACCAGGGCGAATTGGAAGATCTTCCTTTGCAATTTCCGGCAGGATGCGCGGACGGCGAAGCGCTTCACCTTGAGGCAGGATTTCGCGCTCGCGATCCTGTCGCCACTTGTGGATCCGGTCGACGGTCCCGGCGATGTGGCCGAAGCGGCTGACAAGGCGCTCTATTCGGCTTATGTCGCAAGGACGCTGGATAATGCCCAGCGGGCCGGGTTCAAGCTGACTCCGGCGCAGATCCAGGCCCGCGATGAAACCGCGAAGACCGGTCGCGACGATCTTGCATCGCTTCCCGGCATCGAGGAGCGCGCCCGCGAGCGGCGCGACCCCAGACAGCTGTTGATCGCCGCCGAAATGTATTTCGCCGCTGGAAACTGGGCCAAGTCCGCCGACCTCTACACCGCCGCGCTGGCTGCCGGCCTGAACGGCCCCGATGTGCCGATGGCCCAGACGTTCCTTGCAATTCTGATGTATCAGCAAGGCGACAAGGCAGGCGCGGTCAAACGATTCAGGGGCGTGGACAAGACTTCGACATGGGGCGAAGTCGCGCAGTTCTGGCTGACGTTTCTGAACGTTGGAATTCGCGGCTGATCGGCCCAAGCGCTCTTGCCTGACGGATTTGGGCCCCCTTCGCACCGCCAGTGCGGCCATTGCGCGTGACGGATAGCCTGCGCCTCGGGGTTCGCTGACACCGGGGACTTGCATCGGGATGCCCGATTCGCCCATCAGCGCTCCATGGCCACCGACTCTCCCCTCGATCAGTTGCGCAACGTGCTCGGCGGCACTGCGCGCGCGCTTTCGGGCGAGGCGGAAGCGGAGCTGAGCTTTACCGCCGATGCGCCGCGCCAGGACGGGCGAAGCATCAAGGTGCCGATGCCTTCGCGCAGCCTGCCCGCGGATCAGGTCGCCGAGGCGCGCGGCTTCGCCGACAGCTTCGCGCTGCGGCTTAGGCATCATGATAACAAGCTGCATCTGAAGGGCGCGCCCAGCGAGCCGGTGGCGCGCGCGGTGTTCGATGCGGTGGAGACCGCGCGGGTCGAGGCGCTGGGATCGCGCGGCTATGCGGGCATCGCGGGCAATCTCGACCATGCGCTGGAGATGCGGCTCAAGTCCGATCCGATCGCTCGCGCGCGCAACCGCGAGGAAGTGCCGCTTTCGACTGCGGTGCAATTGATGGTGCGCGAGCGGCTGACCGGGCGCGAGGCGCCGGCGAGCGCCGCGATGGGCATGGCGATGGTTCGCGGCTGGATCGAGGATCGCGCCGGCGACGATCTCGATGCGCTCCGGCTGGCGATCGACGACCAGCGCGCCTTTGCCGGCCTCGCCGCGAAGCTGCTGCGCGAGCTCGAGCTCGTCGAAGGCGACATGATCCCGGACGACAGCGAGGAAGGCGGCGGCGACGACGAAGGCAGCGAAGACCAGGACGATCCCGGCGAAGAGGAAGGCGAGAACGAAGCCCAGCAGGGCGAGGGCCAGATGGAGGCGCGCGGCGAGCAGCGCGACTCCGAAGCCGGCGAAGATGGCGACCAGTCGCCCTCCGACGCAATGGACGACGGCGAAGGCGAACCCGGCGACGAAGGCGAGGACGGCATGTTGCCCACCCGCCCAAATCGGCCATGGGGCGACCTGCCCCCGCAATTCGAATACAAGCCGTATACCCGGCAGTTCGACGAGGAGATCGCCGCGACCGAACTTTGCGACCCCGAAGAACTCGATCGCCTCCGCTCCTATCTCGACCAGCAGCTCGTCCACCTCCAGAGCGCAGTGACCAAGCTGGCCAACCGGCTCCAGCGTCGGCTGATGGCGCAGCAGAACCGCAGCTGGGATTTCGATCAGGAGGAAGGCATCCTCGACGCGGCGCGGCTGGCGCGCGTGATCGTCAATCCGATGCTGTCGCTCAGCTACAAATCCGAGCGCGATACCGAATTCAAGGACACGGTGGTCACTCTCCTGATCGACAATTCGGGATCGATGCGCGGGCGGCCGATCTCAATCGCGGCGATCAGCGCGGACATTCTGGCACGCACGCTGGAGCGGGTGGGGGTCAAGACCGAGATTCTCGGCTTCACGACGCGCGCCTGGAAGGGCGGGCAGGCGCGCGAGAAATGGCTGGCCGAGGGCCGCCCCGCGCAGCCCGGCCGCCTCAACGACGTGCGGCACATCCTCTACAAGCAGGCCGACGAGCCCTGGCGGCGCGCTAAGAAGTCACTTGGGCTGATGATGCGCGAGGGGCTGCTCAAGGAGAATATCGATGGCGAGGCCCTGCTCTGGGCGCACGCTCGGCTGATCGCGAGGCCCGAGGACCGCAAGATCCTGATGGTGATCTCGGACGGCGCGCCGGTCGACGATTCGACGCTGTCGGTGAATTCGGGATCGTATCTGGAGCGGCATTTGCGCCAGGTGATTGCGTGGATCGAGAGCCGCTCGCCGGTCGAGCTGGTCGCAATCGGGATCGGGCATGACGTGACGCGCTATTATGCGCGCGCAGTGACGATCATGGACGCCGAGCAGCTCGCCGGCACGATGGTCGAGCAGCTTGCGGCATTGTTCGATAGCGAGTGATCGGCCGGAATGACCGTCGATCCACCCCCGGGCGGCTTCCTTGGGCCAATCAAGCGGTCGATCACGATTGCCGGGCACCAGACTTCGATCAGCCTTGAGCCGATTTTCTGGAACGCGCTCGAAGCGGAAGCCGCGAAGCGCGCGCTGCCGCTCAACGCGCTGGTAGCGGCGATCGATCATGCGCGGATATCAGGAGAGGACGCCCCAAATCTGGCCAGCGCGATCCGAACCTGGCTGGCGGCGGATAAATTTGCGAACCACTCGCATTAGCGTTGACTCTGCGAACGCTTCGCAATAGCCGGTAGCGCAACGACGCTATCAGGGATAAATCGTGTATTGCTCTGCTTCGGCCGCTCCCATGCGGGGGCCTGCCTATCTGGCGCTTGCCTGTGTCGGCTTCATCGCTTCGGCGCCGGCGAGCGCCGCGCACCGCGATCCGAATGACCCCACGGATAGCACGGAGGATCAGGACCGCGGGCAGATCGTCGTCACCGGCGCGCGAGTCGAGCAGGACACGCCCAAGGCTACTGAAAAGCTGGTCAATACGCCGCGCTCGGTGGTGGTGCTTCCGCGGCAAGTGATCGAGCAGACCGGATCGGCCACCCTGGCGGACGCGCTTCGCACCGTTCCCGGCATTACCTTCGGCGCGGCGGAAGGCGGCAACCCGATCGGCGACCGCCCCTTCATCCGCGGCTTTGACGGTCAGGGCAGCACCTTCGTCGATGGCGTGCGCGATATCGCCGCGCAGACTCGCGAAGTCTTCGCCACCGAGCAGGTCCAGATCGTGCGCGGATCGGATTCGACGCTGGGCGGCCGCGGCAGCGCCGGCGGATCGATCAATGTGATTTCGCGGCTGCCGGTCTCGGGCGATTTCGTCCGCGCGTCCGCAAGCTACGGCACCGCCGACTATAAGCGCGCGACGATCGACTTGAACCAGGAGCTGGGCGCCACGGTCGGCGTGAGGCTGGCGGCGATGTCTCATGACCAGGATTTTGCCGGGCGCGATGCGATCCATGCGCGCCGCTGGGGCGTCGCGCCTTCGGTCACGCTGGGGCTGGGCATGGATACGCGGCTTACCGCCAGCTATTATTATCTCGAGAGCCACGAGCTGCCCGACAGCGGCATCCCATTTCTCTATACGATCGGCAATGCGCCCGGCGCCGGCGAGATCGAGACCGGCCCCGCGATCGGGCGGATCACCACGATCGGCGGCGCCACGGGCACGGTCGCGCGGACCAGCTTTTACGGCCTCAGGAGCCGCGACTTCCGCGATGCGACGACGCATCAGGCCACGCTTCGCGTGGAGCATGATTTCGGCACGGCCACGCTGCGAAACACTTCGCGCTTCTCGCACAATGACCAGGCCTATAGCTTCCTCCTGACCGACGACAGCCTGGGCAATGTATATGGCACCAGCACGGCCACGCCGGCAACCGCGGGCGGTCTCGTCTGGCGCCGTGCCAATACGCGCTATGGCTATACCAAGGGACTGACCAACCAGACCGACCTGTTCGGCACGTTCGAAACGGGGGCGATCAAGCATAGCTTCGCGGTGGGTACGGAAATCAGCTGGGAAAAGGCCCGTCGCGGGGCTTTCGTCACGCGCGGCTTCTTGAACGCCAGCGGGGTGGAGATTCTCTCGACCGGCTCGACGATCACTCCGCGCTGCAACGCCGCGACCGTCGCTCGCTATTATTGCACGAGCATCTTCAATCCCAACCCGAACGATCCCTGGGTCAATTACGCCAGCGACACATCGACCGCGCCCGCGGCCATCGTGCGGATGCTGCCGATCGAGGAGACCCAGAACGAATCCAAGACCGTTTCGGTCTATGGTTTCGATTCGATCACGCTCACCCCGTCGCTGATCCTCAATCTGGGCTTGCGCTACGATCATTTCGAATCGACGGCCATTCCCGGCCAGGCGGCGAATGCGACGACGAGCTTCAGCCTGACGCGCATGGACAGCCTGCTAAACTGGCAGGCGGGCCTCGTCTTCAAGCCCACGAGCAACACCAGCCTTTATGCGAGCTATGCCACTTCGGCGACGCCGCCGAACAGCCTGCTCGGCGAAGGGCAAGAGCCCAATGCGCTCGGCACGGTCAATACGCCCGCCGCACTGGCGCTGCTCGACAGCCTCAAGGTGGAAAAGACCAGGTCATACGAAGCCGGCGCCAAGGCGGACCTGTTCGGCAACCAGCTCGCGCTCACGCTGGCCGCGTTCCAGACCGACACCAGCAACGCTCGTGTCACCGGCCCGAACAACACGATCGAATTCATCGGCAAGCGCCGCATCCGGGGGCTGGAGTTCAGCTTCAATGGCAACGTCACGCGGTGGCTTACGGTGTTCGGCGGCTACACCTATCTCGATCCGAAGATCGTGGACGGCGGCTTCACTGCGCTTACCGCGCCGCCAATCGGCGCACAGGCGGCGAAGGTCACGCTGGTCCCCTCGGTCAACACCGGCCGGCGGGCGACCCAGACCGCGCGCAACAGCTTCACCTTTTGGGCGGACGTGAAGCCGCTTGCCGGCCTCAGCTTCGGCGGCGGCGCATTCTACACCAGCAAGCAATATGGCGGCTATTCGGACAATCGCGCCGCGACCCAGAACGCGGCGGGCGTGGTGACCGTCAGTCCCGCGACGAAAACGCTCTCGCGGATGATCCCGGGATATTGGCGGTTGGATGCCCGGATCGGCTATTCGATCACGCCCAGCGTCGAACTGAGCATCAATGTGCAGAACCTGACCGACAAGGTCTATTTCACGCAGGCCTATACCAATCACTATGCGTCGATCGCCCCGGGCCGCTCGGCCTTTGCCACGATCGGAGTGAAGTTCTGAGCGCTTCGCTCGACCAGCTCTCCCGCGCGGAGATCGCGGCGCGCCTTTCGGGTTCGGCGCACGAGCGGGCTGCGCTGATTCGCGAGGGCGCCGAGGCGGGCGTCGCCGAAGCACAGGCGGTCCTCGGCCAGATGCTGCTGGACTCCGGACCGCCGCGCGAGGGCTTCGCCTGGTTCGCCAAGGCAGCCGTGCAGGGCCATCTGATGGCGCTGAACATGCTTGGGCGCTGCTACGACCTGGGCTGGGGCATTGCCATCGACAAGCGCCGCGCGGCGGAATGCTTCCGTGTCGCGGCCGAGCGCGGGTTCGAATGGGGCATGTACAATTATGCCACATCGCTGACGCTCGGCGAGGGCGTGCGCGAGGACAAGGCGGCGGCGCTTGGCTGGTTCGAGAAGGCGGCGGCAATGGGCAATGCGAAGGCCGCCAATTATATCGGCAGCTTCCATGAGGATGGCTGGGTAGTGGCGAAGGACATGGCGAAGGCGGCGGATTGCTACGCGCGTGCAGCCGAGGGCGGTGATTTCCGCGGAGCGTTCAACCACGCCCGGATGCTTGCCGAAGCCGGCAGGATCGAGGAGGCTCGCGGCTGGATCGCGCGTTCACTGAAAGCCGCCACGCCTGAGTTCGCCGAAAAGGTGCGCGCCTTTCTGGCCGCTTCCCCCTGGCCCGAGCTGCGGACATGCTGATCGCGATTCCCGATCTGCTCTCGCCGGATGAAGTCCGGCGGGTGCGCGGCATTATCGACGCGGCGGAATGGGTGGACGGCAATGTAACATCGGGCGCCCAGTCGGCGCTCGCCAAGCGCAATGAGCAGCTGCCCGAAGGCACGCCCGCGCATGCCGAAGCGGGGAGCATCGTCCTCGATGCGCTGGCGCGCTCGGCGCTGTTCGTCGCGGCGGCGCTGCCGCTCAAGGTCTTTCCGCCCCTGTTCAATCGCTACGCTGGCGGCCAGGCGTTCGGCAATCATGTCGATAATGCGATCCGCATCCAGCGCGGCGGCGATTTCCGCATCCGCGGCGATCTTTCGATGACGGTCTTCCTGGAAGACGATGCGGCTTACGATGGCGGGGAATTAGTGATCGAGGGAGCGTTTGGCCAGCAATCGGTCAAATTGCCCGCGGGCCACGCCGTGCTTTATCCGTCATCCAGCCTCCACCGTGTCGAGCCCGTGACGCGGGGGAGCCGCGTCGCGAGCTTCTTCTGGGTCCAGTCGATGGTGCGCGACGATGGGGCGCGGCGGATATTGTTCGAGATGGACCAGGCAGTCCAGGGCGCCGCGGCCGGGCTCGGGCAGGGCGATGCTTCGGTGATTGCACTTACCGGGGTCTACCATAACCTGCTGCGTCGCTGGGCCGATGCTTAGCTGCGATTGACTTGCAATAGCGGCGATGCGAAACGCCGGGCAAAAGGGATTCGCGCATGACCAAGATCCAGCTCAGGAACATGTGGTTCCAGGTCCATAAATGGCTCGGGCTGACGCTTGCGGCGCTGATCATTCCCATCTCGATCACCGGAGCGGCGCTCGTCTGGCACGATCCCATTCAGGAATGGATGTATCCCGAACGCCACCATGCCGGCGCGACCGCGACATTGCCCGCGACCGCTTACGCCGATGCCGCGCGCGCGACGCTGGGCGAGGACGAGCGGTTGTCCCGCCTGGATTTTCGCGAAGGCGAACCGGTGATCGCGACCGCTACGAAGCCCAGCAAGGGCCGTCCTCAGCGAATGATCACCTATCTCGATCCGGCCGATGCGCACGTGATCGATCGCCAGAACAGCGCCACCGGTATCTTCCAAGTGATGCACGTCCTCCATGGTTCGCTGCTGATCCCCGGCGCCGGGCGGCAGATCGTCGGCTGGATCGGCGTGGCCATGCTGATCTCGTCGATGACCGGCCTGTGGCTGTGGTGGCCCACCGCCGGAAGTTTCAAGCGCGCCCTGCGATGGGGGCGGCACCGCAATCTCGATCACAATATCCACCAGACCTTCGGCTTCTGGATATCGCTCCCGCTGTTCATTCTCTCCCTCACCGGTGTGTGGATATCGTTTCCTGCCTGGTTTGCCGGTTTCGATGGCCCGCGACCTAAGGGGCCGGACCGCGCGGCGACGATGCGCGCGCGCCCTCTCGAGACTCCCGCAACCGCGCTCGCCGCCGCGATTGAGAAGGCGCGGGCCGCGGCCCCCGGAAGCCTCCGCTCGGTGGCATGGCCGACCGATCAGAAGCCCGAATGGACCATCGAGATCGCCGCCAAGGGCCCGCCTTCGAGCGTCTCGGTGGGCGATGCGGACGGCGCGGTGAAGGTTGTGCCGCCGCGCCCGCCGCAGCCGGAGACCATCGCGCGGCTGATGCGCCGGATTCATGACGGCAACGGCATGGGGCTGGTGTGGCAGATCATCGTGTTCCTCGGTGGCCTGATACCGGCTGTT
The DNA here is from genome assembly GCF_036388215.1 of Sphingomonas sp. Taxonomy (GTDB): domain Bacteria; phylum Pseudomonadota; class Alphaproteobacteria; order Sphingomonadales; family Sphingomonadaceae; genus Sphingomonas. Next base: position 99,412 of record NZ_DASVSH010000033.1, read on the forward strand.
CTCGGGGTGACCGGCGTGATCATGTGGTGGCGCGCGCGGAGCTGGCGCGGCGATTTGGCGGAGCGCAAGGCGCGGGGCTGAAGCCATGCAGTTCTCCTGCGAAAGCAGGAGCCCAGGGCCTCGGACGAAGTGCTTGTAACCCTGGACTCCTGCTTTCGCAGGAGAACAGATCTTTAATTCACTCCCGCCCGAGCAGCACTCTCGCCTGACCCGCAATCTGCGCGAGCATCGCCGCATTCGGCACCGCCGATTGACGCGCCCGCGCGACCAGATTGGCGAACTGCGCCACGCGAGCTGAATTTTCCGACAGCCAGGCGTCCACCGCCGCTTGCGGGTCCTTGCCGTGATCGCGCGCAAGGAACTCCAGGCGGATCTGCTGGAAATCGCGCGCCAGGCCGGCGATGAGCAGCCTCTCCCACGGGTCTCCCGTGGTGATCCGCGCCGCGATTGACTGGGCCCAATCGAGCCCCAGCGCCTGCCCCAGCGACGTGAAGGCGCGGGTGAGCACCGTCTCGTCGATTCCACGGCGCACGCCGAGTTCGGCGAGGCCGACCGCGCCGTCCAGCTCGAACAGGCGGACCACCTTGGCGACCAGCGCCTTGGGCGCGCCGGCGGCTTCCAGCTTATCAGCGATGCGGGCCGACTGGGCCTTGACCTCGTCGAGCAACAGCGCCTTGGCCTGCTTGTCGAGCGCTTCGATGCCCGGCTTCAACCGCTCGATCACCTTGGCGGGGCTCGCGCCGGGCCGCGCGATGCGCAGCAGATCGGCGACCTGGCCGCGCGCGGCGACGGCGACTTCGTCCAGCAATGCGATGCGCGCGCCTTCGCTAACCGCCGCGGTTTCCACCGCTTCCCAGATTTCGGGCAGGCCGAAGAGCTGCTCCGCCACCGCGAACATCGCGGCGATATCGGCCATCGACGCGCCTTCTTCCTCGGCGAGTTCGAAGGGATGCAGCACGCCCAGCCGGTTGATCACTCTATTGGCCAGCTTGGTCGCGACGATCTCGTTGCGCAGGCGATGCTCCTCGATCGCCTTGCCGAAGCGCTTCTGCATCGCCGCGGGGAACGCCGCGCGAAGGTCGCTTTCGAGCGCGGGATCGAGCCCGAGCCCGCCATGCTCGATCGCGTCCTGCAGTGCGAGTTTGGTCGAGGCGAGCAGCACCGCCAGTTCGGGCCGAGTGAGCCCGCGGCCATCCTGTGCCCGCCGCAGCAACTCCTCGTTCGAGCCAAGCCCCTCCACCGCGCGGTCGAGCTTGCCCGAGCCTTCGAGGATTTCGATCACGCGGACATAGCTGGGCAGCGAGACTGCGCCGTCATTTTCCATGAACGAGATGGCGAGCGTCTGGAGACGGTTATCCTCCAGCACCAGATGCGCGACATCGTCGGTCATCGAGGCCAGCAGCGTGTTGCGGTCCTCGAATTCCAGCCGGCCCTCGATCATCTCGCGGTTTAGCGCGATCTTGATATTCACTTCATTGTCCGAGCAATCGACACCTGCCGAATTGTCGATGAAATCGGTGTTGAGGCGTCCGCCATGCGCGGCAAAGGCAATGCGCGCGGCCTGAGTCACGCCCAGATTGGCGCCTTCGCCGATCGCCTGGCAGCGCAGCTCCTCAGCATTGACGCGAAGCCGGTCGTTCGCCGGATCGCCGACATCGACATGGCTCTCCGCCGAGGCCTTGATATAGGTCCCGATGCCGCCGAACCAGAGCAGGCCGACCTGCATCCGCAGAATCGCGGAAATCAATGCGGTGGGGTCCATCTCCTCCGCCGAGACGCCGAGCATCGCGCGAACTTCGGGGCTGAGCGGGATCGATTTTTCGGTGCGCGCGAAGACGCCCCCGCCCTTGGAGATCAGTTCGGGATTGTAATCGGCCCAGCTGGAGCGGGGCAGCGCGAACATCCGGTCGCGCTCGATCCAGCTCCTCGCCGGATCGGGATCGGGATCGAAGAAGATGTGGCGGTGATCGTATGCCGCGACCAGCTTGACCGCCTTGCTGAGCAGCATGCCGTTGCCGAACACGTCGCCCGACATGTCGCCGCACCCGGCGACAGTGACGGGCTCGGACTGGATATCCACGCCCATTTCGAGGAAGTGGCGGCGCACCGAGACCCATGCGCCCTTGGCGGTGATGCCCATCGCCTTGTGGTCGTAGCCGACCGAGCCGCCGCTGGCGAAGGCGTCGCCCAGCCAGAAATTGCGCTCGATGGCGATGGCGTTGGCGACGTCGGAGAAGGTTGCCGTGCCCTTGTCCGCCGCGACGACGAAATAGGGGTCCTCCCCGTCGAGGATCGCGACCGCCTCGGGATGCACCACCTTGTTCGCGACGATGTTGTCCGTGATCGACAGCAACGAACGGATGAAGATGCGATAGCTCTCGGTGCCTTCGGCGAACCAGGCGTCTCGATCGGTGGCGGGCGAAGGGAGCTGCTTGGGATAGAAGCCGCCCTTCGCGCCGGTGGGCACGATCACGGCGTTCTTGACGCGCTGCGCCTTCATCAGCCCCAGGATTTCGGTGCGGAAATCGTCGCGCCGGTCCGACCAGCGCAACCCTCCGCGCGCCACGGGGCCGGCTCGCAGGTGGATGCCCTCCACGCGGGGGCTGTACACCCAGATCTCGCGCCAGGGGAGCGGGGCGGGCAGGCCGGGCACCTGCGCACTGTCGAGCTTGAACGCGAGCGCTTCCTTCGCGGCGGGAGCGAAGGCATTGGTGCGCAGCGTCGCCAGCACTACTCCGCGCAGCGTGCGCAGGATGCGGTCGTCGTCGATCGCCGAGACGGCGTCGAGCCCAGCGTCTATCGCGCGCGCGGCGTTAGTGACTGCCTCGTCGTCCTTGCCTGCGCGAGCGGGGTTATGCGCTGCATCGAACCGCTCGATCAGCGCCGCAGCGACCTTCGGAGCGCGGCGGAGCGCATCGACCACGGTGGCCATGCCGTAATTCAGGCCGGTCTGGCGCAGATAGCGGAACCAGGCGCGGAACAGCACCACCGATGCCGGCAGCATTCCGCTCTCGACGATGAGCCGGTTGAACAGATCGTTCTCTGCATTGCCCTCGAGCACTGCAGCGACGGCTTCCTCGATGGTTCCCAGATCGCCCGCCAGGTTGGGCGCCTCGACCTGAAAATCATGGACGAAGGCACCCCCGGCAAGCTGGGTCGGCACTTCCTCGATCACGCGGAAGCCAAAATTTTCGAACACCGGCACTGCATCGGACAGCGCCAGCGCACCGCCCTGGGCATAGAGTTTGATGCGGTATTCGCCGGGCTTGCCGGCGGGCGTGATGCGCACCGAACGGTCGCCGGGCCCGTCGAGCGTGGCGATGCGCAGAATATCGCGCGCGGCCTCCTCGGGCGTCGCCACGGTGCGGTAGGCGGCGGGGAAGGCATTGGCGAAGCGAAGCGCAAGCCGCGTGGATGCCGCGCCCGCCTGCTCGCTAAGCGCCGCCTCCACGGCGGGCACCCAGCCGCGCATCATCCGCTCGAGCTGGTCGTCGAGCTTTGCCGCATCGGGCATGGTGCCCCCGCTGCGCAAGTCGAGCGTGTAGCGCAGCAGGGCGACGACGCCGTCTTCCAGCGCTATCGACCAGTTGATCAGCTTGGCGTTGGCCGCGTCCTCCAGCATCTCGCCAACGGCTTCGCGCCGGCTGGTGGTCACTTCGTCGCGCGGCAGCCAGACGAAAGCGAACAGGTGGCGGCCGAGCGGGCTCTTCACCAGCACCAGCTTCGAGCGCGGACGATCGGCGACGGACATCGAGGTGAGCAAGAGATGCTCGAGCGAATCGACGTCGAACGCAGTGGTCAGATCGTGCGGAAGCGCAGTCAGAGCATGCGCCATCGCCTTGCCCGTATGCCCCTTCGGATCGAAGCCGAACTTGCGCTCCAGCTTGGCCAGGCGCTCGCGCAGCACGGGCACATCGTCGGGCGAAGCAAACAATGCCGCGCTGGTCCACAGCCCGGCATGGATGGAAAGCCCGGTCACCTGGCTGCCGGTGATGATCGGCAGCACCACGATGTCGAGCGGCACGCGCCGGTGGACAGTAGAGATCGAATTGGACTTGAGCAGCAGGGGCGCTTCGCCACCCTTGCGGAAATACTCGACCGCTGCATTGCGCGACGCCTCCGCCAGGATCGGCTTTTCGAGCGTATAGCGCGCCAGCCCCAGCTGATCGCTCGCAACGCCATCCGCCGACCAGTTCTCATGCGCCAGCAACGTCATAGCGCCGTCGTGGAACCAGCGCAGCAGCTTGCCGCCTTCCTTCGAAGGCACCGAAGCGGCATCGGCGGCCATCGCAGTCTGCAGCGCGCGCCAGTCATGCACGGCGTCGCGGACCTGATCGAGCGTCCGCTCCAGCTCGGCCACCAGATTGCGGCGGGTGCGCGCGTCGGCGCGGTCCATCTCGATATAGACCATCGATTCGCGCGTCGAATCACCATTGGGCCCGATCGAATCGAGCTTGCCCTGCTTGTCGCGCGAGACCGCGATCACGGGATGGAGGATGCGCTGGACCGGAAGGTCGTGTGCCCCGATCGCGGCGGCGATCGAATCGACCAGGAAGGGCATGTCGTCGTTGACGACCGCCAGGCGCATCCGCCGTCGCTCGCCCGCCATGAAGGTGGTCAGCGCGATCCGTGGGGCCCCCGGCGCCCGCACCGCGGCGGTTTCCGCGACGAAGGCAGCGGCCCCGGCGCGCTCGGTCTCTCCAAAGCCTTCAAGCTCTCCCGGAAGCGCTCCTTCGAGCAGCCTCGCCTCGAACGCTCGCGTCAGCGACGTCATCATGTTCTTCATGGGGCAGCGCTACTCCCGGAGAGTCAGCGCTTCAAGACTTGTGAACCGGTAACAGGTGAAACTATTTTGTCCGCCGCACCCGATACCGCCCGCTCACCCTGAGCCTGTCGAAGGGTCTTGGCCCCCGGCGTAGCGCTTGCGGATACAACCCTTCGACAAGCTCAGGGTGAGCGGCGCTGGGTGCGAAGCGATTGGAAAATTCAGGCGGCGGCCTTGCGTATGGCGCGCTCGGTGAGCGGACTGTCAGCCACTTGCGCGACGATATCCATGCCGTCGCCGCCCTTGCGCGCTAGCAGCACGACGAACTCGCTCGCCGCGGCAACATCGATATGCGCGATGGGCGGGCGAGTGCGCAACTCCTGCGCGATCTGTGCGAACAGGTCGGGCTTGGCGGGCGGGCGGCGATGCGCGCGCTCGGCGGCCACCACGCCCTTGATCCCGCCAGGGGCTGCGTCGAGGAAGGCGTCGAGTCCCCCCGAAGGCACTGCATTGCGCCTGGCATGACTGAGCACCGCTGCGAATTCGGTAAGGCGGGTCTTGTCATAGTCCGCGCCGAAAACGAGCTTGACCGCCGGCGTCATCGGCGCGCGGGCCTGGACCTTGAGCCCCGCATCTTCGAGCAGTTCGGCATAGCCCGAACCGTCGCTTTCGGCGGCGAGCGCGAAATCATATCCGCGCGCCAAAGCCCGATAGAGCGCGGAGCGGCTCCGCGTGTCCGATGCGCGCGCTGCCGCGGCCGATTCGCGCGCCAGCATCAGCCGATCGGCAAGCGTGGAATCCGCCGCAGCCTCGGCCGGGATCACCAGATCCGCGCTCGATTCAAAGCCGGCGCTCGGCCCATCGGCCCACGCGGGTGCCGCGGCCATCGGCGGCGGCGCCGTGCGGCGCGCTTCCTCGATCTCGGCATTGAGCTTCGCCTGCGTCGCGGCGTCGACCAGCTCCTTCCAGTTGATCACGCCATAGATGAAGTCGATCTCGTCGCCGTTCGACGAAAAGGGCATCAGGATGCCGCGATACATGGTGTTGTGCCCGCGCGTGCCCACGAACTCGGCCTCGAACCCGATCGGCGCGCGATTGGCGATGATCTGGAGGTAATGGTCGGTCAGGCGCGAAAGCAGCGAGCGGCTGGGCACCTGCCCCACATGCGTTAGGATCGGATCAACGCCGGTTTCCTCGCGCAGCGCCCGCCCGAGATAACGGATAGCGGGATCGTCCACGCCCTTGGAAAAATCGAGCAGCACGGAATGGGGCCCGAAATCGGCGATATTGTCCGGATCGAGATCCTCGATCGAGGGATAGGGCCGGCCATGAAGCAGCGAGACCCAATGATTATAGGCGCGCACATGCATGCGCCGCTCATCGGTCCCGATGTCCAGCGGGCGATCCGATACGGCTTCGTCCGGCCCCGCGTCGTCCCCGGTGCCGAGCGGATCGTTGATGCCGCGAGCCATGTCCATGCGCGTGCTCCACTCCGGGCGATAGTCCGCCCGCTTCCTGTGAAGCCGTTGTGCACCCCATGTGGTAAACGCCGCGTAAAGCCCGCGAGTACAAGCAAGCATTTGGCAACGCTTGTCAGCTACCAATCCTGCTGGTAAGCGCGCCGCTCCTCGGGGCAACGCGCCCCGATACCAGGCCGCTTTAGCTCAGCTGGTAGAGCATCGCATTCGTAATGCGGGGGTCACAGGTTCGAGTCCTGTAAGCGGCACCACCACTCTCAGTCGGGAACTCCGAAACTTGCTGGCGAACGCGCGTTCGGCTGGGAAGCCGTTTGGGTCCTACGTGGGGCGCTTTGGGTAGGGAATTGGGCTCGACCCACGCTAAACCCACCTAGCGTCGCTTATCCCCACAGAAAGCGCAATTGGGAGTTGCTGGTAATCGTGGCGTGGAACATGAATACACCACTGCACGAGACCGCAAGATGGCCCGATTTGTCGGAAAAAAGGATCACGCTCCTTTCGGCTCCTTCAGCGCGGATCTGGTCTGGGGCGAGCGGGCAGGTGGCACGCACGTTCACGTCTCACACGTCGAGCGCGGCCTAGCCTGCGACTGTATCTGTCCCGCGTGTGGCGTTCGATTAGTCGCCTACAAAGGCGACATTAAACGCACTACTTTTCCACTACGACAAAGATTCCGGATGTAGCAACGCCGCCGAGACGTTGTGCCACGCGGGACCGGATAACCTGCTGGTCGGGTTTGCGACGCCCCTTGATCATTTTGATCATCATCTGCACTGGTCGTGCCGTAGCATGCGTACGCGCTGGGCTTAGAAACATATGATAAAGCCTCGACTCTGCTTTACGTTATAGCTGGAGCATCGCTGGCCTCTGACGGCCTACCAGCGACAGGAAGACATTGTGCTCCCGCCAAGCGGAGAGCCCTGATGTCCGACCATGATGAATCCGCACTGCTGCCCATGGTTCGCAAGCTCGCCTACTGGGGTGACTTCGACGCCGCCGATCAGAGCGCGATACTCGACCTCCCGCACCGGACGAAGCGGATTGAGCGCAATGGCTACATCGCTCGCGAACGTGAGACGACGACCCATTCCTGCTTGTTGCTTTCGGGCTTCGCCTTCAGGCACAAGATCGTAGTGGACGGGGCGCGGCAGATCTTGGCGATCCACATGAAGGGCGACTTAGTGGACCTTCAGAACTCGTTCCTTGGGGTTGCTGACCACAGTGTCCAGACGCTCACAGACGCGCTAGTCGCGATGATCCCGAGAGACGCCATCAAGCAGCTTGCCCTTCAGCGGCCAAGGGTCGGCATGGCTATGTGGTATGACACGCTCGTCGATGCTTCCGTTTTTCGAGAGTGGATCGCGAACGTCGGTCGGCGCGATGCCCATACGCGCGTCGCGCATCTACTTTGCGAGTTTTCGCTGAGGCTCAAAGTGGCTGGGCTGGGAAAGGCAACCGACTACGAACTGCCCATGTCCCAAGAGCACATCGCTGACTGCACCGGACTAACTCCGGTCCACGTCAATCGCACACTAAAGCTCCTCGAAAAAGAGAACCTCATCAGCCGTAGGACCAGTCGCTCGATAAGGATTGGTGATTGGAACAGGTTGGCGGATGCGGGCGATTTTGACACCAACTATTTGCATCTTCGTGAGGGCGAATCGGCGCTCGCAAGGGTCTGATTTCCGGCACTGGCAGACGTTCAAGAAGCAGGTGAAACGAGAGGCAGCTTTCGAGATTCAGGTTAGCCGGCTAGAACGACCGTAACTGGGCGGTTGCTGCCCGGGCTTATTTTGACCGTGTGCTGCCGGTTCCAGTCCCCGGGCCACAGCCCTTCTATCAAGCTGACATTGCTATTTAGAACCCACGGGTCTTGCGTTAGGACGTTCGGAGGAGGAGATTTTTGTGTCTAATCCCCTAACTATGAAGCTCGAGCAGTTCACCCGCTTCGAAGGCTCGGAGCGCATGCGGCTCGACGAGCTGCTGGAGCATCCGTCGACCATCTTCCCTCGGGGAAAGACTATCATCGGCGTAGGGGACAAGGTCGACAACATTCACCTGATCACGAAGGGGCTGGCAACCCGCTCGAAGACACTGCGGGATGGCAGCCGCCAGCTAATGGCATTTCTGGTCCCGGGGGATCTCTGCGATGTCGAGGTGTTCATCCTCGAAGCGATGGACCACGATGTGGTCGCGCTCGCCGAAACCACCTGCGTTCTCATACCGGCAAGCGAAATGGAGAAGCTGCTCACCGAGTCATCAAACCTGACTAGGGCAATGTGGTGGAGCACCATGACGGACTCGGCTGTGCTTCGGGAGTGGATCGTCAACCATGGGATTCGCGATGCCCTGCAACGCATGGCCCACATCTTCTGCGAGCTGCTGATCCGCCACCGTATCGTGGGCCAAGGCGGCGACAACATCGTGCCTTTCCCACTTACCCAGGAGGAACTCGCGGAGGCTACCGGGATGACACCCGTTCACGCTAACCGCATGATCCAGCAACTGCGGTCTGACGGACTGATCGAGCTTAACAACAAGGTTTTGGTAGTGCTGGATTTCAAGCGCCTGAGCGAGCTCGGGCAATACGACGCCAGCTACCTCCATCTGGTGCGCACCGAGCGTGCCGATCCGTCGATCAGGGACAGGGTCGGCGATCTGGTGCCACCATCACCTTCCGGAATTCTCCAAGGCGCCTGGGAGGCGGTGAAGCACCCTTTTGGAAAGAGCGCCGACTAACGCTCTACCGGTCCGTGATGCGCCAAGGACTATCTAATATATTATATGGAGAGAGAGTGCCGTTGCGCCGCACACAGGGCGCATGCCTCATTCCAAGCCACTTGAATGCAAGCAGGAACGGCGCGGTGGCGAGCCCGCGCGCCGGATCGCTGGGCAAGAGCAAAACGAGCAACTCGCCGCGGCGGAACAGAGGATAGTCCGCAGCGAACAATTGTTGACCCGGCTCTCCATGCTGTCGGAAGACCGGAGATCGTTCGGGCTTTGCGATGTCCCGACCGAGCTGCTCATGGGCAAGATCAGCCAGAAGCTCAACGACTGGACCATCCACCGCAACAAGATGTTTCCGGTCTCTTCCGAGGAGCGCCAAAACTCCGGAACCGGCTGACAGATGACGATTTCGGCCGAGCAAACCACGCTTCAAGCGCACCGGCGATCCCGCCAACATTCGAATGCGGGCAGGAAGCAGACCTTGGTGCGGGACCACGTCCAGCCGACTGACGGCATGCTCGATACTTCCCTGTCGCCCCCGGCCAGTCTTGCCAGGGGAGCACAGCCGGCCCCCCAGAGGCGGATCAGGCCTTCGACACGGCACGATGTCTGGACGGCTCTCGATGAGCTGCGTTGGACTGGGCACTTCGATAGCCGGCGTCGTGAAGGCGGTGAGGTCGCCCGGCGTGACCTTGAAGCCGGGAGCTTCTTCTCCCACCAGATACACCAGCGCGCCACGGGTCTGGTCCAGCGCTTCGGAAATGCGGCTGCGTTCGGCCTGAAGCTGCTTCAGGCGGATCGATTGCAGGCCCACCTCGACCTTGCTCGCGGCGCCTTCCTGGTTGCGAACCCGAATGATCCGATCAAGCTCGGCTGCGGTCGTCAGGCTCGTATCGACGAGTTCGAGCCGGCGCACCAGCGTGGCACGCTGCACATAAGCGCGGGCGATTTCCACCGAAACTCGCAACTTCACGGCCTGCACGTCCTGAAAGCTGGCCGCTGCGCGCGCACGTGCCGCACGCCGCTTCGCGCCATCCCGCCCGAACAGGTCCGGCGTCCCAGGCAAGTCAGGCAGACCGACGCGACCCGCCAAATTCGGCTGGGCTCTTAACCGGGGCGGGACGACGATGGTCATCCCGCCCCGTTTTCTTTGATCAGGATAGCGCGGTCGCGTGGCCCACCTCACCTTGAACTCAACTCGATCTAGGGTGCGTACGCATATCCGGCACCACGAAGCGGCGGGCGCATTTTGGCGCTGGCGGCGTCATTCGTCGGTCCTGGCCCGCGATGTTCCCCATTGCGGTGGCGCAGTCACGCAGGGCTGTGCCGAGATCGCCGAACTGTTCGCGCATGATCATGCGCATCTGGCCCAGGCGTTCTGGGATCATTTTCTCAAGCTGCCCGCCGTTCAGGCCGTGGCCGTGAAATTCGAGGCATGGCCGAGAAGATCCGTGTCGCCTGCGCCGCCGGCGCGACCCCGCAAACGCTGATCATCGCACGCACCGACGCACGTCAGAGCGAAGGCTTGGAGGGGGCGCTCGCCCGCGCGGGCTTTATATGGCGAGGCGGGCGCGGAGGTGCTGTTCGTCGAGGCGCTCACCAGCGAGGAGGAATGCGCCGCGCGTGCGGCACGCTCTCCCTGCCGAGATGCCCCTGCTGGACTTCAAGGAATTCTGCTCGCTGATCGGTTTCGAGGAAGCCTGGGCGTTCGAAAAACAATGGGCGCGCTGAGCCCCATAGCCGAAATTTCGGTGCGTTCAGCGGACGCGCGGGCCGCCAAAGGGTAGCGGAGGCGGGGGCCGGCGGTCGCGCCGGGGGAGCTGCGCCTGATAGGCGTGGCCGCAATGCGCCACGCAATAAGGGAAGCCCGGGTTCACCTTGTCGCCGCAGAAATGGAAATCGGGCTCGCCGGGATGGCCCAGCGGCCATTTGCAGATGCGGTCGTTCAGGTCGAGCAGGCCGGTCTTGCCGGCGATCGCCTCGCTGGGCTTGGCGGGAACCAGGCGGCGCGGCGGGGCTGGCGTGATCGGCGCGGATTGCTCCCCGGGATTCTGGCGCAGGAAGCCGCCGGGGCCGACCGAGCGCATCACCGGACCTTCATGCTTTGGCGCGGAGGCGAGTTCGCCGGTAGCGCTCGGCGTCGAAGTCGCGGCGCTCCGCGGTGCAGGTTCGGGCGCGGCTGGCGCGGGGGCCGGCTTGGGTGCGGCAATTGGAGCCGCCGGCGCGGGTGCGGCCGCCTTGGCGGCGGCCTTGGCCTCGTTGGGCTTGACGGGAGACGGGCGCGCGGGGAGGCCCAGGCGGTGCGCCTTGCCGATCACCGCGTTGCGGCTGACGCCACCCAGTTCCTCGGCGATCTGAGTCGCGGTAAGCCCTGAATCCCACATCTTCTTCAGCGTTTCGATACGCTCGTCGGTCCAGCTCACTTGTCTTCCTTCGCCTTGCAGCCAGCGCAGGCAAGGGTTACGCGAACCTCGCATGTCCAGCCAGCCTGAAATCGGTCAAAACCTTCCAGAACCCGGCGTTCCGGTGATCCGCAACGTAAATTGGGGAGGGCTTCGCACGCTCTATATCAAGGAGGTGCGCCGATTCTTCAAGGTCCAGCTCCAGACGGTGTGGGCACCAGCGGTCACGACCTTGATGTTCCTGGTGATTTTCACCGTCGCATTAGGGGGTGGAGGCCGCACGGTGAGCCTGCAGGGCCAGGAGATTCACTTCGCCGATTTCATCGGGCCGGGGCTGATCGTGATGGGCATGCTGCAAAATGCCTTTGCCAATGCGAGCTTCTCGCTGCTTGTCGGCAAGATCCAGGGGACGATCGTCGATTATCTGATGCCGCCGCTTTCGACGGCCGAGCTGCTCGCGGCTTTGGTCGGCGGATCGGTTACCCGCGCATTCTGCGTGGGCGCAACGGTCTGGCTGGCGATGGCGCTGTGGCCGGGCGTGAACGTGGCGCCCCAGCATCTGTGGGCGATCCTGTGGTTCGGGCTGCTCGGTTCGGCTTTCCTGGCGTTGCTCGGCGTGCTCACGTCTACCTGGGCGGAGAAATTCGATCACGCCGCAGCGGTGACCAATTTCGTGGTGGCGCCGCTGTCGCTGCTTTCGGGCACTTTCTATTCGGTCGAGAAGCTGTCGCCGACCTTCCAGACGATCAGTCATCTCAATCCGTTTTTCTATATCATCTCGGGCTTTCGCTATGGCTTTCTGGGCGTAGCGGATTCGCCGATCTGGCTGGGCAGCACAGTGATCCTGGGGCTCGATGTGGTGCTGGGGCTGGCCTGCTACGCCCTGTTGCGCAGCGGCTGGAAGATCAAGAGCTGATGGCTTTGCCGGACGCCGCGCTGGGGCCGATTACCGCCGCCGTCATCGCAGCGTTGCTGTCGCTTGTCGGTCTTATCGTCGCCAAGGAACATAAAACATCTGAATTCCGCCAAGCTTGGATTGATGCGGTTCGCGACGACATAGGCATATTGATTTCGTCGATAATGGCGATTCACAGCATCGAGTCGGTTATCCAGGAAGCTTCCACCGATCATTGGAAACATGCCCGGCAAGACTATGTGGCCGCTAATCAGGCAATCACTCGACTCCGGCTTCGGCTAAACCCGGACGAGGATGGACCCGCGCGTCTACGCAAACTCTTCGAAGAGACCGAATTGCTGATGAACTCGGGTTTTGGCGAGCACGCCGAGCGACTGGGTACGATCGAGGCGGAAGTTATAGAGGTCGGTGCAATGGTCCTGAAGAGCGAATGGAGGCGCGTGAAGGCCGGCGAACTCACATTCCGGATGATGAAATGGCTAATGGTGGTCGGCGTTGTGGCGGCCATCATCCTGGCTACCATTACTTTGATTTAGCATTCGCAGCGGTGCGGTGGAATCCCTCTGCGGTGTTGACGCCTTCCACCACCACCCCGTAAAAGCGCGCTTCCGGCGGCCTCCGATGGCCGCTTTTTTCGTTTGAGGAGATGCGACGTGCCTATCAGCCCGCTCATGCCCGTTTATCCGCGGTGCGGTGTGCGGCCGGTGCGAGGCGAGGGCGTCCATCTCTATGGCGAGCGCGGTGAGAAGTATCTGGATTTCGCCGCCGGCATCGCAGTCAATGCGCTGGGGCACGGCCATCCGCATCTGGTGAAGGCGATAGCGGATCAGGCCGCTACGCTGATGCACGTCTCGAATCTCTATGGCTCTCCGCAGGGCGAGGCGCTGGCGCAGCGCATCATCGATGTGAGCTTCGCCGATACGGTGTTCTTCACCAATTCGGGCGTCGAGGCGATCGAGTGCGCGATCAAGACCGCGCGGCGCTATCACTATGTCAACGGCGCGCCCGAGCGGCATAAGCTGATCACTTTCAAGAACGCCTTTCACGGCCGTTCGATCGGGGCGATCTCGGCGACCGACCAGGCCAAGATGCGCGACGGCTTCGAGCCGCTGCTGCCGGGCTTCGATTATGTGGCGTTCAACGATCTCGAAGGCGCGCTCGCCAGGATCGACGGCGAGACGGCCGGCTTCCTGGTCGAGACAGTGCAGGGCGAGGGCGGGATGACCGCCGGCACTCCCGAGTTCATCCGGGGCCTGCGCAAGGCATGCGACGAGCATGGCCTGCTGCTGATCCTCGACGAGATCCAGTGCGGCTATGGGCGCACGGGCAAGATGTGGGCTTATGAGCATTACGGCATCGAGCCCGATATCATGACCGTCGCCAAGGGCATCGGCGCGGGCTTTCCGCTCGGCGCCTGCCTCGCCACCGAGGAGGCGGCGAAGGGCATGGTCATCGGCACGCATGGATCGACTTATGGCGGCAATCCGCTGGCCATGGCGGCCGGGCAGGCAGTGCTCGACGTGATGCTGGAAGAGGGCTTCCTGGAGCATGTCGTCAAGATGGGCGATCGGCTGCGCCAGGCTTTCGAGCAGCTGATCCCCAATCATGATCATCTGTTCGATGAAATCCGGGGCAAGGGCCTGATGCTCGGCATCAAGATGAAGGAACCCGCGGTCGCGCGCGATTTCGTGGCGCACCTGCGCGACAATCACGGGCTGCTGACCGTGGCGGCGGGCGAGAATGTGTTCCGTGTGCTGCCGCCGCTGGTGATCAATGAGGATAACATAGCCGAGTGCGTAGAGCGGCTTAGTGCCGGCGCGCGGTCGTTCGCGGTGGCTGGCCATGCATAGCTCCCTCTCCCATCGGGAGAGGAGCGTCGGGTCGGCCATGCCCCCAGCATGGCCTGAACAGCGCGGGGCGCTGTTCACCCGACGCTGGGCCCGCTCGGCAAGGCTGAGTGGGAAGGGTGAGGGCAGTTGCTTTCATCCTGCCCTCACCCTCCCGCCGCTTCGCGGCTCCTTCCCTCTCCCAAAGGGAGAGGGACAGTGACCCGTCACTTCCTCGACCTGTCCGACGCAGGGCCAGACGCGATCGCCGCGATGCTCGCCGATGCGCTTGATCGCAAGGCGGCGCGTGCCGGCTTCGCCAAGGGCAAGGCCGATACGGACGCGCCGCTCGCCGGCCATGTCCTCGCGATGGTGTTCGAGAAGAACTCCACCCGTACTCGCGTCTCGTTCGACATGGCGATCCGCCAGCTCGGCGGCGCCAGCATCGTCATGGACGCAAGCTCAATGCAATTGGGCCGCGGCGAGCCCATTTCGGACACCGCGCGCGTCCTCAGCGGCTATTGCGACGCGATCATGATCCGCACCGACGATCACGCCAAGGTTGTCGAGATGGCCGCGCACGCAACCGTGCCAGTGATCAACGGCCTCACGGACGCCTCGCATCCCTGCCAGATCATGGCGGATCTGCTGACGATCATCGAGAGCGGCCGCGCGCTGCCGGGCCTCAAGGTCGCGTGGCTGGGCGACGGCAACAATGTGCTGGCGTCGATCATGGAAGCCGCCGGGCTGATGCATTTCGACGTGGTCGCGGCGTGTCCGCAGGGCTTCCAGCCGAGTGACGATGACGTGGCCCGGGGCAGGGGCCGCGCGCGCGTCGTGGGCAGCGCGAGGGAAGCGGCGGAGGGCGCGGACGTGGTAGTCACCGACACCTGGATATCGATGGGCCAGGCGCATGCCGAGACCAAGCTTGCGGCGATGATGCCGTTCCAGGTCGATGAGGCGCTGATGGCGGCGGCCCAGCCCGGCGCGATATTCCTCCATTGCCTTCCCGCGCATCGCGGCGAGGAAGTGGCGGATGCGGTCATCGACGGTCCCCAATCGCTGATCTGGCAAGAGGCTGAAAACCGGCTGCATGCGCAAAAGTCGGTGCTGCGCTGGTGCTTCGGGCAGATCGGCTGAGTTGCGGCGCCGGGACGCCGCTCCTACATCGACGCAAACGCAACAACCTCCGCTCACCCTGAGCTTGTCGAAGGGTTCCTCGCCTCCGGCATGAGCATGTAAGGCAAGGCCCTTCGACAAGCTCAGGGTGAGCGGTTGGAGACTGAAGCATGACCGCCTCCGCACCCACCGATCTCGACCGTGCGCTCGGCTTCACCCTGCCGCATCGCCACGCCCGCGGCCGCGTCGCGCGGCTGGGACCCGTGCTCGACGAGATCCTGTCGGCACACGCTTATCCCGAGCCGATCGAGCGGCTGCTCGCCGAAGCGCTGACCCTCACTGCCTTGCTAGGCTCCACGCTCAAGCAGGCCCAGGGCCAGATGACGCTCCAGGCACAGACCAGCGGGGGCATTATCGGCTTGCTGGTATGCGATTATAAGGGCGGTGAGCTGCGCGGTTATGTCCAGTTCGATGCCGACCGGCTGGCGATGCTCGGGGAGAGTCCGTCGCTCTATGCGATGTTCGGCAAGGGCTATCTGACGATCACCTTCGATCAGGCGCTGACGAAAGAGCGCTATCAGGGTATCGTGCCGCTCGACGGCGATTCGATCGGTGCGGCCGCGGAGAACTATTTCCTGCAGTCGGAGCAGATACCCAGCCTCGTGCGCATCGGCGTCCGCCGAGACGCGGCCGGCAAGCTGATCGCGGGCGGCATCTTCCTCCAGCATCTGCCCGAGGGGGAGGAAGGGCGCGAGCGCTTGCACACGCGGCTCGACCATCCCGAATGGGAGCATGTCGCGGTGCTCGGCGGCACTATGGGCGCGGACGAGCTTGCCGATCCGTCTATCCCGTTGGAGACCCTGGTGTGGCGACTGTTCAACGAAGAGCCGGAAGTCCGCATCCTCGCCGATGTCGGGCTCTCGCGAGGATGCCGCTGCGATGCGGGTTACATCCTGCAAGTATTGGGAAAATTTCCGGAGGACGAACGCGCCGCGATGGCCGATGCGAACGGGCTGATCTCGGTCGACTGCGCCTTTTGCTCGAAGCAATTTCCGGTGCGGGCCACTGACTTCGTTTCGCCACCGTTGTAATTCGCGAAATCCACTGCATATCCGCTGGAGTTGCGCGAATCGGCAAGGGTCGGGACGCGTGCCCGGGGGCGGGAGTTTAAGATGAGTCCAAGGCGGTTCCTGCGCCCGGCCATAGCCGGTGGCTTGCTGCTTTTCGGCGGCGGCGGCGCGACTGCGCAGGGCGGTGAGCCGATCGCCGCGTTGCGCGCGGTTGAGCGTGGCCAATGGCAGCTTCGGCTTGCTGGTGGCGGCGTGCGCCGGCTGTGCGTCGGCAATCCGCGGGCGCTGCTCCAGGTCCAGCACAAGACCGCGCGGTGCCAGATTGTGGTGATGGACAATGGCGCGAGCACCGCCACGGTTCGCTACACCTGCCCAGGTCACGGGCAGGGCCGCACCACGCTGACGGTGGAAACGAGCAAGCTGATCAGCCTCGACACCCAGGGGGTGATCGACGGGGCTCCATTTTCCGAAACCTATGAAGGGCGCTTGCTCGGACCCTGCTGAATTTGGCCCGGCCTTTACGCATTCTTCATGCGCCCCGGCTTACCATTTGGTCGCTCCTCCCGGAGCTTCCTCTCTGGCAATGGGTTTTCCCTATCCTGGGCCGCCTTCGGGCGGCCCATTTTTATTCCGGGGGAAATCCGGCTAGGGGCCTCGCATGAGTGACAGCGTAGCGATCGTCCTGGTTTCGGGCGGACTGGATTCGATGGTCAGCGCCGCGCGCGCAAAGGAGGACGGGCACCGGCTGCTCGCGCTCTCGATCGACTATAGCCAGCGCCATCAGGTCGAATTGGCCGCGGCCCGGCGGATCGCGACGGCGCTTGGGGCCGAGCGCCATATCGTGATGCCGCTCGATCTTCGCGCTTTCGGCGGCTCAGCGCTCACCGCCGAGATCGACGTGCCGAAGTCGGGCGTGGGGGTTGATATTCCGGTCACCTATGTTCCCGCGCGCAACACGATCTTCCTTAGCCTGGCGCTGGGCTGGGCGGAGGCCTCCGGCGCGCGCGATATCTATATCGGGGTGAATGCGCTGGATTATTCGGGCTATCCCGATTGCCGCCCCGAATTCATCCATGGCTTCGAATGCCTGGCCGAACTGGCCACCAAGGCGGGCGTCGAAGGGCAGCCCTTGCGGATCCAGGCGCCGCTCCAGCATATGAGCAAGGCCGATATCGTTCGCGAAGCGGCGCGGCTCGGGCTCGACGCGGGCATGAGCTGGTCGTGCTACGATCCCGCGCCCGGCAGTCTCCATTGCGGGCTGTGCGACAGTTGCCGGCTGCGCGCCAAGGGCTTCGAAGAGGCCGGGCTGCCCGATCCCACGCGCTACGCCGCGATTCCATGAGCTATGCGGTCAAGGAAATGTTCCTCACGCTTCAGGGCGAGGGGGTCAATGCCGGTGCGCGCGCGGTGTTCGTGCGGTTTGCCGGATGCAATCTGTGGTCCGGGCGCGAGCAGGATCGCGCCGACGCAATCTGCACCTTCTGCGACACCGATTTCGTCGGCACCGATGGAGCCGGCGGGGGTAAGTTCGCCGATGCGGACGCGCTGGCTGAAGCCGCCGAAACCCATTGGGGCGAAGGGAGCGAACGGCGCTTCGTGGTGCTCACCGGCGGCGAGCCCATGCTCCAGGCCGATGGCGCGCTGATCGATGCGCTCCACGCGCGCGGCTTCCGCATCGCTATCGAGAGCAACGGCACCTTGCCCGTGCACCCGGGCATCGACTGGGTGTGCATCAGCCCCAAGGCGGGCAGCCGGGTGGTCCAGCGCACCGGTGACGAGCTCAAGCTGGTCTGGCCGCAGCCCGGCGTGGAGCCTGAGGCGATCGAAGGCTGGGACTTCGCGCATTTCCTGATCCAGCCGATGGACAGCGCCGATGCCGAGGCCAATCTTCAGGCCGCGCTCGCCCTCGCGATGGCGCGGCCCAGATGGCGATTGTCTCTACAGGCGCATAAACTGCTGGGGCTGCGCTGAGGCTTGTTTGATTTGGGAGCGGGCCGATGCCGTTAACAAGCAGCCATCACCCCGCGGGAAGCGGACCGCACTTCTTCGGCTGGTACGAGTCCTTCTTCCAGCATTTGTCGTTGCCGAAGGGCGGGAGTGCGCCGCCCACGAAGTAAAGCTGCGGGCGATAGCCGCCGGCGCGATATTGCTCGCCCCAGGCAAGCAGGCTCTGGCGCAGTTCGCGCATCCTGCTCTCGGCCAGGTCGCCGAACCGGCCGACGCGCGTGAACAGCGCGTCGCGGCCGATCGATCCCGCCGTCTGGCAGAAGGATAGCTGGCCGCCCACCGTCGAAAAGCCCGAATAGACACGCGTGCCGAACTTATCGAGTTCGGTCTGGCCGGCCTTCTTGTCCGCCGCGGTGCGAGCGAAATATTTCTCCAGCGTCACATAAGAGGTGCGCAGCTCGACCGAGTGATCCTTGAGCGCCGCGTTATAGTAATCCAGCGTCAGCAGCGTCGGCTCGAACTGGCATTGCAGCGCGGCGACATTGAGCGCGGCGCGCAGGTTCCACACCAAGGCGGCGCGAAGCTCGACAGGAGTGGCGCCTGGGAGCGCCGGGCCGGTCATTCCGGGCTCGGCGCCGGTGACAGGCGCGCCCGCCAGATTGGCCGGCTTGAGGAAAAATTGCGCGGAAGCCGGTGCGGCGGCCAACAGGCCGACTCCAGCGGCCAACACGATCAGGGTACGCGGAACGAGCATCTTGCCCTCTACTCTTAACTGAGAGGCGCACGACTAGGGGTTTTCGACTCCGCGCCCAAGCCCCTTTTTTCGAGACGGCGGCGAGCCGAGCCGCCCATTCGCCGTGGAGAAAGAAAAGGGCCGCCCGGTCGCCCGGACGGCCCTTATCCGAAAACACGCTTGCGCGTGATTACATGGCGTTGCCCATGGTGTTGGACGTCGACATCGTGTTGGTCGTCTCCATGGTGTTGCCCATCGGAGCGGCCGCATCGATGTTCGTGACCATCGTGTCGCTGGTCGTCACGTTCTCGACAGGAACGACTTCGGTCGTGTTGGTGACGTTGGTGGTTTCGTTGCTGGTGCACGCCGAGGCCAGAAGGGCCGCGCCGGCGATCGCGAGGGTGGAAATGACTGCACGCATTAGAATAGCTCCCTAGATAATGGATTTGGAAAGGACGGATACGCCGCAATTACCCCAAACCGTCGTGGACATTAGACGGTTCGGGGCAAGCCCTCAAGACACGATTTCGCCTAATCCACCGCCAAAGCGTCTAAAAACGGCAAAAATGCGGCGGACAATGCGGCATCGAAGCCCTCGGCGGTTACGTCGAGGCCGAGAGCGGCGGTGCTGGTGACTGGAAAATCAGGGATGCCGCAGGGCACGATTCCGCCGAAATGCGTGAGGTTAGGGTTCAGGTTTACGGCGAAACCGTGGAGCGTAACCCATTGACGAATGCGTACGCCGAGTGCGCCGATCTTCGCTTCGCGCCCGCGATCCAGCGTCCAGATACCGATGCGTCCCGGCGCGCGGAACGCTTCGACGCCCACCTCGCCCAAAGCGGCGATCACCCATCCCTCGAGCGCATGGACATAGCAGCGCACGTCGCGCCGCCGCTTTCGCAGATCCATTACGACATAACCGATGCGCTGGCCCGGGCCGTGATAGGTGTAGCGCCCGCCGCGCCCGGTGCGGTGCACCGGAAAGCGCGGATCGAGCAGTTCCGAGTCGTCGGTAGCGCTTGTGCCGGCGGTGTAGACCGGCGGATGTTCGAGCAACCACACGAGTTCGCGCGCCTGGTGCGCGGTCACCGCCGCGGCGCGCGCCTCCATCGCGGCATGGGCTTCCGCATAGTCGATCGGCGCGGGCTCGACCCGCCATTCCACGTCAGCGCTCATTGCCCAGGGCGATTGCGCGAGCGCACGGCTTTAAGCAAGCATTGGCAACGGATTGCCGGGGGGCTAACAGGGACGGCAGCGGACTAGGGGACGCAAAGGCATGGTGAAGATGGGAACCGTCTGGGATCGGACGGCGGAATTTCTGACCGACAATATCGCGGCGATCCTGCCGATCGCGCTGTTGGCTTTTTTCGTGCCGGCTTCGATCGAGGGCAATTTTCAGGCCGCGATGGAGGGCGCCGACCCTGCGCTGATCCTCACGTTGCGCCTGGTTCAGCTCGGCTTCGGCGTGCTTTCAATCTGGGGTTCGCTGACCATCACGGTGATGGCGCTCAACGTCGCCGGGGTGGACGGCGCGGGCCGAGTGGCGGGCAAGCGGCTGCCCGCGGCGTTGCTTGTGGCGGTGGTCACGATCGCGGCGGTGTTCGTGCTCCTCCTGCCGGTGCCGATGGTGCTGAGCGCCAATGGCGTGGACCTGGCGGCGATCGCCGAGCGCCGCGAAGTCGATATCGCTCCGGCCATGGCGGGTTTCGTCGCCATCTATATGCTGGTGCTGGCGGGCTTGCTCCTATGGGCGGCCGCGCGGCTGATCGTGACCACGCCGGTGATCGTGCGCGAAGGGCGCTGGCTCGGTGCGCTGCGCCAGTCGTGGAAGCTCACGCGCGGCGTCGCCTGGCGGGTGATCGGCGTGATCCTGTTGTTCGCGCTCGTATCCTGGGTGTCGATCCTCGCCGCAAACACCGTATTCGGCAGCATCTTCGCGCTGGTCGCGGGTGGCGACCGGGCCGGCGTGTCGCTGGCGGGTGTGCTGACTTCGATCGTCGTCGCGGCGGTGCAGACCGGCTTCACCGTGCTGATCCCCGCCTTCACCGCCAAGCTCTATCTGGCGCTCACCGCGGCGGCCGGCCTGCGTGAGGGCGTAGTCATCGCATGAGCTTCTCCTTCTCCGGCGTGCTCGCCGACGCCGGAGCGATGTGGCGCAGCCATCGCGAGATGCTGGGCGCCATCGCCGGCGTGTTCTTCCTGCTGCCCATCCTCGGGATCCTGTTCCTGCTCGCGCAAAGCGGGATGCCGGACGATCCGGATCCGATAAAGCTCAACGAAGCGGTGCGCGCATTCTACAGCGCCAATCTGGGCCCGATCCTGCTCGCCAATCTCGCGATCGATTTCGGCACTTTCGCCGTGTTCACGCTGTTTCTGCAGCATGGGGACCGGACGCTGGGAGAAGTGTTGATGGCCACGCTTCGCCGAACGATCCCGCTTCTCGCGGTGGATCTTGCCGCCGCCATCCTGTTTGGCATCGGCATGTCGCTGCTCGTGCTGCCGGGGCTGTTTCTCTTCGGCAGGACGTGGCTGGCCGCGCCCGCGCTTGCCGCCGCACCCGAATCGGGCGTGATCGCGGCGTTTCGGCAAGGATGGCGGCGTAGCGCAGGGCTGAACTGGCTGCTGCTGCTCGCGATCGCGGCGGCCACGATCCTGGTGGCCGCCCTGATCATCCTGTTGGGCAGCATCCCGCTCGGCGTAATCGGCGCGGGGCTGGGTGACAGCCGCGCGCTGGAGGCGTCGGGCTATTTCCTGGTCGCCGCTGTCGGCAGCATGGCATGGCTCACGCTCGCCTTGGCGCGGGTCGCCGCCTATCGCCGCTCCGAGCCTAAACAAGGTATCTGAGGCGCGGCCTCCGCAGGCAACAGCCCCAGCAGCCGCGGATCGGGAAAAGTCTCCAGCGTGCGCTTGTAGGGCACGAAGCCGTGGCGGCGATAGAATGGCAGAGCGGCGGGGTGATCGAGCGTGCAGGTATGCACCCAGACGCGGCGCACCTGCTTCTGCCAGGCAAAGGCCAGCGCATGCGCCATCAGCCAGTTGCCGTGCCCCTTGCCCGCCAGTTCCGGGATCAATCCAAAATATGTGAGGCCGCAAGTTGCCTCCGCGCGGAAATCGAGCTCAATCATGCCGATCTCGATGCCCCCGCGATCGACCGCGGCATAGACCGCGACCTGGGGGTCGTCGAGAATCGCGCGCAGCCGCTCCTCGTCCATCGCCAGCCGCGAATACCATAGCCAGGGCTCGCCGACGCGGCGGAACAGCGTACGGTAGCGTTCGCTGTCCGGCTTGTCCCAATGGACCAGGCGAAAGGGCGAGGGCGGCAGCGGCTTGGGCAGCGGCCGCTCGCGCATATCCATCGCAGTGACGACCGCGGCGAGCTGGTCACCGGGGACCGGAGTCAAGGCCATACTTAAATTCCCCTCCCGCTTGCGGGAGGGGTTAGGGGAGGGGCTGTCACGACCGTCATCGCAACTGGACATGCCCTCCCCCGACCCCTCCCGCAAGCGGGAGGGGAGTAGATCACGCCCAGCTCGCCATCGGGGGCAGGCTCATCAGGATCGCATCGACATTGCCGCCGGTCTTTAGGCCGAACAACGTGCCCCGGTCATAGATCAGGTTGAACTCCGCATAGCGGCCGCGCCATTCCAGCTGCCGCTGCTTGTCCGCATCCGTGAATGGCGTTGCCATGCGCAGGCGGACGATGCGCGGATAGATTTCGAGGAACGCGCGCCCGACATCCTGAGTGAAGGCGAAGTTCGCGTCCCAGTCACTGTCCAGGTGATCGTAGAAAATGCCGCCCACGCCGCGATGGACCTTGCGGTGGGGGATGTAGAAATATTCGTCCGCCCATTCCTTGAAGCGCGGATAATATGCCGCATCATGGGCATCGCACGCAGCCTTCAGAACCGCATGGAACTCGGCGGTGTCGTCTTCACAGGGCAACGGGGGATTGAGGTCCGCGCCCCCGCCGAACCAGCGCTTCGTGGTGCACAGGAAGCGCGTGTTCATATGGACGGCGGGCACATGCGGATTGGCCATGTGCGCCACCAGGCTGATGCCCGTCGCGAAAAAGCTTGGGTCCTCCCCCGCGCCGTGGATCGTCTTGGCGAAATCGCCTTCGAATGCCCCGCCAGCGGTCGAGACGTTGACGCCCACCTTTTCGAAGACCTCGCCCTTCATCACCCCACGCACGCCGCCGCCCCCGGGCCCGCCCGAAGGGTCCGTGCGGTCCCAGCGGAGATATTCGAACGAAGCGTCCGATCCCGCCTCGCGCTCGATGCTCTCGAATTCCGCGCAGATCGCGTCGCGCAGGCTTTCGAACCACGCGCGGGCCGCTTGCTGCTGTTCGTCCAGTTCTTTCATTCCGGCCATCCATTGGTCTGCCGCAGCGCCTCGGCCAGCGCGATGCCCGCTGAAACGGCCAGGTTCAAGGAGCGTAGCGGCGGCTTGATCGGTATGCGCACGGTCATATCGGCGCGGATGTGGACGAATTCGGGCGCGCCGGCGCTCTCGGAGCCGAACAGCAATGTGTCGCCAGGCTCGAAGCCGGCCTGGGGAAGCGGCGTGCCGCCCTTGGTGGTGAACAGGATTAGCCGCCCCGGAATCCGGGCGGCGAACGCGTCCCAATCGGCATGGCGGGCGATTTCGACATGATCGTCATAGTCCATCGCCGATCGCTTGCGCGCCTTGTCGCTCCACGGAAACCCCATCGGCTCGATCAGATCGACGCCAGCGCCAAGGCACGCCGCGAGGCGCAGGACCGCGCCGACGTTGCCGGCGATCTCGGGCTGGAACAGGGCTAGTCGCATGGTGGGTGCGCTTAACCGCTCAGGCTCTGCGCGTCATCCCACGAAAGCGGGGACCGATGGCCATGCGAGGCGTGTCGCGCGACTCCTGCTCCCCGCTTTCGGGGGTATGACGCAATAAGGTGTGCACGGTCCGGAGCCGTGACAAAATGCTGTTGGCAAACGGCTCCCCCCGCGTCTATCAGCGCCCCAAGCCACCGGGGGCAACCGGGCGGCTCCACGTCCGTATCCCGCGCATCCGTCGCGGCAAGTTTCGAAGTGCAAGGGCTGAAGCATGGCAATGCAAGACGGTGTTCCCCCCGATATGACGGTCGCCCCGGGCGGCGATCTGATCGAGAACCCGCGCCGCCGCGATTACCTTACCTATGCCGCCGTCTCGGTCGCTGCCGTGGGCGCGGGGGTGACGGTGCTGCCGCTGGTCAATTCGATGAACCCGTCGGCGGACGTGCTGGCGCTGTCGAGCACCGAGCTCGATGTCTCGGCGATCGAGCCGGGCCAAGCGATCAAGACGAGTTTCCGCAAGCAGCCGCTCTTCGTGCGCAACCTGACGCCGGCGGAAATCGCCCAGGCGGACGCCGTGCCGGTGTCGAGCCTGCGCGATCCGCAAACGCTCGCCGAGCGCACCAAGGAAGGCAAGCAGAACTGGCTGATCACGCTGGGCGTCTGCACCCATCTCGGCTGCGTGCCGCTGGGCGCGGGCGAAGGCGAGAATCGCGGGCCGTTCGGCGGCTATTTCTGCCCGTGCCACGGCTCGGCCTATGATACTGCGGGCCGCATCCGCCAGGGCCCCGCGCCGACGAACCTTCAGGTTCCGGATTATGAATTCACGTCCGACACTGTCGTCGTGGTCGGTTGAGGTAGCGAGACATGAGCTTCCCCTGGGCAAAGCATTACGAGCCGAAGAATCCGCTGATGCGGTATCTGGACGAGAAGCTGCCGCTTCCGCGCTTCGTCTATAACGCGGTCGGCGCCGGCTATCCGGTGCCTCGCAACCTCAATTATTTCTGGAATTTCGGCGTTCTTGCCGGGGTCGCGCTGATGATCCAGATCATCACCGGCATCGTGCTCGCGATGCACTTTCATTCGAACGCGGCGGGAGCATTCGAAAGCGTCAACATCGGCATCATGCGTGACGTCAACGCCGGCTGGTTCCTCCGCTTCGCCCACGCCAACGGCGCGTCGATGTTCTTCATCGTGCTCTACATGCACATGGGGCGGAACCTCTATTACGGATCGTACAAGGCCCCGCGCGAGATGGTCTTCCTGCTCGGCGTGGTGATCTTCCTGCTGACGATGGCGACTGCCTTCATGGGCTATGTCCTCCCCTGGGGGCAGATGAGCTTCTGGGGCGCGCAGGTGATCACCGGCTTCTTTTCGGCGATCCCCGTGGTCGGCGACTGGATCCGCGTGTGGCTGCTCGGCGGCTTCGCGCCCGATGATGCGGCGCTCAACCGCTTCTTCTCGCTCCACTATCTCCTGCCGTTCGTGATCGTCGGCGCGGTGATCCTCCACATCTGGGCGCTGCATATCCCTGGCTCGGGCAACCCGACCGGCGTGGAGGTGAAGGGCGAGCAGGACACGGTCCCGTTCCATCCTTACTACACCGCCAAGGACGGCGTCGGCGTGGGCGTGTTCCTGATCGTCCTGGCGGTCCTCACCTTCTTCTACCCGGACCTGCTGGGCCATCCCGACAATTACATTCCGGCCAACCCGCTCTCGACGCCCGCGCATATCGTGCCCGAATGGTATTTCTGGCCTTTCTACGCGATCCTGCGCGCCTTCACCGCGGACTTCATCATCCCGGCGAAGCTCTGGGGCGTGGTCGCGATGTTCGGCTCGATCCTGCTGCTGTTCTTCCTGCCCTGGCTCGACAAGTCGCCGGTGCGCTCGGCGAATTTCCGCCCGATGTACCGCATCGCCTTCTGGTTGCTGGTGCTCGACGTGCTGGTGCTCGGCTGGTGCGGCGGCTCGGCGGCGACGCCCGCAATCGTGATCACCAGCCAGATCACCGCAGCCTATTATTTCGCGCACTTCCTGATCATCGTGCCGATCATCTCCCGCCTTGAGCGTCCCAAGCCGCTGCCGAACTCGATAACAGAAGCGGTGCTGGGCAATCATGGCGGATCGCGGATGACCGAAACGGCGCTGAGCGCGTAAGGGGAATTAGGACCAATGTTTCCGCTCTTCATCCGCTCGCTGAAGTTCCTGATCGGAGGCGCATTCGTCTTCGTGCTGGGGCTGGCATTGTTCGGCACGATCCGCACGATGATCAACGAGCCCGAGGCCGAGACGGCCGAGCATGCGATGCACAAGCATCCCAAGGAACTGCACCTTCCCTCGGACGGCCCGCTCGGCAAGTTCGACAATGCGCAGCTCCAGCGCGGCTTCCAGGTCTACAAGGAAGTCTGCGCGGCCTGCCATTCGCTCAACGCAGTCGCGTTCCGCGAGCTTCACGACCTTGGCTATACCGAGGCCGAAGTGAAGAAGATCGCCAAGGACTGGGGCACCAAGCAGCCCCTGTTCGACGAAAAGGGCGGCACCTGGGGCGAGCGCGACAATCTGGCTTCGGATCGCATCCCCAAGGTCTATTATGCCGGCACCGGTTCGCCGCCCGACCTGAGCCTGATGGCCAAGGCCCGGCACGACGGCGGCGCCTATGTCTATTCGCTGCTCACCGGCTATGGCGAGAAGCCTTCGGCCGAAGCGCTCAAGCATTTCCCGGAGTTCGCCAAGCCTCCCGAGGGAATGTATTTCAATCCCTATTTCCCCAATCTCAATATCTCGATGCCACCGCCGATCACGAGCGAGAATCAGGTGACTTATGCCGATGGCACCCGCGCGACGGTCGATCAGATGGCGAAGGACGTTTCGGCATTCCTCGTCTGGACCGCCGAGCCGCACGCGCAGAGCCGCAAGTCAGCCGGCCTCGCCGTGGTCCTCTTCCTGCTCTTCGCGACAGCGCTCGCTTATGGCGCGTATTTGACCGTGTGGCGGGGCGTGAAGCACTGAGCTTCGGCCAGCTCGCAACATAGAAAAGGCCGGGGGCAGCCCCGGCCTTTTTCGTCTAAAACCCTTCTCCAGGGGGAGAAGGCTAGCGGAGCCTGCCAGCTTGCCGCCCTAGCGAGGTTGGATGACGGGAATGCTCTCGACAGGGTGATCCCCTCTACCCAGCTTCGACAGGGCATTGCTACGCAAAAGGTCCTGAATCCGAGCAATCCTCTCCCGATGGGAGAGGAAAGATCACGCCGCCCGCCGCCGCATCAGGCCGAGCGCCGTAAACCGCAGCACCGGCTCGTCGCGCTGGTTGAAGACGGTCATCTGGTTCTTGAGGCTGCCCATCTCCGGTCGGCTCTTGGACGGATTGACTTCGAGCACCTCGCTTTCGCAGCGCAGCACGTCATCGGGATAGACCGGCTTGAGCCAGCGCAATTCATCCACGCCCGCAGCACCCAGGCTGGCTTGCGGGTGCGCCTTCATCTCTTCGACGAACATCGCCATGGCCATCGCGCAAGTGTGCCAGCCGCTCGCCGCCAGGCGGCCGAAATGGGTGTCCGCCGCGCCTTGGTCGGAGAGGTGGAAGGGCTGGGGATCGTATTTCCGCGCGAAATCCAGCACTTCATCCCGTGTCACTTCATAGCGGCCAAAGCTGCGCTTGGCGCCTACGGCGATGTCATCAAGATAGAGCATGGGGGTAGGTTTCGTATGGAAACTGGAGTTTGGCAAGCAGCATGTCGCGCGATTGGCGGCTAGGGCGTCATCACGCCCTTGAACACCGCGCCGTCGCCATCCTTGCCCCTGGCCACCGGCAGGCCCAGCAAGTCGCGGAGCAGCGGATAGACATGGACATTGTCGAATGCCGGCAATTTCCCGGGGCGGAAGGCCGGCCCGCTGGCGATGAACAAGGCGGCCATTTCAGGCGCCGCATTGTCCCAGCCATGATTGCCTCCTTCCTTGCGCGCCGTCGGCGGTTTCTCGGCGAACTGCCAGCCGACTTCGGCCAGGCAGAGGATAGGCGGAATCCGCGGATGGCTCCCATAATGAAGCCGCGCCGGAATCTCGCTCTTGCGCCAGCAATGGTAATGACTGCGCTCGCCGAACAGCGCCTTCTCGACCCCGGCCTCATGCCCCGGCAGGGCGAACAGGCCCGCATAGGGGCCGGTCTCGACCGAACGGTATGATCCCGCGGGCAGCAGCTGGCTGAGCACGATCGTCCGGTCGCTGCTGGTCGCGGCCATGCCATGATCCGCCACGATGACCAGATTGGCCGGCTGGCCGAGTTCGGCCAGCCCGGCGAGCAGGTCGCCGATATGCTTGTCGATGTCGGCAACGGCCTGGGTAGTGCGCGGATCGCCGGGTCCGAAATCATGGCCTGCCGTGTCCACCGTGTCGAAATAGACGGTCAAGAAGGCGGGGCGGATGCGGGCCGGGCGGCGGAGCCAGTCGAGCACGCCGTTCACGCGCTGGCCATTGTCGATGATCATGTTGAACTGGGCCCAGTCGCGCGGGCGCGCGCCGCCGGTGATGGGATTGGGCCAGTCCTTGGCGCGTTCGCCCCCCACCGCCACGTTCGAGCCCGGCCAGAACATCGTTGCCGTGCGCACCCCCGCTTTCTCGGCATCCACCCAGATCGGATCGGCGGCGTTCCACCAGAAGGGATCGTCGGTGGACATGGTGAAGGTTTCGTCGGGCCGGGCCGGGTCTTCCATCTTGTTGGCGGTGATCCCGTGCCGATCCGGGCGCAATCCGGTGACCAACGTCCAGTGATTGGGGAAGGTCTTGGACGGGAAGCTCGGCCGCATCGGCGCGGCCAGGCCCTTGGCCGCGAGGCCCGACAGATTGGGCGTCACGCCACGCTCCAGATAGTCCGGCCTGAAGCCGTCGATCGAAACGAGGATCGTAACCGGCGCCTTGGTCTCCACCGCCGCGATCGGCGCGGGAGCCGAAACCGGGCCGCCGGCGCAAGCCTGGAGCACGGCGGCGAGGGCCGCGGCGGCGAGTTTCGGTGTCCAGCGCATGGCTGACCTTGGCACGCCTAATTCCCCAGCGAAAGCCGGGCGAACACCGTCGCGCTGATCGGCGCGCGGCCATAAGCCGCATCGAGCGCGCGGGGTTTGGCGTAAGCGGCGAGGCTGCCTCCCAGCGCCAGTTCGGCCGGGCCAAGAGGCAAGCGATAGGCATAACCGCCCTCGAAGCGCGTGACGCGGAATTCGCGGTCGTGGAGGGGATCGGCATGATCCGGGAAAAGCTCGTCATTCGCGACGTTCTCGACGCGGCCGAACAGGCTGTGGCTCGTCGTGACGTCCCAATTCGCCTCAGCCACCCAGGCAGTGAGCGTGTCGCCGGGGATGCGGTCCTTGGCCGCAAAGCCCAGCATCGCGGAAAAGCCGCCCCGGCCATAATGCACGCTCGCGGTCGTGCGCCGCTCGTCTTCGCCCGCATGCTGCGCCTCCGGCTCCTTCAGCCGTCCGTGGCTGAACTGGGCCGTCCAGTTGGGCGAAGGAGTGAAGGTCGCGCGGACGCTCCAGCTATCGAGCTTCGGCGCGTCCACATTCCAGCGCTCCTCATCGGGTTCACGGCCCTTGAACGCGGAGGCTTCGAGCTGGAGCGCGGGGGTGCGCACGCCCGCCGTCACCACGCCATAAGTGATATGCGTGCTGTCGAACCAGTGGTGGCCGATCGGTGAGAGCGCCAGATAGCGCGCGGAGCGCCGGTGCATGAAGGCGGAGGGGCCGAGCGCCGGCTCGGCGACTGGACCGCCATAGAGGAACAGCGTCGTATCGCGCGCCACGTCGAGTTCCGCGCGGGCGGACAGCTCCATGAACAGGTCGTGCGGGTGCTGCCGATCCACCAGCGGGCGGCCGAACGCGGTCTCGCCGGTCGCGAACAGGTTGGGATAGCCGCGCTGGCCCATCGCGGGTTCGAAGCTGCCCATCGCGCGCAATGCCACGCGTCCTCCACCGAACTCGCGGCTCGCGCTCAGCATCGCCATCGACTCGACAAAGGTCATCGCGCCACCGCGGGGGCCGCCCTGATCGGTATGGACCAGGTTGAGCACGCCGTGCGCCATCACCATCCAGTCGCCGGTGGCGAGGTGCAGCCCATGCATCGCACCCTCCGCGCCGGGCAGCAGGGCTGTGCCCGATCCCTCCGTCGAGGTGGCGGCCGCCGGCGCCATATCGTGCGTCGAGTGATCTTGCAGCGGGGGCGTGGCGTGGTGCATCGAATGGTCCTGCGCTGGCGCTGGTGCTGGCGGTGTCGGCGCAGGCGGTGCCGATGACGGCGCAGGCGCATGCCCGGTATGGCCGGAATGATCCTGCGCCGCAGCGATGCCGGGCGCGATCAGCGCAAAAGCGAGCAGACTATTGCGCATCACATTCCTCCCATCGGGCGCACCAGCATCCAGGCCGCCATCGCGATCATCATCAGGTTTTCCGTCAGAGAGACGAACCCCAGGGGCACATTGCTCGATCCGCCGACGCACGCGCATTTGAGCTCGCGCCGATCGATATAGACCGCCTTGAGCACCGAAGCTGCGCCGATACCGCCGATGAAGAGCGCGACGGGCGCCGAAAGCCAGCCGAGCGCGCCGGCGGTCATCAGCACCCCGGCCAGCCCCTCCGCGAACGGGTAGACATAGGCATAGGGCACCCAGCGCCGCGCCAGCAGGTCGTAGTTGAGGAACATGGTCGAGAACCGCTCGACATCCTGCAGCTTGAGCAAGGCCAGCATGCACATGCTGAAGCTCACGAACCATTCGGCCGCGCGCAGCGTGAAGGGGCTGCCGCTCACCGTGAAGCTTGCCCCCGCCGCCATCAGCGCCGTCATCGCGAACACCATTATTACCGGAACGTAGCTTGTATCGCCCTTGGCGGGCCCGTGCTTGCCGAAAAAGCGGCGAAGGTCGTCGTTTCCGCCGATCCGTTGCCCGTCGATAAAGGTCTGCGGGGTGGTCTCGACGCCATGCTCGGCCTTGAACGCATCGACCTCGGCGCGGGTGCGCAGCCACTGGTCGTCCACGGTGTAGCCATGGCTTTCCAGCAGCCATTTCGATTTCAGCCCATAGGGGCAGACATGCCCTGGCATGACCATGCGGTAGAGCGCGGCGCGCTTTGTTTTGCTGTCCATGCGCCCCATATAGCTTCCGTACTATGGTACGGAGTCAAGCGATGACGGTGCTAACGATCGGAAAGCTGGCGGATGCGGGCGGCGTGGGGGTCGAGACGGTGCGCTATTATCAGCGTCGCGGACTGCTGGATACGCCCGCGCGGGCCGATCTCTATGGCGGCATCCGCCGCTATGGTGAGCCCGATCTGCGGCGCCTCCGCTTCATCCGCTCCGCGCAGTCGGCGGGTTTCACGCTTGAGCAGATCGCCGAATTGCTGGACCTCGACGCCAGCGACGACCGCCCCCGCGCCCGCGAACTGGCGCGTGAACGCATCGCGGCACTCGATGCGAAGATCGCGGAGATGACGCGCGCGCGGGATTCGCTGAGGAAGCTGGCAAGAGAGTGCAGCGGGGGAGTCGCCGGGCCGTGCCCGATCCTTGCCGCGTTCGAGAGCTGAGGCGATGTCAGCTAACGACCCATTGCGGACATTCGCTGCAAAGGCGAAAGTGTGATTGTGGAAGCCATACTATATCTGGAGCCGATCTACGGGTGGGGCTGGGTCGGAACTGATCCAAACCCCTCACGCGATCCTCCAACCCCGTTCAGCTTGCTGCTATCGCACACAGGCTCGGGGAAATGGGAGGGAGTAGTGCAAACTCCCGGCCACGAGTTTCAGGGACGGACAGTCACCTTATTGCAGCGTCACCGCGACTGGGATGGATGTGTTAACGTCACCATTGCGGCTGACCATCCGCCGCTCACTGAGGGATGGGCGATGGTCGTCGGCCACGAGCGGCATAACGGCAGCACTTAGGGCCGTTGAAAGTCCGCTTTCCACCAAAAGCCGCTGTTCGCCCCCATTTCAATGTAGGATTTTCATCGGCTTTGCTAAATAATCGCGCCGCCGTGCGCCGCCGCTCTTTGAAACGTCCAGTTCCACGATATTCAGGATTCGCGGGAAAAGTGCGAAGCTAAGCGCGCGCTGGCCCCTGATCAACTATGCAAAAAGTGCATCACGTCGCCGTCCTGGACGATATAGGCCTTGCCCTCGGCCCGCAGCTTGCCGGCCTCGCGCGCACGCGCTTCCCCGCCCAGCGCGACATAATCTTCGTAAGCAATCGTCTCGGCGCGGATGAAACCCTTCTCGAAATCGGTGTGGATCTCGCCCGCGGCTTCGGGAGCGGTCGCGCCGGCATGGACGGTCCAGGCGCGCGCTTCCTTGGGGCCGACGGTGAAGAAAGTGAGCAAATGGAGCAATTTATACCCCGCCGTGATCACGCGTGCGAGGCCGGTTTCCTCCAGGCCCAGTTCGCCCAGGAAGTCGCCGCGCTCCTCGGGCGGCATCGCCGCGATATCGGCTTCGATCGCGGCCGAGACGACTAGGGCTTCCGCACCCTCGGCCTTGGCTTTCTCGAACACCTTGGCGGAAAGCGCGTTGCCGTTCGCGGCATCCTCCTCGTTGACGTTGCAGACATAGAGGACGGGCTTGCCGGTCAATAGCTGCGCCTGGGCAAAGGCTCGGGCTTCCTCGGCGTCCCTCGGCTCGGTCAGCCGCGCGGGCTTGCCTTCGCGCAGCAGGTCGAGCGCCTGGCCGAGCACCGAGGCGACCACCTTGGCCTCCTTGTCCCCCTGAGTCGCCTTCTTGGCGGCGGCGGGGACGCGCTTCTCAAGGCTTTCCAAGTCGGCAAGCATCAATTCGGTCTCGACGGTCTCCGCGTCGGCGATCGGATCGACCTTGTTGTCAACATGCTGGATGTCGTCATTCTCGAAGCAGCGCAGCACATGGACGATCGCATCGACTTCGCGGATATTGCCCAGGAACTGGTTGCCCAGCCCCTCGCCCTTGCTCGCGCCGCGCACCAGCCCGGCAATGTCCACGAAGCCGAGCTGCGTCGCGATGATCTTCTGCGATCCCGCAATGGCGGCCAGCTTGTCCAGCCGCGCATCGGGAACCGCGACGTTGCCGACATTCGGTTCGATCGTGCAGAAGGGATAGTTCGCCGCCTGCGCCGCCGCGGTCTCGGTCAGCGCGTTGAAGAGCGTCGATTTGCCGACATTGGGCAAGCCAACGATGCCGCAGCGGAAACCCATTACCGTCCTTTCCTGAAGCGGTTCTTAGATATGCGATCAAGCAGCTCGTCATGATAGGCACGAAGTCCGATCGACCTCTTCCAAGGCCCTCTCGTGCCCATCCGCGTTCTCATCATCTGGATCGTGCGGCATAGAGATTTTGAACTGGCCCTAATCTCGGCCGATCGCAGCGACATGTGATTCCTCCTTGACCCCTTGGCAGGCTTGCATGTAAAGGCATTATTGAGCTTTGCAACAGGAAATATGCCAAATGGCGTTGAAATATATGCCTCGAACGCATGAAGGTCGGGCGATAGTGCGTGATTTGCGCGCCCTTGAGGCAGAGGTGTTGCTTCTGGCGGAACTTCGACGGTTGACAAAGAACGATAGCGAAACGCGATTGAACGAATTTGGGCGGGCGTTGCTCGCCCTCGCCAGCGAATCGGACATAAAGCAATCTTTTATGGCGAGCCTGCTTGATATTACGCCAGGCGCTGTCTCAAGACAGATTAATCGCTGAGGCGGAAGCCCTTTTCCTACAGCTGTGTTGGACGAGGTGAAGTAGCGCGACACTAGACTCCGCACACGTTTTTCCAACACTGCGGTCTCACGCTCGCCCCCGCGTCGCTTGACGTCCCCCCGTTCATCTGGAGTACAGGGGGCGGAAGCCCTTAGGGGAAGAAACGGTTATCCGAGGAGCAGGTAATGATTCGCCGTCACATCTTCATGAGCGCCGCAGCAGCGACCGTCATGCTGTCGAGCTGCAACGGGGGCGGCGATGCGAGCCCTACGCCGACTCCGACGCCGACCGGAACTGCGACACCCACGCCCACGCCCACCGGGTCGCCCACTTATGCGGCATTCCCGCTCGCCGCCGCGGCCGAGTTCTTCACGCTCAACGCCTCGACCAGCTATACCGGGGACCCCGCGACCAGCGCCGTGACGCTCGGCGTGGCGGGCACGGAGAGTTTCTCGGATCGCGTGCGGCTGGCGACGAGCAACGCGCCGACCACGGGCACCTATGTGTTCCGCGAGGCGACCGAGGAAACGCGCTTCGCCGCCGTTGCGCCGACCACGCCTTCGGCTGCTGCGAACACCGAATTCGTGTTCCGCAGCGACAGCACGACCACGGCGGGCCAGTTCTCGCAGCTTGAATTCCTCAACAATGTGGTCCCCGGCTCGGTCACCAGCGACGCGCTGCTCGGCTCGCTGACGCGGGTCAGCTACGGCACCTGGTTCCGCGGCGATTCGACTGCTGGCGCCAAGCGCCTGACTTATGGCGTGTTCGGCTATGGGACGGTGGCGAGCGATCTGCCCACCACGGGCACCCAGGCTTATACCGCGCGGGTAACCGGCCGCGTGGTCCGTTCGGCGGCCGGCGCCACTGCGGTCAACCGCATCGGCGGCACGGTTACCGTGTCGGTCAATTTCTCGACCGGCCTGGTCGATCTGGTCTTCAACCTGACCCAGACCACTGCGGGCGGCGTGACGAGCGCTTACGCGAACTTCGCGGCGCAGGGTGCGCGCCCGGTAGGCCAGTTCCAGTTCAACGGCAGCTTCACCAGCGGCGCGCCGCTGTCTGGCACCTTCACGGGCGCGTTCTTCGGATCGGCCGGCGCGGAAATCGGCATCACCTTCGCGGGTTCGTCGGCCACCGATCGCCTGGTCGGCAATGTAGTCGGCAAGAAGCCGTAAGGCTCACGCAGCGCATGCGGAAAAGGCCCTGGGATCTCCGGGGCCTTTTTCGTTTCCGGCTAGAGTCTGTTCCACTTGCGTGGGAGCGGGCTGGCGCCGTCTAACTGAAACAGACTCTACCGCGCCAGCCGCAACGCCACGTCGTTCATGAAGCGCGCATCCTCGCCCGCGGCCAGCCACGGCGCTTCGGCCGCCACCGCGCCCAGCATGTCGGTCAGATCCTCGATCTCGTTCTTTGCGTAATTGCCCAGGACATGGCCGGTCACCCGGTCCTTGTGCCCCGGATGGCCGATGCCCAATCGCACGCGGCGGAAATCGGGGCCGATATGCGCGTCGGTCGAGCGCAGGCCGTTATGCCCCGCGGTGCCGCCGCCCAGCTTCACTTTCACCTTGAACGGTGCAAGGTCGAGCTCGTCATGGAATAGCGTCACGTCGGCGGGGGTGAGCTTGTAGAAGTCCATCGCCGATCGCACGGCGCGGCCGCTTTCGTTCATGAACGTGCCGGGCTTGAGCAGCACGAGCTTCTCCGCGCCGATCCGCCCTTCGCGCGTCCAGCCCTGGAACTGCTTCCTGGGCGCCGAAAAGCCATGCACCTCCGCCACGGCGTCCACCGCCATGAACCCCACATTGTGCCGGTGCATCGCATATGTCGGCCCGGGATTGCCCAGGCCTACCCAGAGCTGCATTGTGCGTCCTCAAACGAAATCGCCCCCGCACTCGGGAGTGCAGGGGCGACTTAATCGAACCAGTGGTTGCGTGAAAAGGCTTACTCGCCTTCGGCCGCAGTCGCTTCGTCTCCGCCCGCTTCGGTCTGGGCATCGCCCTCGCTCGACTTGAGCGCCGACGGAGCCACGACCGTGGCGATGGTGAAGTCGCGGTCGGTGATCGCCGATTTCGCACCGCTGGGAAGCGTCACCGCCGAAATGTGGATCGAATCGCCGACTTCGACGCCCGCGAGCGAGATCGTGATGTCGTCGGGGATTTCGGCCGCGTCGCAGATCAGTTCCAGCTCATGGCGCACGATGTTGAGCACGCCGCCACGCTTGATGCCGGGGCTCTGCTCTTCGTCGACGAACAGGATCGGCACGTTGACGTGCACGCTGCTGTGCTCGCCGATGCGCAGGAAATCGACATGGATCGGGCGATCGCTGACCACGTCGAACGCGACGTCCTTGGGGAGCGTGCGCTCGCCCGCGACCATCACCACCGAATTCATGAAGTGGCCGGTCATCAGCAGCTTCATGAGCTCGCGTTCGGAGACGTGGATGCCCGTGGGCTCCTGATTGTTGCCGTATATCACGGCGGGGACGCGGCCTTCACGACGAAGCGCCCGGGAGGCTCCCTTGCCAACCCGGTCGCGCGTCTCGGCCGACAGCTCAAGCATGTCGCTCATGTGTCGATTCCAATGCGCTAAGTTAAACGTTCACCGGCCAGGCCTCCAGGGATGACCCTGGCACGGAACGCGCGCCTATAGTGCCGTGCGCCGCAAAGGGCAAGTTGACGCCTAATAGGCGACCCGCTCGACCCGCAAGCCCCGCTTCGCCAGCTCCGCCTGCACGCCGCGCGCGCCGGCCAGATGCCCCGCGCCCACCGCGACGAACACCGTTCCCGGCTGCTCCATCCGCGCGGCGATCCGCTCGGCCCAGCGCGCGTTGCGCTTGTAGAGCAATGCATCGGCGACTTCCGGCGAGGATGCGACATCGTCGTTGATCAGCGCGGCGATGCGATCCGAATCGCCATTGCTCCAAGCGCGGATTGCCGCATCCAGTGCCTTGCCAGCCTCGGGCAGCGCGCGGATCGTCTCGATCAGCAAGGCGCGCTGGGCGGCGGGCGAGAGCGCATCGAAATAGCCGAGCTGCTCGCGCGCCGTCTCCAACCCCGTCACGGTCTTGCCCGCACTGCGCGCGGCGGCGGTCAGCACTGCTTCGCCGCCCTGCTTCGCCTCGTAACCGAGCTTCTGGAGCGGCAGCGAGGAAAGCGAAGTCGCGGCCAGCCACGGCTCCGTTCGGTCCAGCGCATCGGCGGCCATGCCCAGCTCCGGAAGCGCGGCGCGAAGCTGCGCCGCCTCTGCCGCCGGCAGCAGATCGGGCAGCGCCGGGCCCGAAACCTGCGTTCCAAGCTCCGCGACCAGCGCGCTCATCTCGGCATCGCCCGGCATCACGACTTCGAGCATCAGCGAATCGCTCTTGTCGAATGCCTGCTTCACGCCTTCGTCGAACCAGCTCAGGCCCGGCTTGAGCATATGAACCGTGCCGAACAGATAGATTGCAGTGTCGGCATCGCGCAAAACCCACAGGGCGGGGTCTGCATCGCTGCCGGCCGGCTTCGGGCCGCACCCCGCCAGCGCCAGCAATGCGATCGCGATCGGCAGCAGGTGGCGCATCTACTGAATTCGCTCGACGCGAAACCCGCGCTTCCCCAGCAGATCGATCACCGATCCGGGCCCCACGAAATGCCCCGCGCCGGCGGCGAACAATATCGTGCCAGGCCGCGCCGCCAGCCGCGCGATCAGGCTCTCGACCCAGGCATTGTTGCGCTGGGTTAGCAGCGGATCGGCCATCGCCGCGCCCGGATCCATGCTTTCCGGCATGATCATCAGCGGCGAACCGGGCCCCACTTGCCCCTGCGCCCAGGCATGCGCCGCGGCGTCGAGCTGGTCGTGCGTGCGCGGCGGAACGATCAGCGCGGCCTCCAGCATCATCCGCTGCATGCCTTCGGGCACGGCGTTGATGTTGGTCACCACTTGCTTGCTGTCCTCGATCGCCTGAACCGGCCTGCCCAGGCTGCGGAAATGCTTTTCCAGCCAGTCGTCGGCGCCCTGGCTCGGCATGTCTCCCGCCAGCATGTCGCGGACCGTGCCGATGCTCATCGCCGCGATCCAGCTCGGCATCTTGTCGAGGTCCGCCACGATCTGCGGGGGCAGGATCGCCTGCAGGTCGGCGAGCTTGGCGCGGCTGCGGTGCGATACGCGGTCGATCAGCGGCGGCAGCGACGCGTCGCTCGGCAACCCTTCCAGGAAGGTAACGTCGCTCGCAGTATCGTTGATCGATTCGAGCAGCAGCGTGTCCGCGCCCACGATCACCGCTTCCAGCTCCGCATTGCGCCAGCGAAAGCCGGGCGGCAGGCTGTGGACGGTGCCGAATATGTAGATGCTCGTATCCATATCGGCGATCTTCCAGATCGCGGGGGCGGGCTGATAGGGCTGGGCGAGCGCGACGCGCGCGATTTCCTTGCGCAACGCCGCGCCTTGCAGGGCCTCGTCCTCGGGAAGCGCGGGCTTGCCCGCCAGCGCCAGCCGCTCGTCGGGCGAATAGGCTGCATAGGGCAAGAGCCGGGGCGCAGTCTGCGCGATTGCCGCGGTCGCGACCGCCAACGCGGTCGCCGCCAGCCCCCAGGCGATTCGTCCCATATCCGAAAGTTGCGGGCCGCGCGCGGGCCTGTCAACGCGCATTGACCCTCCCGGCACGCTGCGTCAAAGCGTCGCGCAATGTCTCAGCCTCTCAGCTTCCAGCGCATGATCCTGAAGCTCCATGATTATTGGAGCGAGCGCGGCTGCGTGATCCTCCAGCCTTATGACATGCGCATGGGCGCGGGCACCTTTCACCCGGCGACCACCTTGAAGGCGCTCGGCCCCGAGCCCTGGAACGCCGCCTTCGTCCAGCCCTGCCGCCGGCCCACGGACGGGCGCTATGGCGAAAACCCCAATCGGCTCCAGCATTATTACCAATATCAGGTGATCCTCAAGCCCAGCCCGCCCGATCTGCAGGATCTCTACCTCGGCAGCCTCGCCGCGATCGGGGTCGACATGCACACCCACGACATCCGCTTCGTCGAGGACGATTGGGAATCCCCAACGCTCGGCGCCTGGGGCTTGGGCTGGGAAGTCTGGTGCGACGGGATGGAAGTCACCCAGTTCACCTATTTCCAGCAGATGGGCGGGTTCGACTGCAAGCCCGTCGCGGGCGAGCTCACCTACGGGCTCGAACGCCTGGCGATGTACATCCAGAACGTGGACAGCGTGTACGATCTCGCCTTCAACGATGCCGGAGTGTCGTATGGCGACGTGTTTCTCGAAAACGAGAAGCAGATGTCGAAGTATAATTTCGAAGTCGCCGACACCGAGACGCTGTTCGAGGGCTTCCGCAAGGCAGTGGCCGAATGCGAGAACTGCCTGGGCGCGAACGTGCCCATCGCCGCGTATGAGCAGGCGATCGAAGCCAGCCACTTGTTCAACCTCCTCCAGGCCCGCGGCGTCATCTCAGTCGCCGAGCGCCAGGCCTATATCGGCCGCGTTCGCGATCTCGCGAAGGGATCGTGCGAGGCCTGGATCGCGCATATGACGCCGGTGTGGCAGGCGAAGTATCCGGAGTGGTCGCTGTGATGGCCCGTTTCAGTTCTCCTGCGAAAGCAGGAGCCCAGGGTGATCAGCCGCAGCATTCGTGGCTCTGGACTCCTGCTTTCGCAGGAGAACAGGAGGTCGCCCGTGGTTGAAGACTTCCTTCTCGAACTGCGCTGCGAGGAAATCCCTGCGCGGATGCAGGAAAAGGCGCGCGCCGATCTCGCGGCGTTGTTCGGAGCACGGCTCCAGGCGCTCAACCTCCCGTTCGAGAGCATCGAAAGCTACGCCACGCCGCGCCGCCTTGCCTTGATCGTCCGCGGCGTCGCCGAACAGACGGCCGCGATCAGCGAGGAACGCAAGGGCCCCCGCGCCGATGCGCCCGATCAGGCAATCCAGGGCTTCCTCCGCTCGACCGGCCTCACCCGCGAGCAGCTCGTCACGCGCGATATGGGCAAGGCCGGGCAGGTGCTGTTCGCGGTGATCGACCGCCCCGGCGTGGTCGCCGGATCGGTGCTCGCCAGCGCCGCCAGCCATGTCATCCACAATTTCCCCTGGCCCAAATCGATGCGCTGGGGCGATGCGTCGCTCTCCACCGAGAGCCTGCGCTGGGTGCGCCCGTTGCAGGGCATCATCGCCTTGCTCGGCGACAAGCTCGTGCCGTTCGAAGTCGCGGGCGTGAAAAGCGGCGTGCAGACCGTCGGCCATCGCTTCCACCATCCCGGCGTGATCACCATCGGCAGCGCCGAGGATTATGCCGAGAAGCTGCGCATGTGCCACGTGATCCTGGACGGCGCCGAGCGCCGCGCGATCATCGCGGTCGGCGCGAAGCTGGCCGCGCAGAAGGCCGGGCTGTCGCTGGTCGAGGACGAGGGGCTGCTGTTCGAGAACGCCGGGCTTACCGAATGGCCGGTGCCCCTGCTCGGCCGCTTCGATCCTGAATTCCTGACCGTGCCGCCCGAAGTCATCCAGCTGACGGCCCGCGTGAACCAGAAATATTTCGTCTGCCGCGATGGTGATGGAAAGCTGGCCAACGCCTTCGTCTGCACCGCCAATATCGACGCCAGCGACGGCGGCGAGCGCATCGTCGAGGGCAACCAGAAGGTGCTGGCCGCGCGGTTGAGCGACGCGCGGTTCTTCTACGATACCGATCTCAAGGTGCCGCTCGAGGAGCAGGCGAAGAAGCTCGAAAAGATCGTTTTCCACGAGAAATTGGGGACGGTCGCCGACAAGGTCGAGCGCGTGGCGAAGCTGGCGCGGTGGCTGGTTGAAGAGGGCATCATTAATCCCTCTCCCCCTTCAGGGGGAGAGGGTCGGCAAGCGGAGCGAGCCGGGGAGAGGGGGGAGCCGGAAAAGCTCGCCAATTCGTCGCACTCCCCCCTCTCCCAACCCTCTCCCCCTGAAGGGGGAGAGGGCTCTTTAGCCAATCTTGCCGAACGCGCCGCCCGCCTCTGCAAGGCCGATCTGGTCACCGGCATGGTCGGCGAATTCCCCGAGCTACAGGGCCTGATGGGCGGCTATTACGCCGCCGCGCAGAGCGAGGACGCGGCGGTCGCCGAGGCGATCCGCGACCACTACAAGCCGATCGGGCAGGGCGATGACGTGCCGACCGCGCCGGTCACGGTGGCGGTGTCGCTGGCGGACAAGCTGGATACGATCTGCTCTTTCTTCGAAATCGAAGAGTTTCCGACGGGATCAAAAGATCCATTTGCGCTCCGCCGCGCGGCAATCGCGATCGGTCGGCTCATCATCGACAATGGTCTTCACGCAAGCGTCGGTGAGTTGATTCGGCAAGGTTGGCTGAGTCAGTCACCGACTCGGTCGCTTTCTCGGGTTGAAATTGGCCGGCGTGGTGTCGCTATTGCTGTTGTTGATTTCCTCATCGACCGCCTAAAGGTCCAGCAAAAGGAAGCCGGCGTCCGCCACGACTTGATCGACGCGGTGTTCGCGCTCGGGGGCGAGGACGATCTCGTCCGCCTGCTCGCCCGCGTCCACGCGCTCCAAGCGTTCGTCACCACCGATGACGGCAAGAACCTCCTCGCGGGCTACAAGCGCGCCGCGAATATTCTCAAGAAAGCCCCCTCTCCCCCTTCAGGGGGAGAGGGTTGGGGAGAGGGGGGAGCGCGACCAACTCTCGGCTCTTCCCCCTCTCCCTTCGCCGCTGACGCGGCTCTTCCCTCTCCCCCTGAAGGGGGAGAGGGAGAAAAAAGCCTGTCCTACACGCCTGAAATCGAGGAAGCTGATCTCCGCCGCGCGCTCGACTCCGCTGAGGCTCAGGCCGCCGCGGCGATCGGGCGTGAGGACTTCGAAGGTGCGATGGCGGCCCTTGCCGGTCTCCGCGCGCCGATCGATGCGTTCTTTGAAAAGGTGACCGTGAACGACCCCGACCCCGACAAGCGCGAAGCCCGGCTGGCGCTGCTCGCCCGCATGCGCGACGCGGTTCACAAGGTGGCGGACTTCTCGAAGATCGACGGCTGACGAACAGCCGTTCTTGGCCTAACCTTCTACTAACCTTTCGCGCCCCAAGCCCGGCATTGATCCGACAAATCAAAGCTGGTCCCGGTGCCCGCACTCTCTACTTTGCGTTTGTTCGCACCTGCGGTAGGCGCATGCAGCGCGAGAAGGGGCTAAGATGACGCAGTACGTTTACCGCTTCGGTGGGGGTGTTTCGGACGGTGGGCAGGGCGACAAGAATCTGCTCGGCGGCAAGGGAGCCAATCTCGACGGCATGTCGGCGATCGGCTTGCCGGTCCCTCCCGGCTTCACCATCTCCACGCCGGTCTGCGCGCTGTACTACGACAATGGCGAAAGCTTCCCGGACAGCCTCAAGGCCGAAGTCGCCACTGGCGTCACTCATATCGAGAGCGTGACGGGCAAGAAGTTCGGCGACGCCGCCGATCCGCTGCTGGTCTCGGTCCGCTCCGGCGCCCGCGTCTCGATGCCCGGCATGATGGATACGGTGCTCAATCTTGGCTTGAACGACGAAACCGTGGTCGGCCTCTGCGAAGCCTCGGGCGACCCGCGCTTCGCCTGGGACAGCTATCGCCGCTTCATCCAGATGTATTCGGATGTGGTGCTCGAACTCGAT
Organism: Sphingomonas sp.; assembly: GCF_036388215.1. GTDB lineage: Bacteria > Pseudomonadota > Alphaproteobacteria > Sphingomonadales > Sphingomonadaceae > Sphingomonas. The sequence continues at coordinate 141,494 of NZ_DASVSH010000033.1, forward strand.
CACGGCCGCTTCGAGGAAGCGCTGGAGGTCGCCAAGGAAGACCGCGGCTATAATCTCGACACCGACCTGACCGCGGAGGACTGGAAGGCGCTGGTCGCGGAATACAAGTCTGTCGTGCAGGAACTGTGGGGCAAGCCCTTCCCCCAGGACGTGCACGATCAGCTCTGGGGCGCGATCGGCGCGGTGTTCGGCTCGTGGCAGTCCGAGCGCGCCAAGGTCTATCGCCGCCTCAACGACATTCCGGGCGATTGGGGCACCGCGGTCAACGTCCAGGCGATGGTGTTCGGCAATATGGGCGACACGTCGGCGACGGGTGTGGCGTTCACCCGCGACCCCGCCAGGGGCGACAATGCCTATTATGGCGAGTTCCTGATCAACGCCCAGGGCGAGGACGTGGTGGCGGGCATTCGCACCCCGCAATATCTCACCAAGGCGGCGCGCGAGGCGGCGAACGCCAAGCCGCTGTCGATGGAAGAAGCGATGCCCGCGGCCTATGCCGAGCTGGCGGCGGTGTTCGACCGGCTAGAGCGCCATTACCGCGACATGCAGGACATCGAGTTCACCGTCGAGCGCGGCAAGCTCTGGATGCTCCAGACCCGCAGCGGCAAGCGGACCGCCAAGGCCGCGCTCAAGATTGCGGTGGACATGGCCAGCGAGGGGCTGATCAGCCAGGAGGAAGCGATCCTCCGCGTCGATCCGCAAGCGCTCGACCAGCTCCTGCACCCCACGCTCGACCCCAAGGCGGTTCGCGACGTGCTGACCAAGGGGTTGCCGGCGTCCCCCGGCGCAGCATCGGGCTATGCGGTGTTCGACAGCGATACCGCCGAGAAGCGCGCGGGGGCAGGGGACGCGGTCATTCTGGTGCGGGTCGAGACCAGCCCCGAGGACATTCACGGCATGCACGCCGCCAGGGGCATCCTCACCGCGCGCGGCGGGATGACCAGCCACGCCGCCGTGGTCGCCCGGGGCATGGGCCGTCCCTGCGTATCGGGCGCGGGAACGCTGGCGATCAATCCGCACCTCAAGATGTTCAGCGTCGGCGGCCGCGAAGTCCGCGAGGGCCACATCATCACTATCGACGGATCGACCGGCGAAGTGATGCTCGGCGAAGTCCCGACGGTCCAGCCCGAGCTCTCCGGCGATTTCGGCACGCTGATGGAATGGGCCGACGCCAAGCGCCGGCTCAAGGTCCGCGCCAATGCCGAGACTCCGCTTGATTGCCGCACCGCGCGCGAGTTTGGCGCGGAGGGCATCGGCCTGTGCCGCACCGAGCATATGTTCTTCGAGCAATCGCGCATCACCTCGGTCCGCCAGATGATCCTCGCGGAAGACGAAGCCGGCCGCCGCGCGGCGCTGGACAAGCTCCTCCCCGAGCAGCGCAGCGATTTCATCGAGATCTTCGAAGTCATGGTCGGGCTGCCCTGCACGATCCGCCTGCTCGATCCGCCGCTGCATGAGTTCCTGCCCCACGAAGAAGCCGAGTTCGCCGAAGTCGCGGCGGCCACGGGCATCTCGGTCGAGAACCTCCAGCGCCGCGCCTCCGAACTCCACGAGTTCAATCCGATGCTCGGCCACCGCGGCTGCCGCCTGGGCGTTACCTATCCCGAAATCTACGAGATGCAGGCGCGCGCGATCTTCGAAGCTGCCTGCGAAGTCGCCGAGAAGTCGGGTGCCGCGCCGATCCCCGAAGTGATGATCCCCCTGGTCGCAACGCGCCGCGAGCTCGAGCTGATGAAGGTTGTCGTCGATAAGGCGGCGCAGGCCGTGTTCGCCGAGAAGGGCCGGACGATCGAGTATCTGGTCGGCACGATGATCGAACTGCCTCGCGCCGCACTCCGCGCGGGCGAGATCGCCGAAGTGGGCGCGTTCTTCAGTTTCGGTACGAACGATCTCACCCAAACCACCTTGGGCGTGAGCCGCGACGACGCCGCGCGCTTTCTCACCACTTATGTCGAAAAGCAGATCTACGCGCGCGATCCGTTCGTCTCGATCGATGTGGAAGGCGTGGGCGAACTGATCCAGATCGCCGCCGAGCGGGGCAGGGCGACACGCCCGGACATCAAGCTCGGCATATGCGGCGAGCATGGCGGCGACCCGGCCTCGATCGATTTCTGCGAGCAGACCGGCCTCGATTATGTCTCGGCGTCTCCCTATCGTGTGCCGATCGCACGGCTGGCGGCCGCGCAGGCCGCGCTTCGGCGCGGATGAAGGGCTGGTCGATGTTTGGAGTCGCCGCGCTGGGCGTCACGCCGGCCATTGCGCAGCCGAGTAGCGTGGAGGCGCTCGACGCAGCCCTGTTCGCCAATCCAAGCGCCACTGCGGTGCTCCAGGCCTGGTGCGACCGTCACCGGCCGGGGCTGAAGGTGCGCGCGATGGTCACCCGCCGCGAGACGCCCTCCGCCGGCCCGCATGCCGCGCTGCTGGGCATCGCAGAAACCGATCCGATCGCCTATCGCCGCGTCCGGCTCACCTGTGGCGAGGAAGTCCTTTCCGAAGCTGATAACTGGTACGTGCCCGCCCGGCTCAGCCCCGAGATGAATGCGGCGCTCGCAGGGGATGCGCCTTTCGGCGTGGTGGTAAGGCCGCTGGCGCCCAGCCGGCGCAATCTCTCGTCCGAGCGCCGGTGGGACGGGCAAAGTGAGAACGCAATCCTGCGTCACCACGCTGTGCTTACGGCGTCGAGTGGCCCGATCGCCGAAGTGATCGAAGTCTATCAGCGAGCGATGCTCGCATCGAACTGATCCGCTCACCCTGAGCTTGTCGAAGGCCCTTCGACAAGCTCAGGGTGAGCGGGGGTAAAGGCAGATGACCTTCTAGCCAAATCGTCTGGCGTGCTCGCCTTCATTGCCCGCACCTAGCAGCGCGGCCTGTTCGCGCCAGCCTTCGCTGCCGATCGTGCCGGACGCCAGGGCAAGCCGTTGCTCGAGCGCGGCTTCGTCCTCTGCGGTCATCTTCTCGATCTCGCGATAGGTTTTGATGCCCAGCTCGTTGAGCCGCTTCTCGCGTGCTTCGCCTATGCCCCGGATGCGCGCGAGATTGTCGCGGCCCCAGCCGAACCAGCCGCGCCAGCCGGCCCCCGGCTCAGCCGCTGCGGCGCCAATCGCCGGCGCGCGTGCCAGCGATTCGAGCTCGCGAATCCGCTTGGTCTTCGCGCGGATCTCTTCATTGGCTTCGTCGCGATAGCGCGCGTGCTCGGCTTCCTCTTCCTGGAGGCGGTCGCGCCATTTGCCGCCGCCCGGCGCGGTGGCCAGGCCGAGAAACCAGCCCGCGAGCAGCGCCAGGCCAAGCCCGGCAAATTGGGTTATCGTCTGATAGGGAAGCGGGTCCATGATCCGCCTATCGCTCAGTGATGATGCGTGTCCGCAGGGGCATGATGATTGTCCCCGTGCGAATCTTGAACGGCCGGTGCGTGGCCGTGATCGTCCTGCGCCGGCTCGACCTGCGCGGGCTGGGCATCTGCGGGTTCCGGGTGCGCAGCAGCTACGGGCTGCGCATGATGGTCCTCGGCCTGGTGATCGTCAGCGGCGTGCGTGGCGACTGCGCCCGCCGCCGCCCCGGCGAGTGCTGCGCCGGCGACGGTTGTAGGCGAATGGCCGTGATCCTCGCGCGCCGGCGTTGCGGCGCGAAGCTGGGCATTTTCGGCTTCGAGGTCGCGGATGCGCCGTGCGGCGTCGCGCAGGTCGGATTCGGCGCGGTCGCGGTAGCCGGCACTGTCGATCTCGACATCGTGATAGCGTTCGCGCCACTTGCGGCCGCCGGATGTGCTGGCGAGCCCAAGCAGCCAGCCGGCGAGCAGCGTGAGGCCCAGCGCGACGAATTGCGTCAGCGTCTGGAACGGCAAATCCTGCATCGGTAACCCTCCCCTTTTAAGCGCGGGAGGGTAGCCCGCCGCGGTGCGCGACGCCACCGTAATGATTAGCCCGTCATCAAAGCGTCGTTGATCGAGCAGGCGGCCGGCCCAAGGATCACGATGAACAAGACCGGCAGGATGAACAGGATCAGCGGAATCGTCATGATTGCGGGCAGCCGCGCCGCCTTTTCCTCCGCGCGCATCATGCGCTCGTTGCGGAATTCGCCGGAAAGCACGCGGAGCGCCGATGCCAGCGGCGTGCCGTATTTCTCGGTCTGGATCATGGTTGTGACCACGCCGCGCACCGCATCCAGGTTGATGCGGCCGGCCAGGTTCTCAAACGCCTGGCGCCGGTCGGTTAGGAAGCCCAATTCAATCGCCGTGAGCGCGAATTCGTCGCCGAGTTCGGGATAGGCTTTGCCCAGTTCTTTCGAAACGCGGTGGAATGCGGCATCGACGGTGAGTCCCGCTTCGGCACAGATCACCAGCAGGTCGAGCGCGTCGGGAAGCCCCTTGCGGATCGCGTGGCTGCGCTTGGTGATCTTGTTCTTCAGATAGATGTCGGGCGCCTTGTAGCTCAGGATGAAGGTAACCGCGACGAGGCCATAGGACTTGAGAGGGCTCCATTCGGCGACCATCGACGTACCATAGACGGCGTAGAGCATCGGCCCGCCGACGATGATCGGGAGCACCAGGCGACCGAAGATGACGCCGACCGCCCATTCCTTGCGGCGGATGCCGGCTTGGAGCAGCTTGGTCTGCGCGACCTTTACCTGGCTTTCCTGCAGCACCTTGAGCGAGGAAAGAAGCGCACGGATTCGATCGGTCGTGTCGGTCTTCTGGACCAGCTTTGCGCGGCGCTTCGAAGTCGAAGCCGTAATGCCCGCCTTCAGCTGCTCGCGGCGCTCCTGCAGCGCCTTGACGCGCTTGGTCATGGGATCGCGAACCGTGGTGGCGGTGTAGATCGCGAAGAGCACGGCGCTGGCGGCGACGGCAGCAAGCAAGGTCGCAACCCAATAGACATCGATGCCGAGGAGGGTGGGGGTGGAGGCCATCATCAAATCTCGAAATTGACCATCTTGGCCATGATCCACGCGCCCAGCGCCATCCAGACCAGCCCGCCGCCGCCGGCGACCATCAGGCGTTCGTCGCGGAAGAAGTTCATCATGTATCCGTTGTTGATGAACCAGACCATGGTGAACACCACGAAGGGCAGGCAGCCGACGATCAGCGCGGACGCCTTTGATTCAGAGGACATCGCCTTGATCTTGAGCTTCATCTGACTGCGCTTGCGCAGCACGTCGGCCAGGTTGGCCAGCGTCTCAGCCAGGTTGCCGCCGGTCTCGCGCTGGATTGCGATGGTGATGACGAAGAACTGGAATTCGGGGGTGCCCAGGCGGTCCGCGGTTTCCTGAAGCGCGGCGTCAAGTGTGCGACCGATCTTCATCTTGTCCGATACCGAACGGAATTCCTCGCCCACGGGTCCATCTACTTCGGCGCCCACAACGCTCATCGTCTCGGTGATCGGCAGGCCCGAGCGCAGGCCGCGGACGAGCAATTCGATCGCGTCGGGAAATTTGGCGGTGAATTTGCCGATACGCCGCTTGATGAAAAACCCGACCGTCTTGTGCGGCAGGCCCAGCCCTACGAACATGCCGAGCGCCAGGGCCAGCCAGATCGGCAGTCCCTGAAGAAACAGCAGTCCAGTGACGACTACCACCAGCCCGCCCGTCGCCAGCAGATATTTGCTCAGCGTCCAGTTTTTGCCGGTCATGTTGAGGCGTTTTTGGAGCAACGCGGGATTGGGCAGGAAGCGCGCCGCGTTGATGTCGGCGCGTGTCGAACCCCGCGTGACGCGGCGAAGCTGCGTCTCCATGGCATTCGCGCCCGCCACGCTGACTACGTTGCGATCCTTGATTCCGGAAAGGCGCCGTGAGCCCGCGCGCTCGGCTGATGGGCCCGAAAAGGCGAACATCATCAGCGCTAGCACCGCCAGGGCGCCCCCCCCGAGCATCAGGACCGGCATCAATTCCATGCCCTGCAAGCCTCCAGAACCATCAAAACGAAGCGCACCTTAACTGCGAAGTGGTTACTTCTTTGCCTTCGAACCGAGTTTCAGCCTGAAGCCGCCGAGCTTGCCCAGGAGCGATTCGCCCTTGCCGCCTTTGCTGCCTTTCGCACCCTTGGCCGCCTTGTCGTCACGCTCGCCCGAATCGGTGATCGTGGTGATCCGCTCGGCAAGATCGGTGAGGGGCGTGAAGCTCTTGTTGCCCTTGGCGACTTCAGCGAGCGGCTTGCCCAGCTTGGCAGCCTGCGCAGCCAGCTTCTGCTCGAAGGGGATCAGGATATCGATCCTGCGCTCGATCGAGCCTTCGAAGTCCTTCCGGCTGATCTCGAGCATCGCGGCGGGCTGCACGCGGTTAGCCACGACGATCACCTGGGTCTGCGGCGCATTCGACTTGAACCAGCTCAAGATGCGGATCGCGTCGCGCGCCGATGCGAGAGTGAGCTCAGTGACGAGCACCGCGACTTGGACATCGGTGATCAAATGCGGGTGGTTCACCAGCATGCCGCGCGGCAGATCGATCACGGTGGATTCGAATGCACCCCGGATTTCCTCCTGGAGCTGGTAGAATGCCGCGCCGTCGGTCATCACCGGCGAATGGATCGGGGCTTCGGCCGAGAGCACGGAGAGGCGGTCGGATGCCTTGACCATCGCGCGTTCGATGAAGAGCCCGTCGATGCGGCTGGGGTTCTCGATCGCGTCGGTCAGGCCGCGGCCGGGCTCGAGATCGAGCGCCAGCGCCCCGGTGCCGAAATGCACGTCAAGGTCGAGCAACGCCGTGGTGCGGCCGTGCTTTTCGCTGAGCAGCCATGCGAGCGAAGTGGCGATCGTCGATGCTCCGCAGCCGCCGCGCGAGCCGATCACTGCGACTGCGCAATGCGGGCGGTCGCTGGCGGTGTCGGCGAGCTTGGGCGCATTCAACGCCGCCTGCGCCTGGGAGAAGGTGTCGCGCAGGGCATCCGGGTTCAGGGGCTTGAGCAGGTAATCGTGGATGCCGCTGGCGACGAGATCGCGGTACAGCCGCACGTCATTGACCTGGCCCGAGGCGATGACGACCGTGCCGGGCTCGCAGACTTCGGCCAGTGCATTGATGTCGTTGAGCGGATCGCCCGATTCGGACAAGTCGACGAACAGGATGTTCGGGCTCGCGGAAACCGACAGGGTCTGGACCGCATTGCGCAGCCCGCCCTTGTTGACCTTCTCAGGCGACCAGCCGAGCTCGACCGCGATCGGGCGCAGCGCTTCCGCCGTCGCCTCGTCGCAGACGAACGCAGTGAACGGCTCGCGGTGCGCGGTGCGCGCGGGATTGAAGGGCGCGTTCACTTCGGGCCGCCTCCGGTGCTGTCGGATTTCACTACGGTGCCGCCGCCGCCGCTGGGGGTCGCGTCGCGCAGCGCCTTGACTGCCTTGGTGGCGGTGGCGGGGTCGCTGGTGGGCGCACCGGGCACGCCGCGGACCAGATCGCCGGGGTCGGCGATCATCGCGGCCAGATTGGCGTTTGTCGCGCAACCGTAATTGGAGCTCGTGCTCGCCGAATAATCGGGCTGATAGTTTCGCGAATGATCGGGGCAGCCGGGGATGCCAACGGTCATCCGCGTGATCACCACGCGCACCGTGCCGGGGGCGATCTGGCCCATAGTCACCGGGGCCTTGGCATCGAGCAGCAGTCCGAAGCGGTTGGCCTGCGCCGCAATATCCTCGCGCGCAGTGGAGCCGTCGGCGCCGTCGTCGATCGAGATATGGTCGCCATAGCCGGGCCGCATCGACTCCATCCAGCCGGCCAGCCGCTGGGTCTCGCCTGGTGCGAGGCCATAGCCCGAGGTTTGAAGATCGAAGACGTAATCGTTGCGCTCGACGACCGGCTGATACACCGAATCGACACCGCCATTATAGGTGCCGCAACCGCTCAGCAGCAGCGCCGGGGCGAGGAGCAGGGGAAGGTGGCGCGCGTACATTGCGGATCTCCTCGGGAGCATTTCAGAAGCCGAAGCCGGGGGCGGGAGCCGCGCCGGACTTCTTCTTGGACTTAGGGTTGGCCGCCTTGGCGGGCTGCTCGGGCTGGCGCTGCGAAGGTGCGGGCGAGGCAAGCGCCGGCGCCATCGCGCCGACCGAGGGCTGGCCATTCGGCTGCGCCATGCTCGGCTTGGGGCGCTCGCGGTCGTTGCTGCCGCTGAGTTGGCCGCCGATGATTCGCTGGAAGTCGTTGGGCGCCTGATAGCCATCGGTTGGCAGCACGATCTGGTTCGCGTTGACTGGCTTCACCAGATACGGCGTGATCACGATCACCAGCTCGGTTTCGTTGCGCTGGAACGAATTCGAGCGGAACAGCGCACCCAGGATCGGCACGTCGCCAAGCCCAGGAGCCTTGCTGATCGAATTGTCGTGGCTGTTTGAGAGGAGCCCGGCGATGACCATGCTCTCACCCGATCCGAGTTCGACCGTCGTCTCGGCGCGGCGCGTGGTGAGCGCTGGGATCTGATTGCCGCCCAGGCTGACCGCGCCCGCGGCCGACAAGGACGACACTTCGGGCTTGACGCGCAGCGAGATGCGGCCGTCCGAAAGCACGGTGGGCGTGTAGGCCAGGCTGACGCCATATTGCTTATACTCGACGGAAACTGCGCCCAGGCCCTGGCTCACCAGGATCGGGATTTCGCCGCCGGCCAGGAAGGTGCTGGTCTCGCCCGAAAGCGCGGTCAGGTTAGGATTGGTGAGCGTGGTCACCTGGCCGATCCGCTCGCCCAGGTCGAGCGCGCCGAGCACGTCGAGACCCAGCAATTTGCCGGCGAGGCCAAGCGCGGTGTGCGCCGTGCCCTTGTTGAGGGTGTAGGACGATCCGGTGCCCGGATAGACGAAATCGCCCCGGCGAGGATCGAAGGGAAGGCTGACGGTGCCGGCCGGGAAGCCGAAGCGCGAAGACGCGTCGAGCACCGGCAGGTTCGAAATATCAGGCGTGCCTATGGTGCCCGGAACGCGGCCGCCGGAGGACACGCCGAACTGGACACCGCTCGTCTGGTCGCGCGAGAGCAGATTGACACCCACATCCTTGACAAAGCTGCGGCTCACTTCGGCGAAACGCACTTCGAGGCGCACTTGCAGAGGTGTCGCGGTCTTCAGCCGGCTGACGATCTGGGTGTCCTTGCCAACGAATGCCTGGACGAGGCGTTCGGCCTCGGCAATGTCGGACGGGGAGCCGATCGTTCCCGTGAGCAGGATCAGGCCGTTCATCGGCGTAGCAATAATCTGCGCTTCGGGCATCGCCAGGCGCAGCATTGCGCCGATCGAATCGATATTGTTGCCGACCCGGATCGTGCTCGCATAAACGACGCGGCCGGTCTTGGTCGTGGCGTGAACGCTGGTCTCTCCCGGCGTCTTGGCGAAAATGTAAATCTGGGTGGGCGAGCGAACCTGGACGTCGGCGATAGCTTCGTTCGCTACGAAGACATTCGTGATCGGGGCATCGAGCGTCACCAGCCGGCCGCGGCCGGTGTTGAGCTGGAGCAGCCCGCTGGCACTGGGCGCGGTCTGCGCCGCGACGGGGCGCGCGAAGGCTACCGTGCCGGTGGCGGCGAGGATTGCGAGCGGCAGCCCCAATGGCTTTGCCAGGATACGCATTTCAGTTCTTCCCCCCGAGCGGAACCACGGTGACCGTGTTGCCGCGAGTGATTGTGACCGTCGGCCCCGGCTGGACCGGCGCAGCGCCGCCCGGAAAGGGTGACCCGCCAGGGCCCATTGGCATGGCCCCCATGCCGCCCCGTTCTTCTTTGGGCTTGCCGGGCACGCTGCTGCGCTGGAAGCGCGAGACATCGGCGCCGGTCGCGAAAGTGGTGTTGCCTTCCTGAGGGCGCGCCGCGGCGCGGGCGATCATGGCCTTTTCGGCCTTGGGATCGGTCCCGTCAGGCACGCTAACCTGCCCGCTCGCGATCGCTTCCTCGAGCTCGCCCTGATTGTCGGCGATCGAGCGGAGCGACAGCGAAAGTGTGCCTACGGTCTGCGCGACGGCGATCTTCTCGGCGATCTTGGGTGTCGCCTCGACAGTGACGGTCGAATAATTGGTGACAACGGTGTTGCCCTTTTCATCGACGCCCTTGTCGGTGCGCTGATCCGTTGCGAGCACGCGCAGATTGCGCAGGATCGTCTCGGAAGCCTTGAGCGGAGGGCCATCGCCCCCGCCCGATACCGACTGCGTCAGCACCAGATCCACTCGGTCGCCCGGAAAGACGAAGCCGGCGACGGCGCTCTGCGCGGAAACGGGAACGGTGACGGCGCGCATGCCCGGCCCAAGCGCCGCGGCCAGGAACCCGCGGTCGCCCGGCTTGACCAATGCGCCCTGGGTGATCGGCTGGCCCGCCGGAATCGCGAAACGAACCACAGTGCCCTGCAGCTTTGCGGGCTCGCCCTGGCCCTTGATATAATAAGCGCCCTCGACGAGCTCCTTGGGCCACGCGACATACTTGATGGCTTCCGCATCGATGATCGTGCCGACCGGAAGCGCACGCGTGGCGACCATCACTTCGGTGGTGTTCTCCGGCGACATGCCGCCGGCAGGAGCGGCCCCGGCGATCGGCGCGGGCGCGCCCACCAGGATGTTGCGCGCCATGAACGCGGTGATGCCGGCGATTACCAGCGCTCCGAAGAGCAGGATCAGCTTGCGTGCGTCCATTTCGCGTCAGGCCTTCTCAAAATCGCGCCGGGTTGTGGTTTCGGCGGCGTTAAGCATTCACTGGAATTGGTTAAAAATAGGTTCGCGCAGCACCAGCAAAGTCGCGATTGCGATCGCGACCCCGTAGGGAATTTCGAGCGGCATTCCCCTGCGACGCCGCAATCTTTTTTCGATGACCATCAAGAGCGTCAGCGCGCCGCCGATCAGCGACATGAGAATCAGCATCCAGATCAGCGGCTGCACCGGCAGCCAAAGCGCCAGTGCGCCGATCAGCTTGACGTCGCCTCCGCCCATTTGCCCGAGCGCGAATGCGCCCGCGAAGAATGCGAAGACGAGGAGCGCCACTCCAAGCTGAAGCGCCATGTCCGGCCAGATCGCCAAGCCGTTCGCCACCCACCAGGGCAGCGCAAGCAGCGCGATCACTGCGTTTTTCCAGTTCGCGATCTCTCGCTTGCGCGCGTCCTCGGCCCCTGCAGAAACCAGCAAGAGGCCCAGTGCCACAATCAGAAAAGGCGCAAACAATTCCCCCATCACGGCAAATGCCTAGACGGGACCACTTATCAAAACGTAACCAAGCCCGATGACCGATACGATTTCCTCGCGGCGCGAAATCCCCCAGGGCGCGAAAATCCACTTCTGGAATGCGCCTGCGGGCGGCCAGCTCCGTGCATTCGCCTGGCCGTCAGACAGCGCCACCCCACGTGGGAGCATTCTTTTTCAGGGGGGGCGGGGTGATATTTTCGAGAAATATCTAGAGGTGTTCGCCCATTGGCACGCGCAAGGCTGGACGATCACGTGGTTCGACTGGCGCGGCCAGGGCGGATCGGGGCGGCTCACCCCAGCCGCGAATTGCGGGCATATCGAGAGCTTCGATCAATATATCGCCGATTTTCGCGCCTTTTACGCCGAATGGGAAGCGGGAACGCCGGAGCCGCATGTCGTGATGGGGCATTCCATGGGCGGCCACCTGGTGCTGCGCGGGCTGATCGAGGGCGCAGCCACGCCCGATGCCGCAGTGCTGATCGCGCCGATGCTTGGCTTCAAGAGCGCGTTGCCGTTCGCCGAGCGCTTCGCGAAGATTCTCGGCGGCGTGGGCGATTCGTCGCGCCCGGCGTGGAAGACCAACGAGAAGCCCTACACATCCGACAGCCGCTACTCGCTGCTCACGCACGACAAGGGGCGCTATGAAGACGAGATCTGGTGGCAGCACGAAAAACCCGAGATCGTCACTGGCCCGCCGAGCTGGCGATGGGTGATCGAAGCCATGAAGTCGATGCGCGAGCTGCGCGACAATCCCAGGCTCAAGCGGATGAATATCCCCGTGCTGATGCTCGTCGCAAAGGCCGACGGGCTGGTGGATGCCAGGGCGGCGCTCAAGATCGGCCCGAAACTGCCCGATTCGCGTATCGTGAGCTTCGGCAACGAAAGCGCGCACGAGATACTCCGCGAAGTCGATGCCGTGCGTAACCGCGCGATCGGAGAGATTGACCTCTTTTTGGCCGCGAGGGCCCAGAAGCGTTGAAATACGACGTCGCGATTGCCGGAGCGGGTATCGCGGGGGCGAGCCTCGCCGCCGAACTCGCGCCATATGCGCGCGTGCTGCTCCTCGAATCCGAAGACCGGCCCGGCTATCATTCGACCGGGCGGTCGGCGGCCTTCTGGTCCGAAACCTATGGCGGCCCCCATGTCCAGCCGCTGACCACGGCATCGGGTGCACTTCTGGCGGGGGGCGGCTATCTCGATCCGATGGGCTCGCTCCATATCGGCCGCGCGAGCGAGGGGGCTGAGATCGATGCGTTCCTGGCCGAATTCGAGGGCACCGGCGTGGCGCTCAGCGCAATCGACCCGCATGACATGATACCTGGCCTACGGGCGGAATGGACGCTCGGAGTGCACGAGCCGAGTTGCGAATATATCGATGTCGGACGGTTGCACGACGACTATCTGAGGGGCGTAAAGAAAGCGGGCGGAACCTTGATATCGTCCGCCGGGCTCGTGTCCGCGGCGCGCGATGCGCATTGGAGGATCGCAACGCGGGCGGGCGATTTCGAAGCGGACATCCTCGTAAATGCCGCGGGAGCCTGGGCCGATCCGGTGGCGCTGGCGTGCGGCGTCGCTCCACTGGGCATCCAACCCTATCGCCGCACGATAATGCAGCTCAGGACCGATCCCGCGCCGGCTCCGGGCAGCCCACATGTCGCCCATATCGGGGGGAGCTTCTATTGGAAGCCCGAAGGCGCGGGGCGGCTTTGGTTGAGTCCACATGACGAGATCGCCTGCGAGCCATGCGATTCGCAGCCCGAGGACCTGGACGTGGCGATTGCAATCGACCGGTTCGAACATGTCGTCGATTGGCGGATCGAGAAGCTGGAGCATAAATGGGCGGGGCTGCGAAGCTTCGCGCCCGATCGCCTGCCGGTCTACGGCTTCGATGCGAAGCAGCCCGCATTCTTCTGGTGCGTAGGGCAGGGTGGGTTCGGCATCCAGACCGCGCCCGCCGCCGCCAAGCTCGCCGCCGCCGTCCTGCTTGGCCGCACACTCGACATGACTGTCGCAGGACTGGATCCGGAGCGTTATTCGCCCGCCCGTTTCGGTCGCTAGCTGCAAGTTCCGTCGGCCCATCGGCTCAACCCAACGGTTCATCCCGTCTTCGCGGTGCGGGGGTGTACCCCGCCGAATCGCTCTGCTTAGAAAGCTGCGACTGATCACTTCCTGACCGGGGGGTCCATGAAATTCCGTGTTTTTGCAGCGCGTCTTGCGCTGGTGATGGCTTGCATCCTGACGATGGCCCCCACTGCCCAGGCAGCAGCGGCCAAGAGCCGTTTCTGGCAGTGCGCCGTCTTCGCCCGTGAAGTTTCCAGCGTGAAGATCCACGGCAATGCGTGGACCTGGTGGGAGCAGGCGGCCGGCCGTTACGAGCGCGGCGATGCTCCGGCAGTAGGCGCCGTGATGTCGTTCAAGAAAACCGCTCGCAATCCTTTCGGCCATGTCGCGATGGTATCCAATGTGATCAACGATCGCGAAGTGCTGCTCACCCATGCGAACTGGTCGTTCGCCGGCGGGATCGAGCGCAATGTCCGCGCAGTCGATGTGTCCCCGGCGGGCGACTGGAGCCAGGTGAAGGTGTGGTTCGCGCGCACCGGCGGCCTCGGCACTTCGGTTTATCCGATCAACGGGTTCATCTATGGCGGCGGTGGCGCCGAGAGCGGCAACGCCGATCTGCCGCGGCTTCCTTCGCTGGAACTCGACCTCAGCGACTTGGTCCTCGAAACCAACATTGGCTGATCCGGGTCGCCGAGTTTTCGTGCTCCGCTCAGATTGCCTTGAAAGTCATCGCGACGCCATTCATGCAATAGCGCTTGCCGGTGGGCTTGGGGCCATCGTCGAACACATGGCCCAGATGTCCCCCGCAGCGACGGCATCGCACTTCGGTGCGGGCCATGCCGAGCGTGCGATCAGTGCGCGTGATCACTGCATTGGGCGCGGGCGCGTAGAAGCTCGGCCAGCCCGTGCCGCTTTCGAACTTCGCCCTGGACGAGAATAACGGCAAGGCGCAGCCCGCGCAGGAGAAGGTGCCCCGGCGATGCTCCTTGTTGAGCGGACTCGAATAAGGCCGTTCAGTGCCGTCGCGGCGCAGCACGTCATATGCCGCGGGAGACAGCTGCTTGCGCCACTGCGCATCGGTGAGATTGAATTCGAAGCGCTGCGCCGCTTCCGCGGGCTCGCTGGCGCCAAGCCGCGAGATCACCGCAGTAGAGATCGCGCCCATGCCGGCGGCGGTGAGGAAGTTGCGGCGATTATAAGTCATCTGTGATCATCCAAACCTAGGGCCTGGATATAGGTTCGCTTCGCCGTGGCAAAAGGTTGCAACGCAAGCAATTTTCCCCGGATCAATAGCGGCTGAGCTCCACCGGCATCTTCTTATAGCCATGGACGAAGCAAGCCGCGACGCGCTCGACCTGGCCGGTGACGTTCACGCGCAGGCGGCGCTTGGCCATTTCCTCAATCAATATGCCGATCTGCAATTCGGCCAGCCGCGCGCCGACACAGCGGTGGATGCCGTGACCGAATGCCAGATGGCGCCGTGCATTCTCGCGATCGACGATGATCTTGCCGGCGTTCGGAAACACGCTCTCGTCCCGATTGGCGGAAACGTACCACAGCGCCAGCTTGTCCCCTTCGCGGATCTTTTGCCCTTCGAGTACGGCGTCCTGAGTCGCGGTGCGGCGCATGTGCGATAGCGGCGTCTGCCATCGAATCAGTTCCTGCACGGCATTAGGGATCAGCCCGGGATCGGCCTCCAGCCTGGCGCGCTCGTCGGGAAACTGATCCAGCCCCCAGGCATAGGCGCTCATCGAATTACGCGTGGTATCGTTGCCGCCGACGATCAGCAGGATCAGATTTCCCAGAAACTCCATCTGGTCCATGTGGCTCATCGCGTCCGAATGTATCATCATGGAGATAAGATCGGGCGTCGGCTCCTTGCCGACCTTGCCCTGCCAGAGATTGCCGAAATATGCGGCGCATTCGAACAGGTGCTGGCGGCGCTCTTCCTTGCGCTCGGGGTCCTTGGCAATTTCGATATCGCCCGCCCAATCTGACCAGAAGGTGAGCTTGCGGCGATCCTCCCATGGAAAGTCGAACAGGATCGCCAGCATCTGCGTGGTCAGTTCGATCGATACCTGATCCACCCAGTCGAACTCCTCGCCGATCGGCAGCGAATCGAGAATTTCGGCAGAACGCATCCGTATATTCTCGGTCATCCGCACCATCTCGGAAGGCGTGAATGCCGGAGCGACGGTGCGGCGCTGGCCGGTGTGCCTGGGCCGATCCATCGCGATAAACATCGGCATCTTGATATCGTCTGGCATCATGTCGGCGATCGTTATGCCGCCGGCCTCGGACGAATAGATTTCGGGTAGCGACTCGACCTCTACGATCGGCTTGTAGGTGGAAACCGACCAGAAGGGGCCGAACGAGCTATGCTCGGTATAATATACCGGGGCCTTGGCCCGCAGCTCGGCGAACGGGGCCTGCCAGACATCGTCGCGATAGAGTTCGGGACGGCTGACATCGAGCGGATCCACGATATTTTCCTCCAGCGGACCTGTCGCGAGCCTAGCCATCGTCCCTCTCCCTTACGGCGAGGAAAGCGCTAATTGACAGAAGTGTCAATAGTGGCGCGGCGTCGCTTCCAGAAAGGCGGGCTGCCCGATTTGAGCACGCCCCTCCGGAAGAGTCGCGCCCCTACAGTCACCGTGATAGCGACCCACAATGCCTGCCACCCCAGCGCGATCAGATGCGGCCAGATATCCGCCGAATTGCCCGCCCGGCCGATCATCGCGAAGGGCGAGCTGAACGGGAAAGCCTCCGCCGCGAACGCGAGCCAGCTGCCCGGATTATTTGCCGCGCCGAGCGAGAAGGCGAACATCGTCATCTGGAAGATCGTGATGGGCAGCGAGAGCATCTGCAGCTCGCGCTGGGTGTTGGTCTGCGCGCCGATGCTGAGGAACACCGCGCCGAGCAGCATATAGGCCATCGTGAAATAGGCGATGAAGAGCAACGGGTAAGCCGGCATGCCGACCGCCGCGCCCACTCCCGTGAAATCGCCCGTGATCTGGACGGGGAGGAATTGGGCCGCGTTGACCAGGATCGTCGCCCAAAAGAGCACGAACAGCACCGCCGCTCCGAACATTCCGATCAGCTTGCCGAAAAACACGCTTTCGAGCGGGATCGCGGCGGCGAGGATTTCGATCACCTTGTTCGATCGCTCCTCGGCCATCGTCCCCACTGCCTGCCCCGAGAGGAACAGCGTCAGGAAGAAGATCCCGAACACGCCGATCGACGCTGCCTGGCCGCGCCCGCTGCTCGATACAGGGCTGTGGCTGACCAGCGTGCGCGTGGGCGTACTCATCGGCGCAGCCCCGCCCGCCTTTTGTGCGCGAAGGCTCTGTTCGGCGAGCTGGGCCAGATATTGCGCCTCGCTCCAGCCGCGCTGGACGTGAAGGATTTCGGGGCGGTTCAGCGGCCCATACAGCACAGCCGCAGTGTCGTCCCCGCTGTTCAGCATTGACCGCGCCTGCGCCCCCGGGTCGCCGGCGGGCGCTTCGAGGATCAGCTCTGGCGGACGAAGTTCGCTCTTGGGGGAGAAGAGCGTGCGCAATTGGCTGTCGACTTCCTTGAGCGTCCCGGCCTGTTCGGGCGGCGCGATCACCACCATCCGCAGCCCTTCGTCACTCCCGACGATCGATTGCGCGCCGACTCCCCCCAGCGTGCCGAAGGCGATCATCATCACCGGGGCGAGCAGGAAGAGCAGGAAGGTGGGAGTGAGCACGGTCGCGGTGAAATCGCGGCGGGCGATGGTCAGCGTCTGGCGGATGGTGCGGCGCAGGCTCATGCGGCCTGCTCCTGCTCGGGAGCCTGGGCCGCGTGCGCGCCGACGATCTTGACGAAGGCGTCGTGCAGCCCGGGCCGCTCGATCGAGAGGCCGGAAATCCCGTGCCCGGCGTCGATCAGCTTGATCAGCAAGTCCTCGATCCCTTCAGCAGGCAGCGTGAATCGCCATCCGCCGCCCTCGCGCTCGGCATCCCTGGGCAGCAAGGCGCGCGCGCGCTCCACTTCGTGATGCGGCGTGTAATGCGCCTTGAGCGGCAGCGTGGCGCGGGCTTCGGCCACCGTGCCCTCGAAGCGGACCTTGCCTCCCGCGATGATCGAAAGCCGATCGCACAGCCGCTCGGCATGCGCCATCACATGCGTGGAGAACAGGATCGTCGCGCCGCGGTCGCGCTGGTCCAGGATCAGCTTTTCGAGCCGCTCCTGGTTGACCGGGTCGAGCCCGGAAAAGGGCTCGTCGAGCACGAGCAAGTCCGGCTCATGCACTACCGAGCCAAGCAGTTGGACAAGCTGCGCCATGCCCTTTGAAAGCTTGCGGATCTTGTCGTCGACCGCGTGGCCCAGCCCGGCGGCCTGCATCAGATCGACTGCGCGCTTGCGGCCTACCGACCAGGGCAGTCCGCGCAGCGCCCCCATAAAGGCTATCGCCTCGCGGCACTTCATGCCCGGATAGAGCCCCCGCTCCTCGGGCAGGTAGCCGACCCGGTCGCTCACCTCGCGCGGGCTGGTGTTTCCCAGCAGCGTGCGCGCGCCTTCGTCGGGCTCGATGATGCCCAGCAGCATGCGCAAGGTGGTGGTCTTGCCCGCGCCATTGGGGCCGAGCACGCCATAGATCATGCCGGGACTGACCGCGATATCGACGCCATCGACGACCCGGCGGCCGCCGAAGCGCTTGACAATGCCGCTGGCGCTCACCGCCAATGCGCTGTTCAAAACATGATCTCCCAAGACGGATTTGGTGGTAGCGGGTGCGCATGCCCGGAGACAAGCCACTCGAAGCCCTAATAAAGGACAAAGCCGGGGAAATCGGCTTTGCCGCCTGCGGGATCGCGCGCGCCGACGCAGCCCCCGCGGCGGGCGAGCGGCTGCGCGCATGGCTGGCGGACGGCCGCCACGGATCGATGATCTGGATGGAGGAGCGGGCGCACCACAGGGAGAGCCCAGCGGGGCTGTGGCCGGAAGTGCGTTCGGTCATCTCGCTGGGTATGAGCTATGCGCCCTCCACCGATCCGCTTGCGCTCGCGGATGAGAGCGAGAGCGCCCGCATCTCGGTCTATGCGCAGGGGCAGGACTATCACGACGTGGTCAAGCGGCGGCTGAAGGAGCTGGCGCGCTGGATCGTCGGGCGAGCCGAGGGCGCCGACCTCAAGGTCTTTGTCGATACGGCGCCGGTGATGGAAAAGCCACTGGCGGAGGCCGCCGGGCTGGGCTGGCAGGGCAAGCACACGAATCTCGTCAGTCGCGAGCATGGCAGTTGGCTGTTCCTTGGCGCGATCTATACGACGCTCGACTTGACGCCGGACGCGCCGAAGCATTCGACGTGCGGAAGCTGCAATGCCTGCATCGCCGCGTGCCCGACCTCCGCGTTTCCCGCCCCCTATCAGCTCGATGCCCGGCGCTGCATCTCTTACCTCACGATCGAGCATAAGGGGCCCATTCCGCTCGAATTCCGCGAGGCGATGGGCAACCGCATCTATGGCTGCGACGATTGCCTGGCGGTGTGCCCGTGGAACAAATTTGCCAGCGCCGCGCAGGCCAACCTTGCCTTCGCGCCCCGTGCGGAACTGACTGCGCCTGCGCTCGCGGACCTGCTCAAGCTCGACGACGCGAGTTTCCGCGAGGTGTTCTCCGGCTCGCCGATCAAGCGTATCGGTCGCGACCGGATGGTGCGGAACTGCCTGATCGCGGCCGGCAACAGCGGTAGCGCGGTTCTGATCGAGCCGGTACGGGCGCTGCTCGGCGATTCCGACGAAACGGTGCGGGAAACCGCGCAATGGGCGGCGGCGAAGCTGGAAGTTTAGGCGAAGTTTAGGCCAATTCGCGTGTGCGCGCCGCGAATGTTCCCAATGTTCGCACTGGCCATGCGCCATATTTCGACCGACGATGTCAAAGAGCGGCCGGGAGTGCCGACCGGCTCAGCCAAGCAGGCGAAATCCTACATTGCAAGAGGCTCAGCGGCGCTTGGTCAGCGCCGTGATGCAGCTTGCCGGATCGATTGGGCTGCCGTCGCGCTGGCGCGTGTCGAAATAGGTGACCACCGGCTCGCCGCGGCCCTTTGGATAGAGATAGGCATCGAGCACGCAGATCGGACCGGCGAACTGCAGCTTGCGGGCGGCGCCCTCGCTCAAGTCGAGGTGAGGCGCACCGAATTGTGCGATCAGCCGGGCGGCGGGCTGGCCGCTGACCGCGGTCGCCATGCCGGGCGGCAGGGGCGCGGAAGCGGGCGGCTGGTTCGGAATTGGCACCCGGCCGGCGGAGCGCACCGGTGGCGCGCTTTCGCCGCATGCCGCCAGCACCAGCGCCGCGCCGATGATCCAGTATTTCATGCGCGCCTGCCTCTGTGAAATGCATGGGTGGCCATGGCCGCGCCGATCACCGGAGCGACAAAGGCGATCACGGGCACCAGCATTAAGCCCGTACCGAACATGCCCAGCACGAAGCGCCTGAAACTCGTGCGCCGCCGCCATTTGGGCAGCTCCCCGTATTTCATGTGGCGGGCCGCGACCATATCGCCCAGATCGCGCCCGAGCAGCCATGAATTGACGACGAAGAAGGCGATTGCGGTACCAACGCCGGTGATGAGTAGGACGAGATAGAGGGGAGAAAAAAGGAGGTTGATCAGCAGGAATCTGACTCCCGAACTCAGGCCCATCGCCACCGAGCGTGCGAACGGCACGTCGCGGGCATCGGCATGGGCTCCAGGGTAGTGCATGGCCTCGACCGCAGCGACGACTTCGTCAGCGAAGATGCCGATCACCGCGATTGCCACCGCCCGGAATAGAAATAGATGGGCGAGCAATATCAATATGATTGTCGAGATGTCTGCCGCGTCGCCGGCCCAACTAAGCCCGCCAAGCCGCGCGGCGATCCAGGCGAGCAGCGAGTGCAAGCCGAACCAGATTCCGGCGGAGATCGCCGCCAGTAGCACCAGCGTCACCAGCAGCGACTTCAAGAAGACCATCGCCACGCGGCTGTCGAGCAGTTGCCCGAGCGAGAGGAAGAACGCCTGGATCATTGCGGACTCCTTTGCAGCCCGATAGGGGCACGGGCAACCCAATTGGAGCAAAGACTTGACCAGCCCTGCCTATGACGTGGTCGCGATCGGCAACGCGATCGTCGATATTCTCGCGCAAGCCGACGATGCCTTCATCGAGGAAATCGGCGTCGCCAAGGGCTCGATGCAGCTCATGTTCTCGCCCGAGGAAGCCGATGCGCTCTATGCCAAGATGGGCCCGGGCCGTGAAATTTCGGGCGGCTCGGCGGCGAACACGGTGGCGGGGATCGCTGCGATGGGCGGGAGGGCCGCGTTCATCGGGCAGGTCGCCAACGATCAGCTCGGCACTGTCTTCGCGCACGACATCACGGCGGCGGGCGTGCATTTCGGCACCCCGGTTCGCCCAGGGCAGCCGACCACCGCGCGCTGCCTTATCTTCGTCACGCCCGATGGCCAGCGCACGATGAACACCTTTCTCGGCGCGTCGCTGTTCCTGCCCGCGGCCGCGCTGGACGAGGAAGTGATCGCCAGTGGCGCGATCCTCTATCTCGAAGGCTATCTGTGGGATCCCGAGGAGCCCCGCGCAGCGATGCGCAAGGCGATCGACATCGCGCGCGCCAACGGCCGCAAGGTCGCCTTCACCCTCAGCGACGTCTTCTGCATCTCGCGCCACGGGGACGATTTCCGCAAGCTGATCGATGAGGGGATGATCGACATCCTCTTCGCCAACGAAAACGAGCTCCTGGCCTTGTGCGAGCATGAAAGCTTCGAAGCAGCGGTCGGGCATATCCACGGCAAGGTGCCCCTGCTGGTCGTCACCCGCGGCGAGCATGGCGCGATGGCGCTGCAGGGCTCCGAGCGCGTGGAAGTCGGCGCGGAGCCGATCGAGCGGCTGGTGGACACGACGGGCGCTGGCGACATGTTCGCGGCGGGCTTCCTCCACGGCCAGGCGCGCGGCAAGGGCTTGAAGGAATCGCTGACGCTCGGCGCGATCTGCGCGGCCGAGATCATCCAGCATTATGGCGCCCGGCCCGAGATGGATTTGAAGGCGCTGGCGGAGCGCCGGCTGGGCTAGGATATGAGCACAGGCCCCGGGGCTGGCGCAGGCAAGGAAAAGGGGCCGGGAGATCGCTCACCCCGGCCCCTTTCTGTCGCGCTCGTATCAGCGGGTGCCCGGCACCGGCGGATCGAGTTCGTCATAGGCTTCGATCTCGTTCACTTCGTCCAGCCCCTGGCCGACATGGCTGCGCGAACGGCTATAGCCGAAATAGACCAGCAACCCGATCACGGCCCAGATCAGGAAGAGATAGATGCTCTTGTGATCGAGGCTCGCGAACAGATAGATGCAGCCCAGGATCGCGATTGGCGCCGTGATCATCACCAGCGGTGTGCGGAATGGACGGACCCGGCCAGGATCGGTCCGGCGCAGGACCATCACCGCGATCGAGACCGCGGCGAATGCGAACAGCGTGCCGGAGTTCGAGATGTTGGCAAGCTGGCCGACAGGGAAGAACGCCGCGAATAGCGCCACCGCGATGCCGGTGATGATCGTGATCACATAAGGCGTGTTGTACTTGGGGTGGATCTTCGAGAACGACTGCGGAAGCAGGCCGTCGCGGCTCATCACGAAGAAGATGCGGGTCTGGCCGAACATCATCATCAGGATGACCGAGGGAAGCGCGAGGCCGGCCGCGAGACCGAGCAGGTTCCCAAGCTGGGGCCAGCCGATTTCACGCAGGGTGAAGGCCAGCGCTTCCTTCGAGCAGACGACGTCCTTGAACCCTTCGACGGC
The DNA here is from genome assembly GCF_036388215.1 of Sphingomonas sp. GTDB lineage: Bacteria > Pseudomonadota > Alphaproteobacteria > Sphingomonadales > Sphingomonadaceae > Sphingomonas. The sequence continues at coordinate 163,468 of NZ_DASVSH010000033.1, forward strand.
GCGCGATGCGCACTGCGCCGCCAGTTCGCGGCTGCCTGGATCGAGCGCGATGCCGCCTGCACCGGTGACCGGCTGCGAACTGAGGCCCGGCGCACCAATCACTCCGGCCGCGACGAGCAGGTAGAAGATTGTGCAGACCGCGAGGCTGCCAATCAGGCCGATCGGCATGTTGCGCTGCGGGTTCTTGGTCTCCTCCGCCGCCGTCGAAACCGCGTCGAAGCCGACATAGGCGAAGAAGATCGAAGCCGCCGCCATCGAAACGCCGATGAAGCCGGTAGGCGCGAAAGGCGAGAATTGCGCACCGTTCATCACCGGAAGGGCCAGCACGATGAACATCGTCAGCGCCGCGACCTTGATAGCGACGAGGACCGCATTGACCGTCGCACTCTCCTTGGTGCCGATCACCAGCAGCCAGGTGACCAGTCCGGCGATTGCCATGGCGGGCAAATTGATCAGGCCCCCGTCGAATGGCCCGAGCACGAGCATATCGGGTATGTCGATGCCGAAAGTGTGCTCTATCAGGCCGATCACATAGCCTGCCCAGCCCACGGAGACAGCTCCTGCCGCGACCGCATATTCGAGAATCAGGGCCCAGCCGACCATCCAGGCGATCAGCTCGCCCATCACTGCATAACTATAAGTGTAAGCCGACCCGGAAACGGGGACCATCGACGCCATTTCGGCATAGCAGAGCGCCGCGAAGGCGCAGACGAAACCGGCGATGATGAAGCTGACCATCATGCCGGGCCCCGCCTTTTGCGCCGCCTCGGCGGTCAGCACGAATATGCCCGTGCCGATGACCGCGCCGATGCCCAGCATGGTCAGCTGGAATGCCCCCAGCGACCTGTGGAGCGATTTCTTCTCTGCGGTCCGCAGAATGGCGTCGAGTGATTTTACGCGCCCGAATATCATTGATGGTCCCCTAACGCGGCGTCTTCGCGCGCCGCCTTACAAGTGAAAGGCGCGAGCCTAGCCGCAAATCTAGGAGGCGCAAGCCGTTATCGCGCCAGCATCGGCCCCAGCGGCTTGCCTGCGAAGACGTGCACATGGAGGTGAGGAACCTCCTGGCCGCCGTCCTGGCCGATATTGGCGAGCAACCTGTATCCCGGCTCCACCATCCCGGCCTCACGCGCCACATGGCCGACCGCGCGGACGAACCCCGCGACCTCGGCATCCGATCCGCGCGCCGAGAAGTCATCCCATGAGACATAAGCGCCTTTGGGGATCACCAGAATGTGATGCGGCGCCTGCGGAGTTATATCGTGGAAGGCGAGGGCGAATTCGTCTTCATAAACGGTCTTGTTGGGAATCTCCCCGCGCAGGATCTTCGCGAAGATATTGCCGGAATCATAGGGTTGGGTTGCATCAATCGGCATTGCGGCTGGCCTTCTCCTCGAGCCCAGACACGCCCTCGCGGCGGGCGAGTTCGGCGCGTACGTCGTCCAGGGTGACGCCGGCATCGGCAAGCAGCACGAGCAAGTGAAAGACGAGATCGGCGGCTTCGCTGGTGAGTGCGGCCTTGTCCTGGGCGACCGCCGCTATGACGGTCTCGACCGCTTCCTCGCCCAACTTCTGCGCGATCTTGCCGCGGCCCTTGGCGGTAAGCCGGGCGACATAGGAGGATGCGGGATCGCCCGCGCGGCGGTCGCGTATCGTCTGTTCGAGCGCGTCTAGCGTGTCCATCGGCACCGGCTGCTTGAGCCGGGGCGGCAAGTCAATCCTTGGGCGTGCGGCGCAAGCGCGCGCGCATCCGGCTGCGGACGAACCACAGTCCCCCCGCGGCGCAAGCGGCCAGCAGGATATCCGAAAGCTCGGGCATCGAGCGCGATCCCGCGACGCCGGTATGGGGCGGCTCGTCTGAGAGCGCGGGCGTGGCGATGAGAAGGAGGGGAATTGCGTAGCGAAGCATAATACCGGTTTAGCGCGGGCTGCTGGCCAAATCGTTAAGTCGTTCGGCAGGATCAACTCCGCACCGGGATCCCCGCCGCCGCCAGCGCCGCATGCGCCTCCGCGATCGTCGCTTCGCCGAAATGGAAGATCGAGGCCGCCAGCACCGCCGATGCGTGCCCGTCGCGAATGCCCTCCACGAGATGCTGCAAATTGCCGACTCCGCCCGAGGCAACCACGGGGACAGTCACCTGGTCCGCAATCGTGCGGATGAGCTCGAGATCATAACCATCGCGCGTGCCGTCGCGGTCCATCGAAGTGACGAGCAGTTCGCCGGCGCCGAGTTCGGCCATGCGCATCGCATGCTCGACGGCGTCCAGGCCTGTCGCACGGCGGCCGCCATGGGTGAACACTTCCCAGCGCTCCCCCACGCGCCGCGCATCGATCGAGGCGACGACGCACTGGCTGCCCATCCGCTCGGCGATCTCCGCGACGATTTCGGGGCGCGACACTGCCGCCGAATTGACCGCGACCTTGTCGGCCCCCGCAAGGAGCAGCGCCCGCGCATCGTCGACGCCCCGCACGCCGCCGCCCACGGTGAGCGGCATGAAGCAGACTTCGGCCGTGCGCCGCACCACATCAACCATCGCCGCGCGCTCCTCATGGCTCGCGCCGATATCGAGGAAGCACAGCTCGTCCGCGCCCGCCGCGTCATAGGTCCGCGCCTGTTCCACCGGATCGCCGGCATCGATCAGATCGACGAAGTTGACGCCCTTCACCACGCGGCCGCCGGCCACATCGAGACAGGGGATGACGCGGGCTCGGACGGTCATGCTGGTAGGTGCTCCCCGACCCGCTCATGCTGAGCTTGTCGAAGCATACCTATTATTCGGGTGCGACATGGCGAGGGGCCCTTCGACAAGCTCAGGGTGAGCGGGGTCAGGGTACTCATCCTTTCGTCACCTCGATGGCCCAGCTCAAGTCCAGCCGGCCATCGTAAAGCGCCCTCCCGGTGATGACGCCCTCGACGCCGTCGGCGACATGGGGCCGGAGCGCATGGATGTCGGCAATGTCGGTGACGCCGCCGCTGGCGATGACGGGGATCGAGACGGCGCGGGCGAGCGCGACCGTCGCCTCGACGTTGCAGCCCTTGAGCATCCCGTCGCGGCCGACATCGGTGAAGAGGAGGGATGCGACGCCGGCATCCTCGAAGCGACGGGCGAGATCGACGACCGATACGTCCGATACATCGGCCCAGCCGCGCGTGGCGACCAGCCCGTCGCGCGCATCGACCGCGACGACGATGCGGCCGGGATTGTCGCGCGCCGCCTGCCGGACCAGATCCGGGTCCTCCAGCGCCGCGGTTCCGATCACCACGCGCTCCACCCCTACATCCAGCCAGCGCTCGATCGATTCGCGCGTGCGGATGCCGCCGCCTAGCTGAACCTTGCCGTCGAACGCCGTGAGGATCGAGGCTACCGCGCCGCCATTGACCGATTCGCCCGCGAACGCGCCGTCCAGATCGACCACGTGCAGCCATTCGGCCCCGGCCCGCTGAAAGCTCTCGGCCTGCGCGGCGGGGTTGTCCCCATAGATGGTCGCGCGGTCCATATCGCCCTCGGCGAGGCGCACGACCTGGCCCGCCTTCAAGTCGATAGCCGGGAAGACGATCAGGCTCATGCGCTTACGGCATCCATTTGAGGAATCTCTCCAGCAGTGCGAGGCCGTAACGCTGGCTCTTTTCGGGGTGGAATTGCACGCCGATCATATTGTCGCGCCCGATCGCCGCAGTGACCGGGCCGCCATGCCCGGTGGTTGCCAGCACGTCCTGACCATCGAAAGCGAAGCTGTGGAGAAAATAGGCCTCGCCGGCTTCGATCAGCGGGTGGGGGGTTGAGGGTATTACGTCGTTCCAGCCCATATGCGGCACGCGTAGGCCGCGAGCCGGAGCCAGATGGCGCACGGTGCCCGATATCCATCCAAGGCCGGGATGCAGGCCCAGCTCTTCGCCCGCATGAGCCATAAGCTGCATGCCGACACATACTCCCAGGAACGGCGCCCCATCGTGGCGGACGCGCGCGTCCAGCGCTTCGACCATGCCGGGAATGCCGCGCAGTCCGGCGGCGCACGCGCCGAATGCGCCCACCCCGGGGAGCACGATCCGGTCGGCCTTGAGGACCAGTTCGGGGTCTGTCGTGACTGCGATGCCGGCTGCGCCCGCGGCCCTCAGCGCATTATAGACCGAGTGGAGATTGCCCGCGCCGTAATCGATCAGCGCGATGCCACTCACAAAACGCCCTTGGTCGAGGGGATCGCGCCCGCCTTCCGAGGATCGATCTCCACCGCCTCCCGGATCGCCCTGGCCAGTCCCTTGAACGCGCTTTCGGCGATATGGTGGTTGTTCGATCCGTAGAGCGTCTCGACGTGCAGCGTGATTCCAGCGGCCTGGGTGAAGCTGTGAAACCAGTGTTCGAACATTTCGGTGTCCATTTCGCCCAGCCGCTTCTGGCTGAACTCGGTCTTGAAGACGAGGAAGGGCCGGCCGGAAATGTCGATCGCCACGCGGGTGAGCGTTTCGTCCATCGGCGAGAGGGCATCGGCGTAGCGGCGGATGCCGGCCTTGTCGCCGAGCGCTTTCGCCAGCGCTTCGCCGATCGCGATGCCGGTGTCCTCCACGGTGTGATGCTGGTCGATATGCAAGTCGCCGACCGTTTTCACGTCGAGGTCGATCAGCGAATGGCGGCTGAACTGCTCCAGCATGTGATCGAAGAAACCGATTCCCGTCGAAATCGCATAAGCCCCCGTGCCGTCCAGATTGACGGACACGTTGATCGAGGTTTCGCTCGTCTCGCGGCTGATCGTGGCGGTGCGCATCGCTTCCCCATAGCGACCGCGCGCCACCATGCAAAATAGGCTTGCTTGGCCGGGGCCAACTCGGCGCATGCGCCTTGACCCTTTGGCCGGAGCCGCTACCCCAAGGGCATGAACACGAATGTGCCCGACAGCCTGATTCCCTATGACGAGATCGTCCAGGAAGCGCTGCGCGCCGTGGTCGGCCGCGTGCTCGGCTCGGTTTCGGAGACGCAGGCGCTGCCGGGCGGGCACCATTTCTACATCACCTTCAAGACTCATGCGCCGGGCGTCGATATCCCGCAGCGGCTGATCGAGCGCTTTCCCGACGAAATGACGATCGTCATGCAGCATCGATTCTGGGACCTGAAGGTCGATGACGAGAAATTCTCGATCGGCCTGAGCTTCAATCAGGTTCCGGCGATGCTCAACATCCCGTTCTCGGCGATCACCGGGTTCCATGATCCGGCGGTGAATTTCGAGCTGCGCTTCCAGGCCCAGGAAGGCGATGTCGAGGGCGAGCCCCATGACGAGGCGGAAAATGATGGTCCCTCGGTCAAGCCCGTGGACGACGGCTCGAACGTCGTCTCGGTGGACTTTAAAAGGAAGAAGTGACAATCGCCCCGCGAGCCGGCTGGGCCGGCGCGCATGGAGGCTATGTTAACGTGATCACCCGCACAGAAACCGATTCCATCGGCGCCATCGAGGTTCCCTCCGACGCCTATTGGGGTGCGCAGACGCAGCGTTCGATCGAGAATTTCCCGTTCGGCGAGATGGAGCGGATGCCGCTCGGCATCGTCCATGCGCAGGCGATCGTGAAGCAGGCGGCGGCACGGGTGAATCGCAGGCACGGGCTCGCCACGGAAATTGCGGATGCGATCGAGGCGGCGGCGCAGGAAGTGGTCTCAGGCAAGCTCGACGCGCAATTCCCCCTGGTGATCTGGCAGACCGGCAGCGGCACCCAGACCAATATGAACGTCAACGAAGTGATTGCGGGCCGCGCCAACGAAATGCTGTCGGGCGCTCGCGGCGGCAAATCGCCCGTGCATCCCAACGACCACGTCAACATGAGCCAGTCGTCGAACGACAGCTTTCCGACCGCGCTTCACGTCGCCGCGGTGCTCGCGATGCGCGAGGCCCTAGCCCCCGCGCTCGACCGGCTGACCGCGGCGCTGGCCGCCAAGGCAAAGGCATGGGACCATATCGTCAAGATCGGCCGTACCCACACCCAGGACGCGACGCCGCTCACGCTCGGCCAGGAATTCTCAGGGTACGCCGCGCAGCTGATCAGCTGCGCGGCAAGGCTGGAGGGCGCGCTTAACGGCAACCTGCGCAAGCTCGCAATCGGCGGTACCGCGGTGGGCACCGGGCTCAACGCGCCCCAGGGTTGGGCCGAGGATATGTCGGCGGCGATCTCCGACATTGCCGGCACGCAGTTCGAGCCCGCGCCCAACAAGTTCGAGCAGCTTGCCGCCAAGGACGGGCTGGTCTTTTTTTCCGGCGCCCTCAACACGCTTGCCGTCGCGCTTAACAAGATCGCCAACGATATCCGCTTCCTGGGATCTGGCCCACGCTCAGGCCTGGGCGAGCTGTCGCTTCCGGCAAACGAGCCGGGCAGTTCGATCATGCCGGGCAAGGTGAACCCCACCCAGTGCGAATCGCTGACGATGGTCGCTGCACAAGTGATAGGAAACCACCAAGCCGTAACCATCGGCGGCATGCAGGGGCATTTCGAGCTCAACGTGTTCATGCCGCTGATCGGGGCCAATGTGCTGCGCTCGATGCAATTGCTCAGCGTGGGCATGACGAGCTTCGCCGAACGCTGCGTCGATGGAATCGAGGCGAACGAGGATCAGATCAAGGATCTGGTGGATCGTTCACTGATGCTCGTGACCGCGCTCGCCCCCGAGATCGGCTATGACAATGCCGCGAAGATGGCGAAGGTCGCCCATGAGGACGGGTCGACGCTCAAGGAAGCGGGGCTGAAGCTCGGATTGATCGACGAGGCGACCTTCGATCGCGTCGTGCGGCCGGAGGATATGGTCGGGCGCTAGGAACTTCGTCGCGCCTTCTGCGCTCTTTGGAGCGAAGGAGATGCACATGATCCGCAATTTGATAGGCGCATTCATCGGGAACCGCATCGACCGCAGCGACGGCCGCGGCGGCGTAAAGGGTGCGGTGCTCGGCTATGCCGCGCAGCGCGTGATCACACGGATGGGCGCTCCCGGCCTGATCCTGGCGGGCGGATACGGGCTTTGGAAATTCGCTTCCGACCGCCGCAAGCGCCGCAACGCCGCCTCGTGACTTGACGAGGGCGCTACTGGTCCGCCAGTAGCGCCCATGCCTCATCGCACCGAGACCGACGCCCACGGATTCAAGCGCCGGGGGGTGCTGTTCGTGCTATCCTCACCTTCGGGCGCGGGCAAATCTACGATCGCCCGCAAGCTGCTGGCCGCCGATCCCTATCTCGAAATGTCGGTCTCCTACACCACACGGACGATGCGCCCGGGCGAAGAGAATGGCGTCGATTACCACTTCGTCGATCTCGAAAAATTCCGCGAGATGGTCGCGAACAATGAATTTCTCGAATGGGCGCATGTTTTCGACCAGCGCTACGGCACGCCCAAGGCGACGGTCGATTCGATCCTGCGCTCGGGCCGCGACGTGCTCTTCGATATCGATTGGCAAGGCGCCCAGCAGCTTTTCCAGCTAGCCGGGGGCGATGTGGTCCGCGTCTTCATCCTGCCCCCCAGCCTCAAGATATTGCACGAGCGCCTGATCAAGCGCGGGACGGACGCGGTAGAGATCATCGACGCCCGCATGGCCCGCGCCACCAGCGAAGTCAGCCACTGGGACGGTTATGACTATGTGCTGGTCAATGACGATATCCAATCGACCTATGAATCGGTGCATACGATCCTCAAGGCGGAGCGATTGCGGCGTTCTCGCCAAACGGGGTTGATTGGATTCATTCGCGGGCTCAACAAGTAGCGTGTTTTTCGATCAGCTAGCGCTGACGGGGGCCGAACCTGCCGGCGCAAAAGGAGCTTCAGATGCCCAGATTATTGCTCGGTGGCGTGCTCGGCGGACTCGCGATGTGGTTCGTCGGCTTCATCTTCTGGGGAACGCCCCTGGGCCTCATCGCGCTTTCGGGCACCGATGACGCCACCAGCGCCGAGCTTCAGGCCGCGCTGTCGCAGCATCTGGGGCCGCTGGGCACCGGCGCCTATCCGGTGCCGTGGATCGGCACCGCGATGGGCACCCAGCTTTACGGGCAGGGACCGACTGCGATGGTATTCTTCAACAGCAGCGGCTTCGCAAATCCGGACACGAGCGCACTGATCGGCGGGCTGGTCCTCGCGATCCTCTGCTCGCTATTGGCGGCATTCGCGATCCGGCTGGCCGCAGGCGGGCTTAGCTTCGCGGACCGGCTCAAGCTCATCGCGCTCGTGGCGGTGGCTGTGACGGCCTATTCGGACCTTGGCCAGCCGGTCTTCAACCACATGCCCTGGCGCTATTTCATCTATCTGTGGGTGAGCGATGTGGCGTCCTGGGTCGCAGCCGGCGCAGTGATCGCCTGGGCGCTGCCGCGGCCGGTGCTCAGCGCATCAGAGTAAGGACAAAAACCGCGCGCCGGCCATGAAATCCGCGCGGTGCGCGTCGCGGGCCTGGGTGGCCAGATCATCCTCGCCCCACATTTCGGTCTGCCAATCCTCGTCGATCCGCGCGGCATGCCACACGGTCTCCGCATCAGCCGCGCCTTGGATGAGCGCGAGCGCGGCCACGAGCGAGCCGCTGACCGTGACGATCGGCGAAAGCCCGGCAAGGCGAAACGCGTCGAGCGCCGCGACGGCATCGCCCAGCCGCGCCACCGTCGCGGGGGGCTGGGCGCGGTGCATCACGCCGGTGGCGGTCTCGAAATGCACGTCGTAGCGGCGGCGCGCCCATTCGAGCAGCGGGTCCCAAGCGGCGACCTGGCGCTCGACCAGCGGCTCGGGCAGTTCGGCGCGGTAATAAAGCAGGTCACTTTCGCCGTATCGGGCAAGGCTGGCGGCGAATGCGGCCGTATCGGGAGCTACTCGGTCAACCGCGGCGTTTGCCAGGCCGGTAAGCGGCATCGCGCGCGGATCGATATCGCCCTCGACCGTGCGCCATTCATCGGCCACGGCTTCGGCTAGTGCTGGAGTCGGCAGTACGAGGGGGGCGCGGCCCGGCGTGCGCACCGGCTTGCCGTCCAGCGCGATGCCGTTGCCCTGGATCGTAACCTGCTTCCAGAATCGCTTCACGGTTGCGGAGTCTTCCAGCGCTTCGCCATCGCCCGCGGCACTACGGCCATCACATAGAGCGAGGCGAGGATCAGCGCACCGCCCAGCATCGTGTGGACCGTTGTCACCGAGCGGCCGGCGATGAGCAGCCCCAGCACGGCCCCGGCACAGGCACCGATATTGACTCCCTGAATCAGGTAATAGCGCTTCTGCGCCAGACGTTCCGCGTCGGTCATAGGCTCTCCAGATGCGCCAGATATCGGGGCAGGGCGCTCGCATGGGCAACGACCTGGCCCGCGCCAGCCGCGTGCAGTTCATGCGGCGTGTGGTAGCCCCACGCAACACCTACCGCATGCGTTCCGGCCGCATGCGCCATTTCCATGTCGAAGCTGGTGTCGCCGATCATGGCGGTCGTCTCGGGCGCTGCGCCACCTTCCGCGATGGCCATCCAGAGCATCGACGGGTGGGGCTTTGAGGGGTGCCTGTCGGCGGTCTGCAGCGTGACGAAGCGATCGAACAGGCCGTGATGTTCGAGCAATAGCCGCAATCCGCGATCCGATTTGCCCGTCGCCACGCCCAGCAGCCAGCCTGCGGCCTCGACCGCGTCGAGGGCCTGGCGGATGCCGTCGAACAATGGCTCTGGGTCTAGAGCCCCGTTCGAGCGCATCGCGAAGAAGGCGCTCTTATAGCCTTCGGCCATTTCCTCATGCTGCTTGTGCTCGCCGGTCGGGTGGAGCGCCGCGATGGCGGGAACGAGGCTTAGCCCGACGATCCGGCGGATATCATCGCGTGAGGGCGGATCGAGGCGTGCGGCGGAGAAGCATTCCTCCATCGCGCGGCAGATATTGGCCTGGCTATCGACGAGCGTGCCGTCGCAATCGAAGACCGCGAGGCGATTCACGAGCCCGAAGGGCCGGTTGTCGCGTGCGGTTCGCTCAAGGATAGGCACCCTTCGACAAGCTTAGAGCGAACGGATATTCTATTCACTTCTTCTTCGCTTCGCTCCGCTCGCCCCGCCCGCGGCGTTCGCCGCGCCGCTCCTTGCGCACCGACTTGGCATGGGCGCGGCCCGCGGCCTTTTTCTGCTCGCGGCTCATCGGCGGGCGGTCGTCGAGCGCGTCGGTGTTGCCCATCGCCTGATCGAAGCCGAGCGTCTTCATCGATTCGGCGAAGTGATCCGGCAATTCGGCGGTCACGTCGATCTGGCCCTCGTCCGGGTGATCGATGCGGATGCGGCGCGCGTGCAAATGCATCTTGCGACTGATTCCCCCGGTCAGAAAGGCGTCCTGCAGTCCGTATTTGCCGTCACCGACGATCGGGTGGCCGATCGCGGCGAGGTGGACGCGAAGCTGGTGCGTGCGGCCCGTCAACGGCTGGAGTTCGAGCCACGCGGTGCGGCTGCCGGCCTGGTCGATCATCCGATAGCGCGTGCGCGCGGGCGCGCCTTCCTTGGGATCGACATGCATCTTCTCGCCCCCGGTGCCGGGCTGCTTGCCGATCGGCAAATCGATCATTCCGTCCTCGATCTCGGGCACGCCGACGACGAGCGCCCAATACAGCTTCCGGGCGCTGCGCCCCGAGAAATGCTTGGAGAAGAACGCCGCGGCGCGGCTGGTGCGCGCGATCAGCAACGCCCCCGACGTGTCCTTGTCGAGCCGGTGGACCAGCTTCGGCCGGCTTTCGCCCTCATATTGGAGCGCATCGAGCAGTCCGTCGACATGCTCGATCGTCTTCGTGCCGCCTTGCGTCGCCAGGCCCGGGGGCTTGTTGAGCACGATGGCCTGGGCGTCCTTGTGGATGACCATGCTCTCCGCCAGCTCGGTCTGCTCGGCGCTAAGCTGGGGGCGCTCGCGCTTGGGCTTGGCGGCGGCTGCTGTGACCGGTTCGGCGGGAGGGACCCGGATCGTCTGGCCTTGGGCGATCCTGTCGCCGGGAGTCGCGCGCGCGCCGTCTACGCGTAGCTGCCCGGTGCGGGCCCAGCGCGAGACGATATTGAAGCTGGCATCGGGCAGGTGCCGCTTGAACCAGCGATCGAGCCGAATCCCATCGTCATCGGCCTGGACGATGAACTGGCGAACGTCGGTGCTGCTCATGCGATTGTCCTCGTCAGGCCAAGGCCCAACGCCAGCGCGGCAACGGATCCCGCTACGGAGGCCAGCACATAGCCGAGTGCCGAAAGCCAGTCTCCGCGCTCCATCAGGTTGATCACATCGAGCGAGAAGGCCGAAAAAGTGGTGAAGCCGCCAAGCACGCCCACCCCGAGCAGGAGCCGCATCTGCTCGCCGTCCTCCCCGATGCGCGCGAGGCTGCCCGCCAGCAGCCCCATCAGGAAGCCGCCAAGCACGTTGACGGCAAGCGTGCCCCATGGAAAGTCCGGCCCCCACCAGGTGAGCGCGGCCTTGCCGGCAAGGTGCCGGGCGCCGGCGCCAAGGGCGCCGCCGAGCATGACGAGGAGGAGAGCAGGCATGGGGGAGCCGGTAGCGCGGATCGGGCCAAAGGGGAACCGGGCTTGGGATCGCCCGCGAGGGACCATTTCGCCGTTCGCGCGTTAGCCGGGCCATGCAGAACTTGTGGTTCATCACCAATACGAATTCGGGAACCGCCACCCGCGCGAAATGCGACGCGCTGGAGGCCGTGTTCGAGGAGCGCGGGCTCAAGCTCGCGGGGCGGACGCGATTCCCGGACGAGAACTTGCCCGAGGGCTCCGCGCTCGATGCGGCGGGAGTCGATACCGTCGTGCTCTTTGCCGGCGACGGGACGATCAACGCGGCGCTCTGCGCGCTGGGCGAGTGGGAAGGGGATTTCCTGATCCTTCCCGGTGGCACGATGAACCTGCTCGCCAAGGCGCTGCATGAGGAAATGGATCCGCACAAGATCATCCATGCGGCCCACCAGGCAATGAAGCGCATGGCGCTGCCCTATGTCGAGGCGGGCGAGCACCGCGCGTTCGTCGGGCTGATCCTCGGCCCCGCCGCCGCCTGGGCGCGGGCGCGGGAGGCGGCGCGCAAGGGCAGGATCTGGCGAATGTTCAGCGCGGTCCGCTCGGCCTGGCGGCGAACCTTCGACAGGCGCGGAATCCGGGTGGAAGGCGCGCGGGCGCTGGGCGATCGATATCAGGCGGTGTTCGTCTTCCCGCATCTGGACGGCCTTGATGTCGCGGCGGTGGATGCGCGCGACTGGAAATCCCTCGCCCAGCTCGGCTGGGATTGGGTGACGGGCGATTGGGTCGCGGCGCACGCCGTCACCGAGGCACGCACGCAGGAATTGCGGATCGGCGGCGACAGGCCCGTGCTCGCATTGTTCGACGGCGAGCCGGTGAATTTGGGCGCGGACGAAAAGATCGTCGCGGGCAGGAGCCTTGAGCGCTTCATCTCCACGCGCGAGGAAGCGGCCTGATGACGCGGCTGTTCCACGTCAGCGACGTGCATTTCGGGCGCGAGGACCGCGAGGCGGTTGAATGGTTCGGCGCGCGGGTGAAGGAGGAGCAGCCGGACGCGGTCATCATGACCGGCGACCTGACGATGCAGGCGCATCGGCACGAATTCGAGGCGGCGGCGAAATGGCTCGAAAGCCTCGGGCGGCCGACGACCGTGGAGGTGGGCAATCACGACCTTCCCTATTTCAACCTGTGGGCGCGGTTCGTCACGCCGTACAAGCGTTATCAGTCGCTGGAGCGGATGATCGAAAAGCCGCTCGATGTGAAGGGCGTGGCGGTGGTGCCTCTCAAGACCACCGCGCGGTTCCAGTTCCGGCTGGATTGGTCGAAAGGCTATGTCAGCACGCGCTCGCTCCAGCAGTCGCTCGCTTTGGTGGAGGCGGTGCCCAAGGGCGACCTGATCTTCGTCGCATGCCACCATCCGCTGATCGAAGGGGGCACGCGGATGAGTTCGCAGACGCGGCGCGGAATCGGTGCGCTGGAGGCGCTGAGCACCGCCGGCGCACATGCGGTCCTCACCGGGCATGTCCACGATCCGTTCGACATCGGGCATGAAGTGGGCGGCCGGACGGTGCGGCTGATCGGCGCGGGAACGCTATCGCAGCGCGTGCGCGCCAAGCCGCCTTCGTTCAATGTCATCACGGTGAAGGATGGCGGCTTCGAGACCGTGGCGCGCTTCCTGGGGGAGAGCAGCGTGGCGCTTTAGGAGAGTCTGTTCCAGTTGCGCCTGACTCTAACCAATTCTCGTTCCGATCAGCGTGCCTTTGGTGCCGACATGGACGAGGCGGAACTGGAAATTGGGCCAGCGCTTTCGCCAACGCCGCGCGATCAGCCGTTCCCCGGGCCGCGCCGCGTCGTCCAGGAGCACCACGCCGCCGACGGGAATACGACCGAACAGCGCCTCCGCCGAGCCGCGCACGAAGGGGTGGATCGTCCAGGGCGGGCCGTCGATCACGAGCAAGTCGATAGCGTCGGGCAGCGGTCCGGTTTCATACCAGAAGCCGGGCCAGTCGTGCTCCGGATTTCCCAGCGGCGCGTGGCGGAGATCGGCATCGACGCCATGCTCACGAAGCCATTCGCTGGTCGCGCGGATGAAATCCTCATGCTGGTCGAGGCTCAGCAAATGGCCCTGGCCATATTTCTGCAGCGCCCGCCCGATGATCAGGCTCGATGCGCCGGCGCCGAGCTCCACTACGTTCCGGGGGCGGTGCGCCTCGATATGATCGGCGATCAGCGTGAGGAATCCGGTGTCGGCCTTCCAACTGCCCAGATTGGGAAGCGCATCGCCGGGCAGGTCGAGCCGTTCGAGCAGCACCGCCTTGGCGTGCTTCGATCCGCCCGACAGGCTCTTGAGCAGCCAGGGCCCGTTGAGCAGCGCGAACAGGGCCAGCCAGCCGATATCCGATGCGGATTTTCGCGGTCTGCGCTCGGCGAGCGGCAGAAACGAAGTCACCTCGCGCGAAGTCATGCGGCACCTTGAACACACGCCGCGCTGCGGCCTCAGCCGCGCCTTACCGCGATATCCTGCCCGAATACGAGCAGATTTCCGTCCGGCGCGACGATCATCAGTGCGCGCTGGCCATTGCTGGCCGCAATTAAGCCCGGAACAGCCCTAAGGGCCCGCGACCCGCCGTGCTCCAGGTCGACCAGTTCGGGAAGACATAGGGCATGTCCGCATCGCTCACCCCGTGCCAGCGCGCGATTGCACCGATATATTCCTCCTGCGCGACTACCGGCACGAAGCGGCCGTCGCTGGCGATATCGTTCACGCCGCCCAGCACCGGATCAGGATAGGCGCCGAAGATGCCGCCGGGCACCACATTGCCGCCAACGACCAGGTGATTGCTCCCCCAGGCATGATCGCTGCCATTCTGCGCATTGCCGCGATAGGTGCGTCCGAAATCGCTCATCGTGAACGCAGTTACGTTCTCTCCCATGCCCAGCGATTGCATCGCCCGGTGGAAGCTCGCCATTGCCATTGCGAGATCGCCGAGCAGATTGGCATGCGTGCCGCTGTCATTCGCGCCGCCATTCGTCTGGGCCGAATGATTGTCATAGCCGCCCTGGCTGACGAAGAAGGTCTGGCGGCCATGCCCCAGCGTGCCTCGCGCTTCGATCATCCGGGCGACGCGCATAAGCTGGCGCGCGACATCGCTGGTCAGCGCGGCTCCGCTCACCGGATTGACGAAGAAGCTGTCGAGCGTGCTGCTCGCGGAGATGATCGTGTTGGCGGTAATCGCCTGGGCATAGCTGCCGCTAACGTCGCGGGCAGTGGCGTCGGTCAATTCCCCATAGCCCGCGCCGCTGGCCAGCGCTTCGATGCCGGCGTTCTTGGCCAGGTTCGCGGCGCTCCCGCCGGCTGCGAAGCCAGTGCGCGTGATCGTGCCTGTCGAGGGCAGGACCAGCGCCGAGCTTGTCCTCCCGATCAGAGCGAGGTTCGAGCCGCCCAGCGAGATCATCGAGGGAGTTGCGGTAGCACCCATGCGATCGGCCATCCGGCCCATGAAGCCGTCGATCGCCACGCCGCGCGCGCGCAACCCCTGCCAATGCGACTGCTCGTCCGAATGGCTCATCAGATTCGACGGGCGCAGGTCGGAGCGGGAGGCATAAGTGGCTTTGGTCAGCGGTGCGAAGAGCGTGCCGGCGTTGAGCACCAGGCTCATGCTCCCTTCGTCCCAGATCGGCCGTAGCGCCGCCATGGCCGGATGCAGCGCATAGGCGGAATTGGTGAGCGCGGTGAGCGAAGAAGCGCGAATGCCGACCGAGCCGCGCGAGGTGAGATAGGCCGCGTGGCGGGCATCGGTGGGGATCACCATGTTCCAGCCGTCATTGCCGCCGAACAGGAAAATGCCGACCATCGCGCGGTAGCTGCCGTTCGGGGCGGCGATCGCGGTGGTGCGGCCGAGTTGCCCCAATGCGGCGAGCGCGCCGGTGCCGGCGGTGAGACGGACGAAATCGCGGCGGGAAAGGGTCATGTCAGCGGCTCCCTTACCGGTCGACCAGGAAGAGCGGGCTCGATGCCGCCACATAGAGCATCATCTGCGCGCGGCGACGGGCCTGGATCGCGGCGTCGGCATTGGTGAGCGGCGTCGCCGCGGCCTTCAGCGCGTCCTTCTGCGCCTGGGTCAGCGTGCGCGCGAAGAGCAGCAGATCGATCCGCGAGACCATCGCATCGGTATCGGCGCCCAGGCTTTCCCAGCTTCCCCAGTTCGGCTGGGTGAGCGACGATAGCGGCAGCCCCGAATCGAGCGCATATTCGCTGCGGCTGGCATCGCCCGAAACGGTCCAGTCATAGACGAAATTATGCCAGCGCAGCACGTTCGAGGTGTTGAGCAGCTTCGACGCGGGGCTCTTGAGCGTCGCGGAGCCGGGCAGCGGATAATCGGGCGGGTAGAAATTGAACACCGAAGGCGCGCGCATCACCGGCTGGCCGAGATTGATGTCGCGCGTGGTGAAGACATAGCCATCGGTGGTGAAGCCGATCGCGCGCGCCAGGCTCGTCATCAGCAGGATGGGCTCCTTGACCTTGCCGCTGGCCGCGCCGGGTGCGGCGCGCGCCTCGCTGTCGGTGAGGATCGCACGGACCACAGCCCTCAGGTCGCCGCGCGTGCCGCTGCCGTTATTGGCGAACACCGATGCGACGCGGCCGACATAAGCGGGCGTTGGATTGGGCGTCACGAGATGCGTGATCAGGAAGCGCGCGACATTGGGCGCGGTGGAGGCATTGTTGAACGCCGCATCGACGACGGCCGCGACGCTGGCATCCTGCGACGCTCCGGCGGGCACCGTGACTCCCAGAAACGTCTTGGCGGTCGTGTCGTAGCGCGCCGGCACCTGGATCATCGCCCGGGAATAGTCGCGGGCATTGTTGTCAGTGGTCGCCGCGCCGCCTAGGCGCGCATAGGTCCAGCCGGTAAGGGCGCGCGCGACGCCGCGGATATCGTCGGGTCCGTAATTGGGAATGCGCGCGCCGGTGCTGTCGAGTGCCGGCGTCCCGTCCATGTTGAGCTGATCCGGCCCCATCGAGAAAAGCTGCATCAATTCTCGGGCATAGTTTTCCGAGGGCGCCGTGCGGTTGCTGTCCGCCATGTCGAGATAGTCGCCCATATAGCCGCTGAGCGTGACCTGGGCGAGGATATCGCGGAAATTTCCGAAAGCGTTGGCCAGCAGGATCTGGTTGAAAGCGGCGATCCCGGCGGCCGAATTCACTTCGACTTCCGAGGCGACGATCATCTGGCCGAGCGCGAACGCGACGCGCTGGCGGAGCTGATCGGCGCCGGTGACGGCATCGGCATAAAAGCGCATGGCCACAGGCGTCCGGCTGAAATGCGCGCGCGTGCAGATCGTGTCGCCGGAGACGCAGAAATCCCGGCGCACTTCGGTGGCCGCGATGTCGGCATAGGAGCTGCTGCTCGCCGCGAATTGCTGATCGAGCCAACCGGCTACGCCCGCAGCCTGGATCTGCGAAACCAATGCCGGAGTAGCGCCGAAGCTCGCCTGCTTGGCGAGCCGCGCCGCGTCGGCATCGGTAAAGGCAGCCACCGGAGTTGGGCTAGGAGTAACCACGACGACACCGCCACCGCCGCCCGACGAAGTCGCGCCGCCGCCGCTATCGCAGGCCGCCAATGCCAATGCCATGGCCGCGCCAACAACGGCCCTTGCGCGCAAAGCGATCACATCATTCCCCCCCGCCCACTGCGCGAACGCAATCTGCGAGATCGTGCATAGGCCAGCACGTGGCGCGACGCAAGTTATGGAAATAGCTAAGCAAATCTTCAGGACGAATGGTTTGAGGGATAAGTGGCGGGGGAAGCCGGGTAATTGTCCGGCCCAGCGAAGATCATGCGAGGCAAGCCGGGCAAAAGGCGCGTCCATTTGAGCCCATCGCAGGCGCATTGACACGGGCACGACGTTATCTTATATTTCTGTCATGACAGAAAATACTGACGAAAGTGCTGCACTCCCCATCGCCGTCCAGCAATTCGTGCTGCACTGGGGCGAGATGGGCGGACAATGGGGAGTTAACCGCTCGGTCGCGCAAATCCACGCTTTGCTCTATCTCAGCGACCGCCCGCTCCACGCCGAGGAAATCAGCGACACGCTGCGCATCGCGCGGAGCAACACGTCGAACAGCCTCAAGGAACTGCTCGGCTGGAAGCTGATCCGGCGGACCCCGGTGATGGGCGAGCGGCGCGAGCATTATGAAGCCGAAGTCGATCTGATGCAGATGGTCACGCGGATCGCACAAGGCCGCAAGGAGCGCGAGATCGATCCCGCGGTCGCCGCGTTGCGGATCTGCAGCGACGAGGCCAGCGCCGATCCGCGCATATCGAAGGTGGCGCGTGAGAGGATCGCGGCGATGCACGAATTCGTGCGGGTGATCGACGATTGGTATCAGCAGATGATCGCGGTGCCGCCCGGACGGCTGATGCTGCTGATCCGCATGGGCAAGCGCGTACTCTCGTTCCTGCCGAAGGCGAAGGGCGAGAAATAGCGCGGAAAGGCGTGGCGATGGCGACGGTCTGGCACGAAATTGCACGCACGAGCCGGGGGACCCTTGAGGGGGGCTTCGAACGGCTGCTGGGACGTGAGGCGTGGCTGGCGCTGCCGGGCGCAGTGCGCGAGCGCTTCCTGCGCCGGATCGAGACCGGGGATTGCGTCAATTATGTCGGCCGCGTGATGGAGTGCCGCATGTCTCGTGCGGGGCGGGTGCTGGCTCAGCTCGCCCGCATCATCGGCGCGCCGCTCCCGCTGGGAACCGATATCGGCGTCGCCGCCAGCGTGAGCGTCACCAGCGATGACGGGCGGATCAATCAATATTGGACGCGGCAATATGGACGCCGCCACGGCTTCCCCCAGGTGATCCACAGCGCCAAGCGCTTTGCGGGCCCGACGGGGCTGGAGGAATATATCGGCCACGGCATCGGCATCGCGCTCCGCCTGCGAGTCGAGGATGGCACGTTGCTGTTTGAGGGTGACCATTATTTCCTGCGGTTGTTCGGCTTGCGGCTTCGCCTGCCGGGCTGGGCGCAGCCGGGACGGCTGACCGTCGGCCACCGCGACCTGGGCGACGGGCGCTTCGTCTTCAGCCTCGATCTGGTGCATCCGCTGTTCGGCGAGCTGATCCATCAGTGCGTGGTGTTCGCGGATAGCGAGGGGCCATGAAGGCGTGGTACGAAAGCGCGCTGGTAGCGGTACTGGGCGGCGCGATCGGCGTGGCTGCCCTGGCGGCGATTTTCTTTCTTGTCGCGGGGCTCTGGATCGGCCCGATAGCCCTGGGTCTGGCGGCCATCGCCTTTGTCGTTGCGGTTCCAATCGCCGCGGCTCATGCGCTCCTGCTTGGGCTACCGCTCTACCTGCTACTGCGCGGCCGCCTACCGCTCACGCGTGGCTGGGCCGCCGCGTTCGGATTCATGATCGGCGCGGTGCCGATGACGCTTCGGCTTTATTCGCTATTTGGTCTGCCGCGCGACCTTCTCTTTGCCGAGCCGTGGAGCTTGGCGCGGGACGGCGGAGCGGGATTAGCGTGCGGGGTCGCCGGTGCCGTCGGCGGACTATTCTTCCGCACGTTGCTCCTGTGGTTGGAGACCGGCGGAAGCGACGCAGTCCGCGAGGCCTTATGAGCCGCATCCTCGTCATTGGCGGCTATGGCGGTTTCGGCGCGCGGCTGGTGCGGCGGTTGCTCGCCAACGGTCATCACATCCTTGTCGCGGGGCGCAGCGGCGAGAAAGCGGCGGCGTTCTGCGCGGGGTTAGCGAATGCCGAGCCCGTGGTCGCCGACCGGACCAATGGCATCGGCATGGCGCTGGCGCGCGAGCGGCCCGATCTGGTGATCGACGCTGCGGGGCCGTTTCAAGGCAGCGGCTACACGGTGCCTGAAGCATGCATCGCGATGCGCATCCCTTATCTCGATCTGGCGGATTCGCGCGAGTTCGTGACCGGGATCGCGCGGCTCGATAGGGAGGCGGCCGCGGCGAGCGTGCCCATCGTGAGCGGAGCATCGAGCGTGCCTGCCTTGTCCGGCGCGGTGGTGCGGGCGCTCGCGCCGCCGGGCATGCCGGTGCGCGCGATCGACATCGCGATCAGCGCTTCCAACCGCGCGGTGGCCGGGCCTTCGGTGGCTGCCGCAATCCTCAGCTATGCCGGCAAGCCGGTGAAGCTATGGCGCGGGCGGCGCTGGACGAGCGCGACGGGCTGGCAGGAATTGCGACGCGAGCGTTTTTCGGTTTCGGGAGAAGCGCCGCTCCTCAGATGGGTTGCGCTCGCCGAAGTGCCCGATCTCGATCTTCTGCCGCTGGGGATCCCGGGCCACCCCGCGGTCACCTTCCGCGCCGGCACCGAACTGGGTTTTCAGATGCTCGCTTTGTGGCTGCTCAGCTGGCCGGTGCGCTGGGGCTGGATCCCCTCGCTTCGCTCCGCCGCTCCCTGGCTTCACCGGCTCCAGGGCCTCACTGCCCGCGCCGGGAGCGATCGCTCGGCGATGTCGGTTACGATCAAGACCGATCGCGTCGCCCGCCGCTGGACGCTGATTGCGAGCAACGGCGACGGCCCCGAAATCCCGACGCTTGCCGCCGAATTGCTTGCCGAGGACATGCTGGCGGGCCGCATCCCGCCCGGAGCACGCGATGCCGGTCACCTGCTCACGCTCGACCGCTTCGAGCCGCTTTTCGCGCGCTTTTCGATCCGCCACGAAATCACCGAATGGCCCGTCGTGCCGCTTTACGCGCGCGCGATGGGCGCTCGCTTCGCCGATCTGCCCGCGCGGGTTCGCGAGATGCATGTCGTGTCCGGCGATGGCGGCGCGATCGGCGAGGGCAATGTCCGCCGGGGCAGGGGTCCCGCCTATCTGATCGGGGCAGTCATGGGATTCCCGCCCTCTGGCGATCACCCGCTCCATGTCGCCTTCGCCGAGCATGCGGGCAAGGAGCGCTGGACCCGCGATTTCGGCGGGCATCGCTTCTCGAGCGAGCTGAGCCAGGCGGGAGAGGGCGTCGCCGAACGCTTCGGGCCGCTGCGGTTCGTGTTCGACCTGCCATCGGATGCGGAAGGCTTGCGCATGGTGCTGCGCGGCTGGACGTTGTTCGGCGTGCCGATGCCCCGCTTCCTGAAACCGCGCATCGATGCGCGCGAATGGGAGGAGGATGGCCGCTTCCGCTTCGAGGTTGGCGTGCAGATGCCGCTGATCGGCGAAGTGGTAAGGTACAGAGGCTACTTAGCTCCGTTGTAGAAAATACCTACCGCATCATCCTACCGTGAGATCAGCATAATATATCCGAAATGGCGCCGATTATTCAAAATCGCCTGTGAAACATGCCACAATCACGAGATCCTGAATCGGAGGAGAGATGTAATGACATGCAGCTTTGGGGGTGCCAATTATTCGGAAGGTTCACTGATTTGTTCCAACGGACGCGAGCTGAAATGCTCCGGCGGGGCATGGCAAGAAACTGGTTACGCTTGCACGTTGCTGTCCGAAGTGAATGCTACGGAATATATCCAGATATCCTCCGACGGGAGAACAATTACCTCAGTGGCGGATGGCCAGAATTTCCTTTTACCGTGCGTTAAATTCGTAGTCGGTGCGCCTTATGGGAAGGTTCGCCTTTTCAATGAATGCGGGGGGTGCAAGGAGGCCGCAATAAGCTGGAGCGATGGCCTGATTCAACATGTTCAGGTCGGAGGCTTTTCGGCTGTCGACATTCCACTTCGGGCGCAGGCGTCCCAGATCGTTGGTGAGCGAGATTGCTGACTTTGGGGGGCATCCCGCGCCGCAAATAGCAAAAGGGCGGCCCGTTTGCCGGGCCGCCCTTTCGTTTTCGCAGAAACGCGTATCAGCGCTTCGAGAACTGGAAGCTGCGGCGGGCCTTGGCCTTGCCGTACTTCTTGCGCTCGACGGCGCGGCTGTCGCGGGTGAGGAACCCGGCGGCCTTGACCGGCGCGCGCAGGATCGGCTCGAAGCGTGTCAGCGCCTGGCTGATGCCGTGCTTGACCGCGCCGGCCTGGCCCGAGAGCCCGCCGCCCTTGACGGTGCAGATCACGTCATACTGGCCCGTGCGCTCGGCGACGCCGAACGGCTGGTTGATGACGAGGCGCAGCGTGGGTCGTGCGAAATAGGTTTCCTGATCACGACCGTTGATCGTGATCTTGCCGGTGCCGGGCTTGAGCCAGACGCGGGCGACGGCATCCTTGCGGCGGCCGGTCGCGTAGGCGCGGCCGAGACTGTCGACGATCTTCTCGCGAAGCGGCATCGGCGGCGGCGCGGGCTGAGCCGGCGCGTTCAGATAGTCGGCGGCGCTCTGCGGCGCGGCAGCGGCGGGAGCCGCTTCACCACCCGAAAGTGCGCCCAGATCGGAAAGGGACTGGCGATTATCGGACATCAGTTGCCCACCTTGTTCTTGCGGTTCATCGACGCGATGTCGAGGACTTCGGGGTTCTGCGCTGCGTGCGGATGCTCGGTGCCGGCGAAGATGCGCAGGTTGCGCATCTGCTGGCGGCCCAGCGGCCCGCGCGGGATCATGCGCTCGACTGCCTTTTCAAGCACGCGCTCGGGGAAACGGCCCGCGAGCACCTTGGCGGCGGTGATTTCCTTGATGCCGCCGGCATAGCCGGTGTGCTTGTAATAGACCTTGTCGTTGAGCTTCTTGCCGGTGAACCGGATCTTGTCCGCGTTGATGACGACGACATTGTCGCCGCAATCGACATGCGGGGTGAAGCTGGTCTTGTGCTTGCCGCGCAGCACATTGGCGATGATCGTCGCGGCGCGGCCGACCACAAGGCCGTCGGCATCGACGATGTGCCACTTTTTTTCCACTTCGTGCGGCTTGGCCGACTTGGTGGTCTTCATCAGCGCCTTCATGGGGCTCAGACCTTTCGAGGGTGAAATGCGAGCGCGCCAGCCCAAGGGCCAGCGCGGTTGGCGGCTCTTTGAAGAGCGGGGCCGCGAAAGTCAAGCAAATGCGCGGCTTTGCTGACGGGTATTGGAATACCCTAGCCCGTTTCAGCCTCAAGCCAGGCGGTCACGGCCGCGCTTGCGGATGCCGTCCACTCCTCGATCACGGGCACTTCGTAGCTGTGCAGCATGGTCAGCCGCTCGCGCAGGCGCGCGGCCAGCATGAGGCGGGTCTTGATCAGCGCGGGCACTTCCTCGGCGCCCTGGATGCGGCCTTCCCAGCGGTAGATCGACGTGCAGCGCGCCAGGATGTTCACGCAGGCGGCGACGCGCTCGGCGAGGAGCGTCTCGGCAACGCGCTCCGCTTCGGCCTTGCTGGGGAAGGTCACATAGAAGAGCGCAATATCGCTCACCGGGTGCGGCCGATCGTGTGGATGCCCCAGGTGGTGGCGATCACCAGCAACGCCCCGACGAGCTGGTGAAGCGCGGCCAGGGCTATGTTCATGCCGCTCATCACCGTGGCGATGCCGAGCAGGATCTGGGCTCCGAAAGCGCTGTGGATCGCAATCGAAGCGCGGCGGTCGATCGGCTTCACGCGGCGCGCCAGCACGATCAGCGCCGCCACGGTCACCCAGGCCCACCAGCGATGCACGAAATGGACGATCGCCGGATCGTTGAACAGCGCGCCCAGGAAGCTCTGCCCCCGTGTCGTCGCGCCGGGGAAGAAGCGCCCGTTCATCAGCGGCCATTGATCGGTGACCAGCCCGGCATTGAGCCCCGCGACGAGCGCGCCGTACAGCAATTGGACGAAGAGGACGATGCTCACGGTTGCGCCAAGCCCAGTAAGGTGAGCGGGCCGCGCCTCGGACCGCCTTGCCAATGCGCGCAGGTCAAGCGCGGTCCAGACGATTCCGGCGAGCGTGAAGAGCGCCACCAGCAGATGGACCGCGAGCCGGACATGGCTGACATCGGTGCGCACGCTCAGCCCCGATTGCACCATCCACCAGCCGATCGCCCCCTGCAGCGCCCCCAGCGCCAGTAGCCCGACGAGCCGCCAGCCATAGCCGCGGGGGATTTGCCGCTTCACTGCAAACCAGATCAGCGGCACTGCGAAGGCGAGCCCAATCAGCCGCCCGAGCAGCCGATGCAGATATTCCCAGAAGAAGATCGCCTTGAAGCCCGCCAGCGTCATGCCCTGGTTGAGCTGCTGATATTCCGGGATCTTCTGGTAATTGGCGAACTCGGCCTGCCACTGCGCATCGCTGAGCGGCGGGACGATGCCGGAGATCGGCTTCCACTGCGTGATCGACAGGCCGGATTCGGTGAGGCGCGTGATGCCCCCGATCACGACCATCAGGACGATCAGCCCGGCGACGAAGAACAGCCAGTTGGCGAGCGCGCGCGGGCGGGTTTGCGAGGAGTGGAACACGAGGTTTGCCTTAGGAGCCAAGCCGGAGATTTGCGAGTCTTGGTGCGCCAATGTTGACGAACCTATACGGCAGGGAAGTTCGGAACGCTTGCGCATCCTGCGGGAGCAGGTTAGACACTGAACTATATGGTTCAGTATATAAACCCTCCCCTTGATCGCTCGTTCGCGGCGCTGTCCGATGCGACCCGCCGCGGGATCATCGATCAGCTTGGCCGAGCGGACGCGTCGATCACCAGTCTCGCGGACAAGTTCCAGATGACGCTGACCGGCATGAAGAAGCACGTCCAGGTTCTCGAGCGGGCGGGGCTCGTCGTCACGCAAAAGGTCGGACGGGTGAGAACCTGCCAGCTTGGGACACGCGGACTGGAGGCGGAGGCGGAGTGGATCGAGGCGCATCGCAAGCTTTTCGAGGCCCGCTTCGAAGCATTGGACGAAATCATCAGCGAAATGAAACAGGAGAAAAGCGATGGATCCGCGGGTTAGCAGTGCAGGCGGTGCGCAGAATCGCACGTCAGTCGAGCGCAGAGGGGATCGCGAACTCGTCGTAACGCGGACGTTCGATGCGCCGCCGAGCACCGTTTACAAAGCGTGGAGCCAGCCCGAGCTGTTCCAGCGCTGGTGGATGCCAAAATCGGTAATCGGCGTTTCGCTCGTGTCGTGCGATATGGACGTGCGTACCGGCGGAAAATACCGTCTGGAATTCGGCGCCGGCGGTTCGGACACCATGGCCTTCTACGGCAAGTATCTAGAGGTGGTGCCGAACGAACGTATCGTCTGGACCAACGACGAGGGCGAAGAAGGCGCGATCACGACCGTGACCTTCGAGGAGCAGGGCGGGAAGACGCTACTCAGTTTCCACGAAGTCTATCCGTCCAAGGATGCGCTTGAGGAAGCACTACAGGGCTCGGCGGCTGGATTGCCGGAGCAACTGGAGCAGCTCAACGAATTGCTTTCCAATATGGGCGAGTAGCGCGGGCCGGGAACTCGCCTGGGGAAGCGTCTGATCCCGGGAGTGACTCCACTGGCCTTTCCGACCGAAGCTGGGCGCAAAACCGACGCTATATCGTGCTGATCGAAACCAATCGGCCCTAAGCCCGCGCCCCGCCCCCGACCGCGGCCTCATTATACCGAAGCGCCTTCAGCACGGTGTCCACTATCGCGTCGGCATCCAGCCCGGCTTCGGCATATTGCAACTCGGGCTTGTCCTGATCCTGGAACACATCCGGCAGGCGCAGCGTGCGCAGTTTCAACCCGCCATCGATCAGGCCCTGGTCGCTTGCCATGGTCAGGACGTGGGCGCCGAGACCCCCGACGGAGCCTTCCTCGATCGTCACGGCCACCTCATGGGTGGTCAGCAGCTTGCGGATCAGCGCCTCGTCGAGCGGCTTTGCGAAGCGCAAATCGGCGACGGTGGTGGAAAGCCCCTTGGCCTCCAGCGCCTCCGCCGCCCTGAGCGCTTCGCCCAGGCGCGTGCCGAGCGAGAGGATCGCTACGGTCTTGCCTTCGCGAACGATCCGCCCCTTGCCGATCTCGAGCAGTTGCGGGACTTCGGGGAGCGCCACGCCGGTGCCGTTGCCGCGGGGGTAGCGGAGCGCGATCGGGCCCGAGTCATGCTCGGCGGCGGTGTAGGTCATGTGGACGAGTTCGGCTTCGTCCGACGGAGCCATCACCACGAAATTGGGGAGCGTCGCCAGATAAGTGACGTCGAAGCTGCCTGCGTGGGTCGCGCCGTCCGCGCCCACCAGCCCCGCGCGGTCGATCGCGAAGCGGACCGGAAGGTTCTGGATCGCCACGTCGTGGACGACCTGGTCGTAGGCGCGCTGGAGGAACGTCGAGTAGATCGCGCAGAAGGGGCGCATGCCCTGCGCAGCGAGTCCGGCGGCGAAGGTGACCGCGTGCTGCTCGGCGATGCCTACGTCGAAGGCGCGGGCGGGGTGAGCCCTGGCGAACTTATCGACGCCGGTGCCCGAAGGCATCGCGGCGGTGATCGCGCAAATACGGGGGTCCATCTCGGCGAGCTTCGCCAGCGTCTCGCCGAACACGTTCTGGTAGGCGGGTGGGCCCGGGGGCGCCTTGTCCTGC
This sequence comes from Sphingomonas sp., assembly GCF_036388215.1. Classification (GTDB taxonomy): domain Bacteria; phylum Pseudomonadota; class Alphaproteobacteria; order Sphingomonadales; family Sphingomonadaceae; genus Sphingomonas. The sequence continues at coordinate 189,306 of NZ_DASVSH010000033.1, forward strand.
GTGCCGGTGATCACGTCGAACTTCTGCACACCGTGATATTTGTCGTCCGACGCCTCGGCGGGGGCATAGCCCTTGCCCTTCCGGGTGACGACATGGACGAGGATGGGTCCGTGCTCGCTATCACGGGCGTTTTCGAGCACCGGGATCAAATGGTCGAGATTGTGCCCGTCGATCGGGCCGACATAATAGAAGCCAAGCTCTTCGAAGAGCGTACCGCCGGTCACCATGCCGCGGGCGAATTCCTCGGCCTTTTCAGCGGCATTATGGACACGCCTCGAGATGCGGCGGATCGCGCGCTTGGCGAAGCTGCGCAGGCTCAGATAGTTGGACGAGGAAACAGTGCGCGCCAGATAGGCGGAGAGGCCGCCGACGGGCGGCGCGATCGACATGTCGTTGTCGTTGAGGATCACGACCAGCCGGTTGCCCGCGGCTTCGGCGTTGTTCATCGCCTCATAGGCCATGCCGGCGCTCATCGAACCGTCGCCTATCACCGCAATCGCCTTGCCGGGCTTGTTGTTGAGCTTGTTGGCGATCGCGAAGCCCAAAGCGGCGCTGATCGAGGTGGAGGAATGCGCCGCGCCGAACGGGTCGTATTCGCTCTCGCTGCGCTTGGTGAAGCCCGAGAGCCCGCCGCCCTGGCGCAGCGTGCGGATGCGGTCGCGGCGGCCGGTGAGAATCTTGTGCGGGTAGCATTGGTGCCCGACGTCCCAGATCAGCCGGTCCTCGGGTGTGTTGAACACGTAGTGAATCGCCGTCGTCAGTTCGACCACGCCGAGCCCCGAACCGAGATGTCCGCCGGTGGTGCCGACGGCGCTGATCGTCTCCAGGCGCAGTTCATCGGCGAGCTGGCGCAACTGCTTGGGATCGAGCTTGCGGAGATCGGCGGGCGTGCCGACGGTGTCGAGCAGCGGCGTGTTCGGAAGTTCACCCATTTGACCGCACTTACCTCAGCACCTTGATAGTGTCGATTGGCTAGGCGGGGGGACGCTATGCGTCATGAGCGAAGGGCGAGAATTTCGTGAGCGAAAACAGGGGCAGTCCTGATTCAATCACAATCCGAGCATTTGCCGCGCACTTCGATCACCGGCCGCTCGGGCGAGAAGCCCGCGCCCTTGGCGGCGGAGCGCACCGATCGCGTGATCACGTCGTCGTCCAGATGCGTCGTCTGCCCGCAGGTGTCGCACACCAGGAAGATGCAGTCGTGCAGGCAATCGGGATGCGTGTTGGCCATATAAGCGTTGGCGCTCTCGACTCGGCGGGCGAGGTTGGAGCCGACGAACAGGTCGAGGATGCGGTACACGCTGTTGGCGGCGACGCGGCGGCCCTCCGCCTTCGAGACCGCCTCGGCGATGTCATAGGCAGAGGCCGGCTTGTCGAAACCCGCCAGCGCTTCGAACACGCGCTCGCGCATCGCGGTCCACTGCTCGCCGGATTTCTCCAGCGTCGTCTGGGCGGCGCGAGTGAGGTCATGACCACCATGCTCGTGATGGTCGTGCTCGTGATGGTCATGTGCGTGCATATAAAGGATTTAGGCGCACGAACCCCGCGCGGCAAGCTCAGTAGGTGGCGCGGCGGTTGAGGTCGTGACCCAGGGCCACGAGGCTGACACCTACGAGCGTCCAGAAAATCTCGAACTCGCCATGCGGCAGGCTCAGCGCACCGGCCATGATTCCAAGGCCGAACGAGCCGACGACCGCCGGCATCATATAGCCGTGCATGAAGATACCGCGGCCGAGCGCGAGGATGCCGAAACCGATAGCCAGCGTCAGCCCGACCTCATGGATCACCGGGCTCAAAAGGCCGCCGGCCGAGGAAATGATCGTCAGCAGGATCGTGGTGGTCAGGCAATGGACCAGGCACAGCCCGCTCACTCCGATCGCGATGCGATCGAAGCTCGTATCCATGGAGCCCCACAAACGGGCAATCGGAAGACTCACCGGCATGGGCGCTCATATAGACCCGGATAGGTAAAGGTACAACATATCATCGCAGATATGTTGGGGCCTTGGGTCAGCCCAAAAAGTCGTGGGCTTTTGCCCAGCTCAAGAAAAGGTCCGGCCAGATCTGGGCGGTGCGGCCCGCGCTGGGCCGCATGCCGAAGCCGTGCCCGCCGGTCTCGAACAGGTGCATCTCGACCGGAACCTTCGCGGCCCGGAGCGCAGCACGCAGGCGCAGGCTGTTTTCGACCGGGACCGTCAGATCGTCCTCGGCATGGGCCAGGAAGCAGGGCGGCGTGGCCGCAGTCACCTGCCGGTCGGGCGAATGCTCCGCTTCCAGCTCTGGCGTGGGGTCAGGTCCCAGCAACGCGTTGCGCGAACCGGCGTGCGTGATCGCAGGGTCCATCGAAACGACGGGATAGATCGGCGCGGCCAGCATAGGGCGCGCATCGAGCGCATCGGCGGCATCGACGGGCTCATAAACCTTGCGGGCGAAGCGCGTGGCGAGATCGGCGCACAGGTGCCCGCCCGCCGAAAAGCCCATCGCGCCGACGCGCTTCTGGTCCAGCTTCCATTCCGCGGCCCGGGCGCGGATCAGCCGCATCGCGCGCTGCGCATCGGCGAGGGGCGCATTGGAGCGGTCGCGCCAGCCCTCGCCGGGCAGCCGGTACATCAGCACGAACACCGTTACTCCGCGCGCCGAAAGCCAGGCGCCGAGCTCATAGCCTTCCTTGTCGAACACGACGCGGCCATAGCCACCGCCCGGCATGACGAGGACCGCCGCGCCATTGGGCTTGGCGGCACGGAACACGTCCATCCGCGGCGTGCGGATTCGGTGCATCGCGCGATCGATGACCGCAGGATCCTTGCTGCGATTCTCCACCTGGTCGTCCAGCGTCGGATCGAGCAGTCCGGGGGCTTCGCCGGGCCAGAGCCTTATGCTCGCATCGGGCGTCAATGGGCCCTTCGCGACACGCGCCTGGGCGGCGGCAGGGAGCAGTGGGCCGGCGAGGCCAGCGGCAAGGAGGTGGCGGCGGTACATGCCGCGATTGTGCCGCTCGCCTGGCATTCACGCAACCTCGGCGCCGGTGGCCCGAAAAATAGGCCGGGCAGCGCTCTAGGGGGACGCTACCCGGCCATGCCCGCTACGCCCATATCTAGGGAAGCTGCGGGCGGGTTTCCACGAAGGTTGCGGCAGATGGAGCAGCGGTTGCGCCGGGCGGTGCGCGGCGCGTAAAGCCGGCATATGGCCAAACAGCGCGCGGATCAGATGCTCGTTGATCGCGGGCTGGTGGAAAGCCGGACACGCGCGCAGGCGCTGATCATGGCGGGGCTGGTGTTCGCCGGGGATCGCAAGGTCGACAAGCCGGGCCAGGCGCTTCCCGAAGAAGCGGTGCTGGAGGTGCGCGGGCGCGACCACCCCTGGGTTTCCCGCGGCGGCATCAAACTGGCGCATGCGCTGGCGCATTTCGGCTGGGACGTGAGCGGCGCGGTCGCGGTCGATGTGGGCTCCTCAACCGGAGGCTTTACCGACGTGTTGCTCAGCGGCGGCGCGGCGCAGGTCTATGCCGTTGACAGCGGCACCAACCAGCTCGCCTGGAAGCTGCGCCAGGACCCGCGCGTCATCGTCCACGAGCAGACCAGCGCACGTATCCTCACCGATGCGCATATCACGCGTCCAGTCGATCTGATCGTCTGCGATGCCAGTTTCATCGGATTGGCCAAGGTGCTCGAAGTGCCTCTCCGCTTCGCGGCCCCCGGTGCGCGGCTGATCGCGCTGATCAAGCCCCAGTTCGAAGCCGGACGGGAGGAAGTGGGCAAGGGCGGCGTAGTGCGCGATTCCGCCATCCATGCGCGTGTTTGCGGCGAAGTGGCCCAGTGGTTGACCGGCCAGGGCTGGCGAGTTGAAGGCGTGGTGGAAAGCCCGATCACCGGGCCCGAAGGGAACGTCGAATTTCTTATCGCCGCCGTGCGGGAAACATCCCCGCAATCGCTTGCGTTTAGCAGGGGCGACGAATAGCCCAGCGGAGCTCATGCGAAACCTGATCGGAATGCTCGCGCTTGCCGCGATGACGGCTGGATGCTCCGGCGCGGGCGGCACGCAGCCAAAGGGTCGCGAGGTGCCTTTGGTGACGGTCGCGGCGGCCGAAACCATGCGCTTCGTAGAGCGGATCGAAGCCGTGGGCACTGCGCGGGCCAATGAGCAAGTAACGCTGTCGGCCCCGGTCACCGAGCGGATCGTCAGGCTGAACTTCGACGATGGCGCGTTCGTGCAGCGCGGCCAGATCATCGCGGTGCTCGCGGCGGGCCAGGAAAACGCTCAGCTTGCCGAAGCGGGCGCGCGCTCGCGCGAAGCTCGCCAGCAGCTCAGCCGGCTCCAGCAATTGAAGTCGCGGGGCTTCGCCACCAACAGCGCGGTCGATGCGCAAACCGCGCTTGCCGGACAGGCAAGCGCCCAGGCGGCGGAAGCGCGCGCCTCGATCGGCGACCGGGTGGTCCGCGCGCCCTTTGCCGGCTGGGCTTCGCTGCGAAACATCTCCGCCGGCGCGGTGGTGACCGCAGGCACCGAGATCGCGCAGATCAGCGACATCTCGAAGATCAAGCTGGACTTCGCCGTGCCCGAAACATTGCTCGCCCAGGTGGAGCCGGGGCAGGTCATCGCGGCGCGGGCCGGGGCCTATCCCGATCAGCCTTTCCGGGGAACGATCGCCACGATCGACGCAGTGCTCAATCCCGAAACGCGCGCCGCGACGATCCGTGCAGTGCTCGCCAATGGCGATCGCAAGCTCAAGCCGGGAATGCTGCTGTCGGTTACGATCGAGAGCAAGGCGCGCATGTCGCCCGCCGTCCCGGAACTCGCAGTGGTGGGAGAGGGCGAGCAGAGCTTTGTGTTCCTTATCGACGGTGACAAGGTGAAGCGCGTGCCCGTGAAGACCGGCCTCAAGCAGGATGGCAAGGTCGAGATACTCGAAGGCCTCGAGCCCGGCCAGCGCGTGGTGACCGAAGGCGTGGTCAAGATTACCGACGGCCAGAAGGTTAGGGTCGCGGGCGCGCCCCCCGCCAAGCAGGCGAAGTAGCGGCCTGATGCAACTTTCGGACCTCTCCGTCCGCCGCCCGGTATTCGCCTCGGTAATGGCGATCCTGCTCGTGATTGTCGGCGTGGTCGGCTTCCTGTCGCTGTCGGTGCGCGAATATCCCGATACCGATCCTCCGGTGGTTTCGGTCCAGACCACCTATACCGGCGCTGCCGCCAGCGTGATCGAGGCGCGGATCACGCAAGTGCTCGAGGAACAGCTCTCCGGCGTGGAGGGCTTGCAGACGATCACTTCGCGCTCGCGCGACGGCGCTTCGGATATCTCGGTCGAGTTCCGCCCGGGCCGCGACGTGGATGTGGCCGCGAACGACGTGCGCGATCGCGTATCGGCGGCGGCTAACGACTTGCCCGAAGACGCCCTCGCGCCGCAGGTGCGAAAGGTCGATGCCGATGCGTCGCCGATCATGTTCGTCACCGTCAAGCGCCCCGGATGGTCGCCGCTCGAGCTTTCCGACTGGGTCGATCGCAATTTGGTGGATCGCTTCGCCAATATCGATGGCGTGGCGCGCATCTTCGTGGGCGGCGAAGCGCGGCCCTCGATGCGGGTGTGGCTCCAGCCCGGCAAGCTGGCCGCGTTCCGCCTGACGCCCGCGGATATCGAGGCCGCGCTGCGCAGCCAGAATGTCGAGTTGCCCGCGGGCCGGCTGGAATCGGGGCAGCAAAACACGACGCTGCGAGTCAGCCGGCCGTTCCAGAGTCCGGAAAGCTTCGCCGGCCTGGTCGTCGGCCGCGGCCCCGATGGCTACCAGGTCAAGCTGGGCGATATCGCCCGCGTCGAGCAGGGCGCCGAGAACCCCTATAGCCGCTTTCGCGTCGATGGCGCGCCGGCCGTGGGCCTGGCCATCATCCGCCAATCGGGCGCCAACACGCTTGCCGTTGCGGATGCCGCGCGGAAGGTGATGGAAGAGGTTCGCCCGGGGCTGCCCCAGGGCATGACGCTCGATATCGGCTCGGATGATTCGATGTTCATCGGCCGCGCCATCGAAAGCGTCTGGCATACCCTGGCCGAGGCGGCGATCCTGGTGGTGCTGGTGATCTTCCTGTTCCTGGGAAGCTGGCGGGCGACGCTGATCCCCGCGGTCACCGTGCCCATCTGTTTGCTCGGAAGCTGCGCGGTCCTGTGGATGTTCGGCTTCTCGATCAACCTTCTCACCTTGCTCGCCCTGGTGCTGTCCATCGGGCTGGTGGTCGATGACGCGATCGTCGTGCTCGAAAATGTCTATCACCGGATCGAAGAGGGCGAGCCGCCGATAGTCGCGGCCTACAAGGGCACCCGCCAGGTTGGCTTCGCGGTGATCTCGACGACGCTGGTGGTGATCGCTGTGTTCGTGCCGGTATGCTTCCTGGCGGGCCAGACCGGACTGCTGTTCCGCGAACTCGCAGTGGCGATGATCGGCGCGATCGCCTTTTCGGGATTCCTGGCGCTGAGCCTCACCCCGATGCTCTGCTCGAAGCTGCTGCGGCATGAGGAGCGTGGACGCTTCACCGGCTGGGTGGACGATCGTTTCCGCAGCCTCGAGGATTTCTACGGCCGTCGGCTCGATTGGTCGCTGCGCAAGCCGCTGTTTCCGCTCCTTGGAGTGGCGGGCTTCCTGGCGATCGCCGCTTTTGCCTTCGTCACGCTCCGTTCGGAGCTGGTGCCCGCCGAGGATCAAGGCATCGCCCAAGTCCAGGTAAGCGCGCCGGAGGGCACGGGGTTCGAGCAGATGGACCGTTACATGACCGATGCCCAGAGCAAGATCCTGCCGCTGATCGAAAAGGGCGCAGTGCGCACCGTGATCACGCGCACGCCCGGCGGTTTCGGCTCCAGCGACGATTTCAACAGCGGCCAGTTCAACGTTTTCCTCAAGCCATGGGAAGACCGTTCGGTGACCACCCAGCAGGTCGCCGCCGAGCTCAACAAGATATTGGCCGGGCTCCCCGCCGTGCGGGGCAATGCGCAGGTCCGCTCGGCGCTGGGGCGCGGGCGCGGGCAGCCGATCGGGTTCGTCATCGCGGGCACCCGCTATGAGGATCTTGTGAAGGCGCGAGACCGCATCCTCGCCGCGGCCGCCCAGAATCCGGGCATCATCAATCTGGATTCGGATTATAAGGAAACCAAGCCGCAGATACGCATCGATGTCGATACGCAGCGCGCGGGCGATCTGGGCGTATCGGTCTCCGATGTGAGCCAGGCGCTCCAGACGCTGCTCGGCTCGCGCCGCGTGTCCACCTATGTCGATCGCGGCGAGGAATATCGCGTGATCGTCCAGGCCGAACAGGGCGACCGTGAGAGCCTGGCCAATCTCTCCACGATCTATGTCCGCGCGCGCGATGCTAGCCTTGTGCCGCTTTCCAATCTGGTCACCACGCGACAGGTCGCCGGGCCGCGCGATTTGGGCCGCTTCAACAAGCTGCGCGCGATCACCTTCCAGGGTGGCGTGGCGCCCGGCTATTCGCTCGGCGAGGCTTTGGCGTTCATGCAGGCACAGGCGGCGGCGTCGCCTGAAGTGCTCGCGATCGGCTATCGCGGCGAGAGCCAAGCGTTCGTCGAGACCGGCGGATCGATCCTCGCGGTGTTCGGGATCACGATCCTGATCGTCTATCTGGTCCTCGCCGCGCAGTTCGAAAGCTTTGTCCATCCCGCCGTGATCATCACCACCGTGCCGCTCGCGGTGGCGGGCGGACTGATCGGGCTGCTGCTCACGGGCTGGTCGCTGAACCTGTACAGCCAGATCGGCATCGTCATGCTTGTCGGGCTGGCCGCGAAGAACGGCATCCTGATCGTGGAATTCGCCAACCAGCTTCGCGACAAGGGCGTCGAAATCGGCGACGCGATCCGCCAGGCCGCCCAGCGCCGGCTCCGCGCCATCCTGATGACTTCGATCGCCACCGCGGCGGGGGCGGTGCCCCTGGCCATTGCAACGGGCGCGGGTGGGGCAGCGCGCGCTTCGATCGGGGTGGTGATCGTTTTCGGAGTGTCCCTCGCCACGCTTATCACCCTGTTCCTTATTCCCATTCTCTACTCTAGGCTTGCGAAGAAGACCGGGTCGCCGCAAGCGGTGGGCCGGAAGCTCGACGCCGCGCTGGGAGATGCGCCGGCGCCGCAGCCGGCGGAATGAGGGTCGTGAGAGAATGAGGGAAATCGCATCCAGGGGCCAATTATGGGCCGCCTATCTGCGCTGGGCAGTGGTCACCGTGCCCTTCATCCTGCTGCTCGGCTTCACATCCGCCCGCCTCGCGCCCGCCGGGGACCAGAATCCGTGGTTCATGCGGCTGGTGAAGCCCGAGATCATGCCGCCCAATTGGGCTTTCCCGGTTGCGTGGTCGGTCCTGTACGTTCTGCTCGGGCTGGCGCTGGCGATGATCATCAATGCGCGCGGTTCCACGTTGCGCGGCCCCGCTCTGGTGGTCTTCGCCGTGCAGATGGCCGTCAACCTCGCCTGGTCGCCGGTATTCTTCGGGATGCACCAGGTCGTGCCGGCCCTGATCATCATCGGCGTGCTTTTCGTGCTGGCGCTGATCACGACGATCCTGTTCGCCCGGATTCGCCTGGGCGCCGCGATCCTGTTGCTGCCCTACCTCGCCTGGATCGGCTTTGCCGGATACCTGCTTTTCCTGATCAATGAGCTCAACCCCAACGCCGCAAGCCTTGTACCTTCGCGCTCGGCTGACCAAATCCAGATCCGCTGAGATCAATTAGGAATATTTGAGATGCAGAGCGACAACCGCGTGTTCGACGATTTCGTCAAGTTCGTGAACGGCGCCGCGGGCACGATGGCCGGCATGGCGCGCGAAGGCGCGGACGCGACGCGCGAGCGCGCCAAGGAATGGTTGGGCGGGCTCGATTTCGTCAGCCGCGATGAATTCGAAGCAGTCAAGGCGATGGCCGCCGCCGCGCGCGACGAGGCCGATGCGCTCAAGAGCCGCATCGCCGCGCTCGAGGCGCAGCTCGCCGCCAAGCCCAAGGCTCCCAAAAGCCCGGCCGCAGGGAACTGAACCCCTTTTCCACAGCTTTTCGACAGGGTTGCCAACGGCGTTCTTGTGCCGTTCTCGACGCGTTGGCTAAATCCCGCCCAGGCAGCTCGTCTGGGGGAAGGTTATGATGTTGGACGAAGCCGAATTCGAACGCGACGACGCAGCCCCGATCGACATGCTGGAAAGCTATTTCGCCGCGCATGGCTGGAGCTTCGAGCGCGAGGACGAAGAGATCGTCGCCAAGGTAAAGGGCAGCTGGACCGAATATGAACTGCGCGCGATCTGGCGCGATGACGACGGCGTGCTCCAGTTCCTCGCTTTCCCCGATATCCGCGTGCCCGACGAGCGTCGCGCCGCGCTCTACGAGACGATCGGGCTCGTCAACGAGCAGCTCTGGATCGGCCATTTCGAATTATGGTCCGCCAGCGGCATCCTGCTTTTCCGCCACGCCGCATTGATCGACGGCGAACAGCCGTCGCTGAGCCTCGCCCAGGCCGAGCTGCTTGTCGAAAGCGCGATCGACGAGTGCGAACGTTTCTATCCGGTCTTTCAATTCGTCCTGTGGGGCGGCAAGACTCCCGCCGACGCCCTCGCCGCCGCCCTGATCGAAACCCAGGGCGAAGCATGACCGCGTCGCCGCCCGCCAGCATCTGGCTGGTCGGATGCGGCAATATGGCCGGGGCGATGCTCGGGCGGTGGGTCGAGACGGGCACGCTCGATCCCGCGCGGGCGTTCGTCGTCAATCGCGAGGACCGCGCGCTCCCGGCGGGCGTGCGGCAGGGAAGGACGTTCCCCGATGGGCCGCTTCCGGACGCCGTAATGCTCGCCATGAAGCCGCAGCAGCTCGATATCGTGGCGGCGGCGCATGGCCGCCGAATCGCCGAGGTGCCGTTGCTGATCTCGATCCTTGCGGGTGTCGAGATTTCGACGCTCGACGAGCGCTTCGAAGCCGATGCGATCGTCCGCGCCATGCCCAATCTGCCGGTGGCGCTCGGCAAGGGAGTCGTCGCACTGCACGGGCCCCGCAATCCCGCTGTGGATGCCTTGATGCAGCCGCTGGGGCTGGTCGAGTGGATTGCCGACGAGAAACAGTTCGACCTAGTCACCGCGCTCGCCGGCAGCGGGCCGGGCTTTGTCTATCGCTTCATCGACGCCCTCGCGGAGGGCGCCGCCGCGCTCGGTCTGCCCGCCGATCAGGCCCGGCGGCTGGCGCTCGCCACCGTGGAGGGTTCCGCGCTGCTGGCGGCGCGATCGGACGAATCGCCGGCGGCCCTGGCGGACAAGGTCGCCAGCCCGGGCGGCTCGACGCGCAAGGGCCTCGACGTGCTGGACGAGCGGCGCGCCCTGGCCAGTCTGCTCCGGGAAACGCTGGCCGCCTCCGCACGGCGCAACGCAGAGATGGCGGCGGACGCGCGAAAATAGCGGAACGCCCGCTTCGCCAGACGGTTATGCCCCCGAACCATTTAACGGAGGCGGACATGAACACCACCACTGCGACGCGTGACAAGAACGGCCGCTTCACCGGATCGAAGCGCTCCAGCGGCAATTTCGGAATGATCGCCAGCGCGGCCGCGGGTGGCGCCGCACTCGGGCTGCTCGCGATGCTGGGCCGCAAGGCTGCGGTGCAGGCGCCCACCGCGCTCGCCGGAAACTGGGACGAGGCACTCGCGCTCGAACATGCAGCCACGCGCAAGGTCTTCGATGCGCTGGAGGCCACCGACGAGACCAACACTACCAAGCGCTCGATGCTGCTGTCGCATCTCAAGCACGCGCTGATGAAGCATGCGATCGAGGAAGAGAACGTCATCTATCCGGCGTTGCGCGAAGCCGGCCAGCGCGAGGCCGCGGACGCGCTCAACCAGGAACATGGCTATGTGAAGCAGTATCTCTACGAGCTGGAGAACATTCCCAACGCTTCGCCCGACTGGCTCGCCAAGCTGAAGGAGTTCCGCGCCGACATCGAGACGCACATGCGCGAGGAAGAGGACAGCCTGTTCCCCATGCTCCGCGCGCAGCTCAGCGAAGAGAAGAACAAGGCGCTGACGCTGCTGATGAACAAGGAAGGCTTCAAGGTCGCGTGAGGCTTGTGCTCCTGCGAAAGCAGGAGCCCAGAGCGGCAAGCGCTGCGCTTAGTGATCTTGGGCTCCTGCTTTCGCAGGAGAACAGCGTTCTGGAGCATTGGTGCGGACGGCGGGACTCGAACCCGCACGCCCCGAAGGGCAGAAGATTTTAAGTCTCCGGCGTCTACCGGTTCCGCCACGTCCGCATGGCGCCCTGCCAAGCGCACGCGCGCGGGCAGGTCAAATGATTCGTGCTGAACGAAGCTGGGTTTCACCAAGCAGCATTGCGCGGAAGGTCAGGCGAAAGTCATGCCAATGCGCGTGTTTGCGCCGCGAATGTTCCCAATGTTCGCGCTGGATGGGCTTCCTTGTAGCAACGATTTCAAAGAGCGGTCAGGACTGCCGACCGGCTTAGCCAAGCATCTGAAATCCTACATTGCAAGGATTTCGAGATGGCGGGTTTTGGGTGGATTTCCGTCAATCTGCTTTTGGGCCAAGAATTGGGGAAGCGGCCGTTCCGTATATTCATGCGAGTAGTACATCGCCCCAATCCACGACACTGAAAGTAGACACCTGGGACGGTCAGCTTGACAAGCCAGCAGCGTTCTCGCAGCCTTCCGAGGAAAATTGAAATGGGGAGGATATGTTGAGAACTGTACTGACCGTGCTAACCTGCGCGCTTTGTTGCGTCGGTTGCAATAAGTCTCAAGAAACCAACACGACCCGTTCGCCTGAAGAACATCGCCAGGAGCCGACCGAAAAGCCAGATGCGTTGCCCACCAATGACTTAATTGCGGATGCTCGAAATTGGGCTTCAAGTCAGGTCCACCGGTACAATGCCGGGCAGGGAAACGTTGAACTGCCCTGTCTAGATCATTTCTCAATCGACGACGTGTCCGTCGGTGACACTCGTCGAGATGGTGCAACTGCAGAGGCTGTCGTCAACGTAACAGTTTCCGTTACCCCCGGTAAGGAACCGCTTTCTGGCTGCTTTCCGAGACATACTGGCGGCGGCAACTACACAGATTGGCAGCCGGGCGATCGTGTCACGTTTCCACGCCGGTATCGGCTTGAGAAGTGGGACTCTGGGTGGCGCTCGACCCGTATGGACTACCGCTGACTGAGAGCGCACGGCGGTCGTCAACGTCAAATCCACGCAATCCCCGATGTTCTCTCCCTCGGCTGTCCCAATGACGCGGAGGGAGGATTTCACGGCAGGAGCCTCGGCGCGCGGCGGGCTTCGCGGGCGGTCCGGATCAGCAACGGGGCAGGGTGGCGCGTGAAGCGGGCTGTTTCGCAAGAAAGCAACAAACTAGGGCAACTTCCGAGACCGACCGCCTGGTCACTGAACGGCAAGACCTAGGGCAGGTTGCCGTGGGGACGGTGTTGTGAACGAATGGCCGGTATCAGGAACACCGAAGCGGAACAGGAACGGCAAACATTGGGTCGTTTGCCGCCACCCACAACCAAAGAAAAGGCCGGGGAAACCCCGGCCTCATCTCACATTGCAATGTCACGCAAAGCGCCGGGGAAGCGGGCCTTCATGCGAGTAAATCACATGACGTCGGCCAGCGCCTTGCGCTGCCGGCCGGCCGTTCGGCGAGTCCTTGCGCAAGCTTTGCTTGTGCAGGGCCGCCTCCGGCTCACACGTTCAAGCGGGCGCGCATTTCCTTGCCGGGCTTGAAATAGGGCACGCGCTTGGCATCGACTTCGACCGTCTCGCCGGTGCGCGGGTTGCGGCCGGTGCGGCCATCGCGGGCGCGGGTGGAGAAAGCGCCGAAGCCGCGGAGTTCGACCCGGCCGCCAGCGGCGAGGCGCTCGACCATCTCGTCGAAGAATATCGCGACGATCTTCTCGACTTCACGGACGGAGAGGCCCGGATTGTCCTGAACCAGCAGTTGAACGAGTTCCGAACGTATCATCCCGCACCTCCCTTTGCGCGAACGGCATCGCCGTGGCGCACCCGATCCCCAGGCTCTAGCCCTCATCCTCAACTTGCATCAAGGCGAAGTTGCCGGGAATCCCCAACTTTTTTGGTTGAAAACGGGGGGAACGGCCAGCCGCCGCTCCCCCCGCAATTTCTTACTTCTTCTCGTCGCGAGCCTTGAGAGCCTCGCCCAGGATGTCGCCCAGCGACGCGCCCGAATCGGACGAGCCATATTGCTGGACCGCCTGCTTCTCTTCGGCGATCTGCATCGCCTTGATCGAGAAGGTCGGCTTCTTCGAACGATCGAAGCCCGTCACCATCGCGTCGAACTTCTGGCCGACCTGGAAGCGCTCGGGGCGCTGCTCGTCGCGGTCGCGGCCCAGATCGGTGCGCTTGATGAAGCCCGTCGCGCCATCGTCGCCCGCCTGAACCTCGAGACCCGCATCGCGGACTTCGAGAACGGTGACGGTGACCACGGCGTTCTTGTTGAGCTTGTCACCCGCAACCGGCGAAGCCGCCGACGACGGACCGCCACGCTCAAGCTGCTTCATGCCGAGGCTGATGCGCTCCTTGTCGGGCTCGATCGCGAGCACGATGGCCTTCACGGTCTCGCCCTTGCGATGCAGGTTGAGCGCGTCCTCGCCGGAAATGCCCCAGGCGATATCCGACATGTGCACCATGCCGTCGACATCGCCGTCCAGCCCGATGAACAGGCCGAATTCGGTGGCGTTCTTGACTTCGCCCTCGACTTCCGAGCCGACCGGATGGGCCGATGCGAAGGCTTCCCACGGGTTGTTCTGCGCCTGCTTGAGGCCAAGCGAGATGCGGCGCTTCTCGGGATCGACCTCAAGCACGATCACATCGACTTCCTGCGAAGTGCTGACGATCTTGCCGGGGTGGACGTTCTTCTTGGTCCAGCTCATTTCCGAGACGTGGACAAGGCCCTCGATGCCGGCTTCCAGCTCGACGAACGCGCCATATTCGGTGATGTTCGTGACGCGGCCCGAAAGCTTTGCGCCGACCGGATACTTCTCCGCCGCGCCATCCCAGGGATCGCTCTCGAGCTGCTTCATGCCGAGGGAGATGCGCTGCGTGTCGCGGTTGATGCGGATGATCTGCACCTTCACCGTATCGCCAATGTTGAGCACTTCGCTCGGGTGATTGACGCGTTTGTAGCTGAGATCGGTGACGTGGAGCAGGCCATCGATGCCGCCCAGATCGACGAAAGCGCCGTAATCGGTGATGTTCTTGACGATGCCGTCGATCACCTGGCCCTCGGCCAGCGACAGGATCAGGCCCGAACGCTGCTCGGCGCGCGTCTCTTCGAGAACCGCGCGGCGCGAGACGACGATGTTGCCGCGCTTGCGGTCCATCTTGAGGATCTGGAAGGGCTGGGGAATATCCATCAGCGGGGTCACGTCGCGGACAGGGCGGATATCCACCTGGCTGCCCGGCAGGAACGCCACGGCGCCGGAAAGATCGACGGTAAAGCCGCCCTTGACCCGGCCGAAGATGACGCCCTCGACGCGCGCCGTCTTGGCGAATTCGGTTTCCAGCGTGTCCCAGGCGGCTTCGCGGCGGGCGCGGTCGCGGCTGAGCATCGCTTCGCCGTTCGCGTTCTCGACGCGGTCGACATAGACTTGGACTTCGTCACCGACCTTCAGATCGGCCTTCTGGCCCGGCGCGGCGAATTCGCGCAGCGGCACGCGGCCTTCGGACTTGAGACCCACGTCGATTACGGCGAGATCATTCTCAATTCCGGTGACGGTGCCGACGACGACGCGGCCTTCAAAGCTTTCTGCGCCGCCGAGCGTTTGTTCGAGGAGTGCCGCGAAATCGTCGCGGCTGGGGTTTGCCGTAGTGGCCATGTGGTTAGAGTTCCTGTATCTTCATTTCCGGCCAACCGGTTGAATCCGGTGGTCTTTTGGCCGATGTGCCGCGGCGGCCGAACGCCGGTCGCGGCATCCATGCGGACGGGCGCTGAAGGAGGAGCTAAACGCGTCTAAGGATGCGAAAAGGGCGCATGAGAACAGACTCTCCGCGCCATCCCCCGCCAAGCAACCGCTCGCCGGACCGCGCGCCCTTAGCGCGGGAGGGGCAAAGTGGCAAGCGCGCTCTCCTTATTGCGAAGGCCGGGCCTTATTGCGAAGGCCGGCGGAGAATGCGAAGCGACCGGCAACGCAAGGCACAGGATAGACTGATGGAACATCGCAACGAGACTTTCGAGAACGTCACGGTCGTGCTCGACGGCAACGACTTCATCGATTGCAAGTTCGAGGGCGTGGTCTTCAATTATTCGGGCGGCGACCTCAACATGGCCAATTGCCAGATGAACCGCTTTTCGTTCCAATTCGGGGGCAGCCTGGCGAACGGCCTCTACGCGCTGCACCAGCTCTTCGGCACCGAAGGCATGCTGCAGATCCTGCGCGGCTTTACCGATCCCCAGCCGGGCGAAATCGAGCTCAGCCCGCCGCAGCCCTAGCCGCCGCCTCGACCAAGGCGACGGCGCGCTGCACGGCGGCGTCGATCGAAAGGAAGCTCGTGTCGAGCAGCGCCGCGTCGGGCGCCTGAGTCATCGGCGCCTCGCTGCGGCGCGAATCGCGCTCATCGCGTGCGCGGATGTCGTTCAGCACCTTGTCGAGGCTGGTGAACACGCCTTGCTTGCGCAGTTCCAGATGCCGGCGCTGCGCCCGGATCATCGGCGTCGCCTTGACGAACAGCTTCACATTCGCATCCGGGGCAATCACCGTGCCGATGTCCCGCCCGTCGAGCACCGCCCCGCCGGGCTGGTGCGCGAATTTCTTCTGGCGATAGAGCAAGGCCAGGCGGACCAGCGGATGCGCCGAGACGACCGACGCCACCTTGCCCACCTCGTCGGTGCGCAGCCATGTATCGTCGAGCAGATAATCCTCGAAGCTGCAGGCTGAGACCGCATCTGCCTCGATCTCGGGATTCATTTCCTCACGCAGCACGGTGGCGGCCACCGCGCGATAGAGCAGGCCGGTGTCGAGGTGCGGCAGCCGGTAGTGCCGCGCCAGCGCGCGGGCGATGGTTCCCTTGCCCGAAGCGGCCGGTCCGTCGACTGCGATGATCATGGCTGTCACGTGCGGTCTACTCGGCTAGCGCGTCAAGCGTCTGAAAGAAATCGGGATAGCTGGTGGCGACGGGAGACACGTCGTCGATTTTGATCGGCTGGGCGGAGGCGAGTCCAGCCACGGCCATGGACATCGCGATGCGGTGGTCGAGTTTCGAGGCGACTTGAGCGCCCCCCGCGAGCGGCGCGCCGCCCGAGCCGGTGATCGACAGGCCGTCTTCGAATTCCTCCAGCTCGATGCCGACGGCTTCCAGCGCGGCCTTCATGGCCGCGATCCGATCCGATTCCTTGACGCGCAATTCGTGCGCACCGCGCGCCATGGTGCGGCCCTGGGCGCAGGCTGCGGCGACGAAGAGGATCGGATATTCGTCGATCATGCTCGGGGCGAGTTCGGGAGGCACTTCGATCGCGCTCAGCGGCGCATGGCGGACGCGCAGGTCCGCGACCGGCTCGCCGCCTACTTCGCGCGCATTCAGCTCCGCGATGTCGGCCCCCATCATGCGCAGCGCCGTGACCAGGCCCGTGCGGGTGGGGTTCATGCAGACATTCTCGATCGTCACGTCCGACCCCGGCACGATGGAGGCCGCGACCATCCAGAAGCCAGCGGACGAAGGATCGCCCGGCACGACGATATGCCGGGGTTTCAATTCCACCTCGCCGGTGATCGAGATGATCCTGCCCCCCGGCGAATCCTCCACGGTCAGCTCCGCGCCGAATCCGCGCAGCATCCGCTCGCTATGGTCGCGCGTCGGCACGGGCTCGATCACGCGCGTGATCCCTGGCGCGTTCAGCCCCGCGAGCAGCACCGCCGATTTGACCTGCGCCGATGCGACCGGCAGCGCATATTCGATCGGCACCGCGGGGTTCATGCCGCGCACCATCAGCGGCAGCCGCCCTCCGGGGCTGGCGGTAATGTCAGCGCCCATCCGGCTCAGCGGTTCGATCACACGCCCCATCGGGCGCCCGGAAAGCGATGCGTCGCCAGTGAAGGTCGCGGTGATGCCGTGGCTGGCGACCAACCCCATCAGCAGCCGCGTCGATGTGCCCGAATTACCCATTTCCAGCGCCTGCGCGGGCTGAAGCAGGCCACCTACGCCAACGCCGTGGACGCACCAAGCGCCATCGGCGCCGCGTTCGACATTCGCCCCCATGGCGCGCATCGCGGCGGCGGTGGCGAGGACGTCCTCTCCCTCCAGCAGCCCCTCGATCCGGCTTTCGCCCACCGCCAGGCCCGCGAACATCAGCGCGCGGTGGCTGATCGACTTATCTCCCGGCACCTTCACCTTTCCCGTCAGCGGACCGCGGGCGGAAATGCTCAGGGGGCGGGCGGGGGAGGCTGACATGGCGCGGGCTTTGACAGCCGCCTTGCGCCATGGCAAGGCGCGCCCCACTTTCCGGGTCGATACCCGAAATCCTGATATTCGAAAGGTAAAGAGGCCACATAATGGTGAAGCCGGAATGGGGCACTAAGCGTGCCTGCCCGAAGTGCGGCGTGCGATTCTACGATCTGGCGAAGAGCGATCCGGTGACCTGCATCGCTTGTTCCTATGCCTGGGAGCCCGAGCCCATCCTAAAGTCGAAGCAGCCGCTTCCGTTCGAAGCCGTCAAGGCCGAAGCCGCCAAGCCCGTCGTCGCGGACGGCGATCTGGGTGACGAGGATCTGGACATCGGCGCCGACGACGAAGAGCCCTCGGCAGACGACGATGTCGATCTGGGTGGCGACGACGATCTGGGCGTCGAGACCGGCGGCAACGAAGACGAAAATTAAAAGAGTGGCGGGGCGCGCCGTCGCCCTTGCCAAGGCGGACGGGGCCTTATAATGGCCTCGCCTCCCAAGGACGTGGGGCCGTAGCTCAGCTGGGAGAGCGCTGCAATGGCATTGCAGAGGTCAGGGGTTCGATCCCCCTCGGCTCCACCAGCCTTCGCTGAAGCTTCGGCTGGCAAGCCGGAATTTTAGCGAAGGCTGCCCGCCCTAGCCCGCAGGGCAAAGGAGGGCCGGTAGTGAAAAAGCGCTACGTCTACATTCTCCAAAGTATCGAGCATCCGGACCAATTCTATACCGGCCTGGCCGAAAACATGTCCTCACGCCTGGCCGCACATAACGCTGGCCAGCCATCGCATACCGCGAAGTTCAAACCATGGCGCGTGGTCTCCGCCCACTGGTTCGAAAATCCGCAGGTTGCGGCCGCGTTCGAACGCTATCTCAAAAGCGGATCAGGGCGCGCCTTCGCGGCCAAGCGACTGCGCTAATCCAGCCCGGATTAACCCTTTATCTCAAGCAAAATCCGTCCGAAAAGCGGACATCGCTTAACCAAGGATCGTGCTGGCGGATTACGTAAACAAGCTGTTAACTGCTGGCTATGCAACGCCGATTAGTCATTGAGGGCCATGCCCGCCGCCACCCCTTCCGCAACTATGCGCGCCGGGTCTCGCTCCGCAATCAAAAGGCGCGGGACGACAGCGACTGGAAGCTGTTCGCGCTGAGCTTCTCGGCCTTCTTCGTCTGCTTTACCACCTTCATCGCCTGAAGCTCAGCCGGGCAGCAGATCTGGCCCGTGCGGGGCCTGCTCGGCCATGTGCAGCCGCCGGGCGCAAACCGCCGAGATCAGGCACAGGACGACGACCACCCAGATCGAATGCGCGACGCTTACGCCGGGGATATAAGTTATCCCCAGGATGCCGACCGATCCCCCGACCATGAAGAACGAATTGACGATGTTGTTCGCCGCGACCGTGCGCGAGGTTTGCGACTTGTCCACGGTAGTGGTGAGAAACGCATAGAGCGGCACGACGAACATCCCGCCCGTGATCGCGATCATCGCCAGCGCGAAGAGCAAGTGCCAGCCGGCGGGCATCAACACGAACTGCGCCGTCTCGATCAATGGCCCGTCGGTGACCGGCCAGAATTCGGCCGCCAGATAGAATTCCACCACGAATACAGCCATCGCGAGCACGGATACCATCGAATAGCGGGCGGAGACCTGGCCCTTCAGCAATCGGTTGATGACTATCGATCCGATCGCGATGCCGACCGAGAAAATGGCGAGGAACACGCTCGCCACATCTTTTTGCGCGTGAAACACGTTCTTGACGAGGGGCGGGAAGAGCACTCCGAGCACCGCCGCGATCGTCCAGAACACGCTGATCGCGATGATCGCCAGATAGAGCCGCCTGATGTGCATCGTCGCCGCGATGAGCCGGTATGACGAACGGAAGATGTTCCAGTCGATCTTCAGCTTGGTGAGGGGCGGGGCGGGAGGGATGTTGCGCGACGAGATATAGCCGATGCACGCCACCGCGATCACCCCGACTGCCGCGGCACTCGGGCTGATCAGTCCGCCCGCGATCGTGCCGCAGAGGATCGCGATATAGGTGCCCGCTTCGACCAGTCCGGTGCCGACGAGCACTTCGTCATCGGCCATGTGCTGCGGGATGATCGCGTATTTGATGGGCCCGAAAAAGCTGGAGTGGATGCCCATGCCCACAAGTGCGACGAGCATCAGCGGCAGGCTCTTTATCAATATGCCGGCCGCGCCGATCAGCATGATCAGTACTTCCGCCATCTTGATGATCCGCATGATGCGGGCCTTGTCGTAGCTGTCGGCCAGTTGCCCGGCGAGCGCGGAAAACAGGAAGAAGGGCAGGATGAAAAGCCCCTGCGCGACCGCGCTGAACTGGGTTTCCGATTCGACCGAATTGAAGATCTGATAGGTCGCGAAAAAGATCATCGCGTTCTTGAACAGATTGTCGTTGAACGCTCCGAGAAACTGGGTGACGAACAATGGCAGGAACCGGCGCTCCTTCATCAAACCGAGCGCACCGATCATATGTTCAAAGCCCCAAAGCGGTGGAAATTGCCGCACAACAAGCCGCGGGCATAGCCGAGCCTGTCGCTGACGGGCAATGGAAATCCCCCTCCCGCCGCCCCCTGCGCAGTGCTAAGGCAAGTGCATGTGGACGCTTCCCAACATCCTGACGCTGTCGCGGATACTGGCGATTCCGCTGCTGGTGGCGTTCCTGTGGTGGCCCGAATGGCCGCTGGGCTATGCCATTGCCTTCACGCTCTATTCGCTGATGGGCATCACCGATTATTTCGACGGCTATGTCGCACGCACCCAGGGGACGGTGTCGAAGCTCGGTGTGTTCCTCGACCCTATCGCCGACAAGATCATGATCGCCGCGGTGATCCTGGTGCTGGTCGGCAAGGGCGCGATTCCCGGCATTCATATGATCGCCGCACTGATCATCCTCGTCCGCGAGATCGCGGTTTCGGGGCTGCGCGAATTCCTTGGCGGGCTTCAGGTTTCGCTGCCGGTCTCCAAGCTTGCCAAGTGGAAGACGACTTTCCAGCTCGGAGCGCTCGGCTTCCTGATCTTCTATCCCGCCATGCCGGAATGGGGATGGGTGATGACGGTCGGTATCGCCTTTCTCTGGGCCGCGGCTGCCCTGACGGTGATCACCGGCTGGGACTATCTGCGCGCCGGCCTGAAGCACATGGATAGCTGATGGATGTCCTGTACTTCGCCTGGGTGCGCGAACGCATCGGGACGGGGCACGAGCATGTCGAACCACCCGAAGCCGTGCGAAACGTCGCGGACCTGATCTGCTGGCTCGCTGAGCGCAGCCCCGGCCATGCCGAGGCGATGCGCGAGCCGGCGAAGCTACGCGCGGCGATAGACCAGAAATTCGTGCCGCTCGATGCGCTGCTCGGCAATGCGAAGGAAGTCGCGATCTTCCCGCCGGTGACCGGCGGATGAT
Source organism: Sphingomonas sp. (assembly GCF_036388215.1). Taxonomy (GTDB): domain Bacteria; phylum Pseudomonadota; class Alphaproteobacteria; order Sphingomonadales; family Sphingomonadaceae; genus Sphingomonas. The sequence goes on from NZ_DASVSH010000033.1 coordinate 210,133, forward strand.
CCGCGTCTCCGTCCAGCCCGGGCCTATCGACCTGGCGACCGAACTGGCCGGGGTGGAAGCGAAAGGGGCGGGGGCGGTCGCGAGCTTCACCGGAATGGTCCGCGGCGACGATGGCGTCACCGAACTCTGCCTCGAACATTATCCCGGCATGACCGAAGCTGCGCTGATCGCTCTGGCCGAAGAGGCGCTCAATCGCTGGAACCTGATCGCAGTGACGATGGTCCACCGTGTCGGGCCGATGATGCCCGGCGAGCGCATCGTATTCATCGGCACTGCGGCGGGGCATCGTCGCGAGGCGCTTGATGCATGCGCCTATCTGATCGATCGCCTCAAGACCGACGCGCCCTTCTGGAAGCGTGAGCGGCGTGGCGGGGATGCGGCCTGGGTTGATGCGCGGGAGTCCGACAAGGCGGCCGCCGAGCGTTGGGGCTAGGCTGGCGCAGGAGCAAAAATAGGGACAGTCCCCATTTTCCCTCGAACGAGGAGTCGTGTGGCATGACCGGTTTGGGAAAATGGGGACTGTCCCTATTTTTGGGCGCTGATCGCTTTTGCCATTCTCACTCACCAAGTTTAATCGCTTTCGCCGTCTCTCCACCAAGCCTAGCCTCTCGCAAAATCGGAGAGGATCAAAGGCATGGACGACATTTCCAGCGGCAGCCCGCTCAGCGACCCGAGCAAGGAACCCGCGGCCCTTCGGGCATTGCTCGGGCGCACCAATCGCGATTGGTGGCCCAATCAGCTCGCGCTGGAAATCCTTCATCAGAACGGCGTCACCGGCAATCCGATGGGCGACGATTTCGATTATGGCGAAGCGTTCAAGTCGATCGACTATGCCGCGCTCAAGGCCGACCTGACTGCCCTGATGACCGACAGCCAGCCCTGGTGGCCGGCTGACTATGGGCATTACGGCCCCTTTTTCATTCGCATGGCCTGGCACTCGGCAGGCACGTATCGCACCGGCGATGGCCGTGGCGGCGCTTCCTCGGGCTCACAGCGTTTCGCGCCGCTCAATTCCTGGCCCGACAACGGCAATCTCGACAAGGCGCGCCGCATATTGTGGCCCATCAAGCAGAAATATGGCGCCAGCCTGAGTTGGGCGGATCTGATGATTCTCGCCGGCAATGTCGCGATCGAATCGATGGGCGGACCCACTTTCGGCTTCGGCGGCGGGCGCGCGGACGTGTTCGAGCCTGAGAAGGACATTTACTGGGGCACCGAAGAGGAATGGCTGGGCGCCACCCGCATCGAGGAGGAAGCGGGCCGCGCGCTCGAAAATCCGCTCGCCGCGATCCAGATGGGCCTGATTTACGTCAATCCCGAGGGGCCGGGCGGCTGCCCTAATCCGCTGGGCTCGGCGCGCGACATGCGCGAGACCTTTGCGCGCATGGCGATGAACGACGAGGAGACCGTGGCGCTTACCGCGGGCGGCCACACCTTTGGCAAGGCGCACGGCGCGGGCGATGCAAGCCTGGTCGGCGTCGAGCCGGAGGGCGCGGACATTGCCAGTCAGGGCCTTGGCTGGGTCTCGACGCATGCGAGCGGCATGGGCGACGACACGATCACTTCGGGGATCGAGGGATCGTGGACGCCCACGCCGATCAAATGGGACATGTCGTATTTCGAAATGCTGCTCGACCATGAATATGAGCTGGTGAAGAGCCCGGCGGGTGCGCATCAGTGGCAGCCGGTCGGCAATCCGGAAGAAACCCTCGCCCCAGGCGCGCACAGCCCTCACCGCCGCGTGCCGACGATGATGACCACCGCCGACATGGCGCTAAAGCAGGACCCGAAATATCGCGAGATCTCGGAGCGGTTCCGCGCCAATCCCGATCAGTTCGCGGACGCCTTTGCCCGCGCCTGGTTCAAGCTCACCCACCGCGACATGGGCCCCAAGGTGCGTTACCTAGGTCCGGAAGTGCCCTCCGAGGACCTGATCTGGCAGGATCCGATTCCGGCCGGCCGACCGCTGGCGGACGCGGAGATTGCGGGCCTGAAGACCAAGATCGAGGCTTCGGGGCTGACCGTCGGCGAATTGGTCAAGACCGCATGGGCTTCGGCCTCCACCTTTCGCGGTTCGGACAAGCGAGGCGGGGCGAATGGCGCACGCATCCGGCTTTCGCCGCAAAGGGACTGGGAAGTCAACGAGCCGCGGGAGCTCGCCAAGGTGCTCGGGGTCTATGAGCGCATCAAGGCCGAGTCCGGCGGCAGCGTCAGCCTCGCCGATCTGATCGTGCTCGGCGGCAACGTGGGAGTCGAGAAAGCGGCGAGGGCCGCAGGGCACGATATCAGCGTCCCATTCACGTCGGGCCGCGGCGATGCGAGCGAGCAGCAGACGGACGCGGCCAGCTTCGAGCCGCTCGAGCCGAAGGCGGAGGGATTCCGCAATTACCTCTCGGTTCCCTTCAGCGTGCCAACCGAGGAGTTGCTGATCGACCGCGCGCAATTGCTGCAGCTGAGCGCTCCCGACATGACGGTGCTGGTCGGCGGCCTCCGCGTGCTCGGCGCCAATCATGGCGGGTCGCCGCACGGGGTGCTGACCGACCGGCCGGGCCAGCTCACCAACGACTTCTTCGTCAACCTGCTCGACATGGGAACCGCGTGGAAGGAAGTGGACGAGGCGGGCGACGAAGTGTTCGCCGGCACTTGCCGCAAGACGGGCGAGTCCAAATGGACCGCGACCCGCACCGATCTGGTGTTCGGCGCCAATTCGCAGCTTCGCGCGCTTTCGGAAGTCTATGCCTCGGCCGATGCGGGAGAGAAGTTCGTCAAGGATTTCGTCGCCGCCTGGGCCAAGGTGATGAACGCGGACCGCTTCGACCTGGCCGACCCGAAATGCCATGCTCCCGAGGAGGCTGCCTGACGGGGAGCGGGAGGATGCGCCGCTGCGAGGTTGATCGTCTCGACAGCACCCGAACCTATTGGGTGCCGACGGTCGCCTCGCCGCATCGCGACTGGGCGGGCGCTCCGGGGTGCCGCAAGGGCGCGCGGTTCATCATCGACAGCCGGACCATGCAGGCGAGCCGTGACGAGTTCGAGACCTTCGACAGCCAGCTCGATTGCCTGAGCTGGATCATGCGCCACCGCGCCGACCTGAACCGCAACGCGCCCGAGGCCAGCATTCGGGCGGTCCCGCTCGACCGCTGGCTGCTGGGCTTGGAGGGCGTCTAGAGTCTGTTTTCAGTTAGGCGCCGCTTCCACCCAGGTGGAACAGAGTCTAGGCCGCGCGCGCTTCGGCCAGCACGCCCGCCAATAGCTGAAAGTCCTTTTCCCGCGGCGACGCGCGGCGCCACACGAGCGCGATCTGTCGCGCCGCATTGTCCGCCTCCAGCGGCCGCGCGGTCACGCGGGTATGCTCCAATATCCCGGCGTCGAGCGCCATCTGGGGCAGCATCGTCACGCCCAGGCCGTTATCGACCATCTGCACCATTGTGTGGAGCGACGTGCCGAGCATCGTCGCCTCGGCGCGCAGGTCGGGCCGGTTGCACGCGGCGAGCGCGTGATCCTTCAGGCAATGCCCGTCTTCCAGCATCAGCAGGCGCGTAGCGTCGATATCCGCCGGGCGGATCGTCGGGGTCAGGTCCATTTCCCCGTCGGGAAAGGCGACATAGAGCCGGTCGTCGAACAAATGCGCGGTTTCGACATCGCCGCATGAAAAGGGCAGGGCGAGCAGCACGCAATCGGTGCGTCCGTGGTTCAGCCCCTCGCATGCCTGGCCGCTGGTTTCCTCGCGCAGGTATAGCTTGAGGTCGGGATAGCCCTCGCGCAGCCGCGGCAGGATGCGGGGGAGCAGGAAGGGCGCGATCGTGGGGATCACGCTCATCCGCATCTCACCCGATAGCGGCCGCCCGGCAGCGCGCGCCAGGTCGCCGAGTTCGTCGGCCTCGCGCAGGACGCGCCGGGCCTTTTCCACGATGCGCTCCCCCAGCGGCGTGAACCGCACCACCCGCCGCGTGCGTTCAACCAGCACCACGCCGATCAGCGTCTCCAGTTCGCGGATTCCGGCGGACAGTGTGGATTGCGTGACGAAGGAGCTTTCGGCGGCTCGGCCGAAATGCCCCGAATCATGGAGCGCGATCAGATATTGGAGCTGTTTTAGAGTGGGCAGGTATGTCGTCATGCGCGATCGCACTTATCGGCTAAATCGATCAATAGCCATATAATAAACGACTTGAACGCTTAATCCTTGCGCCTATATTGCACTGCAGCAGATACATGCTGCGACGCAAAATCATTCGGAGATCAAGCACCATGCTAACTGTTGGCGATACATTCCCCTCGATCACCATTCCCGTCCAGCAGGGCGTTTCCGCGCTTCCCGCTGGCGAGACGCTCGACGTCACCGCCGCTTTTCCGGGCAAGTGGAAGATCGTCTTCTATTGGCCGAAGGACTTCACCTTCGTCTGCCCCACCGAGATCGTCGGCTATGCCGGCCTCAAGGGCGATTTCGAGGATCGCGACACGGTGCTGATCGGCGCATCGACCGACACCGCGCACGTCCACCTGGCTTGGCGCAAGTCGGATCCAGATCTCGAAGCCGCCGATTTCCCGTGGCTCGCGGACAATGGCGCAGTGCTAGCCAACGCACTCGGTATCGTCGATCGCAACGAGCATGTCGCCTTTCGCGCGACCTTCACGATCGATCCGGACAATGTGATCCAGGCGGTGCAGGTCAACGGCCTGAACGTTGGCCGCAATCCGCAGGAAACATTGCGCGTGCTGGATGCGCTGCAGAGCGACGAGCTGTGCCCATGCAACTGGAACAAGGGCGACGAGGTCCTCCGTCCAGCCGCATAAGCAAAGTTACCCCGGCGCGGGGTCTCCTCCCCCCTTGTGCCCCGCGCCACCTTCGAACGGCATCGTGCTGGCCCCCCGGCGCGGTGCCGTTCGTCTGAAAGGACAAATCCCATGTCGCTCAAGACTTTCGCGGAAGCGCTTCCCGATTTCGCCAAGGACATCCGCCTCAATGTCGGCAGCCTCGTCAATGACCAGACGCTGGGCGACCAGCGCAAATACGGGCTGATCCTCGCCTGCGCGCACGGCACCGGCTACAAGCCGATCGTCGATGCGGCGGAGGCCGAAGTCGAAGGCAAGCTCTCGCCCGAGGCCGCGCATGCGGCGCGCGCCGCCGCGGCGGTCATGGCGATGAACAACGTCTATTATCGCTTCACGCATTTGGCCGGGAACAAGGAATATCTCAACATGCCCGCCCGGCTGCGGATGAACGCGATCGCAGCGCCCGGTATCGACAAGGCTGATTTCGAGCTGTTCAGCCTCGCGGTCAGCGCGATGAACGGCTGCGGCATGTGCATCGATGCGCATGAGAAGGTGTTGAAGCAGCATTCGGTGCCCGCCCAGGTGATCCAGGACGCCGTGCGCTTCGGAGCCGTGATCCAGGCCGCGGCGACGGTCCACTCGGCGGTGGCGTGAGTTCTCCGGCTCTCCCCCTGGTGGGGAGGGGCTAACTAGAGGTCCGATCCATGGCGACCGCCACTCCGCTGCGCGGCGTATTCCTGTTCACGCTGGGCCTGTTGCTGTTCGCGTGCATGGATACGACGATCAAGTATCTGACCGGATTTTACGACGTGCCGGTGGTCGTAGCGGCCCGCTATATCGGGAATCTGCTGTTGATGGCCGCGTTGCTCGGTCCGCGATACGGCGCGACGCTGATCCGCACGAAGCGCACTGGCCTCACGGTCGTGCGCGCCCTGTGCCTGGCTTCGGCGTCGCTGCTGGTGGGGATCGCGCTCCAGCGCATGCCGGTGGCAGAGACCACGGCAATCAACTTCCTCGCTCCGACCCTGGTGGTGCTGGCGGCAGGGCCGTTGCTCGGCGAACGGATCGGCTGGATGGGCTGGGCCTCGGCGCTGATCGGGTTCGGCGGGGTGCTGCTGATCGTTCGCCCGTCGAGCGGTCTCGATGCGGTGGGCGTCGCGTGCGCGCTGCTCGCGGTAAGCGCCAATGCGGGATATCAGCTTCTGTCGCGCGTGCTCGTCGCCACCGAGCGGACCATGGCCTTGCTGTTCTACACCGCGCTGACGGGCTCGATCATCTTCGGCCTCATAGCGCCCTGGTTCTGGAGCGGCCGCGTGCCTTCGCTCTTCGAGGCGGCGCTGTTCGCCAGCCTTGGCGTCTATGGGGGCCTTGGCCACTTCCTGATCACCGTTGCCTATCGCCACGCACCGGCATCGCTGCTCGCCCCGGTCAATTATCTCCAGCTCCTCTGGGCGGGGCTGCTTGGCTGGATCATCTTCGGCCACAGCCCGGATCGGCTGAGCCTGCTCGGCATGGCGATCGTCGCGGCATCGGGCGCGGCGGTAGCGCTTCGCTCACGCCGTCCGCCGGTCAAGCGCGAGGTTTAGGTGAGCGCGCGATAGACGCTGTAAGCGCTGGTCAGCGTCAGGACCGTGCCGACCAAGCCCAGGAGCAGCCGCGGCTGGACGCGCTTGACCAGGATCGCCCCGAAGGGCGCGGCGATCACGCCACCGATCAGCAATCCCATGGTGGCGATCGTGAACGCCTCGACGCCTAGCGTCAGGACGAAAGTGATCGAGATCACCGTCGTCAGGAAGAATTCGGCGGTGTTGACCGTGCCGATCGTCTCGCGCGGATTGGTGCCCTGGATCAGCAGGTTCGAAGTAACCACCGGGCCCCAGCCGCCGCCGCCGGCAGCGTCAAGGAACCCGCCGATCAGCCCCAGCGGCGCGATCACTCTGGGCTCGCGCGGCTTGGGGGGGATGCCGAAGGCGCGCAACAGCAGGTACAGGCCGATCAGGCTGAGATAGGTCATCACGAACGGGCGGGCGAAATCGCCGCTGATCGAAAGTACATAGGCCCCGACCACGCCGCCGATGATTCCGGGGATCACCAGCCGAGAGAACAGCTTCCAATCGACATTCTTGTGCAGCACATGGCTGATGCCCGAAGCCGCGGTCGTGAACATTTCGACGAGGTGGACGCCGGCCGAAGCACGTGCCGGGGGCACGCCCATCACGCTCACCATCAGCGTGCTGGCGATCACGCCAAAGGCCATGCCCAGCGCGCCGTCCACGATCTGCGCGGCGAACCCGATTGCGATGAACGGCAGGATATCGGTGAGGTGAACCCCGAGGATCATTGATGCCCTTTTCGCCGCATGAATGGCCGCAATGGCGCGCGCCAGGAATTCCGACAAGATACATCGTGTTTAGTCGGGGCAAGACCGAGCCGGGGTGCGCTGGAAATCCGCCCGACAAATGCCTAAATGGGCGCGGCAAAGGGGAACCGGCCATGTTCGGTAGAGTAAAGACCTATCTGGATTCTATCCGCGCGCGCGATCCCGCCCCGCGCAGCCGCGCCGAAATCCTGCTCTATCCGGGCGTGTGGGCGGTCGCGTATCACCGCGTCGCGCACTGGCTGTACCGCAATCGCTTGTTTTTCCTCGCCCGCCTGGTGAACCACTGGTCGCGCTGGCTGACAGCGATCGACATTCATCCGGGCGCCCGGATCGGGCGCAATTTCTTCATCGATCATGGCTTCGTCGTGATCGGCGAGACCGCCGAGATCGGCAATGACGTGACGATCTATCAGTGCGTCACGCTGGGTGGCACAAACCCGGACGGCGGCGTCGCGGGCAAGCGCCACCCGACCATCCTGGACGGGGTGATCATCGGCTCAGGCGCGCAGGTGCTGGGCCCCATAACCTTGGGAGAGCGCTCGCGGATCGGCGCGAACGCTGTGGTGACCAAGGACGTTATGCCGGGCGCGACGATGGTCGGCATTCCAGCCAAGGCGACGCTGATCGAATCACAGGCGGGGCAGCGCGACTTCATGCCCTATGGCACTCCGTGCAGCGAAATGTTCGACCCCGCGACCCAGAAGTTCGAAATCATGCGCTGCGAGCTGGAGACGATGCGCAAGCGGCTCGATGCGCTGATGGCTGAGCGCGAGGAGCATCGCGATAGTGCGTAAGGCTTGATGGGCACCGTAACTCCGCTGCCGATCGCCCGGCCCAGCCAGGTCGGCTTCGAACGGATCGAACTCACCCGCATCCTCGATCTCTACGGCCGCATGGTCGCCGCGGGACACTGGCGGGACTATGCGATCCAGTTCGATCGCGACGCCGCGGTGTTCGCCGCCTTCCGCCGCGCGGCCGAACATCCTGAATACCGGATCGAGAAACGTCCCGAACTGCGCAACCGCCAGGGCATGTGGGCGCTGGTCAACGAAACCGGCATGATCCTCAAGCGCGGCCACGAGCTGGGCCCCGTGCTCGCGCCCGTGGAACGGCGGCTGATGAAGCTGGTCGGCGAATAATCTCCCTTCCCATCGGGAGAGGGATAAGAAAAGGGCCCGGGAGTTGTCTCCCGGGCCCTTTTCTGCTTGCGGAAGAGCCGCTCAGGCTATCGACAGCTGCTGCGTCGGAGGCAGGCGGTCGCCGAGGCCGCCCAGCATCCCGACAACGCTGCGGCGCATCGGCTGCCAGAAGGCGGAGAGGGTGAGCAGCGCGGAGCCGATCACCAGCGCCGTGAGCGCCGCGGCAAGCTCCACTGCGCCAGATTGCTCGAACAGCGCATACATCGCCCACAACACATAGACGAGGCTCGAGACGAGCAGCGCGCGGCGGTCCACGGCCAGCGCAACGCAGGCAAAGGCGATGTAGAGCGCCAGCACCACGGCCGCCATCGGCGCGCCGATATCGCCGTCGAACACGCCGAGCATGTGGAAGATCGGATGCGCGATCAGCGGCGCGGCGGCGAGGTGCAGCCAGAAGGCGACGTCCGAGCGGCGCGTGCGGCGCTGCAGGTCGCTTGTGTCCCAGCGCATCGCGAAGAGGAACACCAGCACGCCGGCGGCGAGCAGGATCGGATTGACCGTTTCGCGCGCACTCGGGATCAGCGTGAGGATCAACGAGACGGCTACGGCGACGACCGCCAGCGTTCCCGCCGCAACGGTGATCGGCACCATGAACCGGCGCCAATGCACCCACGCGGCCACGGCGGTCAGCAGGCCGGCAATCGCCGCGATGCCGGCAGCCAGCCGCTCCATCGCCAGCTGATCGTTCATTCCGATGCCGAACTGCTCGGCGAGCCAGGGTACGTTCGCGACGAAAATCGCGCTGATCGCTGCCGCCGTTCCTCCCACGAATGCCAGAAGCAGCAGGATGCTGGGGAGCGCCATGCGGCGTATGCGAGTGAAATATTCGGCAAGCATCCAGGCGGTCACAGCAACCGCGCTCGCACCGAGCGCCCCCGCGACGCCCACCTGGCGCGGACCCTCATTCTGCTCGAGGCCCATCAATTGCGCGCCGATATAGGCGCCGATCCAGCCCACCGCGACGAGGATCAACATGGCCGCGATCGAAACGAAGATATCGTTGAAGCCGGTGAGAAGCCGGAAATGCTCCTCGTCCACCGCGGGTGCGGAGCGGCTGGCGGCGACGTGGTTACGCAGCGCTTCGGCGGCCTCCGGGGTAAGCGCCCCGGCCTCCACTGCGCTGGCGAGGTCTATTTCGCTGTACATGGGTTTATCCTCCTCCTGTTGGGAGGGTGATTACCATGAGTGTGTTAGGAAAGCAATACGCTCTAGTGCTGCAGCTTCGACATGATCAGCATGGATTGCTCGGCACCCGAATTGGGCACGATCTCGCCGGTGCGATCGATGATCTCGGCCCATTGCGCGGCGACTGCCTCCGGCGTCGGCGCGCTCAGCTTCGCGCCGGGAGTCATCGTCAGAAAGGCGGCATGGACCACACCCGCGCCCGCGCCGATGATCATGTTGGTCGGCGCTTCCTCGCTCACCAGATAAAGCGCGGCTGGCGCGACGTTTTCGGGGGCGAACAGCCTGAATGCCTCTTCGGGGAAGATGTCCTCGGTCATCCGGGTGCCCGCGACCGGCGCGATCGTGTTGACCTTGATCCCGTATTTCGCGCCTTCCAGGTGCAGCGTCTTGGTCAGTCCGGCCAGGCCCAGCTTGGCCGCGCCGTAATTCGCCTGGCCAAAATTACCGTAGAGACCGGTCGATGACGCGGTCATCAGGATGCGGCCGTAACCCGCCTCGCGCATCGTATCCCATACCGCCTTGGTGCAATTCGCCGATCCGTTGAGATGCACGTCCACGACGAAGCGGAAATCCTCGGGCTCCATCTTGGCGAAGCTCCGGTCGCGCAGGACCCCGGCATTGTTGATTAGGATATCGACGCGTCCCCAGCGCTCCTTGGCCTGTTCGACCATCGCGACCATCTGATCATATTCGGTGACGCTGCCACCGTTCGAGAAAGCTTCCCCGCCCGCGGCCTCGATTTCCTCCACTACCTTCAACGCGGCATCCGAATGGCCGGTGCCATCGCGGGCGCCGCCCAGATCGTTGACCACTACCTTCGCGCCGCGCCGCGCCAACTCAAGCGCATAAGCGCGCCCAAGCCCGCCGCCGGCACCGGTGACGATTGCCACGCGATCAGTGAACGAAATTGCCATGGATGCGCTCCCCTCAATCAGTGGAGCGCATCCCTAGCCGTCAAACCCGTGGCGTCAAATCAGCCGCCACGCTGGCGGCAGCTATCGGTCACCGTGCGCGAGCAGAGCGGGTAATTCCGGCGGGGCGTGGGGGCAGGCGCCGCCATGGGAGCCGACGGGGCAGGGCCATAAGCCGATTGCGGAGCAGCGGACCCGGTCGTGGCCGCAGGAGCGTCGGCGGCGGCCGTGTCGGGGGTTCCAGTCGTGGTCTGCGTGTCGGGAGTGCCGGTGGTGGTGTCGGGAGTGCCCGTGGTCGCCGGGGCATCCTGCGTGGCGGGCATGCCGGTCGTCGTGTCCTGCCCCGCCGGCGCGCCCTGACCGGTTTGCGTGGAGCCGGCGGAAGTGCCCGGCGTGGTCTGGCCGGGCGTATCCTGTGCAATCGCGGTGCCGCCCAGCGTGATCGCGGCGGCCATGATGAGGAGCTTCATCGCATGGTTTCCTTGGTTAGAGTCGGACCCCTTGGAGTCAGGCGAACGCACAACAGGTGCGCACGAGCCACGGGCCGGCTCATTCCGTCCGGAATGCAGCGCTATCCGTCGATGAAAGGCCTTGCCAAGGCCCTAATTGCCTGAATCCAGCGCGTAGCCGGCCGAGCGCACCGTGCGGATGATATCGGGCTTGTTGTCCTTGTTGATCGCCTTGCGGAGCCGCCGGATATGGACGTCTACCGTGCGGCTCTCGATGTCGCTATCATGCCCCCAGACGCTATCCAGCAAGCGTTCGCGCGAAAAGACGTGGCCGGGATGCTCCAGGAAATGCTTGAGCAGGCGAAACTCGGTGGGGCCAAGCGGGATGAACTCGCCGCCGCGGCGAACCTTGTGGCCAACGGTGTCCATCTCGATATCCGCATAACTCAGCGCTTCGCCGGCGAGGGCAGGACGGACGCGGCGGAGGACCGCACCCACGCGCGCAACCAGCTCGCGGGGGCTGAACGGTTTGGTGACATAATCGTCCGCCCCGGTCTCGAGCCCGCGGACGCGGTCTTCTTCCTCGCCCCGCGCCGTCAGCATGATGATCGGCACGTTGGCGGTCTCGGGCATGCGGCGCAGGCGGCGGCAGACCTCGATCCCGGATATCCCCTCGACCATCCAGTCGAGCAGCACGATATCGGGCGCGGCCTCCTTGGCGAGCATCAGCGCCTCTTCGCCGTCGGGCGTGTGCCTGACCTCGTAATCCTCGCGCTTGAAGTGATAAGTGACGAGTTCGGCAATCGCGCGATCGTCTTCGACCAGCAGCATCTTCACCCGCGCCATCAGGCGGCCCTCTCGACGGCTTCGCGCTCGGCAAGATAGCTGCCGGTCGCGGCGAAATAGACCATCTCGGCCACGTTGGTGGCATGGTCGCCGATCCGCTCGATATTCTTGGCGACGAACAGCAAGTGCGAAACCTGGCTGATCGTCTGCGGATTCTCGATCATGAACGTGACGAGCGTGCGGAAGATCGAATCGTAGAAATCGTCGAGCGCACTATCGCGCACGCAGATTTCGGCCGCCGCCTCCGCATTGCGCGCGGAGAAGGCGTCGAGCACGTCATGGACCATGTCGCTCGCCATCTGCGCCATGGTGGGAAGGATCGAGACGACTTCGATCCGGTCTTCGCCCTCGGAATGGATGAGCGGCACGCGCTTGGCGATATTCTTGGCATAATCGCCGATCCGCTCGATCACAGCGCCGATCTTGAGCGCGGCGACGACTTCGCGAAGGTCATCCGCCATGGGCGCGCGCAGCGCGATCACGCGCACCGCCAGCCGCTCCACTTCGGCTTCGATCGCATCGATCGCCTTGTCCTTCTTGCGGACTTGCTCGGCAAGCGCGGTATCGCCGCGCGAAAGCGCCTTCATCGCGTCATGGATCGCCTGCTCCGCGAGCCCGCCCATCTGGCTGATCAGCCCGCGCAACTGGCTGATATCCTCGTCGAACGCCTTGACGGTATGTTCCTGGCCGCTCGCCATTAGCCGTACCTTCCGGTGATATAGTCCTTCGTGCGCTCCATGCGGGGCGCAGTAAACATCGCATCGGTCTCGCCATATTCAACGAGCTCGCCGAGATGGAAGAAGGCGGTTCGCTGCGACACGCGCGCCGCCTGCTGCATGTTATGCGTGACGATCACGATCGCATAGCGCCCGCGCAACTCGCCGATCAGCTCCTCGATCTTGGCGGTCGCGATCGGATCCAGCGCCGATGCGGGCTCGTCCATCAGGATCACTTCGGGATCGACCGCGATGGCGCGCGCGATGCACAGCCGCTGCTGCTGGCCGCCGGAGAGTGCAGTGCCGCTGTCCTGGAGCCGGTCCTTCACTTCTTCCCACAGTCCGGCGCGGTTGAGCGCGCTTTCGACGATGCCCTCGAGATCGGGCTTGGACGCCGCCAGGCCGTGGATGCGCGGGCCGTATGCCACATTCTCGAAAATCGACTTGGGGAAAGGGTTCGGCTTTTGAAACACCATGCCCACTCGGGCGCGGAGCTGCACCACGTCCATCGCCGGGGAATAGATATCCTCGCCGTCCAGCGTCACCAGCCCCTCCACCCGGGCGCTCGCGACGGTGTCGTTCATGCGGTTGAAAGTGCGCAGGAAGGTGGATTTTCCGCAGCCCGAGGGGCCGATGAACGCCGTCACCTTGTCCATGTCGATCTGGATCGACACGTTCTTCACTGCCTGCTTGTCGCCGTAAAAGACGCTGACGTCGCGGGCCGACATCTTGGGTGGGGCATCTGTCATTACCAGCGGGTCTCGAATCGGTTGCGAAGATAGATCGCGACGCTGTTCATCGCGAGCAGGAAGGCGAGCAGCACGAGGATCGCGGCGGATGTCTTCTCCACGAAGCCACGGCTGACTTCGTCGGACCACAGGAATATCTGCACCGGCAATACGGTCGCGGGATCGGTGAACCCGCCCGGCGGCTGGACGATGAAGGCGCGCATCCCGATCAGCAGCAACGGCGCGGTCTCGCCCAGCGCGCGGGCCATGCCGATGATCGTGCCGGTCAGGATACCGGGCATGCCAAGCGGCAATACGTGGTGGAACACCACCTGAATCGGGCTGGCGCCCACGCCCAGCGCCGCGTCGCGGATCGAAGGGGGCACCGATTTGATCGCATTACGGCTGGCGATGACGATCACCGGCATGATCATCAACGCAAGCGTAAGCCCGCCGACCAAGGCCGCCGAGCGCGGCATGATCGGCCCGAAACGCACGCCCATGATCTCCCATGTGCCCAGGAAAACAGCCAGCCCAAGCAGGCCGAAGATGATTGAGGGCACCGCCGCGAGATTGTTGATCGAAACCTCGATCAGATCCGTCCAGCGGTTCCGCGGCGCATATTCCTCCAGATAGATCGCCGAGAGCACGCCGACCGGAAATGCGATCAGGAACGTGATCGCCATCGTCAGCAGCGAACCCTTGAGCGCGCCCCAGATGCCCACCGCGACGGGATCGGTCGAATCGGACATGCGCAGGAAATCACTGTTGAAGCCGCTGGTGACCAACCCCGCTTTGTCCAGCCGCGCGGCCATTGCCCGCGTCTCGGCATCGCCCTCGCCGCGCAGTGCGGGACCGATCCCGGTGGCGGCGGGAACCTGGATGCTCACCTTGCGGTCGAGGATCGAGGGATCGCGCTTGATCGCCTCGCGCACCTTGAGCCAGGCATAATCGGAGATCGCTTCCTCGCCGCCCGCCCCGAATTGCGTCGCGGCCGCGCCCCTTACCGTGTTTTCCAATTCGGCGCTCGCCAGCGCGAGATCGGCACCCGGAGTCCGGAGGACCGCGCGGTCCACCGGCAGCGCCGCAGCCTTGAAGTCGATCGTCAGCGCCACATCGGTGCGCACGAACCCGCGCCAGCCCTGCGACACCATCGTCGTGAGCAGGAAGGCGAGGAACGCCGCGGAAAGCACCACGGCCGCCAGCCCGAACAGCTTGAAGCGGCGCTCGGCGGCATAGCGCTTGGCGATGCGCCGCTGCATCGCCTGCGCATTCCAGTCGGTTGGTGCGCGATCGGGGCGGGCGGGGCTAGTCATATGCCTCACGATATTTCTTCACGACGCGCAGCGCGACGATGTTGAGCACCAGCGTGATCACGAACAGCGTCAACCCCAGCGCGAAGGCCGCGAGCGTCTTGGGACTGTCGAACTCGGCGTCGCCGGTCAGCAAGTCGACGATCTGCTTGGTCACCGTGGTCGCGCTTTCGAGCGGATTGAGCGTGATGTTCGCCGCGCCTGAGGCCGCCATCACGACGATCATCGTCTCGCCGATCGCGCGCGAGACGGCGAGCAGGATGCCCGCGACGACGCCCGGCAAGGCGGCGGGGATGAGCACCTTGCGGATCGTCTCGCTCTTGGTCGCGCCCATCGCAAGGCTGCCGTCGCGCATCGCGGTGGGCACGGCGGCGATCGAATCGTCGGCCATCGAGGAGACGAAGGGGATGATCATCACGCCCATAACCAGCCCCGCCGCCAGCGCGCTTTCGGACGAAGCGAAGGGCATTCCCAGCTTGACCGCCAGGTCGCGCACGGCCGGCGCGACCGTGAGCGCCGCGAAATAGCCGTAGACCACGGTGGGAACGCCAGCGAGAATTTCCAGGATCGGCTTCATCCAGCGCCGCACGGCGGGGGCGGCATATTGGGTCAGGTAGATCGCGCTCATCAGCCCGAAGGGAATTGCCACGATCATCGCGATCACCGCCCCGATGAAGAACGTGCCCCAGAAAAGCGGAACCGCACCCAGCGACTTGCCCGGGTCGGCGGGATCGATGACCTGCGGGCTCCAATGCGTGCCGAACAGGAAATCGGCGATCGGCACCTGGCTGAAGAAGCGCAGCGATTCCCAGAGGAGCGACAGGAAGATGCCCAGCGTCGTCAGGATCGCGATCAGCGAAGCGAACAGGAGGAGCGACATCACGCCGCGCTCCACGCGCGTTCGCGCCATGAACGGCGCACGCACCCGCGTGAGGGCCAGCGCGAAGCAGGCAAAGGCGAGCAGCACGGTCACGCCAGCGCCGATCCAGCCATAGTGTTTCCGCGCGGCGCGGGTGGGGGCCGCAAGCTGCTCGGCGACCGGATCGAACGCCGTGGATCCGGGATCGCCCGCCACGCGCCTGGCTTCGGCGAGCAATGCCTCGCGTTCGAAATCGAACGAAGGCAGTTGCGCGGCGGCGGGATGATCGAGAACGGCTTGCTTGATCAGCCCGGGAGTCATGGCGCCCCAGATTGCGATGAACAGCAGTGCCGGCAGCACCGTCCACAGCGCGACATACCAGCCATGCTGTGCGGGCAGCGAATGCAGCCGCCGGGCCGATCCCGTCTCGAACGCCGCGGCACGCCTGCGCGCGGTCAGCCAGGCGATCAGGCCCAGGCCGGCGACGAGGAAGACGAGCGCAAGCGCGCTCATCAGTGCAGCCCTTCGGGCGTCATCGCGGTGCGTGCCGCTACATGCGCCGCCGCCTGCCGGCGCACATCTTCGGGCGCGGCGATCAGGCCGCGCTGCGCCAGCTTGCCCTTGGGCGCCCACATTTGGGTGTAGAGCGTGATGAAATCGGCCAGCCCGGGCACCGCGCGCAGGTGCCGCTTCTTCACATAGAGGAACAAGGGCCGCGCGCCGGGATAGCTGCGATCGGCGATCGCGGCATAGCTCGGCTCGACTCCGTCGATCGGCACGCCTTTCAGCCGGTCGTGGTTTTCCTCGAGATAGGAATAGCCGAACACGCCCAAGGCATTGGGGTTCTGGGCCAGCCCCTGGACGATCAGATTATCGTTTTCGCCCTTGTCGATATAGGCCCCGTCATCGCGGATGCGCTTGCAGCGCAGGTCGTAAGGCGCGCTGTCCTTGACGTCCTTGAGGGCTTTGGCCTCGGGATCGGCCTGTGCGCAGCCGGGCTCGATCACCAGCTCGACGAGCGCATCGCGCGTGCCGCTGGTCGAGGGCGGACCCATAACCTGAATGGGGATCGCGGGGAGGGCGGGGTTTACGTCGCGCCACGTGCGCGCCGCATTGGGCGCGCCCAGCGGATTGGCGGCCAGCGCCAGGTAGATGTCCTTCTTGCTGAGCGACAGGCCTGGCCCGCGATTGCTCTCGGCCAGCGCGACGCCATCGACGCCGATCTGGACTTCCATGATCTCCCCGACATCGTTCTTCACGCACAGCGCATATTCGCTCTTCTTCATGCGCCGCGATGCGTTGGCGATGTCGGGGAACTCCCAGCCCACGCCTTCGCAAAAGCGCTTGAGGCCCGCGCCCGTGCCGATCGATTCGATCACCGGGGCGCGGCGGTCACCGCCCTGGTTGACGAACGCTTCGGCCACGGCGGTGGTGAAGGGATAGACCGTGGACGACCCGACGACGCGGATTTCGCGCGCGTTGCTGCCGTCGCAGCCACCCAGCATCAGCGCGGCGGGCATCAGGGCGGCGAGCACGAACCGCCCGAAAATCGCCAGAGAATCGGTGCTGCTCACCGCACCGCCTTTGGGCCGGGAGGTTACGGCTTTATGACAGGCAGCAGGATCGTCACGCTGGTGCCGGTGCCGAGCTTACTCGCAATGTCGATGCGCCCGCGGTGCCGCTCCACGACATGCTTGGCGATCGCGAGCCCCAGGCCGGTGCCGCCCACCGAGCGGCTGCGGCCCGAATCCACTCGGTAGAACCGCTCGGTGAGCCGGGGAATATGCTGGGGCGCGATGCCTTCGCCCTGATCGGTGACGGTCAGCCGCGCCATCGCCTTGCCGTCGGGCAGGAGCGCGATTGAGACGGGGGTGCCTTCTCGCCCGTATTTCATCGCGTTGCCGACGATATTGTGGAGCAGTTGCGAAAGTTGCGCCCGGTCGCCGCGCACCGGCTGAGTCTCCGCCACATCGGTCCGCAGATCGGCGGCGCGGGCATCGCCGGAACCCGACAATTCCTCACAGACTTCGCGAACCAATTGGCCCAGATCGACCGAATCGCTCGGCTTGCGGTATTTCTCCGCCTCGATCCGGCTGAGCGAAATTAAATCATCCACCAGCCGCCGCATCCGCCGCGCCTCGTCGTGCATGATCTTGAGGAAGCGCTTGCGCGTCTCCGGATCGTCGCCGGCCTCCTCGCGCAGCGTTTCGACGAAGCCGAGCAGCGACGCGAGCGGCGTGCGCAATTCGTGGCTGGCGTTCGCGACGAAATCCACGCGCATCCGGTCCGCCGCGTAGCTGCCGGTATGGTCCACCAGATGCACCACGCGCCGGCCGTCCTCCAGCGTGCGCACGCGCATTTCCCAGCGCTGATCCCGCGCACCCAGGCCCACGAGATGGACGGGACCCGAGGGTCCGCCATCGCCAGGGTTGACCAGCCGCTCGGCCGCGGCGGGATGGCGGATCGCAACGCGAATGTCCTCGCCCAGGATATGCCCGCCCAGCAAGGTCCGCGCCGGTGCATTGGCGGCGACGACTCGGCTGGCGTCGATCACCAGAATGGGTTCGCCGATCGCTTCGATGATATCGGCAATGGCGGGCTCCCGCACGTCGGGGACCGGCGCGGGGGCCGGAGGAGCGACGGGCTCTCCGCCCCCCGCGATCAGGACGGCCGCGACCGCGCAGACCAATACGATCAGGCTCGCCTGCGCATCGCCGGTGAGCAAAAGGCTGACCAGCGCCGCCGCCAGTGCGACGCCGAGCGCGAGCGACGCGCGAGGGCCGGGAGAAAAGGGCATCGCGCGCTCACTAGCCGAGCCCGACAAGATTTACGATTGCGAAAGGCCGCAGGGCGCAGGACAATGCGCTATGACCGACGAACCCCAGGCACCTAAGGCCAGCCCCCAAGCGAGCAGGCGCGCTCTTATGCTGGGCGCGGCGAGCGCTTCGGCGATCGTCTCGATCCGCCCGGCGCTGGCGCAAACCAGCGCTTCGGTGATGAACTGTGAGATACCGGTGCCTGATCCGGGCCGCGCCGGCAGTTATATCGCCGCCGATGGCAGCCTGGTTCCCTCGGGCACCGCCGGCGCGTTCCCGCCGCCGGGCGTCGCCTACAAGGCCGAGGACGTGAAGCGCGCGCTCAATGGCGGCACGCTGCCGGGCGCCGATTACGAGCGCAGCCGAGCCTACACCAATTACATTCGCCGGCTGCAATCGGGCACCAGCGGCTTTACCTGTTTCGCATCGCTGCAAATGCCGCGCGGCTGATCCAATCTCCGCTCACCCTGAGCCTGTCGAAGGGTCTTCTGAAACGGTGCTTCGACAGGCTCAGCACGAGCGGGGGAGGGACAACGCATGACGCAATACCGCGCCGCAAGCCCGGAAACGCTGCGCATCGTCCCGCTCGACGCGCTCACGCTGATCTATCACCGCGCATCCGGCATCACCCATGTCGTCGATGCGCCCGTGCCGGAAATTCTGGAGGCGCTGGCCGAGCCGCTGAGCGTCGATGCGCTGCTGGCCAGACTCGCGGCGGAATATGATCTGCTGGACGCGGACCCGCTGGCGCTCGCCGTCCGCCTCGATGAGTTGGCCACCGCGGGGCTGGTCGAGCGCCTATGAAGCACGTCACTTCGCTCCACATCGGCCCGATCGGTTTCCGCATCGGCAGTGATTGGCGCGGGCCGATCGCAACCCTTAAGGACCTTTACCGCGACTATCCGAAGCCCCAGATCCCGGATTTCAACGTTCACCTCTTCGCTGCCCGGCCGTGGCGTAAATTCCTCCGACCATCGGTGCATATCGGGGGCGATTTCGTCATTCCCGACGCCGCGCCTCTGCCTCTGGCCCAAGGCCTGCTCGCCGCCGAGATGGGAATGAACCTCCAGATGGCGCTGGGCGCGCGCGGCTATCTGTTGCTGCACGCATCCGGAGTGGAGCGCGACGGGCGCGCGGTGCTGATGACGGGCATTTCGGGCGCGGGAAAATCCACGCTGGCGGCCCTGCTGATGGCGCGCGGATGGCGGCTGATGGGGGACGAGTTCATTCTGATCGAGCCGGAAACGGGCCTGGCTTACGCCTTCCCTCGGCTGATAAGCCTCAAGAACGAAGCGATCCCCGTGGTCGAGGCTCTGCTGCCCAATGCCCGCTTCGGGCCGCGCCTGACCGGCACGCCCAAAGGCACGTTGCGCCACATCGTGCCCGATGCGCGCGCAATCGCCGCCATGGCCGAGCCCGCCACACCGTCTCTCATCCTCTTCCCGCGCTTCGGCTTCGATGCCGCCGAGCGCCCGGTGCCGCCCAGCGAAGCCTTTGTGCGTCTCACCCAGGCCTCCACCAATTACGTCAATCTCGCCGAGCGCGGCTTCGATGCCCTCACTCGGCTGGTCAGCGACGTGCCGGCGCGCGCGATCGACTATCCCGACACCGATACCGCGATCGAGATGGTGGAGCGGCTGGCATGAGCCCGGCGCTGCTCCTGGCCGAGATGCTCCGCGACCCTGCTGGTTCCACGCGGCTGGGTCTCGCCGAGTGGACAGCATTGTTCGCGGTCGCGCGTTCCGAGCAACTGATAGGCACTCTGGCGGTAAGGCTCCAGGGGCTGCCGATGCCTGGGGAAGCCGAGCGTATCGTCCGCGACGCGATCGCTTCCGCCGAACAAGGCCGCACCGCGGCCTTGTGGGAAGCCGAAATGGCACGGCGCGCGCTCGGCGACATGCCGGTCGTGCTTCTGAAAGGCACTGCATTCATCGCCGCGGGCCTCCAGGCGGGCAGGGGCCGTTCGATCGGTGATCTGGACATTCTCGTTCCCCGCGAACGCATCGAGGAGGCCGAAGCGCTGCTGCTAGCCGCGGGCTGGGAATGGGTGAAGCCGGATCCCTATGACGACGCCTATTACCGGCGATGGATGCACGAACTGCCGCCGCTCATCCACCGCGAGCGCGACCGGATGATCGACGTGCACCACACGATCCTGCCGCTCACCGCGCGGATCACGCCGGATGCGCGGGCCCTGCTCGCCGATAGCGCGCCGCTCGAAAACGGCCTGCGCATCCTCAACTCCAACGACATGCTTTGCCACGCCGCCGCGCACCTTTTCGCCGATGGCGACCTGGCGGGCGGGATGCGCAACCTGTGGGACGTGCATTGCCTGATCGAGGAATTCGGCGTGGAGGGGCTGGAAGCGCGAGCGGCGCATCACGGCCTGGCCGGCGCGATGAGCCGCGCGGTTCGGCTCGCTCAGGCGCTTTACGGCCCGCCGCCCCTGGCCGGCACTGCAGGGGGATGGGGCGACCGGCTATACCTGCGCCGCCTGACCGCGCGAGACGGCTGGGGCCGCCCCACTACCAGGCTCACTCGCCTCGCTTTCTACATTCGCTCGCACTGGCTCCGCATGCCTCCCTTGCTGCTCGCCCGGCATCTGTGGGCCAAATGGCGCAAGGGCGGCTGACGCGGCAGGATCGCTATGGAAATAGCAAGACTATCGGCGTAACCGCGTCGCAAGAGGGGCCTTCATGACGCACGCCATCGCCGCGATCATCCTTGCCGCGGGCAAGGGCACGCGAATGAAATCCGATACGCACAAGGTGCTGCATCCGATCGCGGGGCGGCCGATGCTGCTGCACTTGATTGACAGTTTCGATGCGGCGGGTGCGAGCGAGCGCGTTGTGGTGGTCGGATCGCTTCGCGAGCAGGTCGAGGCCGCTGTCGAGACGCTTGGCGTGCGCACTGTTGTCCAGTCGGATCAGCTCGGAACCGCGCATGCTGCACTCCAGGCGAAAGCGGCGCTCGCCGATTTCGATGGCGTCGCGATCATCTGCTTCGGCGACGTGCCTTTCCTTCGCACCGACACCATCACGCGCATGGTCGAGCGGCTCGAAGCCCGGGACAAGCCCCCCATCGTCGTGCTGGGTTTCCGACCCGTGGACCCCGCCGCTTACGGCCGGGTCATTGCCGACAGTGATGGCCGCATCCTCAAGATGGTCGAATTTAAGGACGCCACCCCTGAGCAACGTGCCGAGCGGCTGTGCAATTCCGGCGTCACCGCGGTGCGCACGCGCGACCTGTGGCCACTTCTGGAGCGGGTCGGCAACCACAATGCGGCGGGCGAATATTATCTGCCGGACATCGTCATGCTCGCGCTTGGTGACGGGGAGACGCCCGTAGTGATCGCGGCGCCGGAGGCCGAAGTGCTGGGTATCAACAGCCGCGCCGAACTCGCCGGTGCCGAACTAGTCTGGCAGCGCGCCCGCCGCACCCAGGCAATGGCGGACGGCGCCACGCTGATCGCCCCAGATACGGTGTGGTTCTCACACGATACCAGGCTGGGCCGCGATGTCGTGATCGAGCCGAACGTGTTCTTCGGGCCGGGCGTGGAGATCGCCGACCGCGTCACCATCCGGGCTTTCTGCCATATCGAGGGCGCGACGCTGATGTCCAGGTCGGAAGTCGGCCCCTATGCCCGGCTGCGGCCCGGATCGGTGATGGAGCAGGGATCCAAGGTCGGCAATTTCGTCGAAATGAAGAAATCGACGCTCGGCCCCGGCGCCAAGGCCAGCCACCTGACCTATCTCGGCGACGCCAAGGTCGGCGCGGGCGCGAATATCGGCGCGGGTACGATTACCTGCAATTATGACGGCTTCTTCAAATACGGCACCGAGATCGGTCACGGCGCCTTTATCGGATCGAACAGCGCACTCGTCGCGCCCGTGAAGATCGGCGACGGAGCGATCGTCGCCGCGGGATCGGTGGTTACCCGCGATGTCGAGGCGAACGCGCTGGGGCTGGGGCGCGCGAAACAGGAAACCAAGCCGGGCTGGGCGATGCGCTTCCGGGAAGCGATGAAAGCAAAGAAGGCTGGAAAGTGATATCACGGAGTGATATCTAGGCGTTATGCGCACGCTGGTAGATATTCCGGAAGACCATGTCCGCAAGCTCGATGCGCTGGCGGCGAAGTCCAAACGGTCGCGGGCCGCCGAGATTCGCGACGCCGTGGAACATCATTTGCGCGAAGCGATCGACAATTCGTGGATCTTTGGCGAGGGCTTCGGATATTGGAAAGACCGCGACGATATTGGCGATGCAGTGGAATACCAGCGCGATATGCGCCGTGACCGCGAAGATTCGTGAGCGATCCCTTCTTCGACACTAATATCGTCATCGATTGGCTGCGCCGGCGACCTGAAGCCGCTCGAGAACTCGCCGGATATCAGAAGCACCGCATCAGCCGCATTGCCTGGAGCGAGATACTTGCGGGGGAGAGCGAGGAATCGCGCGATCGCATCAAATGGATGATCCGCCAGTTCGAAGTGGTGGAGCTCGATGAGCGTATCGCGGCGGTCGCCGCGGACATCCGGCATCGAACACGCATAAAGCTGCTCGATGCGATCATCCTCGCTACTGCCCAGGTCAATGGCGGGGTGCTGGTAACACGAAATACAAAGGATTTTCCGGCAGACCTGCCTGGTATTCGCGTGCCCTACACGCTTTAGGAAATTCGAAGATGTGCGGAATCGTCGGAATTGTCGGAACCCGCGACGTGGCCCAGCGGCTGTTCGACGGGCTCAAGCGGCTCGAATATCGCGGCTATGATTCCGCCGGTATCGCCACGCTCCACGATAACGAGATCGACCGCCGCCGCGCCGAGGGCAAATTGCTCAATCTCGGCGTCCGCCTCGTTGAAAAGCCGCTGCCGGGCCATATCGGCATCGCGCACACGCGCTGGGCGACGCATGGCGCGCCCACTGAAGACAATGCCCATCCGCACATCGTCGGCGACGTCTCCATCGTCCACAACGGCATCATCGAGAATTTCAAGCCGCTGCGCGACGAGCTGATCGCGGATGGCCGCGAGTTCAGGAGCCAGACCGACACCGAAGTCGTCGCGCATCTGGTGGATCGCGAGCTGAAGCGCGGCTCCTCTCCGCGTCAGGCCGTCGCGGATGTGCTGCCCCGCCTGCACGGCGCGTTCGCGGTGGCGTTCCTGTTTCGCGACGAGCCCGACATGCTGATCTGCGCCCGGCTGGGCGCGCCGCTCACCGTGGGCTATGGCGAAGGCGAGAATTACCTCGGCTCGGATGCGCATGCGCTCGCGCCGCTCACCCAGCGCATCGCCTATCTCGACGAAGGCGACTGGGCCGTCGTCACGCGCACCAGCATCGAAGTGTTCGACCGCCACAATGCTCCCGTCGAGCGCCCGATCGTCCAGTCGGGCGCGACCGCGGAGGCGATCGACAAGGGCAACCACGCGCATTTCATGCTCAAGGAAATCTACGAGCAGCCCGTCGTCGTCGCGCAGACCCTGCAATCCTATATCCGCCCGGTCGAGCAGATGGTGGCGATGCCCGACATGAGCTTCGACTTGTCCAGCATCGAGCGGATCACGATCGTCGCGTGCGGCACCGCAAGCTATGTCGGCATGATCGGCAAATATTGGATCGAGCGCTGGGCGCGGCTGCCGGTCGAAGTCGATGTCGCCAGCGAGTTCCGTTACCGCGATCCGGTCCTCCTGCCGAATACCCTGGGCGTCGTCGTCAGCCAGTCGGGCGAGACCGCGGATACGCTGGCGGCGCTCAAGCACATGAAGGCTGCCGGCCTTACCACCACGGGCATCATCAATGTGCCGACCAGCTCGATGGCGCGCGAGGTCGATCTTTTGCTCTCGACGCATGCGGGTCCCGAAATCGGCGTTGCATCCACCAAGGCGTTCACCTGCCAGCTCGCCGTGATGGCCGCGCTCGCGGTCAATCTCGCGCGCGCCAAGGGCAAGCTTTCCGCCGAGGAAGAGCGCGAGATCGTCGGCCACCTGGTCGAAGCGCCGGCCGCGATCAACGCCGCGCTTTCGCATGACGAAGAAATTCAGGCGATGGCAGGCACCATCGCGGAGGCGCGCGACGTGCTCTATCTCGGCCGCGGCCCCGATTATCCGCTGGCGCTGGAAGGCGCGCTCAAGCTCAAGGAAATCAGCTACATCCATGCAGAGGGTTATGCCTCGGGCGAGATGAAGCACGGTCCGATCGCGCTGATCGACGAGCATGTGCCTCTGATCGTCCTCGCGCCCTCGGGTCCGCTGTTCGACAAGACCGTGTCGAACATGCAGGAGGCCAAGGCGCGCGGCGCGCGTGTGGTGCTGATTTCGGATGCGGAGGGGCTGGCGCAGGCCGGGGACGACGCCGTGGCGACGATCGAGATGCCCAGCGTCCATCCGCTGATCGCGCCGCTCGTCTATGCCGTGCCAGTGCAGCTCCTCGCTTATCATGTTGCGGTCGCCCGGGGCACCGATGTCGATCAGCCGCGCAATCTGGCGAAGTCGGTTACGGTCGAGTAGCGTAGCGGACTAAGGCATCAGATCACCGAAGCGCCGCGAGCGCTTCCGCCAGTGTCGGGTAGCGGTCCTGGACGCCGCGTTTTTTGCCGTAGCCCAGTTTCTGGATCTGTCTCTCTGTCCAGCGGCTTGGCGCAATATTGTGGCAGATCTGCATGTAGAGCGTGCCGCCGGCATATTCGTAACCGGCCATATCGCCGAGCCCGAGCCGAGTGACGACGAACTCGCTGTCCGCGCTCCCGAATATGGTCGTCGGGCGGCGCTTCGAGTACAGTACATATTCGATCTTGGGCGCTCGCTCCCATTCAATCCGCAGGCGCGGAGAATAGCGCGCCGGAATCCGTCCGTTCAAGTGAACCGACATGCCGGCGCGGCTCGTCAGCTTGCGCAGCACTTCGCCGTTGCCGCCGCGCATGCGCTCGATGCGCTGGATTTTCTGCCACCGGCACTCGCCCTGACGGCAGGAGATTTGCAGCACTGCCGTCGGTGTCCGGGGCGCCGGAAAGGGATCGGGGGCAAGGGCAAGCAGCGCGAGCGAAAGGATCATTGCGGCTCTCCCAACAGCCTGGTCAGCGCACCGCTTATATCCGCGGCGCGATAGGGCTTTTCGATCATCGGCGCGCCATAGCCTTCGGGCGGGGCGCCATAGCCGCTGGCGAAGGCGAACGGCACGTCGCGGGCGCGCAGCGCATCGGCGATCGTGTTGCTGCGCTCGCCGGCCAGATTGATGTCCAGGATCGCCGCGTCGATCATTTCCCGCTCGGCCAGCGCGAGCCCTTCGGCAAGGCGGCTGGCCGGCCCCACGGTCACGCAGCCCAGTTCCTCCAGCATATCTTCCAGGCACATCGCCACCACCGGCTCATCCTCGACGACCAGCACGCGCAGCCCGGCGAGCGACATCACTCCGCCCCCTCCGGAAGCGGGGCATCGACCGTGCAGACCACGCCTTCCGCGCGGAAATCGATCCGCACGGTTCCGCCCAATTCGGCCGCCAGCCCGCGCTCGATCATTCGGGTGCCGAAACCACGGCGCTGCGGTGCCTGCACGGGCGGCCCACCGCTTTCCTCCCAGCTAAGCGAGAGCCGAGGCGCGCTTTCGCCCATTACCCGCGCCCAGCGGATTTGGACCCGGCCCTCCGGCCGCGACAACGCGCCGTGCTTCACTGCATTGGTCGCCAGCTCATGGATCGCCAGCGCCAGGCTGATCGCGGTCTTGGGCATGATCGCCAGATCTGGCCCGTCGAGCGCGAAGCGATCCGGCCCGCCCGCATGCGGCGCCACTGCGTCGCCGATCACCTGCGTCATGGAAACCAGCCCCCAAT
This sequence comes from Sphingomonas sp., assembly GCF_036388215.1. Lineage (GTDB taxonomy): Bacteria > Pseudomonadota > Alphaproteobacteria > Sphingomonadales > Sphingomonadaceae > Sphingomonas. The sequence goes on from NZ_DASVSH010000033.1 coordinate 236,134, forward strand.
GCTCGCGCGTCAGCAGATTATGCGCTTCCGAAAGCGCCGCCAGCCGCCCCTCGAAGGCGCGTCGCGCCGTGGGCGGGTCCATGTCGTCCTTGAAGCTTTGCTGCGCGATCCCCTGCACGATCGCGAGCGTGTTTTTCACGCGGTGGTTGAGTTCGTCGATCAGCAGCCGCAAATGCGCCTCGGCGCGCTTGGCCTCGGTCACATCGCGGCAAATGGCGTGCAGGCCCGTCGGCTTGCCGTCCATGTCCTCGATCAGCCGCGAACTCACTTCCCACACCAATTGGCGGCCATCGCGGGTTCTAACGCGGATCGTATGGCGGGTGGTCCCGCGCGCGCCCAGCTTGTGCATCAGCATCGCTGTGGTCTGTTCGAACTGGTCGGGATCCAGAAATTCCGCGAACGAGTGGCCCAGCACTTCCTGTTCGGTGTAGCCGAGCGCCGTCTCCACAGCCGGATTCACGGATGTGATACGCTGATCAAGGTCGGATGTGAGGATATAGTCGTTGGCCTGCTCGAAGATGGTGCGGAAGCGGATTTCGCTGTCGCGCAGCAATTCCTCGGCACGTCGCCGCTCGGTTATGTCGAATGAAATGCCCACGAAGCGGCTGGGGCGGCCGTCCTCGTAATCGATCCGGCTGCCATGGCTTTGGAGCCATAGCTCGGCTCCGTCGCTGGCGCGGCGGATGCGGTATTCTATCGTGTAGGCGGCTCCCGTTTTGAAGCACCTGGTCGCCGCCGTCTCAGCCCTCGCGCGGTCTTCAGGGTGGACGCGGTCGAGCCATTCCTCGAAGGTCCCGTGCAAGTCTGGGCGGGGCTCTATCCCGAGCAGGTCGAAGCGGTTGCGCGACCATTCCCCGCCCATCGTCTCGAGATCGAGTTCCCACGTCGCCATCCCCGCGCTTTCGGTGGCGAGGCGCAGGCTCTCCTCGCTCTTGCGCAGGTCATTCTCCGCCGCGCGCCGCTGCGTCACGTCGAGCGTCACTGCGAGGACGCCGAACGGTTCGCCGCTCTGCTGCCGGATCACCGCGACCGAATTGTTGACCCATGCGACCCGGCCGTCCTTGCCGATATAGCGCTTTTCATGGGTATAAGGCGTGCCCGCCGCCACCGCCCGTTCGAACAGGCGCACATTGCGGCCGACGTCGTCGGGATGCGTGATCGACTGCATCGTGCGCGCCATCAATTCGTCGCGACTCCAGCCCGCGATTTCGCAGAAGCGCTCGTTTACCAGCGTAAAACGCCCGGTCAGATCGACTTGCGCAAAGCCCGCGGTCGTCTGATTGATGAATGCGGAGAGCTGCGCCTCGCGGTCGCGCAAGGCGATTTCGGCTTCCTTTGCCTCCGTAACGTCGTGCGCTACGCCGATGAAGCCGATATGCGCGCCTGAGGCGTCCCTGCGCGGCTGCGATGTCGAGTTCAGCCAGCGCCAGGCGCCGTCCGCACGGCGATAGCGGGCCTCCAGGGAGAAGGTTTCGAGGCTGGCCTCACCGGCGATCGATTCCGCCATCACGCGCGCCGCATCGTCGGGATGAAGGATGGTGCGCCAGTCGAAATCGACGGCGTCGTCATAGGAAACGCCGACGAAGTCCACATAGGCCCGATTGACGAAGCTGCGCTTGCGATCGAGCTGGGTCACCCACACCGCCACCGGCGCGCTGTCCGCAATCAGTCGAAATTCGTCCTCCCCAACGGGAAGCGGCGCGTGCGCGCCCCCGGGGCCGGTCATGTGCGGAAGCGGGCGCGAAAGTGCATCGCGGCCATAACTAGCCGTAACGTCAATGGAATCAACGGGGATGAAGCCGAAGCCGCGAGAGGGATCGTCCAGCGGCTTCGGCTTACTCCTGCGGCGTCTCCGGGCGAGGAGCGGCCGCAGGCAATACGCATTACAGGACTCCCTGGCGAAGGGCGTCGTGCAACGCCTATAGGCGGCCACCGGCTCAGGCAGATATTCCGGTAAAATGCGGACCCGCCATTTGCCTGTCGCATCCCGCGCTTCGCCGCGGATGGAGCGCCCTTTTTACCCCTCCTTAACGCTATCTGCTTACCTCTTATTGCCTGTCCATCAGGGGAATTTTCGTGCGCATTTTGATCGTGGACGACGAGCCGGCGATGCATCAATCGTATCGCCAGTGCTTCGGCGGCGACCGCACCAACGGCGCCGACGCCGCTCTGGGAGCGATGGCTGCCGAGCTCTTCGGCGACGATTCCGACGATGCGACCGCGGCCGCCGAGGACCAGTCAGTCGATTTCGAATGCAGCTATCACATGCAGGGCCTCGACGCCGTCGAAGCGGTCAAGGCTTCGATCGAAACCGGCGAGCGCTTCGCCGTGGCTTTCATCGACGTGCGCATGCCGCCGGGCATCGACGGCAAGGAAACCGCGAAGCGCATCCGCGCGCTCGATCCAGATATCAATCTGGTGATCGTGACCGGCTATTCCGATTTCTCGCCGCTCGATATCAGCCGCGCCGCCGGGCCGGCCGACAAGATATTCTACATCGCAAAGCCCTTCCAGGCCGAAGAGGTCATCCAAACCGCGACTGCGCTGGGCCATCGTTGGCATGTCGATGGCGAGCTGCACAGCGCGATCGAATTGCTCAAAGAGCAGAAGCTCGAGCTCGCCGCCAATGAATCGCGTGCGGTCCACATGGCCAACCACGATTCGCTCACCGACGCGCCGAACCGGCTCTCCTTCCTCCACGAACTCGGCCAGGCAGTGAAGGGCGACCAGTGCTTCGCGATGGCGATGATGGACCTGGATCGCTTCAAGCTCGTCAACGACACGCTCGGCCACCACGCCGGCGACGAGCTGATCCGCATGGTCTGCGAAATACTCCACAGGAATGTCCCCCCCGGCGGCTTCGTCGCGCGGCTGGGAGGCGATGAATTCGCGATGCTGATGCAGGTCACCGGGGAGGACGAAGCGGTGATGTTGTGCGAGCGCCTGCTCAAGGCGTGCACCGTCACCTTCAAGGTGCTCGGCCATTCGGTCCAGGGCGGCGCATCCGTGGGTCTCATGGTCGTCGATCCCGGCACGATCGCCGATCCCATCGATGTCATGCGCCGCGCCGATCTCGCGCTCAACGAAGCCAAGCGCCAGGGCCGCGGGTGCGTTCGCGTGTTCGACGACAATATGGACGAATCGATCCAGTTCCGCCGCCAGATCGAAGGCGGGCTCTCCGAAGCCATCGCGAAGGGCGAGCTCAAGCTGGTATTCCAGCCGATCGTCGCGCGCGAAGGGCTGGAAGTGGCCGGCTTCGAAGCGCTCGTCCGCTGGTCCAGCCCCGAATATGGCATGGTCTCGCCGGGCATGTTCATTCCGATCGCCGAGGAATCAAATCTCATCCACGAGCTTGGCGACTGGGTGATCGATGAAGCGGTCAAGACGCTGCAGACTTGGCCGGATCAATATGTCTCGGTCAATTTCAGCCCGCGCCAGTTCCGCCGGCACAATTTCATCGGCCATATCGTGGAGCGCGTCACCAACGCGGGCGTGAACCCCAATCGCTTCCAGATCGAGATCACCGAGACCGCGATCTTCGACAATGTCGAGCGCGCGGCGGAGACCCTGTTCAAGCTGCGCCAGATGGGGTTTCGTATCGCCCTCGACGATTTCGGCACCGGCTATTCCAGTCTCTACAACATCCGTCGCTTCGCGCTGGATTGCCTCAAGATCGACCGCAGCTTCGTCGATGGCATGGGTCGCGAGCGGGAAAGCGCGGCGATCGTACACTCGATCATCCATCTCGGCCGCGCCTTGGGGATGGAAGTCGTCGCCGAAGGCGTCGAGACCGAAGCGCAGCTCCAGGCGCTCCGCGTTGCCGGTTGCAGCCATTTGCAGGGCTATTATCTCGCCCGGCCGATGGACGCCGAAGATGCGCTCGTGCTCGCGCGGCGGGGGACCATGCTCGACGAGGCTCAGCAGGGCGCGGACGAACGGGAACCGGGTAACGGGACCCACGGCTGATGCTGAGGGTATGAGTACACACCCTGGCCCCAGGCGCCTCCGCGCGCCGGCCTCGCTCGGCGCCAAGCTCGTATTGATATTGACCGGTGTCGGGCTGCTCGGCGCCCTGGCGCTGACCGTGTTCCTCGCCACCGTCATCACGCCCAATTTCAACCGCCTCGAAAAGAGCGCGGTCGATGGCCATGTCGCGCGCACCGAAGCCGTGGTCCACGATCTTACCGCCAAGGTCGAGAATGCCGTCCGCGACTATGGGGACTGGAATTCGAGCTACGATTACATGGCCGCGCCCAGCAAGGCGTTCGAAGAGGAAAGCTTCTCGACGCTCGCGATGGTCAATCTCGACGTCAACGGCATGGCCTATGTCGGCAATGACGGGCGCATCCTGATCGCGCGCTGGCTGGATATCGAGAGGGAAGCCGATGTTCCCGCGATGCGGAACCAGCTTACCCAGGCGATCCAGCGGCTCGATGTGAAAAAGGCGCTCAAGTCCAATAGCTCGGCGGGCTTCTACCTCAAACTCGGTGGCGCCCTTGCCGCGGTGGGCGTCGCGCAGGTGCGCCGCAGCGACGGCAGCGGGGATCCACGCGGCTATGTCTTGATGGCGCGCGCGATCACCTCGTCCCAGCTGAGCAACCTGCTCCAACTCAAGGCGGGCCTGGATCTGGCGAGCCGGTCCAAGGAGGTCACGATCACGCCCAGCCGCTCGCGCATTCAGATCGGCGTGCCTATTCCCGGCCCGGACGGAAGCGCGATCGCCAGCGCGGCCTATTCGGTGCCGCGCGACCTTTCCGGGCTCGGCATGCAGATGCTGGTGATCGCAGTGATCGGATCGTCTCTGTTGCTCGCGGTCGTTCTGTGGGTCCTGCGCCGGATGATCGCGCGGCTGGTGCTCAAGCCACTCAATCGCGTCGAGCGCCACATGGGGCTGGTCCGCCAATCGGGCAATCTCAGCCTGCTCACCGATGGTCAGAGCCAGGACGAGATCGGCAGCCTGGTCTCCAGCTTCAATTCGATGCTCGCCCAGTTGAAGGATTTGCGCGAGCAGCTCGAAAGCCAGAGCTTCGCGCTCGGCCGCAGCGAGAGCGCGGTCGCCGTGATGCACAACGTCCGCAACGCGCTCAACCCGATCAGCACGGTCCTGAGCCAAGGCGCGAACCGCGAAGGCGGGATCGATCGCGTCACGCTCGATCGCGCGCTCTCCGAGCTTGCCAAGGATGACGTGCCGCCCGTGCGCCGCCAGAAACTGGTCGCCTTCGCCGCCGCCGCCAATCAGGCGTTCGAGGACGAGCGCGAGCATCGCAAGCAGCAGCTCGCCATCGGCCGCGAGGCGCTCCACCACGTTCTCGAAATCATCGGCACCCAACAGGAAGCCGCGCACGAGCGCCCGCCGCTCGATGCTTGCGACATCACCGATATCGTCGCGCAAAACGCCACGATCGCGCGCTATTCGGGCGACATCTCGATCGCCTTCGCTTTCCCCGGCAAGCCGCATTGGGTGATGGCCAGCCGCGTGATCCTGTCGCAGGTCGTCGGCAATCTCTTCTCCAATGCCGCCGAAGCGATCGCCGCCACGGGCCGCACCAGCGGCAGCATCTCGGTGACGATCCACGACAGGGACGAGCGAGTGGAGATCGTCATCCGCGACGACGGCGAAGGCTTCGATCCCGCGACCGCCCCCACGCTCTTCCAGCGCGGCTACTCGACACGTGCGCACAAATCCGGCGGCCTTGGCTTGCATTGGTGCGCCAACTCGATGCTGGCCATGGACGGCAGCCTGGAGTTGCGCAGTGACGGCAAGGGCCTCGGCGCGCGCGCCGTGCTCACCCTGGGTCGGGCGGCGATGATGACGGCGAGCGAAGCCGAAGCGGCGTGATCTCCCTCTCCCACTTGGGAGAGGGAAGGGTGAGGGCAAGACAGCTGCCCTCACCCTTCCGGCGCTTCGCGCCTCCCTCCCTCTCCCAAGTGGGAGAGGGATATTAGCCGGCCTTCCTCCTGACGACCACGTCGTCCTTCCGCCGCAGATACGGCGCCACCAGGTTCCGAGCCCGGAACCACTCTTGCCGGTCCGGATCAAGCGCATCGAAATTGGCGATCACCCGGCGGCATTCGGGCGCGCGGCACTGACAGATCATGTGCCAGTTCGATTCCCTCAGCGTCGTCGAATAGTCCCAGCTGATCTCCTCGCCCGGCGCGATCGCGCGCACGGCGACCAGGTAGATGCCTTCATCGGTGAAGCGCAGCCCCGCATTGGGCGCACAGCTATGGTTGACCAGATCGTCGATGCGTCCGCTAGGCCCCATATAATGATCGGGAGTCACCTGGACGAAGCGGTCGCCATTGCCGCGCATCAGGCTGGGCACGCGATCGGCGTGGAAGCGCCGGCCCGTGAATTCGATCAGCATATCCCCTTCGGCAAGCGGAGCGGCGGCGAAAACCGCCTTGCCCAGATGGTTCTCACCGACTTTGAAGAGGCTGTTCGAAGGGCGGTATCGGTCGAAAATCCGCAACGGGCCGCGCCGCGCGCCGAACGAGCGCAGCGGGTTGATCGTCGCCAGCCCGATCATCAGCCACACGCTGGCATGGCAAAGGAACTCGACGATCACATAGCCGAGTTCGGCCACCCCCAGCTCGACACCGCGCACCGCGACGAACAGCGTGGCCAAGTCGCCGAAGGTCCAGAGCCCCCATGCGGGCGAACGCTCGCGCGCTCGATCGGTGACCACGCTCTGCCAGGTCGGCCAGAAGCTTACCGGCACTGCGAGCACGACGAGCATGTGCGCCCAGAAGGCCTCGCGGAAGACCAGCCAGAGCACCAAAGCGGTCATGCTCGCGGCGATGCAGAAGGTCTCGGTCGCGGTGGGCGGTGACCAGGACGAGCGGCTCCAGATCCCGATCGTCACGATGATGCAGGCGATGGCGGAGATCGCGAACACCCAGCCCTGCGGCGCGCCCGGATTTACCGCGGCGTAGGTCAGCGCCTCCAGTCCGGTCGCCGCGCTCCAGATCAGCCAGGATGCGCGATTGGGCTGGACGAGCTGCCGGCGCAGGCCAAGCAGGTACACCGCATAGCCCGCGAAGCTGAATCCGACCGCCAGCACAAACCAGATGTCGATGCCCGAAATGGAGCCCTCCCGAAGGATTCATTTACCATGTTCGGATTCAGCCGTCTATCCGCGACTCGCGGCTACTCCGCGAGTCGCGGCGAATCGATCAACTGCAGTTAGCGACGGACTCTAAGACGATTCCTGACCATTCCCTGCGGCAGATCAGCAGGTCGGGAATGCTGGTCGATGGCTGATTGTAAACGATGGGGCTTCCGTCGATCCGCGAGCAATGCAGCCCGGCGGCAAGCGCGACTGCAACCGGCGCGCAATTGTCCCATTGGTGCTGCCCCCCGGTATGGAGGTAAATCTCCGCATCGCCGCGAACCACCGCCATGGCCTTCGCGCCCGCGGACCCCATCGCGACATGCTCGGCCCCTATCCGCTTCGCGACATCGGAGCATAGCCCGCTGGGCCGAGTACGGCTGACCAGCATCCGCGGCGGCACCCGCCCGCCGCAGAGCAGGGGAGGGGCATCGCTCGACAGCGTGACGCGCAACCGGGGCAGCGCCACCGCGCCAGCGACCGCTGCTCCATCCACCGCCAGCGCGACATGCACCGCCCAGTCGGGGCGGTGTTCCGCGAACTCCCGCGTCCCGTCGAGCGGATCGACGATCCACACCCGGCTGCGCTTCAGGCGGATTGGGTCGTCCGCCGCCTCCTCGGACAGTATCGCGTCATCGGGCCGCGCCGCGTGCAGCCGGTCCAGGATCAGCGCATTGGCCTCGCGATCGCCGCGTGCGCCGTCCGCGCCTTCCTCCTGGATGCGCAGCAGCAGCGCGCCGGCCTCCTCGGCGATCGCGCGCGCCAGCGCGGCATCCGTCATCGAATTAGTGCTCCTGCGAAAGCAGGAGTCCAGGGCAACAGGCGATGCCCTGCCTGGCCCTGGACCCCTGCTTTCGCAGGGGAACAAAAAAACACCGGACGGGGCATTAAATCACCGGACTCCACGTCCCCATGATCTTCTCGACGATCCATTCGGCGGCATCTTCGGGGGTCATGCGCGTCGTGTCGATTCGTATCTCGGGGTCCTGCGGCGCTTCATAGGGGCTGGATATGCCGGTGAAGTGCGCGATCTCTCCCGCCCGCGCCTTTCTGTACAGGCCCTTCACATCCCGGCGCTCGGCTTCCTCCAGCGGCGTATCGATGAAAATCTCGACGAACTCGCCCTCTGGCATCAGCGAGCGGACCAGCTCGCGCTCCGCGCGGAAGGGCGAAATGAACGCGGTGAGCACGATCAGTCCCGCGTCGGTCATCAGCTTGGCGACTTCGCCCACGCGGCGGATATTCTCTATCCGGTCCGCATCGGTAAATCCCAGATCACGGTTCAGCCCGTGGCGGACATTGTCGCCATCGAGCAGGAAGCTGTGCTTGCCCAGCGCGTGAAGCCTTTGCTCGACCAGATTGGCGATGGTCGATTTCCCAGATCCCGACAGGCCGGTGAACCACAACAGCCGCGGCGACTGGTTCTTCTGGCGGGCATGCGCCTCGCGGTTGATCTCGGTCGCCTGCCAGTGAACGTTCTGCGCGCGGCGCAGGGAGAAATTGAGCATCCCCGCCGCCACGGTGGCGTTGCTCGCTTTGTCGATCAGGATGAAGCCGCCGAGATCATGTGAGTCCGCGTACGGCTCGAACACGACCGGCCGGTCGGTATAGACTTCCGCCACCCCGATATCGTTGAGTTCGAGCGTCTTGCCCGAAAGCTCCGCGCTGGAATTGACGCATACCAGGTGCTTGGGCGGCTGAACCGTCGCAGTCACCGTCTGCGTGCCGAGCTTGAGCCAATATCCGCGGCCCGGCAGCAATTCGGCCTGGTCCATCCACACGATCGTAGCCTGGAACTGGTCGGCGGCCTGGGGCGGGGCATCCATCGCGGCGAGCACGTCTCCGCGAGAGCAATCGACTTCGTCGGCCAGCGTGATCGTCACGCTCTCGCCCGCGACGGCTTCGGCCCTGTCACCGCCCAGCGCCACGATCCGCGACACGCTGGTCGTGCGTCCCGAGGGCAATATGCGCACCTTGTCGCCCGGCTTGATGCTGCCGCTGGAAATCATCCCGGCAAAACCGCGGAAATCCAGATTCGGGCGATTGACCCATTGCACAGGCAGCCGGAAGGGCTTGGCGCGATCGGCGTCCACATCGAGTTCGACCGTCTCCAGATGGCCGATCAGCGCCGGCCCCGCGAACCACGGCATGTTCCCCGAAAGCCCCGTGATATTGTCGCCCTTGAACCCGGAGATCGGGATGGGCGTAAACGCGGCGATCCCCATGCTTTCGGCAAATGCGCGATAGTCGCCGACGATACGGTCGAACACTGCCTGGTCGTACCCCACCAGATCCATCTTGTTCACTGCAAGCACGATGTGGCGGATGCCGAGCAGGTGGGTCAGATGCGAATGCCGCCGCGTCTGGGTGAGCACGCCCTTGCGCGCATCGATGAGGATCACGGCCAGATCTGCGGTCGATGCCCCGGTGACCATATTGCGGGTATATTGCTCGTGCCCCGGCGTATCGGCGACGATGAACTTGCGCTTCTCGGTGGCGAAGAAGCGATAGGCGACATCGATCGTGATGCCCTGCTCGCGCTCGGCGGCGAGGCCATCGACGAGCAGCGCGAAATCTATCTCCTGGCCCTGCGTGCCGACACGCCTGCTGTCGGATTCGAGCGCGGAGAGCTGGTCCTCGAAAATCTGCTTCGAATCGTAGAGCAGCCGCCCGATCAGCGTCGATTTGCCGTCGTCCACCGATCCGCAGGTGATGAAGCGCAGCAGCGACTTGCTTTGATGCAGCGCGAGATAGGCCGAGATGTCGGACGCAATGAGGGCGTCGGGGCGGTAGGAGGTCAAAAATACCCCTCCTGCTTCTTCTTCTCCATGCTCGCCGCCTGATCGTGATCGATCGCGCGGCCCTGGCGCTCCGAAGTGGTGGTCAGCAGCATCTCGCGGATCACTGCCTCCAGCGTATCCGCCTCACTCTCCACCGCGCCCGTCAGTGGATAGCAGCCCAAGGTTCTGAAGCGCACCGATCGCTCGACCGGAGTCTCACCGGGCGCGAGCCGGAAACGTTCGTCGTCGACCATCAACAGCAGCCCATCGCGTTCCACCGTCGGGCGCGGCGCGGCGAAATAGAGCGGGACGATCTCGATCCCCTCGGCCAGGATATATTGCCAGATGTCGAGCTCGGTCCAGTTCGAGATCGGGAACACCCGCATGCTTTCGCTTTTGGCCTTGCGCGCATTGTATAGCCGCCACAGCTCGGGGCGCTGGTTCTTGGGGTCCCAGCGATGCGATGCGGTTCGAAAGGAAAAAACGCGCTCCTTCGCCCGCGATTTCTCCTCGTCGCGCCGCGCGCCGCCAAAGGCGGCATCGAAGCCATATTTGTCGAGTGCCTGCTTCAGCCCCTCGGTCTTCCACATGTCCGTATGCAGCGCGCCGTGATCGAACGGGTTGATACCCTGGCGCTCTGCCTCCGGATTCTTGTGGACCAGAAGCTCCATCCCGGCGGCGGCCGCCGCCCGGTCGCGCAACTCGTACATCGCGCGAAACTTCCACGTCGTATCGACATGCAGCAGCGGGAAGGGCGGGGGCGCGGGATAGAAGGCTTTGCGCGCGAGATGCAGCATCACCGCGCTGTCCTTGCCCACCGAATAGAGCATCACCGGGCGCTCGGCCTCGGCCACCACTTCGCGCATGATGTGGATGCTCTCGGCCTCGAGCCGCTGGAGATGGGTGAGGCGCGCGGGCGCGGGCGCGGGGCCCGCGCTTTCCTCATTCCCAGCAATGGTCCCGCCGTGCAGCATCGCCGCGATTTAGGAAGGTCGGTGGCCCCAGACGATCTAGTAAATGTTTAGCGCGGGATACTCGCCCGGCGTCAGCCGCGCGGCTTGCCCACCCCGATCAATGTAAGGCCAGCTTTTACGGCTTCGGCGGGCCGGTAGATATTGCGCAGATCGACCAGCAGGGGCGATTTGAGCAATGACTTGATCCGCCCCAGGTCGAGGGCGCGGAACGCATCCCATTCGGTAACGATCACCAGCGCATCGGCGCCGTCCGCCGCGGCATAGGGGCTGTCCGAAAATTCGACGTGGTTGAGCAGCGGTCGCGCCTGCTCGACCCCTTCGGGATCATAGGCCTTCACGGTCGCGCCCGCGTCCTGCAGCGCCGCGATTATCGAGATGCTTGGCGCGTCGCGCATGTCGTCGGTGTTGGGCTTGAAGGTCAGGCCGAGCACACCGACGGTCTTGCCGCGAACGTCGCCGCCCATTGCTTTTATGACCTTGCGGCCCATTGCGCGCTTGCGGGCGTCGTTGACCTGCACGGTCGCCTCCACGATGCGCAGCGGCGTTTCGTTGTCGGCGGCGGTCTTGAGCAGCGCCAGCGTGTCCTTGGGGAAGCACGACCCGCCATAGCCGGGACCGGCGTGGAGGAATTTTGAGCCGATGCGATTGTCCATGCCGATGCCCTTCGACACTTCCTGCACGTCCGCGCCCACTTCCTCGCAGAGATCGGCAATCTCGTTGATGAAGGTGATCTTGACCGCCAGGAAGGCGTTGGCGGCATATTTGATCAGTTCGGACGTGCGCCGGCCGGTGAAAAGGATCGGAGCATTCTGGTTGAGCGAGAGCGGGCGATAGATGTCGCGCATCACCTGGCGCGCGGCTTCATCCTCCGCGCCCACCACGACGCGGTCGGGATGCTTGAAATCGTCGATCGCCGCGCCTTCGCGCAGGAATTCGGGATTTGAGACCACCATCGCACCGCTGGCGGGCGCCACCCGGCGGATGATCCGCTCGACTTCGTCGCCGGTGCCGACCGGAACGGTCGATTTGGTGACGATCACCGCCGGGCCGGTAAGCGCGCCGGCTATCTCCTCGGCCGCGGCATAAACATAGGAAAGGTCGGCATGTCCGTCACCGCGACGGCTCGGGGTGCCGACCGCGATGAAGATCGCATCGGCGCCGTCAACGGCCTGGGCGAGGTCAGTGGTGAAGTGCAGCCGCCCCGCCTTGACGTTCGACGCGACCAGGGCGTCGAGTCCCGGCTCATAGATCGGCATGACATTCTGGTGGAGCAAGTCGATCTTGCGCTGGTCCTTATCGACGCAGACCACGTCATGGCCGAAGTCGGAGAAGCAGGCGCCTGAAACAAGGCCCACATAGCCGGTGCCGATCATCGCAATACGCAACGCGGAATTCCTTGGAATGGATCAAAGCGCGCACTTAGCGCAGCCGGCCGGCGCAGCAAAGTCGCGAGCCTCACGTTCGACTCCTCTGCGGGGTTGGTCCCTGCCACCCCTCCTTCGCACGAGTGTTCCTGCGTTACAGGCCTAATTCTCACCCAATAAAAAAGCGGCCCGCAATGGGCCGCTTTTTTTGGCTCCCCCCAAAGGAAACCGTCCGGGCCGATCAGCGCAGCTTCGATGGAAGCTGCTTCACCGCCGGCCCGGAAGTAGGCGATCGGTTAGAACGGACGAATGTCTTCGCCGCCGGCACCGTCGCGAAACAGAATGTTGAACGCGAACATTGGTATTCTCCCATCGGTGCGCAGTGATGCGCGATTCGGATGGTTAAAGACTAATTAGCCATGAATCAATCAGGATTTCTGCGGAGTTCGGAGCCGCGCGGGTAATCACGGGGCCCCGCTTTAACCGTTCCTTCAACGGTCCAGGGCTAGAGATCCCTGACAATGTCGGCAAGGATCGGTCCTCCACCGCGAAAGGCGAAAGCTACGCGCAGCGCAGCACCGGGATCGGTGCAACCAACAGAAATATCACGAAAAAATGCAACAGTCCCGGGCGGAGTAAAGCCCGCCGCGCGACGGGGGGAAGCGCCCGCGCGCATCTCCATGCCGACACGGCGTGCATGGAAACGGTCAAGTAACGATCGCACCCCCGAACAACGCTACTGGCGCATCCTCTGTGTATGCGAGATCGCCAACTTCGTCTCGTTGCGTCGTCATCTGGGCCGCGCGCGTGCCGATTCGCTGATTCTCGACGTCGCGGCGCGAATCACTGCCTTGTGCCCCGATATCCGGCTTGCTCCCGTGGGCCGCGCCCTTATCGAACTCGCATTCGAGCGCGACACTCCCGAAGCCGCGGCCGCCGACGTGGATCGGCTCCGCAAGGCGTTCCACCGGCGGATCGATCTCGATGGCGAGCCTTATCAGCTCCAGATGCACTTCGGAGTGGCCGCCGCGCCCGCCTGTGAAGATGACGAGGTCCGCTTGGCCGAAGCCGCCGAATCCGCGCTCGATCAGGCGCGCCATGAGGGCCGCGTCGTCATGCTCGATCTGTCGCGCGCCGATCTGGCATTCGACAAGCTCACTTTGATGCGCGAGCTCCCCGGCGCGATCAGCAACGGCGAGATGTTCCTTCAATATCAGCCCAAGGTGCATGTCCGCCGCCAGGAGATCACCAGCGCGGAGGCGCTGGTCCGCTGGCAGCATCCCACCCGCGGCCTGATCCTGCCTGGGGATTTCATTTCGGTCGCGGAGGAGGCGGGCGAGATCTCGTCGCTCACGCTGTGGACCCTGCGCAAGGTGATCGACGACCAGAAGCGGCTCGCGGCTTGCGGGCACGACCTGCGGCTGTTCCTCAATATTTCGGGTATGCTGCTCGCCGACGCATCCTTCGTCGCCGAAGCGTCGGAGATCGTTCGCGCCACCGACGCCAAACTCGGCTTCGAGATCACCGAGACGGCGGTGATCCGCGATCCCGAAAGCGCAATCCGCCATTTGCAGGCGTTCGCCGATATCGGCGTTCAGCTCGCGATCGACGATTATGGCGCCGGCCTGTCCTCGCTGGCCTATCTCAAGCAGCTCCCGGCAAGCGAGCTCAAGATCGACAAGATGTTCGTGCTCCAGCTCACCAGCAGCAACCGCGATCCGCTGATCGTGCGCTCGACGATCGACTTGGCGCACGCGCTCGACATGGAAGTCACCGCCGAGGGCGTCGAGAGCCCGTCCGCGCTTGCCTTGCTCAGCGTGATGGGCTGCGACATGGTTCAAGGCTTCCTGATCTCGCGACCCATCGGCTTCGACGCCTTTCGCAAGTTCCTCGATGACGATGCGCACCGCACGAATGCTGGGGGAGCGCCCACCTCGTTCATCCGGCCCGAGAGCTTCTGGAAGCGCGCGTGACGCGCGTGCTTCGCCGCCTGCTTGCCATGCTGGCGCTGCTGGGCGCCCTGGCCCCGCCTACCGCCTTCGCCCAGGCCCAGTCCAGAAAGCCGGCTACCGAGGTTGAGCGAATCATCGCCGGCGTCCGCCAGGCAATGGTCGCGACCCCTGAGGAGGCGGAGCGTGTTGCGGCCACCGGCGAACAAGCAGCCCAGCGCGTAGGCGATCCCAAAGAGCGACTTCTCGCAACGGCAAGCTTTCGCTGGCTGCGCGGAGAAGCGCTGGTCCGCATGGACAAGCCTGATGCAGCGCGGCCTTTGCTGACCCAGGCGCTCAAGATGATCGACCCCATCCAGGAGCCGATCAAGCTGCGCGGCGATATCCTGATGTCGTTCGGCACGCTGGAGCTGGTCAAGAGCAACGCCGCCGAAGCGCTCGGCAAATATCAGGATGCTTTCAAGATTTTCCGGCAGGTCGGTGAGAAGCGCGGCCAGGCGATCGCGCTCCAGAATCTCGCATCGCTTTATTATTCCGGCAACGATGGCGGGCGGGCCGAGAAATATTACCAGCAAGCCATGGAGACCTATGACGAGGATCCCATGCTCACGCTGTCGTTCCACAACAATCGCGGCAATGTGCTCCTCACGCTCGAGCGTTATGCGGATGCCGAGAAGGAATATTCGCAGGCGCTAGCGATTGCGCGCACGCAGGAAAACCAACTGCTCGAAGCCCGCGTGCTCATCAATCTTGCGCGTACCCAGGTGGATCTCAAGCGGTTCGACGCGGCCCAGGCGACGCTCGATCGCGGCTTCGCTCTCATTCGCGGGAAAGATGCACCCGTCCAGCGCCGCCACTTGCTCGCCACGGCGGCGCGTCTCGCTGCCGATCAAGGCGATTATGCGCGCGCGGCGCGGCTGATCCGCGAATGCTTTGCCGGCGTCGATCTCGCCACCACATCGGTCGACCTGCGCAACGCGCATGTCTATGCCCACGACATCTTCAGTCATCTGGGCGATGCGCGCCTCGCGCTCGCGCATCTCGAAGCGCTCAAGCGGCTCAACGACGAATCGAGCAAGGTGGCCACGTCCACCGGCGCGGCGCTGATGGCGGCTGAGTTCGACTATGCCAATCAGCAGGCGCGCATCGAGACGCTGCGCCGCGAAGAGGCCGAACGCCGCGCACAGGCTCAGCGCACCCTGTTTTTCAGTATCGGTCTCGCCACGCTGATCGTGATCGCCGCCCTCGCCTGGGGCCTGATCGCGATCCGCCGCAGCCGCAACAAGGTCGCCGCCGCCAACGTGGTCTTGGGCGAAACCAACGAAGCGCTCGAAAAGGCATTGAAGGCCAAGACCGAGTTCCTCGCCACCACCAGCCACGAAATCCGCACGCCGCTGAACGGCATTCTGGGCATGACTCAGGTAATGCTGGCCGATCCGAAGCTCGAGGCGCAGACCCGCGACCGGATCGGCATTGTCCACGGCGCGGGCGTCACGATGCGCGCGCTGGTCGATGATATCCTCGATGTCGCGAAGATGGAGACGGGCAACCTTGCCGTGGAAGCGGCGCCGATGGACGTGTGCGCGGTGCTGCGTGACGTCACGCGCATGTGGCGGGAGCAGGCAGAGGCCAAGGGCCTTAGCTTCGCGCTGGAACTTGGCGATGCGCCCTGCTGGATCGTGGGCGATGCCGGGCGGCTGCGCCAGATCGTGTTCAATCTCCTTTCGAACGCGATCAAGTTCACTGAGGAGGGCGGCGTCACGGTGCACGCGCTGGACGAAGGAGAGGGCGAGGCACGCCGCCTCAAGCTCGTCGTCGAGGACAGCGGCATCGGCATCCCCTCGGACAAGTTCGAGGATATTTTCGAGAGCTTCCGCCAAGTCGATACCAGCACTACTCGCAAGTTCGGCGGCACGGGCCTTGGCCTTACCATCTGCCGAAATCTGGCGCAGGCGCTGGGCGGCGACATCCGTGTCGAGAGCGAAGAGGATAAGGGTTCGCGATTCATCGTGGACTTGCCCCTCGTCCCGGCGGAGGCGCCGCAGGTGGCCGAAAGCGCGGGCGGTGGCTCAGGCGCCTCGATGCTCATCCTCGATCGGAATCCCATCGCTCGATCGATGCTGAAGACCTTGTTCGAGCCGCGTGTGGAGTCGCTGCGCTTCGCGTCGAGTCCCGCCGAAGCGCTCACTCTGCTGGCTGAAGCCCGAGTCACCCATTTGCTGATCGACGAGGCGACCGCCAGGGCCGCCGAGGGCGTCCTTATGGAAACGATCCAGACACTGGCCGATGCCGCTCCAGGCGCTGCCAGCTACGCGCTCTGGGTCTCCGTCGATGCTGCCGAAAAATCTCAGCTAACCGAAGCAGGTGTCGGGCAGATCATACAAAAACCGGTCAGCGGCGCGGCATTGATCGAAGCGGTCATTCCGCACGCGGAAGAAAATTCCTATTCAATAGGCATAGACGCGCTTGCCACTCGGGCGGCATAGAGCGATAGCACACCTAATATGATAAAAACGGTCGCATTCCTGAAACATTCTGCCTCTCCCGGCGGGCGGTCATGAACATCCTTTTTATCGAGGATGATCCGATGAACCGTAGGGTGGTGAAGGACATGCTCGACGTTGCCGGCGCCACCATGGCCGAGGCGGCATGGGCAGAGGAAGGGCTCGCCAAGATCGATGCCGAGACCTTCGACGTGATCCTGGTCGATCTGCGCATGCCGGGCACCGACGGGTTCGAGACGATCCGCCAGATCCGCGGGCGCGGCGACGCCAAGGCCGAGCTGCCGATCATCGTGCTGACCGCCGACACCGCTGTCGACCTGCGCGAGCGTTGCCTGAAAATCGGCGCCGACGATGTGCTGTTCAAGCCCGTGGCGATGGACGCGCTGTTCGATTCGATCGGCCGCGTCCTCGCCGTCCGCGGCGGCGGGATGATGCTTTAAGCTCTTTCCCCTCTCCCGTCGGGAGTTTCAGGTCGGCCATGCCCCCGGCATGGCCTAAACAGCGCGGGGCGCTGTTTACCTGAAACTGGTTGCGAAGACTTAGGTCGGCTTCTTCAGCCGGCCTTAGTCATAGCTGGGTGAGGGGATCACCCTCTCGATAACGCATCCCCTCATCCAACCTCCGCTAGGCAGCAAGCTGCCAAGCTGCGGTATCCTTCTCCCTCTGGAGAAGGCTCATCAAATCAATCCTCCAATATCTTCGAATGCTTGGCGGTGTCGCGCATCCGCAAATAGGTCGCCAGCGAGATCGCGATCATCCCGCTGACGTACCAGTAAAAGCCGCGCTCCCATTTGAGCGTTTCCTTGAACCATTGCGCGACATAGGGGGCCGTGCCACCGAACACCGCATTGGCAATCGCATAAGGCAGCGCCACGCCGAGCGTGCGGATATGCGCGGGAAACAGCTCTGCTTTCACTACAGCGTTGATCGAAGTGTAGCCGGTCACGATCACCAGGGCGGCAGTCATCAGCAGGAATGCCTGAAAAGGCGTCTCGACGCGTTCCAGCGTCACGAAGATCGGCCAGGTCAGCGCAACGCCCAGCACGCCGAACCCCACCATCAGCGGCTTGCGCCCGATCCTGTCGGATAATGCGCCGGCTAGCGGCTGGAGGCACATGAAGACGAACAATGCAGCCGCATTTACCTGCGCCGAGATTTCCTTGGAAAAGCCGGTGGTGCCGCTCAGGAAGGCGAGCAGGTAAATCGAATATGCATAGAAAGCGAGCGTGCCGCCCGCGGTCAGCAGCATCACGACGGCTGCTTCGCGCGGATGCTTGGTGAAGAGCGCGCCGAAGCTGGAAACGTGCTCAGCGGTGCGTTTTTCGAAGCTCTCGGTCTCGGGCAAGCGCCGCCTGATCCAGAATACGACCACCGCCAGCGCCGCGCCCACCGCGAACGGAATTCGCCAGCCCCATTCCGCCAGCGCATCCTTGGCCATCACCGTCTGGAGCAGGATCAGCACGCAGAGCGCGATGAGCTGGCCCGAAATCAGCGTCACATATTGGAAGCTCGAAAAGAAGCCGCGGTGCTTCTTGCCGGCCATCTCGGAGAGATAGGTTGCGCTTGCGCCATATTCGCCGCCGACGGAAAGCCCCTGGATCAGCCGCGCGACGAGCAGCGAGACCGTCGCCCAGGCGCCGATCGTCGCATAGCTGGGCGTGACTGCGATCATCAGCGAGCCGAAGCACATCAGGGTGACCGAGAGCGTCAGCCCCGCCTTGCGCCCCTTGCGATCGCCATAGACTCCCATCAGCCACCCGCCGATCGGCCGCATGAAGAAGCCGACGGCGAAGATCGCCCAGGCATTCATGTTCTGCGCGACGGTGTCGCCCTTGGGGAAATAATGCGGCGCCAGATATGCAGTGAACGCCGCATAGGCGTACCAATCATACCATTCGACCAGATTGCCCGCCGATCCGCCGAGGATCGAGCGGACGCGGTTTCGCTGCGGCGGATTCTCCATGGGGCGAGTTATAGCGCGGCTCGGCGTGGCGCAAAGCGGATTGCCATCGCGCGCGCTTTCGGCTTGAGATGCCTCCGGAATTTGAGGGGCGAAACGAATGCGTGCGTATTTCCTGGCCGCAGCGGCGCTGCTGGCGCTGGCGGGATGCCAATCGGCTGATGAAAAGGCCGCGGCGGAAACCGGGGAGCTCAAGCTCGCCAACGCTTCGATGGCGGACGTTTCGCGCCTTTCCAAGGCGGCCCGCGCCAAGACGCAGATGCAGCCCGGCCAGTGGCGAACCGCCATGACCGTCGTGTCTGCCGATCTGTCCGCATTCCCGGAAGGTCCCGCCCGCGATGCGCAGATGCAAGAGATCCGCGCCCAGGAGCAGAGTTCCAGTGGTTGCCGCACCTCCGATCAGCTGAAGCCGCTCGATTTCGAAAGCATGGAGAAAGTCGCGGGCAAGTGCGTATTTCCGCGCTATATCCAGGCCGGCGGCAAGCTTGATGTGGAAATCCATTGCGGGGAGGGCGCGTCGAAGAGCGTGATTCTCGCCGCTGGCACGATTTCGCCGACCGGCTTCGATGTGATGATCGATCAGAAGAGCGGCGTGGCGGGAGCCGCGAACTATCTGGCCGTCAGGCTCCATGCCAAGGGCGAGCGCACCGGAAATTGCACTCCGAAGCCGGCATAGCGCTCCACGGATAGCGTTGCGGGTTGAAAAGTTGGATTTGCCCTGATAGGTGCCCGCCATTCGCGCCGTGGCCCTGCTCCGGCGATCCCTATTCTATTGCTTTGAAGCGCGAGGCTCTTTTACAACATGCAAATCATCGTACGTGACAACAATGTCGATCAGGCGCTTCGCGCGCTCAAGAAGAAGCTGCAGCGCGAAGGCGTCTATCGCGAGATGAAGCTTCGTCGTCACTACGAGAAGCCCAGTGAGAAGCGCGCCCGCGAGCGCGCGGCCGCGGTTCGCCGCGCCCGCAAGCTGGAGCGCAAGCGCGTCGAGCGCGACACCGCGCGGTAAGCTCGGCCCGGCGCGCAATGCGCGTCTTGGCCTAACCTTTACTAACCTTCCGCGTTTTTTGAGCTGCCTGCTGCTGGAGCCGTATCCATGTCGTCCGTGACCGCCGTCCCGCTCCAGCCCGTCAAGCGCAGCCACAAGGTCTGGCTCTGGCTCGGCGTTCTGGCCGCTATCGCGCTGGCTGCCACGCTCGCCTGGGCAGGAACCCGGGCCGCAGTCGCGGTCAAGGGCTCCGACGCGCAGTTCCTGGCCTGGAACAAGGGCCAGCCGGGCGTGAAGACCACTGCCTCCGGCTTGCAATATCAGGTGCTCAAGGAAGGCGAGGGGCCGGTTGCGTCGGAAGGCGATTACGTCCTCACCAATTACGAAGGCACGTTCCGCAACGGCAAGACCTTCGACAAGAGCGATCGACCCGCGCCGTTTCCCTTGCAGGAAGGCGCCGCGATCAAGGGCTTTTACGAAGGCCTGAAGATGGTGAAGGCGGGGGGCATCTATCGCTTCTGGATCCCCTCCGATCTGGCTTATGGCGCGCAGACGCCGGATCCCGAGCGCATTCCGCCCAATTCGATGCTGATTTTCAAGGTGAGCATCGATCGCGTGATCCCCGCCGCCGTGGTCCAGCAGATGATGATGCAGCAGATGATGCAGCAACAGCAGGGCGGCGCTCCCGGTGGCGCCCCGGGTGGGCCGCAAGGCGCTCCGCCGGCCGGCCCGCAGGGCGCTGCCCCCAAGCAGTAATCCCGTGTGCTTTGACTGCATCAAAGCGATCGGTCGACGCACTTGATATAACCGGCTTCCGGGCGCACAGCCGCCCCGGAGGCGGGCATGTTCGACAGTTTCGATCCGATAGTCCTGGCGCGGATCCAGTTCGCGTTCACCGTGAGCTTCCACTTCTTCTTCCCCGCCTTTTCGATCGGGCTGGCCAGCTATCTGATGGTGCTCGAAGGGCTGTGGCTCCGCACAGGGCGCCCAGTCTATCTCGATCTCTTCCGTTTCTGGATAAAGATCTTCGCCGTCACCTTCGCCATGGGCGTGGTCTCCGGCATCGTCCTTTCCTACCAGTTCGGCACCAACTGGTCGGTCTTCTCGGACAAGACCGGCCCGATCATCGGGCCCTTGATGGCCTATGAAGTGCTGACCGCCTTCTTCCTCGAAGCGGGCTTTCTCGGCGTCATGCTGTTCGGGCAGGAGAAAGTGGGGAAGGGGCTCCATTTCGCGGCGACCTGCATGGTGGCGCTCGGTACTTTCATTTCGGCCTTCTGGATACTCTCGGCAAACAGCTGGATGCACACCCCGACCGGCCATGCCTTCAACGAAGCAGGTCAGTTTGTCCCGGCGGGCAGCTGGGCAGCGATCATCTTCAATCCCAGCTTTCCCTACCGCCTTGTCCACACGGTGATCGCGGCATATCTGACCACGGCGCTGGCGGTCGGCGGCTCGGCCGCTTGGCACCTGCTGCGCGACAAGGCCGACGAGCACGCCCGCAAGATGTTCAGCATGGCGATGTGGATGGCGGCGATCGTTACGCCGATTCAGATCCTCGCCGGCGACGCCCACGGGCTCAACACGCTCGAGCATCAGCCCGCCAAGGTCATGGCCATGGAAGGGCATTTCGACAGCCATCCGGACGGCGCGCCCTTCTATCTGTTCGGCCTGCCCAATCAGGAGACCAAGCGCATCGATTACGCGATCGCGATTCCAAAGGCTTCGTCGCTGATCCTCAAGCACGATCTCAACGCGCCGATGGCTGGCCTCGACACGATTCCGGATCGCGACGAACCCAATGTGGCGATCGTCTTCTGGTCGTTTCGTATCATGGTGGGGTTGGGGATGCTGATGCTGGTCCTTGGCATGTGGAGCCTGCTCGCGCGCTTTCGCGGGAAGCTCTTTGACTGGACATGGCTTCACCGGTTCGCGGTGGCGATGGCGCCCTCCGGCTTCGTTGCGGTGCTCGCCGGCTGGGTCACCACCGAAAGCGGCCGCCAGCCCTTCACCGTTTATGGCTTGCTGCGCACCGCCGAGAGCGCTTCGCCGCTCGCCGCGCCCGCCGTCGGGGTGTCGCTGCTCGCATTCGTGATTGTGTACTTCCTCGTCTTCGGATTCGGCGTTTGGTACATCCTGATGCTGATCGGGAAGGGCGTCGAGCGACACGAGCCCGGAATCAGCGAAGCCGCGCCGATCCGCACCGCCGGCATCGTTCCAGGCCCCGCTCAGCCCGAAGCGGAGGACGCGCGATGACCCCCGATCCAACGCTGGCGACGATCTGGGCGTTCCTCATCGCGTTCGCGGTCTTCGCCTATGTCGTGATGGACGGATTCGATCTCGGCATCGGAATCCTGTTCCCGGTCTTCAAGGGCGAAGAGCGTGACAAGGCGATGAATTCTGTGGCCCCCGTCTGGGACGGCAACGAGACCTGGCTGGTGCTGGGCGGAGGCGGGCTGATGGCCGCCTTCCCGCTTGCTTATGCGATCCTGATGCCGGCGCTCTATCCGCTGATCATCGCGATGCTGCTGGGCCTCGTCTTTCGCGGAGTCGCCTTCGAGTTCCGCTGGCGCGACGCGGGCCACCGCCGCTGGTGGGATATGGCCTTCACGACCGGCTCGCTGGTCGCCACGCTGGCCCAAGGCATGGCGCTTGGGGCGATCCTTCAGGGCATCAAGGTTTCCGGCCGCGAATATGGCGGCGGCTGGCTTGATTGGCTCACGCCGTTCAGCCTGCTTACCGGAATCAGCCTGGTCGCGGGCTATGCGTTGCTGGGGGCGTGCTGGCTGATCTGGAAGACCGACGGCAAATGTCAGGATCACGCATACCGCCTCGCCGGACGCTTCGGCGCGATCACCTTGGCCGCGATCGGCGCGGTCAGCCTGATGACGCTGACGCTAGACAATGATTATGCCGCGCACTGGTTCGCGATGCCGGGCGTGCTGCTGACCGCGCAGGTGCCGGTGCTCGTGGCGCTCCTGTCGTTCGCTTTCTGGCGCGCGCTGGCGCGGAAGGCCGAGATTTTGCCCTTCATCCTTGCGCTAGCGGTTTTCCTGCTCAGTTTTGCCGGGCTGGGGATCAGCATTTTCCCACACATCGTGCCGGGTGCGGTCACGATCCTCGAAGCGGCGGCTCCGGCCGACAGCCAAGGCTTCATGCTGATCGGCGCGGCGGTGATGATCCCCATCATTCTGGGCTATACCGGCTGGAGCTATTGGGTGTTCCGCGGAAAGGTGGGCGCGGCGGGCTATCACTGAGTTCGAAGCGGTTGCCCCCAAAGGGGGTCAGTAGGCGTTCTTGTGAACGAGCACGCCCAAGGTCATCACCATGATCTTGATATCCTTCCAGATCGACCAGTGGCTGAGATACTCCAGGTCTGCCTGAAGCCGGTAGGTGAGATCGCTCTCGCGCACCGTGGCGCCCCGGAAGCCGCGCACCTGGGCAAGACCCGTCAAGCCTGGCTTCGCCGCATGGCGATGCCAGTAGCGCTCGTCGATTTCCCAGAACAGCTTGTCTTCCGCCCGCGACCCGAGCGCATGCGGGCGGGGCCCGACGCAACTCATGTCGCCTACGAGCACATTGATCAGCTGGGGCAGTTCGTCGATGCTCGTCTTGCGGATGAACTTGCCGACGCGGGTAATGCGATCGTCTTCGCGCGATGCCGATGTCTGGCCCTCACCGTCGCTTTTCTCGACGCGCATGCTGCGGAATTTGAGCACTTTGAACATGCGGTTGCCTTGCCCAATCCTCGTCTGGACGAACAGCACCGGCCCGCGGCTCTCAAGCTTGATCGCCAGCGCAGTGAGAAGCATCACCGGCGCCAGCACAAGCAGGGCGAAGCCGGCCACGGCAATGTCGAAGCTTCGCTTGACGAACGAATCGAATGTGCTGAGCGGGCCATCGGCCACCACCATCGTGGGCGCATCACCCCATTGTCCAAGGCCGAGCGGTGCGAGCTCGAGCAGTTCGGGCGCCAGTATCTCGCTCTGGATCCCAACGCCCTTGAGAATGCGGACCCAATTCAACCGCCGCTCGACGGAGCATGCCACCACGACGCGGTCCGCATCCTCCAGCGCGACCGCCAACTGGTCGAACATTCCAGGTGAATCCTCGGCCGCTTCGATCGGGTCGTTGGCCGCGATAATCACGGAGAAGCCCCCCGGCGCGATCGCCTGAGAGCCGTCGGTAATGAGCACGACGCTGTACGGGCTGCCGCCCAATATCCAGCGCGCGCTGCGCAGAAACCGGTCCCGGACGATCACCAGCAGCACGGCCGTGACGCCGGTGCCGATCGCTATGGTGACACGGGAAAAACTCTCACTGGTTTTGAAATAAAAGGCGATCAGGAGCACGAGTGCGGCGGCGGTGACAAATGCCTGGAGCGACCGGATAACGCCCTTGCCGGGATCTTCGATCACTTGCGTCGCATAGGCGTGACCGTTCAGTGCGACGAGAATGTAGACAGGCGCGAAAGCCACAGCCGCGGAAAGCCATTGCCCGCCAGCGGCGCCCCGCTCATAGATCAGGCTGGCGATAAAAAAGCCCGCGAAGATGCAAAGTATGTCCAGCGCGATAAGGCATGCATGCAAGCGCCTGCGCAGCTTGCCGCGGCTCGGTTGCCAACGGGATCGAGTGGGCGACGCGCCTCCTGCGCCGGCGCGGATCGTCCCGAACTCCAGATTCACCAGAACACCCCTCGCGACTCATACCCAATCAGCTTGACTTCTAGTCCTTCAAGCCACGGGTTCCAACCGCTAAGCAGGGGTGGCCGCGTGCACAAATGTCACAGACTGAACCGTCTGGACGGCGAGCGGCTAAATCCCACTAGCCAGTTGCGCGGTCCGTGGCCCTTGGCTAGGCGGGGCACGACGAACCGGGGGACGATTTTTCGATGAAGGGCATCATACTGGCCGGAGGCAGTGGTACGCGCCTCTACCCCGCGACCTTATCCATTTCCAAGCAGTTGCTGCCGGTTTTCGACAAGCCGATGATCTATTATCCGCTGTCCGTGCTGATGCTCGCCGGCATCCGTGACATCCTGATCATCTCAACTCCGCGCGACGTTCCGATGTTCGAAGCCTTGCTGGGCGACGGGTCGAACTTCGGAGTAAACTTCACCTATGCCGTCCAGCCCCAACCGAATGGCCTCGCCGAGGCCTTCATCATCGGCGCGGAGTTCGTCGGAAACAGCCCGAGCGCCCTGATCCTCGGCGACAATATCTACCATGGCGACAAGCTCGGAGAGAAATGCCGTGCGGCGGCCGCCGAAGCCGCGCTAGGTGGCGCGAATGTCTTTGCATATCATGTCGATGACCCGGAGCGGTACGGCGTCGTCGCATTCGACCATGATACCGGCAAGGCGACCAGCGTCGAGGAGAAGCCCGCGAACCCCAAATCCAACTGGGCAATCACGGGCCTCTATTTCTACGACAACAATGTCGTCGATATCGCCAGGTCGATACAGCCTTCGCATCGGGGAGAACTCGAGATTACCGACGTCAACCGCATCTATATGGAACGCGGGTACCTGCACATCACTCGACTGGGGCGCGGCTATGCGTGGCTGGATACGGGAACGCACGATAGTTTGCACGAAGCCGGGTCTTATGTTCGCACCATCGAGCACCGCACGGGCATCAAGATTGCGTGCCCGGAGGAAATCGCGCTCGAGCTCGGTTGGCTCGATGCCGAAGCTGTGCTGCGCCGCGCTGAGATGCTCGGCAAGACGGGTTATGCCGATTACCTGAAACGGCGCGTGAAAAGCCTGGCATGACGCAGTTCCGCCGCCTCGCCATCCCCGAAGTGATTGAGATCACGCCGCCTCGGTTCGGCGATCATCGGGGCTTCTTTTCCGAGGTATATAAGCGTCAGGCTTTCGAGGCGGAGGGCATCCGGATCGATTGGGTGCAGGACAATCAGAGCTATTCGGCCGGAATGGGCACCGTGCGCGGATTGCACTTCCAGACTCCACCCTTCGCGCAGGACAAGCTGATCCGCGTGCTGCGCGGAGCGCTGTACGATGTCGCGGTCGATTTGCGGGTGGGGTCTCCCAGCTACGGCCAATGGGTCGGCTGCGAGCTGTCCGCCGAAAAATGGAACCAGTTGCTCGTGCCGGTGGGATTCGCGCACGGCTTCATGACCCTGACGCCCGACGTCGAAGTGCTGTACAAGGTCAGCGCGCCTTACTCGAAGGCGAACGAGGCGGCGGTTCTCTGGAACGACCCGGCCCTTGCTATCGAGTGGCCGGATGTCGGCGTTGAAGTAACGATCATCGACAAGGATCGCGAAGCGCCGTGCCTCTCGGACTATGATTCGCCGTTCGTCTACGGAGACTGATATTCAATGAAAACGATACTTGTCACCGGCGGCGCCGGCTTCATCGGCTCGGCTGTCGTACGGTATCTCGTCGGCAAGGGCGTGCGCGTCGTCAATCTCGACAAGCTCACCTATGCCGGCAATCTGGCCAGCCTGGCATCGATCAAGGATATGCCGAACCATCGCTTCGTGCGGGGCGACATCGCCGATGTTCCCATGATTCTGGCGAATTTGCGTGAGGAGAATGTCGAAGGCATCATGCATCTCGCTGCCGAAAGCCACGTCGACCGCTCGATCGACGGCCCCGGCGAGTTCATCGAAACCAATGTAGTTGGCACCTTTCGCCTGCTCTCCGCGGCGCTCGAATATTGGCGTGGGCTGGAGGGTGAAGCCAGATCGTGCTTCCGCTTCCATCATATTTCCACCGACGAAGTCTTTGGCGACTTGCCCTTCGACAGCGGCATTTTCACTGAGGATACGCCCTATGCGCCCTCCTCGCCTTATTCGGCGTCCAAAGCGGCGTCGGACCATTTCGTCCGCGCCTGGCATGAGACTTACGGCCTGCCCGTGGTCCTTTCCAATTGCTCGAACAATTACGGTCCCTATCACTTTCCCGAAAAGCTGATCCCGCTGACCATCCTCAACGCCCTGGAGGGCAAGACCTTGCCCGTCTATGGCAAGGGCGAGAATGTCCGCGACTGGCTGTATGTCGACGATCACGCCAAGGCGCTTCACCTGGTGCTCACCACCGGCAAAGTGGGCGAGAGCTACAATGTCGGGGGGCGCAACGAGCGCACCAACCTCGCGGTGGTCGAGACGATCTGCGATATTCTCGATGCGCGCGTGCCGCTGCCCGATGGCAAGTCGCGCCGCGAACTCATCGATTTCGTCACGGACCGTCCCGGCCATGATCGCCGTTATGCGATCGACGCGACCAAGCTTGAAAACGAACTGGGCTGGCAGGCAGAGGAGAATTTCGAAACCGGTCTCGCCAAAACGGTCGGCTGGTATCTCGAGAACGAATGGTGGTGGGAGCCCATTCGCTCCGGAAGCTATTCCGGCGAACGGCTGGGCACCAAAGCCTGATGCGGATCCTGGTCACCGGACGTAACGGGCAAGTCGCACAGAGCCTCGCCGAGTGCGCCGGCACCAGCCACGATCTGATCTTCGCCGATCGTCCTGGCTTTGACCTTGCCGATCCCGCCTCAATCGAACGCTCGGTACAAGAAGTCCGGCCCGATCTGGTGTTCAGCGTCGCCGCCTACACCGCGGTCGATAAAGCCGAATCCGAGCGCGATGTCGCGATGGCGGTGAACGGGGAGGGCCCGGGCGTGCTCGCCAGGGCCGCGTATCGCATCGGCGCGCCTGTCGTCCATCTCTCCACCGACTATGTTTTCGATGGAAGCAAGGACGGGCCGTATTCCGAGGCCGATCCGGTCGCCCCGCTGGGCGTGTATGGCGAGACCAAGCTCGCGGGCGAGCGGGCGATCCAGGCCTCCGGCGCCACCTATGCCATCCTGCGCACCGCTTGGGTTTACAGCCCCTTCGGCGCCAATTTCGTGAAAACCATGCTGCGCCTGGCGGGGGACCGTGACGAGCTTACCGTGGTCGAGGATCAGCGCGGCTGCCCCACCTCCGCCTTGGACATCGCCGCCGCAATGCTGCACGTCGCGAACATGTGGGCGACCGATCCGAACAGGGGCGCTAACGCCGTTTATCATCTCGCCGGCAGCGGAGACACAAATTGGGCCGATTTCGCGCGCCGGATCATGGCGCTGAGTGCCCCCCGGGGGGGGCCAAGTGCTTCGGTTCGCGGCATTCCCACCAGCGCGTACCCGACCCCCGCCAGGCGCCCTGCCAATTCCCGCCTGGATTCGACGCGATTTGCGGACACATTCGGGTTCGTAATGCCGTGTTGGCACGACTCGCTGGAACCGGTGGTCGAACGACTGGCCAGAGCTGCCTAACGCGCGTCAAAAAAAAGGCCGCGGGCGTCAGCCGGACGCTAAGGCCGCTTATAGTGAGCCAGGTTCAGCGATGGCGCCACGAGGCTGTCGCCGGTGACATTGCGAACTGTGGCGCTTTCGACGCTCGGCGCAAGCGAGATGATGTACAGGTTCTTGCGGTTCTGATCGGTATTCACAACGCCGTCAGCCAGCGCGGCGCGCGTGTTCGCAGCCCCCGCTACCACCGAGCCGCCATTGTTGCGGAAGCGCGAGCCGCTCAGGTCGGCTTCGGCAACATATTCGATCTGAACAGCCTGGTCGCCGGAGCCCGAAATGACGCCGGCCAGGCGAACCCTTCCCTGTCCCTGGTTATAAGCGCGCCCCAGGTTGGAGACATAGACCCCATGATGACCCTTGCCGTGACCGCTCCCGGTGATCTGCGACTGCGGGGATGTCGTCAGGGCCGCTATGCCACGGGCCTGGATGCCGATGCCGCCGCTTGATGTGATTTCGCCATCGAAGCTAAGCGAGGGCTTCCCATGCGCGGTAGCCAGCAGATAGATGCCGCCCGAGGCTCCGCGCTCTATCCGCGCACCCTTTATGGTAGCGGATCCGCTCGCGACGATTGCGACGTTGAAGCCGTACAGACCCGTGCGGTTGGAGCGGACGCGCGGCGCGACGGTATCGCTGAATGACCCGCCCTGCACCATCGTACCGGCCGCAGTGACCCACAGCGCGTTGTTGCGATTGCGCACGGCCGTGCAATCGATGATCTGAACGGCGTGGTTCCGGCTCATATGGGAGGGGTCGAGCGCATTGTGCTCCGCGGAGATCCCCCCGCCTTGCGAAACCAGGGACGCATTCGTGTCGTCGCCATTGTCGAATGCGGCGACGCGCTCGAATATCGTGCCGGACGCTGCGTAGCTCGCTGCGCCGAAGCTCTGATTTGCCCAGCACCGGACGTCGCGAACGCGTGTGTTTGCCCAGCTGGTCGAATTGCCGCTCGACCACAAAATGTCGGTAGGGTCGTGATCGATCGTGACGCCGTTGTCGAAACGCGCATGTGAGGCTTCGCAATGATCGACAAGCCCATCGGCGCACTCGATCGCCCGGATGCCGTTAACCAGGCCATTATAGCCGTATAAATATGAGGCATGCCATCCGCGAACGTGACGAAACTGGACGCAGCCATAGAGCGTGTCGTGCAACGCATATGCGAAGCCCCGCATATTCCGGGCATTGCCGTCCACGGTCCGCAATCCGCCTATGCCGCGAATGCCGACGTTGCGGAGGTAAGCGCTTCTAGCGCCCGAAAAGAAAAAGCACGCCGCCTTGGTGCGCTTGGTGAGGCGAACATTTTCCTCAAGCTCGATTTCGCAATTGGAAAAATCGATGACGATCGTGTCCGAAAGCTGATAGCCATCCCCGTCCAGCGGCGGAAAGCGAGCCACGCCGCCGCCCTGCGACCGGAGATGTTCAAGCATGGCCCGAACTGCGGGGAGGCAGTCCCGGCCGGCGATGGCGGTGCCGAACATCTGCGGCGTGACCGCCTGTGGCGCCGGGTTACGAACCAGAGCCGCAGCCGTCGCGTTGCGAGATGCAGCGCCAGTCAGGGCCATTCCCAGGAAAGCTCGCCGCCCTAAACTGTCTACACGCGGCATAACGGTCTTTTGGGCAGTGGCATTTCTATTGGAGCGCTGCGCCGGCCTGGGAGAGCCGAATGTCGTCGATCCAGACTGAATCCGGTGAACCCGGCCTGGGCGGTTCGACCCAGATTTTAATGGCAACTCCGCGACAACCGGTTGGTATCACGAACAATATGCGATGGTTCGCCAGGTCACGCACTTCGTCGCGGGCGACATCGTCCGCGCAAGTGATTTGCGGCCAAATCTCGGATGTCCTGCTTCCTTCGCCTTGCGCGGCCCGCCAACGGAGTTCGTAGCGCCCAGGGTGGAGCAGCAGTCCCTGACGCATCACCACTTCTCGCATCGAGCTTGTCGAGGAAACTCGCAGGGCGCGAGTGCCGGTCGGCGAACCGGAAGCGGTGATCGTCGCTTCAAAGGCCCCGCTCTCGATTGGAGTCCAGTCCAGCACCGCGGAGGGGCCGCTCGGCAAATCCTGACTGAAATCCGCATTGTACACCGACTTCCGCGGATCGTTTCCGGCCGGCATTACGCTACGCCAAAGCATGGCAAGGTCATCGGTTCGTTCTTGCGCGTTCAACATGCTCACGGCGACAATGAGAACGTCCGGAGGAAGGCGCCCCTTGGTGGCGGCCAATATGAGCACTTCCATCCGATTCTCGAGATCGGCTCCCTTCAGCTGGTAGCCGTCCTCCGCATACGCCAACGCGTAAGGCGCCTTTGCCATATCGGTGGCGAGCTGCTCACGACCCTCGAGCGTCTTTTCCGCCTCGATGACAGCGGGTCGCATATTGGCGAAAGATACGCCCTGTTGCACCAGCGCCTTGAGGCGCAGGCTCATCTGGCCGAAATCGCCCTCCGCGACGCTCATCCCCAGCCAGTATAATTGCGTCGGCACGTCGCGCCAGCCGCCCCGAGCCGCCAGCAGAAATGCGGCCCTTGCGTTATCCGCGTCACCCGCAAGGAGATATGCGCTCCCGAGCGCGGAGGCCGCGCCGGGATTTGTCGGATCGAGCGAAAGCGCCAGGCGTGCCTGCGTTATCGCGCCGGCCGGCTTCTCGCCGCTCGTCAGTTGCTTGATCGCCCGCTGCCGCGCGTGATTGGGCCAGGATAGGCCGAACTCAGGCGCTGGGCGGGAACCAAACTCCGCCGTCCGGTCGAATGCACTGGCTACACAGATAGGGATCAGTGCGAGCGCAGCGGCAGCGCAAACGTAACGGGCTTTGTCAGGAACGCGCACGGCGCTCAGGCTTGTCGCTACGCGTGGGAGAGAGCTCCTCGCCATAGGTGTAATAATCGTAGTTCGAATATTCGGCACCGGCCTTCTTCGCATCGAACTTGGTCAGCACGCAGCCGATGACGTGGCTGTGTGCGCTCCGCAGGCGGCGAAGAGCGCCCTTAAGGCTGCCGCGGCGGCTACGGCTTGCTTCGATCACGAATACGGTCGATTCTGCGATGGCGGACAGGATCGGTGCGTCGGCCAGACCCAGCACGGGCGGGCCGTCCAGCACGACCAGGTCATACTCGTGCGTCAGCTGATTAATCAGCTCCCGCATGCGGATGCTCGAAAGCAGCTCGGTCGGGTTGGGCGGAATCGGTCCCGACGAGATGAACGACAGATTCTCGTACTGAGTGGAACGGATCGGCCGTACCTCACTCTCGTGGTGAGTGATCAGGTCGACCATGCCCGCCGAATTGTCGGTGCCCATGACGCGATGCAGAGACGGGCGGCGAAGGTCGGTATCGATCAGGATCACCCGCTTGCCGAGCCTCGCCAGATCGTGTGCGATCGCAAAGCTCGTCGTCGATTTACCTTCGCTCGCCTGGCTGGAGGTCACCAGCAGCGACCGTGGCAGGCCCTGCGGGCTGGAGTAGATCAACGACGTCCGCAAGGCGTGATAGGCCTCGGCGACGTTGGTGCGTGGCGATAGCAGCTCCTCGATGAGGTCCGTGCCTTCCTTCGCGACCGGGATGACCCCGATTACCGGCAGGCCAAGCTTGCGCTCCGCATCTTCCGGAGCCCGGATCGCGTCATCCATCCGCTCGCGCAGGAGAACCACCGCCACGGCCATTACAACGCCCAGGAACAGCGACAGAAGCATGTTCAGGAACAAGCGCGGCGACGAAGGACTGACCGGGGTCTCGGCCTGGTCGATGATCGAGATGTTATTGGCGGTCAAGCCTGCGGAGGCGCTCACTTCCTTGAAGCGCTGCAGCAGCCCATCGTACATGGTCCGGTTGGTATCGGTTTCGCGAAGCAGGATATTGTAGCGTACGCCACGGTCCTGTTCGGCCAGGGTGGCGCTCTTGAGGCCAGTGACCTGGCTGTTGAGCGATCGCTCCTGCTCGAGTGCGACACGATAATCGTCGCGGATGCCCGAGCGGATGCTGCCGGCCAGGCTCCTGATCTGGCGATCGAGCTCGGCGACTTGGGCGGACAGCTGCTGAACGTTCGGATGCGATGCCAGATGGCGCGCGCTCTCCTGGCGGAGGTCGGCAGTCTTTTTCGCGCGCTCCTGGAGCAATTCCTGCACCGCCTGATTGGCTAGTACGGCCGGAATACTGAGCAATGGGGCGCTCTGCGTAGCATTCCAGCGCTGTTCCGCGGCAATTCTGTTGGCGCGTGCGGTGTTGGCGACTTCGTTCAACTGCACGAGGCTGGACGTGGTGATCGAAGTGGAAGGCGCAGTGCCGCCCTCCTCGGTCGCAGCGGCGCCCGTGGGCGTGCGGATCAGCCCCGCTTCGCGGGCATAGTTGTTCAGCGCGCGCTCCGATACTTCCAGCCGCTCCTTTGCTTCGCCTAGCTGGCGAGCGAGAAAGTCGCGGGCGTAGGCGGAGCTGTCGTATTTCCGCTGCAGGTTGGTCTGGATGAACGCGCGAGCAAATGCGTTGACTATTCGGGCCGCCAGTGCGGCGTCCGGA
Organism: Sphingomonas sp.; assembly: GCF_036388215.1. Taxonomy (GTDB): domain Bacteria; phylum Pseudomonadota; class Alphaproteobacteria; order Sphingomonadales; family Sphingomonadaceae; genus Sphingomonas. The sequence goes on from NZ_DASVSH010000033.1 coordinate 268,591, forward strand.
CTGGTGAAGGACAATGTCACGACCCGCGACTGGCGCGGCAGCTCTACATCCAGATTGGACCCGATCAGCGCCAGAGCGGCGCCATGGCGGCGTTCGGGCGGGATTTCGGAGAGCTTCAACGGAGAGCCCATGCGCGTGAAGAAATCCTGATTGTCGAGGAGTTTCAACTCGCGCGCGACGCGATACTCGATGACTCGGCTTTTCAGGACATCGACCTGGGTCTGAAGGAAGCGATCGGCATCAAACACGTTCGGAGCCGGTTCGAGATCGGTCTCCTTGTTCATGACCCTCGTGCCTTCCTCATTGATCTGCACGGTGCCTTGAGCCGTATATTTCGGCGTGGTGAGCATCGTGGCGATCGTGCCGAGGATCACCGACAGCGCGATTATGCCGATGATGAGATAGGCGTTACGCTTGAGCGTCGCGATCAATTGGGGAAAGTCGATCGAGAAGACGCTTTCCGCCTCGCGGTCGCTGACAAAGTTCAGCGCTGTCACTTCGGTGTCGCTCACATGGCGATCGAGGACTGGATTCTTGCCGGCGATATTCAAACGATCAACTCCAGATAACTTGCCGTCAGAACGGGCGGAATGCGGCGAGCGCCGGGGCAGCGGAGAGGAAATCGCGGAATGCCCCCTTTATTGCCGAATACCCTATGACCACGACGTCGCCACCCAAAATTTCGGGATCGGGCGACCGCCCTTGGCGAATGTGGTTCAGATTGAACACGGCGCCCATGCGCTGGCCGTTGACCACGCGGAAGACGACGACTTCGCTCAGGTTGGCGGTCTTGGTCGGGCTCTTTGCCCGCGCCACCGCCTCAAGCAACGACGAGGAGCCGCTGATCTCGTACACACCGGGCTCGACCACACTGCCTTCGACGATCACGCGCTGCGAAACGGCCGAGGCAACGACGACGGAGACCTGCGGGTTCACCAGATAATTCTCGCTGAGCCGGGCGCTGATTTCCTTGGTGAGCTCGTTCGCGGTTTTTCCTGCCGCGCGTACATCGCCGATGAGCGGAAACAGCAAGCTGCCCGAAGCATCGACCTGGATTTCCTTGAAGCTAAGGTCGGGTTCCTGGAACACGGTGATCGAAAGCACATCGAGAGCGCCAATCCGATAATCCCGCCGTCCGTCGGCCGAAGCTGCCGGAAACGTCGAATAAGCGTTCACGCCACGCGGCAATTCCGATGATGGCTTGGACTGGCAACCGCTCAGGAGCAGCGCTGAGGCCGCTATCCCACCAAAAACCAGATACCGCATCACAACCACTCCTTCACGTCTACGGGACGCATCCAAACAATCATGCCGAGCGCACCTCGAGGGGCGCCTGCGACAAACGAGTTCCGACCTTCTGCCCTCCCGTGCGCGCCAACATTCCAACTGCCAAGGCGCAAAGTGTGGCGAGCGACATCGATCGGAGTGGATAGTCCACGATCGAATGAAGGGCTAGAATCACCAACACGGTCAAGGCGAACAGGGCCAGCCGCCGCTGCTCTAATTGGGTTTGAGGATCACGCAAGACGTTCCATGTCCTGAACATGAGCCCAATGGTCAACATCAAGACGACGATCAAGCCAAGAATTCCGGCCTCAAGCGTAAATTCGAGATAGTCGTTGTGGGCGCGGTTGGGCCGACTTGCATCGACGAATTCCAGCTGCTCCGCGCTTATGATGACGGGAACGAACGTTCCCATGCCAGTTCCCGCCGGCCAGCTGGTCCCTATCGCATAGCGCGTATCTTCCCATAGGTTGGGCCGCGCGTCCTGCAGGCTGTTGAACCGATCGAGGCTTTTTTGCACTACCGCGTTGTCGCGGGCCGCGAACAGCAGCAGGCCGACCATCACTGTGGCTGCTGCTGCGCCGATTACAACGGTCCGGCGCTTCCACCGGAAACGGCTAGCGAACATCAGAGCGCTGACCGCCACCGCCAGCAGTCCAAGCCCCATGCCAGAGCGCGAGCCGGTCAGCAGGATCGCAATCAGCAAGAAGGCAAGGATCCCGCCTGCAAGCGCTCGACGACCGAGATCTTTCAGCAGGTCGCTCCGGATCGCCAGAAAAGTAGCCAGTGCGACGATTCCGATAGCGAACAGATCTGCCGCCGAATTGCGATTCGCGTGGAAGCCGGTGGCAAATGCCCGGTTGGCGGTGCCAGGATAGAAACGCAGCCAATGTGAATCGCCGCTTGACTGCTGGATGGCGCCCACTGCTGCCGAGAGGCATATCAGGGCCACCAGCACCGCAAGCAGTCGCGTGCGATCGCGAAGCGACAATTGCGATACGAAATAGATCATCACCAGCGGCGCGATCAGCGACAAGGCGGACGCGAGCGTGCGATACGGTGCGATGGAGAGGGGCCGCCAACTATTCTCGGCGCCGATCAGCCGCAACGCCGCCACTTCTGTCTCCCGCGCCGGCAGAGACTGCCAAATGGAGGGCGGCAGCGGCACGAGCTGGATCAAGGGAACCGCCGCGAAGAGCGCCGCTCCAATCAGCACCGGCCAGTCGAAGGGAGTTTCGGCGCGCTGATCGCGGATCAAAATAAACCAGGCGGCAAGCGCCACCAGCGCGGAGATTTGAACGATCATGCCCGCGAGTGGCGAGGGCGATCCACCTCCACCGAAAACGACGCACATGGCGATCAGAGCGGCGGCGATCCGAAATCTCATGACGAAGCCCGTATGACCTTACTACGCGGCCGGCGCGCGGATCAGGCGGAAACGAGCCGAGATGGCGTCGCGCTCATGCGCCAGGCCCTCAGAGCGGGCCGCTCCAAGTCTCTGCTGACGCCCCATATCGCTAAACCCCCAACTGGTAACCATGCCTACTATCGCGCTTGCGGCATAGCGGCAACTTGATTCTGTCGCCTTGAGCGCGATCTCGGCTGCATTATGCTGTCTTGCAGCGCCGATACCCGACCCATCTCCGTGATATATCGCCTAATATTTCAAGAGATTACGAATCGAGCAATTGTCTGTGGGTGCGTCAAGGGCATGTTTATGCTGCGTTTGCACATTAGCGGGCCATGCTTGCGATCAGGCGCGATGCAGCATAAGCAGCCAGCATGAATACAGAGACGCAAGTGGCGGGGCACCGCAGGGCCGGAATGGCAGCGGCGCTGACGCTGTCATTCCTCCTTCTTCTTCTGATGCTTTGGCCGAAATATCTGTCGTTCGACATCGGCCCGACACGGATCGGACCTTACCATTTTGCAGTGCTGGCCGCGCTCGGCATGGTGGGCGTGATGCATCTGCGGACACAGCGATTCTTCCGCGGAGACGACCTGATAGCGCTTGTGGCCATTCTTGCCTTCCTGGCATTCTGGTTCGTGCGGTTACTCGCGTCGTCGATTGGACTCGATCCCGGAAGATCGGTGTATCTAGTCCTTCGCGAAGCGCTGATGTCTGGCTCAGTGTTCCTGTTTGCCCTGTCGCTGGGCAAGGCCACCGACCCACTGCGCCTATTCACCCGCATGATGGGGATTGCCATCCCAATCATGCTGATGGCCGCGCTGATCGAGATGCGGCAGCAGCGAACGCTGCCTGACTTGATCTTCTCGGTCTTGCCAATCCAGATCGATGCCGAGTTCTGGCTCGACCTCACCCTGGACAAGATACGCGACGGGGGTTTCCGCGCTCAGTCGCTGTTCACGCACCCGATCATGTACGGCGTTGTCATGGCCGGCCTCATGCCGCTGTGCGCGGCAATGACTCTCAATGCGCGAGGCTATGCCAAGACCCTGCCGCTGATGCTGGGCCTCTGTTGTGTGATCGGGGTCTGGCTGTCGGGAGCGAGGTCCGGCCAGCTCGCCGCGCTGATGGGTCTCGGCGCGTTCGGTGCGATATTGTTGGCGATGAACCGCAACACCGTGAAGTTCTTCGCCGTGGCGCTGCCGTTCGCCGGCCTGGCCGGCATTTTCCTGTATCAATACGTCCTGGCGCTGATCGTCGGTCGCACCTCCAACGAGCAGCTGAGCAGTTATGTGCGTGGCATCATGTGGGATTATGGCTGGCCCGCATTTTTGCGCCGTCCGATCTTGGGTCATGGCGACGGGCTGAGCCTGGACCTGGCAGGGCTGAAGACCGGGTACGGAATACGCACGATCGACGATTACTACCTCACTTTGCTGCTCGATTCCGGCATCGTGGGGCTCGTGCTCGCAGCCTTGTTCGTCGGGACGATCGTGATCGCGGCGCTCACCTATCGGGCGAGTCCGAAGGAGCAGCGGTTGGTGGCCGGGCTCGCGAGCGGGGTCGTCGCGATCGCGATAGCGCAGAAAGCGAACTCATTGCAGGAGGCGGTCACCTACATCTATCTCTTCGGTGGCCTGATCCTCGCCGCGCGCGCTCGCGCCAGCCTTGCGGCGCGGCGAGCGCGGCGAACTCCGGTCCAATATGCTGTATCGCAAGGCCCGCTGGCGGCCGCGAGGTAGGGACCGCGGGCGCTCAGGCAAGGAGGTCGCCCGGCAAGAAGGAAAACGGGTGACTACAAATTTCCCAAGGACAAGTTGCCCGGTGGGGGAAGCCGCTTGAGGTCGGGTCTTCCGCGCAACGCCGCATGGAATGTGGTCGCTGGCCTCGCTTCGGTTTCAACCAGCATGCTGCTGCCGCCCTTTCTGGCGCGATGGCTCACGCCCGAACAGTTCGGAGGGTGGGCGCTGTCCCTTCAAGCGGCGGGATTCCTGAATTACCTGAATTTCGGGCTGCAACTGGTGGCCGCTCGCTTTATCGCGACCGCCGATGCCACGGGTGATCGCGCGCTGCGCGATCGTGTGGTCGCCACGTCGATGGCGGCCTTGCTTGTGCTTGGGCTGATCGGCCTGTTCGCAATCTTTCTGTTCTGCTCGCAGCTCGAACGCTTCGTGCCCCACGCCACACCCGAACTGCGCGAGCAGATGCGGCACGCAATGTTGTGGCTGGCCGCCAGCTATTGCATTCAGCTGCCGCTCTCGATTCTCCTCGCGATCTTTATCGGGCTGCGCCAGAACGGGTATTACGCTTTCGCTACCTTCGTCGGGCGCGCGGGAACTTTCGTAGCGGTGCTTATCACCGCGTTCGTGACGCGCGACATTGTCGCGGCCTCCCAAGCCTGGTTCGTCGGGACGGTGCTAGGTGGAATCTTTTGGATCGTGCTGTGGCGTGTCCGGTCCCCTGATCCAACCCTGAAGCCCTCGATGATCACTTCCGGCATGGCCCGCACTCTGGTCAAGGAAAGCGGTCCGCTTGCGGTGTGGAGTCTGGCGATGCTCTTTACGGCGCATTTCCAGATTCTAATCGTCGCGCGGTACGATTATGCTGCCGTCCCGGCCTTTGCATCCGCGTTCGCGCTATCGATGCTGGGAATAGGGCTGCTTCAGGCCGCCGGCGGTTCAGTCGTGCCCCAGATCGGGGCGGCTGGCGCCGGGGACCAGCGGCATGAGACACGGAAGCTGCTGTATCGCGCGACGCACACTCTGAACCTGGTGCTGGGCTTGGGGACGGCGTTTCAGATGGTAGCCGGCTGGTGGATCATGCGGTTCTGGCTCGGCCCGGCCTATGCCGCTCAGGGGGCCGTGCTGTTGACGCTTCTGGCGCTGCTCCAATGCATACGCGGCTCGGGCGGAACCTATTCGATGGTTGCGATCGGTGTTGGCGTCCAGGGCCGGATGACGCGAAATCCCATTATTGAGGCGCTGGTCAGCTTCGGGCTCGCCTGGCTGCTGGCGCCCCGCTTCGGCGCGGTCGGAGTCGGGCTGGGCATGTGCGTCGCCGGCTTGGTAGGCGTGGCGCTGATGATGAGGCAGAACCCGCTGCGCGACCGTGTGCACGATCTGGACATCCTGCCCTATGTCTGGCGATGCCTCCTGCTTCCCCTCGCGCCCGTCTACATTGCGATTGGCGCGGTTTTGGTGATGCCGGTCGATGCGGGTCTCCTGGCCGTAGGAGGAGTGTTGCTGCTGTGCGGCGCGGTTGGTGCGGCCGTGACGACGCGCGAAGACCGAGCCTTCGTTATGGGGCTCCTCAAGAGGCGCGCATGATAGACCATGCGGCCGCTCAGGCCGCCGAGGTGGCACGGCGCATCCCGGGTCTACCTAACCCGTACCAGTACGAGCGCGACGCGGTATGGACGTCGATACCATCTCCAGCGGTCCAGCTTCGCAAGCGCTCGTCTCGGCTGGAGCGCGGAGATCAGCACCCTTGCCAGCGTTATGGCAACCTCCCGCCAGATGCCGTCTGCGCGCATTTCGGCGGAATAGGTCTGTCCCATGAGCTCCTCCACGATCACTGGCGTGGTCCCTGGAAAAGCCGCGGCAAGATCCTCGGGGCATGGACGATATAGCGTATCGATGGGATCGGGATGATAAGGGTAACTGGAAGGGACGGTCGCGAGGATCAGCCCTCCCCGACCTACGATGGCGGCGCAAGCTCTCATGACCTCATCGCGGTCCGTGACATGCTCGAGCAGATTGGAAACCAGTACGCATTTGAAATCCATCGCCCGAAGCTGCTGCTGAACCTTTGGATCCAGGACGTTCCCGGCCAGATCGATACCTTCAGCGGACTTCAAGTCGCAGTGAAAGACCTTCACGCCAGCCTTCCGTAGCGGCGTGAAGAGGTCACGCTCGATAAAGGGCTGCCTGATTTCGCGGTATTCCGCCGTTCCCGAGCCCAGATTCAACAAAGGCGAGACGGGACGATCGATCAGTATTTCGCACAAGCGTGCGGCTTCGCCTCGAAACATCGCCACCCTAACGTCGCCCTCATCAGGCGGATTCTGTACCCACTGCCGTTAAACATCGTAATGTGTCCCCCGTTTGAACACCGGAGAAGTGCATCGCATCACTACCATTCTCGTATTGGGATTATCGGGGCGTGGTGCTGGCCTAAGTAACCACCCCCTGGCGCAGACGCAGCATACGCAGGCGCAGCCACGAGGACTTGGTAGCGGACATTCCATATTTCGCGAACACTGCCTCGATATCCATCGAAATGGCCCAATGGTGTGTCGCCACGTAGATGTCGTCCGCAATGAGCAACGGCAGGTATTTGCGCCAGCTTGCCGGCACATGCCCGCCTTCGATGAGCGCGAGGCGCAGCGCATGGCCCTTGTCGATGAATCCGAGCTGGGTTTCCAGGCGCGAGGATTCATTTTCCGCGATGCGCAATGCGCCGAGGGTCTCGTCGAGCCGGTAAAGCGGGCGGTGGACCGACCAGCGCGCGTAGAATGCATAATCGGCGGTGGGAAAATCGGCCTCGAGGAAGCCGCCTTGCTCCAGCATCAGCGCCCGGTCACCCATCAGTCCGATCGTGTTTCCGAGCAGGTTTCCCCAAAAGAGATGGCGAGGGCCAACCTGCCACAATCGCTTTCCACCATGGAGAAACCGGCGGACAATCTGCTTGATGCCGACCGGCGTTAGTTTGTGCCCGGACCGGCCCTGGCCCACGCGCTGGTCGAACATCTCGCAATCGGCCACCACGGCCGGGGCCCCGGTCTTTTCCAAAGCGGCCAGCGTCTGCTCGACGAACTGGGGCTTGAGCAGATCATCGTCGTTGAGCAGATTTATCCACTTCGTCTTGGCCAGTTCCAGGCAACGATTCCAGTTGCCGAACATGCCGATGTTTTCGGCATTGACGTAAACGCTGACATTCGCCGGCTTCGTCTCATTCAGAAAGGCCAGGATCGCGCTGCGGTGTTCCGGAGCCGATTGATTATCGACGACGATCGTCTCGATCCTGCGGCTTGTCCGCTGGGCCAGGGCGCTGGCCAGGGATTCGCGCACCAGATGCGAGCGGTTGAATGTCGGGATGGCGATCGTCACCTCGGCGTCGCCCGACGCGCCCGGCCCCCAGATCAGTTCGGAGGAAATGAGATCATATTGGGTGGAGCGCGGCTGCTGGGCCAGATCGACCATCACGACGCCGCCATCTCCGCGATTCCTTCCATCAGGTCGCGGGCGGGGCTCCACCCGGGCGGCGTGCGGCCCTTCGTGTCGACCAGCGTCATGACTTCGCGCTCGCGATACGGCCTTCCGCCGAAGCTTGCGGCGATATCGGCGCCTAGCGCCTTGCCGGTCAGTGCGACCAGTTGCTTCACCGTCATCCGGTCGCTCGACACGAAAAAGCTTTCCCACAGCGAATTGTCGGTCGCGAGCAGCCGATCAGCCGCGATCAGGAAGGCGGCGATCACGTCCGAAACATGCGTCAGGTCGATTACCTGGTCGCCCGGCGACATCGCCAGCGGTTCGCCGGTCCTCGCCGCATCGATCAGGATCGCCAGCAGCTTGCGGCGTGGGTCACCGCGGCCATAGGTGTCGAATAGCTTCAGAGTGATCGCGGAAATTTTCTTCGCGTCGTGATAATAAAGCGCGATATCTTCGAACGCTTCCTTGGTGGCGCTGTAAAGATTGACCGGGTCGTATTCGGGGCCGCGATAATGCTGCCAGCCGGTGCCCGTATTGACCAGGCGGGTCACCCCGCACTGGACCATCGCTTCGAGCAGCTGCGCAGGAAACAGGACGTTGGACCGGACCAGCGCCTCGACCTGATCGGGCTTGTGATCGGCCAGGAACAGCGAAGCGAGATGAAACACGACCTCCGGCTTCGCAACGCGGACGATGTCTATCATCCCCTGTGTCGTGCCGTCGTGGAGATGGACCTTCGCATGACCTGCCAACTCCGCCGTGTCGCTGCCTGGGCGCACGATCGCGTGAACGGTCCAGCCGCACTCGACCAGCTTCTTCGTCAGCTGCCCCCCGATGAAGCCGGTTGCCCCGGTAAGAAGCGCGACCTTAATTGCCATGGACGGCTTCTTGAAGACGGAAGGGACTGTCGAAATCGCCGAAGCGCGGGTGGCGCTGGTCGCGCTCGGATAGGAGAGGGGCGTCCACGCCCCAGTCGAACCCGAAGCTGTCCCAGGCGATGCCCGCATCGGCGGACGGCGCGTAGACGCTGGTCACCTTGTAATAGAGCGTGCTGAGATCGCTGCGCGAAACGAAGCCGTGTGCGCAACCAGGCGGCATATAGACGCCCTGACCATTATCGCCGGTCAGCTCGAAGCTGGCGCATTTGCCAAATGTCGGTGAATCGGTACGCAGGTCCAGCACGACATCCAGCACTTCGCCGGCGAGGCAGAAGACAAGCTTGGCATGGTCGTGGGGCGGCAACTGAAAATGCATGCCGCGCACCACGCCGGCGACCGAGTGGGAGAAATACTCCTCCTTCCAATCGGTACGCAGCCCAAGGCCTTCGAACATGTCCTGGTGGAACGTCTTGACGAACGCACCGCGCGCGTCGGCCATCACTCGCGACTGGAGGATGCCGACGCCCGGCAGCATGCTTTCGATGAACTCCACCGCCTGGCCCCTAGAAGTTGAGGCCGAAGAACTCTTCCAGCTTTTCGCCGACAAAGTCGAAATGCTCCTGGCCCAGCGCCGGAAACAGGCCGATCCAGAAGGTGTCGTTCATGATGATGTCCGTATTCCGCAGGTCGCCGACCACGCGGTGCGGCACTTGCGCGAAATAGGGCTGCCTCGTCAGGTTGCCGGCGAAGAGCAGGCGGCTGCCGATCTTGTGGTCGTCCAGGAACTTGACGACATCGACGCGCTTTACGCCCGCCGTCTCGCGCAGCGTGATCGGGTATCCGAACCAGCTAGGGACCGAATTCGGTGTGGCCTTCGGCAGGATCATGAGATCCTCCAAGGAAGCCAGGCGCTGGGTCAGCAGGTTGAAATTCCGGCGGCGCACCTCGATCAGGCCGGGCGCACGCTCCAATTGCGCAACGCCGCAGGCGGCCTGCATGTCGGTGATCTTCAGATTATAGCCCGTGTGCGAATAGACATATTTATGATCGTACCCGAACGGCAGCGTCCCGAATTTCTGCCCGAAGCGAATGCCGCAAGTATTGTCGCAACCCGGCGCGCAATAGCAGTCGCGGCCCCAATCGCGGTAGGATTCGATGATCGGCTTCAGCTCGTCGGAGTTGGTGAACACCGCGCCGCCTTCGCCCATCGTAATATGGTGCGCAGGATAGAAGCTGAGCGTGCCGATATCGCCGAACCCACCAACGATCTTGCCATCGTAAGTGGCGCCCAGCGCGTCGCAGCAATCCTCGACCAGCCAGAGATCGTGCGCGTCGCAGATCCGGCGAATCTCGGCCAGGTTGAATGGATTTCCCAGCGTGTGGGCGAGCATGATCGCCTTGGTCTTGGGCGTGATCGCCGCCTCGACCAGGCTGGCGTCGATATTATAGGTTGGGATGTCTACATCGACGAAGACGGGGATCAGTCCGTACTGGATCGACGGGTTCACCGTGGTTGGAAAGCCTGCGGCGACCGTGATGACTTCGTCACCCGGGCGCATCGCCCGTGCACCCAGCTTGTGCGAGGTGAGCGCGGCAAGCGCCAGCAGGTTGGCCGATGAACCCGAAGTCGTGGTCAGCACATGCCGCACGCCCAGGAACTGGCCCAGATTGGCCTCGAACTCGGTGTTGAACCGGCCCGTGGTAAGCCAGCCGTCCAGCGACGCCTCGACCATCAGCTCCAGCTCGCGTGCGCCCATCACCTTGCCCGAAGGCGGGATCACCGTCTCGCCGGGGATGAAGGCCTTTGGCGCATATTGCTCCTCGGCGAACTTCCGGACGAGCTCGCCGATCTGTTCGCGAAGGCCTGTCATCGTCTCAGTGACCATATTCTCTATCCCTTACCGGCCGAAGCAGCGGCCATATATTCCCCGATCTCGGCGATCGAGCGTTTGCGCATGTCTTCGCCGGCCAGCCACGCCTTGTGCCAATCGACGATCCGTTTCAGCGTTGATCCCACATTCCATGCGGGGCGCCAGCCCAATCGGTTGCGGGCCTTCGACGTGTCAAGCTTCAGGAAATTGGCTTCGTGCGGATGCGGGCCCGCGTCCCGGACCCATTCCGCGCCTTCGCCCCAATAGGCCTTGAGCTGTTGGACTATCGCGCCGACCGTTTGGGCGTCGTCGCCCTCGGGTCCGAAATTCCAGCCCTCCGCGACCTCGCCGCCTCGCTCCCACAGCGCCTGCGCCAGCACCAGATAGCCCGACAGCGGCTCCAGCACATGTTGCCACGGCCGAGTGGCGCCCGGGTTGCGAACGTACAGGGGCCGGCCCGCGGCGAAAGCCGCCAGCGCATCCGGCACGATACGATCCTCCGCCCAGTCGCCGCCGCCGATCACGTTGCCGGCGCGGCCGGACGCGAGCGCAACCCTTCCGTCGGGCGCGAAGAAGCTTGCGCGATAGGCTGCGGTCACCAGTTCCGCGCAACCCTTGGAATTGCTGTACGGATCGTGGCCGCCCATCGGCTCATTCTCGCGATAGCCCCAGTCCCATTCGCGATTTTCGTAGCATTTGTCGGTGGTGACCGAGACGATCGCGCGCAGCGAAGGCATCTGCCGCGCAGCCTCCAGTACCTTCACCGTGCCCATCACATTGGTGTCATAGGTCGTCAGCGGGTCCCTGTATGAAAGGCGCACGAGCGGCTGTGCGGCCATGTGGATCAGCACCTCCGGGTCGGCCGCGCGCATGGCGGCAGTCAGCGTCTCCAGGTCGCGGATGTCCGCGATGTGCGACGCCATTCCATCGGCCACCCGGGCCTCGTCGAACAAATTCTGCTCGCTGGGCGGGGTCAGCGCATAGCCGGTCAACTCCGCTCCCATTTCCTGGAGCCAAAGCGACAGCCAACTGCCCTTGAAGCCGGTATGGCCGGTCAGGAAGACACGGCGGCCGCGCCAGAATTCCGGATCGACCAGGCTCACCAGACTTTCCAGGGGGCCTTGCCGCTGGCCCATTGGTTCTCCAGGTTGATCTTATCGCGCAAGGTATCCATCGGCTGCCAGAAGCCCCGATGCTCGAACGCCATCAGTTCCCCCTCGGCGGCCAGGCGGTGCAGCGGCTCCTGCTCCCAGATCGTCGCATCCTCGGCGATATAGTCGATCACCTTGGGCGACAGCACGAAATAGCCGGCGTTGATCAGGCCGCCATCGCCCTCGGGCTTCTCCTGGAAGCTGGTGATCTTGTCGCCTTCGAGATGGATGGCGCCGAACCGGCCGGGAGGGGCGGCCGCAGTCAGTGTCGCCAGCTTGCCGTGCTTGCGGTGGAACTCGAGCGACTTCGTGATATCGACGTCGCCGACACCGTCGCCATAGGTGAAGAAAAAGGCTTCCTCATCCTTCACATGCTCCGCCACGCGGCGAAGCCGGCCGCCGGTCATCGAGCTTTCGCCGGTATCGACCAGCGTGACCCGCCACGGCTCCGCGCGGCGCTCATGCACATGGATGCTGTTGTCGCGCATGTCGATCGTGACGTCGGAGGTGTGGAGCGCGTAGTTGGAGAAATACTCCTTGATGACATAGCCCTTATACCCGCAGCAGATCACGAAGTCGTTGATCCCGTGCGACGAATAGATCTTCAGGATGTGCCAGAGGATCGGCCAGCCGCCCACTTCGATCATCGGCTTGGGGCGCAGCGAGGTCTCTTCGCTGAAGCGCGTGCCCAGCCCGCCTGCCAAGATAACAGCCTTCATCGAAGTTTCCTTACAAACCGGATTGTACGAATGCATCGTAGTGGAAATTTGCCTCGGGAAGCCCGCGTTCTGCAAGCAGCGCGCTGGCCTCGTCGATCATCGCCTGCGAGCCGCATGCATAGACCGAAGCGCGCGCGAGGTCAGGCCCTTCGGACAACATGACATGCTGCACATGCCCGCGCGCTCCCTCCCAGCTATCCGATGCACCCGAAAGCACCGGGGTGTAGTCGAGGGCGATCGGCAGGCTGCGCGGATTCCAGTAGAAATCCGAAGCGTGGCGATTGCCCCACAAGACCTTGATCCGCTTGGCGCGATGCTCGTCGCTGGAGATGATGTCCTCCAGCAACGCCTTGACCGGGGCGATGCCGGTCCCCGTCGCCAGGAAATACAGCGTATCGACCTCTCGCTCGCGCAGGCAGAAGCTGCCGAGCGGACCTTCGATCCTCACCAGGTCGTTCGCCGCGGCCTTGCCGAACCAATAGGCGCTCATCGCACCGCTCTCGAACCGGCGAATATGCAGTTCCAGCAGCCGGTCCTCGCGATGCGCGGCGGCGAGCGAATAGGAGCGCCGCAGCCCGTCATGCATCACGTCGATATACTGACCGGGTATGAATGCGAAATTGGCCGTCGGCGGCAGGCGCAGCAGCACAGTGACGATATCGTCGGTCAGATGCTCGATCGCGGAAATGCGGGCTGGCCAGGTGCGGGCAGTGACGGTTGCAAGCCGCGCCAGGTCTTCGGCATCCAGCTGCAGGTCGGAGACGGCGGCGCGGCAGCAGGTGAGGACCAGGCCGCGCTCGACATCGGCGGGGCTTAGCGCGACTTCCGGCTGGGTCGCGCGGGTCTCGCCGTCCAGGACGCGGGTCTTGCAGACGCCGCAACGCCCGTTGCGGCAGCTATATTCCAGCGCGATCCCGCCGGAGAGGGCCGCGTTCAGTATCGTCTGGCCCGGTTCAGACGCGAATGCGCGTCCGTTTCGAAGCCTCACAACGACCGACAATTTGCCCCCAAGCCCCAATTGTGCAGATGCGAGCGGTTAGAGCTTTGCCAAGGGTCCTGCAAGCCAAAAGGTGACGAAATTCGGCCAGAATAGAGACCGTTCCTCGATTTCCGCGTCGCACCCTAATCATTGACGGTCGGGTTCAGACTAGCTACCGCTTTCCGCGATCTGGGAGGGCGTTGATGAGCTTTGTCGCATGCAATCTTTGTGGTGCCGATGACTATACGGTAAGGTTCGAAGCGGGAGAGGCGCAGCCTGCCCGCATCGTGGAATGCAAGCAGTGCGGGCTGATGTATTCGAACCCGCGGGCAGCAGAGCCCGACCACGTCATCATTGCCGCTGAGGTCCGGACCGAGGCGAAGCGTGGCGAGCGCAACACCAAGGAAGAGCTGCAGGTCCGCGATTATGCGGGCACGCGCAAGATCCTGGCCGAGCGGTTTCCCAAACGCGGCAGGCTGCTCGATGTGGGCAACGGGTTCGGCTATCTCCTCGACTATTTCCGCAAGGATGGTTGGGAAGTAGCGGGCGTCGATCCGGAGGAGGGGCTGAATCAGCATGCACGCGAGGTGCTGGGACTGGACATCGTCACAGGTCTGCTACCCGACGCGAACTACCCCGACGAATCGTTCGATGCGGTCCTCATGATGCACGTGATCGAGCACGTGCCCGATCCTGACGAGACGCTGCGCGAGATTTTCCGTGTCCTCAAGCCGGGCGGCATGCTCGTCATGGAGACGCCGCGATACGACACGCTGATGATGAAGCTGTTCGGCCGGCGCGAACGGAGCCTGTCCTGTGCGGGCCACATCTACTTCTTCACCACCAAGACCCTGCGCGAGGTCTCGGAAAAAGCGGGCTTCACCGTGGTACGCGAAGACAAGGTGGGACGCTCGTTGACCATCGGCCGGCTGGTCACCAATGTCGGCATCATCACGCGCAGCACCAAGCTGCGCGACGCACTGATGAAGACTGTGCGCGGGATCGGCCTGGAGAACGTCTCCATGCATTTCAACGCTCGCGATATGGAGCGTATCTACCTCGCCAAGCCGGCATAATCCGGCCCCTGTTCTAGGCGAAAGTCGCCCAGGTGCGGGCGATGCCTTCTTTCAGCGGCACCGAAGGGCTCCAACCCAATTGGTCCCGCGCGCGACCGATATCCAGGACGATGGCCGGCGGATCGAATTCGCGGACGGGAAGCGTCTTTCGCCGAATCTTGCGGCCCGTCACGCTCTCCACAGTGTCGATAACCTCGTTGAGCGAGGCTCCCTGGCCGCTCCCCGCGTTGAACACTCCGGTCGCGCCGCTCTCGAGGGCTGTCAGCAACAGGCCGCACAGATCGTCCAGGTAGATGAAGTCCCGAATGATCGATCCGTCGCCGTAAATCACTGCTTCGCGATCATCCCGCGCGGCTGCGAGAAGAGCCGCGATCACGCCCTGCTGCCGTGCGGCGCTCTGCCCTGGGCCATAGGGGTTGGCAGGGCGTATGATGGTGGTCTGGAGCCCGTGCAGCTCCGCATGCATCCCCAAATACCGTTCGACGGCGCCTTTCACGATCCCATAGGAGCTGATCGGGCGCTGCGTATGCATCTCAGGAATGGGGTTGCGTTCGGGGCGCCCATAGACCGCCCCGCCCGACGACAGATAGAGGATACGGCTGGCGCCCATGCCGCGCATCGCCTCGAGCAATTGGATGTTGGGGATCAGGTTTTCGGTGACGTCGGCAACCGGATCGAGGCTCGATGTCGCAGGGAAAGTGGTCGATGCGAACTGGCATAGCATGTCCGCCCTGGCGATGAGATTAGGATCCGCCAGCAGGGCGTCGATCCCGCCCGCGATCCAGCCATAGGGAGTCGCTTGCGGGCGCGGTGACCGCGAGACTATCGTAACTTCATGGCCCGCAGCCGCGGCCGCGCTCGCGAACCGGCTCCCGATAAAGCCGCTACCGCCTATTAGTAGAATGCGCATCTATCGTCGTTCTATAGGCGGACATCAGGTTTACATGGGCGGTTTCATCGCTGAACTGCGCGTCGGACCATATCTTGGCGGCGCGGCCAAGGCGGCGCGCCTCACCCTCGTCGGTCGCGAGGCGCCGCATTGCCGCCGCGATCGAGTCGATATCGTCCGGCTCCACGACCAGGCCCCGCTCGCCGTCCGACACGAGTTCGGTGATCCCGCCCCGATGCGATCCAATCACCGGGCGCCCAAAGGCGAAGGACTGATTGATGACGTAGGGGAAATTCTCATGCCATATGGAAGGGACCACGACGAAGCGCGCGCGGCTGAGAATCAGGTCCAGCTCCTCGCCCCACATAGCGCCCAGGAATTCGACATTGGTGATGCCCTCGCGGGCGACATATTCCTGCAGCTCCTTCAGCTGCGGGCCGTCCCCGATTATCTTGACCGGGAAGCCATCGATCAGGGCGGCCGCCTTGATCAGCCGATCCACTCCCTTCTCCTCGATGACCCGGCCGAAATAGAGGCCATAGGGTTCATAGACGTCCTCAGCCCGGTAGATCGAGGAATTGAACGGGTTGCGGAACGTGGACCAACTGATCTCGCGATGCGGCCAAAATTCCTGCGTGGTGCGCGCCATGAACTGGCTGGAAAAGGTGAAATGGTCGAATCGCTCATATACGCGCATCCACTTGTGCACATAGGCTTCCGCCATGCTGGCCATCGAGATCGCCATCGATTCCTTGCAGCAATTGTTCTTCACCGCATTGAAGAAGCGGCGCGGCTTGCAATCGAAGCAGATGCGGTCGTGATGGAATAATTTATAGTTCGGGCAGATGTGGCGATAGTCGTTGAAGCTGCCGACAATGGGAATATCCAGATCCACGGCAGCGAACACCAGCGCGGGGCTCAGATGCACGTTCAGCGAGAATATCTGGAGGACATCTGGCTTGAACTGCTCGAACGCCCGGCGGATGATCTTGCGCTTGGCCGGGTCGTAGATCGAAGCCGGGAGATCCAGGATTTTCCGGACCGTGCTGGGGCTGTCATAGTCCGGCGCCTTTAGAATCAGCTTCTCCGCGCCTTCCATCTTGGCCGGCGTGCCCGTCGCGATCATCAAGGTCTCGTGCCCGGCTTCGCGCAGGATACGGTCGGTCTCCCAGAAGAAGACCTCCGCGCCGCCGGTCACGTTGAACAGTCTATGGGCGAGGGCTACGCGCACTCAGGCGGCGCCGACGGGCTGCGCGCCGCGCCAATATTGCTCCACCAGCTCGCGGGTGTTGCGGATATTGCCGCGGCTCGAAGCGCCGAACACGATCGCCTCGATATTGGGCTGGTTGCAGACCCATTCGATCGCCTCGCGAGCGGGGAGGGCGCCCGATGCGTAGACCGACATCGCGATCGCGCGGAACTCCTTCTCGCGCAGCGTGCGCTCATAGGCTTCCAGGCCTCCGCACATGCGAAACCCGATCTTGTTGATGTTGGAGCAGACGATCGGATTCTTGATTCCCACTTCCTCCAGCACATCGACCAGCATCGGCATGTTCATCGTAATGAAGCCGGGCTCGGCGCCATAGCGGTTCTTGATATGGTCGGCGAAAATGCGGAATGCTTCCTTGAAGCCCAGGCCCAAAAGCAGATCGACGACTACATTCTGGACGAAGATCACCGGCGTATTGAGCCCGCGGAACATCGCCATCTCGGCATCGATCAGCAACGTGCCGATGCCTTCCACATCCTTGCGGGCGATCGACATGCCGCCGCGCATCGCCGCGTTGATCAGGCCGTCCTCGGGCATGAACCTCTTGAGCGCCCCCAGCATGCCGTCCTCGGTGACCGCGTTTGCATATTTGTGTGCGTAGGGCATGCAGGGCAGGAAGCTGAAATCGGCATATCGCGTGGGATTGGCGCGCATGTGCTCCGCCACCAGCGCGATGCGATCGTGGGTTGTGCACATGAAGGAACGAACGCCCTCGTCATAGGCGGCGTCCAGCACATCGATCACGGCGCCGATATCCTGAAAGCGCATCGACTGCGCGCGCGCCTTTTCTTCGGACATGTGGTTCACGCCAAAGAATTGGTTGTCGCCGAAAAGCAGCTTGTCCATTTCGAATCCTCAGGTTTCGGCAGTGTCAGCGGGGGAAGAGCGAGAAGCGCTTCTTCGGCGCGGGCGGCAGGCGCTGGGCGATCGGCCCCACATCGACCGGGCCGCGTTCGGCATCGGCGATGATCATCGAGATGACGCTGTCGGTCTGCGCCGCCGATTCGAAGCCATTGACGTTATCGGTCTTCCTGTCGCGGATGCACTCGACGAAATAGTCCATCTGCGCCGAATATTCCTCGCCGCGGATATAGAAGGGCACTTCCTCGGTCAGCTCGGTGGTGTAGCGGACGTTCCAGCCTTCCTCATAGCCGGGGATCGTCTTGGCGCCCTTGCGCAGGAATACCTGAACTTCCTGGCGATCGGCATAGATTCGGCCGTTGGTGCCCCAGATCGTGATCTTGGTCGACATCTTGCGGTACGATTCGTCGCTCCAGTTGACCGAGATCTGCGCGGTCTTTCCGTCGCCGAAATACAGGGTACCGTAAACCTCGTCGTCGGTATCGCGCGAGAAGATCTTGCCGAGCACGCTTCCGCCCACGCCGACCGGCATGCCGAAATACCAGTTGAGCAGGTTCAGCGGGTGCGCTGCGTAATCGTACAGGCAACCGCCGCCTTCGCTGCGCTGCGTGCGCCAGGTAGAACCCTTGGGCTTGAGCACGACCGGGCCATAGGCCTCGGCCATAACGTGGCTGATATCGCCGAGCACGCCGGCATCGATCAGGCGCTTCACTTCCTGGAACGCGCCGACAAAGCGATAGTGATAGCCGACCTGGTTCACCAGCCCCTTGGACGCCGCCAGTTCGGACAGTTCCTTGGCCTGGCCGGGGTCGAGCGTGAACGGCTTTTCGCAGAACACATGCAGGCCCTTGTCGAGCGCTGCCTTGACCATGTCATAGTGGAAGCGGGAAGGGGTCGCGATGATCACCGCGTCCAGCTCCGCCTCGGCCAACATCTTGGTATAGTCGGTATAAGTCGTCAGGCCGGTATATTTGGACAGCACGTCCAGGACGTACGCCGCCGGATCGCATACTGCGGCAACCGTCGCGTCAGGATGCGGATTGACCAGGCCCAGGTGGGAAATTCCCATCTTGCCCAGGCCGACAACTGCTACACGGATCATCGAACTACCTCTTTATGAACGTCGGCGCGCGGGTGCGGCAGGAATCAGGACTGGCGGAAGATCTCGACGTGCGTATCGACCACACGGTCCCACGAATAGGTGTCGCGGACATGGGCTTGCTGGGCGGCGCCATGTTCGCGAAGCCATGCGGGATCGGCGATAGCATGTTCCATCTGGGCCAACAGGTCCCCGGTGTCGCTCTGCTTGAAATAAATGCCGTGCTCTTCGAGGACGTAGCGGTTCATTTCGATATCCGAACAGATGATCGGGGCGCCCAAGAAAGCGCTTTCGAGAATCACCGGGGATAACCCTTCGAGGTCGGACGCCTGCACATAGGCGAAGCAGTTCCGCATCAATGCATGGGTGCCACCGCCATAGACATAGCCGGGCATCATAATGCGCGGATCGGTGGTCGACTTGATCTGCTGCTCATATTCCGTGGGAACGGGGCTGCCGCCGATCAGGACCAGCTTCTTGTCCGTCTTGAGCCGCTCGAACGCGGGCACCAGATAATGGAGCCCCTTGTCCGGGATAAAGCGGCCCACGAACAGGAAATACTCGCCCTTCTTCAGGCCCAGCTCCTCCAAAATGGTCTCAGAGGCCGGATCGTAGGCGACATCCGCCCCATACGGAACGAAGGCGTATTTCTTATTGTATCGGTCCTCGAATTCCTTCCGGACGAATACATTGTCAAACAGCACCTCGTTATGAACACGCGCGGTAAGCGTGGTCATCGTCGTCATGTAGAGCTTTGCGAGGCCGGACCATTTGCTGCGTTCCCATTCCTTACCGTCTTCGGTCAGGAATGACTTCTTTCCGAACAGGCGCAGAATCGCGCCGAAAAGGCTGTTGCCGCCATTCTGCATATGGACCACGTCCGCCCGGTTGTGGCGGATGATATCCCAGGTCACCTTGGCCGAGTGCCAAAAGGCTTCCGCGCCGGATTTCCGGAAGGTTTTGAGGGTGTGGACCTCCACCCCGCGATACTCGTGTGTCGGCGGCACCTCTTCGCCCGGATAGGCGCGATTGTACCCAACGACCTTGTGGCCGCGGGCCGCGAGCCGCGTCAGCAGCTCCAGCGCGAACTTGTCCGCGCCTGCGCTACCGGCGCGCGGAGGAAAGCTGCGGAAGCCGAAAGAGGCGATCCGCAGGCTGGGCTGCTTGGTGGCGACCTGATCGGTCATGGCTGGCCTCTCCGTTTATCCGGATCAGTCCAGATAGCCTTTATAATAGTCGCGCAGATACTCTTCCAGCGAGACCTTCCAGTCCCGCATCTTGTTCATGCCGCGCAGATCGAGCTTATAGTTGACCAGGCGTTCAGAGGGTGGGCGCTTCGCGAAATACTCCGCCGCGAAATGGTCGGACGATACCGCGGTAACCTTGACCTTGTCCTCAAGGCCTAGCAGCCGGACCATTTCCTCGCATACTTCGAAGCGGCCGGTCTCGCCGCCGCACACCATGTTGTAGAGGCCGTAATATTCGGTGTTGACCATGGCTTCCATCGTGGTGGCGAAATCGATGGTGTAGGTCGGGGTACCGAGCTTGTCATCGACCACCTTGAGCTCGGTCGAGCCGGCCTTGATCTGCTTGATCATCTTCGAGATGAACTTCTTGTCCTTCTTCGGACCGCCGCCCATCATCCAGCCTGCGCGGAAGATGTAGTGTTTGGCGATGCGCTTCTCCACGATGTGCTCGCCCATATATTTGGAACGCGCATAGACGCCCAGCGGATTGGGCTGGTCCCAGTCGTCATAGGTCAGTTGCTCGCCGTCGAAGATGCCGGCCGTCGAAATGTAGACCATCGGGATGCCGTGCGCGTTGGCCAGCGTCGTGGCGTTCTCCACCGCCAGCGTGTTGGTGCGATAAGCGTCGTCGGGGTTCTCTTCGCAATATTCCAGGCTGGTATGCGCGCCGAGATGGATCAGCAGCTCTGGCTTGAACGCATCGACGGCCGCCTTGTACGCATCGAAATCGCGGAAATCGAGGTACTCGAGCCAGTCCTCGTTGATGTCGATGTCGGAGCATCTAACTTCGTGCTTGGCCGAGAATACCTTGTGGATCGCCTCACCCAACATCCCGCCGCAGCCGGCCACATAAACCCTCATCCCCGCGTCCTTTTTCAGATCGATAGCCGCCCCCGGCGGATATCGGCGGACCGGGCAATGCCACCCGATCGAATAATGCTGATAGCGGAAATCGCCGCAGCGCAGCATGGCTATTAGGCACGGCTATAATGTGTTGCAAGCCATTCTCGCAGTGGCCGTGGCACGCATGCGGACACCCGCACTATGCGCTCGAATCGGTTGAGATCCCGCAGGGGACAAGGGGGCCGCGCGCAGCATGGGGGCAGCAGGACTATATTGCCGCGCATGTATCTTAGAATGCCGGTGACTTTATCTTACATGAATAGCCCCAGGCGGGCAGCTGGCGATGAGTGCCACGACACTCAGCCGATGCACCACAGGCCGGCACCGATCCGGAACCGGCTGGCACAGCTCAGGGGGCGGGCGGCTCCTCAACTGTCCGCGCGTCATATTGCGCTTGGTCACGGCGCGCTCCCCTGGATGCCTTTTTCCTCCAGCTATTGTGGCGAAGGTACAGAGCCAGCACGACTGCGAAGAATATGATCGCCAGAATTAGCCCGTAGGCGATGACGAAACGAGTTTCGATGTGCAATACCTTGTTCGAATTCGTCTTCAACGCGCGGATGACTGATAATTTCCAGTCCTTGGAATGCCCAGCTCACGTCGATGATGGATACGCGCTGCTCCAAGGCCCGCGGGTGCGATTCGCCTGGGTATCGGGCCTTGTCTGCTCAATTGGCTGCGCCGGGGCAATCACGTCGGCTCGGGATACAGCTGAATTCCCATGTCGGCTGCCAACAGGCTAATCATCGCACATCAAACCAAGAGGGGGAGACCCAAGTCAATTCGCCCAGCTGTCCGGTCGATTCGCCCGCGAGATCCTCTCAAAAGCACACAAAAAAACGGCGCCCGTTTCGCAACGAGCGCCGTTTTTTTGAGGTTTAGAGCTTAGCCGTCGCTGTCGTTGGACAGGATAACTGCGCCACCGATGATCGCGGCAGTGGCGATAATACCGATGATAACGGCAGGAGCGGCTTCACTGCTCTTGGTCGAGCGCGACGAGAAACGTGTGCCCGTAAGCGACGTTTGCGCAGCCTTGGCGGTAGGAGTCGTCGCCGCAGCGCGCGTTCCCTCAGCCAGTGCCACCGGGCCGGTCAGCAGGGTGGCGGTGGCCACGGCGCTGATCGCAATCTTTGTAAAAGCACGCATTTATGAAACTCCCTCGTTATTGGATAATTGCAGACCGGCGGTACTCACCTTTGTTCTCCAGGGCAAGGAGATTTGCGGAAATTTTCACAGACACCGGATCCTGATCGCCGAAATCAAAATCCATGAGATGGAAACGACCGCGACGGCCGACAAAGAGCAACCGCCGGATGTTTGCTCCTGTAACCGCGCTCCCCATAAACGCCCTGGCCCGTGCGAAAGGTCCATCCGGAGCCATATAACGGGGAATCAAAATAACTTAATAACGTGGCAACGAACGGCTTACAAAAAAAGGCGCCCGTTTTGCAACGAGCGCCGTTCTAATCAATTAGCTGGTTCAGCCGTCGCTGTCGCCGTCGGTGACGACCACGATCAACAGAGCGGCGGCCGCAACGCCACCGACGATGGCGATCACGGGGATGCCCTCAGCGCCCTGGCCATTTACCTTGGTGGAGCGCGAAGAAAAGCGCGTGCCGGTAAGGGCAGTCTTGGCAGCGCTGACAGCAGGCACGTTCGCCGCAGCGCGGGTCCCGGCTACAGCCATCGGGCCGATCAGGAGGCCCGCGGTCGCTACCGCGCCGATAGCCAATTTCGTGTAATTACGCATTCCGTAGCTCCTTGTGATGGGCTTTATTGCTGCGGGGTCGAGATACCATCTTCGTTATGCAGGGCAAGGGTAATTTCATCCAAAAAGACATTGAAACGAAATATTTTCCGCATCGCACAATTCTGTTGCGTCAATGCAACGCTCTCGGCCCCATTCGAGCATATTACGGTGCCAACGCAGCATTTAACCTGGTTGCGGAGAGAATAGGAACTCCCCGGCGAATCGACGGCATCCCGAAATGACGCTAGTAACTGTGCCGCAAAGGGACAGTTCGGCCTGGTCAGGCCCCCGCTACCTGGAAACGCCGGTCTGCAACACCCAGCGACTGGAGCCTTCGAAACCCATCGCGGTGAGCCTCCCGCTCTGAAAAGCGCCTGTGTCCAATCCGATTCGATTGCTCATGACTTCGACTTCGTCCGAAATCGTGTGCCCGTGCACCACGATCTTCTCGAAGCGTCCGCGGTGGCCGAGAAAATCAGCTCGAATCCAGCGCAGGTCGTTTGATCGCTGGAGATTCAGGGGCTGGCCCGGGCGCACCCCCGCGTGGACGAACACATAGTCACCGACGACGATCATGTCTTCGAACGATTGTAGAAATTCGACATGATCTTCCGGAACGGCATCGAGAACCAGGGTCAATAGTTCTTCATAACTTGCCGCCTTGTACGCGGCCTTTGACACCCCGTAGCTCAGAATCGTGTCGCCGCCGCCGATTCGATCGAAGAATTTGAGCACTTTCGAATCGCCCGCAAGCACGGCGAGAAAGACTTCCTCATGGTTTCCCAGAAGGAAACGCGTCTTGCCCTCCGGCCGGCGTTTCGAGAGGTGCATGAGCGTCTCGACGACCTGAGCCGATTCAGGGCCGCGATCGACCAGGTCGCCCAGGAAGATAAGCGTGCCAGCATCGCCGCCGCGCAAAACGTCATCGGCTTCGATGCGCGCCAGCAATTGCACCAGCAGGTCATGACGCCCATGGATGTCGCCGATCGCATAAACCCGCTCCCCGGGAGACAATTGCGCCTGGACGGGTTTTTCATCGGGGACGCGGCGAGAAAAAAGCTTTGAAAACATTGTCGTCGATTCGGTTAGCGCCACATCCAAGGCTTCATATCCGCTCAGAGCAAAACGAAACCTAGCGGTTTTCCATTGTGCTCAAGCTTGAACGAGCGGATATCGGGCTGATGTCACCAGCCTTCAAGAGGTCCGCACCGTCCCGGTGGCGCGGCTTCGTTCGTTCAGTTGCAGCGGCGATATTGCTAACCCCCGGGATGGCCGGCGCGGCGGCGCAGGAGCAATCGGGCGACATCGCGTTATTCGAAGCCATTCGTCAGGCGGATCTGAAGGTGGCGAGCATCGGCTGGCGACTGGCCTCGGCCAACGCCCCCTTATGCGATCAGATCGAAGCCGGATTTGGGTTCCAGCTTCATACTCTGGATCAGTTCGACCCGGCACAGCGAGCGGCCGCGCGGGCGCATTTCGGCTTTGAAACGCGGGTCGCCATAGAAGCAGTGATAGCCGGCTCTCCCGCCGAACGCGCTCAGCTCAAGCCCGATGATTCGCTCGTGCAGGTCGGGACGGTGATGATCGCGGATGTAGCGGGCAGGCCGGATTCCACCGAACGAATGGTCGCCGCGCAAATGGCGATCGCGGCCTTGTCCCCCAACGAGCCCGTCCAAGTCGTAGCGTTGCGGGCGGGTCAGACCATTCGCGTAACTCTCCAACCCGTGCCGGTCTGTAAATCGCGGTTCGAGATGCGGATTGCTCGCGATTGGGGTGCCTCTGCCGATGGGTCTATGGTGCAGATCAGTTCGCGCTTGATCGAAGAATATACCGAGGATCAGATCGCCGGAGTGATGGCGCACGAGCTGGCGCACAATGTTTTGCGTCACCGTGTTCGGCTTGAGGCGCGGGGCGCGAGCTTCGGGATGCTTTCAGGGTTCGGCGCCAACGTGAAATACTTCCGCCAGACTGAGCTTCAGGCCGATCTGCTCTCGGTCTATTTGCTCGGGAACGCCGGCTATCCGCTTCACGCATCCACCGATTTCTGGCGCAGGTTCGGGCCCAGCAAGGCCGGCGGCATCCTGCGCAGCCGCTCGCACCCGGCCTGGCGCGACAGGGTCGCGACGCTCGAGGCCGAGATCGCAAAGGCCGAGACGATCTCCGCGCGACCGATGATTCCCGCAATCCTTGCCGAGCGCGACCGCCCGCTCGACGGCAATTGGCAAGCGCTGCTCATTCGCCACCGTTAAGCCTGCCGCGATCACGGCGGCAGGGCCCGCCGCGAATTTCAACGATCAGACGGCGATCCTGAGCGGGGCGCTGGGCATTGCCCGCGGCTGATCTGGCCAGATGCCTCGTGTGTCGTAGACCTGCTTGTCGGAGCGCTCGTCGAGCGGAATGGACTTGAACACGTCGTGATCGACCAGCGGAATCAGAATGCCGCAGCTCTCGAGCGCGGTATCGACATCGGTAAGCGTCGCGCCAGTGCCGTCGAACGCCTTCGGCAATTCATTTGCATAGGGCTCGACAATCGCAATGCGCGCACCGAAGCGCGCGGCCAGCGCCGCGGCGACCTTGAGTGCCGGGCTCTCGCGAAAATCGTCGATATTGGCCTTGAAAGCCAGGCCCAGGCACGCAACCCGGGCGTGCCGGTCAGCTTCGATCATCGCCGTTGCTCGGGCGATCACGTGCTCGACCTTGCCGTCATTCACTTCGCGCGCTGTGCGGATCAGCGGCGTCGATTCGGGCGCGGCGCTGATGAGGAACCAGGGATCCACCGCAATGCAATGCCCGCCCACGCCAGGGCCGGGCGACAGGATATTCACGCGCGGATGGCGGTTGGCGAGGCGAATGACTTCCCAAACGTCCACGCCCATTTTCTCGGCGACGATGCTCAGTTCGTTGGCGAAGGCTATGTTGACGTCGCGGAATGCATTTTCGCTGAGCTTGGTCATTTCCGCCGCCTTGGCGGTAGTGGTGACGCAGGCGCCGCGCACGAAGCGGCGATAGAATTGCAGCGCCTTGCGCGCGCAGCGCGGCGTCATCCCGCCGATGACGCGGTCGTTGTCGATAAGCTCGACCAGGATGCGCCCCGGCAACACGCGTTCGGGGCAATAGGCGATCGCAACGTCGGCGCTGCCAGTGCATTGACCCGGGATCTTCAGATCCGGCCGCAACTGCGACAGCAATTGAGCGACCTTCTCCGTGGTGCCCACGGGCGAAGTCGATTCGAGGATCACCACGTCGCCAGCCTTGAGCACGATCGCGACGTTGGTGGCGGCATTGAGCACATAGCCGATGTCTGGGGCGTGGTTTTCCTGAAAAGGCGTGGGGACGGCGATCACGAACACGTCCGCAGGCTCGATCTGAAGCGAGGCGCGCAAATTGCCGCGGGCGACTACGCCAGAGACGAGCGCATCGAGATCGATCTCCTCGATATGCACCTTGCCCGAATTGACGGTGTCCACAACGCTCCGGTGCACATCGATGCCGAGCACGCTGGCCCCGGTACGGGCGATCACCGCGGCCGTGGGAAGTCCGATATAGCCCAGGCCGAGAACCGCGACCTTGAGCTCTGAATCCGAAACCATGCGCAACGATCTCCGCAACCAGCCAGGGCATGGTGCGGACGCGCGCCATTCCCGAAGAGGCGGCATGATGGCCGACTAGCGTTGATATTTCGGAAACGTCCCGCCCACGGCGCGCACGTCCAGCGGTCTCAGGGGTGCATTCTCACATCAAGGATCTTTGTGGTCAGAAGCCAAAGCTGTTGGCGACGATCCGTGCAATGCGTGCCGAGGCGTGTCCGTCACCAAACGGATGGTGCGCGCGCGCCATTGCCGAGTAGGCGGCAGGATTGTCGAGAAGCGTCGATACTTCGGCGACGATCCGCGCCTCATCGGTGCCGACCAGCTTCGCCGTGCCCGCCTCGACGCCCTCCGGCCGCTCGGTCGTCTCACGCATCACGAGTACCGGCTTGCCGAACGCAGGGGCTTCTTCCTGTACGCCTCCGGAATCGCTCAGCACGACTTCACACATGCCCAGCGCGCGAATGAAGTGCGGATAATCGAGCGGATCGATGCGCGCGATATTGGGCCGCTCGCCCAGCACTTCGTCCATCGCTGCCACGACATTGGGATTGGGGTGCATCGGAAACAGGATCGCCGCGTCTTCGCGGTCGGCAATCCGGGCGAGCGCCCGAGCGATACTCTCCATGCCCCCGCCGAAATTCTCGCGGCGGTGCGTGGTCACCAGCACGATCCGCTTGCCCGCAAAGCGCTGGGCTATGCCGTCGAGTCCCGCGGCAAGCGTCGGATCGGCGGCAATTCGCTCCCGGGTGGCCAGCAGGGCGTCTATGACCGTGTTGCCGGTGACATGGATCGTGGACGGGTCGATATTCTCCTTTCGCAGCGCCTTCGCAGCAGTCTCCGTCGGCGCGAAATGCTGGTCTGCGATGGGCGCCACGATGCGCCGGTTCACTTCCTCCGGCCATGGCTGGTAGATGTCGGCCGAGCGCAGGCCTGCTTCCACATGACCGACCGGAATTTTGCGATAGTAGGAAGCGAGGGCGCCGACCATGGCAGTCGCCGTGTCGCCCTGGACCAGCACGCGGTCGGGCTTTTCCGATTCGATCACCTCGCCCAGGCTGGTCAATAGCGTCGCCGTCAGCCCTTCCAACGACTGCCCGGGTTTCATCAATCTGAGGTTGATGTCCGGGGTGAGGCTCGCGATCGCGAGCACCTGGTCCAGCAACCCCTGGTGCTGCCCGGTCACACATGTCCTGACCTCGATGCCCGGTTCCGCGGCAAGCGCGTGGATGACGGGAAACAGCTTGATCGCTTCCGGCCGAGTTCCGAACACCACCAGGACGCGCTTCCTTGCCATGCTGACCGACTAACGCCCTTGTCTGACCAGATGGTTACCGTGCATCGAGTTAGGTGCTGTTCGCCGGCCTAGTCCAGGTCGATGGCCACTCGAAACCGCTCACCTTCCAGCTCCTGGAAGATCAGTGCATAGGGCGTGGGTCCCTCGAACTCCCAGCCCGCCTCGGCGAAGGCCGCTTCGATGGCAGACCGCACATCGGGGATCGCAAGCAGCCCCTCATCCTCTCCATTTCCGAAGAATGCCAGTGGCTTACCGTCCAGCACCGGCCATTCGAAGGGGTTGAAGCAAGCGACGCCGGGGGTGCGCTGAAGAAGCTCGGCTGCCAGCTCGGGATCGGCTTCGTGCAGTTCGATGTCCTGCAAGGCGAAGTGCTCGTCATCGAGAAATCTTGCGAGTTCGCCGTCCGCTATGCAGCGGGCACAGGCGCTCGGGCTCTGCTTCGCGAAAATACTGCCGGTGTATTTCCACACGCAGGGGCGCGAGCAGACGTCGCACACATCTGCGGACCGCTCAAAAATGTGTCCGTGCTCATAGGCGTGCGGATTGAACCGGAAATAGGGCTGATGATCGTCCATGGGGCCTCCTGGACGCATCTTCCGCATTCCCACGATGGACGCAATGGGACGCCTGGGATCGGAGGATCAGCGCCGCGGCTGTTCCTCCGCCCGACTCCGCCGATGACTGGACGCAGTTGCCTCGAACCGGCGTTCCGACATAATGGAACGACCTTGACCCGGGGATACCATGAGCTTTCGACTGTTCCTGCCCATCCTCGCCATCGCCGCATGTGCCGACAATGCGGGCAACGTCAGCGAGAACCGATCGAACCAGGATAGCGCGCTGGTGTCGCGTCCCGCCGATGCGCCCCCTTCCGACGTCAACGATGTGATCGGCGCCACGCCCGGGCCTTGCGGGTCTACGCGTGCAACCGCCTTTCTGGGCAAAACCTACCACCCTGAGCTGGACGCGGAACTGATGCGGGTCAGCGGAGCCACGGCGATACGGCGCATTCGTCCCACCGGGGAGGACGCAGCCGAAGGGCCGATCGTCGATCGGCGGATGAACGTGGTCCTCAACGACTCTGGCCAGATCATCATGCTCGACTGCGGCTAGGCTCAGCTCCTTCTATGCGTCGTCCTGCGCGTAGCGGATGAGGCGATTGCACCGCTCTTCCTCCGTCGCATGCGCCCCTTCGGCGGTGGACGCATAGTCTTCGATGACCTCGCGAGCGACAAATGTCTCGAGGAAATAATCATAGCGCCTTCCATCCCGGACCACCGGCTCGGTGGTGTCCGGCGCGGGCGTGACGAGGATGGCTTCCGCATTGCCTGACCATTCAGGTGCGACGTAGATCGTCGTGTCTTCGTCGCTCCACTCTGAAGCGCTACGCAGAAGCTCAATCAAGCGCATCTCCGTCTCCACCTTCAACCTGGGCCAAACCGCCCGTCCATGTCTGCTGGCTGCGGGGCGGATTTTGCACACCGCCGTCAGCGGGCGTATAGCGACAGTATCGAAGCGTCTGCCCTTTCCGTTAAGCTACGTTAAATACTGCGAAATATAGTTGCAACGTTTCGAATGGATGGGGACGAAACATGGGCTGCCAATATCGCGCTAAGCTGAACCGATCCGCGGCCCTTACTGTGCTGCTGCTGGCGGCCGCTTGCAGCAGCGGGGGCGGGGGCGGGGGCGTGAACACGCCGCCCCCGCCGACGCCGGCTCCGACCTCGACGCCCACGCCAACGCCAACGCCAACGCCGGTTGCAACGCCGACCCCGACGCCCGCCCCGACACCCACGCCCACCGCGGTTTATGACACTGCCGAATATCGCGCGACTGCGGGAGCGGTGTCGATGAGCGCGCTCACCGCCTATAATCGCGGGGGCACGGGCTCGGGCATTCGCGTTGGCGTGATCGATTCTGGGATCGACTTGCAGAGCTCCGAATTCGGCGATTGTTCGGGCGGGGTCGGCACCGGCACGTGCCGGATCACCAGCTTCTCGCGCAGCACTGCTGGCAATGCCTCGATAGACGACGAAGGCGGGCATGGCACCGCGGTCGCGTTCACCATCGCCGGCCGGCGCAATGACGCGGGAACGCACGGAGTCGCCTTCGACGCGCAATTGATCGTGGCGCGGGCCGACAGCCCCGGAAGCTGCGCCACCGAAAGCTCGAGCGACGAAGATGCCGGCTGCAGCTTTGGGGACACCGCGATTGCGCTGGGGCTTGACGCGGCTCGTGAGGGTGGCGCGCGCGTGGTCAACATCTCGCTCGGAGGCGATGCGCCCAATTCCCGGCTGCTTCAGGCGGTCAGCGATGCCACCGCGGCCGGGATCGTCATTGTGATCTCGGCGGGCAATGACGGAACCAAGCCTGAGGGCGCCAACCCCGATGCCTTCGCCGCGGGCATGGCCGGAAGCGCCGGCGCGCGTAATCTCGTGATAATCGCAGGCTCGGTGAATACGGCCGACCAGATTTCGAGCTTCAGCAATCGCGCGGGGACGGGCGCCAGCACCTATCTCACTGCGGTGGGCCAGAGCGTGCGCGCCCCGGACGAGAACAATACGCCATTCCTCTGGTCGGGTACGTCCTTCTCGGCGCCCCAGATCGCGGGCGCTGTAGCGCTGCTCGCGCAGGCATTTCCCACGATGACCGGCGCGCAGATCGTCCAATTGCTCTTCACCACGGCGCGCGACGCCGGTGCGGCGGGGATCGACCCGGTCTATGGCCGCGGCGTGCTCGATCTCGCGCGTGCGTTCCAGCCGGTGGGCACCACTTCGTTGCCCGAATCGCGGGCAGCGACGTCGGATAATTTCAACGCCGCCCTTTCCGCACCGATGGGCGACGCGGCGCAAGGTTCGCTCGGCGTCGTGGTGCTCGACGGGTTCGACCGAGCCTTCGCCACCGATCTCGCGCGCTCGATCCGCCGCCAGGGCGCGGGGCGGCAATTGCCGCAGCTGATGGCCTCGCGCCAGCGCAGCTTTGCGGTCGGCGCGAACGACTTGAGGGTCGCGGTGTCGCTGGTGCCGACGAGCGATGCGATCCGCATCGAGCGCCTGGGCATCGGCAGCCACGATGCCACCAGGGCGCGGGTCCTGGCCGGATCGGTCGCCGCCCGCCTGGGAAGCAAGGCGCAGTTCGCGATCGGGGCGTCGGAAGGCGTCAACACGCTTTCGGCACGCCTCGCCGGCCGTGCGGAGCCGGCGTTTCTCGTCGCGAGCGATCCCACGCACGGCTCGGGATTCGACGCGGACGTGAAGGGCTCGCTCGCCGTCCGCCGCCAGCTCGGGGCCTGGGCGCTGACGCTGGGGCAGGAGGCTGGAGACGTGCTTACCCGGCGCGACACGCAGTTCGAGGCGCTGCGCCGGAGACCCGAGCGCTTCGGCTATTCCCGCACCACGATGGGGCTGGACCGCGCCTTTGGCGGGCTGCGCGCCGGTCTGTTGGTTACGCATCTGAACGAAGCCGACACGCTGCTCGGAGCGCGCTTCTCCGGAGCCCTGGGCGCTACGCGGGCCGACACGGTGTTCGTCGATATCGCCGCTCGCTACGAGATGGGCGGTGACTGGAGCCTGGGGGGCTCGATGCGCCAGGGCTGGACCATGGCGCGGCTGCGCGGTGGGGTGGAGGGATCTGGGACGGTTCGCACCAACGGTTTCTCCGCAGATCTCGGCAAGGTGGGGCTGCTCGCGCCCGGCGACCGCTTCGGGCTTCGGATCGCCCAGCCGCTGCGAGTCGCATCGGGAGGGATCGACCTGAGGCTGCCGCAGGGCTGGGACTATTACAGCCGGAGCGTGGATAGCTGGAAGGTGTCTCGCCTCAACCTTGCGCCGACCGGGCGGGAAATGGATTTCGAGCTGGCCTATGGCTGGTCGTTCCTCGGCGGTGACGTCAGCACCAATCTGTTCCTCCGCCGCCATCCGGGGAATTTCGCCACCATGCCCACCGACAGGGGCGCGGCGGTGCGAGTCAATTTTGGCTTCTGATGGGCCCCAAGCTACGCGCGTGTTTGCGCGGATCGGCGGCGGCGGCTAAGCGGCTCGCTCGCGTGCAACCCAGAAGGACGTTATGCCGATCAAGCCGCTTCGCAAGGCCGTGTTCCCCGTAGGCGGGCTCGGCACGCGCTTCCTGCCCGTCACTAAGGCTATGCCCAAGGAAATGCTGCCGGTCGTCGATCGGCCGCTGATCCAATATGCAGTCGACGAAGCGATCGAAGCCGGGATCGAGCAGATGATCTTCGTCACCGGGCGCGGGAAGTCCGCGATCGAGGACCATTTCGACATCGCCTATGAGCTGGAGACGACGATGGCCGCGCGCGGCAAGTCGCTCGACGTGCTCGATGCTACCCGGCTCAGGCCCGGCGCCGTCGCCTATGTGCGCCAGCAGGAGCCGATGGGGCTGGGCCATGCCGTCTGGTGCGCGCGCGACATCGTCGGCGACGAGCCCTTCGCGGTGCTGCTCGCCGACGATTTCATGGCGGGCGCTCCCGGCTGCCTCAAGCAGATGGTCGATGCGTACAACCAGACCGGCGGCAACATGATCTGCGCGATGGAAGTGCCCGAGGACGCCACCGACAAATACGGCATCATCACGCCGGGCAAGCGCGATGGGGCGCTCACCGAAGTGAAGGGCCTGGTCGAAAAGCCCGCGAGCGGCACCGCGCCCTCGAACCTGGCGGTGATCGGCCGCTACATCCTCCAGCCCGAAGTGATGCGCGTGCTGGAAGGGCAGGGCAAGGGCGCGGGCGGCGAGATCCAGCTCACCGACGCGATGGCCCGCATGATCGGCAGCCAGCCCTTCCACGGCCTTACTTTCGACGGTGTCCGCTACGATTGCGGCGACAAGGCCGGTTTCATCCAGGCGAACATCGCAGTGGCGCTGGGCCGCGAGGATATCGGTCCGGCGGTTCGCGAGTTCATCGCTTCGCAGGGGTAAGGCGCGGCGCGTCGCGAAAGGTTAGTAAAGTTAGGCCAAGAACGGCCTTTCACGAGCTGTCGGTGTCACGATGTCAAAGAGCGGTCGGGGACTACCGACCGGCTCAGCCAAGCATCTGAAATCCTACATTGCAAGGGGGTTGAACAGTGGCTTCGGTTGGAACGGTCGGTGCAAACGCATGCTGCGATCAGTTACATTCTGCCCTAGCTGCTGACTTTTCATTTTATCGGTTGATCCAGAAAAGGCAGCGTTGTTCAATGAGCGCCAAAAACGACGGCTAGTACTGTTCTGCGTGGCCCTATTAAGCCAAGCACCCATTCGGGGAATACAGCATTCGGCGTAGCAACGCTGGGGCGCAGGAGAGACCGCTCATGAAGCTTCGTGGCATAAAGCAGCACTGGTCCATTGCACCCTTCGCGGAGATCGAGCTGCCGAGCCTTACGGTGCTGGTGGGGATAAACGGTGCGGGCAAAACCCATCTGCTCGATGCCATTGCGCAAGGGAGCGTGCATAATGATGTCGCCCCGATCCCAATGCCTAGTGAACTGCATCCCCCTGCCCCGCGGGTACCGGGGACGCCGGGGATGCCAGGGGGCGCCACCTCCCCCGAGATAACTGTCCTGTCCAACTCCGATAATATGCACGAATTCTCGACCGGATTGGGGACTGACGCGGCGCAACTTGTATCGGGGTGGGGCCGACCCGAACCCCCCAACCTTCCTGCAAAGCTGGTGGCAGCACATCTTGAAGCTCAGGAGTCGCTCACCGAAGCCGAGCGCCACTCGCCCATTCACTATTTGCCGTTAATCTCCCCCAAGATCGATCCGGTTGTGATGACGCGCATCCACTCTCACGCAGCTAGCCTCGGCAAGTCACCAGGTGCGCTTACCAAACAGGAATTTGAGCAGGCAGTTCGTGGGGGAGGCGAACCCTTGTTCAGCGTGACCATCATCCGTTCAATGCTCAACTATCGCGATAGGCGGTGGCGCAATACTTTCAAACTTACCGAGGATGCGCGCGACGGCACCAGTACCGGCCTTCTGTGGGCCGATTTCGAGGCTAGCTTTGGGCCGCCACCTTGGCAGCAAGTTTCCGCTGCGCTTGCCGAGTTCGGCCTTCCTTTCGAAGTGGCCGCTCCCCCCAATGACCCAACCCAGCCTGTGCAATTGTTCCTCCTTAAGCGGGGCACTGCGGAACCGATCCAGTTTCAACTTTTGTCGACAGGAGAGCAGGTGCTAGTCCGCTTTGTGCTTTCTCTCTTCAAGGCGAATGACGAGTTCAGCAACGTCACGCTGCCCAAGCTGCTCTTGATCGACGAGCTCGACGCTTCGCTGCACCCATCGGCCGTGCGTCGTTGGCTCGAGACTATCAGCAACGTGGTCGTCGATCAGCTCGGCATAACGGTCGTGCTCTCCACACATTCCCCGACGACGGTGGCGATTGCCCCGGAGGGCTCAATTTTTGAACTGACCGAGGCCGACCGCGTACCCCGTCAGGTCACTAAGCAGCATGCAATTGATCAACTCACCGTCGGTCTGCCTATAATTTCGATCGACTTCTCGGGCCAGCGACAGGTCTTCGTCGAGAGTGGCATCGACGTGACCCAATACTCTAGGTTGCCCCCATTGTCAAGGCGATGGCCGAGGTGCCTACAGTATTCGGAATGCTCGACTGGGATGAGCATCATAACCCGTCGAATAAAATCAAGGTTCTCGCCCATGGGACTCATTACACCAAGGAGAATGTGCTACTTGACCCACTCTTAATCGCGGTATTACTGATGCGCGACACCAAATTAAAGATGAATTTTCCCCTAACACTGCCGAAATTGGTTTCAGCCTCATCCGCGAAACTTCAGGCGCTCGCCGACGTAATCATGGAAATGCTCGAGTTAGACGGAGAACCGGAGCACCGCCATTATCTCGGCGATTTCACGATTTCGGCACCTTGTCAGTATCAGCGGATGAAGGGCCACGCACTCGAGGAGCGGATCAAAGTCAAGGTACCGCAAGTCGGCAGCTACGTTACCGGCGGCAACCGGCTGATCGACGCCTTAATAAGCAACGTCATCGCAGACTACCCCGAGTTTACCCCACAACCAATCGTAGATGTATTCCGGGAGCTAGCGGGGGGCGGTAACGGGAAGGTAGAGTCCTATTGAAGCCGCTCAGAACTCGGTAGCGTGCGCTCGAAATTTATCCCGCGCCTTTTATGGCGAAATGTTGGAAAGTTAGTCGTCAGCAGTCAGTCCGCTTCTGGCATTCGCCTCAGACTGCTCCACAACTGAGTTGAAAGCACCCGTCGCTAGCACTCCCTCCGGTCTCAGGCGCGCACGACCTTCTCGCTGACGATGCTCGCCCGGCCGCATGCGTTGCGCGTGTCGATGACGAGCGACGCCGCATCGACGAGCGCCGCATAATCGACCGAATCGTGATCGGTTGAGATCAGCACTGCGTCGTATTCGGCGATCACCGAGGGATCGAAGGAAACGCTTTTGCGGAAATTGAGAGTGGGGTGCTCGCGGGTATTGTCGATTTCGGGCACGTGGGGATCGTGGAAATCGGCGGTCGCGCCGCGGGCTTCGATCATCTCCATCAAGCGGAGGGACGGGCTCTCGCGGATATCGGCGACGTTTTTCTTGTAGGCGGCGCCCATGACCAGCACGCGCGCGCCGCGCAGGCCGCGGCCGGTGCGCGCATCCAGCGTATCGGCAAGCACGCGGACTACATGCTCGGGCATGGCCGCGTTGATCTGGCCCGCCAGCTCGATGAAGCGGGTGTGCTGATTGAACTCACGCGCTTTCCACGTGAGATAGAAGGGGTCGATCGGGATGCAATGCCCGCCCAGGCCTGGGCCCGGATAAAAGGGCATGAAGCCAAAGGGCTTGGATTTGGCGGCGTCGATCACTTCCCAGATATCGATATCCATCGCAGTGAAGATCAGCTTCAGTTCGTTGACCAAGGCGATATTGACCGCGCGGAACACGTTCTCGGTGATCTTGACTGCCTCGGCGGTCGCCGCGGAGGACACAGCGATCGTCTGGGGAACGACGTGCCGGTACAGCGCGAGCGCGAGATCCGCAGAGAGCGGATCGTCCGCGCCCACTACCTTGGGTATCTTGGCGGTCGAATAGGTCACATTGCCCGGGTCTTCGCGCTCCGGCGAATAAGCGAGGTAAAAGTCACGCCCCGCGCGCAGGCCCCCAGCCTCCAGGATCGGCTGCATCACTTCGCGCGTCGTGCCGGGATATGTAGTGGATTCCAGGATCACCAATTGCCCGCGGCGCAGGCTGCGCGCGATCGCGCGCGTAGTCTCCACCACATAGGCCAGATCGGGCTCCAGATGCCGGGAAAGCGGCGTGGGCACGCAGATCACCACCACATCGGCTTCGCCCAGCCGACCGAGATCGGCGGTGGCGCGCAGCGTGGCATCGTTCACCAATGCGGCGATGCGGCTGCTCTCGACATGGTCGATATAGGTGCGGCCCGCCTCCAGCGCGTCGATCTTGCCCCGGTCGATATCGAAGGCGAGGACGGGGCATCCAGCCTCGCCGAACGCCACCGCGAGCGGAAGCCCGACATAGCCCATGCCGACGACGCCGATGGTCGCGGCGCCCGATTCGATCCGCGCCTGAAGCTTCAGGCCGTGCGCCGGCCATTCGATACTCATAGCGATCCCCGCTTAAATCCGGAGGCCTTCATCGCGCAGGACCCGTTTCAATCCTGCTAACGCGGCGAAAACCATGCGCGCGCGGGAGATATCGCTAAAGGGCGTCGCCGGCGTAGCGCTCGCGATACCAGGAAACGAATTTCGCAACGCCTTCTTCGGGCGAAGTGGAGGGCACATAGCCGGTGAGCCGCTTGAGCAAGGCGGGCGAGGCCTGGGTGGCGGGCACGTCGCCTTGCTGCATCGGCATGAAATTCCTGATCGCCCGCTTGCCCAGTGCGCGCTCGATCGCGCCGATATAATCCATCAATTTGGTGGGGCGACCCTGGCCGATATTCACCACGCGGAAGGGTGCCACCGGGGAGAGGCTGTCGCCCTCCACCGGATCGCTGCCCGGAACCGCCGCGGCCAGCTTCACGATCGCCGTGGCGAGATCGTCGATATAGGTGAAATCGCGCACCATATCGCCATTGTTGTACACATCGATCGCCTCACCCGCGACGATCGCCCTGGTGAATTTGAAGAGCGCCATGTCCGGCCGGCCCCAGGGGCCATAGACCGTGAAGAAGCGGAAAAAGGTCATCGGCATCTTGAAGAGGTGCGCATAGCTGTGCGCCATCAGTTCGGTCGCGCCCTTGGTGGCCGCATAGAGGCTCAGCGGCGTCGCGGTGCGCTGCATCTCGTCGAACGGCATGTCGGTATTCGCGCCATAGACCGAACTGGTCGAGGCGGCGAGGAGATGCTGCGGCGGATGATGCCGTGCCAGTTCGAGCACGTTGAACGTGCCGATCAGGTTTGCGCCGACATAGGAGTCCGGCGCGTCGATCGAGTAGCGCACGCCGGCCTGCGCGGCGAGGTGGATGACTATATCGGGCTTGAATTCGCGCCAGGCGGCACCGAATGCCTCGCGGTCCTCGATCGACACGCGGGCCACCGAGAAATCCGGGTGGTTCGCCAGCATGTCGTTGCGCGCTTCCTTGAGCGCGACATCGTAATAGTCGGAGAAATTATCGACTCCGAGCACCGTTGCGCCCTGCTGAAGCAACAGGCTGCTGGTGTGGAAACCGATGAAACCGGCGGAGCCGGTAACCAGAACGCGCTTGCCCCTCATTCGCCCCTGCCCTTGCCCGCTGCGCCGCAACCCGTACAGCCCGCATCTTTCGGAAGGGTAAGCATGCGGAAGCGCAGGGCCAGCGCATCGACCAGCAGCAGCTTGCCCGCGGAATCCTCGCCGAACGGGGCGACCGCGCGGATAGCTTCGAGGGCGGCGAGGCTGCCCATCACGCCGGTGAGCGCGCCCAGCACGCCCTGTTCGGCGCAGGTGACGCCTTCGCGCCCGGGGTCGCTTCCGACGAAACAGCGATAGCAGGGCTTGTCCGCCTCCCAGCCGCGGAACACGCCGAGCTGGCCTTCGAACTCGGCCACCGCCGCGGAGACCAGCGGGATGCGGAGATCCAGCGCGGCGTCGGCGACGGCCAGGCGCGTTTCGAAATTGTCGCAGCCGTCGAGAACCACGTCATGCGCTTCGAGCAGGTTATGGACATTGTAGCGGTCGATGCGGCTTTCGATGCCGACGACATGGACATGCGGGTTGAGCGCGCGCACGCGCTCGGCCGCTACTTCGGCCTTCGCGCGGCCGGCATCGGCGGTGCCGAACAGCGTCTGGCGCTGGAGGTTCGAGAGATCGACCCGGTCGTCATCGGCGATCGTCAGGCGGCCGATGCCGGCGGCGGCGAGATACTGGATCGCGGGCGAACCGATGCCGCCCGCGCCGATCACCAATATGCTTGCCGCCTTGAGCCGCGCCTGTCCGCCGCCGCCCATCTCGCGCAGCACGATATGGCGGGCGTAGCGTTCGAGTTCTTCATCGCTCAGGGTCATATGCCCGTCGAGCCGAAGCCTCCCGCGCCTCGGTCGGTCTGGTCGAGGCTATCGACTTCGGCCAGGTCGGCGTGTTGGACAGGCGCGGGGACGAGTTGTGCGATCCGGTCTCCGCGTTTGATCGGGAAGGCCTCGCTGCCGAGATTGGCGAGGATCACCTTCACTTCGCCGCGATAGTCGCTGTCGATCGTGCCCGGCGTGTTCAGGCAAGTGATGCCGTGCTTGAGCGCCAGCCCCGATCGCGGGCGGACCTGGACTTCGTAACCGTGCGGGATCGCCATGGCGAAGCCGGTGGCGACGGCGTGGCGCGCGCCGGGGGCGAGGACCAGATCCTCCGCGGCAACCACGTCCATGCCGGCAGCGCCGCTGGTCGCATAAGCGGGGAGGGGCAATCCTTCGCCGTGGGGGAGCCGCTGAAGGGCTATGCGGATCGGCTGCATCTCAGTTTGTCCCCAGTGCATCGGCGATCCGCTCCGCCAGCCGCCGGGCGACTTCGCTCTTGGGCAGCCGCTCCCAGCTTTCCACGCCAGCCGCGGTGACGAGATGGACGGTGTTGGCGTCGCCGCCCATCACATCGCCCGATACGTCGTTGGCGACGATCCAGTCCGCGCCCTTGCGCTCGCGCTTCGCGGTGGCGTGTTCGATCACGCGCTCGGTCTCGGCGGCGAAGCCGATGACGAGCGGCGGACGGTGCGGGCTCCTGGCAAGCATCGCGAGGATATCGGGATTTTCGGATAAGGCGAGGCGGGGCGGGGCGTCGCCTTTCTTGATCTTCTGGTCCGCCGCCTCCGCACGCCAGTCGCCCACGGCCGCCACCATGACAGCGGCATCGGCGGGCAGCACCCGCGCGACGGCGTTGGCCATGTCCTGCGCGGTCTCAATCTGGATGCGGGTAACCCCGGGAGGCGTAGGCAGCGTGACCGGGCCACTGACCAGCGTCACCTTCGCGCCCAGCGAAGCGAGCGCGCCGGCAATGGCGTAGCCTTGCCGTCCGGACGAGCGGTTGGCGATGTAGCGCACCGGGTCGATCGGCTCGTGCGTGGGTCCTGCGGTGACGAGCACATGCTTGCCGCGCAACCTATCTACCGCTCGTCCTGAGCTTGTCGAAGGACCGCTCTCCGCCGCGCTTGCGGGTGGGCACCCTTCGACAGGCTCAGGGTGAGCGGAGAGATGGTTCTGGATCACGGCGAGGATCGCTTCGGGCTCGGGCAAGCGCCCCGGGCCATATTCGCCGCACGCCATCGGACCCTGGTCAGGCTCGATCACCGTCACGCCATCGCCGCGCAGCGCGGCGACGTTGCGGCGCGTCGCCGGGTGCTGCCACATCCGCACGTTCATCGCGGGGGCGGCGAGCACGGGCTTGTCGGTGGCGAGCAGGAGGGTGGTGGCGAGATCGTCCGCGATCCCCGCCGCCATCTTCGCCATCAGATCCGCGGTGGCAGGGGCGACCACGACCAGATCGGCTTCGCGGCTGAGCTGGATATGGCCCATCTCGGCCTCGTCCTTGAGGTCCCAGAGCGTGGTATGGACCTGGTTCTCGCTGAGCGCCGCCAGCGTCATCGGCGTGACGAAATGCTGTCCGCCTGCGGTGAGCACGCATTTCACGCCGATCCCGGCCTTGCGGCACAGACGGATCAACTCGCAAGCCTTGTAAGCCGCGATGCCGCCGCCGACGATGAGGAGGATGCGCTTCATCGCGGCACCCTTGTCACCGTGATGCGCCTTTTGTCGAGTGACTGGCGCACGAGGTCGCGGATGCCGGCGGGGGCGAAGAGCAGGCCGAGGAGGAAGACCGGCGCGGTCATCAGTCCCCAATAAAAGGTGTCCAGACGCGCGAAGACGCCGATCGCGGCGGCATAGGCTGCGAGCATCGCGAACATGCGCAGCCCCAAGGTGTCGCTCCAACTTGCCCAGCCGAAGAGCGAGAGGCCGACAAGGAGCGCCCCGGCCCAGATCGGCATCATGTACAGCCCGGTCGCAAGCGTCACGGTCTTCACGAAGAAGCCGAAGCCCAGCAGCCCGGCCCATCCGGGCGAGGCGGGGTCGGTTGGCCCGGTGACGCCCGCCACCGCCCAGGCATGCGCGCCCAGCGCCGCGGCGAACAGCCCCAGCGCCAGGCCCCAGCCGAGCGCCTCGCGCCGTTCGCCTTCGGTCCAGGCGAACACGGCCATGATCACGACATAGAGCGCGGCGGTCTCGCGGATCAGCATCGCGGCAAGGCCGATCGCCACCGCCTCGATCCAGCGTCCCGGCCGGCGGAGCGCGAGCGACAGGGCGATCAGCAAGGCGGCCCATATCTCGTGGAAGGGTGCCAGCTCGGCTTGCAGGAACACCAGCAGCGATCCCAGCATCAGGACTAGTGCG
Source organism: Sphingomonas sp. (assembly GCF_036388215.1). Lineage (GTDB taxonomy): Bacteria > Pseudomonadota > Alphaproteobacteria > Sphingomonadales > Sphingomonadaceae > Sphingomonas. Next base: position 308,913 of record NZ_DASVSH010000033.1, read on the forward strand.
GCGACTGTCGGGAGGGGGCGGGTAAGCTCGCCACGCAGCCGATCGGCCCAGGCTCCCGCGACGCAAAGCACCAGCGCGTACAGTAGATAGCGCACGGGCAGCCAGTGCGGGACCGCGGCCAGCGCACTCGCCAGCGCGGGCATGCGGAAGGTGAAGAAGGGCCGCAACGGATATTGCCCGGCGCGGAGCGCGTCGGCGGCGGCGACATAGTAATTCTCGCCGCCACGGACGGCAGCGACGATCTTCTCGTAGAGCGCCAGGTCGGTCTGCCCCGTCTCGGCCGCTGTGGCCGCGCCGATCGCCCCGGGATCGGGCACGGCAAGCGCGGTCAGGCAGGCGGCGAGCAGGAATGCGAGGAGCACCAGCCCAAGCCGCGCGCGGCCACGCGAAAGTCCCGCGAAGCGCGATCGAGTGGTCAACCAGGGGAGCGCGGCAAGCTGGGCCATGAGCATCTGCGACCTACACGCAGCGCCGAGCGAGTGTCGAGGGGGATGACAGGCTGCATATCTGCGCATAGGCTGAATGCAGGTCGCGGTCCGACACGGGGGTTCGAATGCTATTGCTCGCTACTGCGCTGCTGGGCTTGGCCGATCCCGTCGATCTGCGGCGGTGGAAGGAAGTCACGCTGCCGGGCGCGCCCTTTCAGATCGATGTGCCGCCCAAGGCGCTGGTGGCCAGCGAGCGGGTCGATCAGGGCATCCGCTACAAGACATGGAAAACCGAACACGGCTTCTTATCGGTCGAAATCCATCTCGTTGACCGCAGCGCAAATGTCACCGACGCACCGCGCCGGTTTCTCGAGCTGGTGGGCGGCTCGATGATCAAGGACAAGAAGAACCCCACTGCGAAGGTCACGGACACGACCATGCTTGGCTATCCGGCAGCAAAGCTGGAAGTGGAGTTCGATTTTCCTTCGGGCGACCGCTATCACCTGGAAGAAGTGTTGATCCGCGTCGGGCAGGACGACTGGAGCATCCAGACCTCGCGACTTGCCAACGGCAATCTCGGAGCCAGCGCGGATGCGGAAGAGGATCATATCTTCGCCTCGGTCCGCGCGCCTGTGGCGAAGCCGGTGCTGATTCCGCTCGCAGCCGGGCGAATGAAGATGAGCGTGCCTGCCCCCGCCGTGGCCGCGAACGAGCCGATCGCCGGCGAATGGGCCACCCTGCTCGATAAATGGACGACCTATACGATCGACGACAAGAAGGGCACGCAGGTCTGGGTCTATCATATGCGCTCCAAACCGGGGAAACCGCTCAACCCCCGGGCGCTGGGGGACATGATGGCGCAGCAAGCGGTGACGATGGGCTTTTCGACCAAGAAGCGGCTGATTTTCGAGCAGTCAGTAGGCGGAACGACCGGCTATGTCGGCCAGGGCGCCGAGCGCACCAAATATGGTGATGGAGCAGTGCGGATCATCACGTTCGGAAACGGAGACGACCTGTGGGGCGTTTTCGGCGCCGGGCCGAATTCAGCGCGTACCGAGACGATGTTCGACGACATGGCAAAGTCGATCGTCATCGCCCCCTGAGCGACGCGCCGGGCTGCTTATAGGCTGTTCCGGCGCCCTCTAACTGAACAGACTCTAGCCCAGCAGCCAGACCGTGAGCACCGCGCTCAATGCCGCCGCGGCCATCGCGACAGCGATGTAGCGCCAGCCACCCCCGACGCGAATCACTTCAATCTCGCGCAGCGGCGGAGCGGGCGGGGCACCCCCCGGAGCGGGAAAGCGGAGTTCGATGTTACGGATCAGTTCCGGCAGCCGGGCCAGCGTGCGCAGGTCTGTGACGATGCGGTCGGCAATCGCGGCCTCCGGACCCAGCTCGGTGCGGATCCATTCGCGCACGAAGGGGGCCGAGGTTTCCCAGAGATTGATATCGGGATCCAGGCCGCGCGCGACGCCCTCCACCATCACCATCGTCTTTTGCAGCAGCAGCAGATGCGGCTGGGTCTGCATGTCGAAATCGCGGGTGATGTTGAACAGCCCGTCGAGCATGGCGCCGACCGACATGTCCTTGACCGGCAGCCCGCGCATCGGCTCACCGACCGCGCGAAGGGCCGTGGCGAACTCGGCGACATTATGGTGCGGCGGCACATAGCCGGCTTCGAAATGGATTTCGGCGACGCGCTTATAATTGCCGGTGATCAGGCCGTAGAGAATCTCGGCGAGCCATACGCGCGCGCGGCGATCGATGCGGCCCATGATACCGAAATCGATCGCAGCGATATGGCCGTCGGGGAGCGCGAAGAGGTTCCCCTGGTGCATATCGGCGTGGAAGAAGCCCTCGGCGATCGCCTGGCGCAGGAAGGCGCGGATGAGCTTGCCCGCCAGCGCGGTTGTATCGTGGCCTGCGGCGATCAGCGCCTCGCGGTCCGAGAGCTTGATGCCGTCGATCCATTCGAGGGTGAGCACCTTGCCGGTGGTGCGCTGCCAATCGATCGCGGGAACGAAGAAATCGGGCTCGGCCTGCATGCCCTCGGCGAGTTCGGAAGCGGAAGCGGCTTCGCGGCGCAAATCGAGCTCGCGCGCGGTCCAGCGCTTGAAGGTCTCGATGATCATGCGCGGGCGCAGGCGGCTCGCTTCGCCGCCCATGCCCTCGACCTGGGCGGCCGCCCATTCATAGGTTTCGATCGCCCGGGCGAACTCCGCCTCGATGCCGGGGCGCAGCACCTTGACCGCGACATGAGCGCCTTCGGGCGTCACTGCACGGTGGACCTGGGCGATCGAGGCCGCGCCGATCGGCACTTCGTCCACGCTGGCGAACAGGCTTTCCAATGGCCGCCCGAAGCTCGCTTCGATGCGCTGGCGAATCACCGCGAACGGAACCGGCGGCAGCGCGTCCTGCAGTCGCAGCAGATCATGCGCAGCTTCCTCGCCGACCAGATCGGGGCGGGTCGCCAGCGTCTGGCCGAGCTTGATCGCGGCGGGGCCGATCTCCTGGAATGCGTCGGCATAGCGCGGCACTGCGGGGATGCGCGCGCCGAACCGCGCAAGCCTGGCCACCCGGCGGACGGGGCGCGGCGTGTTGGGATCGCGCTCGATCCCGCGCAGTGCGCCGTGCCGCGCGAGGATGCGTCCCCATTTCAGGAGGCGCCAGAGATGGATCGCGGGGGCGGTCACCGGGGGCTCAAATCTTCCAGCCGCTGTGAATCGCGACCATGCCGCCGAGCAGGGGCTCGACCCTGGTCTGCGTGAAGCCTGCCTCGCGGATCATCTTCTCGAACTCGGGCATCGGCGGGAAGCGGCGGATCGATTCGACGAGATAGCGATAGCTGTCCGCGTCGTTCGCGAGCAGCTTGCCCAGCCTGGGCACGAGGTGGTGCGAATAGGCGTCGTAAATCTGTCCGAAGCCGGGCCACTGCGTGGTCGAGAATTCGAGGACATAGAAGCGCCCGCCGCGCTTGAGCACGCGGTGCGCTTCGCGGAGGGCCCTGGGGATGTCGGTGACGTTGCGGATGCCGAAGGCGATCGTATAGGCGTCGAAGAACCGCTCGGGGAATTGCAGGCTCTCGGCGTTCGCTTCGGTCCAGACCAGGCTGCCGGTGTCGGGCTTGCGCCCGTTGGCGATCCCGCGTGCCGCCGCGCGCTCTATGCCGACAGCCAGCATCTCGGGATTGATGTCCGCCACCGTGATCGCCGCGCCGGAAGGGGCCATGCGGAAGGCGATGTCGCCGGTGCCGCCGGCCATGTCGAGGATGTGCTCGCCGGCCCGGGGCTTTACGCGGCGGACGAACAGGTCCTTCCACAGCCGGTGCAGCCCGCCGGACATCGCGTCGTTCATCAGGTCGTATTTCGACGCGACGTTCGAGAAGACCTCGCCCACGCGGCGAGTCTTGTCTTCGGGGGCGATGTCTTCGTAGCCGAAGGATACGGTGTCTGGCATGGCGGTGCTCTAGCGGTGGCGAAGGGGCGGGGCTAGGGGGTAGCCATGCCGGAACTACCCGAAGTCGAAACCACCGTGCGCGGCCTGGCGCCGGTGCTGGAGGGCCAGGTGATCGAGCGCGTGACGCTTCACCGCGCGGATCTGCGCCGGCCCTTCCCCCAAGATCTCGGCCAGCGGCTGACGGGCGCGCGCGTCACCGGGATGGGCCGCCGCGCCAAATACGGGCTGATCGAAACGGATCGGGGCGACACTCTGGTCTTCCACCTCGGCATGTCGGGCCGCTGGCGAATCGATCCGGAGGAGATCGGCAAGCACGATCACTGCATCATCGAGACCGCAAAGCACCTGCTGGCGCTGAACGATCCGCGACGCTTCGGCTCGCTCGATCTGGTGCCGACGGGGGAACTCGCCGAATGGCCGGCCTTCGCCGTGCTGGGCCCCGAGCCGCTGGGCGCGGATTTCTCCGCCAGGCATCTTGCCGCCGCCTTCAAGGGACGGGCCGCCCCGGTGAAGGCGCTGCTGCTCGATCAGCGCGTGGTGGCGGGCCTTGGCAATATCTATGTGTGCGAGGCGCTTTATCTCGCGCGGATCGCTCCGACGCGGCCGGGCGGGGGGATCACAAGGCCGCGGCTGGAAAAGCTGGTCGCGGCGATCCGCGAGGTCCTGGAGGCGGCGATCGAAGCCGGCGGATCGACCTTGCGGGACTATGCCCGACCCTCGGGCGAACTCGGCTATTTCGCCAAGCAATGGCGCGTTTATGGCCGCGAGGGCGAGCCCTGCGAATGCGGGGGGCTGGTGGAGCGCCGCGTCGATTCGGGCCGCTCGACTTTCTGGTGTCCCAAATGCCAGCGCTAGCGGTTGACCCGAAGCGCCTCAGGCGGTAAGGGCCGCGCTTTCCCGGGCGTGGGAGTGAACCAAGCCATAGGGTCGAAGCACCTCCCAGGTGCTTCTAAATCATGCCGGGGGCATGATTTACCCTATGGCTTGGTTCACTTTCCCGCGCCCTCTATCTTTGAGCTAGGAACGACAGGGCATGGCGAATACGCCACAAGCGAAGAAGCGTATCCGGCGGAACGACCGCCGCGCGGAAATCAACGGCGCGCGGGTCAGCCGCATCCGGACTTTCGTGAAGAAGGTCGAATCGGCGCTCGATTCCGGCGACAAGGCAGCCGCGGCCACTGCGCTCGCCGCCGTCCAGCCGGAGTTGCAGCGCGGCGTCGCCAAGGGCGTGCTGCACAAGAACACCGCGAGCCGCAAATTCTCGCGTCTCAACAAGCGCGTCGAAGCGCTGGCCTGACTTCGTTTTTGCGACGAAATTGCGCCCCGCCGGACCAGTTTCGGCGGGGTTTTTCGCGTGCGGGACAGGTCCCTGCGCCTGTCGGTCAGCTTAACATGCCGCAACTCCCGGAAATCCGCGAGTCGCTGGAGCCATGAGACTATTAAGCATCTAAGTATTTGATTTATAACAAGTTGAATACAGTGCGCCTTGGATTTCCGCGAGTTATGCGGAGTCAACAAAACTATTTCGGAATCTTTACAATCGGGCTCTTGCTCGACTCGAACCTAGGTTTCTAAAAAGGTCGTCCGGGCCGAGTCCCTCGCCCGGATTTATACGAACTCAACGCGCCAAGCCCGGGGGCAAAGACCGGCTGCGTAGAGATCATGTGTCGGGATCGAGTTCATACGCGGAAGCACAGGCTTTTCGCGGGGGAGAGGTGCGTCGTTTGACTCAGGTGCAAACCGTGGAGCGTGACGGGATGGAAGCAGTCGCCAAGGCTTGGGCGCATGTGCGGGGAAACCTGCGCCGCTCGGCCGGGCAGCGATTGTTCGATCAGTGGCTGAAACCCGTCGTGCTTGTCGACGGCAGCACCGCTGAGGCCGTTCGCCTGGGCCTGCCCTCGACCTTCATGACGCAGTGGGTCCGCAACCATTATTCCGAGCGGTTGCTGCTCGAGTTCCGGGCCGTGCTGCCCGAAGTTATCAGCGTCACCGTCGAGACGATGGCGGATGAGCCCAAGCGCGTCCTTCAGGCGGCGCCCGAGGCGCCCGCCGCCGCGGCGCCCGCCGAACGCCCTCAATTCGATCCGCGCTTCACCTTCCACCGTTTCGTCACCGATGCGACCAACCGGGTGGCGTTCAATGCGGCGCGCGCGGTCGCCCAGCCCGGCATGCCGCAGTTCAGCCCGCTATACCTTCATGCCGGCACCGGGCAGGGCAAGACCCATCTGATGCACGCGATCGGCCAGGCCTTTCTGGGGGCCAATCCCGATTCGACCGCGATTTATGTGACCGCCGAGCGCTTCATGTTCGAGTTCGTCCAGGCGATCCGCGCCAAGGATACGCACGCATTCAAGACGCGGCTGCGCTCGGTCGACTTGCTGATGATCGACGATCTGCAGTTCATCGGCGGCAAGGACGCGACGCAGGAAGAATTCTTCCACACGGTCAATGAGTTCATGAGCAGCGGCAAGCGGCTGGTGATCGCCGCCGACCGCGCGCCACAGGCGCTCGAGGGCTTCGAGACGCGGCTTGCGGGCCGGCTGGGCTCGGGGCTGGTCGCGGACATCAAGCCCGCCGAGCTGGAGCTGCGCCGCGCGATCGTGGCGCAGAAGCTCAAGGACATGCCGGCGGTAGACATGCCGCACGAAGTGATGGATCTGCTCGCCGCGCGGATCACGTCGAACGTCCGCGAGCTGGAGGGCGCGCTTAATCGGCTGGTCGCCTACGCCAATCTCTCGAACGAGACGATCACCATCGATTTCGCGACGGTGACGCTGGGCGAAGTGCTCCGCACCGCGCAGCGCCGGATCACGATCGACGAGATCCAGCGCGCGGTTTCGGCGCATTTCGAAGTCAAGCAGATCGACCTGATCTCGGAGCGCCGCGCGGTCGCCATCGCCCGCCCGCGCCAGATCGCGATGTATCTCGCCAAGCGCCTGACGACGCGCTCGCTGCCGGAAATTGGTCGAAAGTTCGGTAACCGCGATCACTCAACGGTTATTCACGCGGTCAAGCGCATCGAGGACCTGCGCGGCAAGGATAGCGAGATCGACGGCGCCGTCCGCACGCTGATGCGCACGCTCGAAGGCTGAGCGACAAGTTTGGCGGTTCCCTCCCATCGGAGGGGGTCGGGGTGGAGGAGATGAGAGCGGGGCAACGCGAATTGTCACGCCTCCACCCCGGCTTTTCACCGCGAGGGCCGGCGCGACGGCGCGGAAGTTTAGGCGAAGTTTAGGCCAATGCGCGGTTCCTGCGCTACGGTAACCCCCCCGCCAAAGGTCACACTTGGGTCACACTATCGGGATGGTTTCCCGGGCGCGAGTGTTCCCAATGTCGCACTGGCCATGGGGATTTCGGACCGACGATTTCAAAGAGCGGACGCATTACCGGCCGGCTCAGCCAAGCAGGCGAAATCCTACATTGCAAGGTTTGATGGCGAAGACTGCTTTTGGGTGGATTGCTGTCGTTCGCTGAACGCCGTCTCGAATTGCATCCAGCGTCGTTATTGAAACAAATCGGGGAGCGCTCAGCACCGTTCAGACTGCGGCTTATACTGGCTGGCCGCCGCGCGGTTCACTTAGACCAAAGCGTGTCGCCCTGAATATCTTGGGGCTAATTGCATAGCCGCCAACGAAGAGCTGTCGCACTGCGCTAAGCCGTAACTCGTGAACGACCTCTCGGACGTGCTGAGGCTCTAGGTTCAGCTCGATGTCTACGTATTCATCGTAAAACTGCCCGCCGCCAATGATGCCTCTATCTGTTTGCCGGCGCGAAAGATCACTATGGAATTTGACGTGCATTCTGAGCTTTTTACCGACGATCTGCTTGCCGCCGCGCCAGAAGTCATCTGCCTCGCCTGATGCAATTGCCTCGTGGCCCCCCTCAATTTCGCCGCGCTCGAAGTAGCTCGCATTGAGGCCAAAACCATGATCTTGCCATTCCCTGATGCGGGTCATCGTAAGTGAGATTTCAGGCTTGCTGCCCGTTTCGAAAATCGGTGGCTGATTCTTAAACATGGTGCGAAACTATCAATTGGTGAGCAGCATCACTAGCATTGAAATATGGCCAAGCTTGACCCTCCCGCAGACGCAGGGGTGCCCGAATTTACCGGTTTGCTCGACGCGGCGGTTCCTGCGGAGAAAGTCGTCCTGTCGCACCAACTCGATGGCAGCGGACAATGGTTCGCCGCAAGTAAAGCATCGGATGGCCGATATTTTTTCGGCAGGGCGGCGACCGAGCCGCTCGCGAGGCGTGCCGCTGGCCTACGGACGCTTGCGCATCTCAAGTCTAGAGCTGGCGGTAATTTCGAGGGCCTATCTGAGGAAGAGATAGAAGCAGCGCGGCTAGAGTTGATTTCCTGTCTGCGTGAGATCGAAAAGCTCATCACAGGGTTCAACGGGGATTTTCCAGCGGGCACCTCGCGCCAGCTGCTGCTGGTCCGTGCCAAAAGCTCCCGCGAGCTTATTGAAGCGAAGCCCGAGCGAGGCATCGTCGTGCGATGGGTCGCTCCAGCAGTATTCTTCTTTGCTGGCGCATTCGCGGAGGGTGTAATGGCGCATATGCGGAGAAGGCTGTGGAGGCTTTGACGAAGTACGTCGCTGGCTGACCTCGCGACTTTGGGCTTCGCAGTTGATGCCCGCAATTGGGCCGTAAGCGGCCGTGGCGTAGTTCGCGACATGGTGCCTCAGACCTCAGATCCACCGCAGGCCGCGGCCTCATCAAGCGACGATGCGGAAATAATAGCTGTAGCTGCGGGGCGTGCCCGCGACGATCACGTTGCTGATCGTCACGTCGTAGATCGTGTTCGCCGTCAGCCCCGCGACAGCGAATTGCAGGTTGTTGGGCAGTCCGTAGCCCTCATTGTCATAGGCGACGCGCGACACGGTAAGCGCCGCGCCGCCGCGCACGCGAACGGAGATCGTTGCGCCCGAGAAGTTGACGTTGGTGTTGCCGAACTTGCTTGTAGTGTTCGAGATCACGCTGAACGAAAGAAGCGCATTGGTATCGAAGAAGCGCGCCGGATATTCCTCGTAGGGATAGGCGACGATCGCGGGCAGCGCGCCGCTCGGCCCCGATGGGCCAACGAGGTTGAACACCTTGATCGCCGCAGCGTCGGCGCGATTGCTGGTCTGGTAGCGCCCGGCGACGCGACCATAAGCGACCGAGCCGAGGAACGGATCGAGCAGCCAGCGGCGATGGCCGACGCTCTCGATCACCAGATTGTTGATCTCCGTCATGAAGCCGGCGACGATCTGCTCTTCGCTGAGCAGAGTCAGCCCGGTCCCCACTCCACCATAGAGATTGCTCGCTGCCGCGCCCGATGCGCCCAGGCTCGAATAGCAGGCCCAGCTCGCGGGTGGCGTGTGGCTGAGTTGGCCGTTGGCGGCCATGATCAGCGCGGATTGCTGCGCCGACGCTTCGTCGCTCGGGGAATAGACCACCGGGGGCAAGCGGTGGAGCGCCCGCACATTGTTGAGCGACGTGAGGAGGCTCGCGGTGACCGCGGGATGCAGCGTTCCCGCCTGGCATGCGGCGATATCGGGCTGAACGGTGTAGAGCGCGGCGGCGCGCGAGAGAAAATCGGTGCCGGTCGGCGTGGGGCTCGCGCTTGGCACGGGAGTGGGCGTCGGCGTCGGCGAGACGCTTGGAGTCGGCGTGGGCGTGACCGTCGCCACCGGGGGCGGATTGCCGCCGCCGCTGGAGTCGCCGCCGCTGCACGAGGCGATCGCGAGGAGGGAGGGCGCCAACAGCGCCAGCGCATTGCGCATCAGCCAATCCTTCGGCTCAGGAAAAAGCGGCACGCCTTTCCCATCAACATAGGCTAACGCAGCAAGGCGTGACGTGTTTCCTTCCAAAGGACGTGACCGCCTGGAGTAATCGCGAGTCAGTCCCCGTAACTGCCGCAACTGCGTTGGGAATGCTCCCATGTCGAAAGCTGTTGGTCTTGCTGGCAATCGAGATTCTGCGCAGCATGTTCATCCCCCCTGTTCAGACCTGTAGTCCTACTGCCTTTTGTGCCGCCAGCAGCGTGGGTGCGGCCAGCGCCTGGGCGCGTTCGGCGCCCTTGGCCAGTTCTGCGCCAACTGCGCCCCGGTCGTCCAGCAGCCGCACCAACCGGTCTCGCATCGGGGCGAGCACGGAAATCGCCAGGTCGGCCAGCGCGGGCTTGAACGCGCCGAAGCCTTGCCCGGCGAATTCCTCCACCACGGATTGCGGAGTCCGCTCCGCCAGCGCGGCATAGATCGTCACGAGGTTCTTCGCCTCGGGGCGCTCGGCCAGTGCATCGAAATTATCGGGCAGCGGCTCGGGATCGGTCTTCGACTTGCGGATTTTCTGGGCGATCATGTCGTCCGGGTCGATCAGGTTGATCCGCGAGGCATCCGAAGGGTCGGACTTCGACATCTTGGCGCTGCCGTCGCGCAGGCTCATGATCCGCGGCGCCGCTTTCGAGACCAGGGGCTCGGGCAGGGGAAAGAGATCGACGTGGAAATCGGTGTTGAACTTGGCGGCGATATCGCGCGCCAGTTCGAGATGCTGCTTCTGGTCCTCGCCCACCGGCACATGCGTCGCCTGATAGACCAGCACATCGGCGGCCTGGAGCACGGGATAGGTGAATAGCCCCACGCTGGCGCCTTCACGGTTCTTGCCGGCCTTGTCCTTCCACTGAGTCATCCGGTTGAGCCAGCCCATCCGCGCCGTGCCCTGGAGGATCCAGCAAAGCTCGGCATGCGCGGGGACGCGGCTCTGGTTGAACAGGATAGCCCGGTGGTCGATCCCCGCCGCGAGCAAGGTCGCGGCCATTTCGATTGTCGAGTTGGCGAGCTCCTGCGGGGAGACATTGCCGGTCAGCGCGTGGAGGTCCGCCAGGAAGAACAGGCACTGTCCCCCATTCCCCTCCAAGGCGTCCTGCATCGCGACCCATTGCCTTATCGCGCCCAGATAATTGCCCAGGTGCAGATTGCCGGTGGTCTGGATGCCCGAGACGACCCTCATCGAAATGCCTCCGCGCCCGATTGACCGCCGACCCTTGGACAGCCGCGGATCCCGGGCGGCGGGGGCGCCGCCGCGCAAGCGTGCCTGGGACGAGGGGGCTGTAGCGGCGCAGCGGCTTGAGGGAAAGAGCCGCTTGCGCGCCTCGATTTCGCTAATTATTCCTGGGGTTCGTTCAAGTTAAGGGGAGGATTATGCGGGGAATCTGGATCGCGCTGGCTGGCGCGGCGATCATGGCTGCCATGCCTGCCACGGCGCAGACCGCGACCAAATCGGTGCAGCTCAGCAAGGTGGTGATGAACACCGAGGGAGGCATCAAGGGCAAGATCAAGGGCGGCACGCTCTGCGTCTTTCCCAGCAAGTGGAAGATATCGGGCGAGACCAAGACGCAGGATTACGAGCGCTACGACCGGCTCTTCTCGGAAAAGCTGCAGAAATTGGGCTTCGCGGCGCTGACGACCTCGGCGAACATGTTCGCGACAGCGGACGACGCCGGCAAGGGCGACTATCTGATCGGCGCTACAATCAGGCCCGAGACGATCAATCTGTGCGATTCGGTCAGCGGGCAAAAGGGCAATGCGACACTCAACGTCGAGTGGCAGCTTTATAACCGGGTCGAGAAGAAGGTCGTCGCGACGGTAACCACCACCGGCTATGGCACGGTCGAGAAGTTCGCCGCCAAGGGACTGGAGGGCATGCTGGATGCTGCATTTTCGGCGAGCCTGGATGCGCTGGTGAGCCAGGGCGTGCTGCAGCAATATCTCGGAACGCCGGTGCCGGTCGCGGGCGAAGCTGCTCCATCCTAGGGCGAGTACTTGTATCCGGCAGCGGCCGACCGCGAAGCGACGGGCGCATTTTGGCGCTGGGCGGCGTCATTTCGCCGGTCCCGATGGACCGCGTCATTCCCCCCTCATTCCTGGCCCAGCCCAATAATGCGCTCCGCCCCGGCCATTGCCGGATATGGGTAACACCCTGGCCATACCCATGGCCTCCCAGCCTCTCCAGCGCCTCGAGGGCCTCGACATCTTTCGCGGGCTCGCGGTCGCGGGCATGATCATCGTCAACACGCCTGGTTCCGGCGAGCATGTCTGGTGGCCGCTCGATCACGCCGAGTGGCATGGTTTCACGCCCACCGATCTGGTGTTCCCCGCTTTCCTCTGCGCGATGGGCGCAGCGCTCGGGCTCTCCTTTCCGCGCAAGGTGGACGCCGCATTGTGGCGGCGCGTCGCTTGGCGGACGGCGGCCCTGATCGGGATCGGCTGGGCGTGGCAATTGCTGGTGCGGCCCGAGCTGGCGAACCTGCGCGTCTTCGGCGTCTTTCCGCGCCTGGGACTTTGCTACGGGATCGCCGCCACGATCGCGATCCTGACAGCACGGCGCGGCGCCGATGGACGCGCGGAGTTGCACTTATGGGCGATAGCGGGGGCTGCGGGCGCGGCGCTGATCTTCTACTGGGCGGCAATGGCGCTAGGCGGCGATTTCACTCGCGGCGGCAATCTCGCCGGCTATGTCGACCGCACGCTGGTAGGCACGCAGCATATCTGGCGCTTCGGCAGGGATGAGGCGGGCAATGTCGTCTATGATCCCGAAGGGCTGTTTTCGACGATCCCCGCGCTCGCCAATGTGCTGCTCGGCGCAGTCGCGGCACTCACGTGGAAGCGCGATCCGGCGCGCGCGCTGCGCTGGATCGCGATCGGCGGCGTCACGCTGATCGCCATGGGGCTGGCGATGCACCCATGGTTTCCGCTCAACAAGAAGCTGTGGACGTCGAGCTTCGCCCTGCTCACCTCGGGGCTTTCGGCGCTGCTGCTGGTGCTCTGCGTCCTGGCCGGGCGGGCGCCCGCGATCCGCGCCGCCCTCACGCCGTTCCAGGTCTTCGGGATGAACGCGATCCTTGGCTATATCCTGTCGCTGCTGATCGGGCTGGCCGGGATGCGATTGGGATTCCAGCGGGCCGGATACGAGGCGGCTCTGAGCGTGCTGCGCTATCCGTATCTGGCGTCGTTCCTGTATTCACTGGCCGTCGCGCTGCTCGTATTCATGGCATTGGCCCCGCTTCATCGGCGTGGCATCCATCTTCGCCTCTAGCCTTCGTTGCAAGGGCTGGGATGTTCAGACCATTCGCCCGGAGATGACGATGCCACCCTTTTTGCTTTCGCTGACACTGCCTTTGGCCCTTTCAGTACAATCGGCGCCCGACTATTCTCGGCTGCAGCCCCTGGGCGCCGTCTGGGTCGCCGCAGCTCGCGCGGATGCGCTCACGACCATGGAAATCACCATCGTCCTGGAACTCATCCCCGCCTGGGAGGCGAGCAACAGGGGGAATCAATTCGATCCCTATGTGCGCAAGCTCGGCGCGTTCTAAACCAGGCGAAGGCCGACCCGACGCGGCTCATGCCCGTCCTTCACGGGGCCGCTTGCTGGCACTCGCGCAAAGTTGCCGCGGCGAAAGGCGAAGCCGCGGCGCCGCCGCGCCTCCTATGGAATTGGCTCACGAGAAACCCCGTTCGCTGCCCCCAATAAGCGTCACAACCATCCTCGACCCCGGCTTCGCGCTTGGCTAGAGGACAGCCCATGAAGCTCATCATCGGCAACAAGGCATATTCCTCCTGGTCGCTGCGCGGCTGGCTGGCGTGCAAGCAATCGGGCATTCCATTCGAGGAAGTCGTCGTGCCCTTGTACGACGAGAATTGGGACAAGCGCCGCGAAGGCGACGAATTCGCACCTTCCTCCGGCAAGGTGCCGATCCTGTGGGATGGCGATGCCGTGGTTTGGGACAGCCTGGCGATCGTCGAATATCTCAACGACAAGACGGGCGACGAGAAGTTCTGGCCCAAGGACCCCGCGGCGCGCGCGATGGCCCGTTCCATGGCGGCTGAAATGCATTCGGGCTTCGCCTCGCTCCGCCGCAAGCACGGCATGAACATCCGCCAAGTCTATCCGCCCAAGACCCCCGATGCCGATGTGCAGCAGGAGTTGGCGCGGATCATGGAATTATGGGTGCAGGCCCGTGCGCGCTTCGGGGGCGAGGGCCAATTCCTGTTCGGCGAATTCGGCGCGGCGGACATCATGTTCGCGCCGGTGGTGACGCGGATCGTCACCTATTCGCTCCCCGTCGCCCGCTTCGCCCAGGCCTATCTGCTTGCGGTGCTCCAGCACCCCTTCATGCAGGACTGGATCGCCGGCGCGCAGGAAGAGGATTGGGTGATCGAGCAGTTCGAAACGCCGGTGGCGGGTTAAGGCAGCCTTTTGCTGGGGTAGGGCGTCCCGTTCTTGCGCGCATATCCGCCCGGCCCGAACACCATGTCGATATCGGGATATTCGCCGGCGTCGGCCGCCTTGTCGCCAGCGCTGACGGCGATGAATACGCAATCGACCTCGCCGCGATTCTGCAGATGATGGCCGTTGCGGTCGCCCTTGGGGAAGGACGCACAGTCGCCCGCCCGCATCACCTGCTCCCCCGCATCGTCGATCAGCACTGCCTCGCCTGAGAGCATCACGACGAATTCGTCCTCGCACGAATGCCAGTGTCGCTGCGAGGACCATGCGCCCGGCTTCAGCGTGACATGGCTGACGCCCATCTCGCTCAGGCCGCTCGCTGGCCCGAGGCGGCGATACCAGCGGCCCCGCACGGCTTCGTCGAAGGGAGTCGGATAGCCGGTCGCATTCGTCTGCGGGATTGTATCGAGATCGAGCTTGGGCAATGCCACCTCCACCGGAACGGGAGGCCTGTTTGCCAGACGCAATCGAACTCACCAAGGCGCTGATCGCCGCCGAGAGCGTGACGCCAGCGCGCGGAGCCGTGTTCGATGTGCTCGAGGCAGCGCTGCTCCCTCTCGGTTTTCGCGTCGAGCGCTTCGTCGAGGGCGAAGCCCCCGATGGTCCAGTCGAGAATCTGCTGGCCGTGCGTGGCGAGGGTGGTCCTCACTTCGCCTTTGCTGGGCATCTCGACGTTGTGCCGCCAGGGGCGGGCTGGACGAGCGGGGCATTCCAGCCCGAGATACGCGGAGGCCTCCTCCACGGCCGCGGCGCGGTCGATATGAAGGGCGCGATCGCCGCGTTCGTCGTCGCGGCGGCGCGCGTGCCCGAAGGCATGGTAAGCATGATCGTCACCGGCGACGAGGAAGGCCCGGCCACCTTCGGCACGCCGCGGCTGATCGAACGGATGGCGGAGCGCGGGCTGAGGCCCGACATGTGCCTGGTCGGGGAACCCACCTCGGCACAGCGGCTGGGCGACACGATCAAGATCGGCCGGCGCGGATCGGCGGTGATCGATGTGGCGGTGATCGGGCAACAGGGACACGTCGCCTATCCGCATCTGGCGGACAATCCGGTACCCCGGCTGGTGCGCGCACTCGCGGAGATCGACGCGATCGAGCTGGATTCGGGCAATGCCTGGTTCCAGCCTTCGAACATCGAAGTTATCGATCTGGAAGTGGGCAACCGCGCGACCAACATTATCCCCGCGCGCGCCACGGCGCGGATCAGCATCCGCTTCAACGATCTGCAAGAAGGTCCCGATCTGGTCGCCCGGATCGAGCAAATCGTGCTGCGCCACGCGCCCGATTCGGTCGTGAAGGGCAGGGTCTATGGCGAGGCGTTTCTCACCGAGCCGGGTGTGCTGTCGTCGCTGGTGTCCGGCGCGATCCAGGCTAGGCTTGGCCTCGCTCCGGAGCTTTCGACCACAGGCGGGACATCCGATGCGCGCTTCCTGTCGAAGCTCTGCCCCGTGGTCGAGTTCGGGCTGATCAACGCGACGATGCACAAGCTCGACGAAGCGGTGGCGCTCGATGATCTGACGGCGCTTGCCGAGGTCTATGCGGAAGTGCTGCGGCGAGCCTTTTCTTCCTAGGCCGTGCGCATCAGCAGCGGCTTCACGGCCCGGCTGGGCACGCCGAAAATGGGTGGTTAGCTGCCGTTTGCCGAAGAGCGCGTTCGGAGCACGGAACCGACAAACCAGCCCGTCGCCCACGCGACGGCGGCGGGCGTCAGTAGGAGCAGCGCCCATGCAACCATTTGAGATGAGAACTGCATGCTGACGTAAATCAGGACGACAGGCGCGACAGCACAGGCGCCGGTTGCTGGCCAAAACCAAGGCCGTCGCCCAGCGCTCTTTTGAACGACGCGGGCCACGACGAAGGCGAGCAAGAGCGCGACAAATGCGATGGTCAGCATCGATGTCATAAGCTCACCTTCTCATGATGGGCGAATGTCCGCAACTGGGTCGTAACCCGTCCGACAGCTTTGTGAGTTACGCCGAGCTATCCTTCCGGACGACGAGATGCTTGCAATGTAGGATTGCGCCTGCTTGGCTGGGCCGGTCGGCGGTGCCGCCCGCTCTTTGAAATCGTCGTTCCGAACAAGCCCCATGGCCAGTCCGAACATCGGGAATATTCGCCCCCCCCGCAAAAACAAGTGCGATAGTATGACCCTAGTGTCAACTTTGGCGGCGTCAGCCGGCGATCCGCTGGGGCTCCACGCCCTTGGCCCAGGCGATGAACTCATCCTCCGCCATCGGCTGTGCCACTGCATAGCCCTGCAACACGTCGCACCCGATGATACGCAGGACCGCGGCCTGGTCCTCGTTCTCGATACCCTCGGCCACGGCTTCGCAGCCCAGCCCGTGGACCAGCCCGATCATCGCCTGGGCGATGGCGCGAGCTTCGGCATGCTCGGCGACGTGCTCGATCATCGATCGGTCCAGTTTGATCCGGTCGATCGGCAGCCCGCGCAGGCGGGCGAGGTTCGAATAGCCGGTGCCGAAATCGTCGATCGCCACCGTCGCGCCGTCCGCGCGCAGCGCGGCGACGGCGTCCATCACGTCGCTAGAGCAATGCATCGCCAGCGTCTCGGTGATTTCCAGTTCGAGCAGGTTTGCAGGCGCCGCGGCGGCGTGCATCGCCTCGCGCAGGCGGCGGAAGAAGCCTGCGTGATCGATCTGGCGCTGGCTGACATTGATCGCAAGCCGCTGCTCCAGCCCTAGCCGGCCCCAGCGTGATATCGTCTCGGCGACACTCTTGACCACCCATTCGCCGATCTCGACGATCAGCCCGGTCTCTTCGGCACGTTGCAGGAAGGCGCCAGGCATCTTGAGCCCGTCGGGATGCCGCCAGCGCAGCAATGCCTCTGCGGCGATGATGCGGCCATCTACTGCAGATATCTGAGGCTGGAAGACGAGCGTGAACTGATCCTTGTCCACTGCTTCGCGAAGGTCGCTTTCCAGCTGCGTGCGCTCGGCGATCTCGGCGGCCAGCGCTTCGGTGAAATGCTCGGCGCGGCCCCGGCCCATTGCCTTGGCATGATACATGGCGGCATCGGCCGCGCGCATCAGGTCGTGGAGCGTCACGCCGTGCTCGGGCCGCATCGCGATGCCGATCGAGGCCCCGATCGACACTTCCTGGTCCGCAAGATCGAAGCTCTCGGACAGGGCATAGAGGATGCCGCGGCCGATCCGGTCGGCATCTCGCAGATCCCTCAGGCCGGGGAAGAATATCGTGAACTCATCGCCCGCCAGGCGGCCAATCAGGGGCGAACCGGTTCCGGCGTCGGCGAAGCGGTCCGCCATTGCCCGCAGCCGATTGGCGACCATGCCCAGCAGCGCGTCCCCGGTGGCATGCCCAAGCGTGTCGTTCACCGCCTTGAAACGATCCAGATCGATGAAATAGAGCACCGCGTTCTCGCTCGCGGGCATGTCGGCGAGGGCGCGCTCCACCGTGCGGCGGAAATTGGTGCGATTGGCCAGCGACGTCACGGGATCGAACATCGCAAGCCGCTGCACGCTTTCGAGGTTCGAGTGAAGCTGGCGAAACAGCCCGCCCATGGCAGAGGCAAGCTCGGGCACGCATTCGTCGATCTCGGGCGGAATTTCGCTTTCGAGGTCGCCATTCGCCGCCTGGGTGAGGCGCGCGATGGCCGCGTCGATGGCCCCCGCGGTCGATGCGATGGTGCGCTCGGCCGAGGCCCAGCACATCGCGCCGCAGACGATCGCGGCAATCAGCGCGCGGCCGGCGGTTTCCACGGTGATCATGTCCGGAGTCGAAGCCGCGGCGAGAGCGAGGATAAACGCTACCGCCCCGGCGCACATCGCAAAGGCGATGGCGCGGCTCTTGAGCGAAAATCCTTCCACCGCGGCTGCCCGATCCCCCTTCGCACACAGGCTGAAAGCCCGGTTTCAGAAGGCCGGAAAATCGCAGAGAGAGGTTAAGATTGTTTTCCTTATCAGGCCCGATCAGCGCGCCGCAGCACAATATATAGCGCGCCGCTGCCGCCGTGGCGCGGGTGCGCATTGCGCACCGCAGCGATCCGGCCCGCATGGCGCGAACCGGCGAGCCAGTCGCCAACCGCCGCGCGGATCGCGCCGCGCACATGCGGCCGCTCGGATTCGGCGCGCGGGGGCTTGCCGGTGACAAGCAGCAGGACCCGGTCGCCCTGCGCTATCGCCTGCTCCAGCCCTCGATCCAGCCGGTCATAGGCCGAGGCCAGGCTGTGCCCATGCAAGTCGATCGCGCTTTCGGGCGCGACGAGTCCCCGCGAGAGCTGACGATCCCAGGAGCCATCTAGCGTGTTGGCGCTCCTACTCCCCTCCCCCTTCTTACTCCCCTCCCTAACAGGGAGGGGTTGAGGGGTGGGTTTAGCGTCAGACGGGGCTCGATGCCCCGGCTGGCGCTGCCTTGGCGGGGTAGCAGGCGCGCTTGCGCGCGCACCCACCCCCAGCCCCTCCCTTGCAGGGAGGGGAGATTTAACAGCCCGGCCCGCAATCGGCTTCACGCTTGCGATCACTCGTTGCCATAGCGCCGCTTCCTCGGGCGCCAATCGCCTCACGGCGTGGCCGTCAGCCGCGCGAGCGTGCCGAGCGGGACGAGCAGCCAGGCGGTGCCGCGCGAATTCATTCCGCCTGCAATGGCGCGCGCTTCCTCGCCCGCGCCCCAGAAGGTGTCGACGCGGTTCGATCCCTTGATCGCTCCGCCGGTATCCTGCGCTACCCAAAGCCCATTGGCCTCCGCCCGGTCCATCGAGAGGAAGACGAGGCCGCCCAAGGGAACGAACCGCGGATCGACCGCGGCGCTCGCCTGGCCGGTCACCGGCAGCCCCATCGAGCCCAGCGGTCCCGCGCCCTTCAATTCCTGGAAGAACACGAAGCTCTTATTCTCCCACATGATGTCGCGGCCCTGCTCGGGATTCTCGCGCAGATAGGCCATGATGCCCTGCATCGATGCGCCGCCGGGCTTGAGCAGCCCGCGATCGCGCATCAACGCGCCGATGCCCGTATAGTCGCGGCCGTTCTGGCTGGCGAAGCCGATGCGGATCACGCTGCCGTCGGGCTGGCGAAGGCGTCCCGAGCCCTGGATCTGGAGGAAGAAGATTTCGACCGGATCGGCGGCGTAAGCGATGACCGGGGCCCTATCGTGGATCGCGCCCTGTTCGATTTCCTTGCGTTCGAAATACGGAATGAAGGTCTGCCCGGCCACGCGGCCACGGATGCGCTTGCCCTTCAAATCCGCGTTGAACTGGCCAAGCTCGACATCGATCAGGTCGCTCGGGCGGCCGTAGATCGGCACTTCATATCCCCGGCGACGTTCGCGCGATCCTGCGATTTCGGGCTCGTAATAGCCCGTCGCCTGGGCCTTGCCGTCGGCGATCTGGACCGTTTCGAACCAACGGGAAAAGAATGCGCGCGCGTCGCGGGGCGCTGTCGTTTTCGCGGCCTCGCATGCCGGCGCCCAATCGCTGCCGCGCGTCAGGCCGCTATTGTCCGTGCGCTTCTGGAGCCCGCCGCAACTGATCTTGAAGGCGGCCAATGCGCGCGCCGCATTGTCGTCCGTGATCGGCAGCGTATCGACCGGAGGGCCGGCAATCACCCCCGCCTTGGCCGCGGCGGTGACCGTGGGGGCGGCAGCCGGAGCCGTGATCGGGGCAAGCGGGGTGGCCGGGATGGGCTGGCGAACCGCGACATGCGCATGGGGTTCGGGTGCTCGAACCGGCTCGGAAACCGGCGCAGGCCCGGACTCGACATAACGCGGCACGACTCCGCCCGAGCAAGCGCTCAACAGCGCCGCCAGCACGACCACCCCCCATGCCCGCATAGCCATCAGCCTCTTGTTCAGGCGTCGTCGGTTTCGACGAGCTTCCAATTGGGATCGTCGCTGCGCAGCTTGCGCGCGAAGGTCCAGCTATCGTGCGTTTCCACGGCGTCGCTCATCGACCCCGCGATGAGGTTGCCATCCGCATCGCGCGTCACCGAAGCGATATCGGCATCGAAGCGCACCGTGATCCGCGCCGTCTTGCCCTCGACCAGCGCCTCGGTGATCAGCGCGCGCTCGATCGCGACAAGCCGGTTTTCGAGCACATGGCCCGCTTCGCGGCGCTCGGCGATTGCCGCTGTAAAACCTTCGCGAACATCGTCCTCCACCAGCCAGCCCAAAGTTTCCTCATCGCCCTTCCAAAAGGCTTCGAGGATCATCCGGTACGCCGATTTCGACCCCTCGACGAACTGCGCGACATCAAAGCTCGGATCGGCGGCGATCACTGCGCGCAGGCCGCTTTCGGCCCCCGTCTCGATCGCCCGGGCGCCGCTGTCACGAACTTCGGGAGTCACGTCGATCGTGCGCGGCACGGGTGGCAGCCCCACGCGCTCCTCGGCGGGCTTGGGCAAGGGCTGCTCATGCCCGGTGCGCTTGCCGAGCACGGCATACAGGCGGAGCGCGAGAAACGCCGCGACCATCGCGAAAAGGATTACGTAGAACATGGTCCTCCAGTCTCGTTACCCGATACATAGGGCGAAGCGGCCCGCTATTCAAACCGCCTGTGAGCCCTGCGGCGATTGAAACGCCCGCGCGTGGCTGCTAGGCGCGCACGCGACGAAACGCGCCGGATGCGCGAAACTTTCCGGAACAAGAGGAATCATTCGAATGGCCGAGACCGACAACATCGCCGAAACCGGCGAGCCTGTGCAGAATGGCGAAGATACCGGCCCCGCCGCCGGCGTGCTTTCGCAATATGTGAAGGACCTGTCGTTCGAAAATCCCAACGCTCCTGCTATCTATCAGGGCACCGTCCAGCCCGCGATCGACGTGCAGTTCAATATCGGCTCGGCAAAGGTGGCCGATGAAGTCTATGAGGTCGTGCTCAAGGTCGAAGTGCGCGCGCAGGCGGACACGCAGGTCGCGTTCCTGGTCGATCTTTCCTATGCGGGCCTGTTCGGGCTGCGCAACATCCCCGAGGATCAGCTGGACCCGTTCCTGCTCGGCGAAGCCCCGCGCATCCTGTTCCCCTTCGCGCGCCGCGTGCTCGCGGATGCCGTCCGCGACGGCGGCTTCCCGCCGCTGATGCTCGAGCCGATCGATTTCGGCGGCATCTACATGGCGCAGCGGGCTCAGGCAGCCGAACAGCTGAGCGAGCCAGCGGGCGAAGCCTGACCCCGTCGGGCGGCAAGACCTGACATGAACCTCGCCCGCAAGCTCGGCTCGGTGGGCGGGCTCACGCTCGCCAGCCGCGTGCTGGCGCTGGTGCGCGATTCGCTCCAGGCGCGCTATGTCGGCGCGGGGTTCGCGTCGGATGCGTTCACGATCGCATTCCGCCTGCCCAACATGTTTCGCGCCTTGTTCGCGGAGGGCGCGTTCGCGGCGGCGTTCGTGCCGATGTTCAATCGCAAGATGGGCGAAAATGGCGAGCTGGGCCCCGCACTTGCCTTTGCGGAGCGCGCGCTGGCGGTGCTGTTCGCGGCGCTGCTGCTGTTCACCGCGGTGATGCTCGCGGCCGCCTGGCCCGTTACCTGGGCGCTGTCGGGCGGCTTCAACGATGCGCCGCGCGATCAGTTCGCCTTTGCGGTCGAATTGTCGCGCTACACGATACCCTATCTGATGCTGATCAGCCTCGCTTCGCTGCTCGGCGGGATACTCAATTCGCTCGACAAGTTCTGGATCAACGCAGCGGCGCCGATCCTGCTGAACATTGCGATGGTGACCGCGCTGCTGCTGTTCCACGGCGACCCGTTCCAGACTGCGCGCGCACAGGCGATCGCGATTCCGGTTGGCGGGCTGCTCCAGCTCGGCTGGCTCGCTTTGGCGTGCCGGCAATCCGGAGTCTCGCTGAAGCCCCGTCTGCCCCGGCTGGATCCCGAAGTGAAAAGGCTGATGAAGCTGATCCTCCCCGCCGCGGCGGGCGCGGGCGCCACGCAATTCAACCTGCTGGTCTCCAGCGCGCTGGCCGGGGGGCTGCTGGCGTCAGGCTCGCTTTCGTACATCTATTATGCCGATCGGCTGAACCAGCTTCCGCTGGGGATGATCGGCATCGGCCTGGGCACCATCCTGCTCCCTACCGTCTCGCGGCTGCTGGGCGCCGGCAAGGAAGCCGAAGCGATGGAGACGCAGAATCGCGGCATCGAGCTCGCGCTGTTCCTCACGCTCCCCGCGATGGTGGCGCTGATCGTCGCGGCCGAGCCGATCGTGCGCGGGCTTTTTCAATATGGCGAGTTCGACGCGGCGGACACCGCAGCCTGCGCGCTGGCACTTGCCGGCTTCTCGATCGGGCTGCCCAGCTATGTGATGATGAAGGTGCTGACGCCCGGCTATTATGCGCGACAGGATACGCGAACCCCCGTGCGCTTCGCGCTCTGGTCGGTTGCAGTGAACATCGTCGCCAATCTCGCGCTGATCCCGCTGATCGGCCATGTCGGGCCTCCACTCGCAACTGCGCTGGCCGCGACCTTAAACGTCTGGATGCTCTACCGCGAGCTGGTGAAGCGCGGGCATTTCAAGGCCGATGCGCAGCTCAAGCACCGCCTGCCCCGCCTCGCGCTCGCGGCGCTGCTGATGGGGGCGGCGGTGTTCGGATTAGACAGGTTGCTCGATCCCTGGCTCAACGGGCCGATGGTCCAGCGCTATCTGGCGCTCGCCACGCTGGTAGGCGCCGGCTGCGCGATCTACGGCGTCGCTTGTTTCGTCACCCGCGCGTTCCGGCTCGCCGACCTCAAGGCGCTGATCCGCCGGCGCTAGGGCGGCCGCCTGCTTGTCATCCGCTCCCCGTCCTTCCGCTCAGCCAATCGCCTCGACCACTGCGGCGCGCAGCTCGGGAATGCCCATTCCCTTTTCACTCGACGTGACGATGATGTCCGGATGCGCCGCGGGGCGCTTGCGCGCTTCATCGGCGGTCAGCGCCTTCATTTCGGTGAGCACGCTCGCCTTGATCTTGTCCGCCTTGGTCATGACGATGCGATAGCTGACGGCGGCGGTGTCCAGCATGTCGAGGATCTCGCGATCGACATCCTTGATGCCGTGGCGCGAATCGATGAGCACCAGCGCGCGCTTGAGCACGTCGCGTCCGCGCAGGAAGTCGTTGACCAGATAGCGCCACTTGCGCTGCATGTCCTTGGGGGCCTTGGCGAAGCCGTAGCCGGGCATATCGACCAGGCGGAAGGCGAGGGGATCGCCGACCTCGAAGAAGTTGAGTTCCTGGGTCCGGCCCGGCGTGTTCGACGTGCGGGCGAGCGCGTTGCGGCCCGCAAGCGCGTTGAGCAGCGAAGACTTGCCGACGTTCGAGCGCCCGGCAAAGGCGACCTCGGGCACGTTTGCGTTGGGAATATGCTCAAGCGAGGGCGCCGATTTCAGGAACGAAATCGGTCCGGCGAAGAGCTTGCGCGCCGCTTCGATAGCCTCTGGCTCGAAAGCGTCGGTCACTTCGCCTTCGCTTCCTTCTTGGGCAGGGGCTCCTTCAAGCCCGGATGCTTCGAATAGAGCCAGCGCTGCTGCAGGATCGTGATCACGTTGGAGGTGATCCAGTAAACCTGCAGGCCCACCGCGAACGGCGCCATCACGAACATCAGCATCCACGGCATGATCGCGAAGATCTGCTTCTGCATATCGTCCATCGGCGCAGGGTTCAGCTTGATCTGATAGTACATCGAGACGCCAAGCAGCACCGGGATCACGCCGATCGCCAGGAAGCCGGGCACGGTGAAGGGCAGATAGCCGAACAGGTTCAGGATCGTCGCGGGATCGGGCGCGGAGAGATCCCTGATCCACAAGACGAAGGGCTGGTGGCGCATTTCGATGGTCAGGAGCAGCACCTTGTAGAGCGCGTACATGATCGGAATCTGCAACAGGAGCGGCAGGCAGCCCGCGAGCGGATTTACCTTCTCTTCCTTGTACAGCTTCATGATCTCCTGCTGCTGGCGCTGCTTGTCATCCTTGTGCCGTTCCTGCAGCGCCTTCATCTTGGGCTGGATCGCGCGCATGTTCGCCATCGAGGCGAATTGCTTGTTGGCGATCGGGAACAGCAGCAGCCGGATCGTGATCGTAAGGCAGATGATCGCGACGCCGAAATTGCCGATCATGCGGAACAGCCAGTCGAGATAATAGAAGATCGGCTTTTCGAGGATCTCGAACCATCCCCAGTCGATCGCCTTGCCGAAGCGCGTGACGCCCTGCGCTTCATAAGTGTCGAGCAGTGCGGTTTCCTTCGCCCCGGCGAAGAAGCGGCTGGTGTGCGACACCTTTGAGCCCGGCTGCAGCAATTGCGGGCCGCGGGCGTAATCAGCCTGGTAGGCGCCACCAGGTGCGGCGCGGAAATTGCCGTCCACCGCGGCCGCTTGATCGGGGATCAAGGCCGTGAGCCAGTATTTGTCCGTGAAGCCGAGCCACGTGGCCTTGGAACGGAAGCTGGAGGCGGCTTCGTCCAGGTCGCTGAAGTTGAGATCGTAATTGGCGGCTCCGCTGTGGACCGACATCGGGCCGATATGGACGGTCCAGCTATCGGGATCCTTGAAGATGCCGTTGCGGTAGACGAGCCCATAGGGCGCGACCGGGACCACGCCGGTGCCGGCGTTGGCGACGGTCTGCTTCACCGTGAACATGTATTTGTCATCGACGGCGATTTCGATCCGGAATATCTGGCCCTGGCCGTTGGCCGCCGAAAGCGTGACCGGCTTGCCGGGTGAGAGCACCGGAGAACTCGTCTGCCAGACAGTGTCCGCGCCCGGCGGTTTCAACCCGTCGTCGCGCCAGCCAAAGCCTGCGAAATAGGCGTCCTGCGTGCCGGCCGGCGAGAGCAACCGGATCGGCGCCGCGTTCCTGGCGATGGTTTCCGGATACCTGGCGAGGACGAGATCGTCGATCCGGGCGCCCTTCAGGTTGATCGAGCCCTTGAGCGCGGGCGTGTCGATCGCGACGCGCGCGCTTTCCTTGATTACGAGCGCGCGGTCGCGGATCGCGGCGGGCGTGTTGGCCGTGGGCGCGGATTTCGGATCGGCGACGGGCGTGGTCTTCCCGGCCTCGATCTTGTTCGGCGCAGGATTTTGCGTCGGGAAAACCCAGCTCGCGATCATCGGCCAGCCGAACAGGATCAGCGCCGCCAGCACCGCGAACAGCAGAAAATTCTTCTGGTCTTCTTTCACCGATATTCCCCGGAAATCTTACGGTACGGGATCATGCCCGCATCCGCCCCATGGATTGCAACGAAGGATCCGCTTCGCCGCAAGCCAGCCGCCCTTGAGCGCCCCATAGCGGCGAAGCGCCTCGATTGCATAGGCCGAACAGCTTGGAGAGTAACGGCAGCTGGGCGGCAGGACCAGCGAAGGGCCGAGCTGCCAGCCGCGAGCGACCAGGATGAGGAGGCGGGCGATCATGTGATTCCCCTCCCTGAAAGGGAGGGGTTAGGGGTGGGTCGATGCCCGCGATACGGCTCGCGGCGGCGAGCGGCTGCGGTACGCCCTGACGCCACCCACCCCCAGCCCCTCCCTTGCAGGGAGGGGAGCGAGGAGAAGGTGCGGTTCATCTTTTCACCTTCGCCAGCGCCTTGACCAGTTCGGCCCTGAGCGCCGCATAATCGCGCTCGATCCCGCCGTTTCGCCCGATCAGCACATGATCCGCGCCCGCCAGCCCTTCAGTGGGCAACACTTCGCGCGCGAGCATGCGGAAGCGCCGCTTCATCCGATTGCGGACGACCGCGTTGCCGACCTTCTTGGAAACGGTGATCCCGATCCGCATCGTGGGATCCGAATCCTCACGCGCGCGCATCAGCAGGACGAAGCCGGGCATGGGAGCCCGCTTGCCGCTATTCGCCGCCAGATAGTCCTTGCGCTGCGTGAGGCCGGTCAGGGCCGCGGCAGTTACGCCGAAAGCTTGTTGCGCCCGCGTGCGCGGCGTGCGCGGATCACCTTGCGGCCACCCGGCGTTGCCATCCGCGAGCGGAAGCCGTGCCGGCGCGCACGCACCAGATTGCTCGGCTGAAAGGTCCGCTTCATCGCTCATCCTCGAACATAACTAAAAGGGCCACCACAAGGGCGGCCGCGTGTCGGGTGCCCATAAGCAGGGTTCACGATCAAGTCAACGCGACTCCTGCGGGAAGCCGAGCATCGCGGCTTCGGCCTCGGCCGCGGCGGCTTCCTTATCGCGTTGTTGGCGTCTGCGGAAGCTGCGCCGGCGAAGCGCCATATCGGCATAATGCCCGAAACGCGGCCAGCGGCGTTTGAGCCGGACGAAGCGCCCGCGCGCCCAATTGGAGTTCTGAAGCACCAGCACCAGCCCGCCGGCGAATACGAAAACTCCACCCGGCCCGGGAATGATTCCCACCAATGGGGTCACGAGGATCAGCAATACCCCCGCAATGAGCAGGGCGATGCGAATAACGGGGCTGCGGCGTCCTTTGCTCTCCATAGGGGGTGAAGTGGGGACTGTGTGTTGCTCATGCAAGACAGGGCGCGTGTCATCCATCGCGAGGAGAACGCGCATTGCCGCTCCGTGGTGCCACACGACATTTCAGCCATTGTGGCGCGACACCGTTCCACATCGGCGAAAAGCCGCTATGCTCGCCCCGCTCTGGGGGGAGGCGGTCTTGGTTGCGAGCGTATCGACGGTTGCGTATCTGGGTTTGGAAGCGCGCGCGGTCGAGGTGCAATGCAACCTCGTCGCCGGACTGCCCAAATTCGTCGTGGTCGGCCTGCCCGACAAGGCAGTGGCCGAAAGCCGCGAGCGCGTCCGCGCCGCGATGGCCGCGATAGGCCTGGCGCTTCCGCCCAAGCATATCGTGCTGAATCTCTCGCCCGCCGATCTTCCCAAGGAAGGTTCGCATTTCGATCTGCCGATCGCGCTGGCGCTGCTGGGAGCGATGGGCGTCGTCGATGCCGAGACGCTTGCGGGCTATGTCGTCGTCGGCGAACTCGCGCTGGACGGCCGCATCGCCCCTTCGCCCGGAGTGCTGCTGGCCGCGCTCCATGCTTCGGAGATCGGCAAGGGGCTGGTCTGCCCCGTCGCACAAGGCCCCGAAGCCGCATGGGCTGGGCAAGTGGAAGTCATCGCCGCGCCCGACCTGATCGCGCTGCTCAATCACTTCAAGGGCAACCAGCTCATCGCGGCTCCCCCGCCGGGTGAGGCCGACGCGCCGGATCACGGCCCCGATCTCGCTCAGGTGAAGGGCCAGGAGACCGCCAAGCGCGCGCTCGAGATCGCGGCGGCGGGCGGCCATAACATGCTGATGAGCGGACCGCCGGGTGCGGGCAAGTCGCTGCTCGCCTCGTGCCTTCCCGGCATCCTGCCGCCGCTCGATGCCGCCGAGGCGCTCGAGGTTTCGATGGTCGCATCGGTCGCGGGCACGCTGATGGGCGGGCGGCTCACCCGCACGCGGCCGTTCCGCTCGCCGCACCATAGCGCCTCGATGGCCGCGCTCACCGGGGGCGGGCTGAAGGTGAAGCCGGGCGAAGTCAGTCTCGCGCATCTGGGCGTCCTGTTCCTCGACGAACTGCCAGAATTCCAGCGCGCGGTGCTCGATTCGCTGCGCCAGCCATTGGAGGCCGGGGTGGTCAGCGTGGCCCGCGCCAATGCGCACGTCACATTCCCGGCCCGCGTTCAGCTGATCGCCGCGATGAACCCATGCCGCTGCGGACATCTGGGAGATCCGGCGCTTGCCTGCGCCCGCGCGCCCAGATGTGCTGCCGATTACCAGGCCAAGGTCTCGGGTCCCTTGCTCGATCGCATCGACCTTCATGTGGAGGTCCAGCCCGTCACCGCCGCTGATCTCGTGCTGCCCCCGCCGGCGGAAGGATCGAAGGAAGTCGCGGCGCGGGTCGCCGAAGCCCGCCTCACCCAGCAGCGGCGCTATTCGGCCACCAAGGCCCGCACCAACGCCGAAGCCGAAGGCGACGCGCTACCGGTGCCGGACGAAGCCGGCCGCAAGCTGCTGGCGCAGGCCGCCGAAGCGATGCGTCTCTCGGCCCGAGGCTATACCCGCGTGCTCCGCGTCGCGCGCACGATCGCCGATCTCGCGGGAGCGGAAGGCGTGGGACGCATCCATGTGGCGGAGGCGCTGAGTTACAGGCGGCAGGCACCACGGAGCTGAGGGATGAGCAAGATGGACGACCTCGTTTTGTGGTTCGAAGGCCACGACAAACTTGCGGGCTGGGCGCAGTTCTTCGGCGCGATGCTAGCTCTCGTGGTAACTTATTTCACTGCGTTTATGCCGATTTGGCACCGTAAGCGTCAGCTGAGAAAGGCAGCCGTCCGCTTGCTTCAAAACGGGTATGAAATCTTTGAGAGTTATCATCGGACGACTCCTAAATTTCTACCTGTCTCGCTGACCCTACGAGGAGCTGCCGCTGTATTTGGCGGAGTGATCGACGAGATCAGTCGCTTCCCCGTTTATGAGCTTGATGACCAAGGTAGCAGGTCAGCTGCGCGCCACCTTGTCGCGCTAAACGGACAACTGGTTGCTACCCGCCTCATATTTGAAAGCACCGCTGTAGAGATTGAAGGGCGAACCGCGACCGTGGAAGAGCGCGATTTACTCGTCGAGTTCCTGGGTGACCGCCTAGAGTTGGTGCGGGCAATGCTGGCTGGCGAGGAGCTCAAGCGGCCCGAATGGTCTGATCTTGAGGGTACGTAAGTTAATATCGAGGAGCCTAACCTCTCTTGCTCCTTAACGCGCGGTCGTCTAGCGAATCCGGCGCTGCCCCTGTGGTGAAATTGGTAGACGCGCTCGACTCAAAATCGAGTGCCGCAAGGCGTGCTGGTTCGAGTCCGGCCAGGGGCACCACTCCCGATCAAGAGAGGGCACCATTGGTGCTCGCTGATCGGGATCACCGTTGGCAGCGATAGCCAGTGGCTTGATAGGTCCCGTAATGGTGATCAAGTCGGGCGCTACCACCACCTTGGCGATGAACCGGCGAGCGTAGCCTTGTCGAGCGGTGGGATCATTCGATCGCAGCTTGCGAAGGATGACCTCGCCGAGCCGATCGATCGCATCGGACGTCACCTGCCGGTCGGCGGCGGACAGTTGTCGCTCGACGAGCAGAATCTCCTGTTCAAGGTGGCACGGCGGGCACGTTGGCCGGCTAGTCGGGCGGCGAAATCGGTATCGCGAGGGCTGACGATACCCTGTTCGATAAAGTCGAACATGTTCTGGATCGCGCCTTCTACCCGAGTCCGTTCGGTGCGAAGCGCTCTGAGGTGTGCCTGCCGCTCACGGACGGCAGCAGAACTATCGTCGAGCAGATCCGCGAGAAGCTTGGATGGCGCGATGGGGGGCTCCAGTCGCAAAGCGTCCGTAGCCGCTCCGGGATAGCCGCCAGCTCCGCCGGAAACCGATAGGGTCCGAGGAATAAGCCTCGCTAAGCGAGACGGCTGTTTGCGTTGGTCAACATGTAGTGGCATGGACGTAGCAAGGGAGTTCCCGCGCTGGACCGTTTCAACCTCAACCTGCTTTTCGCCCTGGATGCGATCCTCAACAGCGTCACCCTCACCGACGCGGCGCGCAAGAGTCACCTCACGCAACCCGCGATGAGCGTGTCACTGAAGAAACTGCGAGGCATTTTCGGCGACGAGCTAGTTGTGCACCGCGGCGGTGGCGACACCCGCTTTACGGAGCTTGCGCTGGCTCTACGGCCACGAGTCCGCCAGCTCATCCAAGCCTCGCGCGAGGTGTTTGACTTCAGTCCCGATTTTGACCCGGCGTGCGACGAGAGAACAGTCAGCATTGTCGTTCCCGACGTCCTCGAGCTCATTATCCTGGGACCGCTGCTCACCCGAATGTGCAAAGAAGCGCCGCTGATGCGGCTTCTGTCACTGCCATTCGGTTATCAGCCGGTGGCGACCCTGTTCGAGCGGCCGCTGGACATCGCCATCGTCGGCGAGGCGTTCGCCTCTCCCGAGTTCGCAAAGGAACGATTGTTCTCGGAAACGATGAGCTGCATGGTGTGGAGGGACGGTCGCCACGCCGGGGGGATATCGGAAAGCGATTTTCTGCGCGGTCGGCATATCGGCATCAGCCAGCCTAACGAGCGGCTCGTTCACCCCGTCGGGCAGACGCTACATCGCCTTTCGGAAGGACTGGAGATAGTAGCGCGAGCCAGCAGCTACGCCGCGATGCCCCACGCCATCATCGGCACGGACCTGATTGCAACCACGCTGACGAGCTATGCCAAGCTCTGCGCGACGATGCTTCCAGTCGTGGTGCTGCCCGCGCCGGTCGAAATACCCGGAATGGAATTTGTGGCGCAGTGGCAAAATTATCGCGCGAAGGAGCCGATGATGTGCTGGCTGATGGAGCAACTGCGCGCCGTGGTCGCGCACCGAACGGAGGGCTGATCCGCGGCACATCGTGGGCGCGAGACGAGTCTGTTCCTCGATGCGAAGGCGACCACCAAATGTTCGAATTCGTTATCCGCGGCGGCCGTGCGGAGCAGCCTGGTAAATTCCTACCTATTCCGGCCCTTGCCGTTTCGCTTCACCAACTGTCCGGAAAGGCGCCGGCTGCGGCGCTGCCCTCAACGGGGCGGCGCGGACTCGGCTTCTCGCGCGCGCGTAGCGGCTCGGGCAGCGTGTCCGCATCGCCTATCCGGCCGATCGCGATTGCCGCCTCGATGCGAAAGCGCTCAGGCACGTTCAATGTTTCTCGCGCAGCGGCGAAATCGACCCCGGTCATGCCATGGCTATACAAACCATTGGCGTGCGCTTGCAGCGCAAGCAGCGCCCAGGCCGCGCCTGCATCGAAACTATGGCTGTGCGACGGGAAGGGATCGCCGCCCTGAGGGGGCACCATCTTCGTATCGGACAATATAAGCACGAGGGCCCCGGCCTGCCGCGCCCACACTTGGTTGAAGGGCAGGAGCAGATCGAGGAACCGATCCCATTCGGCCGAACCGCGCACCGCATAAAGGAAGCGCCACGGTTGTGCGTTGAACGATGAGGGCGCCCAGCGGGCAGCCTCGAACAAGGGCAGCAGCTCCTCACGTGTCAGGGCCGAGCCGTCAAAGGCCCGCGGGCTCCAACGGCGCAGGAAATTCGGATCGATCGGGTAATCGGCGACCCGTGTGCCAATTGTCATGATGGCTCCTCAAAAGGGGGGAGGGGGCGTCCGCGCTCCGGTTAGGCCGGGACAGTCTGAAACGCATTGAGCCTGCGCCACGTAAGGAAGGTCAGCGACCAACCGGTCAGAATCGCGAGCGGAGCCAACAGCATTGCGTAGCGTAGCGATTCAGAGCCGAGGCCGCCGCTCAGCGCGTCACTGATCGCACCGACGATCAGGGGCCCCATGCCGAATCCGATTACCGTCTGGCCCAGGATCAGGATCGAACTCGCCATGCCCCGGCGCCCAGACGGTATGCGGCCGAGTGCTACCGCGATCAGCGATCCATAATGCATCGAGGTCAGCACGCCGCCGAATAGTCCGCCGACGACCGCAAGCGGCACGGTCGGGGCAAGCAGGAACAACGTGATCGCAGGAATGGCGGGAAGCGCCGTGAAGAGCATGACCAGCAATGGCGCGTAGGGCCGCGCGTCCCGTTTGGCCACCATCGTGCCAAGTATGCCGCCGATGAGAGTACCCACCAGGCCGCCGCCGCCCATTGCCGGCCCGAGTATCACCCCCACCTCGACCTGCGTCATCCCGTGCGAGCGCATCATGTAGGGCGCGCCCCAGTTCGCCATCGACGCGGTGCCCAGTGACATGAAGGTCCCGGCGAGCGCCAGCAACAGGAACGGGCGATCCGCAAACAGCAGACGGATCGTCTCGGCGAATCCCGCGTCCTTGCCGCGGGATGCGCTGGGCCCGTCCAGTCCCCCGCGCGTAGGTTCGCGGAGGGTCAGTAGCATGATCCCGGCCAACACGATGCCGGGCAGACCGAGCACTGTAAACGCCGCCCGCCAGCCATGGCGCTCAGCGACCAAGCTGGCCACCGCTGCACCCACGATGAAGCCTAAATGAAGGCCGATCTGGAACAGCGCGATGGCGCGCGGCCGCTGCGCCGGTCGGAAATAATCGGCGATCAGTGACAAGGAAGAAGGATAGCAGGTCGCCTCGCCCGCCCCGACGCCGAACCGCGCAAGCAGCATCGACCAAAAGCCGGTAGCCCGGCCAGTGACGATGGTCATCGCCGACCATGCCGCGAGCCCGGTGGCGAGCAGGATTTTGCGGTTACCGCGATCTGCGAAGCGGGCGATCGGGATTCCAAGCAAGCCATAAACGAGCGCGAAGCCCAGGCCCCCAATCAAGCCGATCTGCGTATCGCTGAAGCCCAAGTCCCTCTTGATCGGCTCGGCCAGAATATTGACCACGGCCCTATCGACGGAGTTCATCATGTTGACGAGGATCAACAGGAACAGGACATAACCAGCATAGGCGCGCCCGCTCGTCACCTGCGGGGTCGTTACTGTTGTCGCCATCTCGTGCCTCCCCATGCGGTCGCGCTTGCAGCGACTCGTTGCCACCTGACCTGCGTCAGAAACGCAGCGCCAATCGTATCTGGTCATGGGCACATTACCGTCGCTTAGGGCAGGCACCAACTTGTCCAGAGAAAGCTCCGGATAAAGTCCGCCTTCATGGGAGCGTTGCCCGAGACGCTCAGCGCCCGGCGTCGATTCAATTGCTGCTTATGCCGCCATAGGCGTTTTTCATTCGCCCGCGCACGCATAATCACGGAGCAGTGGTTTTGAGCCAAGACTGGCTGCGACTGCGAAGGGCGAATGCGCCCGCGCTATAGGGGAGGGACCATATGATTCGTTCGGTTTTGATCGGCGCAAGCGCCATGGCGATCAGCAGCACCGCATATGCGCAAAGCGCACCGCCGGTAACCAATCAGCCCGTGGAGAGCCAGGAAGCGGAGGAGTCCGGCCTGGCGGACATCATCGTCACCGCGACCAAGTTCGAGACCACCTTGCAAAGTACGCCGCAGATGATCACCGCGCTGGACAGCGAAGCGCTAACTCGCGCCGGCGTCTCCTCCGCGCAGGATTTGAGCAAGCTGGTGACTGGTTTGAATGTCGAATCCAACGGCTCGAATTCAGCAATTTTCATTCGTGGGGTCGGGTCACGGACCTTTACACCGACCGCCGATCCCGCGATCGCGTTCAGCGTCGATGGCATCTATTATTCACGGTCCGCCGGCATCAGCGCGACATTTTTTGATGTGGCTCGTGTCGAAGTCGTCAAGGGCCCGCAAGGGACACTTTATGGCCGGAATGCCACAGGTGGCGCAGTAAACCTCATCACCAATCGTCCGAAGATCGGCATAAGGTCGTTAGATGGAGAGATCGAGGTCGGCAACTATGACGCGGTGCGTGCAACCGCAGCGGTGAACCTGCCACTTGGCTCCAACGCGGCGCTCCGCCTTGCTGGCCAATCGGACTATAATACGGGGTATTTGAGCGACGGCCACAACGACAGGAATGTAAAATCCGGACGCGCGAGCCTTGTATGGGAACCATCGAGCCTTGTCTCGGTGTTCGCATCGGTCGACTATGCAGCGCAAGGAGGGATGGGGCCTGGCTACATCCCGATCGGGCCGAGTGCCGGAAACACTTCGTTGACCACCCGGTTCGTGGTCCCCGACGATCCATTTGTCGGCCCGTCCGATCCCCGCGTGAACGCAGTGCTGCAGGCGGCGGCGCCTCCGCAGGCGGTCCCCGGGCCCACCGCAGGCACTTTTTGCCGCGCACAGGTGACCGGCGCCCCGACGCCCGGCGGTGTCCCGGCACGTTTGCTCTGCACATATCCGTTCGGAATCGACCAGATCACTGGCGACGGCTATATCGACAACCAGTTTTACGGCGCCAATGTAACGATCGAGACGGATCTAGGGTTTGCCCAACTTACCGGGATCGCCGGCTATCGGCACACCGACATCGACACGCTTCAGCGCAATGAAGTCGGCCGGACGTTTTTGCTGACCGATGCGGACCAGTACACTTCCGAAGTTCGCCTTTCTTCCAGTCGGAATAACACCGGACCGCTCAAATGGGTGATCGGAGGCTTTTATCTGCGAGAGCACCAGATCAATTCCGGCATAGTTGCGAGTAACAACCAGGCGATCCCCGTTCCGACCATCACTTGTGCAACGGCCCCCGTCGCCGGCATCTGCCTTGCCCGACCAACTCTGATCCAGCTCCAGACGGAAATCGCCGATCCTGACACCGTCAACGAAAGTTATGCGGGCTTTGGTCAGGCGACGTTTTCACTCACCGACTGGTTTCGCGTGACCGGGGGGATCCGCTTTACCCACGAATCCAAGGCCGCACTGAACGGGACCGTGACCTCGGTCTACAGTTTCCCCGCGGGATTGAGGCGGACCTACCCATCGCAAGGTTTTGCGGCGTTCGACGACACGAGCTACCGGGCCGGGCTTGAGGTAGATGTCGCCCCGCAGTCGATGCTCTATGGGCACTTTTCGACGGCCTCTCACGCAGGGGGGTTTAACCTGGGTGTTGAAGCCGGCCCCAATCGTTACCGCTACGATCCCGAACAGGTCAAAAGCTATGTAATCGGGATCAAAAATCGGTTCTTTAACAACCGGCTTCAATTGAACGTCGAAGGCTTCTGGCTCGACTACAAAAACTATCAGTTCAATTCGCTGGGGTACATCAACGACGGTTCATCGGCCTGCTCCGGCGCCGG
Organism: Sphingomonas sp.; assembly: GCF_036388215.1. Taxonomy (GTDB): domain Bacteria; phylum Pseudomonadota; class Alphaproteobacteria; order Sphingomonadales; family Sphingomonadaceae; genus Sphingomonas. Next base: position 343,661 of record NZ_DASVSH010000033.1, read on the forward strand.
GATTCGCACCGCCTGCCCCTTGTCGATACGGACTGACAATGCCCGGGGCGCGCGGCTCCGCGGTATCGAGGCTGATCTGACCTGGCGCGTCTTCGACTATGGGACGCTCGATCTCAACGTGCTGTACAATGATGGCCGATATCGCAGCTTCGACGTCGCCAACCCGTTTACCGGCGCGATCACGAGCTATGCTGGCGTCCAGCTGCCCGCCGTCAATAAATGGACCATCGGCGCGGGGTACACCCATATATTTCCGCTGGAGAATGACGCCCGCATCATCGCGACTGCGCGAACCCAATATCGCGACGGCAAGTTCATCTGGTACACTAAGCTCCCGTCACAATATCAGGAAGGCTATACGCGCACCGATTTTTCACTCGGCTATGAAGCGCCGGAAGGCCGGTGGAGCGTCAAGGCGTTCGTTCGCAATCTGGAAGACAAGGCAACGGTCACGCAAGGCGCAGCCCCCAATCAAGCGACCGGGATATTCTTCAGCGTACTCAACCCGCCCCGGACTTACGGCCTAAACCTGGGCTTCCATTTTTAGAGGCGATCTCGGCAAGATCGCCGCATTGGACTTATCAAAGCGGCGGATACTCCCGTGCGGCAGATCAAGCCGCTTCTGCTCAAGAGAGAAGCATAAAAGGTCGGGGCGCGGGCGTGCCCCGACCTGACGATGTGGATCGATCAAGAAAGGTAGATCATGGCGACGTCAACGGTTATCCAGGCGCACGGCGTTGGCAACGACACGGAGCGTTACGGGCGCCTGTCCCAGGCGTTCCACTGGAGCATCGCGGCCCTCGTGATCGCGGCTGTGGTGCTAGGCCTCACGCTCGACAACTGGCCCCGGGGGCATCCGACGCGTGACGCGGTGATCGCGTTCCACAAGTCGATTGGCTTGACCGTATTGCTGCTGGCCTTCGCGCGCGTGCTGTGGATACGGCGCTCGCCGCCGCCCCCGCCAGCCGCGCGGCTCGCCATATGGGAGCGCCGTCTGGCGTCGGTAGTCCACAAGCTTCTCCTGGTGATGATGTTTGCGATGCCGCTGACCGGCATGTTGTTGTCGCAAGCCGTGGGTAGGCCCGTCGCGCTGTGGGGCATCGGGCCTTTGCCTCAGATTGTGCCTTTCGATCCGGCCTTGCCGGCGACGGCTGCGCGCCCCTGGGTAATGGCCGGCGGGATTTTGCACACGGTCGTTTTCAAACTCGCGCTGTTCGCCGCATTGGCGTTGCATGTCTTGGGCGTGCTGAAACACGCCATGATCGATCGCGATCATGCAATGTTACGTCGGATGTGGTGGCGATAGCCGACGTACGACAGCGATATCACACCAACTTCAGTCACTGTTTCAGCCTTGCGGGCAACGGTGACCTTTGCGGGCGCCGCCTCGGGCGCTGGCTTCCCGACGAGCCAAGGTTTTGCGGAGTCGGCTCGAAGCCGAATGGCCGCGCTGCTCGCATCTAGTGATGGCTCATTACCATCGCTTTGGCGGGCCCCAAACTCGCCCGTGAAAGCTTCCGATAAAGTCCCTGCATGGAAGCATTGCCCGTTCTCATTGGGCAATTGGCGATGGATATCGGACATGTCGGACAACAAGAAACCGGGGGAGGCCTAGCGATGCGCATCGACGTGCACGCCCATTATTTTCCGACATCCTATACCGATAAGTTGGTCACACTCGGCTTGAACCACGCGCGCGGATCGGGGCAGTCCGAGGATCTGAGCGGACGATTGAAGACTCTCGATGACAATCGTTGCGACCACCAGATCCTGTCGGCGGTCGGCCTTGAGACCCAGGTTCCCAACCTGGCGGGCGCGGTCGAGGGCGCGCGGCTGATCAACGACATCTACGCAGATACGGTTACCAGCAGCGGAGGGCGCTTCCGCGCGTTCGGCTGGGTGCCGCTGCCCTATGTCGACGAGGCGATCGCCGAAGCCGTCCGATGCCTCGATGAACTGCGCTTCGAAGGGATCTGCTTTCCCTGTTTCTTCCAGAGCCGGCCGCTCGACGACCCGGAGTTCGAACCGTTCTGGGCGGAACTCAACCGCCGCAAGGCGAAGGCCTATATTCACCCGGTGGGCGCGCATAGCTGCACGCATCCAGGCATGGCCGACTATAACCTGTCGCTGGCGTCGGGATCGCTGGCACAGCTCCAGATCACCGCGCAGCGGATCGTATATTCCGGCCTGTCCATGCGCTTTCCGGACATCGAATTCATCTTCGCGGTGTGTGGCGGTCATCTTCCCTATGTGTGGGAGCGGACCAAGCGGAACCTTGTCCGCGGGCTCACGACGCGCGCGTCGGGTGCGGTCGCGGCGAATTTCTACGAGTGGATGGATCACTCGCCGATCACGCTCGACGACCCGATGAAGCCGTTTCGCAAATTCTGGTACGACACGTCGGTCCAGGACATCCCCGAAGCAATGCTTCTCGTGCAGAAGAGTTACGGCACCGACCGGCTACTGCTCGGTTCGGACGAAATCTTCGGGAGCCTGACCGAGGCGGTCACTTATCTGGAGACCAACCCGTACCTCTCCGCCGACGAGAAGAGCGCGATCCTCGACTACAACGCTCAGGCGCTGTTCAAGCTGTAGGGAAGGAACACAGCAACATGCATATCGCGATCTTCATGGGTCCATTCGCGCGCGGGGCCCGCGACGACAAGCCATTGATCGACTGGTGCCTGAGAGGCGCCGAAACCGCCGCCAGCGACGGTTTCTCCATGATCACCTTTGGCGAGCAGCACTTCAACAACTATGAACCCTATTGCAATCCGCTGCTGATGGGCGCGCGGCTGTCGCCGGTGCTTGGCGACGCCTGGTTCGCCACGACCGTCCTGCCGCTGCCCTACCATAATCCGATCCGGCTGGCCGAGGATCTGAATGCGCTCGACCAGCTGCTCGAAGGGCGGTTCATTGCGGGGATGAGCGCGGGCCGCATCGGATTTTCGCCCGATTTCGAGAATTTCGGCCTGGATCCCAAGCAGCAGCGGCCCATCTTCGCCGAGAAGATGGCGGCGCTGAAGGCGCTGTGGGGGCATCGGCCGGATGACGGGCCGCTCGCCTTCGACGGGCCGTGGGTGAAGGGCGGGGTGCACGGACGGCTGATGCCGATCTCCTACCGCGCGCCGCACCCGCACCTCGCGATCGGCACCAATACCGACCCGTTGGTCCGCCAGGCGGGGGTCGAAGGGAACATATTGTTCCTGGGGCCGTGCCCGCTTGACGATGCCGCCGCCAAGCTTGCGCTGTTCCGCGAGGGGCTGGCCGAGGGCGGCCACGATGCAGCGACGATCGCCGATCGCACTCGCAAGTCGATGGTCCATCACCAGTTCGTCGTCGCTGACAGCGATGAGGCGGCGTGGGAGCAGATGTCGCGGATGACGCCATTCCACCCGCTGATCGACCGCCGCGACGACAAGCGGCCTTACGCTCAAATGCATGCCGATTCGATCGCTGATCGCCCTGGCACGCCCGTGGAAAAGGCGAACGAGACGATCGTTCGCGGCTGGATGGTGGCTGGTAGTCCACAAACGGTGATCGACACGCTGAACGCGCATGCAGCGGCCGGCTTCGAAATGGTGCATACGCGCTTCGGCTTCGGCGCCTACAACCCTGACCTGTGGGATCGGAACTATCGTATGTTCGTCGAGAACGTCCTGCCGCACGTCGCCTGTACGCCGATACCCAAACCCGAACGCAATGAGATCCAGGCGGACGTGGTGGCCGGCCCGCTTCCCGTCTCCGGCCCGCTCGGCGGCCCGATGGGGATCGCGGCGGTGAATTCGACCGAACCCGCGCGGCGGGTCGGCTGATGAAGATCGTTGGCCTCAACTGCGGCAGCCCAGGCGGCAATTCCGAACTTCTCTTGAAGGCGGCACTGATGTCGGCGGAAGCGGCGGGGCACGAGGCCCAGCTTATCCGCGTCACGACACTGGCATTTCCCGCGGGCAGACCCGGCACTCTGCCGCCCGGGACTCCGGATGACCGGCCGTGGCTGACCGATGCGCTGCTCGAAAGCGATGCGCTCATCATTGCCGCTCCGGTCACCGCGCGCAGCCCGGCCGTGGCATTGAAACTGATGGTCGATCGCGCGCTTGGACCGCGGGTCGATGTCGCCGCGGTGCTGCGCATGAAGGCCGGCAAACAGGGGGAGGATCCCCGCTACAATACAACGGTTATCGATGACCGATTGCTCAAGCCGCGCGTCGCTGGACTGATCTCGGTCGGCGGCGCCACCTCGCTCGACTGGGTGACTTTCGGATTGCCGCTGATGCACACGGCCACCTTCCCCATGCACATCGCTGTGATTGACCAAGTGCAGTTCATGGGCGCCGCGCTGCCAGGCACAATATTGTTCGACCACGACGCCATGGAGCGCGCCGCCGCCATCGGACGCCACGTCGCCGCCGAGGTGGGCAAGAGCTTTGCCGATGCCACGTATCATGGCGAGCCCGGCGTGTGCCCGGTCTGCCATTGCGATCTCATCGTGCCGCACATGAACCACGCCGAGTGCGCGACCTGCGCGGCGCGTGGCGAACTCGTCTACACCGACGGACGGCCGAGGCTGATCGTGTCCGATGAAGGACGCAGCCATTCGATCCTGACCCTCGCCGCGAAGCACCATCACCAGGACGAGATCGACGCCGTCAGCGCCGTCGGGCTGCCGCGGCTGCCCGAAGTCCCGGCCCTCCGCGCGCCATTCGACGACTATGACAGACTGATCACTCCACAAGGAAACCAAGCATGAGCCAGGAACCCCAGACCGCCGAAGCGCACGTCCCCTATCATCTTAAGCCGATCGATGGCCCGCCGCCTGCCGATGTCGTTGCCGGCGCCGACAATTCGATCATGCACGGGATGACGCTGGAATACCGCTACACCTCGGGGCGCGAATACCGGCTGACCTTCACCACGGATCAGGTGACGTTCGAGATGCTGGATTCGCCCGCGTACAAGCCGGAATATGCCATTCCCGTTTCGCTCCCCTATTTCGCGCGGACCCTGCGCGAAAACCAGGTGCTGGTGCACTGGATGGTGCCCGGCCGTATCGGCCATGTCGCGCTGGTAATCGATTTCGCCGCACGCAAAATATACGCGTCCGCGCTGATGCCTTTCAAGATGGAGATGTTCGACGTGGCCGACATCTACATGGTGAAACAGCGTTAGAACGATGAAGACTGCTCCACGCGTCTTATGACCCTGGCGGAGACGTTCGCTTGCTCAATGGCGTGGCCGCCGATTTTTCGGCGGCTGCGTCACTATGTTTTATTACCGGGAGTTCAACCATGAGCCGAGTGACCGAAATCCGCTTCGTCGGCTACGGCACGCCCGACGTTGACGCCGAGCGCGCCTTCTACCGCGATTGCTGGGGCTTGAAGGAAGTAGGCGAGTCCGACGGATCCGACGGAATGGTCTATTTCGCCGCAGAAGGAAGCGATGAGCTGTACGTCGTTCGCCTTCGCCAATCGGAGGAAAAGCGGATCGACGTGGTCGGGCTCCAGGCCGATACGCGGGCCGATGTCGATGCGCTGTTCGATAAGGTGAACGCGGCCGGAGCGCGCATCATCTTCCCGCCGCGCGAGCTGACCGGCTTCGGCGGCGGCTACGGCTTCCGCTTCTTCTCGCCGGACGGGCTTTCGTTCGAAATCTCGAGCGATGTCACGCGCGGCACGTCACGGCCGATGCTGCGCTGGGACGCAGTTCCGCAGAAGATCAGCCACATCGTCTTCCACTCGCCTGACCATAAAGCGGCGACTCAATTCTTTATCGAAGTGCTCGGCTTTCGCCTGTCGGATTGGCTGGGCGACTTTATGAGTTTCCTGCGGTGCAACGAGTGGCATCACCGCATCGCCTTCCTACCCGGGCCGCCCTGCCTCAACCATGTCGCCTACGACATGCTGACGGTGGACGACATGATGCGGGGGATCGCCAGCCTGCGCAAGAAAGGCACGGATATCCGCTGGGGCCCCGGCCGGCATACCGCCGGCAACAACACCTTCAGCTATTTCACGACGCCGAGCGGCTTCGCGGTCGAATATACGTCCGAACTCGAAGCGGTGGACGACGCGACGCACCAGCCCAAGGTGCATGAGCCGGGACCGGGCGTGATGGACCAGTGGGAGACCGGCGTCGGCGGGCCGCAGACCATGCCTCATCCCGAGGCGGACAAGGGCCTGTTTCAGCCGGTCGAGGTCTGACCGGTGGCTTTGTTCGACTATTTTCCCAATTATGTCTGGAATTTGAGCGTTTCGATAGCGCTCGAAAGCGGCGCCAAGATCGGCGAGATCATCGACATGTGCGCGCCCATCAGGGATGCGGCGGAGCGCGGTGAGGATGCCGGCACCGGCGCGTTCATGGCCGAGTGGGTCAAGATGGCCGACAAATTGACGGGGCTCGCCGCGGAGGATGAGGGAAAGGGTCGGCTGTTCTCGGCCGGCGACAAATTGAAACGCGCCGCGCTCTATTACCAGATGGCCGAGCGAATGCAGGGCCACGGGCATCCGGGGCGAACCGAAACCTATGACAAGGCGCTGGATTCCTTCCAGCGCGGCACGGGCTTCGCCGATGATGTCGTCGAACGGGTCGAGATCCCCTACGAGGGCAAGACGCTGTCGGCCTTGTGGACCCGTGCGCCGGGCGAAGGGCCGCAGCCTGCGGTGATCTATTGCAACGGGCTGGACAGCACCAAGGAACTGCTTTGGGTCTCCTGGCTGCCGCATGCCCTGGCGAAGCGCGGCATTTCGACATTGTGCGTGGACCAGCCCGGCACGGGGGAAGCGCTCCGTCTTCAGGGGCTGCCGGCCGTCGCCGAGGCCGAGCGCTGGGCGTCGGCTTGGGTCGATTGGCTTGAGGCGCAGCCGGACGTCGATGCCAAGCGCATCGGCATGACCGGCATCTCGCTCGGTGGCCATTATGCGCCGCGCGCCGTCGCATTCGAGCCGCGCTTCGCGAGCGGCGCGGTGTGGGGCGCTAATCATGACTGGGCGGAGGTGCAGCAGAAAAGGATGCGGCGCGAAGGCGAAAATCCGGTGCCGCATTATTGGAGCCATGTCTGGTGGGTTTTCGGCGCGAAGGATCATGATGATTTCCTGGAAAAATCGAAGGGCATGACTCTGGAAGGCGTGCTCGACCGGATCCGGGTGCCGTTCCTGGTGACGCATGGCGAGAACGATCGCCAGATCGCGCTCGATTATGCGCATAAGAGCCACGCGCAACTGACCAACAGCCCTCGCGCGGAGCTGAAGATATTCACCGCGCGCGAGGGCGGGGTCGAGCATGTCGGCGCCGACAATATGAGCTTCGGCCGCGAATATATCGCGGACTGGTTCGCGGAAACGCTGGGCGGCCGCACGGCGGCGGAGCCCGTCCGGCCATGACCCGCCGCTTCGTCGACCTTTCGGTGACGCTCGACAATGAAACGGTGGCCGATCCGCCTTTCATGCGGCCTTCGATCACCTACCAGAACCATGCCGACACGATGCCGGAACTGAACCAGTTCTTCCCGGGGGTGACGGCGGAGCAGGTGACAGGCGGAGCGGGCTTCGCAGCGTCCGAAACGATCACGCTGACGACGCATAACGGCACGCATCTGGACGCGCCGTGGCATTACCATCCCACGATGAACGGCGGCGAGCGGGCAATCACCATCGACGAGGTGCCGCTCGACTGGTGCTTCCGCCCCGGGGTCAAGCTGGACTTTCGCCATCTGCCCAATGGGCATGTCGTAACCGCAGGCGAGATTGCCGCCGAGCTGGCGCGGATCGGGCATGATCTCCAGCCTCTGGACATCGTCCTCGTCAACACCGCCGCTGGCGCTGCGTATGGCGGCCCCGCCTTCCTCGCGGCAGGATGCGGTATCGGTTATGAGGCGACGATGTACCTCACGTCGCGCGGGGTGCGCGTGACCGGCACCGACGCCTGGTCCTGGGATGCCCCGTTCAGCTACACGGCCGAGCGGGTACGGGAAACGGGCGATACGAGCCTGATCTGGGAAGGGCACAAGGCCGGGCGCGATATCGGTTATTGCCACCTCGAGAAGCTGGGCAATCTCGAGGTACTGCCGCCAACGGGCTTCACGGTCAGCTGTTTCCCCGCCAAGATCAAGGGAGCGTCGGCCGGCTGGACCCGCGCCGTCGCAATCTTCGAGGAATGACCGGCCCTTTTTTTGGAACGGCGCATGGCAATGACGCGATGCGCCGGCCCGGTGACGCGGCCGAGATGGCAGGCGCGGTCGCGTCCCTGCTCTCGCCGGCGGGCGGCTTCGGAGCCGGCGGCTTCATCGGGCGCAGGCGGTCGCGGCCGCATTGCAGATTCTCGACGCACAAGGGGTTTAGCCATGAAACTCGCGACCATCGCCTCCGGCGGTTCGGACGGACAGCTCGTCGTCGTCTCTCCCGACGGCGCCCGCTTCCTCGCGGCGCCCGCTCCTACGTTGCAGGCGGCGCTGGAGGATTGGGCGAACATGGAGCCCGAGCTTCGCGCCCTCGCGACGCGGCTGGCGGACGGTGAAGGGAACCCGCTCGATCCTGCCCAATGCCGTGCGCCGCTGCCGCGGGCCTGGCAGTGGCTCGATGGATCCGCCTTTTCCAGCCACGGCGCGCTGATGCAGACCGCGTTCAAGCTGCCGCCGATCGAGACCAGCCTGCCGTTAATGTACCAAGGCTTGTCAGACCGCTTCCTCGGTCCGATCGACGATGTACCCCTCCCCTCGGAGGATGAGGGTATCGATTTCGAAGGCGAGTTCGGAGTCATCACCGATGCGGTCCCGATGGGTGTTTCGGCCGACGAAGCGATGGCCCGAATCCGCCTGATCGTCCAGATCAACGACTGGTCGCTGCGCGTGATCGCGCCGGTGGAAATGAAAACCGGCTTCGGCTGGATCCAGGCCAAGCCCGCATGCAGCGCGGCGCCGTTCGCGGTGACTCCGGATGCGCTCGGCGAAGCCTGGCAGGACGGGCGAGTGGCCTTGTCGCTGACTGTCGATCTCAATGGTGTGCGCTTCGGCGCCGCGAAGGGCGATGCGATGACGTTCGGCTTCCACGAGTTGATCGCCCACGCGGCGCACAGCCGGTCGCTTCCGGCGGGCACGATCATTGGATCGGGCACCGTCTCCAACTCCGATTATCGAGTCGTCGGCTCGTCCTGCATCGCGGAACGGCGGGGGATCGAAATGCTCGACGAAGGCGCGCCGAAAACTCCCTTCATGCGCTTCGGCGACCGCGTGCGGATGGAGGCGCGCGGCCCCGACGGCGGTGTGCTGTTCGGCGTGATCGACCAGCGGGTCGTGCGCGCAGGAGGCGTAGGATGAGTGTGGAGAGCCGGTCCGGCGGTCGTCACAGGACACGATGCTTCCGGGCCCGCGAACGGCCACCCGAGGAAGCCCACCCCGTAAGTCGCCCAACCAATCCCCGAGGCAATCTCAAAAAAGATCTTGCAAAGAGTGATAAAAGATATATCTTGAGTGCGTCACAATGAACCAAGGATATATATGTTCAATACTGAAACGCTAAAGGGCAAAGGCCACTTGCGCGGTCGCGCTGGCATGCGGGGGGCTGGGCGATTGGGCCAGGATGGCCGCGGCGCCAGGGGCGGCGGCGGGCCGGGGCACGGCCGTGGCGGGCGGCGGCGGATCTTCGACGGCGGCGAGCTGCGCCTCGTCCTGCTCAAGCTGATTGCGGAGACGCCGCGGCACGGCTACGACCTTATTCGCGCGATCGAGGAACTGACCGGCGGCGCTTACGCACCCAGCCCGGGCATCGTCTACCCGACATTGACGCTGCTCGGCGAGATGGGTCTGATCGGTGAGCACGCCGCCGACGGCACGCGCAAGCTCTTCGCGATCACGCCGGAAGGCGTCGCGCATCTCGAAGAGCGTTCGGCCGAAGTCGCCGGCCTGCTCGCCCGGCTCGCGGCGCTTGGCGACCTGCAGCAGAAGACGGACTCGGCGCCTATCCGACGCGCGATGCACAATCTGCGCAATGTCTTGCAGCACAAGCTCGGCAGCGGCCTCGACGATGATCGCCTCCATGCCGCGGTCGCGCTGATCGACGAGACAGCGCAGAAGATCGAGCGGCTTTAGGTGGGGCGGCTCGATCTCATGCGACGCCGCCTCGGCATTGCCGAACCACAGGCATCGACAATGACAGGAAAAAAAGTGGAACGACACCAATCGACCCGAATCCGCCACGAGACGCGACGTCGCACCCTGACGGTGGCCGCGATCGAGCGGCTGAGCCCGCATATGCTCCGCCTCAGCTTCACCTGCCCTGACTTCGGCGATTTCGTCAGCGCCTCGTGCGACGACCATATCAAGCTGTTCTTCCCGACAGGCGATGCGCTGGCCGAAGGCGGGCGGCCGTGCATGCGTGATTTCACGCCGCGCCGCTTCGACACCGCGCGCGGCACGATGGATATCGACTTCGCGATTCACGATGCGGGGCCGGCGACCGCGTGGGCGACGTCGGCGCGCGTGGGCGATACGATCGAGATCGGCGGCCCCCGTGGATCGATGGTGATTCCCGACGATTTCGACTGGTATCTACTGGTCGGGGACGAGACGGCGCTTCCAGCCATCGGCCGGCGGCTGGAGGATCTCCGCCCCGGCGTGCCGGTGAGCAGCTTCGTGCTGGTCAAAGGGCCGGAGGATGCGCAGCAGATATCTACGCGGGCCGTGTGGACGCCATATTGGGTCGAGCGCTGCCCCGGGGAGAGCGACGCCTCGATACTGGTCGCGGCATTGGAGAGTTACGTGCTTCCGGAAGGCGAGGGCTTCGTATGGATCGCAGCGGAAAGTTCGGTCGCGCGGGCCGCACGAACCTATCTGACGGACACCCGCGGTCATCCCAAGCAGTGGACGAAGGCCGCCGGATACTGGAAGCGCGGCCAGGCCGACGCGCATGAGCGGATCGACGACGGATGAGGTCGCCCAGATCGGCATTTGTAAGGCGGAGCGCTTCAGCTGGCATCTCACCAAGCTGATGCACCGCTTTCCCTAAGATCGCCCGGTCGAGCCGCATGCAGCAGGCCGAGCTTGACTAGGTGGCGCAATCGCGTGCCATGCAGCTCGCCATTGTCGAATATTTGGGATTGCCGCTCTGACCATGTTGCCCGTCCGCCGATTGGGTCCGCTCTCCGTCTCGGCCATCGGGCTGGGCTGCATGAATTTGAGCCACGCTTATGGCGTGCCGCCCACCCCCGACGATGGCGCCAAGCTGCTCAACCGGGCACTCGATCTTGGCATGACCTTCTTCGATACCGCCGCGTTATACGGCAATGGCGGTAACGAGCGGCTGATCGGCAGCGCTATAATGCATCGCCGCCGGGAGTTCGCGCTGGCGAGCAAATGCGGGCTCGATATGGTCGATGGCGAGCGCTGCCTGAACGGCTCACCGGGGGCGATTGCCAAGACGCTCGATGCCGCCTTGGTGCGCCTGGGCACCGATCACATCGATCTCTACTATATGCACCGGCTCGACCGGAACGTGCCGGTGGAGGAATCGGTCGGTGCATTGGTGCGGGCCAAGGAAGCCGGCAAGATCGGCGCGATCGGCCTCAGCGAAATGTCCAGCGCGACGATCCGCCGCGCGCACGCCGTGCATCCGATCGCCGCAGTGCAGACCGAATATTCGCCGATGGTGCGAAATCCGGAAGTCGCTGTTCTGGAGACATGCCGCGAGCTGGGGATCGGCTTCGTCGCCTTCTCACCGGTGGCGCGCGGAATGCTGGCCGGAGCGGTGCGTGAGGCGGACTATGTGCCTGGCGATATCCGCGAACGCATGCCGCGCTTCACCGAGCCGAACCTGTCGCACAATCTGGTGGCGGTGCGGGCGTTCGCGGCGCTGGCGGCGGAGCTGGGGCACACGCCGGCCCAACTCGCGCTCGCCTGGGTGCTGGCGCGCGGCGAGCATGTCGTGCCGATACCGGGGACGCGGAGCGTGGCGCATCTCGAGGAAGACGTGGGCGCTGCCGCGATCGTGCTGGATACGCGGGTGGTGGAGCGGGTCGGCGCGATCTTCGACGGGACGATCCGCGGGGCGCGCTACACCGCGCCGATGCAGGCACAGATCGATACCGAGACTCTCCCGGGCGAGGAACTGGCCTAGCTTCGACCGTCACCCCCCCGGAGAGATCAGAGCTCGCCCCAGACATCCTTGGCGACGTCGATCACCAGCCGCATCTTGGCCGACTGCTGCTCCATGGCGATGTCGTTGCCGTGCACCGTCGATGAGAAGCCGCATCGATCAGCATTGGGGCGCAGGAAGCTGCCGACATGTCGGCGCGAAGGGGGGCTTTGTCCCATAGTCCTCTCCTCGGGCCACATTTATATGCAACACTTACAATATTGACTCTATTTGTATGTATTGCATACAATCATCTGGGCCCGATCGCAAGCGGGCAAGGAGAGCGTGCATGACCTGGATTCCCAACCGCTGGTATGTCGCCGCCTGGGATAGCGAAGTCGATCGCGCGCCGCTGGCGCGCACGATCTGCGGCGAGCCCGTAATGCTCTATCGCAAGCTCGACCGCAGCGTGGTCGCGATGCGCGACGCCTGCCCGCACCGGCTATTGCCGCTGTCGATGGGGTATAAGGAAGGCGACTCGGTGCGTTGCCGTTACCACGGACTCCTTATCGGCCCCGATGGATACGCAACCGAGATGCCGATCAAGAACGAGCGGGTGCCAAAGGCCATCTGCGCCAAGATCTATCCCGTGGCCGAGCGGCACCGCTTCGTCTGGATCTGGATCGGCGACGCGGCGAAAGCCGATACCGCATTGATCCCCGATTTCTGGCCATGCAGCACGCCGGGCTGGACCTTCGACGGCGGATATAATCATGTCCGCTGCGATTACCGGCTGATGATCGACAACCTCATGGACCTCAGCCACGAAACCTATGTGCACCAGGGATCGATCGGGCAGCCCGAGATCAACGAGACCCCGATCGAGACCGAAGTGGAAGGCGAGGATGTGCGCGTGCGGCGCTGGATGGCTGGAATCGATCCCCCGCCCTTCTGGCGCGACGCGCTGAAGGCCGACGGGCCGGTCGATCGCTGGCAGATCTGCCATTTTCTGCTTCCCAGCAATGTGCTGATCGATGTCGGTGTGGCGCCTGTCGAGGCCGGCGCGACGCCCGAGCAGCATGATCAGGGCGTGCGCGGCTTCGTCGTCGATGCGATGACGCCCGAGAGCGAGACCGCGACGCATTATTTCTGGGGGATGGCGCGCAACTTCGATATCGACGATGCCGGGTTCACTGCGCGCTTCAAGGCGCAGCAGGGACAGGTTTTTGACGAGGATGTCGAAGTGCTGGAGGCGCAGCAGAAATCGATCGATGCCAATCCCCACATGAAGCTACGCGGCTATTCGATAGACTTGGGCGCCGTCCGCGCGCGGGCGATCATCAACCGTTTGATCGCTGCCGATGCCGCGGGCTGAACTTCCGGTCGGCCTGGGGCCGCTGGAGGACATTCTCGGCCTCAACATTCGGCTGGCCCACGGCGCAGTGCAGCGGCATTTCGGCGAGCGCTTCGCCGATCTCGCGCTGACACAGAAGCAGGTCTCGGTGCTGTGGCTGGCGGGGGATCATCCAGGCATCGCGCAAACCGATCTGGCGCGAGCGCTCGACATGGACCGCGCGACGACGATGGCGATCGTCCATGCGCTGGAAAAGCGCGGGCTGCTCGAGCGAGCCAAGGGGCTGACCGATGCCCGTCGTGTCGCGCTGGCACTGACCGGCGAAGGCCGCGCGCTGCTAAAAAAGGCGCAAGGCGCCATCGCCGAGCACGAGCAATGGCTGACGAAGCGCTTCAGCCCCAAGGAGCTTGGGGTGCTGATGGAATTGCTGCGGCGGATTCACCGCTGAGATTGTTGCGCCGCATAACAAAATTGCGCATCAAACGGGAAAAATGCGGAAGAGGGTGAAATGGCAAGCGAAGACCCCCGGGCGCTGATCGACCGCGCGCCAATGTCGAGATTCCAGTGGGGCGTCGTCGCCGTGATGATCGGGCTCAACGCGCTGGATGGCTTCGACGTGCTTTCGATCAGCTTCGCGTCGCCCGGAATTGCCAAGGCTTGGGGGATCGACCGCGCCGCCTTGGGCCTCGTCCTCTCGATGGAATTGATCGGCATGGCGGTCGGCTCGCTGATCCTGGGCGGAGTGGCAGACCGCGCGGGGCGGCGCGCGACGATCCTCGGCTGTCTGGTGCTGATGACGATCGGGATGACGGGCGCGGCGACTTCGCGCGATTTGGTTACGCTCTCGGCATGGCGGGTGCTTACCGGACTCGGCATCGGAGGCATGCTGGCCGCGACCAACGCCGCAGTCGCCGAGGCCGCCAATGGCAAGCGCCGCGCGCTCGCGGTGGTGCTGATGGCAGGCGGCTATCCGATCGGCACGATCATCGGCGGATCGATCTCTGCGGTACTGCTGGGCATGTATGGCTGGCAATCCGTGTTTGTCTTCGGCGCGGTGGCGACAGCCTGCTTCATTCCACTGGTGTTGTTCTTTGCGCCTGAATCGATCTCGTTCCTGACGCATCGGCGCCCGGCGAATGCGCTCGAGCGCGTCAACAAGACGCTCGCGCGGATGGGGCACCCTCCCGTGGATGGGCTGCCCGAGCCCGAGGCGAAGCCGCGCGCCGCCGCAGCCGCCGAACTGTTCGCGCCCGGCATGGCGCGCGCCACATTGCTGCTAACCGTCGCTTATCTGATGCACATCATGACCTTCTACTTCATCCTGAAATGGATCCCGAAGATCGTCGTCGATATGGGTTTCGCGCCCGCCGCGGCTGCGGGCGTGCTGGTGTGGGCAAGCGTAGGCGGCGCTACCGGCTCGCTGCTGCTGGGATTGCTCACCGCGCGGGTGCGGCTGCTCGCGCTGACGATCGGCGCGATGATCGCGTCGGTCGCTTTGGTCATCGCGTTCGGCCGGGCGCAGACCGATCTGCGGGGTTTGTCGATGGTCGCAACGGCCGCGGGCTTCTTCACCAATGCCGGCGTGGTCGGGCTGTATGCGCTGCTCGCCCGCGTTTTCCCGACTCGGTTGCGCGCGACCGCGACCGGCTTCGTCATCGGTGTTGGGCGCGGCGGATCGGCGCTGGCGCCCGCACTGGCGGGGTTATTGTTCGCTGCGGGCTACATGCTCGACAGCGTCGCGATCCTTATGAGCTTTGGCTCGGCCATAGCGGCAATCGCGCTGTTCGGCATCCGGCGGCAAGCGGCCGCCACCGAGTAGTGGAGAGTGTCATGAGAAGGCATTCCAGGCGCTACTGCCATAGGAAAGGCTCTGAGATTTCGTAACGTCGCCCCAGCAAGGCGTCACACGCACCTACCCGGTATCCCTGCGGCCGCTCATGGCGCTGTCAAAGCGATTTCGGACGGCCGGACTTGGGTGCGCTGCCGTCGGCCCACTGAAGCTGGGCCGTTTGCCGTCAGGGCACTTTCAGGTGCGCGAGAGTAGGAATCCGGGGCATCCTCTCGATGTAGCGCGTTGACGGATATGCGTGACACCGGTAGCATTCGTTTGGCCTTACCAGTCGAGCGGGCCAGTGGGCCAAGCGGGCTGGAGGGATGTGAGGGGAAGCCGATCCTCGGTTTCGATGGCAGCCGGCGCGGTGCGAAAGCATTCCGCGACGGTGGCTGCGGCGATGTATGAGGGTGCAGGCGTGGGATATAAGGAAGTCGGGTTGATCGAAACACGGGAATCGGCGGAAGCCATCGCGCGGGCCTTTGTCGATGCGCGCCGCACGGGTGCGCCCTTGCCCGACTACCCCGGATCGGTGCCCCAATCGCTTGATGAGGCATATGGCATCCAGGCGTGCGCCATTGCCATGACGGACCAAAACATCGCGGGCTGGAAAGTCGGGCGCATCCCGGACGGTCTTGTCGCCGCCTTTGGCAGCGACCGCCTTGCCGGGCCGATCTTCGCGGGGAGCATCGTCGAAGCGCATTCGGGCGAAATTCCCGCCATGCCGATGTTCCCGGAAGGATTCGGAGCGGCGGAGGCCGAATATCTGCTGCGCCTGGGCGCTTTGCCGGGGAGCTTCGACCGCGAATGGACCAATGGGGACGTGGCCCGGTTCGTCGATGAGATCCGGGTGGGCATCGAAGTCGCCAGTTCGCCCT
Organism: Sphingomonas sp.; assembly: GCF_036388215.1. Taxonomy (GTDB): domain Bacteria; phylum Pseudomonadota; class Alphaproteobacteria; order Sphingomonadales; family Sphingomonadaceae; genus Sphingomonas. The sequence goes on from NZ_DASVSH010000033.1 coordinate 359,786, forward strand.
TTCCCGGCATCAACGACCATGGCCCCGCGGTCACCATTTCGGACTTCGGCAACAATAACGGGCTGGTGATCGGCGCGGATATCGCGCGCGGCGTGGAGTTTCACGATTGGCCGGTAGCTTTGGCGATCGACGGCGTAGTGGCGGGCAGGGGAACCGCGGCGGGGATGCTCGACGGGCCGTTCGGCGCAGTTCGTTTCCTCTTTGAGAGATCGCGCGATCACGGGCTTGCGCTTGCCGCAGGGCAATGGATATCGACGGGAGCGATAACCGGTGTACATCCGGTGCGCGTGGGCCAGGCGGTGGAAGCGCGCTTCGGGGATAGCTACGCGGTTGGATGCACGTTAAGGTAAGGCGATCTGGCCTGACCAAGAATCCGGTTTCAGCAAGAAAACTTGGGAGAGTAGCTAATGGCGAGCACGGGGGAGGCGGCTACCGCCCACGGCAAGGCAACGCCCGCGGGTCGGTCACGCTGGATGATCGTGGCGCTCCTCTTCGTGGCGACGACGATCAACTATATCGACCGCACCATGCTCGGCCTGCTCGCTCCCAGCCTGGGCAAGGAGATGCAGTGGAACGAGAATGACTATGGCAACATCGTCACCGCGTTTCAGGCCGCTTATGCGTGCGGCTTCCTGGTCATGGGCTGGCTGATCGACCGTTTCGGGCCGAAGATCGGCTATTCCATCGCCATCACGATCTGGACCATCGGCCATGTGGCGCATGGTTTCGCCGGTTCGGTCGTGTCTTTCATGGCTGCGCGGATCGTGCTGGGCGCGGGCGAGGCGGGGCATTTCCCCTCGGTGGTCCGCGCCAGCAGCGAGTGGTTCCCGCAAAAGGAGCGCGCTTATGCCATCGGCTGGGTGAACAGCGCGACGACGATCGGCGTGGTCCTGACCGCTCCAACCTTGTGGCTGTTCATGACCTGGCTTGGCCTGGGCTGGCGCGAAACCTTTATCTACACCGGCCTCTTCGGCGTCGTCCTGCTCGTGCTGTGGCTCCGCGTCTACAGCAACCCGCGCGAGCGCGGGAAAGTGAGCGAGGCCGAACTGGCCTGGATCGAACACGATCCACCCGAGCAGATCGAGCGGCTGGGCTGGGGCCGCATCGTCACCAAGCGCGAGGCATGGGCTTTTGCCATCGGCAAGTTCCTGACCGATCCGGTCTGGTTCCTGATGCTGTTCTGGCTACCCAAATATTTCGCCTCCACCTATAATGTGGACCTGAAAGTCGTCCTGCTGCCGATGATCATCATGTATCTGCTCTCCGACGTGGGCAGCATCGCGGGCGGCTGGCTGTCATCGAAGCTGATTCACAAGGGGTATACGGTCAATTTTGCGCGCAAGGTGACGATGCTCATCGCGGGCTGCTGCGTACTGCCCTTGCTGTTCGTCAGCGGCCTTCAGAACATGTGGCTCGCCATCGTGTTGATCGGGATTGCGCTTGCGGGGCATCAGGCTTTCTCGTCCAACATCCTTTCGATTCCGCCCGACATGTTTCCCAAGCGCGCGGTGGGTTCGGTGATCGGGCTGGGCGGCTTCATGGGCGGCGTGGGCGGAATGATCATGGCCAAGTCGACCGGCCTTGTGCTCGATGCGACAGCGGGTAATTACACGCTGATCTTCGCGGCCTGCACCACGGTCTATTTCATCGCGGTGCTCGCCATTCATCTGCTCAGCCCGCGCCTCGCGCCGGTAACCGTCTAAAGCGAGGTCCACGCCGCATGCCCCGCCCGCTAAAGCTCGATCCGGATCGGCTGTTTCCGCCCGAAGAGCGCATGCGGGGCATCGCGCGGGCACTATATGCCGAGGTCGCGGGGCTGCCGATTATCAGCCCGCACGGTCATACCGATCCGACCTGGTTTTCGACCAACGCCAATTGGTCCAATGCCACCGAGCTGCTGCTTTCGCCGGATCATTATCTGTACCGCATGCTCTATTCGCAGGGCGTGGCGCTGGACGATCTGTGCGTGCCCGACAAGCGCGGTATGCCCGCGACCGATCCGCGGAAGGCGTGGCGGACGTTCGCCGAGAATTTCCACCTGTTTCGCGGGACACCTTCGAGCATGTGGCTGTCCCATGTGTTTGACGAAGTGTTCGGCTTCGACGTTAGCCTCGATGCCTCCACCGCCGATTTCTATTACGACGGGATAAACGAGAAGCTGGCGAGCGAGGCGTTCAAGCCCCGGGCTTTGTTCGATCGCTTCGGCATCGAATTCCTCGCGACTACCGAAGGGCCGCAGGACGATCTGGCGCCGCATCACGAGATCCATTCCAGCGGCTGGAAGGGCAGGGTAGTCACGACCTATCGCCCCGATGCCGTGATCGATGTGGAGCATGAGCAATTTGCCGGGGCGATGCGCATCTTCGCCGACAAGACCGGCGAGGACGTCTATTCCTGGCAGGGCTATCTGGCGGCCCATCGCAAGCGCCGGGCCGATTTCCGGGCGGCGGGCGCCACGGCGACCGATCATGGGCATCCGACCGCGCTGACCGCCGATCTTTCGAAGGACGAGGCCGAGCGGCTGTTCCAGACGATCCTGACCGATGCGTGGACGCCGGCTGACGCCGAGCTGTTTCGCGCGCAGATGCTCACCGAAATGGCGGCGATGAGCGCCGAAGACGGCATGGTGATGCAGATCCATCCCGGCAGCTTCCGCAATCACAATGGCGGGCTTTTCGCGAGCCATGGGCGCGACAAGGGCGCCGACATCCCGATGCGCACCGATTACGTCCATGCGCTGAAGCCGCTGCTCGACCGCTTCGGCACCAGCGCGGATCTCTCGATCATTCTCTTCACGCTCGACGAGACGGTCTATGCACGCGAACTCGCGCCGCTTGCCGGCCATTATCCGTGCCTGAAGCTGGGCCCGAGCTGGTGGTTCCACGATTCGCCGGAGGGCATGCGCCGTTTCCGCGAGCAGGTCACCGAAACCGCGGGCTTCTACAATACCGTGGGCTTCAACGACGATACTCGCGCCTTCCTCTCGATCCCGGCGCGGCACGATGTGGCGCGGCGCGTCGATTGCGCCTTCCTTGCGCGCCTTGTAGCCGAGGGCCGGTTGCTCGATTGGGAAGCCGCCGAACTCGCTTACGAACTCACCAACGGCCTTGTCCGCAAGGCCTATAAGCTCGACCAGACCGTCACCGAACCGGCCGCGCAAGCGGCCTGACCCCTACCGGAGAATTCCATGTTCGATCGTACTTACTACGCCACGCACCCCGATATGATGGAGTGCGTCTCGAACGAGGAACTGCGCGACCGTTACCTGATCGACGGATTGTTCCGCGAGGGCGAATGCGTGCTTAACTACACGCATGCCGATCGCTTTGTTATCGGCGGCGTCGCGGTGGGCACCGGCAGCGTGAAGCTTCCGGACCAGACCGAGCCGGCATCGGCAGCGGGCCACCCGTTCCTCGAGCGCCGCGAACTGGCGATCGTCAACGTGAGCGGCGTGGAAGGCACGGTCGAAGTCGATGGGGACCGCTATACGCTGGGCAACAAGGACTGCCTTTATGTTACCATGGGCGCCAGGGAAGTGCTGTTCATGGGCGACGGCGCACGCTTCTACCTGGCCTCATGTCCGGCGCATAAGGCCTTCGAAACGCGCAAGCTTTCGATCGCCGACGCCAACAGGCTGGACCGTGGCAGCCTTGAGGAATCCAACGAGCGCGCGATCTACCAGCTCGTGATCCCCGGCGTGTGCGACAGCGCGCAGCTGGTGATGGGCCTGACGGTGCTCAAGCCCGGCAGCGTCTGGAACACCATGCCTCCGCACATTCATGAGCGCCGCAGCGAGATCTATTTCTACTTCGAGCTGGATGACACCGCGAAGGACCGCGTCTTCCATTATATGGGCGAGGGCGAAGCGACGCGGCATCTGGTGCTCAAAAACGAAGAGGCGGTGATCAGCCCCCCCTGGTCGATCCATATGGGTGCGGGGACCAAGGCCTATGCCTTCATCTGGGCAATGGCCGGCGAGAACCAGGACTATACCGACATGAACGTCCTCGACATCTGCCAGCTCGCCTGATGCCGGGACCTTTCGACCTGAGCGGCCGCGTGGCGGTCGTCACCGGCGCCAACACTGGCATCGGGCAGGGCATTGCGCTCGCGCTTGCAGCGGCGGGGGCGGATATCGCCGCCGTCGGCCGCACGCCCGCCGAGGAGACGGTCGAAAAGGTGCGCGCCCTGGGCCGTCGCGGAGAGATCGTCTCGGCCGATCTGTCTTCGATCGAGCCTGTGAACAGGGTTGTGGACGAGGCCGTGGAAAAGCTGGGCGGCATCCATATCCTGGTGAACAATGCGGGCATCATCCGCCGCAACGACAGCATCGACTTCACCGAGGACGATTGGGACGCGGTAGTCGATACCAATCTCAAATCGGTATTCTTCCTGTGCCAGGCGGCGGCGAAGAAGATGATCCCCCAGGGCCATGGCAAGATCATCAACATCGCATCGATGCTGACCTTTCAGGGCGGCGTACGCGTGGCGAGCTATACCGCATCCAAATCGGGCATCGGCGGCCTCACCAAGCTGCTCGCCAACGAATGGGCCGCCAGGGGCATCAACGTGAACGCGATCGCGCCCGGCTATATCGCCACAAACAACACCGCGGCGCTTCAGGCGGACGAACAGCGCAATCGCTCGATCATGGAACGCATCCCGGCAGGACGTTGGGGCGGGCCAGACGACATGGGCGGCGCGGCGGTGTTCCTGGCATCTTCGGCTTCCGACTATGTCCAGGGGCATATCCTTGCCGTGGACGGCGGCTGGCTGGCGCGATGACGGCAGTATTTTTCGGAGAGCTGATGCTTCGGCTCTCCCCGCCCGGGCGCGAACTGCTGTTGCAGACACCCAAGTTCGAAGTGAATGTCGCCGGCGCGGAAGCCAATGTCGCGACAGGTCTGGCCTGCCTGGGCCACAAGGTTCGCATGGTCAGCGCCGTGTCGGACAATCCGCTGGGCGCGGCCGCTATCGGCGAGTTGCGCCGACGCGGCGTCGATACATCGACCGTGGCCAGCGAGCCGGGGAGGCTTGGCCTCTATTTCCTGACCCCCGGAGCGGGGCTCCGCGCTTCCGAAGTCGTCTACGACCGCGCACATTCGGTTTTCGCTGAACGTGCTGCTCATGCATGGGATTGGGATGCCGCGCTGGAAGGGGCGACGCGGCTCCATCTATCGGGCATCACCCCGGCGCTCGGGCCTAATTCCGCTGCCGCCGCGATCGCCGCCGCCGAAGCCGCCACCGCGCGCGGCGTGCCGGTATCGTTCGACGGCAACTATCGCGCGCGGCTCTGGGAAGCGTGGGACAGCGACCCGAAATCGGTGCTGACCACGCTGATCGGCCATGCCGACATCCTATTCGGCAACCACCGCGATATCTCTCTGCTGCTTGGCAGCGCCTTTTCGGGCGACGGATCGGACCGGCGCCGCGAAGCCGCCGAAGCTGCCTTCGCCGCGTTCCCCAAGCTGCGGATGATCGCCTCGACCGCGCGCCACGTAGTGGACGCCGACAGTCACCGGGTCGCCGCCCGGATCGATACGCGCGCGGGTGCGCATCAGACCGAAGAGGCGCTGATCGCGGGCATCGTCGATCGGATCGGGGCGGGCGATGCTTTCGCGGCGGGCGTGCTGCACGGATTGATCGAGACGGGGGATGCCGCCGCCGCCGCGCAAGCGGGACTGGCGCTTACGGCCCTCAAGCATTCACTGCCCGGCGACGCCAGCCTTTTCACGCGCGCCGATCTGGCGGCGTTCGAGGAGGGCGGGCTCGACGTTCGCAGATAACGACCGGAGGCGAACCATCGTCCCGCAGGAGGGGGTTGACCATGGCGGAGAAAAGCTCAGCGGATGACCCGGGTTTGCCGCATCGCGATGTCGGCAAGGTGCGCGAGATCTATGCGATCGACGCCGTATTCGAGCGCGAGCTCGGCGAGGTATGGACCTTCCTCGAAGCACATATCGCAGGGGTGGCTCGCGACTTGCTGGAGCGGCGGGCGGGAGGCGCAGTCTCGGACGATTTGGTCGCCAGCCGAGTCGAATATGCCCGCGCCAAGCTGGCCCGCCCCATCGATCAGGCATGGGTGGATGCCATCGTCGCCGAGGCTGACAGGATATCGAGCAACAATCTGGATTTTTCGACAGTCGCCGCCTCCATGCTGGTCGCCCAGACGCGTATTCACGCGCTGTTCTTCGAGCTTACCCGGGATCCCGCCCAACTGGAGCGGCTCACACGAGGTACGCAAAAGCTAGCCGTGATCGAATTCGAGATCATCGTCAGCCGCTTGCGCGCGATCTCGCGCGTCCGCAATCAGGAGGAAATCCAGCGCCAGGCCGCTGCCGCCCGTAGCGAGTTGCGCGACGCAATTACCGGCACGGCCCGCGCCAGCCGTGAGGTCGCGCGCTTCACCGGGCAGACGGCGGCCGAGCTCCAGTCGCTTCGCGCGCCCGCCACCGAAGTCGCGGCGGCGGCGGACCAGGCGGCCTTGGCAATGGGAGCCTCGGCGGAAAGCGCTGGAGCCCTGATCGAAGTCTATGACCGTGCGCGAGACGATGCGCAGGCGGCGGCCGAAGTCGCCGACCGAGCCGATGCCATCGCGATGCAGGGGGCGGAGAACGCCGCGAAGCTGGCGGATCACACTGCGCAGATCGAGTCGGTCATTACGCTGATCGCCGGGATCGCGACCCAAACCAAGCTGCTCGCGCTCAACGCCAGCATCGAAGCGGCGCGGGCGGGAGAAAGCGGGCGAGGCTTTGCCGTTGTCGCGCAGGAAGTCCGTAGCCTGGCGGAGCAGGCGGCGTCCGCGACCGGCGGCATCACCGCCACGATTCGCCAGGCGCAGGAGGCCGGCAGCGTGGTCGCGCAGACCAATCAGGCGATTCTCGGGGTGGTATCCGAGCTGCTGGCGCGAGTCCGCGACATATCGGGGGCGATGGAGAGCCAGGTCGCCACCGTCGCCGGGATCCTTGCCTCGATTGATCAGACGGCGGTCTCCTCGCGCGAAATCGCGAGCCTGATCTCCACGATGAGCGCGCGCATCGGCGGCCTCGCCAGCGATGCCGAGGCGGCAGGGCGCGATGCCGCCGCCGCCGGCGAGGCGCTACAGCGCATCGAGGATGCGGCGGGTCAGTTCATGAGCGGCGTGACCGGGTGACGCCGGTATCTCGCCGTTCTGTGGTGGCGGGCGGCATGGCGCTAGCGGCGGCTCCGCTCCAGGCGCGCGGGCTCCAGGCAAGCCCAGTGGCCGACGCGCCCGCAGGACGCTTTCAGGGCCAAAGCGAAGGTGGCGTGGCGGCCTTCAAGGGCATCCGCTACGGTCGCGCCGAACGTTTCCGCGCCCCCCTTGCCATCCCGCGCGCCACTGGAACGGTTCGCGCCGATGCGTTCGGCCCGCTTGCGCCCCAGCGCGGCTATGCCGAGGCAAAGTCCGAGGACTGCCTGTTCCTCAATATCTGGACGGGTGCCGGGCCCAAGGCGAAGCGCCCAGTGATGGTCTATTTCCATGGCGGCGCTTATTCGAACGGCAGCGTCACCGACGATTGGACGCATGGCGGAAAGCTCGCGGTTGCCGAGGATGTCGTCGTCGTCACGGTCAACCATCGGCTCAACGCATTCGGCTATCTTTATCTCGCGCGGATGGACCCGCGCTTCGCCGACAGCGGCAATCTGGGCCAACTCGACCTGATTCTGGCGCTTCAATGGATCAAGGCGAATATCGCGGCATTTGGCGGCGATCCGAGCCGGGTCTTCGTATTCGGCCAATCGGGTGGCGGAGCGAAGATCGCCACGCTGATGGGCATACCTGCGGCCAGGGGCCTGTTCCATTCGGCGGCGACGATGAGCGGGCAGCAAGTCACTGCCTCCGGACCGCTCAATGCGCACAAGCGCGCGCAAGCCTATCTTGCCAGGCTAGGCGTCAAGGATGACAATCTCCAGCCGCTCCTGGAAATGCCGATGGAGCGGCTGATCGAGGCGACCGACGCGACCGATCCGATTCTGGGTGGCGGAGTCTATTTCGGGCCGGTGCTCGACATGAAATGGCTCACGCGCCATCCCTTTTGGCCCAACGCCAATCCGCAATCCAACCATATTCCGATGATTTTGGGCAACACGCGTGACGAGACGCGCGCGTTCGTGCCGTTGGAGCGCCTCAAAGGGCTGAGCTGGGACAATCTGGCCGCGCGCATTGCGCCCGAATTGCGCGTGGACCTGCTGCCCGAATGGATCGTCAGCGAATATCGCGCGCATTTTCCGGCCGCCACGCCCGAGCAGATCTTTTACCGCGCCACCACCGCGGGCCGCAGTTGGCCGGGCCAGGTGATCGAGGCGGATGCCCGCGCCGCGGCCGGCGCCAGGGCGACCTGGGTCTATCAGTTCGACTTTCAATCCCCGCTAAGGCCCGAGCGTGGCGCGCCGCATACGGGAGACATTCCGTTCGTGTTCGGCACCCTCGATGCCGAGCAATCGATCAGCGGAACCGGGCCGCCGGCGCAAAGGCTGAGCCGGCACATGATGCGCGCCTTCGCATCGCTGGCGCGCACGGGGAGGGCCGGATGGGCGCCCTATGCGCTGCCCGGCCGTGCGACGATGGTCTTCGATGTGAGTAGCCGCGTGATCGCCGATCCGCGCAAATGGGAGCGCGAGCTGTTTGCCCGCGTGCCCTATATCCAGCCGGGCAGTTGAGCGATGATTGTCTCCGAGACAGTATCATGATGGCCCGCAAGCCATTATAGCGGGCGGCATGCAACGCACCGGCAAGCCCACGATCAACGATGTCGCGCGGATCGCCGGCGTTTCCAAGAAGACCGTCAGCCGCGTGATCAATCGCTCGCCGCTGCTGAATGCGGAGACGCGGGCCAAGGTCGAGGAAGTGATAGCCAACCTTGGCTATGTCCCCAATGTCCAGGCGCGCGCGCTGGCGCTGAGGCGTAATTTCCTGATCGGGCTGATCCACGACAATCCCAACGCCCAGATGGTGATGAACGTGCAGGCCGGACTGCTGGAGGCGATGCGCGAGACCGAGTTCGAGTTGATCGTCCGCCCGATCGATCGCGGATCATCGACGATGCTGGCCGATGTGCGCACGTTCCTTGAGCGCCAGCGCCCGCACGGGGTGATGATCCTGCCGCCTATATCCGAAAACGACATGCTGGCGACGCTCTGTACCGATCTGGGGATTCGCTATGTGCGGATGGGATCGGCGACTCTCGACACGCCCGAGCATATGGTCGCTTCGAACGATTGCGAAGTGGTGACGGCGGCGATCAACCATCTGATTTCGCTGGGGCACCGCCGGATCGGATTGATTGCCGGGCCGCACGGATTCCGCTCGGCGCGCGAACGGCGCAAGGGTTTCGAGGAGGCGCTCGCCGCCGCTGGCATCAAGCTCCCGCGCAGCCTGATCGCGGACGGCAATTATACTTTCGATACCGGGCTGGCTGCTGCCGATCGCTTGCTCGACCTGTCTCCCCGGCCAACCGCGATCTTCGCTTCGAACGACGAGATGGGGGCGGCCACTCTCCACGCGGCGCGGCGGCGCGGAATGACCGTGCCGGACGACCTTTCGATCATCGGCTTCGACGACACTGCGATCTCCCGCCACATCTGGCCACCGATGACCACGGTGCACTGGCCGATCATATCGATGGCGCGCTCGGCCGCGCTAAAGCTGCTGGCCGACTATTTCGGCGACGACCTGGCAAGCGAAGAGCCGTCGCTCTTCCCCTCCACGCTGATCCACCGCGCCTCGGTCTCGCCGCCGCGGGCGTGACGCGACCCTCCGCCTACGGCCTTGTCGAGCCGGCCAGGGCAGCGGCTTGGGGCCTGGGGCTGGGGCTTGGGGCAGGCGCTATAATCTATGTCGTGTCGTCCAATTCGTTCCCGACGCGCATTCACGTATTGTCGGGGGGAGGAGGCTGACGAACGGGCTAATGGTCAGGGTTGCGCCGATGATGTCCCTCGGCACGATGCTGCACTGAACCTTCTGCTATTTCCCCTTGTCGCGTCCGTAGCGATCCGGTTGGACCACGACCCCGGCCTGGTGTGGAATTGCAGTAAGATAGACGATATAGACCGGAACTGCTTGATGCAGGTCAACGCGCTCCTCGGTGCCAGCCCAGCCTGCGAACAGGCTTCTCCCGAAAAGCCACTCCCCGAAGCGCGCGGCGTCCTCCAGGCGTACGCAGCCCGAGCTGAGCCTGCGATCGTCGCGGGTGAAGGCGGCCTTATCCGGCGTATCATGGAGATAGATGCCGAGCCGGTTTGGCAGCATGAACTTGACCTGCCCCATCATGTTGTCGGGACCCGGCAATTGACGCATCCGCAACTTCTGGCGCCCTTGCGCGACGGCGGCCCAGTCGATTTCGAGCGGATCGAGGATGCGGGCGGTTGGGCTCCAGTCTGTAAGTAGCTCGAGACGTTCGCGTTCGATAATACCTGGCCCGTTGCGGACCACTTCAGCCGCCCTTGCGCGGACCAGATCGGGCGGCAGGTTCCAATAGGGGTTGCGCACCGCAAAGCGGATCAGCCCGGCGAGCTGGGGCGTCGGCAGCCGCTGCTTGCCGACGATTACGCGCATCATGTCGCGCGGCTCGCCGTCCTCGTACATCCACAGGCGCGCCGACGCGGTATCGACCAGAGCATAGCGGCGCCCGGGATCGGCCGGGAGTGCGCGGAGCCGGTCCATGTTCGCCAGAAGCAGGCGTTCGTAGCTGGTGCCCGCTAGTGTCGACGGATTCGCGCCGAGCGTGCGATAGGCGGCCAGGGCCGCGCGAAGCCCCTCGTACAGCGGGTGCATGCGTTGCACTCGTTCAAGATGGGCCGAGAGCGAAGGCGCGGCCGCGGCGGCCGCAAGGACTGCGGCGGGCCGAGTTTCCGGCGCCAGCGCCGCATCGACATAGGTCATCCGCGAGCCCGGGCTTGGCGTGCGGAGGTCGCGGACATAGTCGGCAAAGGCCTGAGCCAGCGCCACGTCGCGCTCGGCGGCGCTGACAGGGTCGGTGGGGAGCGTTCTCAGGCGGTCGATTCCGTAGCTTGCGGGATCGAGCCCGTCGGCACCCGCGGCGGCCAAGGTCTGGATGATGCGTTCGGGTGCACCCGCAGTCCACATGGGCCGGTACGAACGCTCGCGGTATACACTTGCGAGGCCGGGGTGTTTCGCGACAACGCTCGCGATGTTGGCCTCAACACTGCCCGCCCTAAGCGAGGCCCTGAGCGTGGTGGTCGTCGCCGCAGGCGTATCGCCGCTGAAGCCGATCAGCGCCGCGACCGCCAAGCTGGTAACAACGAGCCCGGCCAGTCCCGAGGGCTTGGCCGAACTCGTCATTGTTGCGCCGTCCGATAGGAGTGGAGGTGCGGCGCTGTCGGGTGCAGGCTTCTGGCTCAGCCGCGCTCTCCGGCCTCGGCCACGCCCGCGCCCGTCGTGCCGCCGGTGCCGGCATCGCCCCCCTGGCCCGACATCGAACCGCTGCCCGTGGTGCCGCTGCCCGTGCCGGTCTGGCCAGAACTCATCGAGCCGCTGCCGGTAGTGCCGTTGCCCGTGGACCCGTTCATCGAGCCGCTCCCACTAGTGCCGCCGTTGCTCATCGAACCGCTGCCTGTGGTGCCGGTCGAGGAACCGGAGCCAGTCGAACTCTGCGCTATTGCGATGCCGCCCGCAGCGAGCAGGCCCAGCGCGCCGGCCATTGCAAGTTTGCCGAACATAGATTAGTCTCCTTAAAGTATCTGAGGGAGTGGTTAAACGAGTACTAATCTTTGGTGTTCCTTCGTTCATCTTAAATTCAAACTACACGCCAAGATATGTTAAAGTAATTGTTTCACATTCGATCTGACCGGGGGGTCTGTCCTTGAAACCACTGCTGTTGCCGCTGGCCGTATTGCTCCTGACAGGGGCCGCCACGCCGGATCGCCATCCGCTCCGTGTCGCGATCATCGACAGCGGCGTCGCGCAAACGGCGGAGCTCGAGCCTCTGCTCGTGGCCGAATACGACATGGCGACCAATCCCGCCCGGCCCGCCTTTCATCCGCGCTTCGATCATGGAACCATGGTAGCCACGATCCTTGCCCGCGCGGTTCACCGCGATGTTGGCATCATCTCGCTACGTATCGACGATCCCGCGGGCTGCCCGCCGGGGGCCAACCCACCATGCCAGCCCAGCGCCGCGCCGGTGATTGCAGCGATCCGCCGCGCGATTGGCCTGGGCGTGGATGCGATCAACATCTCGCTCGCGCTCGACAAGGACCCGCAGATCACCGCGGCAATCCGCGATGCGGCGGCGAAGGGCATTCGCGTAGTAATGGCTGCGGGCAATGAGGGGTTGGGGCGCCCTGGCAATCTGGGCCCGGCGCGAGCAGCCTATCCAAACGCGGTTCTGGTGGGCGCGCTCGACGCGGCGGGGAAACCGTGGAGCGGCACCAATCGGCCCGAGCCAGGAAAACAGCGCTATAATTATGCCTGGCAGTTGGGTGTTAAGGTGCCTACGGCGGCGGCGGACGGCCGCGCTGTCACGGGAACCGGAACCTCGTTCGCCGCACCGATCGAAACCGCACGCCTTCTCGATGGCCGCGCGCCAGCGATACGCTGAAGACCATGTGACGGCTATGGTGCGCTAGGCTGAGGCGTCCGCGGAGAAGCGGCGGATCATCTCCATCAGCAGCCGCTCTCCGCCGCCGCCCGGCATTTGCTGCGCCAGCCCGATAAGGCGATCGAAGGGGACTGCATCTGGGGAGAACGCGAGCGCCCAGCCGCTGAATTGGGCGTTGGCCGTGGCGCCCGAGGAGATGGTGCGGATATCTGTGCCGGTTGTCAGCCAGGATGCTCACCATGACCATCCCGACGCTTTCACGTGGGCGCCGGTGAAAACCAGTGCACCGATAATCCCCCAGTCCTTCGTTTCTTCTGTTCGAATGTGATACGATTTGCCGAATGGCGACGTCAGCTTCATCCTCGGGCAGAACGCTCCGACTGGCGTAGAGCCATGACGCAAGGGATTGCCTATCTTCCACTAGCCACGACCTTCGCCCCGGCGTGTGTAGGCGTCAACTTCAGCAAGGTGCGTGTAGGCCGGGCGGGCTGATCCAAGCGGTCAGCGCGCGCTCAGACCGGCCATAGTCGGCGGCCGATAATCCACCATGTTCGCCAGTTGCCGGGGATCGGAGAGCTGGATAACGCCGCTACGGAACTCGATCAGGCGCTCGCGGCGCATCGACTGCAGGGTACGGTTCACATGAACGCTGGTCAGCCCGAGGGCATCGGCAAGCGCTTCTTGCGTAAGCGGCATCGGAAATGCGTCGGCTTCAGCCAGTCCGGCCAGTTCGAGGCGGTCGTACATCTCGAGCATCCAGTCGATCAGGCGCTCATGGGCGCTCAGCCGTCCGATCCGCGCGATCTGGCGCAACATATATTGCTCTTCGAGCGCGGCACTCATGGCATAGGCTTCGGCCAATCCGGCGCCCACGCGACCGCTGCGCGGCTGCGGGGCCCGGCACAGCAGGACGGGCGTCAGCGCAGTGACCGTCGCAGCAGCCCGGGGCTGGTTTTGCTGACCGACCCCCAGGCGATCGCCCGGCAATATGAAGCTGAGAATCTGGCGGCGGCCATCGGAGAAGTGGCGGATCCGGCCCATCCACCCCTCTAGCAGGATATGCGGCTCGCCGGCCGGCGCGCCTTCCGCAACCAGTTCACGATGGGCCGGCAGCCGCTGCGGAAAGGACGCGGCCTGGCGAACGGCCCGCAGTTCGTCGTCATCGAGGCGCGCCAGCCTGGAGAGGCGAAGTTCAGCGGCACGCGCGGATTGGGCTGAATCGAGTCTGGGCTTCATCTTTGTTGAACGCGCAATCGGCATTTTCGGGTCCGTCAAATTCTGCTGATGGGCTTGTTTTCGTTGGAGGATATCAGCGGGAACTCGATCTCGCAAAACAGTCCGCCCGGCCGCAATTCAAACAGGGTCGTGGCGTCGAGCTGATATGGCAAGGCCTGCTCGATGAATTCGCGCCCGAATCCGCGCCGCGCCGGCTTGGCCACAAGCGCGGGAACCCCGCTTTCGCTCCACTCGAAACGCAGGCCTCGCTTGGAAACGGACCAGGTCGCCGCGATGCGCGCTCTTCCGCTTTCGATCGATAACGCACCGAACTTGAGCGAATTGGTGACGAGTTCATGCACTGCCAGCCCAAGCAGCCGAGCCGCATCGAGGGCCAGCCGCGTCTCGGGCCCTTCGACCTCGATCCGATCGTCATCGCCGAAACGAAATGCAAATAGCTCGTCGCGCACCAGTTGCTCGAAATCGGTAGTGGCATGGGGCTCGGCCGAGGGGAAGAATTGGTGGCGGGCGATCGCTTCCAGCCTGCCGCGGAAATGATCGGCGACATGTTCCAACGATCCGCCGGCTTCGACCGTGCGGGAGAAGATCGAGCGGACAATGGCGAGTGTGTTGCGCACGCGATGTTGCAGCTCCCCGCGCAGCACGGCCTCGCGATCACGCGATGCCTGAAGCTCCGCCATCAGCGTTTCGTTGCCAGCCGAGGCGCTTTGTCGGGGATTGTCCGCCCGTGGCAATCTTTTATCCATCCGTCGAAAATCCCCTTCGCCGGAGCGATGGTGCACCAAGAACGCGGGAACCATCGTTCTCGTGCCAGAGTGAGCAGAAAAAATCCGGCGGGCAAGCGCATCGCGGCGCGCGATCGCCAGTGGACGCTGGATGCCGCCGCGCGTAGCAAGCGATTGGATGTGCCGCCCCCGCGGCGGAGAGATGCGATGGCCGAGAAAATAGCCCCCGATCCCGAGTTCGAAGCGCTCCTGCGCCACATCCAGGAAAGCCGCGGCCTCGACTTTCGCGGCTATAAGCGCACGAGCCTGAGGCGGCGGATCAACCTGCGGATGGAGGCGATCGGCGCCGACGATTTCGCGGCATATCGCGCGCATCTGGAGGCACAGCCCGGCGAGTTCGAGGACCTGCTCAACACGGTGCTGATCAACGTGACATCGTTTTTCCGCGACCCGGACGCCTGGGAAGTGCTGAAGACCCAGGTAATTCCCGCGCTGCTCGCCAATGGCGAGGACGACCGCACGATCCGCGTGTGGAGCGTCGGCTGCGCTTCCGGCGAGGAGCCCTATTCCATCGCAATGCTTCTCGCCGAGCAGATGGGCGTCCAGGAATTCTGCCGCCGCGTGAAGATCTACGCGACCGACCTGGACGAGGAAGCGCTCAAGATCGCCCGCCTCGCCACCTATAGCCCGCGTGAAGTGGAGAGCGTGCCGCCCGAGCTGCTCGAGAAATATTTCGAGCGCACCAATAACCATTATGTCTTCGAGCGTGAGCTGAGGAAGTGCGTGATCTTCGGCCGGCACAATGTCGTCCATGACGCGCCGATCAGCCGGATCGACTTGCTGACGTGCCGCAATCTGCTGATCTATCTCGAAGCCGAGACCCAGGGCGTCGTGCTCCCGCGCCTCCATTACGCGCTCAACCGCGATGGCTATCTGTTCCTTGGCAAGGCCGAGACCCAGCTCGCGCGATCGGCGCTGTTCCGCCCCGTGGAGATGAAGCACCGCATCTTTGCGAAGGTGCCGCAGGAATGGCGCCGCCCGCTCGGCAGCTTCGCCGCGGCGCGCACTGCCCGGCGGGAGCCGATCGCCGCCGACCTTCGGCTGCTCGATGCCGTGGTCAACGAATCCGGCACCGCGCTGCTCGTGGTGGACGACGCCGGTTCGGTCGCGCTCGCCAACACGCCGGCGCGGCACCTGCTTGGCGTGGGGGAAGCCGATCTCGGCCGCCCGTTCCAGGATCTGCCCATCTCCTATCGACCGATGGAGCTGCGCGGCCCGATCGACGAAACCTTCCGCAATCGCCGCGGTATCCGGCTCGAGGATCAGGAATACCGCCTCAACCAGACTGAGGTGATGCGCCTCACCATCGATATCCGCCCGCTCCAGCGCCCCGACGGCAGTGTCCATGCGGTGCTGCTGGTCTTCACCGACTATACCCGCATGCACGCGCTCCAGCGCGAGCTGGAAGCGTCGCAGGAAAATCTCGAACAGTCGATCGAGGAGCTGCAATCGGCGAACGAAGAGCTGGAGACCACCAACGAGGAGCTTCAGTCGACCAACGAAGAGCTGGAGACCACCAACGAGGAGCTGCAATCGACCAACGAGGAGCTGGAAACGCTCAACGAGGAGGCGCGCTCGTCGAACGAAGAGATGGAATCGGTCAACGAGGAATTGCGCATCCAGGCCGAGCAGGCATCGAGCTACCGCCTCTATCTGGAATCGGTGCTCCGCGCGATGAACGGCGGGATCATCGTTCTCGACCAGAAGCATTCGATCCAGAGCTGGAACCGCTGGAGCGAGAACACCTGGGGCCTGCGCGCCGAGGAAGTCGTCGGCACCAGCTTCGAAGCGCTCGACATCGGATTGCCGGTGCACAAGCTTCGCGAGATCATGTCCGCGGTGCAGAACGGCCGGGAGGAGCTGGCCGAGAAGGTGCTCGAAGGCGTGGACCGCCGCGGGCGGCGCATCCTGTGCCGAATCCGGATCTCGGCGTTGCGGGACGAGAATTCGGACGGCCACGGACTCGTCCTGGTGCTCCAGGATTTGAGCGACGAGCGATCGAGCGAGGAATATGTCCGCTATCTCGGCCGCGTGATGGGGCAGGCGCTCAACGAGATCTATTTTCTCGATCCCGCGACCCTGCGCTTCACGCTGACCAACGAAGGCGCGCAGAAGAAGCTTGGCTATAGCGCCGGCCAGCTCACCCAGATGACGTTCCCGGATGTGGTCCCGGGCATCGCGGCGGACGACGTACGGGAGCTCATCGATCCGCTGCTGCGCGGAGAAGTGAAGGAAATCGTGTTCGAGACGATGATCGCCGCCGCCGATGGCCGCGAATATCCCGCCGAGATCTGCATGCAGTATTTCGCCGATGAAGTGCCACCGATCCTGGTCGCCGTAGTCCATGACACCAGCGACCGCCAACAGCTTTCCAATGCGGCATGAACACGAGCAGAACCGTCATCCAACCCACTGTTAAGCGAAGCCTTTGTAAAAGGCAGGCACCTTATGGGAGCTCGCGATGGTGCAGAGTGCCGATCAATTGCTGCGCTGGACGCTGGCCGCACTGCCCGCGTTGGAATGCCGCATAGCGCGAACCGCCGCGGCTATCGCCCATTCCCGCAAGCTCCTCGGCTCGATGGAATAGGCGTTTTTCCCATCGCGCACTGAATTCGCAACGGTTGCGCCGACCGATCCTACCCTTCGCCGTCGCTCACGGGCTTGCGCAAGCTCGCCATCGCCTCCTCCAGCACGGCGACAAGCTGCTCCGAATCCTTCGATGCCTCCTTCCACCTCCTGGTGGCGAGGGTGAGCCCGCGCGCCACCGCGCTGTCGCTCATCTGCCCGAATAGCCGGATGCGATCGCGGTGAGTGCGCACCGCGATGCCAAGCGCGCGCTCCAGCTCGTCATTCTGCGCGGCGGCGAGCCCCAGCGGCGTGTAGGCATGGCCCACCTGGCAGCGGAAGCGGATTTCGTCCTCCGCCTTGATCTGGTTGAGCACGCCTCCGCAATCGGGGCAGGAGATGTGGCTGGGTTGGCCCGGCGTGATGATTTCTGGTTCCATGACGGCGAACTCCTGTGCGGCGATCTGATCCTCGACCCGATATTCCTGGGGCAGGGGCAGGCTAGGGCCGGCTTCCTCTCGCACCAACTGCATCAACAGCGCCGGAAGATCGGCCAGCGGCAGGGCCTGATCGACGTGATCGCGCTTCAATGCATTGCGCGGCATGGAGGGCCATTCGGCATCGTCCGGGTGCTGGACGACCGATGTGCCGCCCGCCGCCTTGATCGCGATCAGCCCATCGGTGCCGTCGTCGAGCAGGCCGGTCAGCACCACGCCGATCACACGGGCGCCATAATGCAGCGCCGCCGAGCGGAACAATGCGTTCACCGCGGGCCGAGTGCGGTTTTCAACCGGTCCGCGCCGCATCAGCACCTTGCCGTCGCGCAACAGCAGATGGCGGTCCGGCGCGGCGACATAGATGTGCCCCGGCTCGATCGTCTGCCCATCGACAGGCGCCAGCGCGCGGAGCGGGCCGACGCGGTCGAGCAGTTGCGGCAGCACGCTGCGAGCCGAAGGCGACAGATGCTGTGCGATGAAGATCGGGGCCGGAAAATCGGCGGGGAGAGCTGCGCACAGACGCTGGAGCGCATCGACTCCTCCGGCGGATGCGCCGACCACGATGATGTCCTTCAGCGCCATGAGCTACTCCTTACCCCGCCGTAACGATCCTTCCGGTGCAAGGATGCGAGGGTCTTGATATATTTTAGCACCGATTCGCGATGATCTGCGTTAGTCCGCTGACGAACAGGGAAATAATGAGCGAACCAGCGGGAACATCGGCAAGACTCGCCGCCGAATTAATCGACGAGAACGAGCAGCTTCGCGCGGCGCTCGAAACCGCGCTCGAAGAAAACACCGCCCTGGTGGAAGATCGCGATCGCTTGCTTCGCCGCGTGAGCGAGCTTGCGCGCCAATTGCAGGACAGCAAATCCTTCTCGCGTCATACTGTCGATGCGGGGAAGGAAATCGACGCGGCCGCATCGCGCCAGAGCCAGACCGAAGAGGAACTTCGCGTCGCCTTCGAGGAACTTCAGGTGCTTACCGAAGAACTCGAAGTGGCGAACACCAGCCTGCACCAGACGAACCAGGAGCTCGATCTCCGCGTCGAGGAGCGGACCCGAGAGATCCGCGAGATCAATGCCAGCCTGCGTTCCGCCGAAGCCTCGTTCCGCACGGTCGCCGATCTGGTCCCTGATCTGCTCTGGCGCGCCGACCGGCGCGGCGAGGCGACCTGGTTCAACCAGCGCTGGTTCGATTTCACTGGGCAGGGCGGCGACGAACCCCTCGGTTTCGGATGGCTGGAGGCGATTCATCCCGAAGACCGTGCGCTGTCGCGGACGTCCTGGTCGGCGGCCGTGAGCAGCGGCAAGCCCTATCAGCACGAGCATCGGCTGTGCGATTCGGCGGGCAACTATCGCTGGTTCCTGATGCGCGCCGAGCCGCTGCGCGACGAAGGCGGCAGGATTCTGCTGTGGTTCGCGGCCGGCACCGACATCCACGACCAGCGCATGGCGATGGAAGCGCTCCAGCAGAGCGAAGTGCGCTTCCGCACGCTGATCGAGGGCATGCCCCAATTGGTGTGGCGCGCCGTCGAGGCCGGCAAATGGACGTGGTGCAGCCCGCAATGGACCGAATATACCGGCCAGAGCGAAGAGGCCGCGCGCGACATGGGCTGGCTCCGCTCTTTCCATCCCGACGATCGCGAGACTGCGCGCGCTGCCTGGAAGCTGGCGCAGGACAGTGGCGCGCTCGAAATCGAAGGGCGGATATTCCATGCGGCCGAGGAGCGTTACCGGCATTTTCGCACGCGCGCGGAACCGGTGCGGGACGAGCAAGGCCAGATCGCCGAATGGCTCGGCACCTCAACCGATGTCGATGATATCCTCCAGCTTCAGCAGCAGCAGGGGGTGCTTGTCGGCGAGCTTCAGCACCGCACGCGCAACTTGATGGCGATCGTCCAGTCTGTGACGATGCGAACGCTCAGGGGGGCGGAGACGCTGGAGGATTTCAAACGCTGCATCGATGACCGGCTCCAGACATTGGCGCGGGTCCAGGGGCTGTTGTCGCGGCGCGAGGGCGGCCTGCGGGTAGCCTTCGACGCCCTGATCCGCGAAGAGCTTTCCACGCACGTCGAGCTGGATGGCACGGGCAATGGCCAGCAGGTTTCGTTGCGCGGGCCGGGGGGCGTGGGGCTCCGCTCGGCAACGGTCCAGACGCTGGCGCTCGCGCTGCACGAGCTGGCCACCAACGCCGTGAAATATGGAGCGCTTTCGGAACGCCAGGGACATCTGCGCGTCGAATGGGGCCTGAAAGACGAAGGAGCCGCCGAGCGCGCGCTGTGGATCGACTGGCGCGAGAGTGGCGTAGCTGATATACCCGGAGCAGATGAAGGCCCGCGCGGTGGCGGCTATGGCCGCGAGTTGATTGAGCGTGCGCTGCCCTATCAGCTGGGCGCACGCACCAGCTATGCTTTCGAGGCCGACGGCGTGCATTGCACGATCGAAGTGGCCGTGCCGTCCGAAGACATCCAGATGGAGAAGTCCGATGCCTGAGCAGAGCCTGCGGGGATGCCGCATCCTTATCGTCGAGGACGAATATCTGCTGGCGGACGACTTGTCCTATGCGCTCAGCGAAGCGGGCGCGCAGGTGCTGGGCCCGATCGCCAGCGTCGAGGACGCGCAGACTTTCATTGCCGGCGGAGATCCGATCGACGCCGCGGTGCTCGACGTGAACCTGCGCGGCGACCTGATCTTTCCGGTAGCCGAGGCGCTGCAGGATCGCGGAGTGCCCTTCGCCTTCGCCACCGGCTATGACCAATGGGCGCTGCCGACGCGTTTCGCCGACGTGCCGCGCGTGGAGAAGCCCTTCAAG
This sequence comes from Sphingomonas sp., assembly GCF_036388215.1. Taxonomy (GTDB): domain Bacteria; phylum Pseudomonadota; class Alphaproteobacteria; order Sphingomonadales; family Sphingomonadaceae; genus Sphingomonas. The sequence continues at coordinate 380,264 of NZ_DASVSH010000033.1, forward strand.
AGCCACAAGGTCGCCGCTGTGCTGGGCCCGCTCCTCACGGCCTGCTCGAACGACGCGCTTCAGCGCCCATAGATGCGATCGAGCACCTCGGCGGATGCTGCGAATTGCTCGGCTTGGCGGTCGAAGCCGGGCGATAGGGCGAGTTGCCTGGCCCAGGCGGCAGCGGCGCGCGCACCCCATTCGTCAGGCGGCGCGGTCAGGCGCTCGGTCGAGGTTCCGGAAAAGCGATCGGCGGTGAAGTCGTAAAAGGAGCCGCTCACATTGCGGAGCGCCGCGCCGCCCTCGCTGCCATGGAATACCGCCTCGATCTGGGCTTCGACCCCTGCATGCAACCGCCAGGAGCAGGCTAGCCGGACCTGGGCGCCGCCGGCTTCGAACGCGGCGGTAGCGTAATCCTCGACCTGCCCGTGACCAAGCGGCGCACCCTGGGCGAGGAGCGATGCGGAGACCTTGCGCACCTTGGGGAAGTCGAGGGTCCACAGCGCCAGATCCACCAGATGCACGCCCAGGTCGATCACGCAGCCGCCGCCCGAAAGCGCCGGATCGTAGAACCACGGTTTGTCCGGCCCGTATGCGTTGTGGAAGACCAGATCGATCGCGAAAATCCGCCCCAGGGCGCCCGAACGAACCAACTCTGCGATCGCCTGCATTCCCTCGGTATGCCGATAGGAAAGATCGACTCCCAGCAGCCTGTTGGCCGCGCGCGCCGCGCCGATCGCCGCGCGGACTTCGTCGGCGCTGCGGCCCAGCGGTTTCTGGCAGAACACCGCCGCGCCGCTGACCAGCGCGCGCACCGTCTGCTCCGCGTGCATAGCGCTGGGGGTGGCGATGACCACGCCGTCGAGGCCGAGCTGGAGCATGGCGGCGAGATCGGGCACTTCGCGCGCATCCGGCGCGATGCCCTTGGCTGCGGCAAGGCATTCGTCCGATGGATCGCAAATCGCCGCGGCCTCGATCGCGCCGGTGGCGAGCATTGCCTGCATTCGGTGCCGCCCGATCCAGCCGGTGCCGAGGAACCCCACGCGCGGCTTCATGCGAGCATCACCAGCGCCTTGACGAAATTGCCCGGCTTGTCGCGCGTCGCGTCGAGCCCCTCGCCAAGCCGTTCGAGCGGGTAACGGTGCGTGTAGAGCGGCGCCGGATCCAGCCCGCCGCTGGCGACCGCATCGATCGCCTCGCGCAGCCCCTGCATCTGCACCGCCGGATCGCGCTCGTGCGCGTTGATCACGTCGATCCCCTTCCAGTTCCAGTTCTGCATATTGACCTGACGCGGCCCATCCTGGTGATAGCCGGCCACCACCAGCCTGCCGCCGAAGCCCACCAGCTCGCCCGCGAGATCGAGCGGCCATTGCTTGCCGACCGCCTCGATCACGCGCTCGCACATCGCGTCCCCGGTGAGCGCCTTGACCTGCTCGATGATCGCCCAATGGTCATGCATCGGGATCGTCTCGGCAGCCCCGTAAGAGCGTGCCAGATCGAGCGATTCCTGCCGCCGCGAGATCGCGATCACTCGGGCGCCTGCGTCGGCGGCGAGCCTGGTCAGCACCGCGCCGAGGAAGCCGATGCCGATGATCGCTACCGTCTGCCCCGCTCGAATATCGCTGCGGCGTAAGATGTTGAACGCGCATCCCAGCGGCTCACCCGGGAACGGCTTGCCGTCGAGCTCGGGCGGAAGCTTTGCCACCATGTCGGCGCGGGCGACGTCCCGTTCGGCGAAGCTGCGATACGAAAGCGCGGCAACACGGTCGCCAAGAGCCAGGCCCGTGACCTCCGGACCCACCGCATCTATAATGCCCCAGCCTTCATGCCCGAGTCCGCCGGCCTCGCCGGGATAGGTCATCCATTCCTGCCCGGCCCACGGCTCCAGATTGGAGGCGCAGATGCCGCATCCTTCAAGCCGGATACGCACTTCGCCCGGCCCCGGCTCGGGCACCGGGGCCTGAGCGATCCGCATCTCACCCGGCCCGGCCAGCACCGCCGCGCGCATCGAGGATGATTTCGTGGAAACCAATGCGTCCCCAGAGGTTTGGCAGTTACTCAATGGAGACCCTCATGGCTGCGAATGAAATGGCCGCCACGCTGCGCGACAACATCGCGGAGCTCACTTCCCGCCAACGCGCCGATGCCTGCGAGGCGCCGCTCAGCGAGCGGGCCGCCGACCGGATCACCCGCTTCACCGGATCGATGACCTTTGTGGTCATCCACTTGGTGGCCTACAGCCTGTGGATCGCCGTGAACGTTGGCTGGCTGCCGATCCTGCGCCCGTTCGATCCGACATTCGTGGTGCTGGCGATGGAGGCATCGGTCGAGGCCATCTTCCTCTCCACCTTCGTGCTGATCAGCCAAAATCGCATGGCCGCCGCTGCGGACCGTCGCGCCGATCTCGACCTGCACGTCAATCTGCTCGCCGAGCACGAACTCACCAAGCTCGCGGGCCTCGTTCAGAAGATCGCCGACAAGCTCGATATCCCGACCGACGACCCGCAGCTTCGCGAGATCGAGAAGGATATCGAGCCGGTGGAGGTGCTCGACGCGCTGGACGCGCGGCGCCGCGAGGAGGGGCTGGATCGCTGACATTCGCGTGGCCTAACCCTGGATGAAGGTTTCGAGGGCCGCGTAGGCCTGATCGTCCGGCATCTGCTCGGGCGGGTGCTTGCAAAAGAACGCGGCGGCGGGGTTGATCGGGCCAGCGAGGCCGCGGTCTTTGGCGAGCTTGGCGCAACGGATCATGTCGATTGCGACGCCCGCGGAATTTGGGCTGTCCTCGACCGACAGGCGGAGCTCGAGGTTCATCGGCACGCCGCCGAACAATTGCCCCTCCATGCGCAGGAAGCACACCTTGTTGTCGTTCTGCCAGGCGACGTAGTCCGACGGGCCGACATGGATGTTCTCGTCCTCGATCCGGCGCTCGGCGACCGATTGCACGGCTTCGGTCTTGGATTCCTTCTTCGACTTGAGCCGGCTGCGCTCGAGCATGTTGAGGAAGTCGGTATTGCCGCCGGTGTTGAGCTGATAGGTCCGGTCCAGCTTGACGCCGCGCTTCTTGAACAGGTCGGTCAGTACGCGGTGGACGATCGTCGCACCTAGCTGGGCCTTGATGTCGTCGCCGATGATGGGCACTCCCGCGGCGCGGAAGCGCTCCGCCCATTCGGGGTTGCTGGCGATGAAGACCGGGATGTTGTTGACGAAGGCTACGCCGGCCTCGAGCGCGCATTCGGCATAGAATTCGCTCGCAGCCTGCGAGCCGACGGGCAGGTAATTCATCAGCACGTCAGCATTGGTCTCGCGGAGCGCCGCGATCACTTCCTCGCGCGTGGTTTCCTCGGCTTCCGCCGGCAGGAATGTTCGGTGATCGGGATAGTCCGCCATATGGTCCGCGACACCATCGAGGACACGCCCCATTCGTACCCTGGTTCCGGTGTGCTCGATTTTCGGGCAGAATATGGCGGTGCAGTTTGGCTTGGCGAAAATCGCCTCCGCCACATCCTTCCCCACCTTGCGCCTGTCGATATCCCAGGCGGCGACGACACGGATGTCGCTCGGCTGGTAGCCGCCCAACTCCCAGTGCATCAGCCCCACTGTGTCGTTTGCGCCCTCGCGATAATGTTCGAGGCCCTGGACGAGCGAACTGGCGCAATTGCCGATGCCGACGATGGCGGCGTTGATTCCGCGCTGGTGGGGGGAGAGCATCAGGCGGCACTCCGCTCGGCGGCGAGACGCTCGTCGCGGTTCAGGTTCCAAGTCAATTCGGGGGCGGCGAGATCCGCGTCCTGTGGAATTTGCGGCGCGGCCACTGGTGAAGAGTAAGCGCCGGGGGCATAGCGATCGATCATCCAGGCGCAGAAATCGGCAAAGGCCTGCGGCTCGCGCGCGGCGCTGGTGTGGTGCGGTTCGATGCCGAGATGCGCCGGGGTGAAGCAGAAGGTGACGGTCACGTCGAAGTCGGCGAGCGCCTCCATCTGCCGGTCGAACCAGTCGAGTGCGCCGGGACGGAAGCTGTCCGCCCAAGAAAGGCCGGTGCGGATGCGGCGCGTTCCGAGCCGCTTCATCCATTCGACAGCCTCGTCAAGCCGCGGATCATGAAAGTGGAACCACTGCATCAGGCCGATCTCGTCGGCGCGGTTCGCATAGATGTCGAGCGCGGGCTTCGGCGTGCCGTCCTCGCGGATCAGGCCGAGGTAGAAATGGCGGTAATAAGACGAGCCTTCGGCCTCGCGGTGGCGCGTTTCCGCCCCCCAGCTCTGCGGCAAGTCGAACAGCGAATACCAGAAGACGCGCGGCACCAGCCCTTTCAGCAGCGATGCGGTGCGCTCCAGCCCGAACGCCTGAACCTCCTCCGCGCCGAACGAGCTGACGCCCACCTCGGTCACCCAGACGGGCTTGTCGGTCACTGCCTTGATCTCGGCGATCTTGTCCGGCCAGGCGGCGAGCGGCCACAGGTTCCAATCGAGGGGAAAGCCATGGACCGCGACCGCATCGACCGCGTCGAGGGCGCCATGCGCCTCCATCCGGCGCAGCCAGTGCGGATCGATCGGAGACATGCCGCCGAGCACGCGAGTGACCTTTGGATTGATCGTGCGGATCGCGTTGCCCGCGCGGATCACATGCTCGCCGAACAAGGCCCAATCCGGGTCCACCGTTGGATCCCAATGCGATTTGTTGTTGGGCTCGTTCCAGATCATCGCGGCTTCGATCATTTGGTATCCTCCTTTGCCGGATAGACCGCATTGGGGATGCCCCAGCCGGCATAGGGCACCGGCGCGACGCGGCAGAGATAGACTTCGTCCTCGGGTTGCGCCTCGATTGTAAAGCCGGCGGCGCGCAGCATCGCCTGGCTGCACGCCTTGTTCGGCGCCCACCAGTTGGTCCAGTCGTGCGCGAACTCGCGCTCGACGAAATGCATCTTCGGATACGCGGGATTGTCGAAATAGGCTGGGGCCTGGGTGGTGCCGGCGACGTGGAAGGGGTGGTCCTCGGGGACGAGCAACACGTCGTTCGATCCCTGCTGCATCGTCTGGAAGAGCATCAGGTTGCTCGCGACATGTTCGCGGATCAGATCCAGTGCGAGCAGCGGATGGCGGAGGTGGTAGAGCACGCCCATGAAGATCACGACATCGAACTTCCGCCCGAGCGCGCCGACGTCATAGACCGAGAGATTGCGGAATTCGACGTCTGCATAGCCCAGTTCGGAGGCGACGAAGCGGGCCTGCTCCAGATAGCGCTCGTCGCTGTCGATGCCGACGACTTCGCCCGCGCCACGCCGCTTCATCTCAAAGCTGTAGAAGCCGGCATTGCAGCCGATATCGAGGACGGATTTGCCCGCCAGATCCTTGGGCAGCGCATCGGCGAAGCGCGCGAACTTGAAGGCGGGATAATCGCCCAGGAAATGATCGGGCGCGGTGGGCACGCCGTGGATCTGGATATTCTGGAACCACGGTCCCAGCGCCTCGATCCGCCGCTTCAGGTCCCGGGTGCGGTCGAGCCGCGCGCCGATATTGGTCATGCAACTTCCTTGTTCAGGGCTACCAGCCGGCCACCCCAGGCTCCGACTATCAAGGTGCTCAGGGAGCCGGGCTCGACATCGAAGCGGAGCAGATTGTCGAGGCCGAGCCCCAGATAATGGGCGATCACGCCGCGGATCACGTCGCAATGGCTGACGCACACCACCGCGCCCGCCCAGTCGCGCCGCGTGAGGGCCTCGATATGAGCGACCGCGCGGGTGACAGCCTCGGCCATAGACTCTCCGCCCGGTGGACGAGCGGACGCGCGGATTTCGTTCCATGCACGCCATTGCGGATCGCCGTCGAGATCGGCGAAGCTGCGGCCGGTCCAGTCGCCGAAGTCGATCTCATCGAGTGCCCCGATGATCTCCACCGACGCGCCGGTGGCGTCCGCGATTGCCTCCGCGGTCTGCACCGCGCGGAGCCGGGAACTCGACTGAATCGCCGCGATCTGCTCGCTTCGCGCCAGTTCCGCCGCCAGCCGGTGGGCCTTGGCTAGGCCCGCATCGGTGAGCGGCGATCCGGCGCAGCGCCCGCTGAGAACCCGCCCGACATCGCCATGCGGGCAATGCCGCACCAGGTGCAGGCGCACGCTCATGCCCAATGGCCTTTACTTGCAAGCATCAACATAGATGCTGGCGTAACGATGGTTTACGTGAATTAGTTCCAGATAAACATAGATTAAACTAATAACTAACCTATGTTTATTATAATTTAGGCTCGGAACAAGATGAAGAAGAAGGTGTTCCTTACGCTCATGAACCGAATGCGCGCGAAGCGATACTGTTCCATATAAGTATCGATACATATTAACATAGTATAATGCGGGGAATTATAGCCGATGCCCGAACATGTATTGATCACTGGCGGTGCGGGTTTCATCGGCCGGCGGGTCACTACCGAACTGTTGCACCGCGGCCACCGCGTCCGCATCCTCGACAGCCTGCTCCCCCAGGTTCACGGCGATAGCGAGCGTCCCGAGGGGCTGGACGTCGATGCCGAGCTAATCGTCGCTGACGTCCGCGACGGGGACGCCGTCGCCCGCGCGCTCCAGGGGGTGGACAGCGTCGTCCATCTCGCCGCCGAAGTCGGCGTCGGCCAGTCGATGTACGAAGTCGAGCGCTATACCTCGGTCAACGACGTCGGCACCGCCGTGCTGTTCGAGCGGCTGATCGATCATCCGGTGCGCCGCGTGGTCACCGCCTCTTCGATGTCGATCTATGGTGAGGGCCTGTACCGCGACATGTCGGGTCAGTTCGTCGAGAATGCCGAGCGCGGAATTGTGCGCGACGGACAGAAGGTGTGGAACCCCGTCGATCTCGCCGGCCATGCCCTCGCGCCGCTGCCCACACCGGAGTGGAAGCGGCCCAGCCTCGCCTCGATCTATGCACTCAACAAATATGTCCAGGAGCGCACCACCCACATCATGGGCGCTCCTTACGGCATCGAGAGCGTGTGCCTGCGCCTGTTCAACGTCTATGGCCCCGGCCAGGCGCTCTCCAATCCCTATACCGGCGTCCTCGCGATCTTCGCCTCGCGACTTCTCAACGGACAGGCGCCGCTGATCTTCGAGGATGGCGAGCAGAAGCGCGACTTCGTCCATGTCGGCGATGTTGCCCGCGCCTTCGCCGAGGCGCTGGAGTTGCCCCAGGCGGCGGGCGGCACCTTCAACGTCGGATCAGGCGAGGAGCGGACGGTGACAGAAGTCGCCGAGGGGCTGGCCCGCGCGATGGGCAAGAACCATATCGCTCCCGAAATCATGGGTAAGGCCCGTGTCGGCGATATTCGCCACTGCTTCTGCGACACTTCGCTGGCCGAGGAGCAATTAGGCTTCAGCGCCCGCGCGAATTTCGCCGAAGGACTGGCCGAGCTTGCGGAATGGGTCGAGCGGCAGACCGCCGACGACCGCGTCGAGCATGCCCGGGCGGAGCTCGAAGCGCGGGGGCTGGTCGCATGATCGGAGCCGCCAGCCGCCCCATCCTGATCACCGGAGGCGCCGGCTTCATCGGCTCGAACCTCGCCGACCGGCTCGCTTCGGAAGGGCATGAGGTGCTCGTGTACGACGCGCTCACCCGCCCGGGCGTCGAGCGCAACCTTGGCTGGCTCAAGAGCCGCCACGGCGCCCGCATCCGCTCGGTGGTCGCAGACATTCGCGACGGCGCGCTGCTCGCGGAGGCGGCGCGCGGCGCCAAGGCGGTGTTCCACCTCGCCGCGCAGGTCGCGGTTACCACCAGCCTTCACGAGCCGCGCGAGGATTTCGAGATCAACGTCGCGGGCACGCTCAACCTGCTCGAAGCGGCGCGCCGGTCCGAGACTCCGCCGCCGGTGATCTTCGCCTCGACCAACAAGGTCTATGGCGACCTCGCCGACCTGGATTTCTCGCTGACCGACAATGGCTACCAGCCCGTCAACGCGGCGCTGCGCGCGCACGGCATCGGGGAGCACCGCCCGCTCGACTTTCACACGCCTTATGGCTGCTCGAAGGGCGCCGCCGACCAGTACGTCCTCGATTATGCCCGTAGCTTCGGCGTGCCGACGGCGGTGCTGCGGATGAGCTGCATCTATGGGCAGCGCCAGATGGGCACCGAAGACCAAGGCTGGGTCGCCCACTTCCTGATCCAGGCCCTCGAGGGCAAGCCGATCACGCTTTACGGCGACGGGCACCAGGTACGCGACATTCTGGACGTGCGCAACGCGGTCGAGGCCTATGTCGCGGCGTGGCAGCGGATCGACCGTATCTCCGGCCGCGCCTTCAATCTGGGCGGCGGCCCGGCCAATGCCGTGAGCCTCAACACCTTGCTGGGCCATATCGCCGACATCACCGGCAAACGCCCGGAAGTGCACTTCGCCGAGTGGCGAGCGGGCGACCAGCGCTATTTCGTGGCGGACGCGCGGGCCGGGCGCATGGCGCTGGGCTTGGACGTGCAGGTGCCGTGGCGCGCCGGCGTGGGAGCTCTGGCGCGCTGGCTCGCGGCCGAGCGACAATTGCCGCTGCCCGACGACGAAGCGCGCGTAATCCCGCTCCGCATGGCGGCAGCGCTGTGAAGCAAGCTCCGATGCGGGTGCTGCTGACCGTGGATTCCGTGGGCGGCGTCTGGCAATATTGCCTCGATCTGTCGCGCGCGTTGGGCGAGCGCGATGTCGATACGATCGTCGCCGTGCTCGGCCCGTCACCGGGCGCGGCGCAGCGGGCGGAGATGCGCGCGATCCCGCATGCGCGGCTGGTCGAGACTGGGCTTCCGCTCGACTGGCTGTGCGACGGTCCGGCGCCGGTGCTGGCGGCGGGCGCGCGAATCGCCGAACTGGCGCAGGACGAGCATGTCGACCTCGTCCAACTCAATATGCCGACGCTCGGCGCCGCCGCACCGCTGGCGGTGCCGGTGATATCGGTCACGCATGGCTGCGTCTCGACCTGGTGGCAGGCGGCGCGGCCGGGCGTGCCGCTGGACCCCGCTTTTCGTTGGCATCGCACGTTGACGGGGGAGGGCTTGCGTGCCGCTGATCTAGTGGTCGCCCCGAGCACTTGTTATGCGCGTACGGTCGCGCGTCATTATGGGCTCGGGCAAACCCCTCTGGTGGTGCATAACGGGCGGACACCATTGATATCGCCCAACCACCCGCCGGTGCAGGATTGCGTGCTGACGGTCGGGCGGCTGTGGGACCAGGTCAAGCGCGCCGCCCTGCTCGACCGCGTCGCCGGCCGGCTCGCGATCCCCTTCCACGCCGCCGGCGCCACTACGGGCCCGCATGGCGAGACCGTCGCCTTGGAAAACCTCCATCTGCTGGGCGAGCTCGACGCGCAGGAACTCGCCGGCCATCTGGCGGCGCGCCCGGTGTTCGTCTCCGCGGCGTCCTTCGAGCCGTTCGGCCTCGCGATCCTCGAGGCCGCTGCGGCGGGCTGCGCGCTCGTCCTGTCGGACATCCCCACTTTCCGCGAGCTATGGAACGGCGCGGCGTTGTTCGTGGCCGGCGATGACGAGGCCGGATATGCCGAAGCGATCGAGACGCTGATCGGCGATTGCGCGCTGCGGCTCCAGATGGGCGATGCGGCACGCGCGCGCGCGGAGCGATACGCGCCGGGCACGATGGCGGACGCGATGCTGGGACTCTACGCCCGGGCACTGGCGAACGGCATTCCCGGCCGGCGGGTGGCGGCGTGAGGATCGTATATTTCACGCATTCGCTGGCCTCCTGCTGGAATCATGGCAATGCGCATTTCCTGCGCGGCGTGCTGAGCGAGCTGGTCGCACGCGGGCACGACATTCAGGTCTGGGAGCCGCAAGGCTCCTGGAGCCTGGCCAATCTGCTCGCGGACCATGGCGACGCGGGCCTCGAACCGTGGCGCCGTTCCTATCCCGAGCTCCACTCGGCAGCCTACACGCCGATGTGCCTGCTCGAAAAGATGGTCGAGGGCGCCGATCTGGTGATCGTGCACGAATGGAACGAGCCGTATCTCATTGCCAAGCTCGGCGGGCTCCGCCGGCTCGGCGCGCCTTTCACCTTGCTCTTCCACGACACGCACCACCGCGCGGTGAGCGAGCCCGAGGCGATGCAGGCCTATGACCTTTCGAGCTACGACGGCGTGCTGGCATTCGGCGAGGCGCTGACGGAAGTCTATCGCGGCTGGGGCTGGGGCGGACGCGTCTGGACCTGGCATGAGGCAGCCGATCTGCGGCGCTTCCATCCTCCCGAACAGGAAGGCGAGCGCAACGGCCTCGTCTGGATCGGCAATTGGGGCGATGGCGAGCGCACCGAGGAACTCGAGCAGTTCATGTTCCGCCCGGCGCGGGATGCGCGAATGCTGCTCGATATCTACGGCGTTCGCTATCCAGACGAGGCGAAGTCGATGCTCGCCCGCTACGGTGCGCATTATCATGGCTGGGCGCCCAACGCCGCCGCGCCCGAAATATTCGCGCGTCACCTCGCCACCGTGCATGTGCCGCGGCGTTATTATGCGACGATCCTGCCGGGCATACCGACGATCCGGGTGTTCGAAGCGCTGGCCTGCGGCATCCCATTGGTCTCGGCTCCCTGGGAGGATGCGGAAGGACTCTTCCGCCCCGGTGAGGATTATCTGATCGCCCGCGACGGCGAGGAGATGCAGCGCCATTTGGCCGCGATCCGCCGCGATCCGGATCTGCGCGCATCCCTGGTCGCCAGCGGACTGGAGACCATCCGCGACCGCCACAGCTGCGCGCACCGTGTGGACGAACTGCTCGAAATCGTCGCGAGCCTGACCCAACCGCAAGCCGCGAGGAACGCCGCATGAAGATCGCCTTCTACGGATCGAGCCTGTTGTCGTCCTATTGGAACGGCGCGGCGACCTATTATCGCGGCATCCTCAAGGCGCTGGCCGGCCACGGCTACGACATAGCCTTCTACGAGCCGGATGCCTTCGAGCGCCAGCAGCACCGCGACATCGGGCCGCCGGAATATGCGCGGTCGGTGGTGTATCCCGCGACCGAGGCGGGGCTGCGTGGCGTGCTCACCGAAGCCCGCAATGCGGATATCGTCGTCAAAGCCAGCGGCGTCGGTGTATTCGACCGCGAGTTGCTGGAGGGCATTATCGCGCACTCCCGCGCCGATGCGTTGCGCGTCTTCTGGGATGTCGACGCGGCCGCGACGCTGGAGGAGATGCGCGGCGATCTCTCGCATCCGGTTCGCTGCGCACTCGCCGATCTCGACATGGTGCTCACTTATGGCGGCGGGCCGCCGGTGATCGACGCATATGAGGGCTTCGGCGCGGCGCGGTGCATTCCGGTCTACAACGCGCTCGATCCGGAGACACACCATCCCGCCCCCCCCGATCCGCGCTTCGCCGCCGATCTCGGGCTGCTCGCCAATCGGCTGCCCGACCGCGAGGCACGGATCGAGGAGTTCTTCCTGCGCCCCGCCGCAGCCGTGCCCGGCAAGACCTTTCTGCTCGGCGGCAATGGCTGGCACGACAAGGCGATGCCCGAGAACGTTCGGGCGGTCGGTCACGTTGGCACCGCCGACCACAATGCCTTCAACTGCACGCCCAAGGCCGTGCTCAACGTCGCGCGCGATTCGATGGCGGATATCGGCTTCTCGCCGGCCACCCGCGTGTTCGAGGCAGCCGGCGCCGCGGCCTGCCTGATCACTGATGCCTGGGAAGGCATCGAGCTGTTCCTCACCCCCGACGAGGAAGTGCTCGTTGCCCGCGACGGCCAGGATGTCGCCGAGCACCTTGCCGCCCTCACCCCCGAGCGCGCCAGAGCGATCGGCGAGGCGGCGCTCCGCCGCGTAATCGCCGAGCACACCTACGCGCTTCGCGGCGAGCAGGCGCACCGCATCTTCCAGTCCCTTCAAGCGCGTACGCGGGAGGCCGCATGAAGCTCGTCGTTCTCGGCCTCAGCCTCGGCTCGTCCTGGGGCAATGGTCATGCCACCACCTTCCGCGCGCTGCTCGCCGCTTTCGCTGCGCGCGGACACGACGTGCTGTTCCTGGAGCGCGAAATGCCCTGGTATTCGGGTGTCAACCGCGATCTCGTCGATCCGGATTTCTGCCGCCTCGAATATTATGCAAGCCTCGATGACCTGAATCGCTGGAACGGCGAAATCCTCCGCGCCGATGCGGTGATCGTTGGATCCTACGTGCCCGACGGCGTAGAGGTCGCTCGCTACGTCCAGCGCCATGGCCGCGGCGTCACGGCCTTTTACGACATCGATACGCCGGTAACCCTCGCCAAGCTGGCGCGCGGTGACTTCGAATATCTCTCGCCGGCAGTGATCCCAGGATTCGACCTTTATCTCTCCTTCACCGGCGGGCCGACGCTGCGCCGGATCGAGCGCGACTATGGCAGCCCGGCGGCGCGGCCGCTTTACTGCTCTGTCGATCCCGCTGCGTACCGGCCGATGGAGGTCCCGAAGCGCTGGGACCTGTCCTATCTCGGCACCTACAGCCCAGACCGCCAGCCGACGCTCGACCGGCTGCTGATCGAGCCCGCGCGGCAGCGGCCCGATCTGCGCTTCGTAGTCGCCGGGCCGCAATATCCGTCCGACATCGACTGGCCGGGCAATGTCGAGCGGATAGAGCATCTGCCGCCCGTGGATCACGCCGCATTCTACAGTGCTTCGCGTTTCACGCTCAACGTCACCCGGGCCGACATGATCGCCGCCGGTTGGTCGCCCTCGGTCCGCATATTCGAGGCTGCCGCCTGTGCCACGCCGATCATCTCGGACCGATGGGATGGCATCGAGACGCTCCTGATGCCCGGCAGAGAATTGCTGATCGCGGACGAGGCGGCGGACGTGCTCGCCGCACTCACACGCGATCCACGTCCCATCGGCGACGCCGCCCGTGCGCGCGTGCTGGCCGAGCATACCGCCACTCACCGCGCCGCCGAACTCGAAAGCCATCTTCTCGGCGCACGCAAGCGCCTCGCATCCGAAAGCAAAGGAAGCCTGCACATGATCAACCCGCCTCTTACCCTGGTCGCCGGCGGCGCCGGCTTCATCGGATCGCATATGTGCGCGGAGCTGCTGGCGCGCGGCAATCATGTCGTCTGCCTCGACAATCTCCAGACCGCCAATCCCTCGAACCTGCGCGAACTCGAAAAGCATCCGCGCTTCGAGTTCGTCGAGGCGGATGTCGTCAATCCGCTGCCGCCAGCAATTCTCGATCGCGCCGAGCGGTTCGCGCGAATCTACAACCTCGCCTGCGCCGCGTCGCCCCCGCAATATCAGGCCGATCCCGAGCACACGATGCTCACCAACGTGCTCGGCACCGATCATCTGCTCCGCCTTGCCGAGCTTTCGGGCGGCCGCTTTCTGCTCAGCTCCACCAGCGAAGTCTACGGCGACCCAGAAGTTCACCCCCAGCGCGAGGATTATCGCGGCTGGGTGAGCTGCACGGGCCCGCGCGCCTGCTACGACGAAGGCAAGCGCGCCGCCGAGGCGATGGCGTTCGACTTCGCTCGCATGGGCCGCGCCGAGGTCCGCGTGGCGCGCATCTTCAACACTTATGGTCCGCACATGCATTGCGACGACGGCCGCGTCGTCTCGAACCTGATCTGCCAGGCGCTGCTCGGCCGCGAGCTGACCATCTATGGCGACGGCAGCCAGACGCGCAGCTTCTGCTACGTTTCCGACCTGGTCGAAGGGCTGATCCGCTTGATGGAGAGCGACGTGGACGGGCTCGAGCCTGTCAATCTCGGCAACCCCGCCGAACTCACCGTCACCGAACTGGTCGATCACATCGTCGCGCTGACCGGCACCAATGCCCCGGTCGACTATCGCCCGCTACCGATCGACGATCCACGCCGCCGCCGGCCCGATATCGGCCGCGCACGCGAATTGCTCCGCTGGGAACCCCGCGTGCCCTTGGCCGAAGGACTGGCCCGCACCTGCGCTTGGTTTGCCGACGAGCTCGGCGTTGAGCCGCGCCGGGAGGAAGTTTTGGTTGTCGCTGCCGAATAGCTGGTGCGCTGTGGGCAAAGTCGCATTCCATCGAAGAACGCGGCGCTGGTCACGAATCAGCGCGTAGGCGCGCGATCTGGCCCATCGCGGCGACATTCGTCCGACTTCGTCTTAGGCGCGTTTGTCCAGGTTACGCGGCACTCGCAGTGACCGTCGTCCCGAAGGCGGAGACAGGGGTATTCCTGCCGTCCTGCTTGTTTAGCGGGAGCCCCGGAAAAAGACATGAGGCGATTAGACGCCTCCTCGAAAGCCGCGGCTGGTGGCCGACGGGTTGCTGCGGCCTTGGTGAATCAGATCCCCGGCCGCGTAGGAGTGGCCAAACCGCTTTGCACACTTCAGGGCCTAGTCTCGCGGGGGGAATGCAATATTTATGGGCTTTCGTTGCGCCAATGTTGGTGCTCCCAACAAAGCCTTGGCGAGACACGGGCGCATATTCATGGATATCGCATTAGTGGTGCCGGCTGCAGGAATCGAACCCGCGACATCCAGTTTACAAAACTGGCGCTCTACCAACTGAGCTAAGCCGGCATCCGTGGCTCCAATGGCTCATGGCACTCCGAAGGTCCAGCCCTCGGTTCGCGCGAGTTCGCGGGTAAGCGCTGCCGGCTGCCACAACTCTTTCTGGCCGGCGGCGATGCGGAGCCAGGCGGCGGAGAGCATCGCATCCGTTGCGTGGTCGTCATAACGGACGAGCGGCGCATGGGCCTCTGATCCGAAGGCGGAAAGCATGGTATCGAGCGTGGCGGCGTCGCGGACCTTGGACAGCCCCTTGCGCATGCCCGCCAGTCGCGCCGCGAGCGAGGTGTAGATTTCGACGAGAAGCGGCCCGGTTTCGGGCACCGGATCGAATGGCCACATGCCGATCTTGCCGCGCAGACGGTTGAGGACGCGCATCCCTGTCAGGCTCGACTTGCCTACCTGCGACGCACCGACGAGGTTGAAGCAGCTATAGGGCGACAAGCGCATCTGTTCCTGGCCATGCTCGCATATCCGGAAGCGGCCGCGTCCCGGCGGGAAGAGATCGCCGCAATCGCCGCGCTGGCGGAAATGACGGCGCGCGTCGGGATGCGCGACGAAGCTCGTGACGCCGAGATGCGGGTCCCCGGCGCTCATTTCGTCGACCAGCGCCCAGAGCGACTTGGCCTCGGGTGGCGAGCGGCTCCAGCCGGGGAAATATGCGCCCTCGTCACGGAAAGGAAAGGCGGGGGAGAGATCCAGGCCGATCAACGCGCGAGTGCCTTTTGCCTCCAAGTCCAGGAGCCAGCCGAGGATGTCCTGGCGCGACCAGTTGCGGTGGATCAGTTCGGGCGCGGCGGTTCCCTCGCCGCAGCGCGCGACGGCGAACCCCTTTGGCCGCTCGACCGCCTGGCCGGACCAGTCGATGGCGATGAATTGGGTGAAGCCCGTCACCTAGATCCCCCGGAGGGGGAGGGGGACCGCCGAAGGCGGTGGAGGGGTAATCGCCACAAGCGATGGGCCGCCGCTCGCGGAGACTACCTCTCCACCAGCTACGCTGGTCCCCCTCTCCCTCCGGGAGAGGATTTGATAAGTCACGGCCGCTCTTCCGTCCCCGCCGCCATGTGTTGCGGCTTCTTCAGCCGGTCCCACCAGGCGCGCTGGATGTAAAGCTCGATCCGCTCGCGGTTGTCGGTCCCGTAACGCACCAGCAGCATAGGATAGTTGCGGTAGTGATCGGTCTGCCAGAAGGTCTTCGGGTCGGTTTCGAAGAGGATTTCCTTCTCCGGCGTCGTCACTGAGAGCGCGAAGCTGCCTTTCTCGCGGCCGGGGGCCATGAAGCCCTTGGCGTTGATCTTAGGGCACATGCTGCCCCACCACGACGCCATCTCCACGCCGGGCAGCGAGAGCGCATAAGCGCACGCCTCTTCCCAATCATTCATCTACGCTTCCTTGGGCGCGCGATTTCTCCCGCATCTCACCCCACCAGGCCATGCGTTCGGCGATGCGCTTTTCAACGCCGCGGTCCGTGGGGGTGTAGAATGTCTGGGGCGGGAGCTCGTCGGGCCAGTAATTGTCGCCCGAGAAGCCGTGTTCGGCGTCGTGATCGTAGGTATAGCCCTTGCCATAGCCGATCTGCTTCATCAGCTTGGTGGGGGCATTGAGGATGTTTTGCGGCGGCATCAGGGAGCCGGTTTCCTTGGCCGAGCGCCACGCGGCTTTTTGCGCGGCGTAAGTGGCATTCGATTTGGGCGCTGTGGCGAGGTAGAGGCAGGCCTGCGCAATGCCGAGTTCGCCTTCGGGACTGCCGAGGAAATCGTAGCTGTCCTTGGCGGCGATGCACTGGACCAGCGCCTGCGGGTCGGCGAGCCCGATGTCCTCGACTGCCGCCCGGATCAGGCGGCGCAGCACGAACAGGGGCTCTTCGCCGGCAGTGAGCATCCGCGCGAGATAATAGAGCGCGGCCTGCGGATCGCTGCCGCGTATCGACTTATGCAAGGCCGAGATGAGGTTGTAATGCCCCTCGCGATCTTTGTCGTAGACCGCCACGCGGCGCTGGAGGAAATCGCCGAGCGCGACCGCATCGAGCGGGGCGTCGAAATGCACCGAGAAGAGCGTCTCGGCCTGGTTGAGCAGGAACCGGCCGTCGCCATCCGCGCTCGCCACGAAAGCATCGCGCGCCTCAGGCGTGAGGGGCAGCGGCTTGCCCTCCAGCTCCTCGCCGCGGTCGAGCAGTTTGCACAAGGCCTTGTGATCGAGCCGGTGGAGGATCAGCACCTGCGCGCGGCTGAGCAGCGCGGCGTTGAGCTCGAAGCTGGGGTTTTCGGTAGTCGCGCCGACCAGGGTGACCGTGCCGTCCTCGACGAAGGGCAGGAAGCCATCCTGCTGCGAGCGATTGAAGCGGTGGATCTCGTCGACGAACAGCAAGGTGCGCTTGCCGACTTTGACGTGCTCGCGCGCCTCTGCGAACACCTTTTTGAGATCGGCTACACCCGAGAACACCGCCGAGATCGCGACGAAGCGCAGGCCCACTGCGTCGGCGAGCAGCCGCGCGATGGTCGTCTTGCCAGTGCCTGGCGGGCCCCAGAGGATGATCGAACTGAGCTTGCCCGCCGCCACCATCCGACCGATCGCGCCATCGTGCCCGGTCAGATGCTCTTGCCCCACGACATCCTCAAGCCGCCGCGGGCGCAGGCGATCGGCGAGCGGGCCGCCAAGCGGCTTCTCGGTCAGCGGTTCCTGTTCCTGCGGTCCAAAGAGATCGGTCATGCCTTGCGCAAGATAGGCGCGCCGCACCCGTTCGTCATCCCGGCGCCCCCGCTATTTTCCCCGCCGCTCCATCACCTCGAGATAGGTGTCGAGAACGACCTGATTGATGTCGTCCCACTGATACGCCTGGGCCTTTTGATGGCCCGCATGCGATTGGGCGCGGCGCAGCTCGGCATCCTCGGCCAGGCGCGCGATGGCGTCCGCATAGGCGCTCACGTCGCGCGGCGGGACAAGGAAGCCGTTCACTCCGTCCTCGATCAGATCGACCGCGCCGGTGGCGCGCGCGGCGACGACCGGAATGCCGCAGGCCATGGCTTCCAGCGTCACATTGCCGAACGTCTCGGTGACGGAGGGGTTGAACAGCACGTCCATCGAGGCGACGGCGCGGCCCAGATCGTCGCCGCGTTGAAAGCCCGCGAACACTGCTTCGGGAACTTGCCCGGCGAACCATTCCCGCGCAGGTCCGTCGCCAATCACCAGCACCCGGTGCGGCACCCCGCGCGAGGTGAGCGTGCGGCAGACCTCGGCGAAGATATCGAGCCCCTTTTCGAGCACGAGCCGCCCCAGGAAGCCGACTGCGAATTCCTCCCCGGCCAGCCCGAGTGAGCGCCGCCATTCCTGGCTGCGCATTCCCGGATTGAAGCGCGCATGGTCCACGCCCCGCGCCCAGATGCGGATTGGCGTTTCCACGCCCCATTCGCGCAGAATGTCCGCGGTCGATTGGCCGGGCGTGACGACTTGGTCGACGCGATTGTAGAAGCGCGTCATCCCCTTGATCATCAGCGGCACGAGGAAGGTCAGGTGATAATAGGCCGGATAGGTCTCGAAGCGCGTGTGCAGCGACGAGATCGTGGCCAGCCCCCGCTCCCGCGCCCAGGTCACGGCGCGGTGTCCCAGCACTTCGGGAGCCGTCACATGGATGATGTTCGGAGCGAATGCCTCCAGGTCGGCGCGCGTTTCCGGAGCGAGCCGCCAGGCGAACTTATATTCCCCGCGTCCGCCGGGGATAGGCAGCGCAGGCACGCTCACCAGATCGCCGGTCGGCTCGAAGGCGGGGGTTTTGGTAGTCGGCGAATAGACGCGGACGGTAACGCCCTGGCGCAGCAGATAGCCTACAAGCATGTTGAGCGCCTGGTTCGCGCCGTCGCGGACATAATTGTAATTGCCGCTGAACAGAGCAACGCGGAGGTCCGTGGGCTTCATGGGCCGCGGCGATAACCCGCAGGAGTGGGGCCGTCCACTCAACTAGCACTTGTTCCCGGCTTGTTCCTGTATTAGCTCTGCCCCATGGCCAAGCTCAGGAAGCGATATGTTTGCCAGGCATGCGGGTCGGTGACTGCGCAATGGGCGGGGCAATGCGGCGATTGCGGTGACTGGAACACGCTGGTCGAGGAAGCCGGCGGGGGCGTGGTCACGCCGTTCCAGGCCAAGCATAATCTGCAATCGGGCGGGCGCGCGGTCCAGCTTACCGGGCTCAACACCGATATCGCGCTGCCCGAGCGCACCTCGACCGGAATCGCCGAGCTTGATCGTGCACTGGGCGGCGGCTTTGTCGAGGGGTCGGCGACGCTGATCGGCGGCGATCCGGGAATCGGCAAGTCGACCCTGCTGCTCCAGGCGGCGGCGAAGATCGCCAGCCGGGGACAAAAGGTGGTCTACGTCTCGGGCGAGGAGGCCGGCGATCAGGTGCGGCTGCGCGCACGGCGGCTGGGGCTGGGCAGCGCACCGGTGATGTTCGCGGCGGCTACTTCAGTCCGCGATATCCTGACCACGATGGGAGAGGGCGAACCGCCGGCCTTGCTGGTGATCGATTCCATCCAGACCATGCATTCGGACCTGATTGAAGGCGCGCCGGGCACGGTCAGCCAGGTGCGCGCATCGGCGGGCGAGCTGATCCGCTTTGCCAAGGAGCGCGGCAGCGCCGTGGTGCTCGTCGGGCACGTCACCAAGGACGGCAGCATCGCGGGACCGCGCGTGCTCGAGCATATGGTCGATACCGTGCTGGCGTTCGAGGGCGAGCGCAGCCACCAATATCGCATTCTGCGCGCGGTCAAGAACCGCTTCGGGGGCACCGACGAGATCGGCGTGTTCGCGATGGAGACCGAGGGGCTATCGGAAGTCGCCAACCCTTCGTCACTGTTCCTCACGCAGCGCGACGAAAGCGTTACCGGGACGATCGTCTTTCCCGCTCTTGAGGGCACGCGGCCCGTCCTCGTCGAGGTGCAGGCGCTGACGGTGCGGCTGGCGAGCGGAGCTACGCCGCGGCGCGCGGTGGTCGGCTGGGATTCGGCGCGGCTGTCGATGGTTCTCGCGGTGCTCGAGGCGCGATGCGGGCTGAGCTTTTCGTCGTGCGAAGTCTATCTGAACATAGCGGGAGGATATCGGGTGCAGGATCCCGCCGCCGATCTGGCGGTGGCGGCGGCTCTGGTCTCGGCGCTGGCCGAACGCCCGCTGGCTGCCGATGCGGTGGCGTTCGGAGAGATCGCGCTTTCAGGCGAGATACGGCCGGTGGCGCACGGGGCGCTACGATGCCGCGAGGCGTCCAAGCTCGGCTTCGCCCGTGCCCTCGCGCCGGCCGCTCAGGCGGATAGAGGCGGGCTTGAAGTCGCGGGGTTCAAGAATCTGGGAAGCTTCGTGGATCACTTGCTCGGGCGATGAAGCCTTTCACATCTTTCCCTGGACCCGCATGTCCGGAGGGACGCCCAGAAAGGGCATCATCGCCGCGCCGTCAGGCGTCACGCTGAAATCGATCGCCCCGTCTTCGGCCAGCGTGGCGTCGATCAGGATTTTTCGCCGCTGAGTCATCGGGGCGAGCCGGATGCGCGTCTGGTTGCCGATATGCTCGGCGGTAAGGATCAGCGCAGGGACAGCGGATGCGGCGCCCGCGCCCTTGGGGCGGCAGCTTCCCGGATCGCTGGTCGCGCTGCCGTCCATCATCTGGCTGCCGCCGCCGATGGCGATCCGCTTCATCCCGACCTGCATTACCAGATCGCACGTGAAGGGCAGATTGGGCTGGAGCGCCTGGAGCAGGCTGGCGTCCGCCGAGCCGCTGACATTGTCGATCACGGTGCGCCCGCCAAGGTGCACCAGCATTCGGCCGCCGATGTCCGTGTCGGGCCCGGTCGCCTTGAAATCCGCGGCGAAGGCCAGGCTGGTGAGCGATCGAAGCGGCGCCATCCGCCATTCGAGCTTCGATCCGCCCGCGACACCGACTTCGCCGTTCCAGACCGTGCCGGCGACGCCCGTGCGCCAAGGACGGTTCTTGACGATCACGCTGGCCGGCATCGTCGCCAGCATCGCCAGCACATAGGCGGCTATGCCGAGAAGCACGAAGACGATAATACGGCGGCGTGCCACATATTCCACAGCCCGACTCGCCGCTAGACCGTCGAACGCTGCTGCGCCTGCTGCAATCGGGGCTGGCCGCATCGGTTGCGCTTCCTTCGTTCGCTCTTGCCGCGGAGAAAAAGGACAAGCGCCCCATCGCCCTGCTCGTGCCGCTCACGGGCCCGCGAGCGCGGCTGGGGTCTAGCATGCGCCAGGCCGCGTTGCTCGCGGAAAACGGCCACTTCATGCAGAGTTTCGACACTGGCGGCACTGCGGCCGGAGCGGCGGCCGCGGCGGCCAAGGCATTCAAGGTCAAGCCGGCGCTCATCCTCGGGCCGCTCACGGCCGAAGAAGTGCCAGCCGTCTCGTCCACCATCGCCGGCCGGGTGCCGATCATCGCATTCAGCAACGATTCGGTCCTGCGTGCGCCGGGCACCTGGATATTCGGGATCACGGCGGGCCAGGTAACCAGCGCCATCCTGCGCTATGCCCGCACGCGCGGAGTGAAGTCGCTGGTGGTGATCGACGATGGCTCGCCCTGGGGCGCCGCCGCCACGCTGGCCGCGGGGCGGATGGAGGCCGAGCTCGGCCTCACCTTGCGCGTCCTGCATGTCAACGCAGGCCAGATGCTGCCCGATGCGGGCGAGGCGCCCGACGCGGTGTTGCTGCCCGGCAGCGGTGAAGCCGTGCTCGCCGCGGCGCGCAGCCTGAAGGACAGCGGCGTGCAACTGCTCGGCACCTTCCAGGGCCTCGACCATCGCCCGCAAGCGCTGGAGGCGCTCGATGGAGCATGGATCGCCAGCCCCGATCCGGTCTCCTTCGGAACCTTCGCCAGCGAATTCGAAGCGCGCAACGGCGGCGGGGCGGGGACGATCACCGCGCTAGCTTATGACGCCGCGGGCATCGCCAATGCCATGCGCAAGGCAGGCACGCTGGGCACGGAAGGGCTGCTCGACAGCAAGGGCTTCCGTTGCGTTACCGGGCCCGTGCGCTTCCGCACCGACGGTTCGGTTGCGCGCGACTTCGCCATACTCGTGGCGCGAGCACAGGGATATGAGCCGGTCGCGGTGAGCTCGGGTTCGTGAGGGAAGGCGGGGGAGCGGGCTGGTGCCGCCCGCCGATGCACAGAGACTCCGGGTTTACTCTGCTGGAGCTGATGGTGTCGCTCGGGCTCTTCGCGCTAATCGCCGTCGCGGGGCTCGCTCTCGTGGACGGGATCATCAAGGTCCAGGACCGCACGGAGGACCGCTTCGATCGCCTTGCCGACCTCCAGCGCGCGATGTTCGTGATGTCGAGCGATCTGGATCAGATTGCCGGGGGGCCGGTGGCGGGGCAGGGCGGATCGCTTTCCTTCCGTCGCGCCGCACCCGGCGTGGGCGGTGCGGCGGTGCCGATGCGCTACACGCTGACCAACGGCGCGCTGGTCCGCACCATCGGGCCGGCGCCACAGATATTGCTGAGCGGCGTGGCCGCAGCGCGCTGGCGCTTCTGGGACGGCGCCTGGGCGGATAGCTGGCCGCTCGACGACAAGAGCCGCGAGCGATGGCCGCGTGCAGTCGAGATCGAGATGCAGGTGGCCGGACCGGGCGGCACCCCCGGCACATTGCGCCGCGTGGTGACGCTGCCGGTGCGCTCGCAGGAGGAGGCCAAGTGAGCCGGCGCGGCGACGAGAGCGGGATGATCCTGGTCAACGTCCTGATGTTCGTGGCGATCGCGGCGGGGCTCGTGCTGCTGATGATCAACCGCGAGGAACTGGCGCTCGACCGCGGCCTGCGGACCCGCGAGGCCGCGCGCGCGCTGGCGATAGTGCGGGGCGGCGAGCTCTCTGCGCTCGTCGCGCTCCGGCGAGACGGTCAGATCGGGCCGGAGAGCGACCATGCGGGCGAACCCTGGGCGAAGCTTTCCGAGCGCGCCACGCCGATCGAGGGCGGCAGCTTCACGCTGGCGATCGCCGATGCCGAGGGCCGTTTCAACGTCAATTCGCTGCGTTCGGGCGAGGCGGCTGCGATCATATTGTTTCAGACCATCGCCACCGAAGTGGGCCTCAAGCCCGAGCAGATATTGGCGGCAGCCGAATATGTCCGCCGCGAGGGGCCGCTCGCCGATCTGCGCCCGCTTCGGCTCGCCGGGATTGATCCGAAGGTGGCCGAGCGGCTGGAACGGCTGGTGACCGCGCTCCCCGGCACTACGGCGCTCAATCTCAACGCCGCCGATCAGGAGATGCTGCGTATCCTGTTTCGCGATCCCGTGATCGCCGCGCGGCTGACCGAAGTGCGCGGGCGACAGGGCTATCTGACGCTCAAGGACCTTTCCGACCAGAGGGTCACGATGCCCTGGGGCACTTCGTTCCGATCGAACACCTTCTGGGTGCGCACCCGCGCCACGGTGGGCGGAACCAGCCAGCAGGGCGCTACCCTGATCCAGCGGCGCACCACTCCCGATGGCATGGTCGAAGCCGTGCCGGTCGAGCGCTGGCGCGGCGCCGCGGTGCCCCCTGGCGCGCCGGCTCTGCCCTGAGCAGCGCGCGAAAGTTTAGGCGAAGTTTAGGCCAATGCGCGGTGTGCGCACATGCGAATGTTCCCAATGTTCGCACTGGCCATGGGCTTTCTGGACGGACGATTTCAAAGAGCGGTCGGGAGTGCCGACCGGCTCAGCCAAGCAGGCGAAATCCTACATTGCAAGGGTTGCCTAGAGGACGATCCGGAACAGCGCGCCGCCGTCCGGCGCATCGGTCACGTCGATCGACCCGCCATGCGCCACGACGATCTGCCGCGCGAGATTGAGCCCCACGCCTGTCCCCGTCGCGCGCGTGGTGAAGAAGGGGAGGAAAACATCCTGCCGCAGCTGTTCGGGCACGCCCGGGCCGTTGTCCTGCACTTCGATTGCGATGCCCTCGCGCGTCTTCAGCAATCGCAGCGCCAGCCGGGGTGTTTCCATGCTGCCCATTGCTTGCGCGGCATTGTGCATCAGGTTGATCAGCACCTGCGCCAGAAGATCGGGATCGGCGTCGATCCCCAGGCTTTCCGGCATTATTTCCAGATCGAGCGGGACCGAAGGGGCCTCGGCGGCGAAGAGGCGGGCGAGCTCACCCGTCCAGGGGCCGGCGGCGAAAAGCTGGCGCTTGATCTGGGGCATGCGGGCTACTTCGCGATAGGCTTCGATGAAATTGCCGAGACCCTGGGCGCGCCGGGCAAGCGTAGTCACCGCCGCGCGCGCATCGCCGATGCGCGGATCGGCGACCAGATCGGGATCGGCGAGCAGATCCGCGGCAGTCGCGGCAAGCGATGTGACCGGCGTGAGCGAATTGAGGATCTCGTGAGTCAGCACGCGGACCAGATCGGTCTGCGCCGCCATCTCGACCGCGTCGAGCGTTCCCTGGATCGGTTGGAGGCCCAGCGCGCGCGTCCGCTGGCCGAGCCGGTCAAGCGTCGCCGAGCTGACCAGCACGCGCTGCGGCCGCCCGCCCAGATTGAGGATCAGCAGCTCTTCGCCCGGAGTGCCGCTGGCGAGGCGGCGCGCGAAGGTCGCGCCGTAATGCGCGAAATCCTCCGGGCGGGTGCCTTGTTCACCCTTGAACAGCCGGCGCGCGGCCTTGTTGGCGAGCACCACCTGATCCTCGGCGCTCACGGTCAGCACCGCGACCGGTATGTCGTCGATCAGCGCGTCGAGATAGCGAAGCTCCCCGGCGGCGCGATCCTGCCCGGCGCGGAAGCGGCCCAGCACTTCGTTGAGCGAATCCGCAAGTTCGCCAAAGCCCGCGCCGCCATGCCCGTCGAACTGGACCGCCGTGTCGCCGAATTTGAGCGCCTCGAGAAAGTGCGCCAGCGTGCGATTGGTGCGCGTGACGTGACGCCAGAGCCCGGCCAGGGTCGCGGCCGCGAGCACCAGCGCGACGATACGCGCCGCGCCCAGATTGGGCGTGGCGAACGCAGCGACGCAGGCGAGCAGGGTGACTCCCAGCAGCGCAATCCAGGCGATCAGCCCAATCGCGAAGCGCTGGTCAAAGTCCATGCTTCTCCATCCGCCGATAAAGCGCCGCCCGCGACAGCCCGAGCTCGGCGGCGGCGAGCGAGATGTTGTAACCGTGCTTCTTGAGCGCTTCCTCGACCAGCCGCCGCTCGACGCGTTCGAGATTGAGATCGTCGCCTTCGCTCGGTGGAACGACCGCGGCGGGCGCGATCCGCTGCGCTCCCGCGACCAGCGCGAAGTCCTCCGCCTCCAGCGCCGTGTCGCGCGACAGGATGACTGCGCGCTCGATCGCGTGACGCAGCGCACGGACATTGCCCGGCCAATCGTGGCGGAGCAATGCGGTGCGGGCTGCGGGACTCATATCGGGCATTTCGCGGCCATAGCGGCGTGAATAATGGACGAGGTAATGATCGATCAGTTCGGGCAAATCCTGGGGGCGCTCGCGCAGCGGCGGCAAATCGATCTCCACCGTGTTGAGCCGGAAGAGCAGATCCTGGCGGAAATGCGCCTCGTCATGGAGCTTATCATGCGGCATGTTGGTCGCGGCTATCACGCGGATATCGATCGGCACGGGCTTGTTCGCGCCCACGGGGGTCACTTGGCGTTGTTCCAACGCAGTCAGCAATTTCGGTTGCAAGCGCAAGGGAAGATTGCCGATTTCGTCTAGGAATAGCGTGCCGCCATCCGCGGCCTGAAGCCGGCCGACGCGATCGGTACGCGCATCGGTGAAGGCGCCTTTGACATGTCCGAACAGTTCACTGTCGATAAGATCTTCCGAGACTGCTCCGAGATCGACCGTGAGCATCACCTTGTCCGCCCGCAGCGACTGGCGGTGCAGTTCGCGCGCGACCAGTTCCTTGCCGGTGCCGTTTTCGCCAAGCACCAGCACGTTGGCGTCGGTGGGGGCGGCGCGGGAGATCAGCGAATGGACCCGCGCCATCGCCGGCGACGCCCCGAGCAACGGCGATCCGGCGCCCGATGCGGCAGGGGCGGGCGCGGCGACCATCGAGCGGCGCGAGCGGCGCAGCGATGCCGCCGTGCGCACCGTGGCGAGGAGCCGATCGTTAGACCAGGGCTTCGACACGAAATCGGTCGCGCCGCGCTTCATGGCGGCGACTGCCACCTGGACGCCCGCATGCGCGGTGATCATCACCACCACCATTTCGGGATCGATCGCGAGCAGCCGATCGAGCCAGGCCAGGCCCTCCGCGGCATCGGTGGCGCCGCGCGCGAAATTGGCGTCGAGCAGCACCGCGTCGGGCTGGCGGGCCGAAATGAGGGGCAATGCCTCGTCGGGCGTGTTCGCGATGGCGACATCCTTGAACAGCCGGCGCAGCAGCAGCCGCGACGCCATCAGGATGTCGTCGTCGTCATCGATGATGACGCAAAAATCGAACTCGGGCTCACTCCCCATGCCGTCCACTCCCGTACAGCCACTGTGCGGAATCGGACAATCAATTTGCGTGCCAAGCCGTGGGACGTCCGAAACATAGTTGCGGTGGTCTCTCCCTCTCCCGTCGGGAGAGGGTTGCGCAGACTTGGTGTCGCTTCTTCAGCGAGGCCTAGTCGTAGCTGGGTGAGGGGATCACCCTCTCGATAAGCGCATCCCCTCATCCAACCTCCGCTAGGCAGCAAGCTGCCAAGCTGCGGTATCCTTCTCCCTCTGGAGAAGGGGGATTGGCACAACTCCTGCTTTTATCTCCGCAGAGAGACCGATAGTGCCGACGCCAAACAAGAAAATGCCTGTGTTCGTGCTGCTGGCCCTGGCGCTCGCGATAGCGGCCGGTGCTCCTCGGCCGCGCCTCGATCTGGGGTTCGCCGCGAGAAAGGGTGGCCACGCATTGCTCAGCCTCGGCTTCGCTTCGATCAAGCTGGCGTTCGATTTCGGACACAGATGTTCGAATCCGGACGGTTGCAGTGGCGCGATCCTGTGATCAGGCTGGCGCGCACAGCCCCGGCCGGCTTGGCACGGCGGTTGCTAGGTCAATGAACATGGGTGTGGTTCGAATGCAGAAGAATATGGGGGATCGCCCGGTCAGCGGAAGCGGCATGGACGAAGTGGTGGTGACGCGAAAGCTGTCGCTGCGGACCAAGGCGATCCTGGGCGGAGTGGCGGCGCTGCTCGCGGCGCTCGCGTTCTGGTGGTTAGCGCCATCGGGGTCGAGCCAGACCGTGGGCGCCGAGAACGTGACGGTCTCCACCGTGACCAAGGGCACGTTCGACGATTTCATCCCGCTGCGCGCCCGCGTTACTCCGCTGCTGACTGTCTATATCGACGCTGTCGAAGGCGGGCGGGTGGAGAAGATGCTGGTCGAGGACGGGGCGAACGTCGCTGCGGGTCAGCCGATCGCCTTGCTCTCCAACGCCGAGCTTCAGCTCTCCACCCTCGCGCGGCAGACCGAAGTCGAGCAGCAGATCAACAATATGCGCAGCCAGGAACTGGCGCTGGCGCAGACGCGGCTGGCCAATGAGCGCGCCGTGCTCGAAGCCGGGCTGGCCGTGGAGAAAGCGCGCCGCCAATATGAGCGCGAGCGGCCGCTGGCCGAGAAGGGCTTCATCGCCGCCAAGCAGTTTGCCGACACGCGCGACCAATATGAATATGAGAGGTCACGCTATGCCGTGCTCAAGCGCAGCCAGGCGACCGATGCGCGGCTCCAGGGCAGCCAGCTGACCCAGCAGCAACAGGCGGCGAAATCGATGCAGTCGGGCCTGGGGATCGCTCGCGCGAACCTTGAGGCGCTCCAGCTTCGCGCGCCGGTGGGCGGGCAGCTTTCGGGTTTTTCGGTGCAGGTGGGCCAGTCGCTCCAGCGCGGCGAGCGCGTGGGGCAGATCGACAGTCCGGGCCGCAACAAGCTTATCGCGGGAGTCGACGAATTCTATCTCGGCCGCGTCCAGCTCCAGCAAAAGGCCGCGCTCGATTTCGGCGGGAAGCGCTATGCGGCGCGGGTCACCAAAATCTATCCGCAGGTGCAGAACGGCCAGTTCCAGGTCGATCTGCAATTCCTGGGCGACGAGCCCGCCAATATCCAGCGGGGACAGACGATGCAGGCGCGGCTGACGCTCGGCGATCCGACCCCGGCGCTGCTGGTGCCCAACGGTGCATTCTACAACGAGACCGGCGGCAACTGGATCTTCGTGGTGACGCCCGACGGACGCAGCGCAGTGAAGCGCAACGTCCGCCTGGGCCGCCGCAATTCAGAGTTCGTCGAAGTGCTCGAAGGGCTGGAGGCGGGCGAGAAGGTGCTCACCTCTCCCTATACCGGCTTCACCGACAAGACGCGCCTGGACCTGACCAAATGACGAAAGAGAAAGGGAATTCCATGCTGACGATGCGCGAGCTTTCCAAGGTCTACCGCACCGATACGGTGCAGACGACCGCGTTGGATGCGATCGACCTGGACATCGCCGATGGCGAGTTCGTCGCGATCATGGGACCTTCGGGCTGCGGCAAATCGACCTTGCTCAACATGATCGGGATGCTCGATAGCCCGTCGAGCGGATCCTATGTGTTCAATGGCAAGGAAGTCGCCGGGCTGAGCGAAAGCAAGCTGGCCGACGTGCGCAAGGAGAATATCGGCTTCATCTTCCAGAGCTTCAATCTGGTCGATGAACTCAGCGTCCGCGACAATGTCGAGCTCGCATTGCTCTATCACAATGTGCCCCATTCCGAGCGCAAGCGCCGGGTGGACGAAGTGATGGACAAGGTGGGCATCGCCCATCGCGCCAAGCATCGCCCCAGCCAGCTTTCGGGCGGGCAGCAGCAGCGCGTCGCCGTGGCGCGCGCGCTGGTGGCCTCGCCGAACCTGATCCTGGCCGACGAGCCGACGGGAAATCTCGACACGCATCACGGCGAGGAAGTGATGCGGATGCTTCAGACGCTGAACGCCGAGGGGTCGACGATCGTGATGGTCACCCACTCGCCCGCCCATGCCGATTATGCCGGCCGCATCGTCAACATGCTCGACGGACGCATCCTGCAGGAACGCCGCCGCGCCGCTTGAAGGCACTCGGAAAAATACGAGGCCAAGGTTCAGGGAGGACCCAAGCGATGTGGCGGAATTATCTGATGGTGGCGCTGAGAGCCCTGGCGAAGAACAGGACCTATGCCTTCATCAACATCTTCGGGCTGACGATCGGGCTGGCGGCATGCCTGCTGATCCTGCTCTATGTGAATTACGAGCGCAGCTATGACGGCTGGCTGAAGGACGCCGATCGCACTTACCAGCTCCAGACCTTCGTCAAGAATGACGACGGCGAGCAGGTCAACATGCAGCTCGCCGCGATCGTCGCGGGCCGGGCGATGGTCAAGGACTTCCCACAGATCGAGAAGGCGGTGTGGGTCCGCTCCTTCGCCCCCGTGGTGATTCAGGATGGCCGGGCCACTGAAGTGCCCGGGTTGCGCATGGTGGACGGCAATTTGTTCGACGTGCTCGATCTGCCCTTCGCCAAGGGTGACGCGCGCACCGCGCTGATGGACACCCATTCGGTCGCGCTCAGCGAAAGCGAGGCCAAGCGCCGCTTCGGCGACCGGGACCCGATCGGCAAGACGCTGACCATCGTGGATAATAGCGGCAACGTGGATTATCGCGTCACCTCTGTCTTCAAGGACATCCCAAGGAACAGCAGCTTTTCCGCCGAGATGGTGGCGCGTTTCGACATGGAAGTGCAATTCGCGGATCGCATTCCGCAAACCACGCGCTGGGGCAGCCAGCAAGGCTGGTGGTTCATCAAGCTCCGCCCGGGCGCCGACGCCGCCGCGATCAACGGGCAGATGCCGGCTTTCGAGAAGCGCAACATTCCCGACGAAGTCACCAATGGCGAGCGCAGCAATCCCGGCGAGACGATGGACCTGCGCCTGGTCAACATCCGCGACGTGCATCTGGGCGAAGCGCAGGAATATTCGCTGACGGCCGGCAATGACGCGGGCACCGTCACGACCTTTGCCGTGATCGCATTGCTGGTGCTTGGCATGGCATCGATCAACTTCACCAATCTGGCGACGGCCCGAGCATCCCAGCGGGCGCGCGAAGTGGCGCTGCGCAAGGTGCTCGGAGCGACGCGCGGGCAGCTCATTGCGCAATTCCTCGCTGAATCGGTGTTGCTCGCCATGATCGCAATGGTGGTGGCGCTCGCGCTTGTGGAATTGCTGTTGCCGGCGTTCAATGCTTTCCTGGCCGCCGATATCGAGCTGCATTATTTCGGCGCCGGCGGCATCTGGATGCCGGCGATCGCGCTGGTGCTGCTCGTCGGCGTCGCGGGGGGCGTCTATCCCGCATTCTATCTGTCGCGCTTCCAGCCGGCGAAGATCCTGAAGGCCAACAAGTCCGCGGCGGATTCGGGCGGCTCGGGGCGGTTGCGCAATATCCTCGTCGTAGCGCAATTCGCGGTCTCGATCGGGCTGATCGCCTGCACCGCGGTGATCTATGGCCAGACGATATTCGCGCAGACCATGGACCCGGGCTATAAGCGCGACGGGCTGATCCAGGTCGGCAATCTCGGCTTTCGCGGCGTATCTCCCGAGCAATCGACGCAATTGGTGGAGCGCCTCCGCCGGATTCCGGGCGTGCAGGCCGCGGCGCGCACGCAGATCGCGGTTTCTCCCGGCGGCAATTCGGCATCCGATTACTTCCTGCCGGGCAGCACCAGTTCGATTTCGCTCGGCACTTACGGGGTGGAGACCGGCTTTTTCGAGGCGATGGGCATGCGCCTGGTCGCGGGGCGCACCTTCTCGGACTCCCAGGGCAAGGACGACGCCACCACGCCCTTCCCGACCAACCTGGACGCGGAGCGGGCGCTGGCGGCGCGCGGGATCAATGTGGTGATCACCGAATCGGCATCGAAGCGGCTGGGA
Organism: Sphingomonas sp.; assembly: GCF_036388215.1. Taxonomy (GTDB): domain Bacteria; phylum Pseudomonadota; class Alphaproteobacteria; order Sphingomonadales; family Sphingomonadaceae; genus Sphingomonas. The sequence continues at coordinate 410,575 of NZ_DASVSH010000033.1, forward strand.
TTTGCTTCGCCCCAGGACGCGCTGGGCAAGGAAATCCGCGGGGAGCTTACCGTGCCGGAAGTCGGGCTGGTTCCCGCGACGATCGTCGGGGTCGTTTCCGATGCGCGGTTCCGTTCGCTGCGCGATCCGATACAGCCGATCGTCTATGTCATGCAGAAACAGGGCTTCGCCCAGGTCGCCGTGCGCTTCGCGGGAGTCACGCCTTGGGAAATCCGTGGGGGGATCGAGAAGCTGTGGAACCAGCTAGTGCCACTGGTGCCCTTCGGCGCCGAATTCGCGGATGATCTGGTGCGCGAGCAATATGAGCAGGAGACCGCTCGCGGGCAGCTATTCGCAGCGTTCGCGGCGCTCACGGTCGTGATCGGCTGCCTTGGCCTGTTCGGGCTCGCGGTTTTCACCGCCGAGCGGCGCACCAAGGAGATCGGCATCCGCAAGGTGCTCGGTGCGCGGACCCGCGACATCGTGCGGCTGCTGGTCTGGCAGTTCAGCCGGCCCGTCCTGATCGCCAACATCATCGCCTGGCCGATCGCCTGGTGGGTGATGCGCGACTGGCTCAACGGCTTCGACACCCGGATCGCGCTGACTCCCATGCCGTTCGTGGCCGCGGGGCTGCTCGCGGTGCTCATCGCAGTCGCGACCGTCGCCGGCCAGTCGGTACGCGTCGCGCGCACCAATCCCATCCATGCCCTCCGTTACGAATAGGATCAGGCTCATGTGGCGCAATTACCTGACGGTGGGCCTCCGGGCCCTGGCAAAGAACAAGGTCTATGCCTTCATCAACATCTTCGGGCTGTCGCTCGGCATCGCCGCGTGCCTGCTGATCCTGACCTTCGTGCGATACGAATTCAGCTACGATAAGTGGCTGCCGGGCGCGGAGAATGCCTATCAGGTGCAGGACTTCTACAAGCCGACCGAGCGCGGCGGCGAGGAAATGAAGCTCCAGGTGACCAGCTTCGTCTCGGGCACTGCGCTGGAGAAGGATTTCCCGCAGATCGAGAAGCGCATCTATATTACGGGCCAGGGAATCGTATTCGTGCTGAACGGCGAAGCGGTCCGCCCGCAAAACGCCTATTTCACTGACGGCAATATCTTCGACATTCTCCAGGCGCCGTTCGTGAAAGGCGACCGTGCGCATGCGCTCGAAGACCCGCATTCGATGGTGCTGAGCGAATCCGAGGCCAAGGCCCGCTTCGGCGCCGAAGACCCGATGGGCAAGACCATCACGGTGATGAGCGACGAAATGCGCGAGGATTATCGCGTGACGGGCGTGTTCAAGGATTTTCCGCTCAACAGCCACATGCGCCCCAACGCATTCGTCCGTTTCAATCCGCAGAGCTATTTCGCCAAGGGCCCGAATTTCCTGACCTCGTGGAATTCCCAGGGCGGCTATGTCTATGTGAAACTGAAGCCGGGGACCGATGCTAAGGCGCTGATGGCGCAGTTCCCCGCCTGGGAGAAGCGCAACATCCCGAACGATCCGGCTGACGGCGGCCCCCTCACCAATCCCGGCGACGACCAGGATTGGCGGCTGACCAACATCCGCGACGTGCATCTGGGCGAGGCGCAGAATGCCGGCCAGTCCGTGGGCAGCGACAAGAAGACGATCCTGACCTTCGCGGTGGTCGCGCTGATGATCCTGGGCATGGCCTGCATCAACTTCACCAACCTGGCCACCGCGCGGGCTTCGCAGCGGGCGCGCGAAGTGGCGCTTCGCAAAGTGCTGGGGGCCACGCGCAGGCAACTCATCATCCAGTTCATCGGCGAGTCCATCCTGGTCGCCGCGATCGCGACGCTGGTCGCATTGGCGCTCGCCGAAGTGGCGCTGCCGGCGCTCAACAACTTCCTCGATGCCAGCATGGAAATCCATTATCTGGGCAGTGAAGGCGTGCTGCTTCCCGTGATCGGCCTCGCTATTCTCGTCGGGCTTGCCGGCGGCGTCTATCCCGCGCTGTATCTCAGCCGCTTCCAGCCGGCGCGGGTGCTCAAGGCCAACAAGTCTTCGGCGGAGGCGGAGGGCAGCGGGCGGCTGCGCAACTTGCTGGTCGTGTCGCAATTCGCGGTGTCGATCGGCCTGATCATCTGCACCGCGATTGTATATTCGCAGACGATCCACGCCCGGACGATGGACGCGGGCTACAACCGCGAGGGGCTGATCCAGATCGACGGCGTGGCGGCGCCGCAAGTTGAAAAGGTCGCGACGACCCTGCGCGATGAAATCCGCCGGATTCCGGGAGTGACCAATGTCGCGCGCACCGGGATCGGCATTTCTCCGGGCAACAATTCTGTCACCACCGTACGCCGTGCGGGCCAGACCGATCCGGTCAATTTGGGCGTATACGCCATCGAACCCGAAGCCTTCGACGCGCTGGGCCTGAAGCTGCTCGCCGGGCGCAAATTCGACCAAGCGAACGCGATGGACGATGCCACCACACCCGTGCCGGTGGATATCGCGGCCGAAAAGGCGCTGGTAGCGCGCGGCGTCAACGTGATGCTTTCCGAAACCGGCGCGAAGCGGCTCGGATACAAGGATGCGCAGGAAGCGATCGGCAAGCCGATCCAGGTGGGCTTCACTGTGCCCGAGGCGGGGAATTGGGTGCCGGCGACGATCGTCGGCGTGGTCGCGGACGTGCGCTACCGCAACGTCCGCCAGCCGCTCCAGCCGATCGTCTATTATTATGCCACCGTGAACTTCAATCGGCTTCTGGTGCGGGCCAACGGGGATCTGAAGCCTATCCGCGACCGGATCGAAACCGTCTGGAAGCGGCTGGCGCCCGAGATCCCGTACAACGCCCGCGATGTGACCGACATCGTCCACAATCTCTACAATCGCGATGAGACCCGCGCGCAGCTCTTCGGGATGTTTGCGCTCCTCTCCGCGGTGATCGGCTGCCTCGGCCTGTTCGGGCTGGCGGCCTTCACGGCGGAGCGGCGCACCAAGGAGATCGGCATCCGCAAGGTGCTCGGCGCGCGGACCCACGACATCGTGCGGCTGCTGGTCTGGCAGTTCAGCCGGCCGGTTCTCATCGCCAACATCATCGCCTGGCCGATCGCCTGGTGGGTGATGCGGGACTGGCTCAACCAGTTCGACGTTCGCATGGCGCTAACCCCCGTTCCCTTCGTGATCGCGGGGCTGCTGGCGCTGATCATCGCGATCCTGACCATCGGCGCACACGCTTTCCGCGTGGCGCGCACCAACCCGGTATATGCCTTGCGCTACGAGTAGGCGCGTCGCGTGCAGGCATATCCGGGCGGGCGAGGGGTTGAGCAGGTGAGATTGCCCCCAGCAATCTCAGCCATGTGCGCGGCACATGGCGACCTGTTCAACTCCTCGCCCGCTTTATTTTCGGGAGGGCCCTTCGTGGCTCAAACGCGTTCGAGGACGATCGCGATACCCTGGCCTACGCCGATGCACATCGCGCAGAGCGCATAGCGGCCGCCGGTGCGCTGGAGCTCCTCCGTAGCGGTGAGCACCAGTCGCGCGCCCGACATGCCGAGCGGATGGCCGAGCGCAATCGCGCCGCCATGGGGGTTCACGTGGCTTGCATCGTCGGGGAGGCCCAGTTCGCGCAGCACCGGAAGCGCCTGGGCGGCGAAGGCTTCGTTGATCTCGACCACGTCCATCTGGCCGATCGTAAGGCCGAGCCGGGCGAGCAGCTTCTGCGCGGCGGGGGCGGGGCCGATGCCCATCACGCGGGGTGCGACGCCGATGGTCGCAGCGCCAACGATGCGCGCGCGCGGGCGCAGCCCGTTGGCCGCGGCCAAGGTTTCGCTCGCCACGATCATCGCTGCTGCCCCGTCATTGACGCCCGAGGCGTTGCCGGCGGTCACCGTGCCGTCGGGGCGAACGATCGGGCGCAGCTTTGCCAGCGCCTCGATGCTGGTCATGCGGGGATGCTCGTCGCGATCGACGATCAGCGGATCGCCCTTGCGCTGCGGGATTGTCACGGGAACGATCTCCGCGTCGAAACGCCCGCTACCCTGCGCACGCGCCGCGCGCTCCTGGCTGCGCAATGCGAAGGCGTCCTGGTCCGCGCGGGTCACCTTCCAGTCATCGGCTACATTCTCCGCAGTTCCAGGCATGGCGTCGTCGCCATAAGCCGCGCGCATTTTCGGATTGACGAAGCGCCAGCCGATCGTGGTGTCGTAGATTTCGGCGTTTCGGTCGAACGCCGAGCTTGCCTTGGGCATTACGAAAGGCGCGCGGCTCATGCTCTCGACCCCGCCCGCGATGACGAGCGCGCCATCGCCGCCGCGGATGACGCGCGCGGCGCTGGCGACCGCGTCCATCCCAGATCCGCACAGCCGGTTGAGCGTGACGCCGCCTACCGACGCAGGTAGCCCAGCCAGCAAGCCGGACATACGCGCGACATTGCGATTGTCCTCGCCCGCCTGGTTGGCGCAGCCATAGAGCACATCGTCGATTGCTTCCCAATCTACCCCGGCATTGCGCTCGATGAGCGCGCGGATCGGGATCGCGCCCAGATCGTCGGCGCGGACTGAAGACAGGCTGCCGCCATAGCGACCGATCGGAGTGCGTGCCGCGTCGCAGATAAAAGCTTCGGTGATGGCCCGCTCCTCGCATTTTTCGGACGCCCTTTGTCACGAGCCGCGCGCCTGCGCCAGCCCGGCGAAGCGGGGCTATCCACAGCCCAACGCCAAATGCGCCTAGCGCACTTGCACCGAAGCCCTATTTACGGGCGCCAGCCTTCTTACAGGGATAATAGATGCGTCACGTCCAGCTGCTCATTCTCGGTTCGGGCCCGGCGGGGCATACCGCTGCCGTCTATGCGGCGCGCGCCAACCTCAAGCCGGTGCTGATCACCGGAATGGCGCCGGGCGGGCAGCTCACCACCACCACCGATGTCGATAACTGGCCGGCCGACGATCAGGGTGTGCAGGGTCCCGAGCTGATGGAGCGCTTCGCGCGGCACAGCGATCGCTTCGGCACCGAGACCATCTTCGATCATATCCACACTGCCAAGCTCGACGGCCGGCCGTTCACGCTGATCGGCGATTCGGATACCTATACCTGCGACGCGCTGATCATCGCGACCGGTGCGTCGGCGATGTACCTGGGCCTGCCCAGCGAATCCGCGTTCATGGGCAAGGGCGTCTCGGCCTGTGCCACCTGCGACGGCTTCTTCTTCCGCAGCCAGCCCGTCGCGATCGTCGGTGGGGGGAACACGGCGCTGGAAGAGGCGCTGTATCTGTCGAACATCGCGAGCCACGTCACGATGATCCACCGCCGCGACAAATTTCGCGGGGAGAAGATCCTGCAGGACAAGGTTCACGAGAAAGTGAAGGCGGGCAAGATATCGATCCGCTGGAACTCGACGCTCCACGAAGTGCTCGGCGACGGATCGGGCGTGACCGGGGTGCGGCTGAAGAGCATGACGGACGGCGCGACCGAGGACCTCGCGGTGCAGGGCGTCTTTATCGCGATCGGGCACAAGCCCAATACCGACTTGTTCGTCGGCCAACTTGAAATGGACCACGGCTATATCGTCACGCGCGGCGGACGCGGGCACCAGCAGACCGAAACCAGCGTTACCGGGGTGTTTGCGGCGGGCGACGTGCAGGACCAGATCTATCGCCAGGCAGTGACCAGCGCGGCCAGCGGCTGCGCTGCGGCGCTCGATGCGGAGCGCTATCTCGACGGGCTCGATGCGATGGCTTGAAAATGGTCGGGAAGAGAGGATTCGAACCTCCGGCCCCTGCCTCCCGAAGACAGTGCTCTACCAGGCTGAGCTACTCCCCGACGGAGTATCGGTCGCGGCCCTGAAAAGGCGGGACCGATGCTGGAGGCGCGCCTATACCCAGCCCGCAAGGGTCACGCAAGCGCCGCCCATCACGGATTTCGCGCGCCCAGCATCGCCTCGACACTGGTGAATTTCTCGCGCGGCGAGCCGTCTCGCGCGGCGGCGATTTCGGCTGTCTCGATCTGCTGCCAGTCGCGGAACGTGACCACCTCCACGCCGCGCGACTGGAGCAGGGCGTCGAGGCCCGGACGGCCCTGCTTGCCCGCGCCCTCGCCGATATCCGCGGCGATCTTTTCGGCGATGGCGAAGCCGTCGGGTCGGTTGGTGCCGATCGTGCCGGTGGGCCCGCGGCGCGCCCAGCCGACTGCGTAGAGCCCGGGCATCACGCGGCCTTCGTCATTGGCGAAGCGGCCGGCGCGGTCGTCATAGGGAATGCCGGGGATAGGCGGCGTGCGATAGCCGATGCAGCTCACCACCAGGCTGGCCGGGATGGCATAGGTCTCGCCGGTTCCGCGCGCCGCGCCGCTTTCGTCGAGCGCGGTACGCTCGACGATCACGCGCTCGACCTTGCCGTCCCCCTCGATCGCCACCGGCATGGCGAAGAAATCGAAGACGATGCGGATCGGCTTCGCCTCAGCTTCCCGCGCGGCGAAATGGCGCAGGTGGGTGACCGATTTGCGCTGCCCGGGCTCGAGCGCGGCATCTTCTTCCACCTGGGGAAGATCGGCGGCATCGACGATCGGTGCGGCGCGCGCCAATTCGCCCAGCTCGCCCAACTCCTTGGGAGTCATCGCGATCTGGTGCGGCCCGCGGCGGCCGAGCAGCGTGATCGTATCGAAGCGCGCGCCTTGCAGCGCCGTCAGTGCATGATTGACGATATCCGATCCGCCGAATTCGGCCTCCGTCTTGGCGAGGATGCGCGCGACATCGAGCGCCACATTGCCATTGCCGATGACGACCGCGCCGGGACCGTCCAGCGCGGGCGCAAGCGCGGCGTGATCGGGATGGCCGTTATACCAGCCGACGAACGCCGCCGATCCGGTCACGCCGGGCAATTCCGAGCCGGGGATTTCCAGCGGCCGGTCGTTCGGTGCGCCGGTGGCGAGGACGACGGCGTCGTACAGGCCGATCAACTCCTCGATCGAGAGGTCTTTCCCCAGCGTGACATTGCCGACGAAGCGGACATTGTCAGTCACCGCCACGGCTTCGTAGCGCCGCGAAACGCCCTTGATCGATTGGTGATCAGGCGCGACGCCGGTGCGGATCAGCCCGAAGGGAACCGGAAGCCGATCGATGATATCGACGCGAACTTCGGCGCCGAACGCCTTCTGGCAAGCCTCCGCGGTGTAATAGCCGGCCGGCCCCGATCCGATGATTGCGATATGGCGCATCGACGCTCCCTTCAGCGCGCGAGGGCGGGCGCGAGCGCCAGGCCGTCGCCATTCAATCCTGCATCGAGACGGCGCAGAACCTTGCCCGATGCCATGTCGATCTCGGCGATCTTGTTATGCCCCGTCTCGGCGGCATAAAGCCGCTTGCCGTCGCTGGAGAAGAGGATCGTAACCTGCCCCGCCTCGCGCGATCCGGACACCGATATCGTCCGCACCACCTTGCGCGTGGCGACATCGATCAGGCTTACCGTGCCAGCGCCGACGTTCGATGTGGCGATGGTCTTGCCATCGGGGCTGGTGGCGACGCGGATCGCGACGGGATCTATCGCGATCTCGGCGAGCTTCGCGCCGCTCGTTGTGTCATAGACCTGGACGCGGGGAGCATCGAGATCGCCCACCCACAGTTCCTTGCCGCCACGCGCGAGCGACAGCCCCTCGGGCTTGCCGCCCACCGCGATGTCGCGCAGCCGCGTGCCGGTCTGGAGATCGAGCACACCCACGCTACCCGATCCGATATTGGCGACGTAAGCGTGACGGGCATCGGGGGCGATGGCCACCATGTGCGAGCCCAGCGCATCGGTGACGATCGCGCGCATCGTGCCGTCGGCGGCGATCACCACCACCGATTTGCTCTTCTCCGCGGTCGCCACCAGCCGGCCATCCGCCAGCCATATGAGGCCGTGCGGGCGCGAATTCGGCGCGATGTCGATCGTCTTGAGCTTGGTTCGGCGCGCGAGATCGAACACATCGATCGTCGATCCGCCATAAGCGACCACCGCCGCGAGCTTGCCATCGGGCGACACCGCGATTTCGTGCGGCATGTCTCCGGTGGGGAGCCGGGCGATCTCGGCGCCGGTCTTCAAGTCGATCAGGCTGAGTGTGTCCTCACCCTTGTTGCCGACCAGCAGCGTGCCCGCCGGAGGATCGGCCAGCGCCGGGGTTGCTGCGGCGGCGGCCAGCGCCACGGCGAGATTGAGAAATACGCGCAACGGCCTCTCCCTTGTTCGTTGCGCGGATGGTAGCGTGCCCGGAAGGGCGCGCAAGGCTTTGACGGAGGCCGGGCTCCGCGTTAGGCGGCGCAGGTGAGCCCGATCGAAGTGACCGCCGCCGCTCTTGGGCTCGTGACCGTCACGCTCGTCGTGCGCCGGAGCCTGTGGAACTACCCTTTCGCACTGGCGATGGTATTGCTCTACGGCTGGATATTCTTTCACGAGAAGCTCTACAGCGACGCGCTGCTCCAGATCTTCTTCTTCGCGGTCAACCTCTATGGTTGGGCGAATTGGGCGCGTTCGAAGGCGGAGACCGGTGCAGTGCGTGTAGAGCTGCTCGGTGGCCGCGCGCGGCTGGGGTGGTTCGCCTTGTGTGTCGTCCTGGTGATCGGCTGGGGCACATTGATGCATCTTTATACCGATGCGCATTATCCGTGGTGGGACGGGTCGATCGCAATGCTGAGCGTGGTCGCGCAATATCTCCAGTCGCGGCGGTATCTCGAAAATTGGGTGCTGTGGATACTGATCGATCTGCTTGCCGTGCCGCTGTTCGCACATAAGGGCCTGTATCTCACGGCAGGGCTCTACACGATATTCCTGGCATTGTGCGTCTGGGGCATGAGCGACTGGGCGAAAGCGCGCCGCGCATGACCCCGCGCACGATCTGCCTCCACGGTCCCGAAAGCACGGGCAAGTCCACGCTGGCGGCCCGGCTGGCGGCGCATTTCGGGGGGCAGGTGCTCGACGAATATGGCCGCGATTTCGCCGAGGCGAAGGGCATCGACTTTACGATGGCCGATCTGCTCCAGATCGCGAAGACGCACGATGCCTGGGCGCAGATGTTGATCGGGCAGGGGGCCGACCCGCTGATTCTCGATACGGACCCGCTGATGACCGCGGTATGGGCCGACATGCTCTTCGGAGTGCGTGATCCCTGGTTCGATGCCTGGAGCGGCACCGCGGATCTTTATCTGCTTTTCGACATCGACCTGCCCTGGATCGAAGACGGCACGCGGATGTTCGGTACGCCCGCGCTTCGACGCAAGTTCTTTGACTTGTCCAAGGCGGAGCTGGAGCGGCGCGGGGTTCGGTGGGTGCTGATCGGCGGCAAGAGCGAGGCGCGTTTCGGCAACGCCGTCGCGGCGATCGAACGCGCTCGAAGCTGAGGCCTCCGCAAGCAGGCTATTTGCAGCTATCCGCCGGCCCCGCGTCCAGATCGAGGCAGCGGCCGTCAATTTCCACCGGCACCGGAAGGCGCAACAGCGCCGCGAGCGTGGGTGCTATGTCCACGGTCTCCACGCCCAGGGGCTGCTCGAACCCCGTCATCCCCTTGCGCCAGAACAGGATCGGCACGCGCCGGTCATAGTCCCAGAAGCTGCCATGCGTCGCGACATAACCTTTGGTGGGGTCCGGGATCGGCGTCACGCGCGGCTTGAGCGCGACGACGAAATCGCCTGAGCGGCCCGCGCTGAACGATGCGCGCGCGCGCTGGATCAGCGACCAGGTCTCAGGCGGGCTTTCGGGCGAGGGAGTCGCCTCGATCTGCGCGCGGGTGAACACCGCCTCGACCTGTGGATGCGCAGCATAGCGCCGGATCGCCTCGGCCTGCACCCTGGCGCGCTGCGGACCGGTTACCGCCGGATCGATATAGACATCCCCGAACGATCCGCCCCTGAGCGGCTGACCCGACATGCCAAGCGCCGCCGCGACTCCCTTGCCGATCGCGCCGGCGTTGAGCTGCGGATCGACGCGCGCCGCGCCGGGCTGGGCGTGGTCGCGGATACGCTCAGGCAGATCGTGGCCGCCATGATCGGCGGTGAGCACCACGGCATAATCGACACCGCTCTTGTCGAGCACGGCGAAGAGCTGGCCCAGGCTGTGATCGAGCGCGAGCATCTGAAGGCACATTTCGCTGCCCTCGGTTCCCACCGAATGGCCGACATAATCGGTGGCCGAGGCGCCGAGGATCAGCAAGTCGGCATGGGGGCCCCTCCCCAGCATCATCTCGGTTGCGAGGCCCGCGCCGAGCGCGAGGATCGACTCGTCGAATTCGGGCGATGCGCGATAGGCGCGGGCGTCGCCGGCCGCGCGCGCGAAGCGGCCGTCACCCACCGTCTTGCCCCCGCCGATCGAAACCGCGCGGCTGCGTGCCTGGCACATTGCCGGCAGGTCCATCGCCGGCTGCGCCTCGGCGATGCGCGCGGCAATACCGGCGTTCATCCGCGCGACCATCGGCGGGGCGGCGCGTCCGGCATAAGAGACGAAGGCTCCCTTGCCGTCCCACCACCAGAGCTCGTCCACCTTGTGGCCACCCATCATCACCGCCGCGCGGTCCTTGCCCGCGACCGATACGACGCGGCTGCCGGGGCTGGCTCCCTTCATCCACTCGCCCAGCGTCGGCACCTTCAGATTCTTGTCCGAGACCGTATAGTTGCTGGAGGTGCTTCCGGGCACGCTGGTGTCCTCGGCGCAATAGACGGTCTTGTCTTCGCGGGGCGCTGAGAAATCGGTCCAGTCATTGGCGACAATTCCGGTGCGCGAGGGTCGCGCGCCCGTCAGAATCGTCGAGTGGCCGGGGCAGGTTTCGGTCGCGGCATGGCTTTGGTAGCCCGAGGGGAAGACCGCGCCAGAGAGCAAGCGGGCGAAGCCTTCGCGGAATGCGCCGCGATATTCGGCGAACAGATCGGCGGAGAGTTGATCGACAGCGATCACCACCACGAGCTTGGGCGGCGCGGTCTGCGCGGCGGCGGGGGCGGCAAGCAGCGTCAGCGCTGCCATCAACGGTCCGACGAGCTTCATCTGTCTCTCCAAAAGTCCGAATATCGCCACACTGCTATTGTCCAACCGCCCTTCCTCGGCAAGGACGCTGCATGGCCTGGCTTCGTTTCATCCTTGTGTCGCTCGTCCTGGCGCTTCTCGCAGCGCCGGCGGGGGCGCAGGGGCCCGGCACGGGGCCGCACGTTCGAGTCGAGCTGATTGCCGAAACCGACCGGCCCGCGCCGGGCAGCGAAGTCACGCTCGCTTTCTCTTCGATGCCCGAAAAGGGCTGGCACGCTTATTGGGAGAATCCAGGCGACGCCGGGCTTCCCGCCACTACAAAATGGACGCTGCCCGCGGGCGCGAGCGCCGGTCCGCTTCGTTATCCGGTGCCCCAGCGGCTGCTGATCGGCGGGCTGATGAACTATGTCTATGAAGGGCCTTTCGCTCAGCTCGTGACGCTCAGGATCCCGCATGGTGCAGGCGGGGCGCTGCCGATCGGCGTACTGCTCGATTATCTGGTGTGCACCGATGCGATCTGCGTACCTGAAAAGGCCCAGCTATCCATCACGCTGACCGTGGGCGATGGCGCGATCTCGCCGGAGCGGCGCGCACGATTCGATGCGTGGCGCGGGGCGATGCCCCGGCCGCTTGGATCAACCGCCACCTATCAGAATGCCGGCAATGCCTTCCGCATAGCGATCCCGTACCCGGCGGGCGCTGCGGCGGAGGGCGAGCCCTATTTCTTTCCGCTGACCGACCGGGTGGTGGATTATGCCGCGCCGCAAAAGGCTGTCCGCGAAGGCGATCGTTTCGTTATCGAGACGGTCGGCAAGAATTTTTCGGGGCCGATCGAGGGCGTGTTCGCGCTCGGGCACCAGGGCTTCCGTGTCAGTGCAAGGCCGGGCGTTGTCGCCGCTGTGGCAGCGACGGAACCAGCGGCATCGGTGTGGCTCTCGGCATTGCTCGCGTTTGGTGGCGCAGTGCTCGGCGGGCTGCTGCTCAACATCATGCCGTGCGTCTTCCCGATCCTGAGCCTCAAGGCGCTGAGCCTCGCCAAGGCAAATGATGGGAGCGGCAATCCGCGCGGCGAGGCCCTGGCCTATACCGCGGGTGTCGTCCTTGTTTGCCTGGCGCTCGGTGGAACCCTGCTTGCGTTGCGCGCGGGCGGAGCGACCTTGGGCTGGGCGTTCCAGCTTCAGGATCCGCGCGTGATCGTGATCCTGCTGCTGCTGGTCACCGGGATCGCACTCAATCTTGCCGGACTGTTCGAGCTTTCCGCGCCCGGACTGGTCAACCGAGCGGCCGCCAAGGGAACCGGCGGCGCATTCATGACCGGGGCGCTGGCCGCCTTCGTCGCGACGCCGTGCACTGGGCCGTTCATGGGCGCTGCGCTGGGAGCGGCCCTGGTGCTGCCCTGGCCGGCCGCACTCGCGGTGTTCGGCGGGCTGGGCCTCGGCATCGCGCTGCCGTTCCTGCTGCTCGGCTTCATTCCCGCGCTGCGCCGCCGCTTGCCGAAGCCAGGGCAGTGGATGGACACGCTGCGCAAGATCCTCTCGGTGCCGATGTTCCTGACGGCGCTCGCACTCGCCTGGGTGCTGGGGCGTCAGGCGGGCAGCGACGGAATGGCGATCGGCCTGGCCGCTACCTTGCTGGCCGGGCTCGGCCTGTGGTGGGCGGGGCTGCGCCAGGCGCGGGGAAAGAGCCGTGCCTGGCTGCCCGCGCTCCCATTGCTGCTCCTCGCGCTCGCGGGAGCCGCCTGTGTCCGCCCCGCGCCGCCGCAGAACAAGGTGGTGAGCGGGCATGAGCCGTTCAGCGAGGCACGCCTCGCCGCACTGCAGGGCGAGGGGCGCCCGGTCTTCGCCTATTTCACCGCCGATTGGTGCGTCACCTGCAAGATCAACGAGAAAGCGGTGATCGAAACCGCCGCGGTGAGCGAGGCGTTGGCCAACGCTAGGGTTGCCGTTCTGGTCGGCGATTGGACGGACGGCGATCCGGCGCTTGGCCGCTTCATCGAGCGGCATAATCGGGCGGGCGTCCCGCTCTATTTATGGTATAAGCCGGGCGAGTCGGCGCCGCGGGTCCTTCCCCAAATCCTCACCCAGGCGATGCTGCGCGACCTTGCCGGCGGGGGCTGACAAAGGAGACGATATATGGCGAAATGGATGTGGACCGGCCTGCCGCTCACGGCGGCCCTGATCGCGGCCCCTTTGATTGCGGCGGCGCCCGCAGCCCTCGAACCGGCAGTCAGCACCGCCGTCCCGCAATTCCGCGCGTTCGACATGAACGGCAAGATCGTCAACCTCTCCGATTTCCGCGGCAAGACCGTGGTGCTCGAATGGAACAATCCCGGCTGCCCCTATGTGAAGAAACACTATGGCGGCAACATGCAGAAGACCCAGGCCGCGGCCCGGGCACAGGGCGTGGTGTGGCTCACGGTCAACTCCGGCGCACCGGGCCAGCAGGGCCATATGACGGGACCGGAGGCCCTGAAGTTCGTCGCGGGCGCGGGCGCGAAGCCCACTGCCTATCTGCTCGATCCGCAGGGCCTAGTCGGGAAGGGTTATGGCGCCAAGACGACCCCGCACATGTACATCATCGATGGCGCGGGAAAGCTGGCCTATAAGGGCGCGATCGACGACAAGCCCAGCTCGAACGCCGCCGACATCGCCAGCGCGCGTAACCATGTGCTAGCCGCGCTTGCGGAAATGCGGGTCGGCAAGCCCGTTTCGGTGACCGAAACCCGCGCTTATGGATGCAGCGTCAAATACGCCAGTTGATCGCCGCCCCCTTGTGCGCCGCAGCAAAGCGTTGCAGCATGGAACCTGTCGGCCTTTCCGGCAATTTGGAGGCGCATGGGTTCAAACGGGGCGTTCGACGAAATCTGGGGGCATGGGGGGCCGGATAGCCCGCGTGCCGAATTCGCGGCGCTGTCCAAATGGGTGGCGAATACCCCCGCATCCGAATTGCAGCGCCGGCAGCAGGCGGCGGAGACTGCGTTCCGCCAGCTCGGCATCACCTTTGCCGTATATGGCGACAGCGACGCGGCCGAGCGGATCATTCCGTTCGATATCGTGCCGCGCATCTTCCTTGCAAGCGAATGGGCCCGGCTTTCGGAAGGACTGATCCAGCGCGTAGAGGCGATCAACGCGTTTCTCGAAGACATCTATTGCGACCGGCGGATCCTGAAGGAAGGGATCATCCCGCCCGAGCTCATTTTGATGAACGAGCAGTTCCGCCCCGAAGTGGCCGGGATCCGGCCGCCGCACGGGGTGTGGGCGCATATCTGCGGGATCGACCTGGTTCGCACCGGGCCGGACGAATTCTATGTGCTCGAAGACAATGCGCGGACGCCCTCGGGCGTGTCGTACATGCTCGAAAACCGCGAGGCGATGCTGCGGCTGTGCCCCGAACTGTTCCGCGATTTCCGCGTGGCGGCGGTGGACAGCTATCCCGACATGCTACTGGAGACGATGCGCTCGGTCTCACCGGGCAGCAATACCGATCCGGTCTGCGTCGTGCTCACGCCGGGGCATTTCAATTCGGCATATTACGAGCACAGCTTCCTTGCGGACGCGATGGGAGTCGAGCTGGTCGAGCCGGCCGATCTGGTGGTCGATGACGATATCGTCTGGGTGCAGACGATCGCCGGGCGCGTGCGGGTGGACGTGATCTATCGCCGGATCGACGACGATTATCTCGATCCGCTCGCTTTCCGCCCCGATTCGCTGCTCGGCGTGCCCGGACTGATCGCCGCCTATCGAGCGGGCAATGTCGCGATCCTCAACGCGCCGGGCAACGGCATCGCCGACGACAAGGCGATCTACAGCTACATGCCCGAGATAGTCCGCTTCTATTCGGGAGGCGAGGCGAGGTTGCCGAATGTCGAGACCTTCCGCTGCCGCGAGCCAGGGGCGCTGAAATACGTCCTCGATCATTTGCCTGAACTGGTCGTCAAGCTGGTCGATGGATCGGGCGGCTATGGCATGCTCGTGGGCCCGACCGCGAGCCGCACCCAAATCGAGGAATTCCGCGCCGCGCTGATCGCCGAGCCGCACCGCTATATCGCCCAGCCAACGCTTGCGCTTTCGACCGTGCCGACGCTGGTGGAAGCGGGCCTCGCGCCCAGGCACGTCGATTTCCGGCCCTTCGTGCTTTCCGGCGGCAATGGTATTCGCGTGGCGCCCGGGGGGCTGACGCGGGTAGCCCTGCGCGAAGGCTCGCTGGTGGTGAATTCCAGCCAGGGCGGGGGCACGAAGGACAGTTTCGTCCTGATGGACGACGGCGCGGCAAGCGGTTCGCAGTCGCAATCGCAAAGCCAGGGGGGCTGAGCCGGTGCTGATGCTCTCGCGCACCGCTTCGGCGCTGTATTGGCTCGGGCGTTATCTTGAGCGCGCCGACTTCATTGCGCGGCTAGTCGAGGCGACGGTACGGCTGGATGCGCTTTCGGCGCGTCCGGCCGGCGAGGCGGCCTGGGCCAGCGCGCTTGCCGTCAGCTATACCGACAAGGCCTTCGCGGCGACCGGAAACCCACTCACCCAGGCGCATGTAGCACGCTTCCTCACGCTCGATTCCACCAACCCCGGCTCGATCATCCGCTGCCTGGAAATGGCGCGCAACAACGCGCGCGCGGTCCGCACGGCGCTGACCCGCGAGGCGTGGACCGCGATCAACCGCGCCTGGCTGCTCTTCCACAATCGCGCATCCACCGGCGGCGCCACCGCGACACTGAACCTAGTGGAGCAAGTGAAGGGCGAGACTCGCGGTTTCGAAGGGGCGATCCACCGGATGATGCGCAATGAGCCGACCCTGCTGATCCAGCTCGGCGCGGCGGTCGAGCGGGCGGACAACACCGCCCGGCTGGTGGACGTAAAATATCACTTGCTGCTGCCAAAGGGCGAGCCGGTGGGCGGGGTGGTCGATCGCGATCAGTGGACGACGATCCTCCAGACCGTATCGGCGGTGAACGCCTATCGCTGGGTCTATAATGACGGACTGAAGCCGCGGAACGTGATCGACCTGCTGATCAGCCGTGCCGAGCTGCCGCGCAGCCTGGCGGCATGCGTCGAGGAAACGGTCGGCCTGCTCAGCGCGCTGGCCAAGCGTACCGGGCTGCAGGGCGAGGCCGATCGCATGGCCCGGGCGCGGATGGCGCGGCTGCAAAAGACCCGGACCTCGCAGATCATCGTGAGCGGTCTGCACGAATATCTGGGCGCGTTCATTGCTGAGAATGCCATGCTCGACGCGGCCATTGCCCGCCAGTTCCGGTTCGGCTGATGCGGATCGCAGTCGATCATCGCACGCATTACCGCTTCAGCGAGCCGCAGGCGCGTCTGGTCCAGATGCTGCGGCTTACTCCATGCGACACGCAGGGCCAGACGGTGGTGAGCTGGCATATCGGCGTGGATTGCGACGCACGGCTGCGCGACGCGATCGACGGATATGGCAACGCGATCACGATGCTCTATGCCGAAGGGCCGATCGCGGCGATCGACATCACCGTCACCGGCGAAGTTCTGACCAGCGAAGCCACCGGTCTGGTCCGCGAGGCGATCGAGCCGCTGCCCCCCTTATTCTATTGCCGCTCCACCGCGCGCACGCTGGCCGATGTCGATCTGCTGGATTTCGCGAGCGAGATCGGCGGGGGCGATCCGCTTGAGCGCATGCACCGGATCAACACCGCACTCCACCGCCGTTTTCCAAAGGCCCCCGACGCGCCGGATACCGGCGCAACAGCGGCCGAGGCATTTGCGGGCAAATCCGCGACTTCGCGTGATGTCGCGCAGATATTCATTGCCGCGGCGCGCAGCCTGCACGTGCCGGCGCGCTATATATCGGGCTATCGCAGCGACGGTGAGGCGCATTGCGCGCCGCATGGCTGGGCGGAGGCGCATATCGAACGGATCGGCTGGGTCGGCTTCGATCCCGTGACGGGCCTGTCGCCGGACGCGAGCTATGTCCGCGTCGCTGTGGGTCTCGATGCGCTGGGCGCGGCGCCGATCGCGGGAACGCGGATCGGGAAGGGCAGGGAAGAACTCGACGTGGACGTCCACGTCGACCGCCTGGGCGGCGACGAATAGCTAGCCTCTAAGCCGCTTCGCTCACGCGCGCGGGCATCGGCATCTCGTAGGTCTGATCCTCGTCGGTGAGGAGCGACCAGCCGTTCGGCCCCAGAACTTCGATCGGGCGATAGCGCGTCTTGTATGCCATCCGCTGGCTACCCTTCACCCAATAGCCGAGATAGACATAGGCCAGGCGCGCCGCGCGGCTGCGCATGATGTGCTCCATGATGATGAAATTGCCCAGGCCCGGACGGCTTTCCTCATCGGCATCGAAGAAGCTGTAGATCATCGAAAGGCCATCGGCCTGCTGATCGGTGATGCACGCGCCGAGCAGCTTGCCGCGCTCGCCGTTTATCGAAGGCTCGCGATACTCGATCACATAGCTGCTGACCGGCGATTGCTCGACCATATCGGCATAATCGCTCTCGTCCATAGCGGCCATGCCGCCGCCGGGGTGGCGCGTGGCCAGATAGCGCTGGAGCAATTCGAACTGCTCCTCGGTCGCCCATGGCTTGCAGGCAGTAATCTCGAGGTCCGAATGGCGCTTGAGCAGCTTGCGTTGCGTGGCGTTGGGCTCGAACTGATCGGCAACCACACGGACCGACACGCAGGCGGTGCAACCCGCGCAGCTGGGGCGATAGGCGACAGACTGGCTGCGGCGGAATCCGATCCGTCCCAGTGCATCGTTGAGCTCCCCGGCATGCTGTCCGGCCAGTTCGGTGAATATCTTTCGCTCCTGCTTGCCCGGGAGATACGGGCACGGCGAAGGGCTGGTGACGAAAAATCTAGGAAAACGGGAAAGTGCAGTCACCGTTTATACGCCCCTATGCTCATCGAACCCTCCCCCCCGAAGCGGCTCGTTGGCGTGACTATGCTGCGTAAGAAAGAGGATGAAAAGCGGCTTTACCATGAAAGAGAGTTAATGCCGCCGCTCCGGGAAAAAGACCGCTTGCGTTAAGCATTTCGCGGTCGCCGGACGATCGCGAAACGATGCCCGGAAATGCGATGATAGCGGGAAACCGCGCTATTGTGAATCGCTCCGCGGCTCGCTTGGCCGCTTTGGCGATTCCTTTCGGCGCGATCAGGCGAGTTCGACCTGGCTCACTTCATATTGCGCGCGGCGAAGCGCGACGATCAGCCGGTCGAGATGATTGCGATCGCGCGTTTCGCATTCCACGTCGGTGATCAGGCCCTTGGCGGGCAGCGTGGTGAAAACCCGCTGGTGATACACTTCGATGATGTTCACGCCCTGATCGTGGAAGATTCGCGCCACGTTGAACAATGCACCGGGCCGGTCCTGCAAAACGATGCGCAGCCGTGCGAGCCGGCCCGAGCGGGCAAGGTCGCGCAGCAATACATTGGCCAGCAGCCGGGTATCGATATTGCCGCCGCACAGGATCGTGCCGACCTTCTTGCCCTTGAAACGCTCGGGCTCGGATAGGAGCGCCGACAGGCCGGCCGCGCCGGCGCCTTCCACCACGGTCTTCTCGATCTGGAGCAACAGGCTCACCGCTTCCTCCAGCCGGCGCTCACTGACCAGAACGATATCATCGACCAGCGCCTCCACCATCCCGCTGGTGATCGCGCCAGGCTCCTTGACTGCGATGCCTTCGGCCAGCGTGTCGCCGGCGCAGGGCATGTCGGTGTGGTGGATGCGGTTGTACATCGACGGGTACAGCTCCGCCTCGACGCCGATCACTTCCAGGTTGCGTCCCTCGGATTTGGCGACGACAGCACAGCCCGAGATCAGCCCGCCGCCACCGATCGGTATCACCAGCGCGTCGAGATCGGGGACGTCTTCCAGCATCTCGATCGCCGCGGTCCCCTGGCCGGCGATGATCCGCGCATCGTCGAAAGGATGGATGAAGGTATAGCCGTGCTCGGCCTCCAGCTTGCGGGCGTGCGCATGGGCGGCGTCGAAGGTTTCGCCCTCCAGGATCACGGTCGCGCCATGACCTTCGGTCTGCGTGATCTTCACCGTCGGTGTGTTCTTGGGCATCACGATCGTGCTGGGGATGCCGAGCCGCGTCGCGTGATAGGCGAGGCCCTGGGCATGGTTGCCGGCGGACGCCGCGATGACGCCCTTCGAGCGGGCCTCCGCGTCGAGTTGGAGCAAGGTGTTGAGTGCACCGCGCTCCTTATAGGCTGCGGTGAACTGGAGATTCTCGAACTTCAGATAGACGGTCGCGCCGGTCAGGTCGGACAGCGTCCGGCTCACCAGGATCGGCGTCCGCACGATCGCGTCGGCGATGCGGCCATGCGCAGTCCGGATATCGTCCATGGTGACGGGGAGCTGCGCGCTCGCGATGACTGTCTTGGTGGCCATTGTTACGCGCCTAGACCATCTGGCGCGGCGGGGGAACACCGCCTATCGCTGGGGGCATGACCAAGCTTCTCCTCCGCCTGATCGCGGTCGCCGTCCTGCTCCTTGCGCCCGCCGCTCATGCCGATGGGCTGGTGGACAACATCAACGGGCTGACGCTGGACGAGAAGGGGCAGGTCGTCCGCTTCAACGGCATCCTGTTCAACCGCGACGGCAAGATCGTCTATCTCTTCACCGGCAAGCAGAAGCGCCCCAGGAAGCTCGAATGGAAGATCGACATGGGCGGCAAGACGCTCGTGCCGGGAATGATCGACGGGCACGGGCATGTGATGGGGCTGGGCGACCAGCTTTTGCGGCTCGATCTCTCCGCCACCATTTCGCTGGAAGAAGCGTTGGGCAAGATTCGCAGCTATGCGGCCGCCAATCCGAATAAATGGATCCTCGGCGGCGGCTGGAATCAGGAGAAATGGGGGCTGGGCCGCTTCCCGACTGCCGCCGAGCTGGATGCCGCGGTGGGCGACCGGCCGGTCTGGCTCGACCGCGTCGATGGCCATGCCGGGTGGGCGAACAGCCGGGCGCTGGCGCTGGCCGGCGTGAACGCAGCATCGAAAGATCCCAATGGCGGCCGGATCGAGCGCGATGCCAGCGGCGCCCCTTCGGGCGTGCTTGTCGATGCCGCGATGGACCTGCTGACCAAGGCGATCCCGCAGCCCACCCCGCGCGAGCGCAATTCAGCGTTCCTCGCCGCGCAGGAGCGGTTGCTTTCGCTCGGCATCACCGCTTCGGCGGACATGGGCACGAGCGTGAACGATTGGCTGACCTATCGTCGTATGGGCGATCTAGGCCTGCTCAAGATGCGCATCCTGAGCTATGCCAGCGGCGTCGAGACTGCGCTCGCAGTGGGCGGGCAGGCGCCGACTCCCTGGCTTTATGGCGACCGGCTGCGGATGCGCGGGATCAAGCTTTACGCCGATGGCGCGCTGGGCAGCCGCGGCGCCTGGCTCAAGGGCGAATATGCCGACGCCAAGGGGCAGAAGGGTCTTGGCTTCCTTTCCGACGACCAGTTGCTCAACATGATGATCCGCGGCGCGATGGATGGTTTCCAGATCGCCGTCCACGCGATCGGCGATCGCGCCAATCAACAGGCGCTCGATGCGATCGAAGTGCTCTCGGACACCTATAAAGACGATCGCCGCTGGCGGATCGAGCACGCCCAGATCGTCGATCCCAAGGACCTGCCGCGCTTCGGCAAGTTCGGCACGATCGCGTCCATGCAGCCGGTCCACCAGACGAGCGACCGGACGATGGCCGAGGCGCGGCTCGGGCCGGACCGGCTGGCGGGGGCCTATGCCTGGCGGTCGATCCTGCAAAATGGCGGCAAGCTCGCTTTCGGATCGGACTTTCCGGTGGAGAGCCCCGATCCTTGGGCCGGCTGGGCGACGAGCTTCACGCGGATGGACGCGAGCGGCCAACCGTTCGGCGGCTGGCGGCCCGAGGAAGCGGTGACGCGCGAGCAAGGCTGGGCGGGCTTCACCACCGGCGCGGCCTTTGCCGGCTTTGCCGAAGACAAGATCGGGCGCCTCGCGCCAGGGATGCAGGCCGATTTCCTGATCCTCGACCGCGATCCGCTGCTGGCTTCGCCGGGCGATCTGCGGGGCACGCAGGTGCTGGAGACCTGGGTTGCGGGCAACAGGGTGTGGCAGAAGAAATAGGCAATGAAAGAGGAGGGGGGTCCCATGAACCTGACCAAGCGTGCGCTTATCAAAGGTGCGGCCGGCACTGGGGTTGCCACGGCACTGCATGCGGCGGGGATCGCGCCGGGCCATGCGCAAAGCGCGCCCGGCCCCTTCAGCGCGAATTGGGACTCGCTCATCGCGGGCTATCGGTGCCCGGACTGGTTTCGCGACGCCAAATTCGGACTATGGGCGCATTGGGGAGCGCAGTGCGTGCCCGAGGCGGGCGACTGGTATGCCCGGAACATGTATCTGCAGGGTAACGCCCAGTACAACCACTTCACCAAGAACTATGGCCACCCCGCGGACACCGGCTTCATCGACATCTACCCGAAGTGGAAGGCGGAGAATTGGCGGCCTGGCGAACTTCTCGACCTCTATAAGAAAGCCGGCGCGAAATATTTCGTCGCAATGGCCAATCACCACGACAATTTCGACGCCTATGATTCGAAGTTCCATGCCTGGAACAGCGTCCGCGTCGGTCCCAAGAAAGACATCATCGGAATCTGGGCGAAGGCGGCGCGCGCCCGGGGACTGAAGTTCGGCGTCTCCAATCACTCGGCGCATGCATGGCACTGGTTCCAGACGGCTTACGGCTATGATCCGGAGGGCCCCCGCAAGGGCGAGCGATACGACGCGTTCAAGCTCACCAGGTTCGATGGCCGGGGCAAATGGTGGAACGGCCTCGACCCGCAGGAGCTATACGGCGGCGCGGTCATGCCGCTGCCCGATGGCATCAATACAGTGGCCGACGCCAATGCATGGCATACCCGCAACGATCGGGTGTGGGACGAGAAAGCCCCGCTACACAATCCCGCCTTCACCCGGCAATGGTATTTGCGCTGCAAGGACCTGATCGACAGCTACAAGCCCGATCTCGTCTATTTCGACAATTTCGATCTGCCGCTGGGCCAGGCGGGCATCGACATGGCCGCCCATTACTACAACGCATCGATGCAATGGCATGGCGGCAAGCTGGAAGCGGTGCTGAACATAAAGCCGCAGGAAGCTCCGCGCGGCGGATACGTCGCCGATGTCGAGCGCGGAATGCGGGCGGAGATATCCCCCGAACCCTGGCAGACGGACACGTGCATCGGGCAGTGGCATTACAATCGCAGGTTGTACGACCAGAAGCGGTACATGAGCGCCGCTACGGTCATCCACCGCCTGTGCGATATTGTCTCGAAGAACGGCAATTTTCTGCTCAGCGTGCCCGTGCGCGGGGATGGCTCGATCGATTCTGAAGAGCGCCGCATCGTCCAGGAGATCGCCGGCTGGATGGGCCGTTTCGGCGACGCGATCTATGGCACGCGCCCGTGGAAGATCTACGGCGAAGGACCGACGCAGGTGGGCGCTGGCATGTTCGGCGAGCAAACGCAAAAGCCGTTCACATCGGCGGATATCCGGTTTACCTGGAAAGGCGGCGATCTCTTCGCCATCTGCCTCGGGAGACCTGCGGCCTCTATCGACATTGCTTCGCTCGCCAAGGGCGCACCTTCAGGCGCAGGCGGGGTCGAGCGCGTCGAGATGGTGGGAGACCGGACTCCGCTCACCTACAAGCACGATGGCGCCGGATTGCACGTCCAAATTCCCGAAGCCCTGTCGCACGCATTCGGTGTCGCCTTGCGAATCAGAGGGCCTGGGCCGATGTGACCCATATCCGAGACGATCAGCAGCGGCGGATTGTCCAGCGCCGCCGCCGGTCTTGGCCGCGCCACTTTCGAAAGTGAACCATTCGCCCTGCGGATCGGCGGCGATCGGATCTAGGACGCCCAGCAATGCGCACAGATCGTTGAAATGGCTCTGGGAGGCCGTGCGCTCCTTCAGCTCATTGTTGCGCCACTTCTGGAGGAATTCATGTGGACTCATGCAGGGCGGTGATAGCCATTCGCCGCCGCGGGGCAATGCGGATCAGCGGGCGGCATTGGCATGAAGCGCGTAACGCCGGCCTCAAGAAGATCCCGCCAGGGCCGCTAATGTCTCGGATGCGGCTTGAGTACCACGCCCGTGCCAAAGGGTTCGGCCTCGATCTGGTCAAGCTTCGAGATAAGATCGGCGAACAGGTCGTCATGGACTATCTGGAAGTGGCGGTCGAACGTCGCACCCAGCCGGTTCAGATCGTTTTGCGTGAGGAAACCCACGGAAACTATTCGTTCGTCGGCCACGCACGCGCTCCTTGCATCCTAAACGACGATGGGAGGCATTGGGTGCATCGGCATCGCGGTGCTTAACGAAAAGGGCCGCGGCTCTTTCGAACCGCGGCCCCGTCAGCCCCCGCTGTGTTTGGTCCAGCTTCAGGATTCTAGGCGACCGCCGGGATCGCCGCTTCGCCGCCTTCGGGCTCGCGCAGCACATAGCCGCGGCCCCAGACGGTCTCGATGTAATTCTCGCCCTCGGTCGCCATGCTGAGCTTCTTGCGCAGCTTGCAGATGAAGACGTCGATGATCTTGAGCTCGGGCTCGTCCATTCCGCCATACAGGTGGTTGAGGAACATTTCCTTGGTGAGCGTGGTGCCCTTGCGTAGCGAAAGCAGCTCCAGCATCGCATATTCCTTGCCGGTCAGATGGACGCGGGCGCCATCGACTTCGACGGTCTTGGCGTCGAGATTGACCGCCAGCTTGCCGGTGCGGATGACCGACTGGCTATGGCCCTTCGAGCGGCGGACCACGGCGTGGATGCGCGCGACCAGTTCTTCGCGGTGGAAGGGCTTGGTGACGTAATCGTCGGCGCCGAAGCCGAAGCTGCGCACCTTGGAATCCATTTCGTTGATGCCAGACAGGATCAGCACCGGCGTCTGCACGCGGGCGACACGAACCTTTTTCAGAACGTCATACCCATGCATGTCGGGCAGGTTCAGATCGAGCAGGATGATGTCGTAATCATAGAGCTTGGCGAGGTCCAAGCCCTCTTCGCCCAGGTCCGTCGTGTAGACGTTGAAGCCTTCGGTCGTGAGCATCAGCTCGATCGCTTTTGCGGTCGACGGCTCGTCCTCGATCAGCAGCACGCGCATGCCAGTTCCCCTTGCCCACCGGCCGCTTTCCACCCTCATGGCAGGAGCGTCCTGAGCGATTCATTAACCTAAGCGGGTCTGAAGGCAAAAGGTTAATTTGTTCCTAACCCGCATGAATCCACGAGTCGCGTTTAACTACGTATCTGACGGACTCGCTTCGCCTGGGGAGTCGAGTCCTTTAGCGCGGTTCGCTGCACATCCGCTTGAGGCGATCCGAGAGGAATTCGATCAGCGCTTCTACGCGCGCGGGGCGGAGCGTGCCGGGCGGCGTGATCAAGTGCAACGCCGAGGCACCGATCGTCCAGTCGGTCAGCACCGCTTCCAGCCGGCCAGCGGCGATGTCCGCATCGACTATGAACCCCGGCAGGATCGCGACGCCCAGCCCCGCGCGCAGCGCCGGCAACATCGCATCGCCGCTGTCGGTGCGGATCGGGCCGTCAACGCGGACCGACGCTTCCTCGCCGCCGGCCTTTCGGAAGCGCCAGTAATCGGGGCTCGCGGTGTTGGTGTAGGTAAAGCAGGCGTGGCTGGCGAGATCGGCGGGGTGGCGGGGACGGCCATGCTTCTCGAAATAAACGGGGGCGGCGATAACGTGCGCGGTGACCGGGCCGAGGCGGCGGGCGCGGAGCGAGCTGTCGGGCAATTCGGCGATGCGCAGCGCGATATCCACGCCGTCGCCGACGATATCGACGAATGCGTCGGACAGGCGAAGGTCGATCTTAATACCCGGGTGCGCTTCGAGAAAATCGGCAAGCACCGGGGCGAGATGCTTGATGCCGAAAGTCAGCGGTGCGGCGATGCGCACCAGCCCGGCGGGCGCGCTGGCCGATTCGAACGCGGCTTGCTCGGCTGCTTCCCCTTCGCTCCGGATGCGTTGCGCGTGCTCGGCAAGCGCGCGGCCGCTGTCGGTGAGCGTCAGGCGACGCGAAGTGCGGTGGAAGAGCGTGGTGCCCAGCCGCGTCTCCAGGCGGCTGATCGCCTTGGATACCGTGGCCTTGGAAACGCTCAGCGCATCGGCGGCGGCGCTGAACGAGCGATGCTCGACCACCGCGGCGAAAACGGCCCATGCCTCGAAGTCTGGTAGCTTCATTCGAAACAATCCGTTTCCAACGTTTCCATTTACGCGCTGATAGAATTTCCTATCTCGGAGTTCAAGAGAAGGAAGTCATCACCATGATCGACACCAGTAAAATCGACCGGCGGCCCTTTGAAACGCTTGGCCACGCCAATCACGGCTGGCTGAACGCCCGCCACCATTTCAGCTTTGCGAGCTATCACGATCCGGCCCGCATGGGTTGGGGCGCGATCCGCGTGTGGAACGACGACGAGATCGGCGCGAACAGCGGCTTTCCGGCGCATCCGCACCAGGACATGGAAATCATCACCTATGTCCGCTCGGGCGCAATCACCCATCAGGATTCGATGGGCAACAAGGGCCGCACCGGAGCCGGCGACGTCCAGGTGATGAGCGCCGGCACCGGCGTTCGCCACGCCGAATATAATCTCGAGCCCGAGACAACGACGCTTTTCCAGATCTGGATAAGCCCGCGCGAACGCGGCGGCCAGCCGAGCTGGGGCGCCAAGCCGTTCCCCAAGGGCGACCGCTCGGGCAAGTTCGTGACGATGGCCTCGGGCTTCCCCGGGGACGGCGACGCGCTGCCGATCCGCGCCGACGCCCGCGTGCTCGGCGCGACGCTCAAGGCGGGCGAGAGCGTCGAGTACAAGGTCGGCGAGGGGCGGCATGCCTACCTCGTCCCCGCAATCGGCGCGATCAAGGTGGATGGCGAGCGGGTGAATGCCCGCGACGGCGCGGCGCTCACCGGTGGCACGTATGTGATCGCCGCAATCGAAGACGCCGAGATCGTCCTGGTGGACGCGGAATAACAACTCTTCTCCCCTCCCGCTTGCGGGAGGGGTCGGGGGAGGGCCTGTCAAAGGCTGCTCTCCACAAGCCCTCCCCTAGCCCCTCCCGCAAGCGGGAGGGGGAATTAGAAGGAACCCCCATGACCAAGATACTCGTCCTCTATTACTCCTCCTACGGCCACCTCGAGCAGATGGCGGATGCCGTGGCGGACGGCGCGCGCTCGGCGGGCGCCGAGGTCGCCATCCGCCGCGTGCCCGAGACTGCGCCGCCCGAAGTGGTCGCCGCCGCGCACTTCAAGACCGACTCCGCGCATCCCGCCATCGAGGGGCCGAACGCGCTGAAGGACTATGACGCGATCATCGTGGGCGCGCCGACTCGTTTCGGCCGGATGCCGAGCCAGATGGCGAGCTTCTGGGACACGGCCGGCGGCCTCTGGGCGACCGGCGCGCTCAACGGCAAGGTGGGTGGTGCATTCACGTCCACCGCGACCCAGCATGGCGGGCAGGAGACCACCCTCTTCTCGATCATCACCAACCTGATGCACTTCGGCCTGACCATCGTGGGCCTGGATTATGGCTTCCAGGGGCAGGGCGGCGTCGATGAAGTGAAGGGCGGATCGCCTTATGGCGCGACCACGATCTCCGATGGCGATGGCAGCCGGCAGCCCAGCCAGTCCGAACTGGACGGCGCGCGCTATCAGGGCCGCAGGGTTGCCGAGGTTGCGGCCAAGCTGGCGGCGTAACATCGCGCCTGCTAGGGGCGCGGTCATGTTCAAGGACCGCGTTCTCTTCATCGACGGCGAAGCGCTGATCATCGACAAGCCCGCCGGGCTGCCGGTCGATCGTCCGCGCGATCGCTCGCAAAGCCTGGAGGATATGCTCGGCGAGCTGACCTTCGGCTTCCAGCGCCTGCCGTTGCCCGTCCACCGGCTCGATCGCGACACCAGCGGCTGCCTGCTCCTGGCGCGCAATCCCAAGGCGCACAAGCGCTTCGGCCAGGCGTTCGAAGCGGGGACAGTGGCCAAACGCTATGTCGCGATTCTCGAAGGCGAGCCGGCAGAGGAAGGCGGCACGATCGATATGCCGCTGATCAAGATTTCTTCCGAGGAGGAAGGCTGGCGGATGACCGGTGATCCCGCGGGCAAATCGGCGCGCACGCGCTGGGAAGTGCTGGAGCGCAAAAACGGCCGCGCGATGCTTGCCTTCTTCCCCGAGACCGGCCGGACGCACCAGATCCGCGTACATGCCGCAGAAGGGCTGGGCATGCCAATCGTCGGCGATCCGGTATATGGCGCGGGCGGCCCCGCGGTGATGCTTCACGCCGCCGAGCTCACCATCCCGCGCGAAGGCAAGCCGAACATCCATGCCGAAGCGCCCTTGCCCCTGCGCTTCGGCAATATCGGCTTCGGGCGTGGCTGACTTACCCGAGGATGCGATCGTCGAGGAGAGGTTCCTCGCCGCATCGGGTCCGGGCGGGCAGAACGTCAACAAGGTGGCGACCGCGGTGCAACTGCGCGTGGACGTGTTTCGGCTGGGGCTGCCGCCTTATGCCTATCAGCAGCTCAAGACGCTGGCGGGCACCAAGATGACTTCCGCGGGCGAACTGGTGATCACCGCGCGCAAGTTTCGCACGCAGGAGGCGAACCGCAGCGACGCGCGTGAGCGCGTGGCCGAGCTGATCGACAAGGCGATGGAGCGTCAGGCCAAGCGGCGTCCCACCAAGCCGAGCAAGGCGGCGAAGGCGCGCCGCGTGGACGAGAAGAAGGGGCGGGCAACGATCAAGGCTGGGCGGGGGAAGGTGAGCTTCGACTGATCTTAGCCCTCTCCCGCCTTCGCGGGAGAGGGTTGGGTGAAGGTCTTCTTCTGCTCGTCGAAACCAAAGAAGAAGACCTTCACCCTCCCGCTTCGCGGGCCCCTCCTCTCCCGCGAAAGCGGGAGAGGTGTACGAGGCGTCGGGATCGACTAAATACCCCTCATGTACGATTTCACCGTAACCGCCGCCTCGAAGTCCGAGCTCTACCGCGATCTCGCCGCCGCGCTCGACTCGCTCACTGCCGACGAGCCCGATGCCATCGCCAACATGGCCAATGCCGCCGCGTTGATCTGGCAGTATCTGCCCGATCTCAATTGGGCGGGCTTCTATCGCAATTTGAACGGCGAACTCGTCCTCGGGCCGTTCCAGGGCAAGGCGGCGTGCATCCGGATACCGTTCCGCAAGGGCGTGTGCGGCGCCGCGGCCGCCACCCGCGAGACGCAGTTGGTCGAGGACGTCCACGCCTTTCCCGGTCATATCGCCTGCGATGCGGCGAGCCGGTCCGAACTGGTCGTGCCGATCATGCATCAGGGCGAATTGCTCGCCGTGCTCGATCTCGACAGCCCCAGCCCTGCACGTTTCGATGCGGGCGACGCTGCTGGTTGCGAGGCGCTGGCGCGAATTTTGGCCCCACGGCTGGTTAATTCCTGACCCGGATCGGGACGCCGTTAAGCAAAGCTGGTCATGGCTGTGACGCAACCAAAGGAGTAATCTTTCGTCAACCATAAGAGCGGGGCGGCTCGGTGGCGAAGGAGTATTTTGTGAAGCGTTTCCTGATGATGGTGGCCATTTCGGCAGCGGCGCTGGGCGCCGCGGCGCCGGCTGCCGCGCAAGGCTATGGCGCCCCGATCCCGGCACCGGGGGGCATGGTCTATGGCCAGCCGAATATGCCGCCGCCTTTCGTCACAGGCCCGCCGCCGGGGCCGCAGGTGCAGACCGCAGGTCCGCGCGTGTGGCAGAACGGGCGCTGGATGGCGCTGCCGCCCAGCCAGAATGTCGCGCGTTACAACAATCCGGACCGCTGGGGCTATGAGCGCGACGGCCGCTGGTCGGGCGGCTCGCGCGCGCCGGGCGGATGGGGCGCGTACCGCCGCCTCGGCAGGGGCCATCGCATGCCCAATTATTGGCTGAGCGGATCGTTCGGGCTTTCGGACTATCTGAACTTCGGCCTCGCCGCACCACCCCACGGCTATCGCTGGATCCGCTATTATGATGACGCGGTGCTAGTGGATCATCAGGGGCAGGTGTGGGATTCGGTGGGCGGAATCGCCTGGGCCGGAGCCGGCGCGTCGGCGGGCGGCGGCTATTCGAACAGCTACAGCTATTCCAGCGCGGGCGCGGCGATCCAGCCCGTCGATCCCAACCAATATTACGGGCAACAGCAATACCCGGGGGGGTATGCACCGCCGGTGGACTATGCGCCGCCGGCGGCGCAGCATGGCTATGGCGCGGGCTACGGCTCCAGCCATGGTTCAAGCTCTGGTTCGAGTTACCAGCAGGGCAGCCATTATTACGGCGCGCCGACCAGTTCGACCTTTTCCTCGGTGACGATCATCCCGACCATTACGACCACGACGATCGTCGAGGAAGAGATCTTCGAGGAGGAAGTGGTGACGACGCGCTATGTTCGCGCCGCTCCCCGCCGCGTGGTGCGCCGTGCACCGGTCAAGCGCTATCGCGCCAAGCCGAAATGCTGCGTCTGCGTTTGCCGGTAAGGCTCAGCTAAGCCGGTCGATCGCTTCGATATCGAGCGAGCCGGGGATGATCATCACCGGTACGCTCAGCGCCCCGGCATCCGCCCCGGCGAAATGCGCGACCAGCGGCCCGGGCGGGCCGCTGGCTGCCGCTCCCAGCACAAGCGCGGCGATGTCGCGATTTGCGGCGATCATCTCGCGCACCACGTGTGGTCCATCGCCCTCACGCATCGTGATCGAGGGGGTGATCCCCGATTCGCTCAGCAGGGTCCCCGCAGCGCGCGCGACCAGGGCTTCGGCCTGCTGCCGCGCTTCTTCCTCGATCGTCGCCATCACGCCGCCCCACGCGACGAACTCCTGCGGTGGAATCATCGCGAGGATTTCGACGTTCCCGCCGGTCTTCACCGCCCGCCGCGCGGCAAAGCGCAACGCGATCTCGGCCTCCGGGCTCTCGTCGATCACCACCAGATAGGTGCGCATGGATGCTTTCCCCTCTTGAGGCGTTGGTGCCCGGCGATTGCCTTTCGTGCAAGCCGGTGTCTTGACCCGTGGCGAGCCCGGCGCAAAGAGGGGTGATCCTTCGACCTGCGCGCAATGACGGGAAGCCCCATGGGAATCGAAATCAAGATGCCGGCCCTCTCCCCCACGATGGAGGAGGGCACGCTTGCCAAATGGATGGTCAAGGAAGGCGACACGGTGAAGTCTGGCGACTTGCTGGCCGAGATCGAGACCGACAAGGCGACGATGGAATTCGAAGCCGTCGATGAAGGCGTGATCGGCAAGATCATGATCGCCGAGGGCACCGATAATGTGAAGGTCGGCACGGTGATCGCGACGATGGCGGGCGAGGGGGGCGAAGTCTCCGCGCCTGCGCCGGCTGCTGTCGCTTCTCCCTCTCCCACTTCAGGGGGAGCATCGGGCCGCTCGTCCCCCGGACGAGCTGAAGACAGCCGGGGGCTGTCTTCACCCGATGCTGGTGCCCAAGGCGAAGCCGAGGGCGGGAAAGGGGGAAGTGCGGCGAACGCGCAGCCAGCTCCATCCCCGACTCCCCCCTCTCCCCAGCCCTCCCCCCCTGAAGTGGGAGAGGGAGAAAGAATAAAGGCTAGCCCACTTGCGAAGCGTCTTGCCGCCGAGAAGGGGCTGGATCTTGCCGGGATTTCCGGATCGGGGCCGAACGGCCGGATCGTCAAGGCGGACCTCGAAGGTGCGAAGCCCGGTGCCGCGCCCGCCCCTAGGGCAGAGGCCGCCGCTCCCGCGAGCGCTCCTGCAGCCGCGCCGGCCGAGGCCAAGGCCGTCTGGTACGACGAATCGATCCCGCACGAGGAGGAGAAGCTCTCCAACATCCGCAAGACGATCGCGCGCCGGCTTACCGAATCGAAGCAGACCGTTCCCCATATTTACCTCACGGTCGATATCCGCCTCGATGCGCTGCTCAAGCTGCGCGGCGAGCTCAACAAGGCGCTCGAAGGCCGCGGCGTGAAGCTCTCGGTCAACGATCTGCTGATCAAGGCATTGGGCGTCGCGCTGATCCAGACGCCCAAGTGCAACGTGACGTATACCGGCGACAAGCTGATCAAGTACGGCCGCGCGGACGTCTCGGTCGCTGTCTCGACCCCGACGGGCCTGATCACGCCGATCATCCGCGACGCGGCGGGCATCAGCGTCTCGGCGATTTCGACGCAGATGAAGGACCTTGCCGGCCGCGCCAAGGAAGGCAAGCTCAAGCCCGAGGAGTATCAGGGCGGCACCGCCAGCCTGTCCAACATGGGAATGTTCGGGATCAGGCAGTTCGAAGCGGTGATCAACCCGCCCCAGGGCATGATCATGGCGATCGGCGCGGGCGAGAAGCGCCCGTACATCGTCGACGACGCGCTCGGCGTGGCGACGGTCATGTCCGCTACTGGCAGCTTCGATCACCGTGCGATCGACGGCGCGGATGGCGCCGAGCTGATGAAGCTGTTCAAGGAACTCATAGAGGCCCCGATGGGCATGATCGCCTGAGGAGCCGCGGCGGATGCGCGTCCTGATCGAAGTGTTGCACATCGCGGTGGGGCTGCTGGCCGCATTGCTGATCGCGGCGCTCGCGTCCTGGTCGTACCCGCTCGCCAGGCACGATATCTGGCTGGTCGCGTATGTGGCGATGGCGGCGGTGGTGCTGATGGGCATAGGCCCGATCCGCCGCGCTTACGCCGAAGACAAAGCCCAGCTGGACCGCACGCCCTCCGATGGCTGAGACAAGGCCCACGAGCCAGCCCGCGATCCGCGTGAGCGCGATGCCCGCCGACGCCAATGCGTATGGCGACATCTTCGGCGGCTGGCTGATCGGCCAGATGGACCTGGCCGCAGGGTTGGTGGCGGCGCGCAAGGCCAAGGGGCGCGCGGTCACCATCGCGATGGACGGCATGCAATTCCACGCGCCGGTCCATGTCGGTGACGAAGTGTCGGTCTATGCCGAGATCGCCAGGGTCGGCCGCACATCGATGACCATCGCCGTCGAAGCCTGGCGGAGAGGGCGGCATGGCGAGGAGATGGAGAAGGTGACGGAGGCGAGCTTCGTATTTGTGGCGATCGATGCGCAGCGGAAGCCGCGGGCGGTGGAAGTTCTTTCCCCCTCTCCCCTTGAGGGAGAGGGAGGGGCCCACCGCGAAGTGGTGGGAGGGTGAGGGGGTGCCCGGGTACGATGCTCTCACATTGAACCGCGCTAAGGAGATGCGTAGGGCTCCCACCGAGAGTGAGCGGGTTCTTTGGACTCACCTGCGTGGAGCCAGGCTGAAAGATGCCAAATTCCGGCGCCAGCAACCAATCGGACCTTATATCGCCGACTTTGTGTGCCAGGAGCATCGGCTAATCGTGGAGGCGGATGGCTCGCAACATGCAGGGAGCGATCATGATGCGCGTCGCGATGCCTTCCTCGCAGAGAAGGGATATCGGGTCGTTCGCTTTTGGAACAACGCGGTTCTTGACGATATAGACGCGGTCAAAGCGGCAATCTCCGCCGCGCTTTCGGACCCTCACCCTCCCAAGCCTTCGGCTTGGGCCCCTCCCTCTCCCTCAAGGGGAGAGGGGTTCAATAAGGACACCCCCCTTGGCTGAATCCTACGATCTCATCGTTCTCGGCTCTGGCCCCGGCGGCTATGTCGCCGCGATCCGCGCGGCGCAGCTCGGGCTCAAGACCGCCATTGTCGAGCGCGAGAACCTTGGCGGCATCTGCCTCAATTGGGGCTGCATCCCCACCAAGGCGCTGCTGCGCTCGGCCGAGATCTTCCACTACATGCAGCACGCCAAGGATTACGGCCTCGCCGCCGAGAAGATCAGCGCGGACCTGGAGGCAGTGGTCAAGCGCTCGCGCGGTGTGGCCAGGCAGCTCAACCAGGGCGTTACGCACCTGATGAAGAAGAACAAGATCGCGGTGCACATGGGCAGCGGCAAGCTGACCGGGAAAGGCAAGGTCAGCGTCACAGCCGCCGATGGCAAGGCGACCGAGCTGACGGCCAAGAACATCATCATCGCTACCGGCGCGCGCGCCCGCGACCTTCCCTTCGCAAAGGCGGACGGCAAGCGCATCTGGACCTACCGCCACGCGATGACGCCGCCGGAAATGCCGACCAAATTGCTGGTGATCGGATCGGGCGCGATCGGGATCGAGTTTGCGAGCTTCTATAACGACATGGGCTCGGAAGTGACCGTGGTCGAAATGCTAGACCGCGTCGTGCCGGTCGAGGACGCCGATGTTTCCGCGTTCCTCGAAAAATCGCTCAAGAAGCAGGGCATGACGATCCTCACGGGCGCGGGGGTCGACAAGATCGAAGTGACCGCCAGCGGCGTGAAGGCCGCGATCAAAGGCAAGGACGGCAAGGTCGCCACTGGGGACTACAGTCACGTTATCGTCGCGATCGGCATCGTGCCCAACACCGAGGATATCGGATTGGAAGCGCTGGGCGTGAAGACCGAGCGCGGCCACATCGTCACGGATGCAACCTGCAAGACCTCGGTCGAGGGCATCTACGCCATCGGCGACGTCACCCAGCCGCCCTGGCTCGCGCACAAGGCGAGCCATGAAGGCGTGATCGCAGTCGAGGCGATCAACGGCGGCCATCCCCACGCGATGGACCCGAAGAACATTCCCGGCTGCACCTATTGTCATCCCCAGATCGCCAGCGTCGGCTTGACCGAGGCAAAAGCGAAGGAAGCGGGCCATGAAGTGAAGGTCGGCAACTTCCCCTTTATCGGCAACGGCAAGGCGATCGCGCTGGGCGAGGCCGAGGGCTTCATCAAGACCGTGTTCGACGCCAAGACCGGCGAATTGCTGGGCGCGCACATGATCGGTGCCGAAGTCACCGAGCTGATCCAAGGCTACACTATCGGCAAGACGCTGGAGACCACCGAGGCCGAGCTGATGGAAACGGTCTTCCCGCATCCGACGCTGAGCGAGATGATGCACGAGAGCGTGCTCGGGGCCTACGGGAAGGCGATCCATATCTAGCCGCGCCGGCATTCAGCTTTTGTCAGCATTCTCCCGGCATCATCGTGCTCCTGTATGGCGGGAGGCGGGGCGTGTCTTTCAAGTCGGTGTTCGGTGTGGTCGCGGCGCTCTTGCCGGTCGGCTATTGCGGCTATCTGCTGCTCTATTTTCGCGATGTCAGCGGCGAAGCCGGCCCGGTCGAGACGGGCTTGGGTCCCACGATGCTGGGGCTGGGCGCGGTGGGTCTGTTGTTCACAATCCCGCTTATTCTCAAGATGGTGCGGCTCTTCGCGGGGTCGCCTGCGTCCGCGGCGCGCGTGGAGCCTCTTGCCGAGGACAGCACCTTCGATGCCGATGCGGCGCTCGCGCGCTATCTGGCGCGCAAGGCGGCCGGGGGCGGGGAGGCGCCGGTGCCTCCACGAGGTCCCGCTCCGCGAGGAGGAGGATTCGGGCGCAGGTCAGTCTAGGCGGGCCCGAGCGCCCGCTTTTCCGCGGGAGCTGAGCCGTCATGCCTTTAAAGGATGATCACGAGCAGGTCTGGAAGAACTTCCAAGCCGTGGTGAACATGACTGCCGCCGAGATGGACGAATGGCTCGATACAGAGGAGAGCCGTAAGGTCGGCTTCAAGCGCCCTGGAGAGACAGAAAGCGTGGGCCATGCCTCGGGCCGGCGGATCGCGCAGCTATTGCGCGCCAGGAAGTCCGATCTGGACGGCGGTGACTATGCCCACATGCGCAAGGTCGTCGCCTTCGTGAAGCGTCACCGGGGGCAGGGGCCGCACGACGAGTTTAAGATACCCACTTCGCGCTGGCGCTATTCGCTGATGAACTGGGGCCACGATCCGCTCAAATAGCCAGACACTGATCTATGTTTGGTTGTTGTTTTAATTGCGTTTCTCCGGAACCAAATGCGGAACGGCGCAAGTCATGCGGCGTTGGGGCGCTACCACAGGAGGAACGTCTGCATGAACATGAAACTGATCGCTCTTAGCCTTGCTCCAATCTTCGCGCTCGGCGCATGCGCGGGCGGCGGCGACGCCGGCAATACGACCGCCGGCAACACGACCGTCACCGACACCGCGATGCCCGCAGAGAACGGCATGATGGGCGGCAACGCGATGCAGACCGGCATGCCCGCTTCCCCCGGCCAGGCCTTTGCCGATACGGCCGGTGCGAGCGATTGGTATGAGATCGAGGCCGGCAAGCTCGCGCAGGAAAAGGCGACGACCCCGGCGCTCAAGGACTTTGGCCAGATGATGGTCAAGGGCCACACCGCGTCCACCGAGAAGCTCAAGGCCGCAGGGGCCAAGGCGAACCCGGCGATCACGCCAAATCCCGCGCTGACCGCCGAGCAGGAAGCCAATCTCGCGGCGCTGCGGGCAGCCGAAGGCACTGCCTTCGACGCCGCATATAAGATGCAGCAGGTCGCCGCGCACGAGAAGACGCTGGCTGCTGTCAAGGACTATGCCGAAGGCGGCGATGTTCCGGAGCTCAAGGCCTTCGCGGCCGAAATGTCGAAGGTGGTCAAGATGCACCTGGACAAGATCAAGGGCATGTAAGGCTCGGACCAAGCCCCAAGAGAAAGGCCGCGTTCCTCTGGAGGAACGCGGCCTTTTCTATTAGCGGACCCGCAAGATCAGGCGGCGTGCTCGTTCGCCGCTACGGGAAGCGACGTCGCCTCCACGGCTCGCGGGCCTTGCTGCGCGGCGGCGGCCTGGATCGTGCTCATGTGCTTGAGCCGGCCGTCGATATGACCGCCATTCTCGATCGTGATGTTCTCATATTCGACATCGCCGCTGATCTTTGCCGAACGCTCGATCGTGAGCTGGCGCACGCGCACCGTACCTTCGATCGCGCCGGCAAGCCGGGCGCTCTCCGCCGTGACGCTGCCGAATATCTGGCTGTCCGCACCCTGCGCCAGCGTGCCGCAATTCACATCGCCTTCGACACGCCCATCGATATGCAGGTCGGCGCTGGCGGTGACGCTGCCCGTGACGATCACATCGGGGCCGAGCACCGAAAACATGCCGCGCTTCGCGCCACCGCTCTGCTGCGGCGGAGCCGGCGGCATTGCCGGACGCTCGTCGCGGCCACGATTACCATTGAACATTACGCTACTCCCCAAGTCCCGGATCCCGATTCCCCTTCGGAGTCATTAGCATAAGTAGCAGGGCGCTGCAGAGAGCAAATGTCTTCGATTCGTTCCAATGAGGGATTGTCGTTGGCGATCGCGCAAAATGCCCCGCGTAGCGAAAGCCACGCCATGCCGGGAGTCATTGCGCAAGCGAGCCCCGCCGTGAGCCAATCGCCAAGCAGCAGGGCCGCTGCGCTACAATGCACCGCGAGCGCCACCAGCGACTGGCTCGCATCGCGCCGCGTCGCCAGAATAGCGAGCGCACAGGGCGCCAGCACCGCGCCCGGGCCGATCCCCGGGAGGCTCAGCGCCAGCAGCGCCGCGGGCAGCGCGGCTCCGATTTGCCCCGATCGACCCGCGGGGGTGATGCTGAGCCGTGCCAGGTGCCAGGCCAGCAGCCCGGCGCTGCCCGCCACCAAAAGCCCCAATCCGCCCCAGCCGAATAAAGGGGCCGCGCCGGGCAAGGCGGGGCCGGCTAGCCCAAGCACCAGCGTTGCCGCCAGCGCGGCGAGCGCCGCGAGCGGGCGGCGCCAGCGGCCGAGGGGGTTGCGCACTATCATCCATTGCTGCTTAGCCGCACGGGAGTTGACGCATCCTTAGCCCGCGCGATTTGGGCGGAGAGGAGCGGTTGACCGCTTGGGGGAGCGCCGCTATAGGCGCCACCGTCTCGAAGCGTGCTGGCCAAGGCCAAATGCCTCATCGAGACAAGAGCTGAACGTTGCTGGAAACGCAATGGCCCGGGGGGTCGAAGACACCCGGGGCCTTTTCGTATTCTCTCTTGTTCCAGCAAAGTAACCTCCGGATTATCCGGGCAACATAAGGTGAAGGGCTTTCATGCCGACGATCAACCAGCTGGTCCGCAAGGGCCGCGAACCGCAGAAGGCCAAGTCAAAGGTCCCTGCGATGGAGCAGAACCCGCAGAAGCGCGGCGTTTGCACGCGCGTCTATACGACGACTCCGAAGAAGCCGAACTCGGCGCTGCGCAAGGTTGCCAAGGTCCGCCTGACCAACCAGCGCGAAGTCATCAGCTACATTCCGGGGGAAGGCCACAATCTTCAGGAGCACTCGGTGGTCCTGATCCGTGGCGGCCGCGTTCGCGATCTTCCCGGCGTTCGCTATCACGTCCTGCGCGGCGTGCTCGATACGCAGGGCGTGAAGGATCGCCGCCAGTCGCGTTCGAAATACGGGGCCAAGCGTCCGAAGTAAGAAGCCACAGTAAGCCCCGGACGTGTTCCGGACCCGCTGAAGATTGAAAGGAATATCAGATGGCTCGTCGTCGTCGCCCAGAAAAGCGCATCATTCTCCCTGATCCCGTTTACGGGGATGAGGTTCTCTCCAAGTTCATGAATTCGGTGATGCTGGACGGCAAGAAGTCCGTCGCCGAGAACATCGTCTATTCGGCGATGCAGACCGTCGAGCAGCGCGCCAAGCGCGAGCCGATCGGCGTGTTTCATGACGCGCTGAACAACATCAAGCCGGGCATCGAGGTCCGCTCGCGCCGCGTTGGCGGTGCGACGTACCAGGTTCCCGTCGAAGTGCGCCCCGAGCGCGCCCAGGCGCTGGCGATCCGCTGGCTCATCACGTCGGCGCGCAACCGCAGCGAGCACACCATGTCGGCCCGCCTTTCCGGCGAGCTCATGGATGCGGCGAACAACCGCGGCAACGCGGTCAAGAAGCGCGAAGACACGCACCGCATGGCCGAAGCCAACCGCGCGTTCTCGCATTATCGCTGGTAAGGGCTATATAGAGCTTGCGAAGGATCAGGCGATGGCAACCACACCCGGGCGCGATAATCTCGATTTCGAAGAGCAGCGCGCTCGGATTTGGCGTGCTCTCGAGGAAGTCGAAAAAATTTCGGCGGAGACACGCAAGCTGATTGCCGAGGCTGACAAGGTCGGTGCGGAGACCAAAATTTTACCGCTATCGACGGTGTTTCAGGGCTTTATCGCAGCTGCTGCATTAATGGCCGCCGGCGCGACACTCGCCAAACTCTTCTTTCCGTAAGCCGGCGCAAGCCGATCCGAACCATACCAAAGGAATAACGATCATGGCCCGCAGCCATCCGCTCGACCGCTATCGTAATATCGGCATCATGGCGCATATCGACGCCGGCAAGACGACGACGACCGAGCGCATCCTCTATTACACCGGCAAGTCCTACAAGATCGGCGAAGTGCATGAAGGCACCGCGACGATGGACTGGATGGAGCAGGAGCAGGAGCGCGGGATCACGATCACGTCGGCTGC
>NZ_DASVSH010000034.1:0-9127 GCF_036388215.1 Sphingomonas sp.
AGGCGGATGGGTTTCTGCGCGGCGCGCTGGGCTTGTAAGAAAAAGGGGC
The DNA here is from genome assembly GCF_036388215.1 of Sphingomonas sp. Lineage (GTDB taxonomy): Bacteria > Pseudomonadota > Alphaproteobacteria > Sphingomonadales > Sphingomonadaceae > Sphingomonas. Next base: position 50 of record NZ_DASVSH010000034.1, read on the forward strand.
GGCCTCCGATGAGACCGCCCCGTTCGATGCCGAGCGCTTCTGCAAGCTCGTCGAATGTGCTCGTAGTCTGCCCGCGGCTTAGCGCGAGTAGAATTCCACGACCAGGTTCGGCTCCATCTTCACCGGATAGGGCACTTCGTCCAGCGTCGGGACGCGGGTGAAGGTGACCTTGGCGGTGCCGTCGGGGGCGACGTAATCGGGGATTTCGCGTTCGGCGAGGTTCTGGGCTTCCATCACCAGCGCCATTTCCTGCGCCTTGCCGCCCAGCGTGATCTCCTGTCCCGGGAACACGCGACGCGACGCGATGTTGCACTTCACGCCGTTGACGCGGATGTGGCCGTGGCTGACCAGCTGGCGTGCGGACCAGACCGTCGGCGCGAACTTGGCGCGATAGACGATCATGTCCAGACGCTGTTCGAGCAAGCCGATCAGGTTCTGCGACGTATCGCCCTTCATCCGGGCGGCTTCGTGATAGCAGGCGCGGAACTGCTTTTCGGTTACGTCGCCGTAATAGCCCCGCAGCTTCTGCTTGGCGCGCAGCTGGATGCCGAAATCGCTGACCTTGCCCTTGCGGCGCTGGCCGTGCTGGCCGGGGCCGTATTCACGCTTGTTGACGGGGCTCTTGGGCCGGCCCCAGATGTTTTCGCCCAACCGGCGGTCGAGCTTGTGCTTGGCGCTATGGCGCTTCGACATTGGTAATCCTTTGCAATACGAACAACGTTGGTTCCGGTAGTCGCTCTGCTGGTCTCTGTAAGGAGGGCAGGGCCACCGCTTCACCGGAGTGCGGGGCCATTGCGAAGGCGCGCGGTTAGCCGCGAGGCCTGGCGAAGTCAAGCTGGTCGGCCACCGGCGCGCCATCCACGGCTGCACCACGCCCGCAAATGCTGGCGGTCGATCCTCTGATCAGCTGGAAGCCTCGCCGCGCATCAGCGCGGGCTACCGTCAACCCCGCTTCCGCCCCCGGCACCGTTCTGCATGCCGCGCTCGCGCGAATCGCGAGCGTTGCTGGCGCGTTCCGACATTGCGTCCCATTGCGCCTTGGTGTGGCACTCCCGCTTTCCCCCCAGAATCGAACCGGTCGTAGCGACCGCGCGGCAGATTTTCTTCTCGGGCTTCTTAGCGAGATCGGCGCTCATGTCTTGGGCCGCGACGGGTGCGGCAAGAGCGATCAAAGCCAGAAAGGACAAGCGGCGCATTCAGAGTTCTCCTGTAAGTTGCTGGCGTGTATATCATATTCGGGGCAGATGCGAAAGTCGCACGGTCGATTGGATCACTTTGCGCGACGCGTCTTGCGTCCCTCTAGCGCCGACAGCACACCGCGCATCGTGCGTATTTCCTGCGAGGACCAGCCCGGCTTGGTGAGCAGGGTGCGCAAGGTGCGCTTGACGGTCGGCACCCTGTCCGGCGGGAAATAGAAGCCGGCGGCTTCAAGCATCGTGTCGAGCTGGCCGAACATGCCGTCGAATTCGGTCTGCGGCGCGGGCGGATCGAGATCGGTGGCCGGCGGACTGGCGAGCGATTCTCCCTTCGACCATTCATAGGCGATGAGGATCACCGCCTGGGCCAGGTTGAGCGAGCCGAATTCCGGATTGATCGGAACGGTGATGATCGAGCGGGCGAGCGCGACATCGTCGCTGGCGAGCCCCGATCGCTCGGGGCCGAACAGGATCGCCGCCCGTCCTTCGGCGGCGCGGATTTCGCGCGCGGCGGCTTCGGGGGTGGCCACCGGCTTGGTGACGCCGCGCTTGCGGACAGTGGTTGCATGGACATGCGCGCAATCGGCGACCGCATCGGCGACGCTTTCGAAGACCTGCGCGCGTTCCAGCACAAGATCCGCACCGCTTGCGGCGGGGCCGGCGGAAGGATTGGGCCAGCCGTCGCGCGGGGCGACGAGCCGGAGCTCGCTAAGCCCGAAATTGAGCATGGCGCGCGCGGCCTTGCCGATATTCTCGCCGAGCTGGGGGCGGACGAGGACGATGACGGGCGGGCCCCCGGTCACGCTTTCCCCGCGTCGCTCACGTTTCCGGCGAATTCCTCGAAATCCCTGGCTTCGCGGAAGTCCTTATAGACGCTGGCGAAGCGGATATAGGCAACGGGATCAAGACCTTTGAGTCCGTCCATGACGAGTTCGCCGATCCGCTGCGACGGGATTTCGCTGTCACCCAGCGTTTCGAGCTGGCGCTGGATGCCTGAGACCAGTCGCTCGATCTGCGCCGCAGTTACCGGGCGCTTGCGCGCGGCCAGCGTGAGCGAGCGGATCAACTTGTCGCGCTCGAAGGGCTCGCGGCGGTCCTGCGATTTAAGCACCGTGAGATCGCGCAACTGGATGCGCTCGAAGGTCGTGAACCGCGCCGCGCAAGCTTCGCACTGCCGGCGGCGGCGGATCGCGGAATTATCCTCGGTCGGCCGGCTGTCCTTGACCTGGCTGTCGTCATTTCCGCAAAACGGGCAGCGCATTTACTTGGTCAGCCTTTTGAAGGCGACGTATCCTGCGCCGAGGGTTGCTCCGATGGCCGGCCCGATCAGTGGAAGCACTGCCCCAGCAACTGCTCCTAGAGCTGCGCCGGCGGCGACTTTCTTGCCAATATCACTTCGGAGGGCCTCCGCACCCAGATTTCGAGCTTCAACTGCCGTGCCCTTGGCGAATTCCACGGCTGCTTCGCCTAGGTTGGCGGGGTCTCCGTCGCTCGGCGCGCGCTTCACTCGCTTGCCGCAGTGATTGCAAAAGCTCGCGTCGCCTTGGATGCTGCCGCCGCATTTTGTGCAACTTTCGAGGCGAACGATATCTCCGTCCACCTCAGCCCTCCGGATAAATCGGAAAGCGTTCGCACATTGCACGGACGCGCTCGTGGACGGCCATTTCGACTTGCGCGTCGCCAGCCTCGCCATTCTTGCGCAGCCCTTCGAGCACGTCCGCGACCATGTTTCCGATCTCGCGGAATTCGCCCGCGCCGAAGCCGCGGGTGGTGCCCGCGGGCGAGCCGACGCGGATGCCGCTGGTCTTGACCGGGGGCAGCGGATCGTTGGGAATGCCGTTCTTGTTGCAGGTGATCCCGGCGCGCTCGAGCGCTTCGTCCGCGTCCTTGCCGGTGACGCCCAGCGGCGTAAGATCGATCAGCGCAAGATGCGTATCCGTGCCCCCCGAGACCACCGCTGCACCGCGCTCCTTGAGCGTCGCGGCCAGAATCTTGGCGTTCTCGACCACGGCCGCAATGTAGCGCCTGTAATCAGGTTGAAGCGCCTCGCCGAACGCGACTGCCTTGGCAGCGATGACATGCATCAGCGGCCCGCCCTGAAGGCCCGGGAACACCGCGCTGTTGACCTTCTTGGCGATGGCCTCGTCGTCGGTCAGCACCATGCCGCCGCGGGGGCCGCGCAGCGTTTTGTGCGTCGTGGTGGTCACGACATGGGCATGGCCGAAAGGCGTAGGGTGTGCGCCGCCCGCGACCAGCCCGGCGAAATGCGCCATGTCGACCATGAAGATCGCGCCGACTTCATCGGCAATCGCGCGGAACCTGGCGAAATCGATGATGCGCGGATAGGCCGAGCCGCCGGTGATGATCAGCTTGGGGCGGTGCTCCCTGGCTAGGGCGGAGACTTGGTCGAAGTCGATCAGGTGGCTTTCGGGGTCCACGCCATATTGGATGGCATTGAACCATTTGCCGCTCATCGCCGCCTTCGCTCCGTGCGTCAGGTGGCCGCCCGCGTCGAGGCTCAATCCCATGATCGTATCGCCGGGCTTGGTCAGCGCCAGCATCACTGCGCCGTTGGCCTGTGCGCCCGAATGCGGCTGGACGTTGGCGAAGCCGCAATTGAACAATTGCTTGGCGCGGTCGATCGCCAGCGTCTCGACTTCGTCGGAGGGGTGGCAGCCCTGATAATAGCGCTTGCCCGGATAGCCCTCGGCATATTTGTTGGTGAAGACGGAGCCCTGGGCTTCGAGCACGGCCTTGGAGACGATGTTCTCGCTGGCGATCAGCTCGATCTGGTGCTGCTCGCGCTTCAATTCATGCTGGACGCCGGCGAACACCGCGGGATCGGCCTCGGCGAGCGTCTTGGTGAAGAAACCGTCGGGCTGGAGCCCTGCCATTTGCGGATTGGTGCTCATGGGTTCGCTCCCTTGCTCAGTTTTTCGACGCGGCGCTGATGGCGCCCGCCCAGGAATTTGGTTTCGAGGAATGCCGTAATGCAGGCCCTGGCCATTTCCGTGCCGATAAGCCGTGCGCCCAAGGCAATGACGTTCGCGTCATTATGCTGGCGCGCAAGGCTGGCGGAAAGCGGCTCGGAGACCAGGGCGCAGCGAGCGGCGGCGATGCGATTGACCGCGATCGAAATGCCGACGCCCGATCCGCACAGAGCTACGCCGAGTTCCGCGTGGCCATCGGCGACGGCTTTGCCTAGCGCATATCCGTAATCGGGATAATCGACGCTTTCGGGGCCATTCGCGCCCAAATCCAACACTTCGTGGCCCGCCGCACGCAACCATTCGGCGAGTTCTGCCTTCATATCGAAGGCGGCATGATCCGAAGCGATGGCGATGCGGCGCGACATGGCGCGCTCCCTACGCCCGACTAGGCTTGCTGGCTAGCTGTGACGACCAGATTGGAGACCCAAATGCGCAAAACTCTGCTTCTCGTCCCCGCGCTCGCGCTGGGCCTTGCCGCCTGTTCCGAAACTTCACAGGGCAATCTGAGCAACTCGCTCGACCGCGCCGGCGAATCGATCGAGAATGTGGCCGACGATGCGGGCGAGTCGCTCGAAAACGGCGCGGATCGTGCGGGCGAAGTCCTCGGCAACGCGGCCGAGGATGTGGGGGAGCGCGCTGAAGGCGTGGGTAACGCGGTCGACAATGCGACGCGCTAGAGGCCCGGTTTCCCTCTCCCATCGATCCAGCCGCGCGCGCGCGCCTGTGGCAGATAGGTTGCGCTGACGGGCACGCGGCGGCCGCCGGCGAGCAGCAGCTCCCAGCGTCGGCCGTCGCGTGCGGTCCCTTCGATCGCGTTCGCCGCCACCCACGCGCCGCGATGCACCTGCATTCCTTCGAGCGCCGCGACTTCTTCCAGCGCGTCGCCGAATCGATAATGAATCAGCGCGCTCGCGCCATCGCGCCGGTGGACGCGGCAATAATGGTCCTCCGCCTCGATCGCGGTGAGCGAGGCCGGGTCAACCCGCGCGCGCTGCAGCAGTCCGCTGGCTTCCGGGACGGGAAGCCTCCAGCTCGGGCGATAGCCCAGCGTGCGCGTGACGAGCAGGATGGTGCAGAACACCAGCGTCCCGATCGCCAATCCTCGGCCCCAGGTGCCCAACAGGTTCGGCATGCCGGTGTCGATGCCGGCCGCGCGGCCGCTGAGCAGCACTTCGAAGGGGATGGGCAGCGACAGGAGCACGCCGCCCATGATAGCGGCGCGAGTCCAGTCCCTCGGCGCGCGCACCATGAAGGCGAACCAGAGCTGCCATTTGAGCGCACTCCAGCCCATCAGCACGGCCCAGAACAAGGCGCGCTGAGCGAGCGGCATCGCGCCGGTGCCGAAGCCGCCGGTCAGCGTCATCAGTGCGCCCGCGGCGGCGCTGGCGATCCAGATAGTCGGGAAGCCCGGCAGCTTGGCGAGCGCCCGTGCACGTTTCGCGAAGCCGCGCGCGCCTTTCGCGAAAGCGCGCTTGTCGGGAGCGAGGCGGGCGAGGGACAGGACGGATCGAACGGCGGGCATCGGCAGGGAAGCTGCCACGCGCCGGGCGCAACGACAATGGAGATTGCAAGATGCTGAAGTTGATGACCTGTTCGCTCGCCATGCTGGGCGCGGTGCTGATGGTGCCCGCGGCGCAGGCGCAGGCGACCGATACGGCGGCGATCGCGGCGCAGAAGGAAGCGATGAGGAAACTCGACTGGATGCACGGCGTGTGGCGCGGCCCCGCAGTGAGCCAGACGCCCCAGGGCGCCCATGAAGTGACCCAGACCGAGCGGATCGGCTCCTTCCTCGACGGCACGCTCACCGTGATGGAGGGCAAGGGCTATAATGCGGATGGCAGCGTCGGCTTCAACGCGCTGGGCGTGGTCTCGTACGACGCGCAGGCCAAATCCTATTGGTTGACGAGTTGGGCACTGGGTCGCGGCGGCAAGTTTCCGATGACGGTGACGGACGCCGGTTATGTCTGGGAAATCCCCACCGGCGCGATGACGATCCGCTACACGGCTACGCTTGCCGACGGGACTTGGACCGAAGTGGGCGATTATATCGCGCCGGGCCAGCCTGCGCGCCCGTTTTTCAAGATGACGCTCAAGCGCGCGGGCGACAGCGCCTGGCCGTCGGCGGGCGGCATCACGAAGGAGTGAGGCTGGCTTGCCGCGCCAAGCCTGATTAGGCTGGGCGCGATGTGGAGGCGGGCGAGTCTATATGGGGTGTTGCTGGGCGTGGGAACGCTCGCGCTCCAATGGCTGGATTATCAAAGACTCGCCCGTGCCCATACCGGCGACATTTACATCTTCCTGATCGCTGCGGCCTTCCTGGCGCTTGGCGTCGTGTTCGGCATCCGCCTTGCCGCCCCACGCCAGGCAGCGTTCGCGGGAAATCCCAAGGCGCTCGCGGCGCTCGGCATCAGCCCGCGTGAGCTGGCGGTGCTCGAACAGATCGCGGCTGGCCGATCGAACAAGGAGATCGCCGACGCGCTCGGCGTCTCGCCGAATACGATCAAAACGCATGTCGCGCGGCTGTTCGAAAAACTCGGGGCGGAGCGGCGGACCGATGCGGTGGCGCGTGCGCGCGAGCTGAGGATCGTGCGCTGATAGTTCCCCTCCCTGAAAGGGAGGGGTTAGGGGTGGGTTGCGTCCAGGCGGTACTGAAGCCGAACGCGCGTGCAACCGTATCGCGTGCAAAGACCCACCCCCGACCCCTCCCTTTCAGGGAGGGGAGAGGCCTATTTCACGAAAATCACCCGTTCGGGCGATTGCTCCCGAGGCTTGATGCGCGCCCGATCGCGGCGCAACATCGCCAAGAGGGGAAATGCCATGAAGAAGATTTTGATTCCAGGCCTGATCGCCGGCGGCTTTGCCGGAATATGGGGCTGCTTGATGTGCATCGGCGGCATCGAGGTTTCGATGAGCCTGGGCATGACGATCGGCTATCTTACGATGCTGATCGGGCTGACCGCCGTGTTCCTGGCGATAAAGCGGAGGCGCGATGTGGATCAGGGCGGTGTGATCCGTTTCTGGCCGGCCTTCGGGCTGGGGCTGGCGATCAGCCTGGTCGCGGGGATCGTCTATGCGCTGATGTTCGAAGCGACGCTGGCGATGTTCGGCTTCGATGCGTTCGTCGAGCGCATGCTGGTCATGTCGAAAGAAGGTGGCGCCACACCCAAGGAAATCGCCGAAATGCGGGAGTTCTTCAGCGGCAGCTATGCGAACCCGCTTGTCCGCATCTTGATCTCGATCGCCGAAATGCTTCCGGTGGGGGTGCTGGTCTCACTGATTTCGGCCGCCCTGCTGCGCAATCCGCGCTTCATGCCGGCGCCTGTCGCCTGACCGATACGGAGCTCAGGCCGCCCGCCTGAGCTCCAGCCGGCCCCAGATCTCGACGAGCGCATCGACCAGTTCGCGCATCATCGCTTCGTCATGCGCGGGGCCCGGGGTGAAGCGCAGCCGCTCGGTGCCGCGGGGCACGGTGGGGTAATTGATCGGCTGGACGTACACGCCATATTCGGCGAGCAGCACGTCGCTGATCTTCTTGGCCTTGACCGGATCGCCGACCATCAGCGGCACGATATGCGTAGTCGAGGGCAGGACGGGCAACCCGGCATCGGCCATCATCGCCTTGAGCTTGGTCGCGGCTTCGTGCTGGCCTTGGCGCTCTTCGCTCGATGCCTTGAGATGCCTGACGCTTGCCAGCGCCCCCGCGACCAGCACGGGCGACAGGCTGGTGGTGAAGATGAAGCCCGGCGCATAGCTGCGGATCACGTCGATGATCATCTGGTCCGCCGCGATATAGCCGCCCATCACGCCAAACGCCTTGCCCAGCGTGCCTTCCAGGATGGTGATCCGGCCGGCAACCTCGTCGCGCTCCGAAATACCGCCGCCGCGTGGGCCATACATGCCCACGGCATGGACTTCGTCGCAATAGGTCAGCGCGTTATATTTGTCGGCCAGGTCGCAGATCGCGGCGATCGGCGCGATATCGGCGTCCATCGAATAGACGCTTTCGAAGGCGATCAGCTTGGGTGCGCCCGCATCGTCAGCGGCGAGCAGTTCCTCGAGGTGCGCCAGGTCGTTGTGGCGGAAGACGCGCTTCTCGCAGCCCGAATTCTTGATGCCCGCGATCATCGACGCGTGGTTGAGCTCATCCGAGAAGATCACGCAGCCGGGAAGCAGCTTGCCCAAGGTCGAGAGCGTCGCCTCGTTCGAGATATAGCCCGAGGTGAAAAGGAGCGCCGCCTCCTTGCCGTGGAGATCGGCGAGCTCGGCCTCGAGCTCGATATGATAATGCGTGTTGCCGCCGATGTTGCGCGTGCCGCCGGAGCCTGCGCCGACATCGTGCAGCGCCTCCTCCATCGCCTCGATGACCTTCGGATTCTGGCCCATCGCCAGATAATCGTTGGAGCACCATACGGTGACCGGCTTCGGGCCGTTATGGCCCGCGAAGCAGCGCGCGTTGGGGAAGCTGCCCTTGTTGCGCAGGATATCGATGAACACGCGGTAGCGTCCTTCGGCGTGCAGCCGGTCGATAGCCTGCGCGAAGATGCGTTGATAGTCCAAGAGCCTTCCCCGACGGTCGCGCCGCCCATAGCGGAAACGGGGGGCGCAAGGCCAGTGAAAACGCCTCGCAACTAGGGCCGGCCGCTGCCTTCCACGAGCCTCAGCCCATATTCGGCCATGCCTCGGCGATATGCCTCCAGCTTCGGGTCCCAGCGGGTGAAAAGGGCAATCCCCTCGCCGGGCTGCTCCGGCCAGGCAATTTCGCGGGTAAGCCAGGCGGTTCGGCGGGCGATGCCCTCGTTGCCGTCGACAAAGGCGAGCGGCCACGGCGCCGCGCCGGCCAACTCCTCCGCTACCAATGGGAAATGCGTGCAGGCGAGGACGATCGTATCCAT